>NCGK01000014.1 GCA_002281735.1 Gammaproteobacteria bacterium 28-57-27
CAAGCCGTGAACAAAGCGCCTCCGGCAAGGCCGTCCCGACGCAACGTCCTGTTGCGACGGGACTAAACAGGCCATCCATGGCCTGTTTACCATGCCTCCGGCACTCCGTTCACGGCGACCCCAAAGGGGATGAAAAGCCGCGCTCCGTCCATCAATCCTTCCTTGTGTAAACACCCCCCATAAAGTGGGCGGAAAAAAATCCGCCCCCTCCTCTCCCCACAAGGAGAGAGAGCATCCATTCACGCCGAAATAATGCAGCCGTCCACCGGGCAAGCAACGATGCACTGGGGCTCGTCGAAGTCACCCTCGCACTCGGTGCAGGTGGCTGGGTTGATCTTGAAGATGCCACCCTTGTCGGTAATTGAGTCGGTTGGGCACACCGGCTTGCAGTCGCCACAAGATGTGCATTCCATTTGAACGATTTTCAGAGCCATGATTGCAAAGTCTCCTGAAGTTTATTCAGCGCCGTCGAGCCGTTTGGCACGCAGACTGATGGGTAATTTGGGTGGAGCAGACAAGGGTTCGACGTAGTAAGCGCCACCATTGTTGAGCTTGAGCTCGCCGCCCCATTTGTCCGCTTGGTCGAATTCGATGGAAACGATTCTGTCTTCCAGATCCCGCTTGGGCAGGTAGAAGGACAGTTCGCCCTTGTCGTCACGACGGATCATGATGTTAGCCATGCTTTTTTCCTTGGTGCGGAACTGGATAAGGGTCGGCCGCGCGCCTCTAACAGACTGCTGAAATAGCTACTTCAGCAACCTGACAAGCGAGACGCGCAACCGACCCAGGCAGACTTAACGTACGAGATCGTAGTTGTAGTCTGTGGTTCCCATGCCACGGGTGTCGTCATCCAGGCGAGCCAGCACTTCGTTCACCAAGGTGGTGAGGATGTACATCGCGCCTTCGTAACCCATGGTGGTCATGCGGTGCAGGTGGTGACGGTCGAAGATCGGGAAGCCGAGACGGATCAACGGAACTTCGAACTCCTTGCCCTTATAGAAGGTGTCACGCTGGATGTACTTGCCATAGCTGTTTCCGATCAGGAAGTCAGGCTTGTTGGTGAAGCACAGGCTGCGCATATGCCACAAGTCGTAACCCGCATAAACCTTGGCGTTCACGCCGTAGGGCGATTCGGCCAAAATCTTCTCCATGGCCTTCTGCCAGCGCTTGTTAGCGTTGTTGGCAAGGATATGGATAGGCTCGGCACCGATTTCAAGCAGGAACTTGACCATACCCATGACGAAGTCGGGGTCACCATAGACCGCATACTTCTTGCCGTGCAACCAGGTGTGGCTGTCGGTCATCATGTCGACCAGGCGACCGCGTTCCTTGGTAATCGAATCAGGAATAGCCTTGCCGGTCAGCTCGGAAACCTTCATCAGGAACTCGTCAGTCCACTCCAGACCCATCGGGATGTTGAGCTTGGGAGCCGTGTGGTGCCAAGTGGTCTCAACGAACTTCTTGGTCTTGTCCAGCTGCCAAGGCTGGAGCAGGAAGGTGTTGATCGCGTTCGGTGCATCCTTGATCTCGGCCTGAGTGGTGCCGCCCGAGTACATGCGGAAGTGACCATCAGCCGGGGTGTCCAGCACTTCTTCGGGATCAGACAACATGGTCGCATCCACGCCCATGTCCTTCATCATGCGCTTGATGACGCGGAAGTTGCCCAAGTAGGTTTCGAAGCCTGGCACGATGTTGATCTTGCCATTGCTGCCGACGACCTTGCCTTCCATGCTATTGAGCGTGAAGAAACGCGCCATACCTTCAAACATATTGTCCCAGCCAGTTACGTGGCTGCCGACAAAGCTTGGCGTGTGGGCGAATGGAGTCGGGAAGTCCTGCTCGATATGACCGGCCTTCTTGGCGTTACCGATAAAGGCGTTCAGGTCGTCACCGATGACTTCCGCCATGCAGGTGGTCGACACAGCGATCACTTCCGGCTGGTACAACGCCTTGGCGTTTTCCAGACCGTCGAACATGTTCTTCTGGCCGCCGAATACCGCTGCATCTTCCGTCATGGAGTCGGATACGCAAGAGATTGGCTCTTTGAAGTGACGGTTGAAGTAGGTGCGGAAGTAAGCTACGCAGCCTTGTGAACCATGCACATAGGGCAGGGTCTTTTCAAAGCCGAGCGCGCAGAGTACAGCACCAAGCGGTTGGCAAGCCTTGGCCGGGTTAACGGTCAGAGCTTCACGCGCAAAGTTCAGATCCTGGTATTCCTGGGTGGTCGTCCACTGGAAGACTTCATCGACCTTCTCTTGCGGATGGCGATCTTCGAACAAGTCACGCTTGTTCTTCAGGCTGGCCTTGTAATCGTCATCACGGAACAGCGGATAACAAGGCTTGATGTTTTCGACGACTTGACTCATTTCAATATCCTCATCCCGAGCCGCTCATCTGCGGACACGGAAACAGGTGGGTATGTATCCGGGCAACACGCGGGTCACCCGGCCAGCAGATCGCATTAAGCGACGGGCATTAAGCGGCAGCTTGAACAGCTTCAGTTGCGCTGCTTTCAGCCTTCTTCAACCATGGTGCCTGCATCTTGTTCCAGCAGGGGTTGTTGAGCGTCATGTCCATGTCACGAGCAAAGATGGCAAAGCCGTCATAGCCGTGATACGGGCCGGAGTAGTCCCAAGAGTGCATCTGGCGGAAGGGAATACCCATCTTCTGGAAGATGTACTTTTCCTTGATGCCGGAGCCGATCAAATCAGGCTTGACCTTCTTCACAAACTCTTCGAACTCGTAGCCGGTGACATCGTCATACAACAAGGTGGCGTTACCCATTTCCTTGATGGTGCGGTCATAGTCGTCGTTGTGAGCGAACTCATAACCGGTACCGACCACTTCCATACCCAAGTCTTCATAGGCACCGATCACGTGACGCGGACGCAGACCACCGATGTAGAGCATGACGCGCTTGCCTTGCAGACGCGGCTTGTACTTGGCCACCACGGCGGCGTACTCAGCCTTGTACTTCTCGATCACCTGCTCAGTCTTCTGCTGGATGCTCTCGTCAAAGAACGCAGCGATCTTGCGCAGGGATTCTTCGATCTTGGTCGGACCGAAGAAGTTGTACTCCATCCATGGAATTCCGTACTTTTCTTCCATGTGGCGGCTGATGTAGTTCATTGAACGGTAGCAGTGCAGCAGATTCAAACGCGCCTTGGGCGTGTTTTCCATCTCGGCAAGGGTGCCGTCGCCTGACCACTGAGCAATCACGCGCAGACCCATTTCTTCCAGCAGAATGCGTGAAGACCATGCGTCGCCGCCGATGTTGTAGTCGCCGATGATGGCTACGTCGTAAGGCGTAGCTTCGAAGGCACGCACTTCTTTCTTGCCGTCGAACACCCAGTCACGGATCGCGTCGTTGGCAATGTGGTGACCCAAAGACTGGGACACGCCACGGAAGCCTTCGCAACGCACTGGAACCACGGTCTTGCCAATTTCAGCGGCGCTCTTCTTGGAGACGGCTTCGATATCGTCACCGATCAAACCAATGGGGCACTCAGACTGTACGGAAACACCCTTGTGCAGCGGGAAAAGCCGCTCGATCTCGGTAATCAGCTTGGAGAGCTTCTTGTCACCGCCGAACACGATGTCTTTCTCCTGGAAGTCGGAGGTGAAGTTCATTTCGGCGAAGGTGTCGACGCCCGTGGTGCCGACGTAATAGTTACGACGACCGGCGCGGGAATACTGGCCACAGCCCACTGGGCCGTGGGAAATATGGATCATGTCCTTGATCGGTCCCCACACCACACCGCGCGAACCGGCATAGGCGCAACCGCGAACGGTCATAACACCCGGCAGGGACTTACGGTTGGATGTGATGCACTTCTTGGACTGTTCAATGGACTGATCGTTGACCGCAAGATGCTTGGCGCGATCTTTTTTGGCCTTGTCAGGATAAACCTCAAGCACTTCGGCAATGAGGGCTTCGGTCTCTTCGCGAGTTAAAGCTGCCATGGTGATTCTCCTCGCGCGCCGCCGTCAATCTGCGGACGACGCGCCTTAGGTGTGGGTCAAAAACCTGCTGATCTACTCCACAATTGGACTCAATCAGCACAAACCAGCGTTCTGCACTCAGGCAGCAGCGGCATCCGCAGCCAGTTCAGCGGCAGTCTTGCCGATGATCGCTGTGTCTTCCTGATCCATAAGACCGAATTCCATCAGCAGCTCTTCCAACTCTTCCATCTCGATTGGAGTCGGGATGACGAAGTTGCGGTTGGCATCGATCTTGCGAGCAAGTTCACGATACTCATTAGCCTGCTTGTGGGTCGGATCAAATTCGATCACGGTCATACGACGGATTTCAGCATGCTGAACAGCGTTGTCACGTGGTACGAAGTGGATCATGGTGGTGCCCAGGCGGGAAGCCAGAGCCATGATCAACTCATCTTCGCGGTCAGTGTTACGGCTGTTGCAGATCAAGCCAGCCAGACGCACGCTACCGGAGTTGGCGTACTTCACGATGCCCTTGGCGATGTTGTTCGCCGCGTACATCGCCATCATTTCGCCAGAGCAAACGATGTAGATTTCTTGTGCCTTGTTTTCACGGATTGGCATGGCGAAACCACCACACACCACGTCACCGAGTACGTCATAGAACACGAAGTCGAGGTTTTCGTCATACGCGCCTTCTTCTTCCAGGAAGTTGATGGCGGTGATAACACCACGACCTGCGCAACCAACGCCGGGCTCAGGACCACCGGATTCAACGCAACGCACATCGCCATAACCGACGTTCATTACATCTTCGAGTTCGAGGTCTTCAACAGAACCGGCTTCAGCAGCAAGCTGCATAACGCTGGTTTGTGCCTTAGAGTGCAGGATCAGACGGGTAGAGTCGGCTTTTGGATCGCAACCGACGATCATTACCTTCTTGCCGGATTCGGCCAGAGCGGCAACAAGGTTTTGGGTGGTGGTGGACTTGCCGATACCACCCTTGCCATAAATGGCGCATTGACGTAGTGCCATGATGAGGTCTCCTAGCGTTGGGGTTAAGAACCGGGGCAAGGCATTGAAAGCATTTTGGATGACTTCAATGATTTACCCTGCTTAACTCAAAGCATCTAGCGTGCCAGAGCCGAAAAATTATTTAACACATTGATTTATAGCTATTTTTTAGATGACAACAACCAAACAATCCCGTGACACCTCCGACAAAGACCCTCCTTCGTGTAGGTGTAGCGACAATGCAAACCCGACAAACCACCCGCTTCCTGAGATCAAGCCCGCGCATCACGCCTATCGTCTGCCGCGCGGGGCTTTTCTTGGCTTCAATCACTGCAACCTGCCCGCATGCCTGCTCGGCGCATCCATCTATCAAGAACACCCCGTGCGCTTGGAGCTGGATGGCGTGCATGCACTGCATCGCCGCCTGTTCGAGGCGCTCGATCAACTGGACGACAGCCCAAGCCGCGCACGCCTGTTCGCCGCCCACATGGAAGCGCATTTTTCCCTGCTACACCCGCAGGAAGCTGGCGCGGGCAGTGCATCCGCACGCATACGCCCGCGCGCAAACTATCTGAAGCTGTTGCGTGGCTGGGGCTTTTCCTCCGAAGGACGCGAAGGCGCGGTGCTCAAGGGCTGGGTTGAATCGCGCTTCGGATTAATGACCCGCTATCACAAGGAGGCACTGACCGATCCCGAAAGCGCAGCCTATACGCGTTATCTGGTCGAACGCTCCGCCGGGCTCTACGGCACACACGCCCTGGAGTCACAGCTCGACCTGGTCTATAGCTATGTGCAATACGAACTTGCCCGCCGCTATCCGGGGGTGTCGCACTTCACCTTGTACCGTGGCGCGAATGGCGTGGGTGCCTATGAGTTGCTGCAACCTACCGACAGCAAGCACGTCATGCTGCTGAACAACCTCAGCTCATTCAGCATGCAGCACGAACGCGCCGATGAATTCGGCGACCGCGTGCTGGAAGTCAGCGTCCCTGTATACAAAGTGTTCTGCCTGTATGGCCTGCTCCCCGGACTGCTACACGGTGAAGACGAGGTCATGGTGATTGGTGGGGTTTACCAGGCCACCTCAGTCCAAACTCATTAGACCATTACACAAGAGCATCCTGGAATCATCAAGGCACTTCGCCCATGGTGTTTCATTTCCAAGTGGCTGGCATGAAAAACCCAACGTATAAAGCTTGCCTTCGTGCGCAAGGCGAAGCAGAGGCTCAGAGATACCGCCTTGAATTGCAAGCCCCCCCATGTAGCGAATGTACCGCTCTCAATAACACAGCCTAATCATTCCCTCATGTCAAACGTTATGCCTCTTTAGCTATGGAGTGAACGGACAACATGAAGAAAGTAGTCGGTATTTCAATAACTGTGCTTGTTGTTCTCCTAGCCGTAGGAGCCTATGCAAGCAAGCAAAAATATGACTCGATGCTGACCGCTGCCTCCCAAGGCTTAGCCCTTGGAAAAGCGTACGGGAAGATGATTAGTCAAAGTAGCTGTGTTCTCGGGTTAAAGATGAAGTACGCCGCATGCGGCACAACGGAATGCGAATTGTCTGCTAACGCCTATATTGCTGGCTGCATGGAGAAAGCAGCGAAAGATGAATTTTGTAGCAGTGTTCCAAATATCCGCGACACAAATAAGGCTTTGAGTTGGGCTGCAAAGACATGCTCAAAATATAATCCGGAAGCGGACAAATGCCTCAAGTACATCCATAAGTTTGTCAGTGTGTGTACTGAGCAAACTGAAGGACGAACGCTGTCAAATAAAGAAATCTTTGATAGCGGCTTTGAGAAAGGTCTCAAGGAAAGATAAGAAGCGTGCAGCATAAGTTCTCGGTCAACCGAGCCGCCTGTAAGCTACGCTTGCAGAAGAATTTTGCTTGGCACCGCTATTTAATTGCCGGAGATCTTTCATGCGCCACACGTTTCGCAGCTACACCATGCTTCTTCTTTTAACCCCGGTTTTTTTGTCCGGGTGTTCGTTCACAGAGCGCTTCCTGTCATCGGTGGAAAAAATCCACCTTGCCTTCCCTCCGTCGACCGAAGTGCGTGTGGCACTGGAAGACGTCCGCGCGGCACTCAAAAACGAACCGGACGCTCTGAAAACCATGGAAGAGCGGATTCGTTCGCAAATCCAGCTGCGATCACTGACCTGCACCCTGGGTTTGTCTATCGGGCTATTGGATTCTGTGGAAAAGATCAAGGCTCTTCCGGTCAAGCCGGAATGTCTTGCCGAACAGGATGAAGCTCTGGCCGCCGTAGCGGGAACGTTCCGTTTGAGCCGCCTGCTGGTGCAACCACCGCTGCGGCCACTGGCTCCCCTAGACGGCGCTTTTGCGTTTTCCACGATGGGGGGGCTCAACGCCTCATCCTTTGATGCCGCGTCCCAAGCCAACGTACTCCTGGTGCGCGGATCCAATAGCGGCGGCGTTGCGTCCGTGGAAATCCCCTCCGGCAAAACCATAGCCTCCATGCCCAACATCCGGGGAGATTATTATTATCGGGCATCGGTCTCCCCCAACGGTCGCGTGGCTGCACTGAGCCAAGGAAACTCCAGTGTGATGTTCGTGGACATGGAGCGGGGCAATAAACTGTGGGAAACCAGAAAATTCACGCAGTTTTACGCTTGGCTGCCCGATGCGCGCGCCATCATAGTCCGTGAGGCCAAATCCAGCTCCCCCGTGCTTCTGGATTTGGAGACCAGCCGCCTGGATGCGTACACGGTCGTACCCAAAAACCTGAAATGGGTCACTCCGTCCGCCGAAAAAAACACGGTGTGGCTGGGATCGGAACGGGAGGTGTTCCAGGTGGAGTACACGCGCGCCAAGGATGGCCTCCAGGCGACCGTCACCAAGAATTTCCATCTGTCCCAGACCCGGGGCGTCACGTCCCACCCGCCGACGCTTATGAATCAGGGCAAGACCCTGTTTTTTGTGTCCAACCGGGACTTCGGTTCGCTGGATCTGGAAACCGGACAGGAAACCGCCTGGAACGTGGCGGATTTCCTAGCTAATCACTACGCCAAGTTGTCGGAAACCACCTTGTTGGTGGAATCCTACGCTACGCCCGATCGCAGCGACGGCATGAAAACGTGGGTTCTGGACCTGGCAAGCCGCACCTTGGCACCGGTGGACACATCATCGACGGCCGCGACCCCAAACAGGCTGATCACGGAGCTGTCCGGACGTGCCGGATGGATCCGGCACGGATCTGGAACCACATATATGGGTAGCGCCGTTCCGGCGGGAACGCCTCAGTCCCTAAAGGAACTATCCAGTGCCTTCAACCTGGAGCGCCAGATAGCCAAGATCGAAAAGATGGAACGGCAAGAGCAGGAAAAGGCGGAGCGGGCACGACTGAAGAGTCAATCCCCGGAACCCCTTTTCAGGCCAGCCGAAGTGGTACCGACCACTCCCGTCTACAGAGCATCTCCCCCCGCGCTCTCGCCTTCCGCGCCTCCGCGGTTTGGATTACCACTCAATGCCCAGGTGGAGGCTGTGGGCGTGTACCAAGGAACCGGAACGTCCGGCGGCGTTTCCCCCGAGGGACGCAAGATGGGAACCGTGGACGTACTCGTCCGGCGTGGAACCGCCCCTGTGATCCTAGTTCTTTCCTCTTACGAGCCAGTGCAGTGGAAGATTTCCATAGATCCCGGTGCGCAGCTAGCCGGGGTGCTTTTGTCTGGATACTACCCATCCCTCGTGACGGGAGCCGGGTCGGCTCTCGTGCTGCAGATGGGACGCTTCTACGCGTACCAGCGCAGCACGCGCGAATACGATGCACTGAACCGGGAAGTCCAGTCGTGGACTGGGGGTCAGAGCATCAAGGTATTCCAGGGTCAGTACAAAGGCACAACCTACACTGTGGGTGGCTGAGTGCATTGAGGGCTCCCCCCGCCGTGGCAAACCCCAGCCGAACGTCCTGTCCAAGTTTTGTTGACCATTACATAGCCGTATTGCGCCGATTGTCGCAAATGCGACAGCAGCCCTCATGCGATCCGTACAAAATCAAAAAAATCAACAAGTTAAAAATAGGCTTGATTCTTGCTTAGATACCCCATAGATACCCCCCGGAGGCACTATGAGCGACTCGACCCCAAACTCTTTTCTCGAAACGCTGCGTGATGCGATCCATGCAGGCGATGTTATTCCCTGCATCGGCGCACTCGCCCTTGCCGACGTGCGCCACCACGACAGCGGCGCAAAAATCCCCGCCAGCAGCGACGAGCTGATCCTGGCGATGAACAATGGCCAGCCGATGTCGCCGCGCCTGATGTATGAATTCCCGCGTGCCGCCATGCACGTCGAACTCAAGAGCGGGCGCAACAAGGTCAACAAATTCCTCACCGATACCTACGCACCGGATGTGTGGAGCGTTTCATCCATGCACGAGGCGCTGTTCGAGCTGCTGCCGCCGCTTTTGATCGACCTGAACCGCGACACCGGTCTGCAGCGCCTCTACGCCAAGACACCGCACACCCTGGTGGTCGGCATCGCCCGCATCGGCGGCACCCAGTTCCGTTACAAGCTGTTCAAACACGACGGCACAAGCTACAGCGAAGTGGATGAAAGCGGCATTGACCCAAGCGCCCCGGTGCTGTTCAAGCCACTGGGCACGCCCATGCCCGAGGCACACTACATCGCCTCCGACGCCGATTTCGTCGATTACATCACCGAACTGATGGGCGGTTTCGCCATTCCCGACTTCCTCAAAACCTATCGCCAAGGCAAGCGCTACGCCCTGCTCGGCTTTGAACTGGCACGTGACACCGAACGCATGATCCTCAGCGATCTCATGTACGCTTCAGCGGGCGGCTGGGCGTTCATGCAGGTTGAACCAAGCAAGCGCGCGCAGCAATTCTGCACCCGCCACACGCTGGAAATCGTGCAGGCCAAAGAAGTGCTGCCCGTGGCAGCCTGAAGAATTTTCACCAACCTTTAACTCGGAGGTATTGAACTATGGCACGCATCGGTATTTTTTTCGGCAGCACCACCGGCAAAACACGCAAGGTGGCCAAACTCATCAAGAAACGCTTCGATGATGAAACCATGGCCGACCCGAAGAACATCAACAAAACCAGCGCCGACGAGCTGGCCGCGTATGACTTTCTGATTTTCGGCACACCCACCATGGGCGAAGGCCAGCTCCCCGGATTGTCTGCCGACTGCGAGGAAGAAAGCTGGGAAGAAGCCCTGTTGCGCCTGAGCGACGTGGATTTCAACGGCAAGACCGTAGCGATTTACGGCCTGGGCGATCAGGAAACCTACCCCAATGAATTCGTAGACGGCATCATGGAACTGCATGATTTCGTCAGCGAACGCGGCGGCACCTTGGTCGGTGCATGGCCCACCGACGGCTACACCTTCAACACCTCACAATCCGTGGTGGACGATCAATTCGTCGGCTTGGCGCTCGATCTCGACACCCAGTCCAACCTCACCGACGCACGGCTGGATGCCTGGCTGAAACTGATTGCGCCGGATTTCAAGCTACCGCTTTGAATCTTTTAGCTCCCTCTCCCGCAAGCGGGAGAGGGCTGGGGTGAGGGAATGCGAGCTTGAACTGAATCACAGGACTAAAAACTGTCCCCCTCCCCCATCAAGGGAGAGGGAATAAAACACCCCCATTGAGATCGGTGCGAATTTACCGCACCTACTCAGCCCCCGCCTTCATCCGCCGCGCGCGGAAAAACCCCCGCAACATCTCCGCCGCTTCATCTGCCAACACCCCACCCTCAACCAACAAACGATGGTTATGGCTGGGATGTTCCGGCAGATTAAGCGCGCTTCCGCACGCCCCCGTTTTCAGATCGTGCGCCGCAAACACCACCCGCCCCACCCGCGCATGAATCATCGCCCCCACACACATCGGACACGGCTCCAGCGTGACATACAGCGTCGTCCCCGGCAGGCGATAATTCCCCACCCGCTTCGCCGCATCACGCAACGCCAACATCTCCGCGTGTGCGCTAGGGTCATGCGTCCCAATCGGACGATTCCAGCCCTCGCCGATCACCTCATCATCGCGCACCAACACAGCACCCACCGGCACCTCGCCCTCTGCCTCGGCGCGCACGGCGAGCGACAGGGCTTGGCGCATCCAGTCGGTGTCATTCATATTTTCAGCTGTCATCAGCGACCTATTTCAACCACAACCTCAACAATGTGGATTGTGGCACGACAAGGCGTAGCAACGAGCGAGCGTCAATAGGAGCATCATCGGACACGAAGGTTTTTTTGGTAAAGATGCTACGTCATCGGCTTGTCTTATCAGACAAGCACGACTATTGTCTACCGAAGAAGTTCCTGTTGGCTCGCTGAAAGCGGCGGCTTCTGACATTGCCTCGGCCACATCGGTCGCGTGCTGCGCTTCGCGCTCGTGGCCGGCTTGATCGCGGTACTGTTTTATGTGGCGGATAGGGTGTGTTGCGGTGAACTGAAATAATTGGATGTCGTGCCTGACCAGCGGCTTGTCGCTGACCTTTTTGATTCATGGGAGTGAGTATGTTCAACATCGAACAAAATGAAATGCGGGATATTCTGACGCAGCTGGATCAGGCAATCGACAACCATGTGGAATGGTTCAACTCGATTACCCGCACGCTGGTGTGCCGCTTGCCGCACGATCATCGCGATGTAGTCGATGATGCCCACCGCCAGTGCCGCCTCGGTCAGTGGTACTACGGCGCCGCGCCTGAGGCGCTGCGCCGCCATCCCGGCTTTATTGCCTTTGAAGCAGAGCACCGCAACATGCACCAGCTGGCGGCGAGCCTGTTGCTAACGGCCGCTTCCGGCTCCGCCGTTTCCTCGCTTGATTTCGACAGCTTCGCCAATGCGCTGGCTCGTCTGCGCTTGCAGCTTTATACGCTGAAACGTGAACTGGAAGACATGCTCTACAATCGCGACGCGCTCACCGGCGCCAACAGCCGGATCGGAATGCTGACGAAATTGCGCGAGCAGCATGAACTGGTCAAGCGGCAAGTGCAGGCATGCTGCATCGTGATGATGGATATAGATCACTTCAAGGTCATCAACGACACCTATGGACACCTGGCCGGAGACCGGGCATTGACGGTGTCCGTGCGCTATGTGATGGCCCACCTCCGCCCATACGACAAGCTGTTCCGATATGGGGGCGAGGAATTTTTGGCCTGCATGCCGAGCACGAATGCAACGACCGGTCATGAAGTCGTGGAGCGGGTGCGCGAGGGGCTCGCAGTGACGCCCATTGATTATGACGGCAAGGCCGTACTCCAAATCACCATGTCGTTCGGCATTGCCTTGCTCGACCCGGATGTCAGTGTCGAGCAGTCCATCGACCGTGCCGACAAGGCGATGTACGCTGCCAAAGCCGCCGGTCGCAACTGCACCCGCATCTGGGATCCATCGATGTAAGAAGAGCCACAGGGTCAGACGGCATCTTGAGTTGCAAGCCTTGTTCTTAGTAAATGCTGATTTATTCCATCCATGGAATGAATCAGCAAGTCTCGTTGCGGTACACGCCCGCAACAGTCTCCACGAATCAATGGCTTACGCCATTGTTCGTGTTGGGGCATCCTGCCCCAAGCGGGAATCGCTGAATAAACCAGCGTTTCCCTTACTCACTCCCCCGCCAAAGTCCTCGCCGCGCACCAAACCTCAACCCGCTCGCAACCATGCTTGCGTAACAGTTTAGCCAGTTCGCGCACTGTTGCTCCGGTGGTCAAGACATCGTCCACAATCGCCACATGTTTGGGCAGCAGCGTGCCTGCTCGCAACACAAACGCACCGCGCACATTGGCCACACGTTCATCACCACGCAATTGAAATTGCGGCGCAGTCGCGCGCTGGCGTTGCACGGCATTCAGCAACACAGGTATCTGCAATTCACGCGCCAACGGTCTGGTCAGTTCCACCGCCTGATTAAAGCCACGCTCAGCCAAACGCCTGCGATGAATCGGCACAGGAATCAGCACCTGCGGCATGTCAGTCTCACGCCCGGCTACGGCTTCGTGCAGAGCAACGCGCAGCGGTACGCCATGACTCAAGCGACCATGAAACTTGAACTGCGTCAGTAAATAACGCACCGAACCCACATAGGCCAAGGGCGCGATGGTGCTGGCAAACGGCGGTGGATGTTGTAGACATGCCGCACACAACCCTTCTGTTTGTACTGACACGCCACATTGCGGGCAGGCCAGCTCAATACGCGGCAAGTCGGCCTTACACCCGGTACACAAATGTGAGACATCCGCCGATGCGCCACATAGCAGACAGCGACGCGGCAACACCCAATTCGCCAATTTGTTACACTGACTGTCCACCCAGCCGCGCCACACGCGTCCACTTTCCGCATCAGGTTGATTGCTCATGACATCCCCTACGCCCAATACCGACATTCTGACCGCCACCAGCCAGCGCCGCTCGTCTGCCCTATTCAACTACATCAATATTGCGGTGATGGTACTGGCGGGCATCCCGCTCATTATGGCGGGTAATGCCACGGGCAAAGGCATGATTCTGGCCACCGCCGCCGCCATTATCCCCATCGTGCTCTGGTTTGGCGGCTCCATGCTGCTCTACGCACTCAACAAACACCACCCCAACCCCAAAGTCGGCCATTACACCCAATGGGCAGCGTACCGTTACTACGCCGTCACTGGCTCACTGATCGTGATCGGCACATTTTTCCCTGCCGATGTGCGCTACTACCTCGCGTTCTGGGCGTTTGCCGCTGGCATCCTGGTGCCCTGGTCTATCTGGGAGATCATGAAAATCCAGCGCGACACCTGGGCGGATATGCCCATGCCTGCCCCCCACGTCGAACACTTTGATTAAATCCCACGTTGTAATCTGCGCCATGCGTACCGATTCACGCCCGCTTGGTGCGCACGGCACACCCTACCTCCTAACCTTAAATCGACCTCGTTATGACCACAGAACTACGCCACGACTGGACTCGCCAAGACATTCTCGACCTGTTTGCACTGCCGTTTAATGATTTGCTGTTCCGCGCCCAAAGCCTGCACCGCGCACATTTCGACCCCAACGCGGTGCAAGTGTCTACCCTGCTTTCGATCAAAACCGGTGCCTGCCCAGAGGATTGCTCCTACTGCCCGCAAAGCTCGAAATACGATACGGGTTTGGAAAAAGAACGCCTGATGGGGCTGGATGAAGTGCTTGCAGCCGCCAAGGATGCGCGAGCGAAGGGTTCCACCCGTTTCTGTATGGGTGCAGCCTGGCGCAACCCGACCGACAAAAATCTGCAATTCGTCGAAGCCATGGTGCGCGAAGTCAAGGCGCTGGGCATGGAAACCTGCGTCACCCTTGGCATGTTGCGCGCGGAACAGGCGCAGCGCCTGAAAGATGCCGGGCTGGACTACTACAATCACAATCTCGACACCTCGCCCGAGTTCTACGGCACGGTGATTACCACCCGCACCTATGATGAGCGCTTGGATACGCTGAAAAATGTGCGCGAAGTTGGTATGAACGTCTGCTCCGGCGGCATCGTCGGCATGGGTGAATCACGGCATGATCGCGCCGGTTTGCTGCAACAACTCGCCAATATGCCCAAACATCCCGAATCGGTGCCGATCAACAATCTGGTGCAAATCGAAGGCACGCCGCTGCACGGCACGGCCAAGCTCGACCCGTTTGAATTTGTGCGCACCGTGGCCGTGGCACGCATCCTGATGCCGCAATCCTTTGTGCGCCTCTCTGCCGGACGTACTGAAATGTCAGATGAAATGCAGGCGCTGTGCTTCCACGCCGGAGCCAACTCGATTTTTTACGGCGGCAAATTACTCACCACCGACAACCCCGACGAAAACCACGACCAAGCCCTGTTCGAGCGCCTCGGCATCCACAGCCTCGGCGCGCATGATGAGGGTGGTTCCTGCTCAAGTTGTGGCTGTGTGTAATTTCCTGCGTTAAGTATGGTTCTTGGTTGAGTGGGTGCGGTTAATTTTTAGCCACAGAGAACACAGAGAGCACAGAGGGGGAAAACCTCACTGGTTTTTCTCTGTGTCCTCTGTGAACTCTGTGGCTCATTTCTGGATTTTGATTGAACTGAAAACTCATGGAGATAACTGCCATGCAAAACATGCTGCGCATCGTTGTTGTCGTTTTACTCTCATCCCTCGCGCTCACGCTCCACGCCGGAACACACGACTATAAACTCCTCAATGCCGCCAAAGCAGGCGACATGATGCAGGTCAAAACCTTGCTGGAAACAGGTGACGTGGATGTCAATGTGATTGACTCCTTTCAAACCTCGCCGCTGATGATGGCCGTGGATAACCGCCATCTGGCCGTGGCGGAATACCTGCTGCAACACGGCGCCGATATCCAGCTGGACAACAAATACGGCTACACCCCGCTGATGCAGGCGGTGATGCGCAACGACCCCAAAATGGTGAACATGCTGCTCGACAAGGGCGCGAGAATCGACCAGAAAAACTTCTACACCGAACTCACCCCGCTAATGATGGCGGTGGATAACGGTTCGCTGGAGATGGTTGAGCTGCTGATTGCACGCAAAGCCAATCTCAACCTGCAAGATGAACGCGGACGCAGCGCGCTGATGCACGCCAGCGCCGCCCGCCAAAGCAAGATTGCCGAACGCCTGCTACGGGCAGGCGCGGATAGCACGCTCAAGGACAAACAAGGCCGCACGGCCGACGACTTTGCCCAAGCCCGTCAGCAATGAAGCACGCTCGCCTGCAGCAACGTCTGAGCGAACGCCAGGCCAGCGGCCTGTACCGCACACCGCGCCTAGCCGAAGGCGCACAAACCCCGCGCCGCATCGTCAATGGGCAGGCTGTGCTGAGCTTTTGCAGCAACGACTATCTCGGCCTGGCCAACCATCCCGAGGTCATCGCGGCATTCCGGCGTGGCGTGGATGAGTATGGCGCGGGTAGCGGCGCGGCACATCTGATTAACGGCCACACCCGTGCGCATCAAGCGCTGGAAGATGAGCTGGCCGCCTTTTGCGGCTACCCACGCGCCCTGCTGTTTTCCACCGGCTACATGGCCAATCTGGGCGCGGTCGGCGCGCTGATCGGGCGTGGTGATGCGGTGTTTGAAGACCGCCTCAACCATGCCTCCCTGCTGGATGCCGGTCTGCTTTCCGGTGCACGTTTCAAGCGCTATGCGCACAACGACACGGCGGCGCTCGCCCGCCAGCTCAGCGCCTGCACCGAAGGCGAAAAGCTGGTTCTCACCGACGGCGTATTCAGCATGGATGGCGACCTTGCCCCCCTGCCCGAGCTTGCCGCCCTCGCCCGCCAGCACGATGCCTGGCTGATGGTGGACGATGCCCACGGCCTCGGCGTACTCGGCGCGCACGGACGCGGCAGTCTTGAACACTTCGGCCTGGGCGCAGACGATGTGCCTATACTGATGGGCACGCTCGGCAAAGCACTGGGCAGCGCAGGTGCGTTTATCGCCGCGTCCGTTGATGTGATCGAATGGCTGATCCAGGCCGCCCGCCCCTACATTTACACCACTGCCATGCCCGCCGCACTGGCTTGCGCCACCCGCGCCAGCTTGCGCCTGGTGGACAACGAACCCTGGCGACGTGAACACCTGCGCGCACTGATCGCACACTTCAAAACCGGCGTGCAGCAACTCGGCCTGAGCCTCATGCCCTCCGACACCCCGATTCAACCCATCCTGATCGGCGCAAGTGAAACCGCCAGCAGATTGAGCAACCAGCTCTTTGCCGCCGGCATCCACGTCACCGCCATCCGCCCGCCTACGGTTCCCCAAGGCAGCGCCCGCCTGCGCGTGACCTTGAGTGCCGCGCATAGCATGGACGATGTGGATGAGTTATTGCAGCAGCTCGCACGCTTGGAACTTGCTTATTGATCCGGTCAGATGTGGTGAATTCTTACCCGAAATCTTGAGTGTAGGAGGCTCGTCCCGAGCCGATGCTTTCGTGCTGATGGCATCGCGCCGAGACGGCGCTCCTACGCGCACGTAGGTTTAACGGAAGTTTGGAGTTCATCTGGGCGGGGCAACAATTTCAGGCATAAAAAAAACCTCGGTCAGAACATTTTGTGTTCCAACCGAGGTTTAGAATAATGGTAGCGGGGGCAGGATTTGAACCTACGACCTTCGGGTTATGAGCCCGACGAGCTACCGAGCTGCTCCACCCCGCAATCGATGGACGGCATTATAGGGCAGGCAGTTTGGTTGTCAAGGAGAAATCTAGCGATATCCGTGCCAATACCCGTTTTCAGCGTCGCATCGAGCGCATTAAGTCTTTATCCAGTCAGGAGTGCCGCATGAACTACGTCCGCTTTTTCAATAGCTTGAGCCTGAATGATGTCCCACTGGTCGGTGGCAAGAATGCTTCTTTGGGTGAAATGTTCCGCACCCTCAAACCCAAGGGCGTGAACGTGCCGGATGGCTTTGCCACCACCTCCGAGGCGTATTGGGCGGTTCTTGAGCACAACGGCCTGCATGAAAAGATTTTCTCCCTACTCGACGCGCTGGATATTGAAGACGTAGTGCGACTGGCCGAAGTCGGCCAAACCATTCGCGAGTGGTTGACCCATGCAGAACTCCCTGCCGCCTTGAGCGAAGAAATTACCCGCGCCTATCGCCAATTGTGTGACGAAGCAGGCGGCATGGTCGAAGTCGCGGTACGCAGCTCGGCCACCGCCGAAGACCTGCCGAATGCCTCCTTCGCCGGGCAGCAAGAGACCTATCTCAACATTCGCGGCGCAACCAGCCTGCTGGAAACCTGCAAGCGCGTGTACGCCTCGCTGTTCACCGACCGGGCGATTGCCTACCGCACCCATCAAGGCTTTGCGCATGACAAAGTCGCCCTGTCGATTGGCGTACAGCGCATGGTGCGCTCCGACATGGCCTCCTCCGGCGTGATGTTCACCCTGGACACCGAATCCGGCTTCCGCGATGCCGTGCTGATTACGGCAGCTTGGGGGCTGGGCGAAAACGTGGTGCAAGGCGCGGTCAACCCGGATGAATTCCTCGTCTTCAAACCCACCCTGCACGACGACCTGCGCCCGATCATCAAGCGCCAGCTGGGCAGCAAAGCCATACGCATGATCTACACCCACGATGCGCAAGCCGGACACTCCACGCGCAATATCGAAGTGCCGCCGCAAGATCGCCAGCGCTTTTGCATCTCGGATGACGAAGTGCTGGAACTGGCACGCCAGGCCGTTACCATCGAGCAACACTATGACCGCCCGATGGACATCGAATGGGCCAAAGACGGACAAAGCGGCGAACTGTTCATCGTGCAGGCACGTCCGGAAACCGTACAAACCCGCGCCGACACCCACATTTTCAAACAATACATGCTGGAACAGCGCGGCGAAGTGCTCGCCACCGGGCGCAGCGTGGGGCAGAAAATCGCCACCGGCGTGGCGCGCGTCATCCTGCATGCCAAAGACATGCGCCAACTCAACCCCGGCGAAGTTCTGGTCACCGACATCACCGACCCGGACTGGGAACCGGTGATGAAAATCGCCTCGGCCATCGTCACCAATCGCGGCGGGCGCACCTGCCACGCGGCGATCATTGCGCGTGAACTCGGCATCCCGGCCGTGGTCGGCTGCGGCGATGCCACCCAAACCGTGCCCAGCGGCGAGATGGTCACCGTCTCCTGCGCCGAAGGCGACGAAGCGCACGTCTATCGCGGCAGCCTGGCCTTCCGCATCGACGAACAGCGCCTCGACCCCGACGCAGCACCGACGCGCACCAAGATCTACCTCAACGTCGCCCAAGCTGAACAGGCCTTCGAATTTGGCCGCCTGCCCGCCGACGGGGTCGGACTGGCGCGCATGGAATTCATCATCATGCGCAGCATTCTGGCGCACCCCAACGCCCTGCTCTACCCGGACAAACTGGATGCCGCCACCCGTGCGCGCGTGGCCGAACTGACACGCGGCTATGCCAACGGCGAGGATTTCTTCGTCAAACGCCTCTCCGAAGGTGTCGGACAAATCGCCGCCGCCTTCTACCCGCGCCCGGTGGTGGTGCGTTTTTCCGACTTCAAATCCAACGAATACGCCGCCCTGCTCGGCGGACGCGGCTTTGAACCAGTGGAAGAAAACCCAATGATCGGCCTGCGCGGTGCCTCGCGTTACCACCACCCGGATTACGCCGCAGGCTTCGCCCTCGAATGCCTCGCCCTGCGCCGCGTGCGCGAAGTCATGGGACTCAGCAATGTCGCCCTGCTCCTGCCCTTCGTGCGCTCGGTCGGTGAAGCCCAAGCCGTGATCGAGCTTATGGCGCAACACGGCCTCAAGCGCGGCGAAAACGGCCTCAAGCTCTACATCATGTGCGAAATCCCCACCAACGCACTGATGGCGGATGCGTTTCTTGAACTCTGCGACGGCTTCTCCATCGGCTCCAACGACCTGACCCAACTCACCCTCGGGGTCGATCGCGATTCCGGTCTGCTCACCGAATTCGACGAACGCGACCCCGCCGTATTGAAACTGATCCAGATGGCGATTACCGCATGCAAGGCGCAAGGCAAATACATCGGCATCTGCGGCCAGGCACCGTCCGACTTCCCGGAAATCACCCGTTTTCTGGTCGAACAGGGCATTGATAGCTTGTCACTCAATCCGGATAGCTTGCTCAGAATGCGCCAGGTGGTGCGGGCGCAGGAGAATGGTGGGGTTTAGCTATCGAACGATAGCGATATGGCGGATTGCAGACCGAAATGTATGAAGGGGAATTCATGATCGGTCTTATTGGACAAAGCCGCCTAGCTGGAATAACGTCTCACGCTGGATCATCATATTGTCCGGTGTGTCCGGTAAGATTTTTATGCTGACACTTGTCGGATAATCAACGTTTGCCGCTTAAATGGAGGTTGTATGAGTACACATAACTCATTAATTCAGCGAATCAAGGAAGAAGAGGATGACGGCTACTCAGATGATAGCTTGTTTAACATCAAGCCTTGGGGTGCTGATCTCTCGTTTCGAGAACTAATTGATCGGTATGACGATGATGAGCTAATTAAGCCGGAGCTTCAGCGAAATTATGTCTGGGATCGTCGTGAGGCGTCGCGATTCATTGATTCTCTTCTGCTTGGCCTGCCCGTCCCAAGCATATTTCTCGCACAGACCGCAGACGAGAAGTTGTTAATAATTGACGGATATCAGAGAATAATGACGGTTCGCGATTTCGTTCGCGGAGTATTCACCAAAGATGAAAAGAGCTTCGCTCTTTCAAGAACTGAACGAATAAATTCACGCTGGCGCGGTAAGCAATTTGTAGAGCTGACAGAATCAGAGCAGCGAAGAATTAGAAATACAACCATTCATGCAATCATCTTTGCCCAACAGAAAGATCCAGTCTCTAGTGATACAAGCCTATTTCAGGTTTTTGAGAGAATTAATACGTCAGGTAGAACCTTAACTGCGCAAGAAATACGCAATTGTGTCGCTCAGGGCGATTATAACAGTCTTCTAATTAAACTAAACAAGTACCAAGCTTGGAGAAAGCTATTTGGGCTTTCAGTGGCGGATCCCACAATGCGGGACATGGAATACATTCTCAGATTTTTTGCATTAAGTTCGGTGGGCTTCAAGGCTAGCAAAACGGAACGCATTTCACTTCGCAGAGAGCTTGATCTACACATTAAGGACAAATCAAAACTGACTGATGAGGAATTGACTGAGATGGAACAGCGATTTTACTCATCTGTTGACATGGCTCTGAAGCTATTTGGTGAAAACGCATTCCACAACGTGTCTCCATCAGATAGCTCAAAATTCGTTCCTAAGTTCAATCCAACAATATTTGACTCAATATTGATAGCAATAGATTCTGCAATACGTCGTGGAGTGGAACCAATTAATGACCCTGTTGAACAAAAATTTAAACTTCTAAAGGATCCTGAATATAAAATCACTATCGCCAAAGAGACTATGCGTAGGAACAACATTAAAAAGCGCATAGAAAAAGCGAGCAACTATCTCTTTGGGGTTGATTATGAATAATTCGGACGTGGAGATGCTACTTAGTAACTGCCGTCTTGAGCTAGATCATGTTCAGTCGTGCATTACGACTCTTGGAATTACATCTCCTGTGGCACCATACTTAACAAAGTATGCTGTCATTAAGGCCTGCGGAATTATTGAGGTTTCTTTCAAATCGCTAATTGCCGATTTCTGTAGCAAGCGAAGCAAAAGGCAGGTAAAGAGATTCATTAATAAACGAATCGTTAGTGGTTCTGCAAACCCCTCCCACGACAATATAACTAATTTTCTTGATCAGTTTGATGAAGGCTGGAAGAAGACATATCTGACAAATATCAAAGCTGACCCTGATAAATCGCACATGCTTTCCTCTCTTTCATCACTAGTCGCGGCACGAAACGAGTTTGCACATGGCGGGAATCCAACAATTTCAATGTCAGATGTAATCCATCACTTTGAGTACGCCAGAAAAGTGGTCGAGCACATAGATGGTGTTATCGTGTGAACGGCTAACCAGCCAGCGTAGGGCGTATTCCACCGAAAGAAAATAAAATATCAAGATCAATGGGGTCAGGCTCGATTGATTTACCATTAAATACGCAACACCCAATCAACCTGAATACAGGCATTCACCCCGTGGCAACCGCCCAAACCACAATGGATTACCTCCTCGACCAGCTTTCGGGCTTGGGGCAGGTCAGGGCGCGCAAGATGTTTGGCGAATACTGCCTGTATTTTGCCGACAAGCCGGTCGCGCTGGTCTGCGACGATCAGCTCTTTCTCAAACCGACCCATGCAGGCCGTTGCATGATTGAACACCCTTTCGAAGGCAGCCCATACCCCGGCGCGAAACCTCATCTGCTGATTAGCGCCGACCTCTGGGAAGATCGTGACTGGCTGGGCAGCCTGATTCAGACCACCGCCCATGAACTACCGCAACCCAAGCCTAAAAAGAAGCGCGCCTGAGCATCTTTTGATTCCGCCCATCGTTCCCACGCTCCAGCACCGTCAATGGTAACTGGCGCATCACGTTTGAGTTCAAGGACGCTAACATGCTGCAGACTTTGGGGTCAGACTCGATTGAAGGAGTTAGGTAAGCACGAATTTAGACCTTGCAATCCAAAGCAAATTAATAGCAATTAACGTACTGCCCCCATTTAAAAACACGGAGTTAATCGGAGCCTATCCCTTTTTTCAATTTCCATAGGGGGTCTAGATGCTTGTTGTATTTATTCACGGCTGGAGTGTGACCAGCACGGAAACCTACGGCGCACTGCCTAGTGTCGTCGCGCAAAACTCTGCCCCCAGCTTGGCTATTCAGGTCACTGGTCTTTACCTTGGAAAGTACATTAGCTTTTCCGACGAAGTGAATATCGATGATATTGCCCGGGGTATGCAGCAAGCGATTTCCACAGAGGTTCTGCCTCGTTTGTCCGCTGGCGAACGATTCGCATGCGTCACGCATTCCACGGGCGGGCCTGTTGTGCGCAAGTGGGTTGATATGTTTTTCAAGGCACGGCTCGCCGAGTGCCCCTTGTCGCATCTGGTCATGCTGGCTCCGCCCAATCATGGCTCCGCCTTGGCACAGCTTGGAAAAAGTCGGCTGTCACGTATGAAGTTCTTTGCCGAGGGCGTGCAACCCGGCGTGGGTGTGCTCAACTGGCTTGAGCTGGGCAGCGACCCAAGTTGGGAGCTGAATGCCTCGTGGCTGGATTACAGCTGCACAAGTTCGGGCATGTATGTCTTCGTGCTTACTGGACAGACGATTGACCGCAAGTTCTACGACCCCTTGAATTCTTATACCGGGGAAGTTGGTTCGGACGGCGTGGTTCGTGCGGCGGCGGCCAATATGAATTACGGGCTCATCCAGCTCGTGCAGCAGGATGGTAAATTCAAGCTGGGCAAGCACAAACAGCCGGAGAAATACGCCTTCGGTATTCTGCCGGGGCGTTCCCATTCCGATGAAGAGATGGGCATTATGGGTAGCGTCAAAGCGGATGACGACGCATCCCACCCCACCGTGAACGGGCTGTTGCAATGCCTGGCCGTCAATAGCGTGGCGTCCTACAAGAAGATGTGCAAAACGCTGGCCGATTTAAGCGAGCAAACGCAGGCAGCGGAGCGGAGTAGAAAAACCAGGGAGCTGTTTCTGTTCGAACGCGAGTTCATCACCAGCCGTTATTGCATGTTCGTATTCCGTATCACGGATGACCGCAACAACAGCCTCGCGGATTACGATCTCCTTTTTACCGCCGGGCCGAATTACGATGAAAACCATCTCCCCGAGGGCTTTTTTGTCGACCGCCAGCGCAACCAGCGTAATCCCGGCAAGCTCACCTATTACATCGATTACGACAAGATGGCCGAATGGCTGACCAAGCCCGAATTACAAGGCAAGTTCGGCTTGAAGATCGTGGCCAGACCCGCTGCGGGCTACGCCTACTATGTTGTTGCCGAACACCGAGGCACCTTCAGTTCCCTGAAGCAATTCTTCGCACCTAATCAGACTTTGATGGTCGATATCCAATTAACCCGCCACGTAACCGAAGGGGTTTTCCGCCTGACCCAAAAACTTGAGCCAGAATCCTTCAAGGATCAACCCAAAGGCTCTGACATTCGGTAGATATCGTCCATTCCCAATACAACGTGGGGATAGATTCCAATGAACAGCACATCGGCATCTGCGGTCAGGCAGCTTCCGACTTCCTGGAAATCAACCGTTTTTTGGTCGAACAGGGGTTGATAGCTTGCTCAGAATGCGGCAGATGGTGCGGGCGCAGGAGGATGGGGAATAAAGGCGGGTTGCTAGGCGGCTTGTCTGCACTTTTTTCTGCACTTGGAGAGAGGTGCTGCTACGCTTGGAGTTGCCCGTGTGTTCTGTTGCTTGTTGGGCAACACTGGCGAAAATCATGGCGGTGTAGTTTGTTTTATGGCTTTGCCTTGTGTTTCTTATTTTTCACATAAAATCAACAAGATACATTGAAGAAAGACGTGATATACACCGATTTACAAAAATATAGACACCTGAGAAGGTGTCTATTACATGTTATAGGACTAAGTGCCAACTTTTATGCTCGAGTGATTAGATGATTTTACCTTTAGTTAATACTTTTATTACCCCTTATGAGTTGTGGTCAACAAGGCGGCCAACCCAACAAGAAAATCTGGACTACTATCAGAAAAATGGACATTTTCTTCCGTTCATTAACGATAGATTAGAAGAAACAGTTTCAACCCCCTTGGAAGCTGCTTGCTATATGGCTATAAAAGGTGCTGATAATGCCCTTGAGCATCATATCGATGAGCAATTAGACAATAGCCAAGATTATAAATTTTGGAGGCAATGTATGCCTTCAAAAATTCCTGATTCGATAAGGCGCTTTCAACAAGAATACCCTCACTACGATCAGGTCGAGGTAGACTCAGAAATAAATAGAAGTAGCAACCTCCTTTCTGAAGGGCAGCTTCTCTTTCATGGCGGTCTATGGCCTTGTAATACGTCACATATAAAGCTAAACAGACCATTTTCTACAAGTTTTTGCCCACAAGTGGCACTAAGAAATGCTGAATGGGGAGGAAAGGCATATGATGCAGATCAGATAGATCTGTTTGTATTGCGAGTAGCGAACGCTAAAACTAATGTGTTTGTATATCGTCGAAAAAGAACAAGAATGGGCAATGAAAAAGAAGTGCTATTTTCTTCTGGTGCAGAACTAACTTTAATAAATAGGATCTTAATCAGGAATGATTATCTGGTGGGAAAATACCAACACCCTGATAAAAGAATACCTATCTATGTCATTGAAGTTGAAATATCTTAACATAGAACGTCCTATAACAAATGATTCCAAGTGACGCCTACGACGCACCTGAACCAAGCGTTATGTACCAAAATGAAAAGCATACCAACTAACTTATTGCGTGCAGGATTAATTGCTCCATTGGCAGGGCCTATCTGCTTGTTCTTAATAGTAAGCATTGCAGGTGAAATTTCATATCCATCAACTCGAACTTGGGGTTATAAAGATTACATCAAGTTCGTGTCATATTTTTGGCTATTCATGGTTCTTGGCGCACCATTTGGCTATCTTGTTGCATTTATTTTTGGCGTACCTGCTTATTTAGCAATGAAAAAAATTGGCCGCATAAACTTCTGGACAGTAAGTATTGGCTCAATGTTCATTTCGTTACTACCAACGTTAATACTCTCCACATTTTTTGGTTTTAACCAGCCATCAAATGAAAATGATCCAGCCAATTTATATTTGGCTATGGCGTTAAGTGGTTATATAGTTGGCGTTGTTTTTTGGTTTGTTAGCAGGTTGGGCAGTGGAACAGGTACATAACAAGTCGCTCAAGGTCGTTCGCTTCGCTCACTGGACAGCCCCAGCATGAGAGGCAGTTGCCTTTGTGGTCAGGTTCAGTATGAAGTAAAAGAATTGGCCTCGGCGATTCAGCACTGTTCGTGCCGAACTTGTCGCAAAGCTCACGCGGCCGCGTTCAACACGGCTGCAGCAGTAAGGCCAGAACACTTCAAATGGCTAAGTGGCGAGCAACTGCTAAAGGCATTTGAGTCATCTCCCGGCAAACATCGATATTTTTGCAGCAATTGCGGGACGCACTTGATCAAAAAGACGGAAGGACGAGAAACGTTCACGTTGCGCGTAGCAACCCTTGATGATGATCCACATCAAGTACCTGAATTTCAGATATGGGCCTCGCATCAGGTACCTTGGCTTCATTACGGCTCTGACGTGGTTGCATATCCAGAATGGGAGCCTGGGCATGAGTAAGAATGCGCCTAACAACAGCGTCCACTCGGACGCCCAACTGCGCTGCGTTGGGCACCGGTTACGCTGAACGTTGAGCCTCAAACTACCATGACCATTGACGCATTCCGCCTAGCCAACGAATCAGACGCTTCGGCAATAGCTGCCCTCGTCAATGCAGCATATCGTCCTGGTGTTGGTTCCGCTGGCTGGACACATGAATCTGAATTCGTTGCTGGTGTTAGAACTACGCCCCGCCAGCTTGCTGAAATAATGGACAAACCCGATTCAGCAATTCTTGTTGGTCTTGAAAACTCAGAAATTGCCGCCTGCGCTCACGTCGAGAAGAAAGGCAATAATGGCCATATTGGAATGCTTGCGGTTAGTCCAATATTGCAAGGCTCTGGCGAGGGGAAACAAATGCTTGCGCAAGCCGAGGGGTATGCAATTAATGTTTTTGGCGCTGAGAAGCTAATTCTGGTTGTTGTTTCCAAAAGAAAAGAACTCATTGATTTTTATCTGCGCCGTGGGTACAAACAAACGGGGTCGGTAATGGGCTATCCGCTTTCTGCGGGTGCTGGTATACCCAAAAAACCAGACCTAAAAATCGAGGTATTGGAAAAATGCGCTCTAACATGCCGCTCAAGCGTGACGCCTAACGGCGCCCCTTACGTCAAGCGTTAGTGCGCAATGCGTTACCTGCTCGCCGCCCTTCTTCTCCTCTTTGCCCAGGCTGTGTGTGCTGAGTCAGCCGTCACGCTGGTACGCGTCTTGAAAAGCGATCACAAGCTGCAGTTATTATCCGGCGAAAAACTCGTGCATGAATTCCACGTCGTTTTCGGCGCCAACCCAAAAGGTCACAAAATGCAGGAGGGGGATGAGAGAACCCCCGAGGGTTCCTACATCCTTGATTACAAGAAAAGCAATAGCGCTTTCTACAGAGCCATTCACATCTCATACCCAAATGCCAAAGACATCGCCTCGGCCAAATCGCGCGACGTTAAGCCCGGTGGTGAGATTATGATTCACGGCCAAAAAAACGGTCTGGGCTGGCTGTCATCCATCAGCCAGCGCTTCAACTGGACAAATGGTTGTGTAGCCCTTCCCAACAGGGACATGGATGTTGTGTGGGCACTCGTTAAGGAGGGAACCCCAATTGAAATCCTGCCGTGAACGCTCCTCCAACCCGGCGCTCAACCTTACTCCCTTGGGTCACTGAACGCTGCGCGATAAAGCCGCGCAGCGCCGATTAGCTCTACGTTATTGATCCGGCCTGAATCTGTTTTGCCTTGTAGGAGCGAACCTTGGGTCGCGAAGGCTGCTACCGCCCATCGCGACCCAAGGTTCGCTCCTACAAAAAGTGCAAATTTCACCATGTAACTTAAGATGGTGAATCTTTTTTTAAACTTGCTTTGTTGGTTCTGGCTGCTGTCTCTGCTGGCGTGCTTTGGCAACAGACGCAGCTTGCGGCATTAGCGCCGACAGGTGTCGCGCTGATCGCAAAATAAATAAAGAAAAATTGGACACATATTGTATTGTGACTCCGTGGAGCAACAGTTATTTAAACCCGAACCATATAAGTCAAGTTCTGAATCAACAACAACCCCAAAGGATAAAAAAATGATTATGGTATTACCTTTTATTATTGCCCTCATGGCAATCTTGTTTATTATGCGCGGTCAAGCCAAAACAGGCCTGTGGCTGTGGGTTTTGCTGATCGGTATTTATTTGGGCTGGTGCCAATATCACATGAATGACACGTTGGCGATCACGTTATGAACCAGACACTATCCCCTCTGATGGCCGCACTTATCGTCCGCTGGTTTAATATGGCTTCCCTGCTTGGTGTAAGCTTGGTGCTACTGATTGCTTTTTTCTATCAATTCGTAATGGGAGAGTTACCCTGTCCACTGTGTTTGTTACAACGGGTTGCGTTTATTATGGTGGGCATTGGATTCTTGATGAACGTCCGCTTTGGGTCAACATTTATGCACTACGGTTTAATTGTTGTTAGTGCATTAGCAGGCACCTTGAGTTCTGGGCGGCAAGTCTTGTTACATATTGTTCCAGGTACTGACCCATATGGCTCAGCACTGTTCGGGCTGCATTTTTACACCTGGTCTTTCATTAGCTTCATGACCATTCTATTAGCCGTGGGTCTGATTTTTATGGTGGAAAATCGCGTTGGCGACGCTCGATCAGCGACCGCCGGTGGTCGGTTAGGGTTGTGGGCGGGAGCTTTGTTGTTGGCGATAGTATTTGTGAATATGGCATCTACTTTTCTGGAATGCGGTTTGGGTGCGTGTGCGGATAACCCAACGGTTTATCAACTTCTCGGCTGGCTATCCTGAGTCATACCAGGAAAAAAAGATCACATTTCGCATAGTTATCACGTCCCGCCAGTGTGGCGGCAGGACGACCATTGCGGGTGATAACAATTTCACGCTCCCGGCCTTGCTCAATAGCCTCAACCAAGCTGAAGAGAGATGATTCAGCTTTTAACATATTCACAGCGTGCATATTTTGCTCCATTCGGTGTGTGTCTAGCATAAGTAGGACTTACGCAAAACCGTCCCAGCGGCGTTCAAGCACCTCGCCGTACTAAGTGTACTGTCTTCGGCGCTTTGCCTTGCTGGGACACTTTTGCGTAAGTCCTAATAAGATGACAATGGAGGGGTTTTTAGAGGTTCCCAGTGATGGGACATTGAAAGATGTGACTTTATGCCAATAACAGAAACAAGCGATTTATCAAGGAGAACGCCATGCTGGTAACTTTCAAGACCGATGCTCATGCCGATATCACTATGTTCGGTAAAGATGCGCTCGCTATGCTGAGCATGATGGGGCACAGCACTACGGTACCCGGTGCGATGATGGCTGACGAAGTTCCCGCAGCGCTGGCGCGCCTAACGGCCGCGATCGAAGCAGAAAAAGCCTCGCCTTCGCTGGTTGAAAGCGGGTATGCCGATGAGCCGCCGGTAAGCATGAAACTTCGGGCGATGCCGCTTATGGGGCTGCTTACCGCTTCGGCCAAGGCAAAAGACTACGTAATGTGGGAATAATCATTCCTCTAAGTAAACGCTGATTAAATCCATCCATGGATTTAATCAGCAAGCCTCGTTGCGGTACACGCCCGCAACAGTCTTCATGAATCAATGGCTTACACCATTGTTCATGTTGGGGCATCCTGCCCCAAGCGGGAAACGCTGAATAAATCAGCGTTTCCCTAAAATGCAGCTATTCGACCACTGGAGGACGGCGTGACTATTCCATGGCGCTGGGTATTTATCGCGTTAATTCTATTTAGCGCTTGGCAGTATTGGCATAATCGCCCGCTCGCCGTGTCTCCGGGCACGTTGGTCAAAGAGATACCCGTGCAGAGCGATATTGCGAAAAAAGTAGTTTATCCGCATGGCGGCAAGTACCAACTCGAAGCCTTGGCGAATTTCGAAATCAAGGCACGCGTTTTGGGCAAGGAAATTTACCAATTCGACCGTGGTGCCGAGCTTGTGCCCGTTGATTTGGCTCTGGGTTGGGGGCGGATGTCCGATTCCGCTGTGATCGACAAACTCTCGATTACCCAAGGTGGGCGCTTTTATCGTTACCGCTGGGAGGATGCCCCGCCGATTCCACCCAACGAAATTATCAGCCACAGCGCCAATATGCACCTGATCCCGACCTCGCCCGCCATCGAGAAAAAGATGAAACAGGTACGCCCCGGGCAAATTGTGCATATCACCGGGCAGTTGGTCGAAGCCCGCGCTCCGGATGGCGCGGTTTGGCGTTCATCACTGACGCGTGACGATTCGGGTAATGGTGCTTGCGAACTGATTCGCGTCGAATCGTTCGACATTCGCTAAGCGAGGCGTAGAAACCCATGCCCATCCTCCAGCGCACCCATATGCTGCTGTTCGCTCTGCTGCTGCTTATCGGCCTGCTCGCACTTTCGGCCATCAAGCCCTACGACCATGCAACTTGGGCGCTGGAAGTGCTGCCGGTATTGATCGCCATCCCCGTGCTCTGGGCGACCTACTCTCGCTTTCCGCTTACGACCCTGGTTTATGTGTGCATTTTCCTGCACGCGCTGGTGCTTATCCTCGGCGGCGAATACACCTACGCCCGCGTACCGCTCGGCTTTCAGATCGCCGAGGTGCTGGGGCTGGAACGCAACCCCTACGACAAGATCGGCCACTTTTTCCAAGGCTTTGTCCCCGCGTTGCTTGCGCGCGAGATTCTTATCCGGGGTGATGTTGTGCGTGGCCGGCGGATGCTGGCCTTTATCGTGGTGTGCATCGTCCTGGCAATCAGCGCCAGCTACGAACTTATCGAATGGGGCGTGGCCTTGCTGCTTGAGCAAGGCGCAATCGAGTTTCTAGGCACGCAGGGCGACCCGTGGGACACGCAGTCCGACATGCTTTTTGCACTCATCGGCGCACTGGCCGCCCTGCTGTTATTCTCGGGCGTGCATGATCGTCAGATGCAGCGTTTGATGCCGGGCGGAGTGGGAAATTGACCTCGCGCTTTAAGCAGAGCCATACCACGTTGCCATCAAACACCAACGATTAGCCGCCCCAGAAGTCGCATCGCCCCCCGCTTGAGCGACGCACGCCTTCCCCGATCAATGTTAACCTGAGCGTGTCGCGCTTCTTTTGGGCGCGTCGTCAACGAGCGCCTTTCCGGCTTGCATGTCGTCCTTCCAAGATGCGTTGTGCCTGTTTGATCGGAGTATTTCTGATCCACAACCACGTTTACGCTTGGAGTAGGTATTCATGTCGGGCATCCCCGAACTGTTTGAAGCACGCGCCCCTGCGGGCGAGACACTCACCGACGGCGACAATGCGAGCTGGCTGCAATGCTGGCATGACCGGCAGACCGGCTTTCATCAGGCGGCGATTAACCCGCTTCTGACCCGTTTTTGGCCGGAACTCGGGCTTGATGTAGCCAGCCGGATCTTCGTTCCGCTGTGCGGCAAAAGCCTGGATATGCTCTGGTTGGCGCAGCAAGGGCATGAGGTTATCGGTGTCGAGTTGAGTCCGATTGCAGTGCGCGCCTTTTTCAAGGAAAACCGTCTGCGCCCGACGCGGCGGCCTGCGGGCTTGCTCACGCTCTGGCAGGCTGGGCGCATCAGCATTCTGTGTGGCGATTATTTCGCCCTGACGAGCAGCGAACTCGGCCAGATCGACGCAGTGTATGACCGCGCGGCGCTGACGGCCTTCCCCGAGGATGTGCGCTTGTTGTATGTGGCGCATTTGAAGCTGATTTTGCCGACATCCGGCAAGGTGTTTATCCTGACGACCGAGATGCCGGACTCAGGCGCGCTCCCGGCGCAAACCCTTGAGGCGGATCCTGAGCTCATGACCTTGTACGGGGCGGCCTTCAATATCGAACTGCTGCATGTTGAACATGCGTTCGAGCCCCATCCAGAGGGCTCGCATCTGCCTCCAGAAGCGCTCGCACACAAGGTCTACCGGCTGTCGCTAAAGTCAGGCGAGTCATGCTTGGCGACAGGAAACTGATCTCGATTTCAGTCTGCAAAATTCCCGCGATCTCAGCCCTTCTTCACAAACTCCGACTTGAGCTGCATCGGGCCGATGCCGTCGATTTTGCAGTCGATATCATGGTCGCCTTCGATCAAGCGGATGTTTTTCACCTTGGTGCCGACTTTGACCACCAGGGAGGTGCCTTTGACTTTCAGATCTTTGATGACGGTCACGGTATCGCCGTCTTGCAGCAGGTTGCCGTTCGAGTCTTTGATCACCAGTGCGTCGCTGCTTTCTTCGGCCACGGCGGCAGTTTTTGGCCACTCATGTGCGCATTCCGGGCAAACGAACATCTCGCCATCTTCGTAGGTGTATTCCGAAGCACATTTTGGGCAAGGGGGCAAAGCGGACATGAGAGGCTCCTTTTTGATAAGAAAAACTAATGAATTTTGCGAATTTTAGCATAAACGCTGATAACTGCCGTTTGGGGATCTGCGGCATCCATTTTTTGCCACAGAGGGCACTGAGAGGATGTTGCTGGGTGAGCCATCATAGGCCGGATAAACGGACTATAGATTCGGCACGAATTATTCGTGATTAACCGTTCGGGCTGAGCCTGTCGAAGCCCCGCACGAAGGCTCTGCGACAGGCTCAGAGCGAACGGTTATCGTGGTATTTAAGTGCCGAATCAATAAGTCGGCTGCGCCACGCTTATCTACCCTACAACAGCCCCTCAAAAATCTCTGTGTGCTCTGTGGCTAATGTCTTGATTTCCACGGCCTACAGCTTGCGCGTGACATGCACCACATCATCATCAAACGAGCCCGCCAGGCGTTCAAAGCCCATGCGTTCGGCGAGTTTCAACATGCCGGTGTTATGCGGCAGCACCTCGCCCATGAGCACACGCACCCCGCGTTGGCGTGCGGCATCCAGCACCGCTTCCAGCAATAAACTCCCCAAACCGCAGCCCTGCCAGGCATCACTCACCACCACGGCGAACTCGGCGCTTTCGCCATCCGGTTGCAGGCTGTAGCGCGCCACGCCAATTTCCACGGCGTGCTCGTTCTGCATATAAATCGCCACAAACGCCATTTCGCGGTCATAGTCGATTTGCGTAAAACGCATCAACATATCCGGGGTAAGCTCGTCCAGCGCGCGCATAAAACGCAGGTAGCGGCTTTCATCGGACAGATCATGCACAAAGGCCTGTTCCATTTCAGCATCTTCCGGGCGTATCGGGCGCAGGATGATTTCCCGCCCATCCGCCAGCACCACATGCCGCGCCAGATGCGCCGGATAAGGATGAATCGCCATATGCGCATAACGCGGCAAACCGGGATGCATCTCGGCCAGCTCAATGCGCGCATCCACCGCCACCACACCCAACTCTCCGGCCATCAGCGGGTTAATGTCCAATCCGGCGATTTCCGGCAGCTCGCACACCATTTCTGAAATGCGCAGCAACACCTGTTCCAAAGCGCCCATAGGCACGGGCAAGGCGCCGCGAAATGCGCCCAGCATTTTGGCGGCACGCGTGCGTTGCATCAGGCGCTCGGCCAACAGGGGGTTCAGCGGTGGCAAGGCCAAGGCGCGATCATGCAGCACTTCCACCGCCACACCGCCCATGCCAAACGCAATCACCGGCCCGAACACCGGATCACGACTGACCCCCACCAGCAACTCGCGCGCATGTCCCACCTCGGCCATACGCTCCAGCGTCACGCCCTCAATCACCACATCGGGATGTGCTGCGCGCACTTTGTCGAGCATCTCCTGTACCTGATGGCGCACGCTCTGCGCGCTTTGCACATTCAGGCGCACGCCGCCGACATCGGTCTTGTGCGTGAGTGCCGGGGCGCTGATTTTGAGCGCCAGCGGATAACCCAGACTCTCGGCCACGATCATGGCTTCGTTCGCATCGCGCGCCAGCACGCTGGGATGGTTCGGAATGCGGAAGGCCGACAGAATCGCCTTGGATTCGCGCAAACTCAACACCATGCGCCCCTCGCTGCGCGCCTGCTGCATAATCAGCCGCGCACCTTCAATATCCGCCGGTGTATCTTCGCTCAGGGGGCTGGGCGCCTGCATCAGCAAGTTTTGGTTACGCCGATAGTCGAAGAGATAAGCCAAGGCCTCAACCGCCGATTCCGGCGAGCGAAATTGCGGAATACCCGCCGCATCGAAACGCACGCGCGCTTCGTTCACCAGAGTCTCGCCCATCCAGCACACCAACACCGGTTTGCGGTATCCATTGCCCTGCTGCTGCGCCTGTTGAATCACCGCCTCGGCACAGGCCAGGGGGTCGGTCATGGCTTGTGGCGTGAGCAGCACCACCATCGTGTCCACGCCTGTATCGGCCAGACACAGACGCACCGCCTCGCCGTAACGCTGCGCGTCGGCATCGCCCAAAATATCCACCGGGTTGGCGTGTGACCAATTCACTGGCAAAAAAGCATTCAACGCCGCCAGGGTTTCTGCGCTTAGGCTCGCCAGCGGCATGGCCAGATCCGCCGCCCGGTCGGTGGCCATCACCCCCGGCCCGCCGCCATTGGTCAGAATCAGCACCCTACCCTCGCGCAGATTCATGCCCGAGCCCATCCCTTGGCCACCCAACTGTGCCAGGGTCTGCGCGGCAGAGAACCACTGCGTAATGCGCTCCACCCGCACTACCCCGGCGCGCTCCAGCGCCGCATCAAACACATCATCCGCGCCCATCAACGCTCCGGTATGCGTCGCCGCCGCCCGCGAACCTTCGGCATGACGCGCCGACTTGAGCACAATCACCGGCTTGATACGCGCCGCCGCACGCAGGCCGCTAAGGAAGCCGCGCGCGTGATGAATACCCTCCACATACAACAGAATGCCCTTGGTTTGCGGGTCAAGCGCCAGGTAATCCAGCACATCGCCAAAATCCACATCCGCCGCATCCCCGGTGGACACAATCGCCGAAAAGCCCACCCCACGCGCCTGCGCCCAATCCAGCACCGCCGTCACCAGCGCCCCCGACTGCGACACCAGAGCCAGTTGGCCAGGTACGGCCTGATTGTGGCTAAAGGTGGCGTTCAGCCCAATCGCCGGGCGCATCATGCCCAAGCAATTCGGCCCGATCAGGCGCATGGAGAAATGCTGGGCAATTTCCAGAATCTCGCTCTGCAAGGCTTTCCCCGCCGCCCCGGCTTCGGCAAAGCCTGCCGAGAGAATCACCGCCCCCTTGAAGCCCGCCTCGCCGCATTGACGCACAATACCCGGAACACTGGCCGCCGGGGTGGCGATCACCGCCAGATCGAGCTGACGCGCCAAGGCCGACTCAACCTGACTCACATCCGGCCAACAGCGCAAGCCCTGAATCTGCGTGTGTTTAGGGTTAATCGGCACAATGGCGCCCTTGAACCCGGCCGCAATCAGATTCGCTAATACCGTCGTACCGACCGCACCGGCACGCTCGCTGGCGCCGAAGACCGCAATGCCCTTGGGATTGAAAAGCTGCTCTAAAGTATGTGCGCCCATGCTGGCCTCGTGGGTTGGGTTATCGGTTACGCTGTGCTGGTATATTCAACCTAATTCAAAACTTGTAATACCGAAGATCTTATCCAGCGCCATGTCGGGAAAATCGCCCGTATACATGCGTGCCGTTTCAAAGGCGGGGCTCATGGCATTCATGCGGGCAATATCTATCGCCTGGGCATTAGGTTCCGGCACATCAAGATAAATGGCCGACCCCAAGGGAATTTGTGCGAGCAGCGCATTGAACAGATCAATGGCAAGGTCTTTGTTTTCAGCATTCAGCGGACCGATTTTGTAGCCTGTTCGACAGGCTCGAATCACGCCGTAACCCACCAGCTTGCCGTTTTCGATAATACCCATCGCATGACTATGCGGCTGATTAATCCAGGCCTTGAGAAAATCAGCGCGTTTTGCCGGAAAAAACCCCGCGTCATACGCCAACAAAACCTCCACTCCAAGCGAAGCAAGCTCGACGATATTCGCTGCCACAGGTTTTAGATGGTTGGATATTCCTGCGAATCTTATATTTCGATGCGCCAGCCTGAAGCCGGATTTCCGGTAATTATCCTGTTGCGCAAGCACGCCATCCAGACCGATACTGCGTCCGCGCAAATGTTCGAGTGCCTTGTTCCAGATGTGCAGGCCATACCCCTGATGGCGAAACGGCTCGGCCACGATATACAAACCGATGAAACCGAATGAATTGCCGTATTTCACTGCCGAAATCGTGGCAACCGCTTGGTCATTGATTTTTCCCAGCAGGAATCCTTGATTGTCCGCCGCATAAAACGCAACCGCATCATCCAAACCGGGATTCCAGCCTTCGGCGCCCGCCCAGTCGATGGCTGTTTGCAGCTCATCCTGCGACATGACCGAAATCTGATAGTCGGGTTGTTGTAGTGACATAAAATACCTCCAGGGACAGGTTGGACAGCATCAAAACCATTCGAGAAATGAGCGCCTTCGCTGCGAAGAGTTACCCCACCTGCTCCGCCTGAATCGCCGTCAGTGCAATCGTGTACACGATGTCTTCAATCAGCGCGCCGCGTGACAGATCATTCACCGGCTTGCGCAGACCTTGCAGCATTGGGCCGACACTGACCACATTGGCGGCGCGCTGCACGGCCTTGTAGGTGGTGTTGCCGGTATTCAGATCAGGGAATACGAACACGGTGGCCTGCCCTGCCACCGGGCTATTCGGCGCTTTCTGTTTGCCGACCGATTCGACACTGGCGGCATCGTATTGCAGCGGGCCGTCAATAATGAGATCAGGACGTTTTTCGCGTACCAGCTGGGTGGCGGTGCGCACTTTAATCACGTCATCGCCCACGCCGGATTCGCCGGTGGAATACGAGATCATCGCCACGCGCGGGGTAATGCCGAATGCCGCCGCCGAATCGGCGGATTGAATCGCAATATCGGCCAACTCCTCCGCACTAGGATCCGGGTTGACTGCGCAGTCGCCATACACCAGCACCTGATCGGGCATCAGCATAAAGAACACACTGGAGACCAGCTTCGCCCCCGGCGCGGTTTTAATCAGTTGTAAGGCCGGGCGGATGGTATTCGCCGTGGTATGCACCGCGCCGGATACCAAGCCATCCACATCGTCTTGATACAGCATCATGGTGCCCAGCACGACGTTGTCTTCCAGCTGCTGCTCCGCCATGGCCGGGCTCAGCCCCTTGTGCTTGCGCAGCTCGACCATCGGCGCGACGTAATGTGGGCGTACGCGCTCCGGTTCCAGAATTTCCACGTTGTCTGGCAACTCCACGCCATGCGCCTCGGCCACACGCAAAATCTCCTCGCGATGCCCCAGCAGCACGCAGCGGGCGATGCCTTTTTGCGCGCAAATGGCCGCTGCCTGAATGGTGCGCGGCTCGTTGCCTTCGGGCAGCACAATGCGCTTGTTCAGGCGGCGAGCCTTTTCCACTACCTGGAAGCGGAACGCGGGCGGGGTCATGCGCAACTCGTGCGGTAGCGCCATGCCTGCCAAAAGCGCGGTTAATTCGAGTTTTTCAGCTATGAAATCAATCACCAGCTCCATGCGCTGCAAATCGTCTGCCGGCACATGCGTACTCATATCGTTGAGCAGGCTGGCGGATTCAAAGCTGTTGTAGGCGGTCAGCAAGACCGGCAATTCGCTGGAAAATGCCTTTTGGCAAAGCTGCTGGATACTGGGATCGGGCTCAGCGTCCGAAGTCAGCAGCAAACCCGCCAGTGGGATGCCATTCATGGTGGCCAGCGCAACCGCCATCATCACATCGTCGCGATCCCCCGGGCTCATAATCAAGGCACCGGGTTTGAGCAGATACACGATATTCGGCACCGAGCGCGCGATAATCAGATTCTGGCGCACGCGCCGGCTGGCGATCTCGCCTGCGTGCAACACGCGCGCATTCAACACCTCCACAATATCCTGCGTGCGCGGATGCAAAAACTCCGGCTTGTGCGGAATACCGCCCAAATAAGGCAAGGGGTGAGCTTGCAGTTGCAGGCTGCGCTCCATGACCTCGCAGCCAAAGCGGTAGGCATCCTGCCCGGCGGGAATGTGGTTGATAATGTAACCGGCGATCGTGTTGTGCGCACCGTAACTGGACACCGCCAGCTCGAATTGTTCGGTCAATGCTTCACTACTTTGTTCACAGGCCGCGCCGACCAGAATCACCCCTGCCTGAAGATTCAGCGCGATGGTGCTGTTGAGCGAGGCGACGAAAGCATGTTGCGGACTCGGCACCATGCCTTCCACGATCATCACATCCACGCCGTCCAGCGCCTGTTGGTACAGGCTGACGATTTCTTCCATCAACTGATCTTCCAGCCCCAGACTCAATAAATGCTCGGCACGCTCCATGCTCAAAGGCTCAGGCGCGGGGTGATGATTGATCTGGCGGATGAAATGCGTGGTCAGCTCGGGCTTGCCGGGTGGGTCTTGGGAAATCGGCTTGACGAAACCGACTTTGAGGCCTTTTTGCTCCAGCGCATGCACCAGGCCGAGGACGACCGTGGTCAGACCCACGCTGTAACCTACAGGAGCAAGAAAATAAGTGTGCATGGAGTCCCTCCTCAAGACAGTGCGACGGGTTGCGTTGTGGTCTGTGTCAAGCCAGCCAGTTGAGCGGTATCCAGCGCAATCATCAGTTCTTCATTGGCGTTAATCACCAACACAGGCAGGCTGCCCTCGGCATGAATGAAACCGCTCGCCCCGCGTGTGCAGTCCTGATTGGCGGCGGGGTTGAGCGCAAATCCCAGCGGTGCCATCCATTCAATCGTGCGCGCACGCACCCAGGCCGAATTCTCGCCGATGCCACCGGTAAAGATCAGTGCATCAATCGCCCCGGCAGCAACGAGCTGCCCGGCCAGATGTTTGGCAAGCTGGTAACAGAATTTTTCCAGCGCCCGCTTGGCGCCCGCATGCCCCTGGGCCGCCGCCTGCTCCAACTCGCGGCAATCGCTGGACAGGCCAGACAGCCCGAGCAGGCCAGATTGCTTGTTGAGTATGGCGGTGGTTTGCAGCGCGCTCATGCCCATTTCGTCAGCAAGATGGTTGAACAGGCCGGGGTCAACATCGCCCGAGCGCGTGCCCATCACCAAGCCCTCCAGCGGGGTCAGACCCATGCTGGTATCCACGCTCTGCCCCGCGCGAATCGCCGCCACGCTGGCGCCATTGCCCAAATGCGCGCACACCAGTGCAAGTTCAGCTTCCGGCTTGGCAAGAATGCGCGCCGCCTCGCGCAAGGCGTAGCGGTAACTGGAGCCGTGAAAGCCGTAACGACGCACGCCGTGTTGCCGATACAGCTCCATCGGCACGGCGTACAGATAAGCGTGCTCGGGCATGGTCTGGTGAAACGCGGTATCGAAAGCTGCCACCTGCGGCAGGTCGTGGAAATACTCCAGCGCATGATGAATGCCGATCAAATGCGCCGGATTGTGCAGCGGCGCAAGGTGCACGCACTTTTCGATTTCCGCCAGCACCGCATCATCAATCAGCGCCGAAGCCTTGAACACCTCGCCACCATGCACCACGCGATGCCCGACGGCGGCGATGGACTCCATCAGGCCGCATTGGCGCAGATGATCGGTCATGGCCTGCATGGCGGCGCGGTGATCGGGATGTGACAAGGGGAAGCTTATGCGCTCGTCGTCCTGCTTGAAGGTGATGAAGGCATCGTCCAGACCGAGTTTTTCAGCCAGACCGACAAGCACGGGGCGCTGCGCGGCCATGTCCATTACGGCAAATTTCAACGAAGAACTGCCGCAATTGATGACCAGAACCATTGAATTCATACACAGCTCGTCCGGTGTTTGAGTGAGCGAAAGGTTAGGTGCGGATAGTGACACAGCAGTGAAACGTTTGCGCAGTAGGCAAAACCTCGGCCAAAACGCCAGACAAGATGCGGTTGCAAACAATTCTCATTTGTGGCCAAATTCACGCACTCCCCCATCCATCTCACAAGGCGCCATCATGAACCGCAGCTATAAGTCCACATTGATCCCGACCCTAATTGCATTGAGCCTTGGCGCACCCAGCGTCTGGGCGGCTGATCAAGAGCTCAATTTGTATTCCGCCCGCCACTACAAAACCGACGAAGCACTGTACAAGGGCTTTAGCGATGCCACCGGCATCAAGATCAACCGCATCGAAGGCAAGGAAGACGAGTTATTTGAGCGCATCAAGCGCGAAGGCGCCGCCAGCCCGGCGGATGTGTTCATTACCGTGGATGCTGCCCGCTTGCAGGCAGCGGATGAAGCCGGTTTGTTCGCACCGGTCAAATCCACCCTGCTAGAACAGCGCATTCCCGCCCAGTTCCGTGCCCATGATCTGCAATGGTTTGGCTTTTCCTACCGCGCGCGCGTCATCGCCTACAACAAGCAAACCATCCAACCGGAACAGGTCGCGACCTACCTTGATCTTGCCAAACCCGCATTCAAGGGCAAGATCTGCGTACGCAGCGGCAACCATCCGTACAACCTGACCCTGCTGGCCTCCATCATCAATCACCAGGGTGCAGAGCAGGCCGCACAATGGGCGAGCGGCATCGTGAGCAACCTGGCGCGTGCGCCCAAAGGCGGCGATACCGACCAGATGCGCGCCATCGCAGCGGGCGAATGCGACCTGGCACTCACCAATCATTATTACTACGCGCGCCTGGCCGCTTCAGACAAAGCCGAAGACAAGGCACTGATCGAAACCGTCGGCATTATTTTTCCTGACCAGCAAACCCAGGGCACACACGTTAATATCTCCGGCGGCGGCATGTTGAAACATGCACCGCACAAGGACGCGGCTGTCAAGTTCATGGAATACCTGGCCAGCGACGCGGCACAAGCCTATTTTGCCAATGGCAACAACGAATGGCCTGTGGTTGCCGGGATGAAAATCGACAACCCGCAACTCGAAGCACTCGGCAGCTTCAAAATCGACCCACTGAATGCCAGCAACCTAGCCAAAGAGATTCCCCTGGCACAACGTCTGATGGACAAAGCGGGCTGGAAATAATATTTCCCCAGCGCAGATCAGATGATGCAATTGAGCTTCAAGCCATGTTTGGGCGCCCGTGGCTTTAATGACGGCGCTTGGATATGATTTTTCGGCCTTAACCGGCGCTCAAAACACATCAAAAAACCAAACCTCGTCCTCAAGCCCCGTCCAATGGGGCTTTTTTTATGCCCGCCGTATACAAACTTCCGGGCTCACTTCTGGGCTCGCCCGCGCCGCATCACCCGCGTCAAAATCAACACCGGCAACAAGCCCACGGCCACGATCATCAACGACGGCACAGCCGCTTCAGCCAGACGCTCGTCGGCAGCCAGCACAAATACCTGGGTCGCCAGCGTGTCCAGGTTAAACGGCCGCAACACGATGGTCGCGGGCAATTCTTTCATCACTTCCACAAACACCAGCAGCACCGCACTCAACATGCCGCCGCGCAGCAAGGGCAAATGCACCCGCTGCAAAACCTGCCAGCGGGTGAGTCCCAAACCTTGCGCAGCGTCATCCAGACTGGGACGGATGCGCTGCAAGCTACTGTCCACCGCATGCATGGCCACGGCAAGAAAACGCACCAGATACGCAAACACCAAGGCGAACATGCTTCCGCTCAGCAACAGGCCGGGCGTTATCCCGAACAGACGTTGCATCCAGGCAATCCAGGCGTGATCGAAGGCCGTCAGCGGAACCAGCACTCCCACCGCCAACACCGTACCCGGCACGGCGTACCCCATGGAGGCAAAACGTTTCAGCCCATGTAACCAGTGGCTGTTATTCCGACGGGTGGCATAGCCCAGCAACAAAGCCACCGCCAAGGCCAGCAGGCTGGCTATGCTTGCCAGCATCACGCTGTTCCATGCAAACCCCAGATAACGTTGATCGAACAAGGCCTCCGTTTCGCTCAGGGCGAGCTGCAACAACCATAGCGCAGGCAAGATAAAGCCACCGAGCAAGGGCAAAAGACACATCCCCAGAGCCAGCCATGCCCGCCCACCATGCAGCTTGAGTGATGCAGGCTTACGCCCGGATGGGTTATGGAAGCGCGCCCGTCCCCGGCTCTTTTTTTCCAGCACCAAGGCCAACATCACCAGACCGACCAAGCTCAAGGCCAGTTGCGCCGCTGCGGCCGGATTGCCAAAGGCATACCACGCCTTGTAAATGCCACTGGTCAGGGTATTCACCCCGAAATACGACACCGCGCCGAATTCGGCCAGGCTTTCCATCATCACCAAGGCCACCCCGGCCACAATGGCCGGACGCGCCATGGGCAACAGCACGCGCCACAACACCTGCGCACGACTCAAGCCCAAGCTGCGCGCCACATCTTCGACACTTGCCGGGCGATCCAAAAAGGCCTCGCGCGCCAAAACATACACATACGGATAAAACACCAGACTGAACACCACGATCAGCCCCGGTAGGGAGCGAATCTCAAAAAACCAGTAGTCGGCACGCTGCCAGTCAAACAGCGCACGCAAAGCGCTTTGAATCGGCCCGGCAAACTGGAGCGCATCGGTATAGACATACGCAATCACGTAGGTCGGCATGGCCAGCGGCAACAATAAGGCCCACTCCAGAATGCGCTGTCCTGGAAACTGATAACGCGACACCAACCATGCGCTCAAGGTACCCAGAATGGCCGTACCCAGTCCCACCCCCAAGGCCAGCACCAAGCTGTTAAGCGCATAACCCAACAGCACCGTATCCGCCAAATGCCGCCAGACGCCTTGCTTATCAGGCTCCAGCGCCTGCAAAAACAACCCGGCCAAGGGCAAGGCTACCAGTAGCGCAATCAGCAAGGTCAAGATCGACAAGAGTGAAAAACGGGGCATAGGTAGTGTATTCAGAGCGTATTGATGAAATGAAGATTTGGTGGACTCGCAACGCGAGTGGCAGGTTTTTCGCTCCCCTTTGAAGCCGCCGTGGACTGGCCTGCGGAAGCCGGGTAAAAGCGCCATGGATGGCGCATTTAGCCTCTTCGCGACAGGGATGCCGCGTTGAGGCGACCCGGCTGGAGCAGGTCAGTTCACGGCGACCCCAAGGGGGAGGACAAACCCGCCACTCGCGGAGGCGAGTCTCCCAAACATCCCCTTAAAGATGAATGAAAATGATTCTCAGACTATCATCACCGAACCTAATTCTGAACAAGACAAAATCCAAACCTGTATGCCACCCGTTCTGCATGTCGATCAGCTTGCCTGCCAATACACCCGTGACCCTGTGCTGGAGCAGATTTCATTTACCCTCCAGCGTGGCGACATTGCCTGCCTGCTGGGTCCGTCCGGCTGCGGCAAAACCACGGCGCTGCGTCTGATTGCCGGTTTTGAAACCCCCTCCAAGGGTTCGATTCGCATCAATGAGCAGATCGTGAGTCAGGTCGGTGCCGTCGTCCCGCCTGAAAAACGCCAGGTGGGCATGGTGTTTCAGGATTACGCCCTGTTCCCGCATCTGAACATTGCTGACAACATCGCTTTTGGCCTGCACCCACTCGAACGCAAGGCGCGCGCACAACGTGTTCAGGAGATGCTCGAAACCGTGGGGCTGGCCGGGCGTGCCCATGCCTTCCCGCATGAACTGTCTGGCGGCCAGCAACAGCGCGTAGCGCTTGCACGTGCGCTGGCTCCCAAACCTGCCCTGCTGCTTTTGGACGAACCCTTTTCCAATCTGGACGTGGAGCTGCGCGAAAAACTCGCCGCCGAGGTGCGCGAAATCATCAAACACGAAGACATCACCGCGCTAATGGTCACGCATGACCAGCACGAAGCCTTTGCCATGGCTGACTGGGTGGGGGTGATGCACCAAGGCCGCATCCAGCAATGGGACACGGCTTACAACGTGTATCACCGTCCGAGCAATCGCTTCGTGGCCGATTTTGTCGGCATGGGCGCGTTTCTGCGCGGGCAGGTCATGAGCAGCCGCCAGGTCAAGATCGAACTGGGCGTGCTGACGGGCATTATTCCCACCCAGTGCGGTGCCGAGCAATGTGACGAGTGCTGGAATGGTTGCACGGTCAGCGTGCTGATTCGCCCGGATGATGTGATTCACGATGACCAAAGCGCCATGCAAGCCAAAATCATCAAGAAAACCTTCCGTGGCGCAGAGTTTCTCTACACCCTGGAGCTTGGCAGCGGCGCGCAGATTTTATCCCTCGTGCCTTCGCATCACGACCATGCCATAGGCGAAACCATCGGTATCGCTCTGGCCGTCGATCATGTGGTGGCCTATCCGGAACACGGGGAGTAGATTATAGAGCCTGCGCAAAAGTGTTCCCGCAAGGCAAAGCGCCGAACCGAGTACGGCGAGGCGCTTGAACGCCGCTGAGACGGTTTTGCGTACGTCCTATAGCTCCGGCACGACACGTCTTGAATGTAGGTCGGGCTTTAGCCCGACATGTCGGCATGAATGCCGACCTACAATCACGGATAAAGCTGGCCGGATCCACATTGCCCATTTGTCCGCAGAGCGTGCCATGAACCTTGCCTTCATTACCCATGCCGATTGCCTCAAACACAGCAATGGCGCATATCACCCCGAAAACGCCGCCCGTCTTGAGGCGATTACCGACATGCTTATCGCGCGCGGCCTCGACCCGTGGCTGACACATCTGGATGCGCCACTCGCCACGCGAGAAGATCTGGCGCTGGCGCATAGCACGCGCATGATCGAGCTGATTTTCGAACATGCCCCCATTGAAGGCATAGGCTCCGGCATGGTGAATCTGGACGGCGATACCGCCATGAACCCACACACGCTGCCTGCCGCCCTGCGCGCGGCGGGGAGCGGTCTTGCCGCCGTGGATTGGGTGTTGCAGCAGGCTGAACGCCGCGCCTTTTGCGCCATCCGCCCACCGGGACATCACGCCAGCCGTAACCGCCCGGCGGGTTTCTGCATTTTCAATAACGTGGCCGTGGCGGCATTACATGCCCTGGAACGGCATGGCCTGGAGCGCGTGGCCATCATCGACTTCGATGTACATCATGGTGATGGCACCGAGGCGATTGTGGCGGGCGATCAACGCATCCTGTTCTGTTCCAGCTTCCAGCACCCCTACTACCCCGGCAGCGGCATTCCGCCTCTGGCCGACAACTGTCTGCCAGTCGGCTTGCCCGCCGGAACCGATGGCACACGCTGGCGCGCCGCCGTAAGCGAGGCGTGGTTTGCTCGTCTGAAGGCATTCGCGCCGCAGCTGATTTTTATCTCGGCAGGGTTTGATGCCCACCGTGATGACGACATGGGTCAGTTCGCGCTCGTTGAAGATGACTACGTCTGGCTCACACAGCAACTCATACGGCAAGCCAAGCTAAGCGCGGGCGGGCGCATCGTGTCCATGCTCGAAGGTGGGTACGACCCACTCGCGCTAGCGCGTAGCGTGTATGCTCACCTGCGTAGCCTGAATGACGACTGATTACAACCAGAGCATAAAGCCCATTTCATAAGGGTGAGTCAGCGCCGGATGCCAGGGTGCCAAGCGCAAGCGATAGCTTTGCAAGCCGGCCATGTTGGGTTCTAGCCTTAACACATATAACTGGCGACCTTGGGCATCGCGCTCGGCTGCTGCGCACAAATAATGCGCACGCAATTCAAACTGACCATTGGAATCCAGCACGCCAAATTGGCACTCGACATGCACGTCCGCAGCGGACAGGCCATTAATATTCACCGCGACACAAATTTCAAGCGCCTGTCCCGAAGTCAAATGGGTCGGCGGCACATCCAGACGTTCCGCCGTGACCTTGCGCCATTGCGCCCGCACGCGCGCCTTCCAATCTGCCAACTCACGCGCAAGTGCACCGTGATCGCTATTCAGCTTACGCCCATTGAGCAGTGCCTTGATATAAAACTCATGTGTATAATCAAGAACTTGGCGCTCACTATTGAAGCGGGGAAGAATACTTGCCATGGATGCCTTGGAACGCCGCACCCAACCACTGGAGTAGCTGCCGCGATCACGCGCGAAATACAGTGGGATCACATCGTGGGTCAGAGTCTCGATCAAATCACGCGACTCCTGCGCATTGCGATAATCCGCCGAGTACTGTTCACCGTGCGGCACAATGCCCCAACCGTTATTACCCTCAAAACCTTCGCCCCACCATCCATCCAGCACGCTTAGGTTCAACGCTCCATTCAAACCGGCTTTCTGCCCCGAGGTTCCACTGGCTTCCAGCGGATATTCCGGCGTGTTGAGCCACACATCCACCCCAGTCACCAATTTGCGCGCCAACTCCATGTCGTAACCTTCGACCAGCAGAATCTTGCCCAGAAACTCCGGACGCTGCGAAATTTCCCAGATGCGGCGAATCAGTTCCTGACCCGGCTCGTCCGCAGGGTGCGCTTTACCGGCAAAAATAAACACCACCGGACGCTGAGGATCATTCACCAACTTTGCCAGTGCATCAAGATCGTTAAACACCAGCAAGGCGCGCTTGTAAGTCGCAAAGCGGCGTGCAAAGCCCACCACCAACATGTCCTGCTCAGACTGATTAATCATGCTCAGGGCTTTGTGCAGCGTGGTTTCACTACGCCCGGTGCGACGGTATTGTTTGGTGATGCGCGCCGCCACATCATCGAACATTTCACGCTTGAGCGACTGATGCACACTCCAATAACGCAAACCAGGAATCTGTTCGACCATACTCTCCCAGAAGCCGCGATCGCACAGATGTTCATGCCAGTCACGCTGACGCTGATCAAAGAAATTTGCCCATTCACGCGCCAGCCATGTACCAACATGCACCCCATTGGTGACGTGCGCCATCGGGTTTTCCTTGGCTTCAATCTCTGGCCAATGCGCCTGTTCCATGCGCGCGGCCACTTCGCCGTGAATTTTGCTCACGCCGTTATGCAAGCGCGAGCCATGCAGTGCCAAGGTGGTCATATTGAAATTCGCCGGCGTAGGCGCCAAATCGCCCAAGCCCATAAATTCGCCATAACTCAAGCCGAGCGTTTTACGCATATCAGCCAGGTAATACTCGACCAAACCTACATCAAACACATCATGCCCGGCGGGTACAGGTGTGTGCGTAGTGAATACGGCATTCGCCGCCGTACATTCCAAAGCCTCTTGAAAGCTCATGCCTTGCGCCACCCACTCGCGGCAACGCTCCAAAACGATAAACGAAGCATGACCTTCGTTCATGTGCCACACATTCGGCTGTAAATCCAAAGCACGCAGGGCACGCACGCCGCCAATGCCGAGCAGAATTTCCTGTTGGATGCGCATGTCTCGCCCACCGGCATAAAGCTGGTAGGTAATTTTGCGATCTTCCGCACTGTTACCTTCAATGTCAGTATCCAACAGAAACAAACGCACCCGCCCTACCATCGCCTGCCAGACTTTGACATGAACCTTGCGGCCTGGGTAATCGAGGGCAAAACTTACTTCCTCGCCCAGGGCATTGCGTGCTGGCTCGACCGGCAAATCGGCAAAATCCACCGGCAGTGAGGTTTCAATTTGATGTCCATCCTTGTCAAAGGTCTGATTGAAATAGCCCACGCGGTATAACAAACCCACCGCCACAAACGGCAGACCAAGATCACTCGCCGCCTTGCAATGGTCTCCGGCCAGAATACCCAAGCCACCGGAGTAAATCGGGAAACTTTCATGAAAACCATATTCGGCACAAAAGTAAGCAATTAAATCCTTGTCTGGGTCTAATTGAGACGCAAGCTGAGGATCCATCGGATCGGCAAGATAACGACGAGTCTGCGTGCGCGCTTCTTCCAAATCGAACATATAGCTCGGATCCGCAAACGCCTCATTCACGCGCTCTTGCGAGACCCGACGCAGAAAAACTTTGGGATTATGACCACACGCTGCCCACAAGTCGGCATCCATTCTGAAAAACAGCCCACGAATCTTGCGGCTCCAACTGTAGGCAAGGTTATTGGAAAACTGCTGCAAGCACTGAAGTTCGGCAGGGATAGTAGGTTGAACTTCAAGGGTATATAGCGTGCAGGTCATAGGGCATTCTCATAAGGTGAATTGGATCAATAACCACAGTTTCACGAGGGAATGTGGCAATCAAGTGACAAATTTAAACCAAGCGCTCGACGCGAATCATAACGCCCTCTTCGTGCGCCTGTACGCAAAACGAAGGGGAGCGCCACAAGTCGCTGATCTGCAAAAGGCTATCCCCGCAATAGATCAAGGGCAAGCTCGCTCGCAGCCACGGTGGCACACCCAATTCCTGCAAGCGCTTGCTTAAGCTCGTGCGCGAAGCCACAGGCGGCAAGGAAGCCTCTTGACGCACACAAACATACACGCCCTGCTGTAAAAGGTGGGGCTTAAGACCACTACCAAGCACATACGATGCCACGAGGCGCAGGCTCAGCTCAGGCAGTTCCAGGGGGTGCTGCAAAGACCACGTGCAACCCGGCCAATTCAATGTCGGGTCGATGACATCCAACAGGGCATACAAGCCACCCCGCCAGCGACGTAACTTCACACCCGGCCACACCAATTGCGGCGCAGCATCCACTCGCGCATCCAACACACGCTGTAATTCATGCAGACGGGCGGCAGGTGGCGCGGGCAGCCCCAACTCCAGCAACCAGGCGCGCACGGCATTGTGCATCCGCGCCGTGCTCAAGCGGCGCAAGCCATCGACACACAGACGATGCGTTTCCTCGCTGCGCAAGCCTTCAAGATCAAGCCGCGCCAGATCAAGCAGCAAACCTTCAGTACTCGCCATGCGCTCGGCACAACGCGCCAAAGTCTGCGTCGCCTGCGGCCAATGCTGCTGCAAGCGCGGCAATACGGCATGACGCACAAGGTTGCGCGCGAAACGTGTATCGGCATTGCTTGGATCATCCACCCAAGCCAAGCCCTGCTGCACCGCCAGTTGCTGCAAGGTTTGTCTTGATACATGCAGCAATGGTCGCAGATGCCACGCATGATTCTTGGCTTGACCATTGGCTTCACCCTTAGGCAAAGCGAGGAGTTGCAGCATCGGCATGGCTGAAAGACCGCGCACGCCCGCACCGCGCATCAATTGCAACATGAAGGTTTCAGCCTGGTCGTCCAAATGGTGCGCGGTCAACAACACATCACCCGCCGCCATAGTTTCCGTCAGCGCCGCGTAACGCGCTGCACGCGCCGCCGCTTCGACACCCTGCCCCGCCTGCTTATCAACCTCAACCCGCAAGACCTGCAGCGGTACATTCAGCTCAGTAGCCAGTCGTTGCGCGCTCTCCGCCCAGTCATCCGCAGCGGCCTGCAAGCCATGATGCACATGCAGCACCCGCAGTTCAGCGATCTTCCCGGCGCGCTGCAAGGCCACCAAGCCATGCAGCAAAACCGTAGAATCCAGCCCGCCACTGAAGGCCAGATACAAGGTGCGCCTGCGCAAATGCGCAGGAATCGCCGCCAACAGCTCGGCCAGCCAATTGTCCACGTCGGAACGCCCTGAGGCTGGATATGATTGGATCAGGCCTTGTCGATGAACTGCCCCATGTTCATCAAACGCAGATAACGCCGCTCCAGCAATTGATCCAGTGGCATGGCCTCGGTTTGATCCAGCGCACGCACGATGGCGGCTTTGACGCTTTGCATATGCGCCGCCAAGGATCGGTGTGCGCCGCCTTCCGGCTCATCAATCACTTCGTCAATCAAATTCAGCTCCAAGAGGCGCGGTGCGGTAATACCCAAGGCCTCAGCCGCATCGGGTGCTTTGGCGGCATCCTTCCACAAAATCGCTGCGCAACCTTCCGGCGAAATCACCGAATAAGTGCTGTAGCGCAGCATCATCAGATGGTCGCTCACCCCAATCGCCAATGCACCACCCGAGCCGCCCTCACCGATCACCAGGCTCACAATCGGGGTGGGCAAATCCGCCATCACAAACAGATTGCGCGCAATCGCCTCGCTCTGACCACGCTCTTCGGCATCCATGCCCGGAAACGCACCCGGCGTGTCGATCAGGGTTAGCACGGGCAATTTGAAGCGCGCTGCCGTTTCCATCAAACGCTTGGCCTTGCGATAGCCTTCGGGGCGCGGCATACCAAAATTGCGCCGTGAACGCTCGCGGGTATCGCGACCTTTTTGATGCCCGATCACCATCAGCGGGCGGCCATCCAGACGCGCCAGCCCACCCACCAGTGCCGCATCATCGGCAAAGGCACGGTCCCCATGCAGCTCGACGAAGTCAGTCATCAGATAGCTGATGTAATCCAGGGTGTAGGGGCGCTGCGGATGGCGTGCCATTTGCGACACCTGCCAGGCGCTGAGCTTGGAGAAAATCGAGCGTGTGAGCTGCGCGGACTTGACTTGCAAACGCTCGATCTCATCGGCCAGATTAAGATTGCTGTCATTGCCCATCAGACGCAATTCGTTGATTTTCGCCTCCAGATCGGCGATAGGTTGTTCAAAATCAAGATAATTCGGATTCATTCATCTATTCCAGATTGTAGGGTGCGCCATGCGCACCGATTTATGCTTGATGGTGCGCATGACGCACCTTATGGAAACCTACCCTACCCACACCCGCGCATTGCGGAACATGCGCATCCAGGAACCATCTTCACCCCAGCCATAGGGTCGCCATGAATGCTGCACCGCGCGGAACACACGTTCAGGATGCGGCATCATGATGGTGAAACGCCCATCCTCGCTGGTGAACCCGGTCATGCCATGCGCCGAGCCGTTGGGATTCTGCGGATAATGCTCGGTGGCCTGCCCGTAATGATCGACAAAACGCAGGGCAACCAGACCGCCCTCCGCCACCGCTTCGGCATCCACGCCATCGGAAAACTCGATCCGCCCTTCACCATGTGCCACCGCAATTGGCATTTTGGAACCCGCCATGCCGGAAAGAAACAGCGACGGCGAATCCATCACCTCAACCATCGCCAAACGTGCTTCAAACTGCTCCGAACGGTTGCGCATAAAGCGCGGCCAGTGTGCTGCACCGGGAATCAGATCCGCAAGCTGGGACAGCATCTGGCAACCATTGCACACCCCCAGGCCGAAATTATCCTGACGCACAAAGAACTCATTGAACTGTTCCAGCGCACGCGCATTGAAGCGGATCGACTTGGCCCAACCACCGCCCGCACCCAGCACATCGCCATACGAGAAGCCGCCGCAGGCCACCAGTCCCTTGAAATCATCCAGGGTGATACGGCCTTCGATGATGTCGCTCATATGTACATCCACCGCGTCAAACCCGGCGCGGGTAAAGGCGGCGGCCATTTCAAGCTGCCCATTCACGCCCTGCTCACGCAGCACGGCGACACGCGGACGCGCACCCGTGGCGATATAGGGCGCAGCTACATCATCGTCCAGAAGATAGTTCAATTCGGCAAACAGTCCAGGATCACGCGTATCCAGCAGGTTGTCGAACTCCTGCTGCGCGCAATCCGGGTTATCACGCAACCGCTGGATATGAAAGCTGGTTTCGCCCCAGGCTCGTTGTAAATCTACCCGCGACTCATCCAGCACCAGCTTGCCATGATGTTTGAACAGCAGGCGATCATCTTCACGCACGCTGCCAATCACATGGCTATGCGCCCCGAGTCCGGCCTCACGCAAGGCCATCAATACACTGTCGGTATCGCAATGGCGCACCTGCACCACCGCGCCCAGCTCCTCGGCAAACAGCACGGACAGGCTTTCATCACCCAGCAGATCCAGTGAAATATCCAGACCGCAATGCGCGGCAAACGCCATTTCCGCCAAAGTGACCAACAAGCCACCATCCGAACGGTCGTGGTAGGCCAAAAGCAGGCGATCCGCGTTCAAATCCTGAATCGTGGCAAAAAACGCCTTCAGCGCATTCACATCATCCAGATCAGGCGCAACATCGCCCACCTGCGCATACACCTGCGCCAGACAGGACGCACCCAGACGCTGACGCCCCTTGCCCAAATCGATCAGGATCAAATCCGTATCACCCGCGTCCAGACGCAACTCCGGGGTCAGTACATGCCGAATATCCGTCACTGGCGCAAAGGCGCTGATAATCAGTGACAAGGGCGCAGTCATCTCGCGTGGTTTGCCGCCCTGCTCCCATACGGTTTTCATCGACAATGAATCCTTGCCCACCGGAATGGCAATCCCTAATTGCGGGCAAAGCTCCTCACCGACGGCCTTGACCGTATCAAACAGCAGCGCATCCTCGCCCGGATAACCCGCGGCAGCCATCCAATTGGCCGACAAACGGATGTCCGATAGCTTGGCAATCGGCGCAGCCGCGATATTGGTCAGCGCCTCGGCCACCGCCATGCGCCCGGAGGCCGGCGCATCAATCAGCGCAAGCGGCGTGCGCTCGCCCATGCTCATGGCCTCGCCACGATCACTGTCCAGCGCCAGCGCCGTCACCGCCACGTCCGCCACCGGAACCTGCCACGGACCGACCATTGGATCACGCGCCACCATGCCGGTAATCGTGCGGTCGCCAATCGTAATCAGAAAACGCTTATCGGCCACCGTCGGCAGGCGCAGCACGCGATACGCTGCCTCGCGCACGCTCACACCTTCAAAATCGAGCGGCGGGCGCTGAAAGCTATGATGCTTCACATCGCGCAGCATTTTCGGCGGTTTGCCCAGCAACACATCCATCGGCAAATCGACTGGCGTATTCTCAAAATATGCATCGCCGACCATCAGATGCTGCTCCGCCGTCGCGGTTCCCACCACCGCAAACGGCGCACGCTCGCGCTCGCACAGGTTTTGGAACAGCTCCAGACTTTCCGGGTGAATCGCCAGCACATAACGCTCCTGCGACTCATTGCTCCAGATTTCCATCGGCGACATGCCCGGCTCGTCATTCGGCACCGCGCGCAATTCAAAGCTCGCACCACGCCCGGCATCATTCACCAGCTCTGGAAAGGCATTCGAAATTCCGCCTGCACCCACGTCATGAATCGACACAATCGGGTTGGTATCACCCATCGCCCAGCAGCGGTCGATCACCTCCTGACAACGCCGCTCCATTTCCGGATTACCGCGCTGCACCGAGGCAAAATCCAGATCAAAAGCCGAAGCCCCCGAAGCCACCGACGAGGCCGCGCCGCCGCCCAAGCCAATCAGCATGGCCGGCCCACCCAGCACAATCAGCAGATCACCCTCGGCAATCACGTTTTTCTCCACATGATCGCCACGGATATTGCCCAAACCGCCCGCAATCATGATCGGCTTGTGGTAACCGCGTAGCGTGCTGCCGCTTGCGCCGGGCGCATCCTGCTCATAAGTACGGAAATAGCCGCAGATATTCGGGCGGCCAAACTCATTATTAAACGCTGCCGAACCCAGTGGGCCGTCGATCATGATCTGCAAGGCCGACACAATGCGCTCAGGCTTGCCATGATCTTTTTCCCAAGGCTGCTCGGCACCCGGAATGCGCAAATTCGACACCGAAAAGCCGCTCAAACCGGCCTTCGGCTTACTGCCGCGCCCGGTCGCACCCTCATCCCGAATCTCCCCGCCCGAACCGGTCGCCGCACCGGGAAAAGGCGAAATCGCGGTCGGATGATTGTGGGTTTCCACCTTCATCAACAGGTGAATATCTTCCTCGTGTGCGCGATACACCCCATCCGCATCCGGGAAAAAACGCCCCGCACGCGCGCCTTCGACCACCGAGGAGTTGTCCTTGTAGGCCGACAAAATTCCCTGCGGCGCGTGGTGATAGGTGTTGCGGATCATGCCGAACAGACTCTTGGCCTGCGCCTGCCCGTCGATCACCCAATCGGCATTGAAAATCTTGTGACGGCAATGCTCCGAATTGGCCTGCGCAAACATCATCAACTCGACATCCGAGGGATTGCGCTCAAGGTTCTGGAAATTTTCCACCAGATAGTCGATTTCATCCTCAGACAAAGCCAAGCCCCAATCCCGATTGGCCTGAGCCAAAGCTTCGCGCCCACCCTGCAATACATCCACTGTGCGTAGCGGCTTGGGCTCCGTGGTATGAAACAAAACCACCGCATCCTCCAAAGCCGCCAACACGGTTTCGGTCATCCGGTCATGCAAGGCCGCATCCAACACCTCGCGCTGCCCCAGAGTCAGCGGCTGCCCATCCGTGGTTTTCACGCTGTAATGCACACCGCGCTCGATACGGCGAATCATGCTCAAGCCACAGTTATGCGCAATATCCGTGGCTTTCGATGCCCACGGCGAGATGGTGCCCGGACGCGGAATCACCACTCGCAACTCGTCGCCAAAGTGCGCACACGCCCCATCCCCATAATCCAGCACCGCCTCAAGTTGCTGATATTCAGCCGCACTCAGACTGGATTCGATGTCCACAAAATGCACAAACTGCGCGGCAATCGCAGCGATACGCGGCTCATCACGGCGCAAGTCCGTCAACAATTTACTCAGACGACTTGCAGATAAAGCCACGGAACCAGGAAGAATGAGCATGCTTTGCACTCGGACTGAAAACTAAAAGTTCGCCATTTTATACCAGCAGGATGAACTGCGCCCTAGATGTTATCCCTCAGCACGTCTTGACAGATAAAGCGGACGGCCTACAATGCGCGCTCCTGATCTTGTGTTGAATTCGTTACAGCACAGCTTGGCTGGATGTCAGAGTGGTTATGTCGCGGATTGCAAATCCGCTTACCTCGGTTCGATTCCGGGTCCAGCCTCCACATTCCCCGCCCTTCGCCCGGATGGCGAAATCGGTATACGCAAGAGACTTAAAATCTCTCGATCGAAAGATCATGCGGGTTCAAGTCCCGCTCCGGGCACCATATAAAAATCAAACAATAAACCACGCAACGCTGCGTGGTTTATTGTTTTGCGGTCAGGCACACCCGTTATGTTCGCCGCACAAACGCCTCATCCCGTCGGAAAAGCATATCCCTTCTCACGAAAAACCCTGAGACAGGCATCCACTACACGACTGTCATACAGCACACCCCGATGGCGCGTAATCTCGTCCAGCGCCGCATCAAGCCCGAGGGCGGCGCGGTAAGGGCGGTGCGAAGTCATGGCTTCGACCACATCGGCCACGCTCAATACCTTGGCTTCAGCCAGAATCTCGTCCTCCTTCAGTCCATACGGATAACCCGAGCCATCCAGGCGTTCATGGTGTTGCAGTACGGCTTGCGCGATCGGCCACGGGAAATCGACCGACTTGAGAATTTCATAACCGGTTTCAGGGTGTTGCTTGATAAAAGCGAATTCCAGTTCGCTCAAGCGTCCGGGCTTGCTCAAAATTTCCGCCGGAATGCGGATCTTGCCAAAATCATGCACCACGCTGGCCAGATACAAGCCCTCGATCTGGTCTTCCGGCCATTGCAGTTCCCGCGCAATTTCCACAGCCAGATGCGCAACGCGACGTTGATGCCCCGCTGTGTAAGGGTCACGCGCTTCGACGGTTGCTCCAAGTGCGGTAATGAAGTCCAGCAGCATGGCGTGCATACGCTCCTGGTTTTCCTTGAGCTTTTTGGTGCGCTCCTCGACCATGTCTTCAAGGTGGTTGCGCAGTCGATCCACTTCCAGATGCGTGCGCACACGCGCCAGCAGTTCTTCGCGTTGATAGGGCTTGGTCACAAAATCGACCGCGCCGAGCTCGAAACCGCGCAGTTTTTCATCGGTATCGGTCAGTGCGCTGACAAAAATCACCGGGATATGGCTGGTTTCGGCGTGTGCCTTGAGCCTTTGGCAGACCTCGAAGCCGTCCATGTCCGGCATTCGGATATCCAGCAAGATCAACTCTGGCGGATGGCTGAATGCCGACTTCAAGGCCAGCTCGCCATTGATGGCAGAGCGCACGTTATAACCCTCGCCTTTTAACAGCTCGGTCAATAATTTGAGCGAGGCCGGGGTGTCATCCACGGCCAGAATGTTTCCCTTATCCGGCATGATGATAGTCTCCCAAGGCTTGAAGGATGGCGGGGTAATCAAAGTTTTCGACCAGGCGGATAAGGATTTTGTGCAAGCCCGTGTCGTATCCAGCCACACGCTTCAGCGCCGCCGTAATGTGCTCGCTTTCCAGGCTTTCCAGCGCCCCCCGGAGGTCTTCGCGCAGCTCCAAGGGTAGGACGGATAACATGTCTGCGCTCAAATTCACGCTCAGCACAGGCTCTTGCGCATCCGCATAGACAAAATGCACGCCCAGATGCTTAACCAGACAAGCATAGATTTCACCCACGCGATAGGGTTTGCGCACAAAGTCGTCCATGCCCGCATCCAGCAGTTCGGCGCGCTGCTCCTTGAACGCCGACGCCGTGACGGCAATGATTTTGACCTTGTCGCCACCGGGAAGCTTGCGAATCTGCCGAGTCGCTTCCATACCGTCCATGATCGGCATCCGGCGATCCATCCAGATCAGCTGCGGATGCCAATCCTGGAATATGTCCACGCCCTGCAGACCGTTTTCCGCAACTTTGAAGGGTATTCCGACCGACTCCATCAGCCTGGAGAGCAAAAGCTGGTTATCGCGCTGATCCTCAACAATCAGTACACGCACCTCAGGTTGGCCGGGCGCAAGGCCGATGACTTCGCCTTGTGCTCGCTCGCTGACGTTGTTGATCTCGCGCGGGTCAGCCTCCCTGAGCGGCAGTTCAACCCTGAATGTACTGCCCCGCCCCAATGTGCTGTCCAGATGAATGCTTCCTCCCATGAGCTGCACAAACTGACGTGTAATGGTCAAGCCCAGCCCCGTGCCCTTGTTGACACCCAGCTCCCCCAATTGCACGAAAGGCTCAAAAATGATCATTTTGTCCTCGTCGGACAACCCTCTCCCCGTATCCTCGATTTCGATCAACAAGTGGGAGAGTGCGTTGCGTTTGGTTCCCAGACGAATCGTCACGCCACCCTGCTCGGTAAACTTCACAGCATTGCCCAACAGATTGATCAGAACCTGCCGCAAGCGTGCCTCGTCGCCAATGATGTAGCGCGGAAATCTCGACGACTGGTCGATCACGAGTTGCAATCCTTTTTCCTTGGCACGAATGTCCATCATGTCGGTAACATCGCGCACCATGGCACCCAGATCGAAGGGTGTTTCTTCAAGCTGCACGCGCCCGGCCTCGATCTTGGCCATATCCAGCACATCGTTAATCAGGGTCAGTAGATGTTCGCCACTGCGGTTGATGATATCCAGGTTCTGCCTCTGGCTGTCCTGCAACTTGGCATCCTTGCGCATCAGACTGGAGAAACCAAGAATCGCATTCAGCGGCGTGCGTAACTCATGGCTCATATTCGCCAGAAACACGCTTTTGGCCTGGTTGGCTGCCTCGGCGGCATTGCGCGCCAACACCAGCTCGGCGGTGCGCTGCTGCACCTGGTCTTCCAGATGATCCTTGTAGCGCAGCAGCTCATCTTCGTTGTGTTTGAGCTCGCTGATATCGGTCAGCATGGCAAAAGAACCCAGGTAGTGATGGGTCTCATCCAGCGTCGGGTTGCATGAAACCAGCGTCCAAAGCACCGTGCCATCCTTGCGGCGAAAACGCTGTTCATAACGCTGGGGAGCAAGCTGACAGCGCGAGGCTGCTGCATCATGCGCGGATGTGGCATCCTCCGTGAATAAGAAATCACGCATGGGACGCCCCAGCATCGCCCCGTCCGCATACCCCAGCATATCTTCCATGCGTGCATTAACATCCGTGGTCAGATTATCCGCACCCAGCACCCAGATACCTTCCGTTGCCGTATCCACAATGCGGCGGTACTTGGACTCGCTTTCGCGCAAGGTCTGCTGATTGGATTTGAGTGCATCCAGCATACGGTTGAAGCTATCGGCCAGGATGGTGACTTCGTCACTGTGACTGTCGATGATCGCGCGTGTGTCAAAGTTTCCAGCGCGCACCTTATCCGCCACTTCGACCAAGGATCCAATGCGCAAACCCAGCCGATTGGCGATCACCACCGCGGCAATGAAGGCCAAAAAACTGGCCAGCACAAAGACGAGACCGCGCAGGAAAACCTCCTGCATCTCGGCATTAATGCGCTCCCGTGTCAGGGCAATCCGAGCCCATGCGACATGATATTGCCCAACCCGAATCGGTGCCGCGACATCAATGGCCAAGGCGTTATCGGCAAGCACCTGCATTTTGGAAGGTACGGTGTTGAGCCTGCGGCTCGTAGCATCCGTCAGGTACTGCCCTACCTTGTCGGGATCACTGTGAGCCAGCACTTGCCCCGTAGACGAGATCACCATGGCGTAACTCATTTCAGGGTAAGCCGCGAATGAGGAAATAACCTCCTGCAATCCGACCACGTCATTGGCCAAGACCCAAGAGCGCGAGCTGACCGCAAGCGCCTGCGCCAGCCCCTGAGCTGCGGACTCGCTTTTTGCGTAAAGACTCGCACGCTCAAACATGGCCATGTAAACGATAAAAACCGAAATCAGCACAAAAAAGCCGATCGAGAAAACACCGATGATCTGCCGCTTGAATGAACCCCTGGCAAGAGTGGTCAGATCAATATATTTCATGGGGTAGGCTCATCCAGAGAGCGCACGCTTTCACTAAAAGCGCGCAAAAAATCTTCAATCACCTTATAGCGCTGGTCATCGGCCAGTTCAAAACGCGAAAGCTGTATGCGCGCCAGTATGGCCTTGCCCTCTTCCGTGGTATGCAGGCTATTCAGGGACTGAGCCACTTTTCGGGCTATTTCGACGGGCACATCATTTCTGGCCACCACACCATTATTGATAAGCGGCTCGGTAATCCACTTGGCCTCCAACTCGCTCGCCTTGTCGGGATATTCAACCTGAAACTTAAGCCAAGGGAGCAACCAAGTCGCACCTGCGGTCACATGACCGAGATACACGTTCATGATGGACGACTCCTGCGATCCGACGTACAGATTCTCGATATCGCGCCCCACATCCAGGCCATGGGTGTAAAAAAAATATTGCGGCATCATGGTCGCCGCCAAAGCAGTGGACGCCGGATAAGATACTTTTTTCCCCTTCAAGTCGCTCACCTGCCGGATAGCGCTGTCACGCCTGACCAGAATCACACCGACAAACTTGTCGTCATCGCCCATTTTGGCAATCACATGGTAGCCATAACGCAGCGCGTTCAACGTCTGGTATGGATTCGGCAGGGCAAAATCAGGCTTTCCAGCGTAGAGCTTGGCCTCAAACTCTTCATAATTACGCGAAGCCTCCAAGCGAAACCTGACTTCTGGGATCGTTTGATTGAGGTAATCAATCAATGGGCCGTACATCTCAAATAGGCGCGCCGGGTTATGCAATGGATGGATAGCAAAAACATACTCCTGATTTTTCACCGGACCAGTGCTGGAATATTGTGGCTCAACGGCACCCGTCCCCTGGTCTTGCCCACACCCCACCAGCAGCAACACAATCAAACCAAACAGGTATTTCAGCACGGCACGCCTCCTTCAAAACAAGTCACACCAACCCAAGCTGCTCATGCCATGGATCAGTCTAGCAGGTGAAAAGAGGCTGTTAACATGGATGCTCGCTTATGCCTTGAATCACCATGCAAACCTTATCTGATTTTTTAAGCTTCAAAGCCTTTATCAGCCCCAGCGTGCTGATGTTCTGCTACTACTTCGGCGCGCTTGGCGTGCCGCTCGTGGCAGCTGTCATGCTTGCGCTGGCACGACAAAAAGCCCGCGAACGCGGGCTGGTACTGGAAAAAGCGACGTTATGGGCAAGCTTGGCCACACAACAAAACATTGTTGTTGTGGCTACTCTGTTTGTACTGATGTTCCTGTGCATGGAAATCGGTTGGCGCATGATGTTTGAGTTCATGCTGGCCTATTTCCAGATGCGAGAGGCTCTGCTTGGCTTGAGTTATTGATCCGGCACGATTAATCCATGAAACCGTAGGGTGCGCCATGCGCACCGATTCGCTAAAAGGTGCGCATGGCGCACCCTACGACCCGGCGGACAATCACGGATAAAACTGGCCGGATCAATAAGGAGTGATTGTAGGGTGGATAAGCGTAGCGCATCCACCGGAGGGGGCATGGTGGATGCGCTACGCTTATCCACCATACGAGACACCTTATTGATTCAGAACGAATTATTCACTAAAAATCGTTCGGGCTGAGTTTATCAAGGCCTGTTCTCATGCCCTTCGACCGGCTCAGGGCGAACGGAAACTGAAGACATTTCCGCGCCGGAAATAACCCAGGCTACGGCAGGTAGAAAGACGTATCCATGCCTTCCAGCATGGCGAGCGCCTCGGCATACAATGCGGGGGTGGCTGCCGCCATGACATCGCGCGTATCTAACAGCGGGCTGTTGCCTTGCAGGTCGGTAAATACACCGCCTGCTTCGCGCACGATCACGCACAAGGCGGCAATGTCGAGGATGTTGACGTCGGATTCAATCACCAGATCAATGCGCCCCGAGGCGAGTAGATGGTAGTGCAGGAAATCACCGTAGCCACGCGTGCGGTTGACGGTCTGGCAAATCTGGCCAAAACCCGCCCAATGCGTGGATTGGGCCAGGCTTTTGATATTGCCGGCCGAGAGTGCGGCCTGGCCGAGGGTGTCGATGCTGCTGACATGCATCGGCTTGCCGTTAAGGAATGCGCCCTGCCCCCGCGCCGCCCAGGCCATTTCGCCGCCATTGAACATCGGCGCATTGGATACGCCCACAATCAGCTCGTCGCCGTGCATCAGGGCAATTTGGGTGGAGAACATGGGGTATTGGCGCACAAAGGCTTTGGTGCCGTCGATGGGGTCGACCAACCAGGTGTATTCGGATGATTTATCGCTTTTGCCTGTTTCTTCGCCGTAAAAGCCGTGTTCCGGAAACGCAGCTTGCAGCACCGCCTTGATGGCGTGCTCGGTTTCGACATCGGCTACAGTAACCGGGGTGAGGTCTTCTTTGATTTGAACTTGAATGTTTTTTTCGTAGTAGTGCCGAATCACGGCCTCGCCTGCCTTGGCGGCCTCGATAGCGGTTTTTAGTGCTGATTCAAGGAATGAATTGTGTTGCATAATCGGCCTGCCTTTAGATGAGTAGTTGATGATGGGTGATTGAACTTAACTTAAGACGAGGAGTTGAACATGTACCTGAAAGACAATACAAGCAGTGATGCCGTAGAGATTCTGGATATTGACGGTCTGATTAATCCAAGCCACAGCGAGGTTTCGGCGCGTCGACATGCAGGCGAAGAACTGCAAGAACCCGAAAACTTTAGCAAGAGCACGTTGAGCTTTCTATCTGGCGAACCTCTGCCGCGCTGCTGGCTGGATGCGCACTGGCACGCCATTTAAAACTTGAACAGTCTGCGCGCATTATCCAGGGTGCGCGCAGCGGTTTCTTCCAGCGTCCAACCGCGCAAGGCGGCGAGTTGTTCGGCCACATGGCGCACATATAGCGGGATGTTCGGCTTGCCGCGCTGCGGTACGGGCGCAAGATAGGGTGAGTCGGTTTCGATCAGCAGACGGTCGGCGGGAATCTGCTTGGCCACTTCGCGCAGTTCGGCAGCACTTTTGTAGGTCAAGACGCCGGAAAACGAGATGTAAAAGCCCAAATCCAGGGCGCGCTTGGCCGTTGCCCAGTCTTCAACAAAGCAGTGCATCACGCCGCCGCAATCGCGTGCTCCGGCATCTTCCAGCACGCGCAAGGTGTCTTCACGCGCTTCGCGGCTGTGGATAATCAGCGGCTTTTGCAGTTGCCGGGCGGCTTCAATGTGGGTGCGGAAACGCTCAACCTGCCACGCGGCTCCCGCTTCGGTACGAAAATAATCCAGACCGGTTTCACCGATGGCTACCACGCGGGCATCGCGCCCTAATTCGAGCAGTTGTTCAAACAGTTTTTCCGCAGTGGGCGAAAGCTCAGGTTCTTCGTTGGGGTGCACGCCGACACTCAGCGCAATTTCCGGGTAGGGCGCAACCAGCGCACACATGGCAGGATAGCTTTCCAGATCAATGGCCACACACAGCATCCAGGCCAAATCAGCGCTACGCGCAGCCTGCATAAAGGCGGAAAAATCTCCACCCCAAGGGGCTAAGTCAATGCGGTCGAGATGGCAATGGGTGTCAACAAGCTGCATGGCGGACATTAAATCGTATAAGTGCGTTGTTCGCTATGCAGGCTACCGGCAAGGTAGTTTTCGATTTTGGCACGCGTCATGCCGTTATCGGCTTCAAGAAATTGCACACCAACACCTGCTGGACGCCCGCCTTGTGCGCCTGCCGGAGTCATCCACACCACTTTGGCAGCAACGCGAGCCTTTTCCGGGTTGTTCATCATGCTCAAGACCAGAAAAATATCCTGCCCCATGCGCAGACGGCTTTGTCCGGGCAGAAATATGCCGCCGTTTTTCAAAAAGGGCATATACGAGGCATACAACGTCGCCTTGTCGGGAATATTGTGCTGCACAATGCCGGATGTTGTGGTCATGCGTGGCCTCCAAGACGTTGAAAACGGATCAAGAGCTCTTCAATCAGCAGCTCGCGATTCAGTGGATGATCGACCAGGCGGCTGGATTCAAGCAAGTAATCATACAAGCCAAACAGCTCGCGTGCATGCAGGCGTGCAGCCAGCGGCGCCAAAACGTCGGCATAATCTCGGTTGACCAGATTGATTTTCACTGCTTGATCGACCTGCCCTGCCCCATGCAGGCGGATAAGATCAACCAGCAAGAGACGGCTCCAATGCAGCAGCGTCGGCCACTCAGCTTTATCCTGACTTGCAGCCAGACTCAAGGGATTGCCCCCGGCGCGCAAAACATGCAGCACGGATTCCAGCCAGCGGCCGCGCCGTGCCAAGCGCTCCGGTTCGGCCAAGGCCAGCGCTGTCAGAGGCCGCCCTTCGGCCAGATCAAGCAAACGCACCGGATCTTCGCCCGCCAACTGGGGCTGCCGCGCCAACCAAGCCAAGGCCGTCACGCGCTCGGGTATCCCGACCTGCCAACGCTGGCAACGGCTACGAATAGTGATCGGCAGGCGTGCGGGCTGGGATGTCACCAAAATAATCAGTGTGCCTGCGGGCGGTTCTTCCAAGGTTTTGAGCAGACTGTTGGCGGCAGCGGCATTCATCACATCGGCAGGCTCAATCACACCGACCTTGCCATGCTGAAAGCTGCTGCTGAGATACAAGCCGGCACAAAATTCGCGCACCGCATCAACCTTGATGTCTTTGGCCTTGTTGTCTTTCTTGTCCTTACTCGCCTCGTCATCCTTGCTGTCTTTTTCCTTGGGCGTAAGCAGGCTGAAATCCGGGTGTGCCCCTGCCAAAAATGGCCGACACGCCGCGCATTGCCCGCAGGCCTGACCATCGTCCAAGGGACGATGACACAGTGTTGCCTGCGCCAAACGCATGGCCAACTGGCCTTGCCCCAAGCCCGGTTCACCGCTGATAAGCAAGGCATGAGGCATACGCCCCTGACTGCGCAGCGCATGAAAGCGCGCAAACTCAGCATGCAGCCAAGGGTAAAGCGGGCTGTGCATATTCAATCGGTCCAGCACGCGGCAAAATAGCGCTCAACCTGAGCCTGCATGGACGCTTGCACCTCCGCCAGCGGCTGCGCGGCATCCAATACGATAAAGCGCTCCGGCGCAGCGGCAGCCTGCTCCAAAAAGCTGGCGCGCACGCGTTCGAAAAATGGACGGCTTTCGTGTTCGATACGATCTTCCGGCTCGCCGCGACTGCGCATCCGCGCCAGCCCGACGTCCACCGGGGTGTCCAATAACAAGGTCAGGTCGGGGCGCAAATCGCTCTGAACCAGATTTTCCAGCCAGGCGATGGTTTCGGTTTCCAAACCGCGCCCACCGCCCTGGTAGGCATACGACGAACTGGTGAAGCGATCGGAAATCACCCATGTCCCAGCCTCCAAAGCCGGGCGAATCACTTGCGCCACATGCTGGGCGCGCATGGCAAACATCAGCAGCAACTCGGCCTTGAGTTCCATACCCTCGTACACCGGATCGAGCAGGATGAAGCGCAAAGCCTCACCGAGCGGCGTGCCGCCTGGTTCGCGGGTACGCAGCACACGCAGACCACGCGCTTCCAGCATCTGTTGCAAACATTGCAGATTGCTCGACTTGCCCGCGCCTTCGCCGCCTTCCAAAACAATAAAACGTCCACGCTGCATGGTTTAGTTCTTTCCTGAAATGTATCGCCGCACGGCGCGATTATGCGCGTCCAGACTGTCCGAAAACACATGTCCGCCGCGCCCGTCTGCCACAAAATACAGCGCCGTGGTCTTTTCCGGGTGCAATACCGCCCGCAGCGCATCCTGCGACGGCAAGGCAATCGCGGTGGGCGGCAGACCGCTGCGCGTGTAGGTATTCCATGGCGTATCGCGCTCCAGATCACGGCGGCGCAAATTGCCATCGAACGTATGCCCTAGGCCATAAATCACCGTCGGGTCGGTTTGCAGCTTCATGCCCTTGCGCAGACGATTGATGAACACCCCGGCAATCTTGGCACGCTCGGCGGCAATGCCGCTTTCCTTTTCCACAATCGAGGCCAGAATCAGCGCCTGCTGCGGTGTTTGCAAGGGCAGCTCCGCATCACGCTCCGCCCAGAGCTGCGCCAAAGTTTGCTGCATGGCCTCATGTGCGCGCTTGAGCACCGATAAATCGGTGTCGCCGCGCGTGAAAACATAGGTTTCCGGCATGAAATGCCCTTCGGCCTGCGCATCCTTATCACCCAAGGCCGCCATCAAATCCTGCGCTGGCAAGGCGAAGCCCTCTTGCACCAAGGCCGGATGTTCCGCCAGTTCATCGCGCACCTGCTCCAGTGTCATGCCCTCCACCAAGGTGACTTTGTGCTGAATGCCTTGCCCGCTGGACAACAGGCGCAGCAATGCGCTGGGAGTGATGCCCGCTTCAAGACGGTATTCGCCCGCGCGCAAACGTCCTGCATTGCCGTCCATGCGCGCCAGAACGCGCCAGCGCCAACGATCCAGTTCCGACCAGGTCAGCACCGGCGCCAGATCATCCAGCACATCGCCCAAACGCGCACCGCGCTCCAGTGTCACACAAAAAGGCTCGGACAAAGGCAAGACGCTTGCCGCGTAACGTTGCACATCCACGCGCACGCCCCACACAGCCAGCCCCATCAGTACGGCTAACAGCAACGCAGCCAAGGACAATCTCGCCCAAAATACCTTACCAAACCAGCTCATAGGGCACTCCACAGGGTCTGCTGCAAACGCGGCACCAGCGTCCCGCCGACCCACTCACGGTAGCCATGCAGGGCTCGCACCGGGCGCATGACGTGCAGGCTATTGGTCAAAAACACCTCGTCGGCGGCGAGCACATCATCCAGGTGCAAGCGCCCTTCCTCCACCTCCAACCCCAAACGCTCGGCACAGGCCAGTACCTCGGCACGCATCACCCCGGCCACACCGCATTGATCCAGGCAAGGTGTGCGCAAGCGCCCCGCCTGCACCAGAAATATATTGCTGGTCACCGCTTCGATCAGCTCGTCTTGCGTATCCAGCAACAAGCCTTCAGCAATCTCCGGTTCGCGCCACTCGGCACGCGCCAGCACATATTCCAGACGATTCAGATGCTTCATCCCCGCCAAAACCGGTTGGCGTGCAAGGCGCAGCGTGCACAGGCGCAGCACGATACCCGCTTGCGCGTCGTCCGGCCTCGGTAGTTTTTGAGGGTAGCGCAGCAAAATCAGCATCGGCTCGGCGTCCTCGGGCGGCGCATAACCACGCCCGCCGCTGCCGCGGGTCACAATCAGCTTGAGCACGCCCTCGCCCAACGCCTGCGCCGCCTCCTGCAAAGCCGCTTCAAGCGCGGATAGATCAGGCAAAGGAATCGCCAGACGCGCCGCCCCGTGTGCCAGTCGATGCAGATGACGCGGCAACAGGCGCACCTGCCCGGCCATGACCGCCATCGTTTCAAACAGCCCGTCGCCGTAATGCAGTCCGCGATCGGATAGGGATAATGTTGTGCTAAACATCAACTCGCCCCCAAACCCAAGGCACGCAGCAAACCGCGCGCCTTGGCACGGGTTTCCAAAAGTTCTTCTGCCGCCACCGAGTCGGCCACAATGCCCGCCCCGGCGCGCAAGACAAAATCAGCACCATCCAGTTGCAGCGTGCGAATCAAAATATTGCTATCCAGTGAACCATCCCGGTTCAAATAACCCAGACTGCCGGTGTAGGCCTCACGTGGCACAGATTCCAGCTCGGCCAAAATCTGCATACAGCGCACCTTGGGGCAACCGGTAATCGTGCCGCCGGGAAACATGGCGGCCAAAACCTGCCCCGGCGTGATCTCCGCACGCAACCTGGCGCGCACATTCGACACGATATGATGCACATGGCGATAACTTTCGATCACCATGCACTCATCCACCTGCACCGAGCCCGGCGTGGCCACTCGCCCCAGATCATTGCGCTCCAGATCAAGCAGCATGATGTGCTCGGCGCGCTCCTTGGGATGAATAATGAGTTCAGCCTTGAGCGCCGCATCTTCATCAGCATCCACACCGCGCCGCCGCGTGCCCGCAATCGGGCGGGTTTCAATCACACCGTGCCGCGAGGACACCAGACGCTCCGGCGAGCTGGACACAATCGCCTGGCCGTCAATATGCACCAAGGCGGCAAACGGGCCGGGATTGTTGCGCGCCAGCTGCGCAAACAACAAAGCAGGCTGCGGCGCTTGCGCAAAGCGTCCGTGCCATGCCCGCGACAGGTTGGCCTGAAAAATATCCCCGGCAAAAATGTAGTCACGAATGCGCTCCACACCGCGCAGAAACGTGTCGGCATCATCTTCAGTGAATTCAAACGCAGGCAATGACTCATTACCCCCCCCCGCATCCAGCGGCATGGCCTCAAGCTGCTGAATGTCCTCAGCACACTGCGCCCAGCGCGTCGGCATCGAGCCTTCCTCCACCCACCACATGGCCTGTTCATGGTGGTCAAAAATCAGGGCCGCCGGGCAACGCTCGGCATAAGCCACCGGCAGAGCGTATTCTGCCCGCGCCTGCGACTTTGGCACCGTCGGCTGCACACTAGGTTCCAGGACATGTGCAAACTCATAACCCAGATAAAAAAACCAGCCGCCATGAAACGGCAGGCCAACCACGTCAGCATCTTCAAGCTCAGGAATACGCTCAGCCTGCCACCAGGCGTCGAACTCATGCAAAAAATCACCGGACAACGTGCGGCCATCACGGCGGCAAACCTGCCCATCAAAGCGCAGTTGCGAGTCAGGAAAAGCCAGCAAGATGTCGTAACGCCCTTGTGCAGTACCGTGTGCCGAAGAGGCCAACAAATGCGGGTAGCGCGCCGGGTAAGCGCGTTGTAAGGCAAGCATGTCCACCGAGTGTTCGATACGATGAATCACCCTCTTGGCCGCCTCAGGGTTGTGCATAGAACATCACACACGCCGAAAAACCAGGGTGCCATTGGTGCCGCCAAATCCAAACGAATTGGACATTACACATTCCATGTGCATTTCGCGGGCGCTATGCGGCACATAATTCAGATCACAGCCCTCGCCCGGCGTATCCAGATTGATAGTCGGCGGAGCCACCTGGTCGCGCAGCGCCAACACGCTGAACACGGCTTCCACGCCACCCGCTGCGCCCAGCAAATGCCCGGTCATCGACTTGGTGGAACTCATGGCAAGCTTGTAGGCCTGTTCACCAAAAGCCATCTTCACCGCATCGGTTTCCGCGCAATCCCCGGCGGGGGTCGAAGTACCATGCGCATTGATGTATTGCACGTCCTCGGGATTGAGTTTGGCATCACGCAGAGCGGCCTGCATACAGCGCTTGGCACCGTCGCCACCCGCCGCGGGCAGGGTCATGTGATAGGCATCCGCACTCATGCCAAAGCCTGTCAGTTCGGCGTAGATCGTTGCTCCGCGCGCCTTGGCACGCTCGTATTCTTCCAGCACCACCATGCCTGCGCCCTCACCGAGCACAAAGCCATCGCGGTCGGCATCCCAAGGTCGACTGGCCTTGGTGGGCGCATCGTTACGCGTGGATAACGCACGTGCGGCAGCAAAGCCACCCACCCCAAGTTCCGAAGTCGCCATTTCAGCCCCCCCGGCAACCATCACATTCGCATCGCCGTAGGCAATCATGCGCGCCGCTTCGCCGATGTTATGCGTGGCCGAGCTACACGCGGTGACAATCGCAATATTCGGCCCTTTAAAGCCGTAACGGATGGCCAGGTTCCCCGCCACCATGTTCACGATACAGCCCGGCACGAAGAACGGTGAAATCTTACGCGCCCCCCCCCCCAGAAATGCGTCACGCGTGCGCTCAATACCTGGCAAGCCGCCGATACCGGAACCAATCGCCACACCGATCTGTTCGGCATCGACTTCGTTTTCACCCAAACCAGCATCTTCAATCGCCTGAATCGCCGCGGCCATGCCGTAATGAATGAAGGCATCCATCTTTTTCACGTCTTTGGCAGGCAACCAGTCCTCGGCATGAAAATTTTTCACCTCAGCGGCGATCTGTACCGGAAGTGTAGCGGCATCAAAATGCGTCACCAGACCAACACCGCTTTGACCCGCCAAAATGTTTTCCCACGACTCTGCAACCGAATTGCCTACTGGCGAAATGATTCCAAGCCCCGTCACCACGACACGACGTTTACTCACCGACACAACCTCAGAAAATCAGTCATAAAATCTGACTCAGTCAAACTGGTTTGGACACAAAAAAGCCCTGACATTACGCAATGACAGGGCTTTTGAACTAACAGCAGACTGTTATAAATCGGCCTAACTCAAGCTCAGGCTTGAATTAGGCTTGGTGGTTTTTGATGAATTCAACGGCTTGTTGCACCGTTGTGATTTTTTCAGCATCTTCGTCAGGAATTTCGCACTCGAACTCTTCTTCAAGCGCCATAACCAACTCGACGGTGTCCAGCGAGTCCGCGCCAAGATCATCCACGAAAGAAGCATCAACAGTGACGTCTTCTTCTTTAACGCCAAGCTGTTCTACAACAATTTTCTTGACGCGTTCTTCAATGCTACTCATTAGATAACCTCATTTGAGATAGGGGGTGGAGCCAAAGTTCGGTGGCGATTGTATTGAAAAGCGTAGAACCAATCCAGCCTGTTGATGTCTTTTTTGTGAAAAAAGGCTTATGCCATATACATTCCGCCGTTCACATGCAGGGTTTCACCTGTGATGTAACCGGCCTGCGGTGAGGCCAGAAAGCCCACTGCATGGGCGATTTCACTCACTTGACCCAGGCGTGCGCAAGGGATTTGACTCAACATCGCCTGCTTGTGCTCCTCACTCAGCTCGCGGGTCATATCGGTGTCGATAAAGCCCGGCGCCACCACATTTACGGTCACACCCCGGCTACCGACTTCACGCGCCAGCGACTTGGAGAAGCCGATAATGCCCGCTTTGGCGGCCGCATAATTGGTCTGCCCGGCATTACCCATCACACCCACCACCGAAGCGATACTGATGATGCGTCCGTGGCGCGCCTTCATCATGCCGCGCAGCACGGCCTTGGACAGACGATATACCGAACTGAGATTGGTCTGGATGATCGCATCCCAATCGTCATCCTTCATGCGCATCAGCAAAGTGTCGCGAGTAATACCTGCGTTGTTGACCAGAATCGTTGGTGTACCAAACTCGCCTTCAATCGCCTTCAACACGGCATCGACACTGCTCTGATCGGTGACATTCAGCACCATGCCCTTGCCCTGCCAGCCCTTTTCAGCCAGCTTCGCGCCAATCGCCGCCGCACCGGCTTCCGACGTGGCCGTCCCAACCACCCGCGCCCCGCGCGCGGCCAATTCGTGCAGCACCGCTTCGCCAATACCGCGCGACGCACCGGTGACCAGCACGATGTCATTTGCCAAATCCATACTCATTGCATTATTCCCCGTTCAAATCACTCAAATCGTTCAAAGCCATACCCAGGCTGACCAGATCAAGCACCGGATAGGCTGCAAGATCGCGCTCAATGCGCTTGGTCAGCCCCGCCAGCACCTTGCCCGGACCGAATTCGACCAGTGCCCCGACGCCGCGCGACTGCATGGCACGCACGCTGTCTACCCACAGTACCGGGCGGTGCAGCTGGCTCACCAACGCTGCCCGCAGCGCTGCGGGTTCCGCGTGCTCTAGCGCGTCCACATTATGTAGTACCGGAATCTGTGGACGACGAATCTCCACCGCATCCAGCACCTTGCCCATCTGCAAGGCGGCATTCTGCATCAACGACGAATGCGACGGCACGCTCACCGGCAAGGGCAACACGCGCTTGGCACCTTTTGCTTGTAGCAAGGGTGTCGCCCGCGCTACTGCGGCTGCGCTACCGGCAATCACCACCTGACCGGGGCTATTGAAATTCACCGCCTCAACAATTTCATTTCCTTGGCCTTCGGCACCCTGAGTCGCCTCGGCGCACACCGCCAGCACCACGGCATCTTCCAGCCCCAGTACCGCCGCCATCGCCCCCTCACCCATCGGCACCGCCTGCTGCATCAAGCGTCCGCGCTCTGCCACCACGCGTACCGCATCCTCAAAGTCCATCGCCTCAGCACACACCAGCGCGGTGTACTCGCCCAAACTATGCCCCGCCATGCAGACCGGCATGGCACCGCCTGCGACCTGCCACACACGCCATGCGGCAACCCCGGCAGTCAGCATGATCGGCTGGGTGATTTCGGTGCGATTGATTTCAGCCTCCGGCCCCGAGCAGGCGATAGACCACAGATCCACCCCACCCAAGGCAAGCGACGCTTGCGCAAATGTCTGCTCAACCAAGGCCTGATGCTCTCCCCAAGCCGCCATCATGCCGATGGATTGAGAACCCTGCCCAGGAAACACTGCCGCAAATGGAACGTGCATAACCCTACCTTTTAGTCATAAAACAAAGCTAATATCCTAACACATGGCTTAATTGGCTTGCCCCAAACGGGGGCTTCAACGATAATCCGCGCTTTCCTGTCAAGACCTAAGTGATTTAATGTCGAAAGAAGACTATATCGAGATGCAGGGCACTGTGCTCGACACCCTCCCCAACACCATGTTCCGTGTTGAACTGGAAAACGGCCACGTCGTCACCTGCCACATTTCAGGCCGTATGCGTAAGAACTACATCAAAATTCTTACTGGCGACAAAGTCACCGTGCAGCTCACGCCTTACGACCTGACCAAAGGCCGCATCTCTTTCCGCTCCAAATAAGGCTCATCTGAAGCCGTTCGTAGAGTGGGTAAGCGACGCTACGCCCATCCCACCCTACGGGCTTTGATCGGCCAGCTTATCCATCATCTCTAAAAAACTCTGGTAGCGACGCGGTGTGATCGTGCCCTGTGCCACCGCCTGCTTGACGGCGCAATCCGGCTCAGCGCGGTGTGTGCAATTGGAAAAGCGGCAATGCTGCGCCGCGTTTTCAATCTCACCGAAACCGCGTCGCACCGCCTCCACTGTCATTGCCCACACCCCAAAATCGCGCACGCCTGGCGCATCCACCACATCGCCACCACTGGGTAGGTGATACAGCGTACTGGTGCGCGTGGTGTGTTTGCCTTCCTGGCTATGTTCTGAAATTTTGCCGATAAGAATTTCAGACCCGACGGGCATGAGCGCGGCCACCAAGGACGACTTCCCCACCCCGGATAAGCCGACAAACAGGCTTTGATGCCCTTGCAAATGGGTTTGGACTACATCCACACCCTCGCCCGTGGTCGCACTGACTTCCAAGGCAACAATCCCCGTCGCTACCCACTCCGCGACAAAATCGCGCATCACTTGGCGTTGTGCAGGATTAAGCATATCCGCCTTATTGATGAGCAAAATCGGCTCGGCGGGCAAATCCAGCGCGGCGACAATCGCCCGATCAATCACGCTGGCGTTCGGCTCCGGTACCGGCGCGATAGTAATCAGCACCTGGTCGATATTCGCCGCCATCAAACGCGGCTTGCCCAAGGTATCCGGGCGAATCAGCAGCGAACGACGTGGTTCGACAAACTCTACCGAGCCGCGCCCGTCGACATTCTCACGCCAGCGCACCCGATCCCCCGTGGCCACCGCACCCAAGGTTTGCTTCACCGTACAGCCGTGACGTTCGCCGCTTTCACTGTCTTCAAGCATCACCTGCTTGCCGTGGTGCGCCACCACCAAGCCGGGACGCAAATCCTCGTTATCGACCTCGCGTGCATTACGTTGTTCGATATTGCGACGCTGTTGGTCATTCAAGTGGCGTTTTGCCATGAGTTATAGAGTCCTAATTAATGCAGCAAAAACAGGGTTGCCAACCCAAGGAAAATAAAAAACCCGCCCGAATCGGTAATCGCCGTAATCATCACACTCGAACCCAGCGCCGGGTCACGCCCCATGCGCGCGCGCATGATCGGAATCGACACTGCCATCACCGCCGCCAGCAGGAAATTCAGCGTCACCGCCAACATCATCACCCCGCCCAGCTGCAAATCCTTGTACATGACGAAGGTAATCAGCGCGAGTGCCGTACCCCACATCAGGCCATTAATCAAAGCCAAGCTGACTTCCTTGATATACAGATTGCGCACATCCGCCGAGCTCAATGGATTATTCGCCAGCGCACGCACGATCATGGTAATGGTCTGATTGCCCACATTGCCGCCCATGCCAGCCACAATCGGCATCAAGGCGGCCAGCGCCACCAGTTTTTCGATCGTGCCTTCAAACATGCCAATTACGCTGGAAGCGACCAATGCCGTCACCAGATTCACTCCCAACCACGGTGCGCGGTTTTTCAAACTATTGGACAGCGGCGCGAAAATATCCTCCTCCTCGCGCAAACCACCCTGGCTCAATTGTTCCAGCTCCTGGCGCTCCTTGATGAAGTGCACCATTTCATCCACCACCAAGCGCCCCAGCACCACACCCTGTTTATCCACCACCGGCGCGGTAATCAGGTCATAGCGTTCAAAGGCTTCGGCAGCCTCCTGCATATCACCATCAACCACAAAAAAACGCGCCGACGACTGCATGATCTGCCCCACTTCGGCCTCAGGTTGCGACACCAGCAAACTGCTCAGCGGCAACACCCCGCGCAAGCGCTCATCCCGATCGACCACAAACAACTGATCGGTATGATCCGGCAACTCTTTGAGAATGCGCAAATAGCGCAGCACCACTTCCACGCTGACATCTTCGCGCACATTCACCATTTCGAAATCCATGCGCGCACCCACGGCATGATCCGGGTACGACATGGCGATGCGCACCTGCTCGCGCTCCTCCGCATTCAGGGTTTTGTAAATCCCCTGCACGGCCTCATCCGGCAGGTCAGCAGCAAGATCAGCAATCTCATCCACATCAAGCTGTTCAGTGGCCGCCACCAGTTCCTGCGTATCCATGGCTTGAATCAGCGACTCGCGCACCGCATCCGAGGTTTCGAGCAACACCTCGCCGTCCATGTCGGACTTGACCAAGTCCCAGACAATCAGACGATCTTTGCGCGGCAACATTTCCAGAATGCGCGCCACATCGGCTGGGTGGATTTTTTCCAGCTTGGCTGACAGCGCGACCAGATGCTGTTTGTGCACCATGTTTTCCACGATCGAGCTGCGCTCATCGGCGCTTTCTTCACGTGCGACCAGCTGTTCAACCAGGCGTTGGCGTTCGAGCAGCTCGTGAATATCGCTTACCCACTCACGAATGTGCTCTGCGCTATGTTGCTGCTCGCTCATGATCCAGACATCCTGCTAAAGTGGCCGCCATCTTAGCAGCAAGCCTGCTGCATTCATTCTAAAAACCCTTGGAAAACTCACCATGCAAAATCACTTGATTTGGATTGATCTTGAAATGACCGGGCTTGAACCTGAGCAAGATGTGATTATCGAAATTGCCACCCTGGTCACCGACGAACAACTGAATATTCTGGCCGAAGGCCCAGTGATTGCCGTGCATCAGCCCGAAAACGTATTGCAGGGCATGGATGAATGGAATCAGAACCATCACAGCGCGTCCGGCCTGTTGGAGCGGGTGCGCGCAAGCCCGCACAATGCGGCTGAAGCCGAACAACTCACCCTCGACTTTCTGCGTCAATGGAGCGAAAAGCGTAGCTCGCCGATGTGCGGCAACAGCATCTGCCAGGATCGCCGTTTTCTCGCCCGCCACATGCCCAAACTGGAAGATTTTTTTCACTACCGCAACCTGGATGTCAGCACGCTCAAAGAGCTGGCGCGACGTTGGTATCCAGCCGTGCCCAAGTTCGAAAAAGCCGGTGCCCATCGCGCACTGGACGATATTCGCGCTTCGCTCGACGAATTGCGTTACTACCGTGAAACTCTGTTGCGCTAAGTCGCTCCAACTCTGTTGTTCATCTGTGTAGCTCTGCTGCCTAGCCCACGAGTCTGTCCTCGTAGGTGCGAATGAATTCGCCCCCCCCCAAAGCAAGCCTTGTTAACTTAAAAAGACCCTGCATGAAACTTAAAACCCTCCTGCCCCTGCTGATTCTTGCTCTTGCGGTCATCGGTTTTATGGCGCTCAAGGCCACACGTAGCCAACCTGCTCCTGTGGTGATTCAAGAGCGGGTCTGGCACGTCGAAACCCAGAGCATTCAGCCCGAAACGCTGCAACCCGAACTGACCTTGTACGGACGTATTGAAGCGCCGGACCGGGTCAAGATTGCCGCGCCGGTCAGCGGGCGGGTGCTCAATGTTTTGGTGCGTGATGGTGAAAGCGTGCAGGCCGGGCAGGCGCTGGCCGAGCTGGATGCGCGTGATTTGCAACCGCGTGTGGCGCAGATCAAGTCCGACATCGAGCGCGAGAATCTCAACCTCGCCAATGACCGCGCAGCGCTCAAACAGGAGCAGCAAGTGGAGCAGCTGGCACTCAGCAGCCTGCAACGCAATGAATCCATCCAAGCGCAAAAACTTGGTTCGCAGGCCGCCACCGATACGGCACGCGAACAGCTCGCCCGCGCCCGCCTCTCCGTACTACAACGTCAACAAGCCATTGCCGAAGCTCCATCGCGCCTGGCTCAGCTGAAATCCAAGCTGGACGAAGCGCAGCGTGATGCCGAACGCGGTGTCATGAGCGCACCTTTTGCCGCACGCATTGGTAGCGTCGAAGTCGCGGCAGGCGATCAGGTCACGCCGGGGCAAACCATGCTCACCCTCTACCCCGCCGACGCGCTGTTCCTGCGCGCCAAGGTTCCGGTGCCGCAGGCCGAAATTCTGCGCCGGGGTTTGAATGACGGCACACCCTTGCTCGCGCGTATTGAATTCAACGGCAAGACCACCCAGGCCCGACTGGAACGCCTGTCCGGTGAAGCCGATGCGCGTGGTGTGGATGCGCTACTCAAGCTGGACGCAAGCACCACGCAGATCCCTGTCGGCAGCCTGCTGAGTGCACAGCTGGCCTTGCCCGCACAGGATGGGTTGATTGCCCTGCCCTACTCGGCGCTGCATGGCGGCACGCGCGTCTACCTGCTGCGTGATGGGCGCTTGCATGCCGTTGAAGTCAAGCGTGTGGGCGAAATGCGGCAAGGTGAGCAAAGCCGGATTTTGCTGCGCGCGGCCGAACTGGTGCCGGGCGCCGTGGTCATGACCACTCACCTGCCCAATGCAATTGAAGGCCTGTCCGTCACGCCGGTGCAAGCCAGCAACGTCCCCGGCGAAGCGCGCTCATGAATAGCATGTTGGCCTTTTTCATCCGCCATCGCGTGGCGGCCAATGTGTTGGTGTTGGTGGCGCTGATTGCGGGTTTCATGGGCATGACGCGCATGAACGTGCAGTTTTTCCCCAACTTTGCACTGGATGTGTTGAGCGTGCGCGTGCTGTGGAGTGGCGCATCTGCCGAAGATGTGGAAAACGGCATCGTCATCCCATTGGAAGAGCGCCTGAAAACGGTCGATGGAGTGAAAAAACTCTCCTCGACCGCTGCGCAGGGCGTGGCCAGCATCACGCTGGAACTCAAGGAAGGCACCGACTCGCTGGCATCCCTCGATCAGGTGCGCCAACGTGTGGCGGAATTCAGCAACCTGCCCAAGGATGCCGAGGCGCCGCAAATCAGTCGCGTCACCCGTTATGAACCGGTGGCGCGCCTGCTGGTGCGCGGCCCCAGCTTGAGCGAGCTGCGCCCCTGGGTACGCCAGTTCGAGCGCGAATTATTGCAGCAAGGCATTGATCGCATTGATATTCAAGGCTTGCCGGACGAGCGCATTGCAATTGAAATCCCTGCTGCACAGCTTGAAAGCCTGAATCTGTCACTGGCCGATGCTGGAGATCGTGTGGCCAAACTGGCACGCGACCTGCCTTCCGGCATTGCCGGTCAGCACGATGGCGCGCGTGAAGTGCGCAGTCTGGAACAACGCCGCGATGCCGAAGGCTTCGCCAATTTGCCGTTGATTAGCGATGAAAAAGGCGTGGTGCGTCTTGGTGATGTGGCCGTCATTACCCGCGAAGCCCGCCCTGCCAATCTCGCGCTCCAGCTGCAAGGCGAGCCGGTGGTGGAGCTGATTTTGCAACGCACCGAAAACGGCAATGCGCTCAAGGCAGCCAAAGTGCTGGAAACCTGGCTGGATGCGACTCGCCCCACCCTGCCGCCCAGCCTGCAGCTTGAGGTCTACGACCAACAATGGGAGCTGGTGCGCGACCGCATCAACCTGTTGCTCAATAATGGCTTGTCCGGCCTGTTGATCGTTGCACTGATTCTTTACCTGTTCCTGCCCGGTCGCGTGGCGCTGTGGGTCGCCCTCGGCGTGCCGACCGCCTTCCTGCTCACCCTGGGTCTTTTGATGCTGTTTGGCGGCTCCATCAACATGCTGAGCCTGTTCGCGTTGATTATGGCACTGGGGATCATCGTCGATGATGCCATCGTGGTGGGTGAGGATGCGGCCACCCACCGAGCCATGGGTGAATCGCCCGAAAATGCAGCTATCGGTGGTGCGCAACGCATGGTATGGCCGGTGGTGGCTTCATCGCTGACCACGGTGGCGGCTTTCCTGCCGCTTTTGATGGTCGGTGGCGTGTTTGGCAAAATCATGTTCGACATTCCATTTGTCATGATTATGGTCATCATGGCCTCCTTGCTGGAGTGCTTCCTGATTTTGCCCGCGCATTTGCGCTCGGCGTTTGTGGCCGAAGCACGTCGCCCGGTGTCCAAATTACGCCAACGTTTGGACAACGCCTTTGAACACTTCCGCGAACAACGCTTTCGCCCGCTGGTGACCAAGGCGATTGAATACCGCTACACCACCGTCAGCCTGACCCTGGCGCTGATGCTGCTGGCGGTAGGATTGCTGGTGGGCGGACGCATTCCGTTCGTGTTTTTCCCCTCGCCCGAATCTTCGGTGATCTATGCGAATGCCACCTTCGTGGCGGGAACGCCCAGAACACAGACTGAAGCCTTTCTCAAAACACTGGAACACAGCCTGACCCAGACCGAGCAAGCCTTCGGCGAACCGCTGATCAAAACCGCCGTCAGCCGCATGAATGCCACCATCGGCTCATCTGGCAGCGGTGCCAGTGGCGAGCAACTCGCCTCCATCATGCTGGAACTGGTGCCTTCAGAGCAGCGCACTACGCGCAATGAAGCCATTATTGCCAAATGGCGCGAACTCACTCCCCCGGTAGCAGGGCTGGAAAACCTGAGCATCAGCTCGCGCCAATCGGGGCCACCCAGCCGCGATCTGACCGTGCGCCTGACCGGCAACCATGCCGACAGCCTGAAAGATGCCGCCCTCAGTCTGCAAGAAACCCTGCATGGCATCTCCGGGGTCAGCGATGTTGCCGACGACCTGCCCTACGGTCGCGAGCAACTGATTTACCGCCTCACACCGATGGGTGAAGCACTGGGGCTCACCACCGAGAGCCTCAGCCGCCAACTACGCGCGGCGTTTGATGGCAACCTGGTGCAAAGGGTACAGGTGGGACAGGACGAGCTTGAAGTGCGCGTGCTGTTGCCGCATAGCGAACGCGAACGCCTGGACATCCTCGAACGCCTGAGCATCCGCCTGTCGAGTGGCGAATTTGTGCCACTACCCAGCGTAGTGAACTGGGAATCACGTCGCGGCTTTGAGGCGCTGCGCCACGCCCAGGGTCAGCTTGCGGTCGAAGTCACTGCCGATGTGGACAAATCGCTCAACAACAGCCGCAGCATTTTGCAAGAGCTGCAAAAACAGGCTCTACCTGCACTGGCGGAACGCTATGGCATTGCCTACAGCCTTGAAGGCAGCTCGGCCGATCAGCGCGAAACCATGCAAGATATGAAGACCGGCCTGATGATCGGCTTGCTGCTGATCTATCTTATTCTGGTGTGGATTCTCGGCTCCTGGAGCTGGCCGCTGGTGGTGATGACCGCCATTCCGCTCGGGCTGACCGGCGCGATTTTCGGCCACTGGATCATGGGCATCGACCTGACCCTGCTCTCCATGTTCGGCCTGTTTGGTCTCGCCGGCATCGTGGTCAACAACGCCATTATTCTGGTCAGCCTGTTCAGCGAGCTGCACGCCAAGGGTCTTGGGCTGCATGAGGCTTTTGTCGAAGCCGCCAGCGGACGTTTGCGCGCCGTCATTCTGACCTCGCTCACCACCATCGGCGGCCTCACGCCACTGATGTTCGAAAGCTCGCTGCAGGCACAATTCCTGATCCCAATGGCCGTGTCCATCGTGTTCGGCCTGGCCTTCTCGGCACTGTTGGTGCTGTTTTTTATCCCGGCTTTGCTGTCAATTCTGGAAGGCTTCAAGGAGCGCTTCAAACCGCATACTGAACCACATCAAAGTGCCGTGGAAGGCACATAAAGCGGTGCCATGCGCCGCCATGCACCGCCTTGATGCGCCCGCCCATCCCAGATGTGCAGCTCACTGCGCACTGCCTTGCCAAGCAGGATCTGGTGCAACTCGACGTTTTGCTGCATAAACGGGTCTTCGCGCCCCACAGTCAAGGTGACGTGGATTTTACGTAGATCAGCGAGCAGCTCGTCTTGCTCAAGCTTGGGCAGGAAATGCAGCGGCGTATTGAAATATACCGTGTCGTCGTAATAACCACCCAACAAGTCGCCGAAATGTTCCACGGCGCGGGTCAAATCATAACGCCCGGAAAACGCCACCAGACGCCGAATTTGCGCTGGATGGCGCAAGGCAAAATTGGCAGCGAAAAACGCGCCCATGCTCAGGCCATGCGCCACGCAGTCTCCCGCTGAGTAATTCGCGCGCAGCCAGGGCAAGACCTCATCCAGCACATAGCGCTCAAAAGCCAGATAACGCAAAAAACGATCCTGCGGGCGGCACCAAAAACAATACAGCGACTCGTGAGCGATATTATCCAGACAGATCAGCTGCAAAGAGCCCGCCTCAATCCAAGGGCGCAGGGCTTCAACAATGCGTAAGTCCTCGTATTCGTGGAAACACCCGTCGCGCGTGGGGAAAATCAGAATTTTTTCGCCAGCATGGCCAAAGACCAAAAGCTCCATCGCGCGTTGCAGTGTTGGGGAAAACCAGATGTGATGTTCACGATTCATACAACGGGGGCTGGCCTCAAATAAAACTTAAGGAATGCGATGTCGCACGTTCTCGAACCGGTTCTCAAACCAATACAGCAGCAGCCGATTTAAACGCAGCTCTTCACGTAAACGCTGCGGGTAATCAAAATGCCCCGCTGATAACAGATCAAGTGCCTTGCTGCCTGCCCAAGCATTGAACACAGCAAACTGCCCAGGCGGAGCAACCGCTGGGTCAAAGCGTGCCAAGGCGGCCAAAAGAGGCGCGTGCGCAAAGTGCGCAGCTGAGGCTGCATCGTAATAATCCAGCGTGTCAGGCGCATGACCATGCTGATGCACATACGCCTGAACCGCCGCGCCGCTACCCACCGTAGGCAACACCAAACGCAGCGGCCAGTGCCCAAAGCTGGGCACATTCAAATACACGCCTTGAATCAATGGCTCCCATGGCGCAGCCAACGCGCCCAAACCCCCGCCAAAACTAATGCCTGCGTAACCTATCCAGCCCAGTTCGGGAAGCAGCTGTCGCGCAGCCTGCACTGCCAACCATAGATCATCGACGCACAGTCCCAGCACATAGCGATCACGATCCTCAATGCCATATAGCACATGCTGATTGGCCTCGTGCGGCACGCCAGGCACACGGCTACGCCCAAAACCACGTGCACAAGGAAAAAAGAGTGCCGCATCATGCAATGGCCAATGCCAATCGGGGGACTCACGCCCACCGTAGCCGTGCCCAATCACCCATACATGGCTGGGCGTTTGGTAGCGCGGCAAGAGCATCCAACCGCCCAGCTCCACGTTATCCGCTCCACGAAAGTGGAAATCAAACACCCTCCAGCGTCCGTGGGTGCCGGTAAAGTGAACGTGCGGGCAAGGGTCATGTGCGATCACGCGCGCATGGCGTGCCTGCCAATAGTCAGCAAAATCACTAGGGGCTATTGGCGCATCCACCGCCAATAACTGCGCCAAATCGTAGCCGTAGTACGGATCAAAACCGTGGTGATGCTTAAAGCGGTGGCGCATCGGCTCGATGCTCATTTTACAGGCTCACTCTATTGGCTTGCTGTCTTGCGCGGACACATACGCCCGAGAACACGCCCTTCCTGCGGCGCAGAGCAGCTCATAGCCCAAGGTGCCCGCGGCGTGTGCCACCGTATCCACCGCAACAGACTCACCCCAAAGCTCGACCGTATCACCCACGGCGGCCTGCACGCCGCGCATGTCCAAGGTGATTAAATCCATCGACACCCGCCCGGCCAGACGTGCGATCTGACCATTCACCGCCACCGGCGTGCCGCTGGGTGTCACACGCGGATAACCATCAGCATACCCCACGGAGGCCACGGCCACGGACATATCTTCCGGGCAGATAAAACGGGCGCCATAGCCCACCGCATCACCCTGTACATGTGATTTTGTCGCCAAAAGACAGGTTTCCAGGCGCATGACCGGCTTTAAGCCCAGATCGGCGGCTGAGCCGTATTCCAATGGGTTGCTGCCATACAAGGCAATCCCCGGGCGCACCACATCGCCCAAAGCACCCCGCGCTGCGCCACTCAGCAGACCCGCAGAATTAGCCACGCTGCGCTCGCCTGCCAAGCCCTCAGTCGCCGCGTGAAACACGGCCAATTGCTGCTGAGTCGGCGCGGCATCGGCCTCATCCGCCCGCGCGAAATGCGTCATCAGCCCCGGCGCTTGGCGCAGGCGCTTGCTGGCAACAAGGCGTGCGTGCAGGGTTTGAACCTGATCGGGTGGAAGGCCAATACGGTGCATCCCCGTATCAATTTTTAGCCACACACTCAATGGCAAACCGAGCGAAGTCTGTTCAATCAGCTCCACCTGCCACGCCTGATGCAGCACCGGCTCCAGCATCAAGCGCGCCGCAAAACGCGCTTCGCTGACATTCATAAAGCCTTGCAACACGATGATCCGCTGCGTGATGCCGCTTTTGCGCAAGGCGTCAGCCTCGCCCAAAGTCGAAACCACAAACCCATCCGCCCGCGTGCGCAGGGCTTGTGCACAGGCCAGCATGCCATGCCCGTAGGCATCGGCCTTGACCACCGCAAAGACCTTCACCCCCTCGGCGTGGCTGCGCACCACCTCAAGATTGTGGCGCAGGGCATCCAGGTTGATGTGAGCCAGCGGACGGCGTAGCTGCTCTTTTCTACTTGATGGCATATTCAATCGCCCATACTCAATCACCATAGCCTCCACCGCTATAGCTCTCCGGCGTATAGTTGGCGAATTGGGTGTATTTACCGATAAATGTGAGGCGAACGGTGCCGATCGGGCCATTACGCTGCTTACCGATAATAATTTCCGCCACACCCTTTTCCGGACTGTCCGGGTTATACACCTCGTCACGGTAAATAAAGGCAATCAAGTCAGCATCCTGCTCAATCGCGCCCGATTCACGCAGATCCGACATCACCGGGCGCTTGTTCGGGCGCTGCTCCAGCGAACGGTTGAGCTGCGACAGCGCGATCACCGGCACGCCCAATTCCTTGGCCAAGGCTTTCAAGCCGCGTGAAATTTCCGAAATCTCAGTGGCACGGTTTTCGCTGTTGCCCGGCACCTGCATGAGTTGCAAATAGTCGATCACAATCAGTCCCAAGCCATGCTCACGCTTCAAACGCCGCGCACGCGCGCGCAACTCGGTCGGACTCAACGCAGGCGTATCATCGATAAAAATTGGTGCTTCGGAAAGCATCACCACCGCCGAAGTCAGGCGCGGCCAATCGTCATCCTCCAGCTTGCCGGTGCGTACACGATGCTGGTCGATACGCCCCAGGGACGACATCATGCGCAGCGCCAGCGATTCGCCGGGCATTTCCATCGAAAACACCGCCACCGGTTTTTTGGTGCGAATGGCCGCATTTTCGGCGATATTCATCGCAAATGTGGTCTTACCCATCGACGGCCGCCCGGCCACAATCACCAGATCGCCCGGCTGCAAGCCCGAAGTCATGTGATCGAAATCATCAAACCCGGTGGGCAGGCCGGTAATCGGCTCGTCCTGCTCGTACAGCATTTGGATACGTTCAACGGCTTGGGTCAACAAGCCCTTGATCGGCGCAAAACCCTTGCGCTGACGGCTGCCCATTTCAGCGATTTTGAACACTTCCTGCTCAGCCAGTTCGAGCAATTGATGACTGCTGCGACCTTCGGGCTGATAGGCACTTTGCGCGATTTTGGTGCCCACATCGATCAACTGCCGCTTGATCGAGTGCTCACGCACAATGTCGGCATATGCCGTGATATTCGCCGCTGTCGGTGTATCGGCCACCAGACGACCGAGATAGCCAAAGCCACCCACCTCCTCCAGCATGGCGTTATTGTCCAGCCACTCCGCCAGCGTCACCACATCGCGCGGTTGGTCGGCATCGGCCAGCGCCTGCAGTGCGCGGAAAATCAGACGGTGGTCACGGCGGTAAAAATCGTCTTCAGTGACCCGGTCGGCAACACGCTCCCAAGCCTCGGTGTCGATCATCAGGCCACCGAGCACCGAGGCCTCGCCTTCCATCGAATGCGGCGGTGCACGTAGACCACTGAGCTGCTGATCGTGATGACGCGCTTGGCTATGCGCCGCGTCATCCAACCGATCTTCGCCCATAAAAACATCATCAAAATCAGGAGTGGTCATGGGGTCTCAACATTATTTTGGGCTGGCGCAAAACAGCGGCTTTAGTTTCGTAGGGTGGATAAGCGAAGCGCATCCGCCATAACGCCGATGGTGGATGCGCTTCGCTTATCCACCCTACTGCTCCCCAACCCTTCTCCCGCAAGGGGAAAGGGAGCAAGGCAAAAATCATCAACGAGCCGACCTCACCATACCGCCAAGGTTCAGGCGTGTTTTAAGCACTTTCAGCGCCGCGTCAGCCTCGGCGCGCGTGGCATAGGTACCGGAAGTCACGCGCCACACTGGGCTACCTTTCACCTCAATGCGCTCAACTTTGGCACTCACACCAACACGCTGCACCTGGCTGAGCAAGTTTTGCGCATTGCTCTCCGCCGTGAAACTACCCAGCTGTATCAACCATGCTTCGACTTTGGCGGCCGGTGCAGAACTGGTTTGCGCTATCGGCGTTTCAACCGGCTTGCTCACCGCCGCAGGCGCAGGCTTTTCAACCGCCTTGGGTATGGGGATGGGGATGGGAGCTTCTATCGGCTTGGCAGGCAATTTTTCTGCCGGCTTTTCGGGCGGTTTTTCCAACGGCTTGACCTTCACCTCCGTGACCGGCTTAGCCACTGGCTTAAGCTCTGGCGTGGGGGATGGCTTGGAAAGCGGCGTAGGCACGGGTGTAGGCTTCGGCTTGGCGGGTTCAATCGGCTTCACAGCAGCCGGAGGTACGACAGGAACCACGGGAGGCTCCGGCAATGACTCAGGCTCAATTAAAGCCGCACGCACATCTTCGGGGGGTGGTGGCATGCTGGTATCCAAACTCGCTGCCAACGGAGGACGAGGCGGAATGCGGGTTTGCGCATCCTCAGCCAGCTGGCGATTGGCCTTATAACCTTCGCCTTGCAGCAAAAAAGGCAGGATCATCGCCGCTAAAGCCACCACGACCCCGGCGCCAAGATAGCGCTTGCGCAGTCTATTATTCATTCATCAGCCTCGCTCGAAGCGCGCGATTCAAGATGTTCCAACACATTGGTCACACATAAAAAGGAACCAAAGACAAAAATACGATCACCCTCCCTGGCATCGTGCAGGGCTTGAGTATAAGCGAGGAACGGACTCGCCTCGGTGGCGGCAATCTGAAATGTGCCCGCCGCGTTGGACTGGAGCAACACCTGCGCCAAATTCTCGCTCGAACGCCCGCGTGCTCCGTTCAAACTGGCGAGATACCACGCATCAATCTCCCCGGCCAAGGCGCGCGCCATCGCCAGCGCATCTTTATCCGCCAGTACGCCAAACACCGCCAAGGTACGCCGCACTGAAGGCAGATCGCGCATCGCCTGCGCCAAGGCGTCCACCCCCGCCGGATTGTGCGCCACGTCCAGCCACACCGGCACGCGGGCGGGCAGACGCTGCAAACGACCGGGATGACGCACCTGGCGCAAACCTGCCGCGTATTGTTTAACAGTCGCGGGCGCAGGCCATAGCTCGCCAGCCTTGAGTGCTTCAATCAGCATCAGTACCCCGGCTGCGTTATCGCGTTGATGCGCTCCGGCAAGTGCCGGTTGCGGCAAAACATGGCGCTGCGCTTGCCATTGCCCAAGACCCTGCCACACCCATGCATCGGCATCGTGCTGCTCAAGGGTAAAGTCCTTATCGCGCTGCAACAGACTCTGCCCCGCCAGCAAGCCAAGTTGCTGCGCGTGCGCCAACACGGAGACGGGGGGCTCGGCTTCGGCCAGCACGACGATTTGCCCAGCACGCATGACACCGGCTTTCTCGCGTCCTATCGCCTCACGATCCGCTCCCAGCATCGCCACATGATCGAGCTCCACATTGGTCAGCAACACTGCGTCAGCATCCACCACGTTCACCGCATCGCCTCGGCCCCCCAAACCAACCTCCAACAGCATAAGCTGCGGTGCAAACTCCAACATCACCAACAAGGCCGCCAGCGTGCCAAACTCGAAATAGGTCAGTGGCACCTCAGCCCGCGCCTGCTCGACCTGCGCAAACGCCCGTACCCATGCCTCATCCGGCGCATCGACACCATCGAGTCGAACCCGTTCGTTGTAACGCAGCAAATGCGGTGAAGTGAATGCCACCACGCGCAAGCCCGCCGCCATAGAAATCGACTCAAGCATGGCAACTGAGGAACCCTTGCCATTGGTTCCCCCCACCGTGACCACAACGCCAGGCAAGCGCAGCTGCAAGCCCAAGGCGGCATACACTCGGCGCACGCGCTCCAAGCCCAGCTCAATCCCCGCCGCGCCCAGTGGGTGCAGGCTTTCGATATAGGTCAACCAATCATGCAGCGTATGCTTCGGAGTCACGGATAAATTCCTTGTTAATGCCGCGTGCATCCACACCCTCTCGCTGGGCGGGTGAAGTCATGAGAAAAATGGGCAAGCCCGCTGGTTACCCCAAACAATGGTTCCGGGGAAGCGCCAAGCACCGTGCACCGATTACGCCGCTGTCATGTCCGGCGCTGGACGCTTTTTCAGCATGCTCGCCAGACGCGCAATGGTCGCACGCTGCTCAAGGCGCGGCACAATCATGTCCACCATGCCATGCGCCAGCAAAAACTCGCTGCGCTGAAAGCCTTCAGGCAAGACTTCGCGCACCGTCTGCTCGATCACTCTTGGCCCGGCGAAACCAATCAGCGCCTTGGGCTCAGCAATCTGCACATCCCCCAGCATGGCCAGACTGGCCGACACCCCGCCCATGGTCGGGTCGGTCAAAACCACGATATACGGCACGCCCTGCTTGGAAAGCCGGGTCAATACCGCCGAGGTTTTGGCCATTTGCATCAGCGAAAACAGGGCTTCCTGCATCCGTGCCCCGCCGCTGGCCATAAAGGTGACCAATGGAATCTTGTCATCCAGCGCACGATTGGCTGCGCGTACGAATTTTTCACCCACCACCGAACCCATCGACCCGCCCATAAAGGCAAAGTCAAAACCACTGGCAATCAGCGGTTCGCCCAACACACGCCCCTTGATGGCGATAAAGGCATCTTTTTCACCTGTGCTGCGCTGCGCCAACAACAGACGGTCGCGGTATTTCTTCTGGTCACGGAACTTGAGCATATCCACCGGCTCCAGCGTGGTGGCCAGCTCCTCACGCGGTTCGGCATCCAGAAAGTGCTCCAGACGTTTACGAATGCCAATGCGCAAATGATGCCCGCACTTGGGACACACCTGCTGATTGCGTTCCAGCTCAGCGCTGTACAGCACCGCCGAGCACTGCTCGCATTTGATCCACAAGCCTTCGGGAATGGATTTTTTCACCACACCATCGGTGCGGATACGCGAAGGCAATAATTTCTGTAACCAACTCATGCCGCACCTCCAGCTATTTGGACGGCATCCATGGCGGCGCGCATTTCGGCCACCAATGCACCGACGGCTTGGTGCATTGCAGGCAGATCATGTTGATGCTGTTCGATCAGATGCACGATAACCGAACCCACCACCACGGCATCGGCCACCTTGGACACCAAACCTGCGGTATGCGCATCACGAATACCAAACCCCACACCCAGCGGGATGCTGATAAATTGACGCAAGTCTTCGATATGCCGTGCCACATCGTCCGTGTCCAGGCTATTCGCCCCGGTCACGCCCTTGAGCGAAACGTAGTACACAAAACCGCTGCCCAGCCGCGCCACGGCTTGCAAACGGCGATTTGGCGTGGTTGGCGAGACCAGGAAAATACGCTCTAAACCCGCGACTTGCAGAATTTCAGCGTAGTCTTCAGCTTCTTCCGGTGGCAAATCCACAGTCAGCACCCCGTCTACACCGGCTGCCGCCGCCTCACGCGCAAACTCGGCATACCCCAGAATTTCCACCGGGTTGAGATAACCCATCAAAATCACCGGCGTGCTGCTGTCTGTTGCACGGAAGGCACGCACCATGCCGAACACATCGTGCATCGACACGTTATGCGCCAAAGCGCGCTCGGTGGCTCGCTGAATCACCGGCCCATCCGCCATCGGATCGGAAAACGGCACGCCGATTTCAATCAGATCCGCGCCTTTGGACACCAACAGGTGCATCAAATCAACGGTGGCGGCGGGCACGGGGTCGCCCGCCGTGATGTAAGGAATCAGCGCGCTGCGATTCGCCGCGCGCAACTCGGAAAAACGGGAAGCAATACGGTTCATGGAACCTCCAGAAAACAACATTCATTAGCCACAGAGAACACAGAGCGCACAGAGGTAATCAAGATAGAGCTCACGTAGAGACCTGCTTTTTTCCCTCTCCCGCGAGAGGAGAGGGAGAAAATCATCTCTGTGTTCTCTGTGATCTCTGTGGCAAAAAAACTCAGAACTCATAACCTTCAATGCGTGCAATCGTATTCATATCCTTATCACCGCGCCCAGACAGGTTGACGATAATGATTTCATCCTTGTGCATGCTGGGCGCGAGTTTCATCGCATACGCCAGCGCATGGCTGGATTCCAGCGCCGGGATAATCCCCTCCGTGCGCGTCAACATGCGGAAGCCATCCAGCGCCTCGTTATCGGTGATAGACACATACTGTGCCCGACCGATGTCTTTCAACCAGCTGTGCTCCGGTCCCACGCCGGGATAATCCAGACCGGCGGAAATTGAATGCGTACCGATAATCTGCCCGTTGTCGTCCTGCATCAGATAGGTGCGATTGCCATGCAGCACACCAGGGCGACCTGCGCACAAGGGCGCGGCATGATGCCCGCTCTCGATACCCTCGCCGCCTGCCTCAACGCCGTAGATTTTCACCGCTTCGTCCGCCAGGAACGGATGGAACAAGCCGATGGCATTCGAGCCGCCCCCCACGCAGGCGACCAAGGCATCCGGCAAACGCCCTTCCTTGGCCAGGCATTGCTCACGCGCTTCACGCCCGATCACCGCCTGAAAATCGCGCACCATCATGGGGTAAGGGTGCGGCCCCGCCACCGTACCGATAATGTAGAACGTGTTGTCCACATTGGTCACCCAGTCGCGCATGGCTTCATTCAACGCGTCTTTCAGCGTGCGTGTGCCCGACGTCACCGGCACCACGGTCGCACCCAGCATCTTCATACGCATCACGTTCGGCGCCTGGCGAACCACGTCGTCGGCACCCATGTACACCACACACTCCAGCCCCAAGCGCGCCGCCACCGTGGCCGAAGCCACGCCATGCTGACCGGCACCGGTTTCCGCAATGATGCGCGTTTTGCCTAAACGCTTGGCCAGCAGGGCTTGACCAATGGTGTTGTTGATCTTGTGCGCGCCGGTGTGGTTCAGGTCTTCGCGCTTGAGGTAAACTTTCGCTCCACCCAACTCACGCGTCATGCGCTCAGCTAAGTACAGCGGGCTGGGACGACCGACGTAATCCTGAAAATCCTTATCGATCTCGGCCTGAAATGCGGCATCCATTTTGGCTTCAGCATAAGCATTGGCCAAATCTTCCAACGGAGCCATCAAGGTTTCGGGCGCAAAAATACCGCCATAAATCCCAAAATGCCCATGGGCATCGGGAAAACTCGCATAATCAACGGCTGCAATCGGCATAACGCACCTCATCCACAAATTCGGCCATTTTAGAAAAATCTTTCACCCCCGGCGCAGACTCCAACCCGGAGCTGACATCGACAGCCCAAGGGCGCACTAAACGTACCGCCTCACCCACGTTTTGCGGGCTCAAACCACCGGCAAGAATCAGCGGGTATTCAAATGTTGGAATCATGGACCAATCAAATACCGCACCCGTTCCGCCCACCGCACCCGGCGCGTGGCTATCCAGCAAAAAACCAGACGCGTGAGGGTGTAGGCTGGCCGCCAAGTTAGGATCTACACCCTGCCCGCCCATCGGCAAGGCTTTGAGGTAAGGTCGCCCAAACCCAGCACAAAACGCAGGGCTTTCGTCACCATGAAATTGCAGCACCAGCTCAGGCATGCGGCGTAAAACTGCCTCAACATCATCCTGCGCAGGATTCACAAACAAGCCCACAAGCTGCACAAATGCAGGTACAACGTCGCGAATACGTTGCGCTCGGTCGAGGTCAATTGCACGCGAGCTTGGTGGATAAAACACCAAGCCCAGTGCATCCACCCCCAGCCGGGCAGCTTCGAGCACGTCCTGAGTGCGGGTCAATCCGCATATCTTGATGCGGGTGCGGTGCGTAGGCTTAAACATGGGCGGCAATGCTACCAGAGGCGCGGGCGGCGTGCAGGTTTTGAATGAGAACGGACTTACGCAAAACCGCCCCAGCGGCGTTCAAGCGCCTCGCCGTACTCGGTGTACTGTCTTCGGCGCTTTGCCTTGCTGGAACACTTTTGCGTAAGTGGTCGGGACGTTGGCATGCTTTTGACCTGAGGCGCGTAAATTTAGAGATGTTTTGCTCATTTTCAAGTTCCGGAAACCATCTTGGGTATGAGTGTAAGAATGGCAGCAGTGGCCCTCTCAGCTTACTACACTCCTAGGACATGGCGGGTTCGCTCGCGCATGGCACCCAACATTCCCCATAGGAGGATCTGATCATGAATATCACACCAAAAACCTTGCTGGCGCTCGGCGTCTCAATGACTCTGCTCGCCGCCGCGCCGAGCTGGGCTGAGACGCCTGTCGGCCCAGGCTACGGCCCCATGACGGGCGGGCAGGCTCCAATGATGCGTGGCTATGGGCCGAACGCTGCCGCAGGCTTGGAGCTGACGGATGAACAGCGTGAAAAGATGCGTACGATCCAGAAAGACATGTTTAAACAAAACATGGCATTGATGGAAAAGATGGTGGACGAATATAGCCAGATGGAGTCGTTGTCCGACGCTGATAAACAAGACACCAAGTCGATCCTTGAGGCATATGACCGCCAGTCTGCCCTGCGCCGACAGATGATGAGCAACCGCCTGCAGGCACAACAGAAGATGTACGATCTGCTCACTGACGAGCAACGCAAAGCTTGGCGCGGCCAGCGCGGAAGCTGTGGCCAAATGGGGAGGATGGGACAGGGTCAGGGCTACGGCTATGGACATATGGGGCCAGGTTATGGTTACGGCTCAATGGGAACCGGAATGATGCAGCCTGGATACGGACCTTGGTGGCTGGGCGAATGACAACCTGACAGCGCCTGATATCCGACCGCGGCTTGGCTGCCGCCGACTCCCATATTCCAGAGCACTGCTCAGGGTGCTGGCCACTAACTCAATGTCATGGTCAACAAAGCTTGGGCCGTCCGTTAGGGAAACGCTGATTTACTCAGCGTTTCCCTCTTGGGGCAGGATGCCCCAACATGAACAAAGACGTAAGTCTTTGATTCATGAGAGCTATCGCGGGCGTGTACCGCGATGAGCGAGCTAATTTATTCCATGGATGGAATAAATTAGCATTTACTCAGGCACATTTTTGAGCGGATCACTCAAACTGGTTGGGCGGCATGTTGCCGTTGGTTGAATGGGTGCGGAGGATAGGTGCTATGGCGATCGATCCCATCTGTGGCATGAAAGTGGATGAGGCATCGGCGCTTTCTACCGAGCGTGGCGGGAAGACCGTCTACTTTTGCAGCGAGAGCTGTCGGAAAAAGTTTCTCTCCAGCGCGACGCTGGCAAAACGCGAGGCCATTATTTGCAGGGATTGTGAGTCGTCTGCGTCTGCTAAGCGTTTGGCACCAAAAGCCTATGCACCTGCGCAAAAAACTATTTACACCTGCCCGATGCACCCCGAAGTGGAGCAGGACAAACCCGGGATCTGTCCAAAATGCGGCATGGCGCTGGAACCAAAGGCGTGGAGCGCCGGAGCTAACGAGGAGAACGTCGAGCTGACTGATATGACGCGGCGTTTATGGATCGGCGCCGCCCTGACCTTGCCAGTTTTTCTCCTGGCCATGGCTCACTTGATCCCCGGACTGGGAAGTCACGCATGGGTTGCTGGGTCGGTCTCACGCTGGCTGCAATTTGCCCTCACCACCCCCGTGGTCTGGTGGGCGGGCTGGCCATTTTTCCAACGCGGCTGGCGCTCTCTGCTGACCGGCAACCTGAATATGTTCACGCTAATCGCCATGGGCGTTAGCGCCGCCTATCTGTTCAGCGCCGTGGCAATGCTCATGCCGGATCTATTTCCCGCCAGCATGCGGCACCAGGGCAAGCTCGACATCTACTTTGAAGCCGCTGCGGTCATCGTCGTGCTGGTACTCCTCGGTCAGGTGCTCGAACTCCGGGCTCGCAGCCGCACCGGTAGCGCCATCAAGGCCTTGCTGAACCTGGCGCCACCCACGGCGCGCCAGGTTCTACCCGGTGGTGACAATGAAGTCCCGCTGGAACGGGTGCAGGTGGGCGACTGGCTGCGCGTGGTTCCGGGCGACAAAGTGCCGGTCGATGGTGAGGTGGTTGAAGGGCATTCCAGCGTCGAAGAGTCAATGGTCACTGGCGAGCCCATGCCGGTGGAAAAGAGCGTCGGCGACAAGGTGACGGGTGGCACCGTCAATGGTTCCGGCAGTTTTATCATGCGCGCCGAGCGGATCGGCAACGACACCCTGCTCGGGCAGATCGTCAACATGGTTGCCGAAGCCCAGCGCAGTCGGGCCCCCATTCAAGGACTCGCCGACAAGGTCGCGGGCATCTTCGTGCCGTTAGTGCTGGCCGTTGCGCTGATGACCTTCGGCCTCTGGATGTGGCTGGGCCCCGAGCCCAGGCTCGCGCACGCCATCATCAACGCCGTCGCGGTGCTGATCATCGCCTGCCCCTGTGCCCTGGGCCTGGCCACGCCCATGTCCATCATGGTCGGGGTCGGACGCGGCGCCCAGGTCGGCGTGCTGGTGAAAAATGCCGAGGCGCTGGAACGCCTGGAGAAAGTCACCACCTTGGTCGTGGACAAGACCGGCACACTCACCGAGGGCAAACCAAAACTGATCGATGTCCTTCCGGTGGACGGTTTCGATGCCAAGGCGTTACTGCACATCGCCGCCTCACTGGAGCAGAATAGCGAACACCCGCTGGCTGCCGCGATCGTGCAGGGCGCCAAGGAACAAGGCGTCGAATTGGAAGAGGTGAAAAATTTTCGCTCGGTGACAGCGGGCGGGGTGCTCGGCCGCGTTGGCGGGCGGATGGCACTGATCGGCAAACCTGAATTTCTGCGGGACGAAAAGATCAGCGGCCTGGAAGCGCTGGAAGCCTCAGCTGTGAAACTACAGGAAGAAGGCAAGACCGTGATGTACGTCGCCATCGATGGCAAGCCGGCAGGCATCCTCTCGGTAGCCGACCCCATCAAGGCCTCCACCGCCGAAGCGATTGCCGAGCTCCATGCCCTCGGCTTGAAAATCGTCATGCTTACCGGCGACAACCGCCATACCGCTGCGGCCGTGGCCAAGGAACTCGGCCTTGATGCAGTGGAAGCGGAAATCGAACCCGCCGGCAAAGTAGCGTATATCAAGAAGCTCGCCGCGACAGGAGCGCATGTAGCCATGGCCGGCGACGGCATCAACGATGCCCCGGCTCTGAGTGCGGCTGAAGTCGGCATCGCCATGGGCACCGGCACCGATGTGGCCATGCAAAGCGCCGGCATTACCCTGGTGAAGGGGGATCTGCGTGGCATTACCAAGGCCATCAAACTCAGTCGCGCCACCCTGTGGAATATCCGCCAGAACCTGATGTTCGCCTTTCTCTACAACGCTCTGGGTATCCCATTGGCGGCGGGTGCTCTGTATCCGGCTTTCGGTCTGCTACTCAGCCCCATCATTGCCGGCGCAGCAATGAGCCTGAGTTCCGTCTCGGTGATTGGTAACGCCTTAAGGCTACGCAACGTGAAACTGTAGCGTCTCGTCGGGCCCAACATCAATAAAACCGTGGCCAGCGCACGGCATTGGGTAAACCATACTCAACCGGATAGTCCACATACACCAAATACAAGCCATCCGGCGGCGCGCGACCAATACCTCGCCCACGTCGCATGTGAGTCTTTTGATTAGGCTTTTTTCGCCGCAATGCGCCGTTCAGCGAGATCGTGGACAGGCGCTTAGTCGGTCAGCCAATGACACGACAATGCAGGCAGCGTGAAGACATCGTTCTCAACGGTGAAGCGCTCGCCCGTGCAGAGATCTCGCATGGCATCCATCAGCAAAAACCCATGTGCGCGTAAGGCTTCAACGGGGAGTGTTTGCGCCGCGTCGCTGAAATTGCCGATCACCAACACGCGGTTGCGGCTGTTTTGCGGGTCTGTACGTGAAAAGACCAGCAGGTTCGGAACATCGACTGACAGCAATTGGCGATTATCGAAATCTGCGAACGCCGATATCTCCTTACGTAAAGCAATCATCTTTTTCAATGGACTGAATATCCGTTGTTCCACTGTTCCGATCTGATGACGTTTTTCTGCCCTGACCCAGTTGAAGTGCGAACGATTCATCCAGCGGTTGTCGGCTGCCTTGGACGGCTCTGCAAGATATTCCAGGCTGTTGAGCGTACCGATGGCATCACCGTAGTAGAGCAGTGGGATACCACCGAACGACAGAATGACGCAGTGCAACAACACAATGGTCTTGATTGCTGCGTCGATAGCTGCTTCGTCGCCACGTTCCATTGCCGATTCCAGCCCGACCAGCGAGGCGAGCGAACCCGAAATACGCGCGTCGCCGGTTTTCGGATTCTCGCCAAAGGGCAAGCCGCGGGCGAGCGAACCGGGAAAACGACCGGTGAAGTAATCCAGAATAAAGCGCCGATGCGGCGCTGGCTCGTATCCAACCAGCCGAATATCGTTGTCGTCGAAACCTAGGCCGATGTCGTCATGGCAGCGTACATAGTTGAGCCAGGTTGCGCGTTCCAGCTTGGCTGGCAGGCTCTTGATGCCCTGATTCAGCAAGGCCGCGTTCTTGGTCGCCACGGCATCCCATAGCAAGGCCATCAGCGTGGCGTTGTAGGCAATCTCGCACTCCTTGGCGTTGATCGCGTCCTCGCCGAAATATTTGGCGATTTCACTCGGCGCGACGATGGCTTCGGCAATGAACAGCACGCCTGGCGCAGTCACCTGACAGCAGTCTTTCATCAGTTGCAGCAACAGATGCGCCTCACGCTCGTTTTGACACACGCTGCCCATCTTCTTCCAGAGGAAGGCCACCGCGTCCAGACGCAGAATATCCGCCCCCTTGTTGGCCCAGAACAGGATGATATCGATCATTTCGATCAGCACCGCCGGGTTGTGATAGTTCAAATCCCACTGATAGGTATTGAACACCGTCATCACCCATTTGCCCATGTCCGCATCCCAGGTGAAATTACCGGGCGCGGTGACCGGGAAGATCTCCGACATGGTCTGCTCATAAATATCAGGGATCTCTCGATCGTCGAAAACGAAGTAGTAATCCTGGTACGGTTTTTCGCCACGGCGCGCGCGCTGCGCCCATTCATGTTCGTCCGAAGTGTGGTTGACCACGATATCAAGCACCAACAGGACATCGCGTTGCTTCAACGTGCTCGCCAGCGCCTCCAGATCGTCCATGCTGCCGAAACGCGAGTCGATGTTGTAAAAATCGCGCACTGCATAACCGCCGTCGCTGTGATCCTGCGGACAGTCGAGCATCGGCATGACATGCAGCAGGTTAATACCCAGCTCCTGCAGGTAGGGCAGATTGGCAATCAGGCCTTGCAGGTTTCCGGCGAAGCGGTCGCAGTACAGCACCATGCCGACCCATTTCTGACTGAGGAACCAGTTGTAGTCGCGCTCGCGCGCCAGATCGGATTGGCGTAGTTCCAGCTTGCGTTCGATGTAACGCTGCGCAAGCGTTTCGACCAGGCTGTGCATCTGCTGTTTGAAGTCGTCACGCTCGCCATACAGCAGCTTGAACAGCGAGTGGATGGCGTAGAAGTTGGCGCCGAGCCGGGTGTAGAAATGGCGCAGTTGCTGGTCAAGGGTTGAGGTTTTCAGCTCGGATAGAATTTCATTCAACAGGGTGTGGGAAGCTTGTTCGTACATGGTAGGCGTGGCGAGTTTTTACTCGCTCCAGTGATTCAGAAAACGTTGGTAAAAGCCATGATCAGCCACGGTCGCGCCGCGCACGCCGACAATGGCGGAGGCGAAGTCCTGGGCACGTTGCAGCGTGACGGCCAGCGGCCAGTTGCGCAGATGACCAAGCAGGAAAACCGAAGTAAAGGCATCGCCAGCGCCCACGGTGTCGGTCACCTCGGTTGTACTGGCCGGGGTAATGCTTTCGCTCCCCCCCTTGGCGGTCAGCGCCAAGGCTCCAGCCTCGCCGAGGGTGAGCAGAAGTCCGCGCAAGTTGTAACGGGAGATGAGCCGCCGTGCACGAATCAGCGCGTCGTCGGCTCCTTCGCCCAGGCTTCCGTTAATACCAGGCGCAAGTTGTTCCAGCTCATGTCGATTCAGCTTGACCCAGTCGGCATACACCATCCAGCGCTGAATCTCGGCGACCGACCACCACGGCGCTCGCAAGTTGACATCAAGGAAAACGGACGTTGTCCTGCGTCGAACCAGACTTTCCAAGGTCGCACGCGATTCCGCACTGCGTAGCACCAGACTACCGTGATAAATGAAAGCGACCAGATCCAAGGGCGGCACCTCGGCAAGCGCTATGTAGTCGAAAGCTTGGTCAGGCAAAATGTCGAAAACTGGCTCACCGTCGACAAGCTGGATATGCACTGCGCCGGTTGAGTGCTCGGGGTCAATTTGTAGCCCGGCGCTGTCCATGTCCCAGTCGTGCATAGCCAAACGCACGCGACGGCCTGCCTCGTCATCGCCAACCCGGCTGATAAATAAAGGGTTTTCACCAAAGCCGCGTAGATGCCAGGCGACATTGAACGGCGCGCCGCCGAGGATGGCGTTGCCATCAGGAAAGCGGTCGAATACCACCTCACCGAACATGACGGGACGTGGAGAAAATTGGGTCATGTTTTCAGGCCTCCAGCCAAATTCGAGTTGCGGGAATAAAGTGCGCCACGCCTTCCAGAATACCGGCGCTGTAGTTGCCGTTCATCCCGGCCAACCCGCCTTGTGCCAGATACAAGCTGGACGCATGACCGCGCGCCGTAGTAAGTGCCAGCGCTTCGGCGCGCACACTGTCCTGAGCATTGGCCACCAGCACCGATGGGATGTCGCTGGTCAGCACTTCCATGTCATTACCGCTGTCACCGGCAAATACGGTGCGCTCCAGTGGAATGCGTAGACTGGTGCGCAGAAACTCAAGCGCATGCAGCTTGCTGGCGCTGGCGGGCAGAATGTCGAGCAGGCCGGTGTGCGTGGTTTCGTCGATGCTCCAGATCAGGTTGATGCGCACGGCAACCGGGGCGAGTTCGCGGCGCACGCGAGCCAGTAGCACAGAAGGATCGGCCAACGGCTCGGCGTAATAACTCAGCTTGTGCGGCGCCTGCTTGCTTGCCTCCTGCAAACGCACATCGGGCAGAGCAGCCAGCAAGGCCGCCAGTTCGTCATGGCCGTATCCAGCCCAGTCTTTGGCGATAGCCTCACACCAATCTGAGCGCGGGAGCCATGTATCGCCGCGTACTTCGTACAAACTGGCGCCCACATCGCCGATCACGAAGTCAGGCTTGGGCAGGTCATATTCCGCGATGGCGTCCTCCACCAACGCGCGGTGGCGACCACTCACATAAGCGAGGCGCACGTCCGGGCGACTGGCAAAACGGCGAAAAAGAGAACGCGCCAAGGGTGATTCTGCCTGCTGACCGTTGGGCAGCAAGGTGCGATCCAGATCCGTCGCGACGAGCATAATGCTTTCCATTCACCCCGCCTCCGGCACTTGGCAGGCATTGTAAAAATCATAATGCTCCATGCCTTCGAGGATACCGCGCGCATAGCCGGCTTGGGCGAAGTAGATGCGCTCGACTTCGGCCAGTGCGCGCAGTTCATCGTTGTGGCGATTGGCCACCACCACCGCCAAGGTGTTACCGCGCATCATGTCCTCGTCCGCGCCCGAGCCGCCCGCCGCCAGAATATGCTCCAGCGGTACACCCCACTGATCGGCAAACCAACGCACCGCGAAACCTTTCGAGGCGCGTACCGGCAGCACATCGAGGAACTGACCGAAAGACAGCGTGGCATTCACCGTCTGTTCTCCCTGATGCAGCAAACGGTTGATTTCCTCCAGTGAGGGCGCCACTTGAGGATCGATGTAATAACTGATTTTGAAGCGGCTTTGTTCCACGTTCGGCTGGCGCTTCAATCCGGGCAGTTCGTCCAGAATGGCGCGCACCGCCACCGGGGTCCAAAGATGATCGATATGCCGCGTCCAAGCCTTGTCCACCGTGTAATCCGGCGCGAAGTGGATCGCCGTGCCCAGACTGGTGATAAGTACGTCCGGCATCGGAATGCGGTAACTACGCATGGTCTTGAGCGCGGATTCGAGCGAACGGCCGGTGACGATACCAAAGCTGGCGCATTTGCGGTGCTCGCGTACCACGCGCACGAATTCCGCCAGCGATTCCGGGTCGCCCAGCAGGTTTTGATCGAGGTCGCTGAAAATGGCGCGGTCGTGATAAAGCATGGCGCGACGCGGCGGAGGCTTGCGCACGGCCTTCTCCTGACGCAGCAAAGGTTGCAGAGCCTCAAGGTAGCTTTCGGCGTGCGCTTTCCACGAATAATGACGCTGCACGCCGAGCAGACCCTGTTGCGCCATGTGCTGCCACGTGTCCTTGTCGGACATCACTTTAAGCAGTGCGCGGGTCAGATCAGCCGTGTCGAGCGGGTCGATCAGGTAGCCATTATGGCAATTGGCGACGATGTCCTGCGGGCCACCATCCGAGGTAGCGACAATAGGCAATCCGCTGGCAGCGGCCTCAATCAGGGTCAGGCCAAAGGGCTCGGTCAGCGCTGGGTTGACGAACACCCCGCCGGAAAGCGCGGCCAAGCGATACAGGATCGAGACTTCTTCGCGCGCATGATGCTTCGGATAGGCGACCTTGCCGTATAGATCGTAACGGTCAATGTCCAGCAGCACACCTTCCAGCACGGCCTGAGCGCCCGTATCCAAGTCGCGGATATCCTCCCGGTTACCCGCGACGATGACCAAATTGGCCATCTCCTGCAGCTCGACTGACTCGCCATAGGCGCGGATGAGCGTACTGATGTTTTTGCGCTCGTCCGGGCGAGAAATCGCCAGAATCATCGGTTTTTCGGGAACACTGAGAAAGCGGGCAATTTCCGCAGCGATGGGCGCGCCGGTCTCGCTGCCATCAGACGGTTTGAAGCGCTGCACATCCGTTCCCGGCGGAATAATCCGCATCTGCTCCGGCTGATAATGGTCGTAGAGAGCGTACTGCTCCTCGATTTCGTTGGCGGTGGAGGCGATCACCAACGCTGCGACGGCCAGCGCCAATTCCTCGGCCTCAACCCGGCGCGCCATGTTGTAACGCGCTTCGATCACATCACGCTTGAGGCCGGAAGCGATCAAACGCCGACGTTTGACCCGACCCAAGGAATGGCCGGTGTGCACCATCGGCACACCGAGCTGGTTCGCCAAGCGGGTGGCAACGTATCCTGCATCGGCATAATGGCTATGCACCACATCCGGTTTTCGACCTTCGGCGCGCAGAAAATCGCGGATATTGTCTGCGAAGGAATCCAGATGATCCCAGAGTTCTTCCTTAGGCAGGTAGGCCTGAGGGCCGGCTTCGATGCGCACGATACGCGCATTGGGTCGCAGGGGCTCAATGGGTTCGGCGTAGTCCGTGCTTACTTGCGCATCGACAACCCGGCGGGTCACTAAATCGACCTGCGCCACACCGGGCAAGGCCGCCAGCGCACGCGCCAAATCGGCCACGTAAAGGGTCTGGCCACCCGTGTCAGCATCGCGACCCAACTCAAGATCATGACCACGAACCAGACCGTGAGCGCTGATCAGCAGGATATACAACCCCTGACGATCATCCACTGCGGGTGGTGCGGAGACAGGGAAAGATTGCGTCATACCCTTACCCTTGGTTGCGGGTGTGGACTGAGTTTGAGTGCCTTCTCTGCAAGAATGCGGATTGAACTCATGGCTTCAGTGTACGTGCCGACTGCGTCACTGACAAACCATTGGCAAACCATTGGCCTATAACGCGCAGGGTATTTCGTGAGCAGCAGGCACGCTGTACACGGTTTTCAGTCGGCAGCTTGACCCATCCATAGCCGGCGCGGCAATGAGCCTGAGCTCCGTCGCGTTGATTGCCAAGTAGATGCTGATTTATTCCATCCATGGAATAAATCAGCACGACTCGTCGCGGTACACGCCCGCGACGGTCGTCACGAATCAAAGACTTACCTCTTTGTTCGTGTTGGGGCATCCTGCCCCAAGCGGGAAATGCTGAATAAATCAGCGTTTCCCCAAGGTCTCAAGACCGCCCCACGAAACATCAGGAGAAACGCGGGAGACGTGCGCTACCCGGTAAGGCATACACGTCCGGATAGGTCACATGCGTCAAATACAGACCATCCGGCGGCGCGGTAACGCCCGCCACCTCGCGTCGCCGTGCGGCCAAAACACCCGCCACCCATTCCGGCGCGCGCTGCCCCGTGCCGACCTGCATCAGAGTCCCCACGATGTTGCGCACCATGTGCATCAAAAATGCATTCGCGCATAAATCAAAATAAATAAAATCGCCATCACGCTGAACATTCAGCTCGTAAAGCGTGCGCTTGGGCGAATGCGCCTGGCAATCCTTACCGCGAAAACTGGAAAAATCATGCTCCCCCAAGAGATGGCTTGCAGCCTGCTGCATGCGCAGTGCATCCAGCGGCAGGTGATACCAACTGACCCGACCATGCAGCAGTCCTGGACGATGCGCGGCGTTATAAAGCACATAGCGGTAACTACGCCGCACCGCACTAAAGCGCGCATGAAAATCAGCACGCATACGCCGCACCCAAAGCACACCAATATCATGCGGTAACAAGCTCAGTACACCGCGTTGCCAAGCTTGGTCACTGCGCTCAGCGGATGTATCAAAATGCACTACCTGCATGGTCGCGTGCACACCACGATCCGTGCGCCCGGCACACACAATCTCAACCGGATGATTGGCAATACGGCTTAACGCGTCCTGCAAACACGCCTGCACGCTGTCCACATTCGGCTGAACCTGCCAGCCGTGGTAATGCGTGCCCAAATACTCAACGCCAAGTGCCAGATGCAGCCGCTTTTCCTTGCTCACCGTATCACTCTTTGGCGCGACCACAAACTCACTCGCCGTATCCTGCACAGGATTGCTCACACCGTCCAACACCTTATGCCCCACTCCATCGCGCCTTGCGCATATGCTAAACCCGAATGTTTCATAAATTACACCCGCCCTCGCTGGTCTCTTGTCCGTACAAGGAATTTTCCTCAGTCGAGCGTATAGCCCGATACGCTGCTCCTTCAGAAACCCCCTTGTACGAACAATATCCTGCGCGATCATCGCGCGAATTTATGAAACATTCGGGTTAAAAAGAGAAAACGCTGAATAAATCAGCGTTTTCTTAAGCCTCCTGTTCTCCTACCCTAACGGGTAGGAGGGCTATTAAATCAAGCCGATAAATGCGCCAACATCTGGCTTGCACGATCCTTGAGCAACTCATCACAATTACTGGCTAAAACTTCTTCCAGCATCTCACGCGCTCCCACAGAATCGCCCATATCCATGTAGGCAGACGCAATATCCAATTTCACTTCATGCTCACTCACCATGCCACTGGAAGGCATCGGTGCATAGGCGGGAGCTTCTTCCTGCAAACCCGGCATGGGCGCAGTCGCAGGCATATCAATCGACAATTCAAGCGGCGGCTCAATGGCTGCACGATTCTCCAAAACAGCAGATACCGGCTCAAGCTCCAGACTCAATGCCGACGTATCCTGCACAGACTCCAAGGGCGAGGGTGAAGAAATGAAGTCCAGGCTCAGATCTATGGGTTCAGCCCCGGGCTTTGCCGCCTGCATATCCTCGGCAAATTCAGGCTCCGCAGCCCTCTCATCAAAAGATGCTAGAGCCATTGCGTCAGCATCGACACCCTGCGGTTCGATACCAAGCATAGCCAAATCATCTGCGGAAACCTCTTGCGCCTCCCCTATTACTGGCGCATCTGCGATACCCCAAACAGGGGTTGCATCCCCTACACTCGGCAAATCCAGCGGAGCAAACTCTTTGAAAAAGTCTTCAACATTTCCGCTGGCAGCAGTATCCAACGCATAAACTGCTTCATCTGGAGACTTATTCAAATTGGCAACTGCGGGCAAATCCAACTCCAGCAGCGGCATATCCAAGCTCGCTGCTGCTGGCTGCGTCTCGCGTTGTGAGCTCAATAGCTCATCCAGTGCGGCATCAGGTGCGCCTAAATCCAAGCTATCCAAAGGCTGGATCAAAGCCGAAGCCTCATCGCTCTCGGTAGACGCCACCGAAGGTTGCGCCCAAGCACTCGACTCCATAAGCGCTGACGCAGCCACTGCACCAAACAAGGGCGATGTCGGATAGTGCGTCTCGCCCAAGGCGCGTAGCTCTGCCCACTGCACCTCATCTCGAGGATGTCGTTCCCGGAAGGCTTGAGCTTCACGCAAGAAGCCATCCGAATCACCTGCCTCATGCATTGCTCGCGCGCGACGCGCCATCAACGCGGCGTTGCCGGGATGAGCTAGCAAGGCGTCACTGAGCACTTGGATGGCACGATCATGCAGACCGTAGGCCTGCATCACATCCGACTCTTCCAAGGCTGCTTTGATTGGATCTTCTTTATTTTCAATCACATCTGCCGAAGCAACTGCAGCGGCGGTTGCCACGGCGGGCGCGGTCACCGCAGGCTCAGCAACCATAGCTTCAACAGGCTTGGCAAGATCAACGCGGGGCGCGGATTGTTCGGTGGCTTTAACGGACGCATCCGTGGGGCGCCGACGCGAACCTGCCACAAAAGCCAAGACAGCGGCAAGCAAAGCACCCAAGCCCATGAGTCCGTAGCTCCACCACGGCGCAGCAGCGTTTACCGGCGCAGCAACAGGCGCTGCAGGTGCCGCGTTCAATTTCTTCTCCATCTCCTTGATGAGAGTTTCATTGAGACGCAGCAATTCTTCCATCTTCTGCAAGCGTTGATCTTGCGAAGCCAACAGTCCAGTCAGGCGTTCATTTTCCACCTTGCCGGCTTCAATTTGCTCCTGCACCTCAGCGGGTATGGAGGCTGGTTGCGGCGCGCTTTGACTTCCCACGTCTGTCGCTGTGGCTGGCGCACCCGCAGGACCACTCACGACCTCGCCCACCACCGGAGCGGCGACAACTGGAACACTCGCTGCGGCAGGGGTTGTTGGCTGCACAATATCCAGGCGCGGCTCTTGTGTATCAACAGGTGCAGCAGCAGGTGTTACTGCTTGCGCAGCAGGCACTGCTTCAGCACGAATTGGCTTGTCCGCGACTGAGGCAACAGGAGGCGCCTGACGCATAGCCTGTGCATTAGGAATTGTCAGGGTTTTGCCCGCCAGCAACGTATCCGCATCGGCGGGATTGGCAAAAGCGTGCGGATTATTCTGCAAAATAGTGTCGATGGTTTGCTGAAGGCTGACGCCTTGCGGCCTCACGCGCAGTGCAATCCCATACGCCGTATCGCCTTTCACCGCCGTGTAATCGCCCCCGTCTGGCATGGGCACTGACTGCACGGGAGCAGCACGACGCGTTGAGGCCTTTTTAGCGGCGTAGATTCGATCCCGTGGCTGAGCATCTGACACGGCTTCTTGAGCAGATGCACGGCCAGCAGCAGGCCTGACCACCGCCATCGGTGTGTAACCTTCTGGATCAAGCAGGATCGAAACCGCACGTTCTATCGTGCCACTTGGACCATCAATTTCCAGCACCAACCCTACAACCGGATCGCGCACCGGCGAATCGGAAGTTAGCAAGATATGCGGCCGTTGACCGCCCACAACCTGCAACTTGATGCGGCCGTAGACGCTCATCAGGGAGTAACCATGGCGCGCAAATTGGGCTTCATCGCCAATTTTCACGCTCAAGGTATCCAGATCACCGGGGCGAACATCCGTAATCGGAATCATAGCGCGCAAGGGCTGATTCAGGTTGGATTGGGTTTGCAACTCGCCCAAACCCATCGCAAACACACTCGACGAGCCAAAAATCAATGCACACGCCAGCGCCAAAGGCAATTTCCGCATATTCGAATCCCCGTTGAACCGCAATTCCATGACTAAAACTCACCTACCACATTTACACAGCAAAAAAAGCTGGGGCTCAAAGTAGCATATCGCCCTCAACTTTGTAGGCGTTGGTCTCGCACGTTACCCAATCTACAGCGCCTTGTGTAGCCGGTAATGCTGAATGCGTGGTTTTCATCCCACACATAAGCAAACCCGCAACCTTGTGCCCTATAGATAGTCACGAATCAGAATTTCCGCAATCTGTACGCTGTTCAGCGCCGCACCTTTGCGCACGTTATCGGACACCACCCACAGATCAAGACCGCGCGGATGCGACAGATCTTCACGGATGCGCCCCACATAACTGGCATCGTGGTTCGCGCCCTCGGTCACGGCGGTGGGGTAACCGCCGGCAACCCGCTCATCCAGCACCACAACGCCCGGCGCATTTGACAGCAGCTCGCGCGCCCTTTCTGCCGTGATTTTGTCGCGGGTTTCGATATGCACCGCTTCGGAGTGACCATAAAACACCGGCACGCGCACGCAGGTGGGATTCACCTGAATTGCGTCATCGCCCATGATTTTTTTGGTTTCCCACACCATCTTCATTTCTTCCTTGGTGTAGCCGTTGTCCATGAACACATCAATCTGCGGAATCACATTGAAAGCAATCTGCTTGGGGTAAACCTTGGCTTCAATCGGCTGACCATTCAGCAAACTTGCCGTCTGCCCGGCCAGCTCCTCAATCGCCTCCTTGCCCGTCCCCGACACCGCCTGATAGGTGCAGACATTGATGCGCTCTATGCCCACCGCATCGTAAATCGGCTTCAAGGCCACCAGCATCTGGATGGTGGAGCAGTTCGGATTGGCGATAATGCCGCGATTTTTATACTGCGCCACCGCCTGCGGATTCACTTCCGGCACCACCAATGGAATGTCATCGTCATAACGGAATTGCGAGGTGTTGTCGATCACCACGCAGCCCGCTGCGGCGGCCTTGGGCGCGTACTCGGCCGACACCGATGCGCCAGGTGAAAACAGACCAATCTGCACCTTGCTGAAATCAAAATCAGCCAAATTTTCGACCTTCAAATAGCCATCACCAAACTGCACACGCTTGCCCGCCGAACGCTCGGAGGCCAAGGCATACACCTTGCCGACCGGAAATTTGCGCTCAGCCAAAATGGCCAGCATGGTCTCACCCACCGCACCGGTCGCGCCGACTACAGCAATATCGTATGTTTTGGCATATGTTTTGTTCATTTTTCTACTTAACCCTGAAACCGCATTGAATTACTGAATTGTCGCACGCAAAGCTGCAACGAGAGCATCACCCATTTGCGATGTGGAAACCTCCGTCATCCCCGGCTCCATAATATCGCGGGTGCGCAAGCCTTGATCCAGCACCACGGACACGGCGCTTTCGATTTTATCGGCCAGATCAGCGCGCTCCAGACTGTAGCGCAACATCATGGCGGCAGACAAAATCGTCGCCAGCGGATTGGCAATGCCTAGTCCGGCAATATCCGGCGCCGAACCATGGCTTGGCTCATACAAGCCTTGCTTGGAGCTATTCAAGGATGCCGAAGGCAGCATACCGATTGAGCCAGTGAGCATCGAAGCCTGATCCGACAAAATATCGCCGAACATGTTCTCGGTCACTATCACGTCGAACTGCTTGGGCGCACGCACCAACTGCATGGCGGCGTTATCCACATACATGTGGGACAGCTCAACGTCCGGATAATCCTTGGCCACGCGCTCCATCACCTCACGCCACAGCTCGGAGGTCTCCAACACATTGGCCTTGTCGACCGAGCAAACCTTTTTGTTGCGCTGCATCGCTGCATCAAATGCCACGCGGCCGATACGCTCGATCTCGGATTCGGCGTAACGCATGGTGTTGAAACCCTCGCGCTCACCCTTGTCGTTGACTTGGATGCCGCGCGGCTGACCAAAGTAAATGCTACCGGTCAACTCGCGCACGATCAGAATATCCAGTCCGGCAACCACCTCAGGCTTCAAACTGGAGGCCGAGGCCAGTTGCGGATAAAGAATCGCCGGACGCAAGTTGGCAAACAAGCCAAGCGCGGAACGAATCGCGAGCAGGCCGCGCTCCGGGCGCAAGGGACGATCCAGATTGTCATATTGCGGCCCACCGACCGCACCGAGCAGAATCGCATCCGCTTCCAGCGCCATCTCGCGCGTGCTATCCGGGAAAGGATGACCCGCTGCGTCATACGCTGCACCGCCGATCAGCCCCTCGTCCATCTCGATATCCAGCTCGAACTCGCCGACCAGCACATCAAGCACTTTCACCGCTTCATCGACGATTTCCGGACCAATACCATCACCCGGCAGAACCAAAATACGTTTTGTCATAAGAAAATCCTGAATTCATGGAAAACATTTAGCCACAGAGAGCACAGAGTCCACAGAGAGTGAATTCATCAACGCTTACTGGAAGGTTTTATCCTCCGTGTGCTCTGTGTCCTCTGTGGCTTATAAAAAAATCAAAACAACCAAGGCGCACTCACCTTGCGCTGCGTCTCATAATCACGAATTGCATCCGCATGGCGCAAGGTCAAGCCAATATCATCCAGCCCATTAAGCAAACAGTAACGGCGGAAATCGTCGACATTAAACTCAATCACCGTATCACCAAGGCCGCGAATGGTTTTGTGCTCTAAATCAATGGTGAGTTGCAAGCCCGGCTCAGCCTCAATCGCCTTGAAAATTTTATCAACCATTTCTGCTGATAAAACAATGGGAAGCATCCCACTCTTAAAGCTATTGTTAAAGAAAATATCGGCAAAACTGGGCGCAATCACCGCACGAAAACCGAAACCGTCCAGCGCCCACACCGCATGTTCACGTGAAGAACCACAGCCGAAATTCTCCCGCGCCAACAGGATCGTGGCGCGGTCATACGGCGGCTGATTGAGCACAAAATCCGGGTTCGGCTTGCGCTGGCTGTGATCCATACCCGGCTCGCCCGGCTCTAAATAACGCCAATCATCAAACGCATTCGGACCAAAACCGGTGCGGTGAATCGACTTCAAATACTGCTTGGGAATAATCGCATCGGTATCCACATTCGGACGATCCAACGGCGCGACAATGCCGGTGTGTTGGGTAAAAGCTTGCATGATTATTAGACCTTTTTTTATTTAGCCACAGAGATCACAGAGTACACAGAGAAAAACCTAGGATGCCCTTCTAATGCGTCTAGCATTCTTCCTCTCTGTGTCCTCTGTGTCCTCTGTGGCAAAAAATTTTAGAAACTACGCACATCAACAAAATGACCGGCAATCGCAGCCGCCGCCGCCATGGCCGGGCTGACCAGATGCGTGCGTCCACCCTGCCCTTGACGACCCTCAAAGTTGCGATTCGAGGTCGAAGCACAACGCTCGCCCGGCTCCAAGCGGTCGGCGTTCATCGCCAAACACATCGAACAGCCCGGTTCGCGCCATTCAAAGCCAGCCGCTAAAAACACCTTATCCAAGCCTTCCTGCTCCGCTTGCTGCTTCACCAGACCCGAACCCGGAACTACCATGGCGAGCATTACGCTATCCGCTTTTTTGCGCCCTTTGATGACCGCTGCGGCGGCACGAATATCTTCAATGCGCGAATTGGTACACGAGCCAATAAACACCTTATCCACGTTAATGGAGTCGATAGGTTGACCCGCCTCCAAGCCCATATAAGCCAGCGCCTTGCGCATCCCGCTCGCCTTGACGGCATCGTTTTCCTCATCTGGATTGGGAACCTGAGCGGCCACGGACACCACCATTTCCGGCGAAGTCCCCCAGCTCACTTGCGGAATAATATCGGCAGCTTCCAATTCGACCACACAGTCAAAATGCGCACCCGCATCCGAATGCAGATCACGCCACGCGGCGGCGGCCTGCTCGAACATCTCGCCTTGCGGGGCAAACGGACGGCCTTTCACATAGTCGATGGTCTTTTGATCCACGGCGACGATACCGGCACGCGCACCGCCTTCAATCGCCATATTGCACACCGTCATGCGGCCTTCGACCGACAAATCTTCGATGGCCTCGCCAGCAAATTCGATGGTGTAACCCGTGCCGCCCGCCGTACCAATCTTGCCAATAATCGCCAACACGATGTCCTTGGCGGTGACACCCGCACCGACATGCCCGTTGACGCGCACCAGCATGTTCTTGGCTTTTTTCTGCATCAAAGTCTGGGTCGCCATCACATGCTCGACCTCGGACGTGCCGATGCCAAACGCCAAGGCACCGAACGCCCCATGCGTCGAAGTATGCGAATCGCCGCACACAATCGTCATCCCCGGCAAGGTAAAGCCTTCTTCCGGCCCGATTACATGCACAATGCCCTGGCGAATATCGTTCATTCTGAACTCGATCACCTCGAACTCGGCGCAGTTCTTGTCCAGCGTACTCACCTGCTCGCGTGACACCGGATCATCGATCCCATCCAGCCCGTTATCGCGCCGTCCAAGTGTGGGCACATTGTGATCCGGCACGGCCAGCATCGCCTCACGCCGCCATGGCTGACGATTGGCGATACGCAAGCCCTCAAAAGCCTGCGGTGAAGTCACTTCATGCACCAACTGGCGGTCGATATACAGCAAGGCCGTACTCTCATCTTCCTGCCGCACCACATGGGCATCCCAAAGTTTGTCGTAAAGTGTTCTGGCGGTCATTGCAATAATCCTCTTAAGAAACATTAGAACTTACGCAAAAGTGTTCCAGCAAGGCAAAGTACCGAAGACAGTACACCGTGTACGGCGAGGTACTTGAACGCCGCTGGGGCGGTTTTGCGTCAGTTATAAACAGCGATCAGCGCGCGTATTTGGCGGTGAGTATAGCCTTGCCAAGCTTGGTGGAATGAATCATGAAGCCGATCAACGCAGCGCTGGCATCCGCCGGAACCTCTAGCACGTCAGCCTTGAGCGCGTACACCGTAAAGATGTAACGATGCGGCTTATCGCCAACGGGCGGACACGCACCACCGAAGGCGCTGGCACCAAAATCCGTGCGCCCATGCACGGCACCCGCCGGTAAATTCTTACCCGACACTTCACCCGCGTTAGCTTCAAGATGCGTCACATTGGCCGGAATGTTGTACACCACCCAATGCCACCAGCCCGAACCCGTGGGCGCGTCCGGGTCGTACATGGTCACCGCATAACTGCGCGTGCCTTCAGGGCCCTGAGTCCAGGTCAGTGCTGGGGATTGATTGCCGCCTGCACAGCCAAAAGCGTTAAAAACCTGCTTGGCATCGAGAGTATGCCCAGATTTAATCTCACTACTTGATAGCGAAAATGCCGCAGACCCTGCATAAGCAGGGGCACTTAAACACGCAGCCAAAGCACATGCAGCGGCAATAAATTTCAAACGCATCATGCCCCACCTCCTAAAAACAGACCTTTTGATTCGGCACACTTGAATCGAGACTGTAGGTCAGGCTTCAGCCTGACATGTCGGCCTGAAGGCCGACCTACGCTCAAAGATAATGCGTGCCGAATCAATAAACGCACAAAACCAACACCTTTTACTTGCAAGCAGTGTAGGAATGTACTATCCATAACTCCAATGGTTAATTTTCATGGATTGCATTCCAAATGGATATATCAAGCTACCAGGCCTTCCTCGCCGTGGCTGAGCACGCCTCGTTCTCGCTCGCCGCCGAAAAACTGCACCTCACCCAGCCGGCGATCAGCAAACGCATTGCCCAGCTCGAAGCCAACCTCGGTGTGACACTGTTCGACCGTCTGGGGCGACGGATCTGCCTCACCGCCGCCGGTCGCGCCTTGCAACCCGTGGCGATTCGCATCCTCAACGACGTGCGCGAAACCCGTCAGGTAATTGCCAACCTCTCCACCGAGATCAGCGGCACACTCGCCATCGTCACCTCACACCACATCGGCCTGCGCCGCCTGCCGCCCATTTTGAAGGACTACACCCGTCGCTATCCCGCCGTACGCCTTGATTTGGCCTTTATGGACTCCGAACAAGCCTGCCTTGCCGTTGAGCGCGGCGAATATGAACTGGGCATTGTCACCCTGCCTTTGCGACCCACACCGACGCTCAAAAACACCGCGCTGTGGGATGATCCGCTGGTCATCGCCGTCGCCCCCGACCACCCGCTCGCCAGCAAGACACCCATCACGCTGGACGACCTCGGCCAACATCCCGCCATCCTGCCCGCCATCGGCACCTACACCCGCACGATTATCGAAGCCACCATCTTGCAACACCACGGCGTATTGGACGTGGTTCTTGAAACCAACTATCTGGAAACCCTGCGCACCATGGTCGCCATTGGCCTGGGCTGGAGCGCCCTGCCACGCAAGATGATGGGCGGGGATGTGGTCGAAGTTCCGGTACACGGCCTCGCCATTCAACGCACTTTAGGCATCGTGCAGCATCAAAAGCGTACCCTTTCCCACGCCGCAAATGCGCTACGGATGCTTTTGCAGAGCGCCGAACATCAGCAGAACGCTAAGGGTTGACCCCACCCAATGCTATAGCTCCGGCCAGATGAAGCTTGAATTGTGACCTGACATCCTGGGCGTAGGAGGCTCGTCCCGAGCCGATGTTTTCGCGCCGAGACGGCGCTCCTACACTTGGGGAAACGCTGATTTATTCAGCGTTTTCCGCTTGGGGGACATCCCATCGGTGAGCTTTTCGAAAGCCGCTTCAAACTCTCGTAACTTCAAAAAAACGCCGGCTTGGGTTTTGTCGATGACGCGAATATCAGCGCCCTATTGATCCAGTCAGCTTTATCCGTGATTGTCCGCCGGGTCGTAGGGTGCGCCATGCGCACCTTTTAGCCCTCCATCGATACGACCGCTATAAAGCACCGTGACGGAACCTTGGGTTTTTCCAGGCGCATCGTCCAACGTGACCTGTTTGGCCAGATCCTGCAACTGCTGAAGGGTGTAGTCCCCCCCGAGGCCGTCAGCCTTTCAAATTCAGCTTTGGCTTGAGCAAATGTCAACATGATCAGATCTCCTTTCCAGTCACTTCGTCAATCAGGGTGACTTGACAGGTTTCAAAGGCATGGAGACTCAAAAGATAGGACCTTCTATACTCCTGCAACGCCTCCTTGAAATGAACCAAGCTTTCCGCATCGGGATAGGGCTCGCCCCAGACACGGAAGGTGTAGCTCAGAAGCCGCTTTTTGAACCGCCCTTCGTCCTTGGAATAGGCATTATCGGAAAGTTCGCGCGTATGGATCCTGTATTGCTCCTTACGATCCAGGAAATTCCATGACTCAAAATTGGCATCATCAATATCCGGCCCCCCCCCACCTGATCGCAGCAAAGCTAAATCTCGCTCACGATCAACGCTCCAGAATCTATAGACGGAAGGCTCATTTAACCTCAAAGTCTCGCGTGCATTCCTGAGGAATTGCGAGGTGTCCTTTGCCTGAGGATCGATTTTCTCGTTATGAAAAGCCATGGCAATGCTCCTGTATTTCAATGTCGATATTCGTGAATGCGTGTGCCGCGTTTATGCGGCCAACCGGTATTGGTCACAATTAGAAGGTGGCCATTTCCGGACGCGCATGCCCTCGCTCTGGCCTCGGCGGGATATGACCAGATCGTGGCCGCCAGGAGTCAATCGAGTCTGACCCACTGCTGTCTAGTTCCGCGAGGCCATCAGCTCTTGAAGTTGCGTTTCGGCTTGAGCAAATGTCAGCACGATCAGATCTCCTTTCCGGTCACTTCGTCAATCAGGGTGACTTGGCAGGTTTCAAAAGCCTCAAGCTTGAACAGATACTCCCTGCCATTTTCTTGCAGCGCCTCTTTGAAATGAACCAGGCTTTCCGCATCGGGATAGGGCTCGCCCCAGACACGGAAGGTGTAGCCCAGAAGCCGCTTTTTGAACCGCCCTTCGTCCTTGGAATAGGCATTATCGGACAGTCTGCGCGTACGGATACCGTATTGCCCCTTACGATCCAGGAATTCCCATGACTCAGAATTGGCATCATCAATATCCGGCCCCCCCCCCCTGATCGAAACAAAACCATCTCACGCTCGCGATCAACGGTCCAGTGACCATAAAGTGAAGGTGTTTTTATCCTCAAAGGTTCGCGTACCCTTTTGAAGAAATCGGAAGCCTCTTCCTCCAGAGGTGGTATTTTTTCGTTATGAAAAGCCATGGCGGTGCTCCTGTATTTCAATCTCGATATTTGTAAATGCGTGTTCTGTCGTGCCTGGCAGCGTTTTGGTTCTGTGCCAGAGTATCCTGTTCGTTGAGGTCATGAGGCCGCCGCTACCACATGCATGCTCGTTGCATGCTGCCCCATATTCACCACCTCATCTACCTGTAACCCCTTGGGCACCTGGTGGGTAATAAAAATCATCGTCACCTTGCCCTTGAGCCGGTTGATCGTCTGCGCAAAATGCTCGGCAGTCTGTTGATCGAGATTGGAAATGGCTTCATCAAAGATTAGCACCTTGGGGCGTTTGAGCATGTCCAAGGAGGTCGGACTCCATGCCTTTAAGTTAAACCCCAACTGATTGAATATAAATGCATTATCAATGGGTTGGGCTTTAACTTAATGGTATTGGGGTTGACCTGATTACTCCGTTCCCGTTGAATCAGCTCACTCACCATCAGCACCGAGGTTCTATCGATGAATAGTCAACTGCTCAGCCCGCTCACTGTCGGCACGCTCGTGCTACCCAATCGCATCGTTATGGCACCGATGACGCGTGCCCGCGCCGGAACCACGCATATCCCCAACGCGTTGATGGCCGAGTATTACAGCCAGCGCGCCAGTGCCGGTTTGATCCTGACTGAATGCACCATGGTCGCCGCCGATGGCTGCGCATTCACCGGCGAGGGCGGCATTTTTGATGATGCAACCATGCACGGATGGAAACAGGTGGTGGACGCGGTACATGCCGCAGGCGGGCGTATTGCCATGCAGATTTGGCATGCCGGGCGCGCCGCACATTCCGCGCTTAACCACGGCACCCAGCCGATTTCATCCAGCAACCAAGCCATCCGTGATGGTGAAATTCACACGCCCATTGGCAAAGTCCCCTACGAAGTCCCGCGCGCCCTCAACACCGAAGAACTGCCGGGCATCGTCGAACTGTTTCGCCAAGCTGCCGAGCGCGCCAAGGCTGCGGGTTTTGACGGCGTGCAAATCCACGGCGCGCATGGCTATCTGATCGATCAATTTCTGCGTGATGGCGTGAACGACCGCAGCGACGCGTATGGCGGCAGTGTTGAAAACCGTGCACGTTTGTTACTCGAAGTCACCGACGCGGCCATCAGCGTGTTCGGTGCAGGCTTGGTTTCAGTACGCATCTCGCCGCTGGTTGCCTTCAACGACATGGCCGACTCCAACCCAAAAGAGCTGGTGAAATATGTCGCCGAGCAACTTTCTGCCCGCAATATCGCTTTTCTTGAGCTGCGCCATGAACAACATGACCTGCCCGATGAAATTGAACTGGCCAAAATCGCGCGCCAACATTTCCATGGCGTATTGATGCTCAACGGCGGCTTTAGCCAAGCAAGCGGCGAAGAGGCCATTGCCAGTGGCTTGGCCGATGCCATCAGCTACGGCAAACCGCTTCTCGCCAATCCCGACCTAGTGGCACGCTTCGCAGAAAACGCGCCGTTGAATGCGGTCGATTTCAACACGCTCTACGGCGGCGGCGCGCATGGCTACACTGATTACCCGACCTTAAAATCTTAAGCAGCTGTTCACAACCTCGCTGAACGACGCATTGCAGAGGGGTTTTAGCTCTACGTAGGGTGGATAAGCGCAGCGCATCCACCTCAGCACCGGCATGGTGGATGCGCTGCGCTTATCCACCCTACATGGCTCAATCGTTCTTAATCACAATCGTCGGGAACTTGGTGCTGTAATCCTTCGCGCGCTGTGCCAGCTTGGCCGCCAGCTTGCGCGCAATGCCGCGATACAACAGCGCCGTGGTGCTTTCTGCATCCGCGGCCACCGTCGGATTGCCGCCATCCGCCTGTTCGCGGATGCCGCGTTCCAACGGCAACTGCCCCAGCAACTCGATGCCGTATTCCTCGGCCATTTTTGCACCGCCGCCTGTACCAAAAATCGGCTCAACATGCCCGCAATTCGAGCACACATGCAGGCTCATATTCTCGATAATCCCCAGCACCGGCACATCCACGCGCTCGAACATCTTCAAGCCTTTTTTGGCATCCAGCAGCGCAATATCCTGCGGCGTAGTCACAATCACTACGCCCGCCACCGGCACTTTCTGCGCCAACGTGAGCTGAATATCCCCGGTACCGGGCGGCATATCGACAATCAGATAATCCAGGTCGCGCCAGTTGGTGTCATTTAACAACTGCTGCAAGGCAGAGGTAACCATCGGCCCGCGCCAGATCATCGGGTTATCTTCAGCCACCAAAAAGCCTATCGACATGCACTGCAAGCCATGCGCGATTTTCGGCTCCAGCGTTTTGCCATCCTCACTGCTCGGCTGCCCGCCTTCCGCACCCAACATGCGCGGCACACTCGGGCCATAAATATCCGCATCCAAAATGCCAACCTTCGCACCTTCGGCCTGCAAGGCCAGCGCCAGATTCACCGCCGTAGTGGACTTGCCGACGCCGCCCTTGCCCGAGGCCACCGCCACGATATTGCGCACCTGAGGCATACGCTTGAGCGTCTTCTGCACCGCGTGCGGCTCAATCACCCAATCCAGCGAAACCTGCACGACCTGCACTCCATCCAGCACGCGTAAAGCCGCTTCAGCCTCACGACACAGCGCCTCGCGCACACCCGCCGCCGGATAACCCAAACGCAGATGCACACTGAGCACACCGCCCTTGATCTCAACCGAGTGAACGCGCTTGCCCTCAAATGCTTGCCCAAGCTCCGGGTCGCGCAACCCAGCCAATACTTCGCGCACGGCAGCCTCGCTCACCGCACCCTTATTCGAACCAAAACCGAACAGTGCCATTTTTTCTCCATATGAATTTGTAGGGTGGATAAGCACAGCGCATCCACCAAGCGCATTCGGTGGATGCGCTGAACGCGAAGCTGGCGCAAGCCCGCTTATCCACCCTACATTTGGTGATTTATGATAGGGTCACGCACCCAATAAGTAACCCTACTCTTTCACTTAAACCCTCGGAGTCACTATGACCTCGCCGCGCCGTATCCTCGTCACCTCTGCCCTGCCCTACGCCAATGGCCCAATTCATCTTGGGCACATGGTCGAGTACATTCAAACCGATGTCTGGGCGCGGTTTCAGCGGATGCGCGGGCACGAAGTGTATTACGTCTGCGCCGACGATGCGCACGGCACACCGATCATGCTGCGCGCGCAAAACGAAGGCATTACCCCCGAAGAGCTGATTGCGCGCATCAGCACCGAACATCAGGCCGACTTTGCCGATTTTCAGATCAAATTCGACCATTTTCACAGCACACACTCCGATGAAAATCGCATGTTTGCCGAACAGGTCTATCTCAAACTACGCGCAGGCGGCCACATTGCCACGCGCACCATCCACCAAGCCTACGATCCCGTCAAAGAAATGTTCCTGCCGGATCGCTTCATCAAAGGCGAGTGCCCCAAATGCGGCGCGGCGGATCAATATGGCGATTCCTGCGAAGTGTGCGGCGCAACCTACAGCCCAACCGATCTGAAAAACCCTAAATCGGCCATCTCCGGTGCCACGCCGATTGAAAAAGAGTCCGAACACTACTTCTTCAAACTCGGCGACTTCGAAGCCATATTGAAGGACTGGCTGCAAAGTGGCGCAGTGCAGAGCGAAATTGCGGCGAAAATGAACGAATGGTTTGAATCCGGCTTGCACGACTGGGACATCTCGCGTGATGCGCCCTACTTCGGTTTTGCCATTCCTGACGCCCCCGGCAAGTATTTCTACGTCTGGCTGGACGCACCGATTGGCTACATGGCGAGCTTCCAAGCCTTGTGCACCATTCGCGGCCTCAACGTATTTGACGATTTTTGGGGCGCAACCCAAGCCGAGCGCAACGACACCGAGCTCTGGCATTTCATCGGCAAAGACATTGCCTATTTCCACACCCTGTTCTGGCCGGCCATGCTTTCCGGCGCGGGTTTACGCCTGCCCACGACCGTGCGTACGCATGGCTTTTTGACCGTCAACGGCCAAAAAATGAGCAAATCGCGCGGCACCTTCATTATGGCGCGCAGCTTCCTCAATCATCTCAACCCCGACGCGCTGCGCTATTACTTCGCCGCCAAACTCAACGGCTCGATGGAAGACATCGACCTCAATCTCGAAGACTTCATGCAGCGCGTAAACTCCGACCTTGTGGGCAAAGTGGTCAACCTCGCCTCGCGCACCGCAGGTTTCATCGGCAAGTTGTTCGACGGTCGCCTAGCCGACGAATTGCACGACCCAGCGCTTTACGAGGAATTCGTCGCCGCCGGAGACAGCATCGCCGCCGCCCATGAAGCCTCCGACAGCGCTCGCGCCATGCGTGAAATCATGGCGCTGGCTGACCGCGCCAACCAGTACATTGACCAGAACAAGCCGTGGTCGCTGGCCAAAACGCCGGGCAATGAAGCCGAAGTGCAAGCCATCTGCACCCAGGGCCTCAACCTGTTCCGCGTGATGATGGTGTATCTCAAACCCGTGCTACCCAATATGGCCAAACAAGTTGAACACTTCCTGCACTTTGGCGAACTCAACTGGGAAAGCCGCCACGAATTGATGCTTCAGCACATTATTCAGCCGTTTGAACCGCTGATGACGCGCATTGAGCAAACACAACTGAATGCCATGCTGGAAGAGAACCGCAGCACCATGCCTGAAGCCAGTGAAGCCGCCGTGCCTGCGCCGGTTATTGCAAGCCCTACTGCCAGCATCGAACCAATTGCCCCAACCATTACTATCGACGACTTCAGCAAGCTCGACCTACGCATTGCGCGCATCGTCAAAGCGCAGCATGTCGAAGGTGCCGAAAAGCTGCTGCAACTCACGTTGGATATTGGCTCTGAAACCCGCAACGTCTTCGCCGGCATTAAATCCGCCTACGACCCCAAAGATCTCGAAGGACGCCTGACCGTCATGGTGGCCAACCTTGCACCGCGCAAAATGAAATTTGGCATGTCCGAAGGCATGGTTTTAGCGGCATCCGGTGCAGGTGCACCCGGCCTGTTTATCCTTGAACCCGACGACGGCGCACAACCTGGAATGCGAGTGAAATGAGCATGGAAGACACGCCTACTGATCCGATCAGCTTTATCCTCGATTGTAGGTCGGCATTCATGCCGACATGTCGGGCTAAAGCCCGACCTACATTCAAGACTCCTTCGTGCCCGAGCTATAGCTATAAGGTCGCGGGAATCCTTATTATGACCTTGGCATTAAGCGCCTGCGGCGAGCAGGCACCGCGCCATATCGACAACCTGCCCTGGCAGATTGAAATCCTGCCCAATGGGCACAGTAAGGTATTTGGCATTGAGCTGGGCAAAAGTACGACTTTAGAGGCCAAACGCGCCTTGGACCACAAAGCTGACTTCAGCCTGTTCAAATCCGCTGATGGCAGCCTCTCGCTTGAGGCCTATTACGGCACGCTCACCTTGGGCGTACTTGAGGCCAAACTGATCGCTGAAGTCGATGCCACACAAGAGCAACTGAAAAAACTCGGTGAACACGCCGAAAACCCACGCGCCCAACCGAGTGGCGCATGGAAATTCGATATGCGTGACGAAGACTACCTCACCATCCAGAGCTGGCCGGTACGCTCGCTAACCTACATCCCCATGGCGGTGCAATTCGACGCCGAACTGCTGGAAAAACGCTTCGGCAAACCCAGCGAACGCAAGCCGATCGACGCCGGGCGCGAATATTGGCTCTACCCCGACAAAGGCCTGGTCATCATGCTGGCCGACAAAGAAAAGGAAATCCTGCAATACGTCGCCCCCAGCGACTTTGCGCGCCTGAAAGACAAAATCAGCCGGGAACTGCCGCGCTCGGTGGTGGATTGATTCGGAATCCATGACCCACCGCATTATTGTCAAGACAAAAATGTAGTAACATCAGCGCATGAAAACCCGATTTGAATGGGATCCAGCGAAGGCGGAAAGCAATCTCAGGAAGCATCGTGTGAATTTCGAGACCGCTACCCGCATCTTTGCTGATCCGTTCGCGCTGGTCGAGCAAGACCGGATCGAAAACGGGGAGCACCGCTGGCAAACCTTGGGCATCGTGGACGGTTATCTGTTGCTTTTGGTGGCTCATACCGCCCTAGACGACGAGGGTGGCGCCGAGGTTATCCGCATCATTTCGGCTCGTCGCGCCGAACCGCAAGAGAGGAAGCGCTATGAGCAAAATCGTTCGCTATGAGGTTGACCTAAACAACCTGCCACCACTGACCGAAGAGCGCAAAGCAGAACTCCGCGCGCTCGCCGAATTGCCGGACAGCGAGATCGACTACAGCGACATTCCGCCGCTGGATGAAACATTCTGGAAAAACGCCGTGCGCAATCCGTTCTACAAACCCACCAAGGCTTCAACAACCGTGCGCGTGGATTCAGATGTGCTGGCATGGCTTAAAAGCCAAGGCAAGGGATACCAAACGCGCATGAACGCTATTTTGCGCGAAGCCATGCTGCGTGCGTTGGATCACAACAAAACCTGAACGACACACACCAAGCCTTCCACAACTCGATTGCGCCTCACTCCGTCACATAATCCCCATGCTCGCGCGTGGCGAGGAAGCGGATATCCGGCCAGCGTTCCATGGTCATTTGCAGGTTGACGCGGGTGGAGGCGATATACACCAAATCCCCCGCATGATCGAGCGCAAGATTAGCCTCGTGCTTGACGCGGAATTCGTTGAGTTTCTTTTCGTCGTCACATTCCACCCAGCGCGCGGTGTTGACGTTGACCATCTCAAAACTGCAATCAACGTTGTACTCAGACTTCAGGCGGTGCGCCACCACGTCAAACTGCAGCACCCCGACCGCGCCGAGAATCATGTCGTTATTGATCAGCGGGCGATACAACTGCGTGGCGCCCTCCTCGCACAGCTGCATCAAGCCCTTTTGCAACTGCTTCATCTTCAGCGGGTCGCGCAATTGCGCGCGGCGGAATAGTTCCGGCGCAAAGTTGGGAATGCCGCTGTAAGCGAAGTTATCGCCCTCGGTAAAGGTATCGCCGATGCGGATGGTGCCGTGGTTGTGGATGCCGATAATGTCGCCGGGGTAGGCATCCTCGACATGCTCGCGCTCACTGGCCATAAAGGTCAGTGCGTCGGCAATCTTGATCTCGCGCCCCAGGCGCACATGGCGCACCTTCATGCCCTTGCTGAACTTGCCGGAACAAACGCGGAAGAAGGCCACGCGGTCACGATGCGCCGGATCCATATTGGCCTGGATTTTAAACACGAAACCGCTGAATTTTTCCTCATCCGGCTGCACCACTCGGGTGCTGGTGGCACGCGCCTGCGGGCCGGGCGCTTGTTCGACGAAGAATTCCAGCAGTTCGCGCACGCCGAAGTTGTTCATTGCCGAGCCAAAAAACACCGGGCTAAGTTCGCCACGACGATAGGCCTCTAAATCGAAGGCATGACTCGCGCCCTGCACCAACTCGATTTCTTCACGAAACTCGGCGGCACGCATTCCAAGCAAGGCATCAAGCTTGGGATTATCCAGCCCGTCGATCACTTCAAACTCGGCCTTACCGTGCGGCTCAAATACAAAGATGCGGTTGTCGTAGAGGTGATACACGCCTTTGAAAGCCTTGCCCATGCCAATCGGCCAGGTAATTGGTGCACATTTGATCTTGAGCACACTCTCAACTTCGTCCAGCAGCTCCATCGGCTCGCGGCCTTCGCGGTCGAGCTTGTTGATGAAGGTCATGATCGGCGTATCACGCAGGCGGCACACGTCCATCAACTTGATGGTGCGCTCTTCCACGCCCTTGGCCGAATCGATCACCATCAAAGCCGAGTCCACGGCGGTAAGTACACGGTAAGTATCTTCCGAGAAGTCCTCGTGTCCCGGCGTATCGAGCAGGTTGACGATGTGATCCTTGAACGGGAACTGCATCACCGACGAGGTCACGGAAATTCCGCGCTGCTTTTCCAGCTCCATCCAGTCCGAGGTTGCATGACGGCTGGATTTACGGCCTTTGACCGTGCCCGCTAGCTGAATCGCACCACCGAACAGCAACAGCTTTTCGGTCAGCGTGGTTTTACCGGCATCCGGGTGGGAAATAATCGCAAACGTGCGACGTTGATTAAGCTTTTGCAGAAACTCAGACATGAAATAGGGTCATTACACTCGCGAAGGTCGCGCATGATAACAAAAAGCCCGGCACAAGGCCGGGCGATTCAGGTCAGCGGGAAAGCAATACGACGATTAAATCTCGCCCTTGGCTCCGCGTTCAACCATTTCCCACATGGTGTCACGCACCGCTGTGGCCGCTTTCAGCAGTTCAGGATGATCTTTCATGTTCTGACCCATTTTCAACATCATGTCCATGTTGAGAGTAGAAACCCACAAGCCATCAGGCTTTTCAACCACCACAATACGGCAGGGCAGGTAAGCGGCCATGCTGGGGGCAAAATCGATCATTTTGCGCGCTGTTTCCGGGTTGCAGTAAGAAGAAATGTAAATAACACCCGACTTGATGCCACGCGCATTCAGCTCGTCGGACAAGGGCAGATCACCCACCGCCTTGATGTTGCGGTCAGTAGCAACAGACTCAAGCGCCGCCTTGATGTCATCCAAAGTCACACCTGGTGCGGCTTTGCGCTCCCACACGGTGGTGTAGCCAATTTCGCCCTTGCTTTCGATCCAGCGACCCAACATGGTGGCGGTTTCTTCGGCTGCGCCAGGCGCCAGATTGCCGCCGGCAGCCATCAAGCCCGCCGCATCTTTGTTGATCACCGCAACAATCGGCTGCATTCCAGGACTCAACATGGCAGGCATCAACTGCATCATGCCGGGCATGACCGCCGCCATATACCCACCCGCCACGAGAGCAAGCACACCGACCAAAGCCAACAGGTTACGAATCATCTGCAATCTCCAAAGAAAGTTAAGAACTAACTTGACGGCAAGCGTCAACTTTTAGGTTGGCAAGAGTAGCTTAATCACCCATCAAACCCAATCCATAAACTTTTTATCAACGATACATAGAAGTAATCGCTAATGTTCTTATATTCTTTTGATAATACCCACATCAACAGTAAGCACGATAAAAATGCTTTATGAACAAACAGTTAAATACGTTTGTCATCCTTCATTAACGAACCCTAAACTAGCTGCGTTGCCCCACATGCAGGTGTGGATGGCTTCACATCAACCAATTCGAGGAGTACGGCGTTGATCAAATCATCATTAAAACTATTGGTTGCAGCTACCGCTGCACTCTCGCTATCCGGCTGCGGATTCATGGCGATTCAGGACAAGCTGGATCCGAAGGCCATGGATACCTACATGGGCATGTACGACAGGTTCGTCGCCAGTGAAGGGGATCTGGGTGCAGCCACCGTGTGGGCGGTCAAGGTCAACAAAGGCGTAACCACCAGCGATATTGCTGAAGCGCTCAAGTCTGCCTCATTGGGAACCGGTCTGCTGGATGTCGGCCAAATGCCACTCTCGGCTGAAATTGAAGCACGCTCCGGCAAGCCAACCCGCTACCTGCATATCTATCAGTTCTGCAACCCGCTCACTGCGCGTCAGGCCACCGACTTCAGCCCGTACTTCTCTGCCTATCTGCCCTGCCGCATCTCGGTGGTTGAGCACGAAAATGGCGAATTGTGGTTGTACAGCCTGAACATGGACATGTTTGTGTATGGTGGCAAAGAAATGCCTGAGCCTTTCAAGACTGAAGCCATCAAGGTACGCGACACCATCTGGAAGATGATGCAGGCCGCCTCCAAAGGCGAGTTCTAAAAGCGTCTTCACTAAGTGGATGCTGATTTATTCCATCCATGGAGTAAATCAGCGTTTCCATAAGCCCGAGCGACGGCACAAGCTCGGCGCTTGGCTCAATAAAAAAACCCCGCACTGCACACTGGCACTGCGGGGTTTTTTATTGGGCTTTACAGCTTCAACGACCTCAGGCCGCCGGAGTAGTCGATGCCGCAGCCTTATCCAGCATCGGCTTCAAATCACCGCGCTGATGCAATTCAACCACGATATCCGAACCGCCAATCAACTCACCGCCGACATAAATCTGCGGAAAGGTCGGCCAATCCTGGTAACGCGGCAGGTTGTTGAAGATTTCCATATCGGCCAGCACGTTCACATACGCGAACTCCACGCCGCAAGCCTTGATCGCCTCGGCGGCGCGGCTTGAATAACCACACTGCGGGAACTGCGGCGTGCCTTTCATGAAAATAACAACGGCGTTGTTTTTAACGATCTCGTCAATCTGCTGGAGGATGGGGTCCATGATGCTGCCTTTTCAAATTTAAATTTCAAGTAAGGATACTACCGCAAACCATCCACATTGCGCTGCAACCAAAACTCGAACAGCGCCAAATGCCACAGCTTGCTGCCTTGAAGCCTAGTAAAATGCTGATCGGGCGCGGCAAGCAGCTTATCGACATAGGCACGCTCAAAAACACCACGCTCACGGCTGGCTTGGCTGCTCAGAATATCGCGCATGAAATCCAGAAACTCACCGCGCACAAATTTGAGCGCAGGCACCGGGAAATAGCCTTTTGGACGGTCAATCACCCCATCCGGAATCATGCCGCGCGCCACGCTTTTCAGAATGCCTTTGCCGCCATCGGCCATTTTCAACGCAGGCGGAATCTGCATCGCCAGCTCGACCAGTTCGTGATCGAGAAAAGGCACACGCGCCTCCAAGCCCCAAGCCATGGTCATATTGTCCACGCGCTTGACCGGGTCATCGACAATCAAAGTGGTTACATCAAATGCCAGCACGCGGTCGATGTATTCATCCCCCCGGAGAGCCGCCAGCCGTTCACTGACCAGCCGTCCGGTGTGATCGGCACCACGATAGGCAGGCGTGAGCAGCGTCTGCAACTCGGCATCATCGCGGTCAAAATAATGCGGCGCAAAGCGTTCCAGATCCGTGCCTTGCGCGGCCTGCATCTGCGGATACCAGAAATAGCCGCCGAACACCTCATCCGCGCCCTGCCCGCTTTGCACCACCTTCACATGCCGACTGACCTGCTCGGACAACAGATAGAATGCAACTGCATCCTGCCCCACCATCGGCTCAGCCATCGCATCGACCGCATCAGGCAAGCGCGTTAACACCTCACCATTCGGAATCACAATTTGCGTGTGCTGCGTGCCAAAACGCTCCACCACCAAATCCGAATACTCGAATTCACTGCCTTTTTCTTCCGGCTGGTCTTCAAAGCCAATCGAAAAGGTGCGCGGGAGCGTGCCATGTTCGGCCAACAAGCCCACCAACAAACTCGAATCCAAGCCACCGGACAGCAACACGCCGACCGGCACATCAGAAATCGCCTGATGCCGCGCCGTCGTTTCCAACAGCTTACCGCGCAACGCCTCCACCCAATCGTGCTCGCTCAAATCGTCTGCTGGACGATGCGCCGTAGTTTGCGAATACCGTTCAACACCGTGCGCGGCGCGGGTACCACCGCGTGCAGGGTAAATTGATGATGCAGCGCAACAGGATCGAGTGAGGTATCCACTCCGCCTGCGCTCAACAAGGCTTGGGTGGACGAGGCAAAACGCAGCCGTGCCGCATTTTTGCTGTAGTACAGCGGCTTGATGCCGAAACGATCGCGCGCCAGCCACAGGCGCTTGGCCTGCATCTCCCACACAGCCAAGGCGAACATGCCGCGAAAATGCTTGACGCACTCCGCGCCCCACTCCGCCCAGGCACGCAAAATCACCTCGGTATCGCCCGTCGAACTGAAACGATGCCCGCGATGGCGCAGCTCCTCGCGCAATTCCGGGTGGTTATAAATCGTGCCGTTAAACACCAGCGCCAGCCCGGCCTCACGATCTACCATCGGCTGATGCCCATGAATCGACAAATCCAGAATCGACAAGCGTTGATGCCCAAGCGCCAGCGCGCCGTCACTGAAACTGCCCGCATGATCCGGCCCACGCCGCGCCACCGCACACATCATGCGTGCCACAGCAGCTAAATCCGCACGCTCACCATCAAATCGCAATTCACCTGCCAAGCCGCACATTACTCACCCCCCATGTGGTATCGCTTTGGGATGCGCCGCCTGCCACGTTCCCCACAAGCGATCAAAATTGCGATCCATCATGCCTTCAATGGCCGGGTCTTTGAGGATGCTGGCAGGCATCCAGCGCCATTGCCCGGCGAAGTAGAACAAGAACCACGGCACATCTTGTTTGCCAATCAACACGCCACCGACTTTGACGCTCTCTAGCAGCGCCCAACGCCCGGCCACGCTGACTTTACCCAGCTCGATTTCGCCAGGCTGTGCGGCAATGCTTTTGCTCAGACTTTCCAGCTCTTCCGTTTCTTTGGCCTGTTTACGCCAACGCGATGGTAGAAAAATCATTTCCTTATCAATAAGTTGACGCGACTGCCCCGCACCCAGACCGCGAATGACCTGCTGCATAACTGTGTGGACTTGTGCTGTTTGCTCTTCGAGCGTGCCTTGCGGCAAAACCTTGGGTGGTTCGCCGCAGCCTGCTAATCCCAGCCCCAAACCTAGCAAGCCAAGAACGAATACACGGCGGCGCATAATATTCACAGTTTTAGTCCTTATTTTCAGAGTTCGCCGAGGTTGCTGGATGCACTGGCTCCAAAAATCCTTCGGCGCGGAAGGTTAAAACCAAAGTGTCACGCCAACTATCGCCCTGCGTATCCAGCGGCATAATCGGTGTGCTTTCGTGGTTGATGCGTTGGTCGTCCATCAGCAAAACACTGCACGGCTGGGTCAGGGTAAAGCGCACGCCGCGCAGGCCGTCCAATTCAAACACCCGTGTTTCACCACCACGAATGTTGTTACGCCCCATTAAAATCACCGCCACAAAGTCCACACCATCACGGTGCGCGCCTTCGGGTGTCGGACGACCTACGCCATCGCGGGCATCAATCCGAAACTGGTGAGCTTCAATAAACCATTGCTCCACCGGGCGGACTTCGGCAAACAAATGCCCTAATTGGCACACAAGCGGCTGCCAAAAGGCCAAGCCGACCAACTCATCGGCCAGCGGCTCAAACCAGCGCAACATGCCGCCGTGCAACGCGTTGTAGGTAATCGGCTGCCAATGCGCACGCTGCGGCACGTGAATCAGCTCGCTTTCGCTGCCTTGCACATCGAGCTGTTGTACAAAACTGCCATGCCGCCGCGAGCGATAACGCCCACCATCTTTAAGGTAACGATCCGCCGGCAAATGGCTCCACAGCGGTATAGCGGCGGCACAGGATGCTGCGGCGCTCTCGCCAATCATGCTGTAAACCTGCTCCGCACTCAGCAAACCAAAACCTTGCTGGCGCAAGCGTTCTTGAATGCTCAACCCATCAGCGAGCGGTGCGCCAAAGCTTAAGCGCTCCCAACCTGCGGGCATTTCCGTTGTGCTCACCAAACCACCCTCCTCGTCATGAATTGATTCGGTCATTGAACTTTTAAACGCGTAGGTCGGACTTCAGTCCGACTGTCGGGCTAAAGCCCGACCTACAATTAAAAAATCTGACCACATCCATAGCTCATAAAAACCATTTGGGCAGTGTAATGGAAAAGCGCACCGCCCTCATCCTGTTGGCGGGCTGCTAGAATGCGCGCCATGAATATTCAAGCCATCCTCGACCCGCTCAACGACGCGCAACGCGAAGCGGTCACCAGTCCCACCGCCTCCACTCTTGTCCTTGCCGGTGCCGGTTCGGGCAAAACCCGTGTTTTGACCCACCGCATTGCATGGTTGGTGCAGGCCATGGGCGTATCGCCGTATGCCATCCTCGCCATGACCTTTACCAACAAGGCCGCCGCTGAAATGCGCGGGCGGGTGGAACACCTGCTCGAACGCGGTGCCAGCGGCATGTGGCTGGGCACCTTCCACAGCATCGCCCACCGCCTGTTGCGCACGCACTGGCTAGAGGCGGGTTTGCCGCAAGCCTTCCAGATTCTGGATTCCGACGACCAGATTCGTCTGGTCAAGCGTCTGCTGCGTGAACGCGGCCTGGACGAAACGCGCTGGCCGCCGCGCATGGTGGCGGGCTATATCAATGGGAAAAAGGAAGAAGGCTTGCGTCCCGGTCATGTGCAACCGGGCTATGACCCGGCCAGCAAACAATTGCTCGAACTGTATGCGGCCTATGAAACCCTGTGCCGCCAAAGCGGCTTGGTGGACTTCGCCGAGCTGCTGCTACGTGCGTTGGAAGTGGTACGCGATACGCCCGCCCTGCTCGACCACTACCGCCAACGCTTCACCCATCTGCTGGTCGATGAGTTTCAGGACACCAACGCGCTGCAATACGGCTGGCTGCGTCTATTGGCGGGCAGCAGCGGCTCGATTTTCGCCGTGGGCGATGATGACCAGTCGATTTATGGTTGGCGCGGTGCCAAAGTCGAGCATATCCGCCATTTCGAGCGCGACTTTCCGGCGACGCATGTGGTGCGCCTGGAACAAAACTACCGCTCCACTGCCACCATTCTCAAAGCCGCCAACGCGGTCATTGCCCACAACGCAGAGCGCCTGGGCAAAAACCTGTGGACCGACGGCGTGGAAGGCGAGCCGATTCAGGTCTATGCGGCTTATAACGAACAGGACGAAGCGCGTTTTGTGGCCGAACGCATCCAGATTTGGCGTGATGCTGGGCATGCGCTGATCGATGTGGCGATTCTGTACCGCTCCAACGCCCAATCGCGCGTGCTGGAAGAAGCCCTTATCCAGCATGAACTGTCCTACCGCATCTACGGCGGCCTGCGCTTTTTTGAGCGCGCCGAAATCAAGGACATGCTCGCCTATCTCAATCTGGCACGTTACCGCGACAACGACGCGGCCTTTGAGCGCGTGGTCAACGTGCCGCCACGTGGCATCGGCGACAAAACCCTGGAACAGGTGCGCGACGCGGCGCGGGAAGGCAGTCAATCGCTGTGGCAAGCCGCCATGCAGCTTCTCGCCGACGGCAAACTTTCCGGCCGTGCAGCGAGCGCGGTGCGTACCTTTGTGCTGGCGATTGATGCCATGAGCATTGCCATCAACGAGCAAGCGCTAGAGGCACAAGTCAGCCATATTGCCGAAGCCAGCGGCCTGCTGGAGTTCCATAAAAAAGATGCCGACCGTGGTGAAATGCGCGCCGAAAACATCGAAGAACTCATCAGCGCCGCACGCGGTTTTATGCTCGGCGAAGACGATATGGCCATGGGACTGGCACCGCTGGATGCCTTCCTAGGCCACGCCGCCCTCGAAGCGGGCGAGCGCCAAAGCGGCGCGCATGAAGATTGCGTGCAAATGATGACCCTGCACGCAGCCAAGGGACTGGAGTTTCCGCTGGTGTTTATGGTCGGGCTGGAAGAAGGACTCTTCCCGCATCAAATGTCACGCGAAGACCCCGACAAACTGGAAGAAGAGCGCCGCTTGGCCTATGTCGGCATCACCCGCGCGCGCGAGCAATTGGTGGTGACCTGCGCCGAACGCCGCCGCCTGCATGGCAAGGATCTCTACCCCCAGCCCTCGCGCTTTTTGGGTGAAATACCCAACGACCTGCTACGCGACGTGCGCCCGCGTGCGCAAGTAGTACGCCCGATGGGCATGACCACACAGCATATCCAGGCCGCCCAAGCCGCCGAAACGGGTCTGCGTCTCGGCCAAAATGTGCAACACGCCATGTTTGGCGAAGGCGTAATCATTGGGCATGAAGGCAATGGCGCACAGGCGCGGGTACACGTGAATTTTGGCCGCCAGGGCAGCAAATGGCTGGTGTTGGCTTATGCGAATTTGCAAGTGGTTTGATGCTCTTACACCTCCAAAATGCATAAACATGGTTATACTGAAGCAACCAAATAATTCAGGTCAATGATCTTGCGCGTTGTTTTTGACACCTCGCTACTCGTCGCAGCAGTGCATTCACGCCGTGGTGCGAGTTATCAACTGCTCTCGATGCTCCCAAGCCGAGACTTTGAAATCACCCTCAGTGTGCCTTTGTACACGGAATGGCAGGCAGTGCTGACGCGAAAAGAACACATGCCAGCAGGTGCGACTGTTGAGACCACCTTGGGTTTTTTGCGCTACATCGCTTCACTCGCACACTTGCAAGATGTGTATTTTTTATGGCGGCCTTATTTGCGTGACCCGGACGATGACATGGTGCTCGAATGCGCAGTAGCCTCGGGCAGTCGATTTATCGTGACTCATAACGTCAAAGACTTTCGGCGCGCTGAAGGTTTAAACGTACAAGCTATAACCCCTGCCGGTTTTTTGAAACTGTTGAGGACATCATCATGACCGCATTAACCGTTCGCTTACCCAACTCCGTACATCAAAAAATCAAAGAACTTGCCGCGCGTGACGATATTTCTGTCAATCAATTTATCGCCAGTGCCGCTGCCGAAAAAATGGCTTCTGTTTTGACGCTCGACTTTCTCAAAGCCGAAGCGGCCAAAGGCCAACGCAGCGATTTTGAGCATTTCATGAGCTTGATACCTGACACCCCCGCGCAGCCGGGTGATGAGGCTGTATAACGATTTTGTTTGAGGAACAACCATGGCCGCTGCCAATCTTTTAGCCCTGCTCGATGACATCACCACAGTGCTGGATGATGTCGCGCTGATGACCAAGGTCGCCGCGAAGAAAACCAGCGGCGTGTTGGGCGATGATCTGGCGCTGAATGCGCAGCAGGTTTCGGGCGTGAGTGCCAGCCGTGAGTTGCCGGTGGTGTGGGCGGTGGCCAAGGGGTCGTTGGTCAACAAGATGATTTTGGTGCCCGCTGCGCTGTTGATAAGTGCCGTGGCACCGATGCTTATTCTTCCCTTGCTGATGCTCGGCGGGGCGTACCTGTGCTACGAGGGTGTGGAAAAGCTGGCGCACAAATTCCTGCATGGCAAGCACGGGGATGACGCGGAGCACGCCCAGTTGGTCGAGGCTGTGGCGCAGCCCGAAGTGGATATGGTGGCGTTTGAGAAAGCCAAAATTAAAGGCGCGATTCGTACTGACTTTATTCTTTCCGCTGAAATTATTGTCATTGCGCTGGGCACGGTGGCTACGGCTTCACTCGGTGTGCAGGCGGCGGTGGTTTCGGCGATTGCCTTCATCATGACAGTCGGCGTGTACGGTCTGGTAGCGGGCATCGTCAAGCTGGATGACCTTGGCTTGTATTTGAGCAAGTTCGACGATGCACGCCGAGCCATAGGGCGCGGCATTCTGGCCTTTGCGCCCTGGTTGATGAAAACCCTGTCCATCGTCGGCACGGCGGCCATGTTTCTGGTCGGCGGCAGTATTTTGCTGCACGGCATTCCGGGTACGCATGATGTCCTGCACCATGCGGAAGAATGGGTGCATGGTTTTATCGGTGGTTTTGCCGTTATTACACCCTTGTTGATCGAGGGTGTCTTTGGGGTGTTTGCGGGGGCTTTGGTGCTGGGCGTGGTCACGGCGGCAACGAAAGCCTGGGCGGCGTTTAAGCCAGCGGGAAACTGACATTCGTCATCAAGCCGCATCAAGAGCAGTCTGTCAGTTTCCAGACAAAGCTTCACCTGAATACCTATCTCCAAATGGAGATACAAGCCTGGCAAAATAAAAATAAACCCATTATTTTCAATATGATAAAAACAAACAACCCGCAGAATACCGCCACCTCAGCTTAATTGGTTCAAGGTTTGCTTAGCTATTCCGGGTCATCCTTGCGCCACCCCTCGCTGGAGGAACCATGTCCCACGCCAAACGGATCCGCTTTCGCCCTGCCCTGCCCGCCCATGCCCGCCTGAAACAGGTACGCACATCGCGTTGCCGCAGCTGGGGTACTAAACCTGCCTGGCGGCGCGGGTGAAACCAATGCACGACACAGCTCAAGAGGCCGTGCGCGAGGTGCGCGCCTATCACCACGCGAGCAAGCACCACCTGCACGGCTACGCCCCCGGCCCGGCCTTTCTTGACTGGGACACCCAACCCGACCCGTTCCGCCGCTACCACGACGCGCCGCTGTTCCCCCTGCCGCTGGTGACGGGACATGGCGCCTGCCGCGTCGATGCGCTGTATTCCGCCGCAGCACGCACGCCGCAAGCCCTCAACGCGCATAGTTTGGGATTGTTCCTTGAGCTGGCTCTAGGGCTGAGCGCCTGGAAATCCAACGGCGTCGAACGCTGGGCGCTGCGCAATAACCCGTCCAGCGGCAATCTGCACCCGACCGAGGGCTATCTTTTGCTGTGGCGCGCCATCTCACCCGAACTTGTGCCGGGGCTGTACCACTACGCGCCGCATGAACACGCGCTGGAACGCCGTGCCCGCCTGCCCGATGCGCTGGCCGGACAACTGAGCAGCACCCATGCGGGCTGTTTCGGCGCACTCGGCCTGTCCTCCGTGATCTGGCGCGAGGCCTGGAAATACGGCGCGCGCGCCTACCGTTACTGCCAACTCGATGTCGGCCATGCCCTGGCCGCCGCGCGTCTGGCCGCACGGGTGCAGGGCTGGACGCTGCGCACGGAAACGGCGTTGGACGATGCCACGCTGAGCGCCTGTCTGGGGGTGGATCGCGCCGAAGATTACATGACCGATGACATGGCCGAAGCGCGCGAACATGCCGACCTTCTGGCTGTGCTTGGCACGGCCACGCCGCAGGCCGCCATCGACTGGTCATCCATCGCCCGCGCCTTGGATGAATGGACAGGTACGGCCAACCGACTCAGCCAGGAGTTGGTCGAATGGCCGCAGATCACCCGCCTGCTGCCCGCGTTGCACAAGCCCGCGCACGCTCCCATGCCACACGTCTTCCCGCCTGCTGAAACCGATTTCTCCAGCAATCAGCCCTCGACAAACAAGGACACGGACGAGCCAATGGATGCCTGCGCACTCATCCGCCAGCGCCGCAGCGCGCAACGCATGGACGGGCAAAGTGGCATCACGCGCCGCGCCTTTGAGCGCATGTTGCACCGCACCCTGCCGCATGCCGGATGCGCACCTTTCGATGCCCTGCCCGCCCCACCCGCCATCCAGCTGCTACTGTTCGTGCACGCCGTCGAGGGTCTGCAGCCGGGAATCTATGCCCTGATCCGCGCTGCTGACACGTTCGATGCCTTGCGCCGCGCCTGCAGCAGCGACGCGCTGGCGTGGCAGCCTGTGACCGACACTGCGCTGCCGCTTTACCGCCTCTACGCCCCGCTGGAATTGCGCAAGCCTGCGGCGCAGCTGAGCTGCCAGCAAGGCATCGCCGGACGCGGCGCCTTCAGCCTGGGTATGCTGGCCGACCTCGGCGGCGCGCTGGAAAAGGAAGGCGCCTGGGTCTACCGCCGCCTGTTCTGGGAAGCCGGCATGATCGGCCAAGTGCTTTATCTTGAAGCTGAGTCCGCCGGGATGCAGGGCACGGGCATCGGCTGCTTCTTTGATGACGAGGTGCATCGCCTGCTCGGTCTGGAGGCTGAGGGCGACTGGCAGGATCTTTACCATTTCACCGTCGGCAAGGGGTTGAACGACACACGCCTGGCCAGCGAGCCAGCCTACGCCCATCTTCCCGCATCGCGCTTAACCTAACGTCTTCGACCTGAGACGAGCATGAATCCAGCCTATCCAGAACTTGCCGACTACGTTCACCTGTTCCAGCGCTATGGCGAGAATCTGGGCGCGATCTACCGCGAACCGGACGACGAGCGCTACGCCTTTCTGTTCGAGCAGGTGGTGCGCATGTTGATCAAACCCTCGCCCTTCAATCTCACCCTGCCCGAGCCTTTTCGCATCTCCGCCCACCGCTACCACAGCGGCGACCCGGTCACGCTCACGCATCTGGGCGCCCCGGCCAACCGCAACTTCATGCTGTGCGATTTGCACGACATCATCATGCTCAAGGGCGGGCTGGCGCTAAAACGCCGCGAACGCCAGCCATGAGCCTTGCTAGCCTATTTTCCCATTACTCCACGGAGCAGCGCATGAATCCCGCCCCAACGCCCTTTCCAGCCGAGCATGCCGCCAACCGCGCCGATGGCGCCGAGGCGCGCATGAGCGCGCTCAAAATCGAGATTGGCGCTCTTTTCGCCGAAATTGCTGCCCTCAAGGCGGAGATGAGCGCGTGGTATGCCGGCGGGCAAGCACAACGCTTCCCGCGTTACCCGCTTCTGGCCGAGCGCGAAGTCAAACTCTCGCGTCTTGATAGCGAGTTCAAGCAGCTATGGGATGCACACCATGCAAAACAATGATGCTCGACAACCTGCCAAGGAAACGCTGATTTATTCAACGTTTCCCGCTTGGGGCAGGATGCCCCAACACGAACAATGGCGTAAGCCATTGATTCGTGAAGACCATTGCGGGCGTGTACTGCAACAAGGCTTGCTGATGTATTCCATGGATGGAATACATCAGCATTTACCTAAGCCAGCGCGAGACGTGACATACTCTGGTAATCGCTGAAGCCGCGCTTTTTCAAAGCCTTTTTCAGTGCTTCCAGGCCAGCCCTGACCTGCTCGGCGCGCGGCTGCGCCAACTCAACCTGACTGACTTCGCTGAACAGCTCGTCGAAACTCTGCTTGAGCTGGGCATCATGAAAGCCCTTGCGCGTCGAACGAAAACCAACGATTTCGCCACTCCCTGCCTTGATGTCAGGGTGAAAATAGCCAAACGTCCAATAATGCTCACCACTCTTGGTGCGATTCTTGGTTACCCCGAAAAATGTCTCGCCATCACGCAGAGCCTGCCATAGCACTGAATAAATGCAGCGGGGAACATCCGGGTGGCGCACGATGTTGTGCGGTTTACCCAAAACTTCATCGCTCGTGAACCCTGTGACCTGGAGAAAGGCTGAATTGGCGAAGGCAATCAAACCTTGGGGATCAGTGCGGGTTGAAATGATCTCGGATGTTTTAACCTGACGCTCGTTACCCGTCAGCGGAAGCTTGTCGCTCATATTTAATTCACCTCAACGTAGGAGATGTAGCCGGGAATCCCAACGCTCCAGCAAGGCTCCACACAAGAGCCTTTCGTTTGACATGAGGAAACCTAGCCATGACTTGCGAATCAATGGGTTAAGCCAGTATTCACGCCGGGATAAATACTCACATAATAAGTGTGGTAAATCAAACAAATTCAGGCTTTTCACACGGATACTGCACCGGCAAGTATGCCTTCGATAATTATCGGCATAAAGACGGTAGAATTTTTAATACAGGCATAAATTCAATCCCCAGGTCGCATCTCACCAATAAAAAACCCCGCACATGGCGGGGCAATACTTCTGATAAAAACCAAGCCGAAGATTTACATCTGCGCAATCATCTCATCACCAAATTCCGAGCAACTGACGCGCGTAGCGTCATCCATCAGGCGGGCAAAATCGCCGGTAACACGCTTGCTGGCAATCGCGCCTTCCACACCTTTAATCACCAAATCAGCAGCTTCGACCCAGCCCATATGACGCAACATCATTTCGGCGGAAAGAATGAGCGAAGCCGGGTTGGCGATATTTTTACCCGCGATATCCGGGCCAGTGCCGTGGGTGGCTTCGAACATGGCAATGGTGTCCGACAGATTCGCGCCCGGCGCAATGCCGATGCCGCCCACTTGTGCGGCCAGCGCGTCGGAGATGTAATCGCCGTTCAGGTTCAGGGTGGCGATCACGTCGTAGTCTTCAGGTTTGAGCAGAATTTGCTGCAAAAACGCATCGGCAATGCCGTCTTTGATGATGATTTCCTTGCCAGTTTTGGGATTGCTGCACTTGCACCAGCCACCGCCGATCTCCTCGGCACCGAATTCTTTTTTCACCAGGTCATAGCCCCATTGTTTGAAGCCGCCTTCGGTGAATTTCATGATATTGCCCTTGTGCACCAGGGTCAGCGAACTACGGTCGTTGTCGATCACATATTCCATCGCTTTGCGCACCAGACGCTCGGTGCCTTCACGCGAGACGGGCTTGATGCCGATACCCGAGCTTTCGGGGAAACGGATTTTTTTCACGCCCATTTCGTTTTGTAGAAAATCGATGACTTTTTTGACTTCAGGCGTGCCCGCAGCCCATTCAATACCCGCGTAAATGTCTTCCGAGTTTTCGCGGAAGATGACCATTTCGGTTTTTTCCGGGTGCTTGAGCGGGCTGGGCGTGCCTTTGAAATAGCGCACGGGGCGCAGGCAAACGTATAAATCCAGATCCTGGCGCAGGGTCACATTCAACGAGCGAATGCCGCCGCCGACCGGAGTGGTCAGGGGGCCTTTGATCGACACGACATAGTCCTTGATGGCGGCGAAAGTTTCCTCCGGCAACCAGGTGTTGGCGCCGTAAAGTGCGTTGGCCTTTTCAGCGGCGTAAATTTCCATCCAGGCAATCTTGCGCGCATTGCCGTAAGCCTTGTCCACCGCCGCATCAATGACTTTCAACATCACCGGGGTAATGTCTACGCCAATGCCGTCGCCTTCGATGAACGGGATAATCGGGTTATTAGGCACATTCAGGGAAAAATCGGCATTGGTGGTGATCTTTTCACCGCTGGCGGGGATGGTGATTTTGCTTTGGTTCATGGCGTGTTTCCTGGGTTTAAAGGCGTTTCGATATAATGGCCGCAACATAGCAGCACGCAAGAAGTTACGCAAAAATTGTTCCAACACGCGTGAGCTTTCATCGGCGGCTATGTTAAATTGACGCCCATGATCTGGAAACCTCATGCCACCGTTGCCGCCGTGATTGAACAGAACGGGCGCTATTTGCTCGTCGAAGAGCGCATCAACGGCCAAATACTCATTAACCAGCCCGCTGGACACCTTGAGCAAGGCGAAAGCCTGTTTGATGCCTGCGTGCGCGAAACCATCGAGGAAGCCGGGCTGATCTTTCGGCCTAGTTATCTTGTCGGTTTGTATCAATGGCGTGCGCCTAGCAACGGCACAACCTATTTGCGCGCCGCTTTTGGCGGTGAGGTTGAACGCATTATTGAGAATGCGGTGCTGGATAAGGGCATTATCGGCCCGATCTGGCTCACGCCCGACGCCGCGCGAGCCTGTGCAGCCCGCCACCGCAGCCCGCTGGTGATGGCGTGCATTGACGACCATCTCGCCGGGCGGCGCTATCCCTTGGACACGATTCGACATTTTTCATGAACACTGCAGCGCAGCCTCAACCCAGCACGAATGCTGGCATCAAGGTCGTCGTCGGCATGTCCGGCGGCGTGGACTCCTCCGTGGCCGCCCTGCTTTTGCAGCAGCAGGGTTACGTGGTCGAAGGCCTGTTCATGAAAAACTGGGAAGATGACGACGATGACGAACATTGCACGTCCCGAGCCGACATGATCGACGCCATGGCGGTGTGCGACCGTCTGAATATTCCGTTTCACTTCGTCAATTTTGCGCGCGAATATTGGGATCGTGTGTTCGCCTATTTTCTTGACGAATACCGTGCCGGACGCACCCCGAACCCCGATATTTTGTGCAACCGGGAAATCAAATTCCGCGCCTTTCTTGACCATGCGACCAGCCATCTCGGTGCGCAGGCGATTGCCACCGGGCACTATGCCCGTCTGCGCCACGATGCGCGTGGCGTGCACCTGCTCAAGGGGCTGGATGACAACAAGGATCAAAGCTATTTTCTGCATGCGCTCAGCCAGGAGCAATTGAGTCGGGTGCTGTTTCCGCTGGGTGATTTACCCAAACCCGAAGTACGGCGCATTGCGGAGCAGGCTGGCTTGGCCACAGCGAAGAAAAAGGACAGCACCGGCATCTGCTTTATTGGCGAACGCCGTTTCAGCGAGTTTTTACAGCGTTATCTGCCTGCCCAACCCGGTGAGATCGTGACGCTCGAAGGCCAGGTCATCGGGCAGCATCACGGCTTGATGTATTACACACTCGGCCAGCGTCAGGGGTTGGGTATTGGGGGGCTGCGTGATTTTGGTGAACAGCCGTGGTTTGTGGTGAAAAAAGACCTTGATAACAATCGGCTGATCGTCACCCAAGGCACCGATCACCCGGCTTTGTACCATGACGCACTGATCGCCAGCCAGGTGACCTGGATTGCCAGCCCCGAACACGCACCGCAGCTGCCCTGCACCTGTCATGCGAAAACACGTTATCGACAGGGCGATCAGGCGTGCAGACTTGAATCTCTGGGCGAAGGCCGCATTAAAGTGATCTTCGAACAGCCACAACGCGCGATTACGCCGGGACAATCGGTGGTGTTTTACGCTAATGACGAGTGCTTGGGTGGCGCGGTGATTGAGCACGCAATCGACTACAAGGAAAACGACTAATGGCACGCACGATTGAAGACCAAACCCTGGCACTTGCGGGCGTCGTACAGGCCTGTCTGCTGGTGCGCGAGCTGGCCTATCAAGGACAAGCCCCGGAAAGCGCGTTTCAGGCCAGTATTGCCAGCCTGTTCCGCATGGATGCCGCCGATGTCCCCAGCGTTTACGATGGCGCGTTGCGCCTGGGCGATGGCCTGCGCCATTTGCGCAAACAACTGGCCGGGCAGGCGGGCGCGCAAGACGCGGAAATCATGCGTCACAGTTTGACCCTGCTGCATTCAAAAAACCATCAGCACGCTAAGCCCCAAAATCATGGTCAAGGGCGAGCCCAAGCAACTTAACGAACCTTGGGTTGCACAACGCATCCGTAGCGCCTTGTTGGCTGGCGTGCGCTCTGCCGTACTGTGGCACCAATGCGGGGGACGCAAACTCAACCTGTTATTCAGGCGCAAGCGCTTCATCGACGCGAGCGACAACTGGTTACGCAATGGATTGCGCGTGGTTTAAAAACAGCTACGCATAAAAAAGCGCGGGAGACTGTACAGTCCACCGCGCTTTCATTTTGCCTGTTTCAAAACTGTGCAGCAGATTAAGCCGACTTGTGGCGACGACGCCCTTCCGCGAAATAAATGAATCCGGGTAAGGCAAACACCGCGAACAAAACCAGGGCGACCGAATAAAATTCCCAAGTTTTGGCGTAGATCTCACCCGGGCAGGCGGCGAAACCAAAGAATGCCGCAATACTGGTGCAGCCCAATTCAAAACGCCAAGCCAGTAGTGCGGCCAAACCAAAACCCGCGCCCCATTCAAGCAAGCGCAGCCAAAAAACCTTCTGCCTGGATACAAGAGGAAACACCGCCAACAGCCGATCATTCAACCAAGGCAGGTTGGCCAATGCAAAGCTCAGTATCAACAAGCCGTAGACCGCGAATGTGGAAGTCATGCGTTGCGCCTTATCCTAAAGCCTAAAGCTTGGGGTGAAAAAAACATTCAAAACACCTGAGCACACAAGGCAACCAAACCTGCGGGATATAAACCCAAGACCAAAACCGCAATCCCGGTACCATTCAATACCCAGCGCATATCCAGACTTTGCACCGGCATTCCGGTCACCAAAGGCTTGTCGAAATAGGCCATTTTGATCACACGCAAATAATAGAACGCACCAATCACCGACATGACCACGGCATACACCGCCAGCCAAACCAGATTGATTTCAACCACGGCCTGCAATACCGCCAGTTTTGCCCAGAAGCCCAAGGTAAACGGAATACCGGCCATGGAAAACATTATGACCAGCAGAATAAAGGCCATCCATGGACTGCGGTCGTTGAGTCCTTTCAAGTCATCCAACTGATCGGCCTCAATACCGCGCGAAGCTAGATAGGTAATGATACCGAACCCGCCCAAGCTCATCAGACCGTACGCCAGGGTGTAGAACAGTGCGGCAGAAAAACCATCCGCCGTGCCGGAAAGCACGCCAAGCAAAATAAAACCGACATGCGACACTGTGGAATACGCCAACATGCGCTTAAAGCTGGTCTGCGCAATGGCGATGACATTACCCACGAACAGCGAAGCCACGGCAAACACGATCATCAACATTTGCCAGTCGGGTAACATGCCAATCAGACCATCACCAAACAAACGCAGCAACAAAGCCAAGGCAGCAATTTTGGGCGCGGAACTCAGATACAGAGTCACCGCAGTGGGCGCGCCGTCATAAACATCCGGCAACCACATATGGAAGGGTGCGGCGCCCAGTTTGAATACCAGCCCAGACAACATGAACAGCATAGCCATCAGCAAGGCCAATTTAGGCACTTCACCACCGAGCACGGCCTGACGAATAACGGCAATATCCAAAGACCCGGTCACGCCATACAGCAAGGACATGCCGTACAAAAGCAAACCTGAAGCCAAGGCACCCAATACGAAATACTTCATGGCAGCTTCAGACGAACGAATATCGTCACGATGAATCGCCACCATGGCATACAAGGCCAGCGACATCAGCTCCAGACCGAGATAAATCAGCAGCAGACTGTACGCGCTGGCCATAATCATCATGCCCAGCAAACCAAACAAGCCAAGAATGTAATACTCACCTTTGTGAATATCACGATCTTTTAGATAACTGCGCGATAAGGCAAAGGCCATACTGATCATCAAAATCATGGCCAGTTTCATCACATCGGAAAGAGCATCGTTGATGACACTGCCATCAAAACTCAGGCGCTGCTCCATACTCATACCAGTCAGCACAGCCACAAAGGTGACCACGAGGCTTATCTGGGCCAACCAATAAGTGACATCACGCGAACCTGCACGCATAAAAGCATCGATTAACAAAATGGAGCAGGCCAAAACCAGAAGAATAATTTCCGGCAAAATTGGCATTAGGTTGAGCGCATCTAAAGTCATGAGTTTTTCCGTGCTTAGAGCTTGGATTGAGCAATATGCTGAACAAGGTTATCAATCGTAGCGTGCATAACATTGGCTAGCGGATCAGGCCACACACCCAAAAGAATGACCAAAAATGCCAAGCTGGACATAATAATCATCTCGCGGGCATTCAGGTCAGGCATGGTCGAAACTTCGGCGTGACGGACTTCACCAAAGATCACACGCTTAACCATCCACAAGGTATATGCCGCTCCGATAATCAGCGTTAACGCCGCAGTGAGTGCAATCCAGAAATTGGCTTTGTAGCTCGCCAAAATCACCATGAATTCACCCACAAAACCTGATGTTCCGGGTAGACCCACATTCGCCATCGCAAACAGTACGACGAATCCCGCAAAGATCGGCATACTGTTAACCACGCCGCCATAGGCAGAAATTTCACGCGAATGCAGGCGGTCATACATCACACCAATGGCAAGGAACATGGCGGCTGAAATAAAGCCATGCGACACCATCTGAATCATCGCACCCTCAAGCGCCAGCGACGCCCCGCCCTCGCCCACCGGATTGGCCATGATCATAAACACCACGAACATTCCCAAAGTGACAAAGCCCATGTGTGAAATCGACGAATAAGCCACCAGCTTTTTCATATCGCTTTGTACCAGAGCAACAAAGCCGATATACACAATCGCCACCAAGGACAGGAAAATCATGAGCGCATCAAGCACCTGGCTCGCATCAGGCGTAATGGGCAGAGAAAAGCGAATCAAACCATAGCCACCCATCTTCAACATGATTGCGGCCAGAATGACCGAACCGCCGGTAGGTGCTTCGACGTGCGCGTCAGGTAGCCAGGTATGCACTGGCCACATGGGGATCTTGACCGCAAAGGCAATCAGGAAAGCCAGGAAGATCAAAATCTGCTCGGTCATATTGAGCGGCAGTTTATGGAAATCCAGAATACTGAAACTATCCGCCTGAAAGTACATGTAGATCAACGCGATCAGCATGAACACCGAGCCGAAGAAGGTATACAGGAAAAACTTCAACGTGGCATAAACACGGCGCGGCCCACCCCAGATACCGATCACCAGGTACATGGGGATCAACATGCCTTCAAAGAAGAAATAGAACTGGATGGCATCCAAAGCCGCAAACGTACCAATCATCATGCCTTCCATAATCAGGAAGGCCGCCATGTACTGTGCGGTTTTTTCTTCAATCACGTCCCAGCCGGCCAGCACCACGAGGATCGTCGTGAAGCTGGTCAGCAGGATCAGCGGCATGGAAATCCCATCCACACCAAGGAAATATTCAACGTTAAAGCTTGGCACCCAAGGATAACGCTCGACGAACTGCATGGCCGATTGACTGACATCAAAGTTGAATGCCAGTGGCAAACTCAGCAAGAAAATGCCCAGGCTGGCAATCAAGCTCATCCAGCGCGCCAGATGAGAGGAACGACCAGCGAACAGCAATACCAGCACACCACTGAGCATGGGAAGCCATACGAGCAGACTAAGTAGGGGCCAATTGGCAAACATCCAAGCGTCCTAATTTTTTGAGTAAAAAGTGAATACTGCGCTCTTTAGAAGAACAGCACCCAGGTCATGATGGCCAGCACACTGAATATCATTACAAAGGCGTAGTGGTACATGAAGCCGGTTTGCATCAGGCGCGAAACATGTGCCAAACGACCAACAGACTGCGCCGTGCCATTCACCATAAATCCATCGATCAGTTTGAGATCCGACCATTTCCACAGGCCGCGTCCAAGGCCAAGACTGCCTTTTTCAAACACAATCTTGTTAAAACTGTCGAAGCCGAAACCTTCCTTGAGCAGACGATGCAACCAAGAGAAGCGCTGTTCAGCCTGCTGGGCAACCACAGGGAACTTCAATGTTGTCAACCAGGCGAGAAGCACACCCGCTGCCGCCAGCCATACGGCCGGGCTCATCAAACCATGCGCAACAAAGCTCCAGGCACCATGAAAATGTGAACCCACCTGCGCCAACACATCATGCGCAGGCTTGACCACGATAACTCCCTTGAACAAGTCGCCGAACAGCATAGGCTCAATCGCCACCCAGCCTATCATCACCGCCGGTATAGACAGCAGCACGAGCGGGATCGTAACCACCCATGGCGATTCGTGCAGGTGCTCACGGGTATGCTTGTCCATGCGTTCCTTGCCGAAAAACACCATAAAAATCATGCGGAAGGTGTAGAACGCAGTGACAAATACGCCCAACAGTACCAGCCAATAAGCCAAGCCGGCGCCGGGCAGATTGGAATAATGCACCGCTTCGATAATTCCATCTTTGGAGAAAAAGCCGGAGAAACCGGGGAAGCCAATCAAGGCCAGCGCACCGATCATGGAGGTCCAGAAGGTAATCGGCATGTATTTGCGCAGGCCACCCATCTTGCGGATGTCTTGCTCATGGTGCATGGCAATAATCACCGAACCTGCGGCAAGGAACAGCAGCGCCTTGAAAAAGGCGTGGGTCATCAGGTGAAAAATCGCCGCTGAGTAGGCTGAAGCACCCAGCGCCACGGTCATGTAACCCAGTTGCGAAAGTGTGGAGAACGCCACCACACGCTTGATGTCATTGGCCACAATACCCAACAAGCCCATCGAAAATGCAGTAATCGCACCGATCAGCATGATGAAGGACAGTGCCGCCTCGGACAGTTCATACATCGGTGACATGCGCGCCACCATAAAGATACCGGCCGTCACCATGGTGGCGGCATGGATCAAGGCAGAAATCGGGGTCGGGCCTTCCATCGAGTCCGGCAGCCAAACGTGCAATGGAATCTGTGCCGACTTACCCATGGCACCAATGAACAGCAGGATACAAATGACCGAGATCAGCGACCACTCAACACCTGGAATCAACTCGACCTGAATACCGGCAAGCTGATTCGCCTGCTTGAATACTTCGTGATAATCCAGCGAGCCGGTGTAAACCAGAATCGCGGCAATCCCGAGCAGGAAGCCAAAGTCACCAATGCGGTTGACAATAAATGCCTTCAGGTTGGCGTAAATCGCCGACTCACGGTTCATGTAGAAACCGATCAGCAAGTAAGACACCAACCCCACTGCTTCCCAGCCGAAAAACAACTGCATGAAATTGTTGCTCATGACGAGCATCAACATGGAGAAAGTGAACAGCGAGATATAACTGAAGAAACGCTGATAACCACCGGCGCGCGCACGACTGGTTTCTGGCCAGAGCTTCTCATCGTGCGCCATGTAGCCGATGGTATAAATATGCACCATCAGACTGACGCTGGTGACGATGACCATCATCACCGCAGTCAAATTATCGATCAGAAAGCCGATATTGAAGGTAAACAGGTCGCTGGCCAGCCAAGTGTAGACCGTGCCGTTGAATGCCTCACCGCCATCCAGTACATGCACCTTGAACACATAGAGCGCCAAGGCAAAGGATACCGCCACACCCGCGATGGTGGCGCTTTGCGCACCCACACGACCGATCTGCCGTCCAAAAAGACCCGCGATGATTGAACCGATAAGAGGGGCAAGCGCAATCCAGAGGTAAATCGTTTCCATACGGCTTAACCCTTCACACTGTCGAGGTCGTCGACGTTAATGCTGCGACGATTGCGGAACAACACCACCAAGATCGCCAAACCGATGGCGGCTTCGGCGGCAGCCACCGTCATGATAAAGAAGACAAAAGCCTGCCCGGCAGTATCGCCAAGAAAATGTGAAAAGCCGACAAAGTTGATATTCACCGCCAACAACATCAGCTCAATGCTCATAAGCAGAACCAGCACGTTTTTGCGGTTAAGGAATATCCCGGCCAAGGAGAGACCGAACAGTATCGCGCCGAAAATCAGCACATCGGACAAAGCAATCATGCGCCATCTCCCTGTTTTGCAATATCGTCCACGCGCGTCTCAGAGTCCATTTTCACGATACGCACACGATCTTCACGACGCACTTTGGCCTGTGCCGCCGCATTCTGGTATTTGGTTTCCGGACGACGGCGCAGCGTCAACATAATGGCTGCAACCATGGCCACCAACAAAATCACGGCTGCAATTTCAAATGGGTATACATAAACGGTGTACAGCACCGATCCAATGGCCTCGGTATTACTGTAATCCGCTGGCTTGGGTACGGGCGCTGGATAAACATCCAAACCAAACAACTTGGGACCTAAAACCAGCGACATTTCCAGCATCATAATAATTGCCACGCCCGCACCAAGAGGCAGGAAACGCACAAAACCTTCTCGCGTTGCTGCCGTATTGACATCCAGCATCATCACGACAAACAGGAACAGCACCATCACCGCACCGACATACACCAGAATCAATACGATACTCAGGAACTCAGCTTCAAGCAGCAACCAGGTCAAGGCAGTGCTAAAGAAAGTCAATACCAAGTACAACGCGGCATAAACCGTATTGCGCGTTGTCACCATCATAAAGGCCGACAACACTGCGCTTGAGGCAAAGACTAAAAAAAGTAGCTTGATAAAGCTCATGAGGTTTCCGTATTGATTATTAAGTTCGATATTAACGATAGGGCGCATCAGCCAAACGATCCGCCGCAATCTGCGTTTCGTATTTGTCTCCCATGGCCAAGAGCTTGTCCTTGGTCATGATGTGCTCACCGCGTGATTCAAAGTGATATTCAAATACACGGGTTTCGACAATGGCATCCACAGGGCAGGCTTCTTCGCAAAAGCCGCAGTAAATGCACTTGAACAGGTCGATGTCGTAGCGCGTGGTGCGGCGAGTGCCATCCTCGCGCTGTTCGGATTCAATGGTAATCGCCAGCGCGGGGCAAACCGCTTCGCAAAGCTTGCAGGCAATGCAGCGCTCTTCGCCACTGGCATAGCGGCGCTGAGCATGCAAACCACGAAAGCGTGGCGACATGGGAGTCTTTTCTTCCGGGTATTGCACGGTAAATTTTCGTGCGAAAAGGTAACGCCCAGTAAGCTGCATACCTATCAGCAATTCCCAGAGGAACCATGTTTTGAAGAACTGTTTAACTTTATTCATACATTGGCTCCATTACGCAAACCAAGGGCCAAGTTTGAAATACACCGCGACGCCCTCAACCACAATCCACACCAAGGTAACAGGAATCAGAACCTTCCAGCCCAGACGCATGATCTGGTCATAGCGATAACGCGGGAACGTGGCGCGGAACCAGATAAACAGGAACAGCAATACCGCGATTTTTGCAAACATCCAGATAATGCCTGGAATCCATGCGAAAGCAGATTCCAGGAAAGTCCCCTGGAAGGGCGACAGCCAGCCGCCGAGAAACATGATCGCGGTCAGTGCAGAGATCAGGATCATACTGGCGTATTCGGCCAACATGAACAACACAAAGCCCATACCGGAGTATTCCACATGGAATCCCGCCACGATTTCGGACTCACCTTCGGCAATGTCGAACGGCGCACGGTTGGTTTCCGCCACACCGGAAATGAAATACACCACAAACATCGGCAACAGCGGCAGCCAATACCAATGCACAATGCTGCCGCTCTGCGCACGCACGATGTCTTGCAAATTCAGGCTCTGGCTGGCCATCAGCACACCAACCAGTGCAAAGCCCATGGCCAGTTCATACGCAATTTTGTGCGCTGCCGAACGCAAACCACCGAGCAAGGCATATTTGGAGTTGGATGCCCACCCCGCCAAAATCACACCATAAACACCCGCTGCGCCCACCGCCAGCACATACAGCAAACCAGCGTTGACATCGGCAACGACCCAACCATCGTCAAACGGCACCACCGCCCAAGCCACCAGCGCGGCGAATAAAATGATCACCGGCGCAGTGAAGAAGATGAACTTGTTCGCCGCCGACGGAATAATGATTTCCTTGAACATCAGCTTGAATACGTCAGCGAATGGCTGGAACAAACCCAAGGGGCCGACGCGATTGGGGCCGATACGTACCTGCATATAGCCGATGATTTTGCGTTCGGCATAGGTGGTATAAGCCACTGCAATCACCAGCGGCAGCACGATCAGCATAATCTGAATCAGGATCAGGATCAGCTCGCGCAGCCCTTCAGGAAACAGGTTCAACAATGGGGAGAGGAATTCAGCCATGTTTTACGCCTCTCGCATATTAATTGGCCTATCAATAGGTTGGATACCAATGTGCATGGCATCACCTAACAGCGCACTGGTCTGCGTGCCATAAGCGATCCACGCGCAGCCTGCGGGAAGAGCGTCATCGACCTGCACCGTCATCTGCACCTGGCGCTCTCCACACGAAACACGCGCCCGCTCACCTGCAACCAGACTCAGGCGTACGATCTCCTGCGGATGCAAGCGTACATGCTGTGCTGCTTGCGCTTCCGCCGTGTCCTGCAAGGCCGAGGCACGGCGCACCAATGAATCTACCGCATACAGCGCCACGCCGCCGATACGTTGAAGACTTTGAGTATTCGGGGTTTGATTCAGCGGGGCGAAGTGCCTGTCTATACGCGTGCTGAGCTGCACGTTCTTGCAAGCCTCACGCAACTCGTCGCGCACATCTTCCGAACTCATAAAATCAAAACCGTCCAGATTCAGCAAATTGCCAAGCACGCGCAGGATTTTCCAGGCCGGACGCGCTTCAGCATGAGGACGGGCTACCGCGCGCATCCCCTGCCACAAACCCTCGACATTGACATAAGTCCCTGATGTTTCGGCAAACGTCACCATCGGAAGAATGACGTGAGCGTAACTGCGCATGGCATCGGTTACGAAGGGCGTCAGCACCACGTTAAAGCCGGACTGCTGCAAGCTGTCCAATGCAGCCTGACCGTACAGGCTGTCCAATTCGGGTTCCACACCGACCAGCAAGGTTGCCGAAGCCGCTGCGGAAAGCATCTCTGCCGCATTCAAGCCCTTATGGGCAGAGCTGCCACCGCCTGGCAGACGATGCGGCACCGCACCTGCCAACCATGCGCCCGCGCTATTGCCTGCGGATGCGAGCTCGCCCAAAGATGCGCCACTATGCTGTGCAATCGCCTGAGCAAGTTGGCGCAACACAGCCAGATCCGGGTGCGCCAGCGCCAACGCACCGATATACACCCCCGCACGCTGGGCGCTCTTGAGCGAAGCGGCAATCGCCTGATGACGCGCATCAACGACAGCGCTCTTGACTAACGCCGCAAGGGACTCATCCAGCCCACTAGGCGCCAAGGCTGCCAGGACGCCAGCCAACTCTGAGACCATGCCCGCATTGCCGACACCCAGGTTTTGCAGTGGCGCAAATGTCTGCGGCAGAGCAGCCGGGTTGATGAAGCTGACTTTGGCACCCGCCAGCGCCGCCTTGCGCAAACGCTGCGCCAACAATGGCTGCTCGTGACGAATATGACTTCCAATCAGCAGAACCGCCTGGCGCTGCTCCAGCTCGGCGACGTCGTGCCCAAGCCAAGGCATGACCGGCAAAGCATCTTGGTCGCGGAAGTCGCGTTGGCGCAAGCGATGGTCGATATTGGCAGAGCCAAGACCGCGCGTGACTTTTTGTGCAAGATACAGCTCTTCCAAGGTCGCGTGTGGCGCAATTAAAGTGTGCAGGCCGACACCCGCTGCCTTCAGCCCCTTGGCGGCCAGCTCTAATGCCTCTTCCCAACTGGCTTCACGCCAGCCTGCTTCAACCCGAATCATCGGACTGGCCAGGCGCTCAGGATGCTGGATAGCGAGATAACTGAAGCGATCGCGATCCGACAGCCAAACCTCGTTGACCGCCTCGTTCTCACGCGGCACAACCCGCATGACCGCGCCATCACGGATGTGCATGTAAAGATTGGAGCCCAGACCATCATGCGGCGCAATGGCAGCCTGCTGCGCAAGCTCCCACGGGCGGAAAGTGTAGCGCGAAGGCTTGGCTGTCAGCGCTCCCACCGGGCATAAATCAATGATATTTCCGGAAATTTCTGAACTGACTGCTTTAGCGACATAGGTTCCGATTTCCATATGCTCGCTGCGCCCGGTGGTACCAAGCTCACGTACACCGGCAATTTCGTCCCCGAAACGCACACAGCGCGTGCAGTGAATGCAGCGCGTCATGTCCGTAGCCACCAGCGGGCCGATGTCTTTATCCTTGACGACGCGCTTGGTTTCGGAATATTGCCCTACCCCATCGCCATAACCCATAGCCACGTCCTGCAATTCACACTCACCGCCCTGGTCACATACAGGGCAATCCAGCGGGTGGTTAATCAGCAGGAACTCCATGGTCGCGCGTTGCGCAATGATTGCCTTCGGCGACTTGGTAAACACGCGCATCCCCTCGGAAATCGGGGTCGCGCAAGCCGGGAGCGTCTTGGGTGCGCGCTCGACTTCAACCAGGCACATACGGCAGTTCGCCGCGACGGATAATTTGCGGTGGTAACAGAAACGCGGAATATGAATGCCCGCAGCATCAGTGACTTCGATAAGCATGTCACCCTGACGCCCTTGCAGCTTCTTACCATCAACCTCAATGGAGATCAGATCATCACTCATCGCTACTCCCTGCGCCCATTAGCGAGCCTTGGCATCGACCATGCTGTGGCCGTGCTCGATGTAATACTCAAATTCCGGGCGGAAATGTTTGAGGAAACTGCGTACCGGCATGGCCGCAGCATCACCCAAGGCGCAAATCGTGCGGCCTTCGATCTTGCTTGCCACATCATCCAGACGCGCCAAATCCTCCATCGCGCCCTTGCCTTCCACAATACGCGTCAACATGCGATACAGCCAGCCCGTACCTTCGCGGCACGGGGTGCATTGACCGCACGATTCAGAATAATAAAAACGCGAAATGCGACGCAGCGCCTTGACCATGCAGGTGCTGCTATCCATCACGATCAAGCCACCCGAGCCCAGATAGCTGCCAGCCTTGGCCAGTGAGTCATAATCCATTTTGACTTGCAGCATGACTTCCGCAGGAACCACCGGCACCGAGGAGCCACCGGGAATCACCGCTTTCAGGGTATGCCCCGTGCGCACCCCGCCCGCCATCGCCAACAAATCGGCAAACGGCGTGCCCATTGGAATTTCAAACACACCCGGCTTGTTCACATGGCCGGACACCGAGAACATCTTGGTGCCGCCGCTATTCGGCACGCCCAACGCGGCAAACCACGCCCCGCCATTGCGCAAAATCGCTGGTACGGAAGACAGGGTTTCAGTGTTGTTGATAGTGGTCGGACGGCCATAAAGACCGAAATTCGCCGGGAAGGGCGGCTTGAAACGCGGTTGCCCCTTCTTGCCTTCCAATGACTCCAGCAAGGCGGTTTCTTCACCGCAAATGTACGCACCCGCGCCCAGTGAGCCGTAAAGCTCCATATCCAAGCCAGAACCGAGCACATTCTTGCCCAGCAAACCCTGCGCATAAGCTTCCTTCAAGGCCTGCTCAAAACGCTGGAAAGGCAGATCGCCAAACTCGCCGCGCATGTAGTTGTAACCCACCGTCGCACCGATGGTATAGGCAGCAATCGCCATACCTTCGACTAGGGCATGAGGATTATTCAGCAAAATCTGACGATCCTTGGCGGTTCCCGGCTCGGATTCATCCGAATTGCATACCAGATATTTCTGCCCCGGCGCATTGCGCGGCATAAAACTCCACTTCAGCCCGGTCGGGAAACCTGCTCCACCGCGCCCACGCAGATTGGAGGCTTTAAGCTCCTCAATAATGACTGCAGGATCGGTTTTTTCGGCCAGAATCTTGCGCCAGGACTGATAGCCGCCAGTTTTGAGATAGGACTCCAGTGTCCAGGGCTCATCGAACTGGCGCGTTGCAAAACAGACTTGAGTGCTCATCATCAGTGCCCGTCCTTCTTGGCCACAGCGTCAAGAATTTGATCGACAATTTCCGGGGTCAAGCGCTCGTAATACACATGATCGACCTGCATCATCGGCCCGCCATCGCAGGCTGCCAGGCATTCTTCCTCGCATTTAAGAAAGAACTTGCCATCCGGCGTGCTTTCACCCGTTTTGATCCCCAAACGATTTTCCACATGCTCGACAATACGTTCTGAGCCCATCAGCCAACAGGAAATATTGGTGCAAATCGAAATACTGTGCTGACCGACGGGTTTGGTTTCAAACATGGAGTAAAACGTCGCCACTTCATAGGCGGCAATCTCCGGCACACCCAGATACAGCGCAACTGCATCCATCAAATCGGTGGTCAAAAACCCGTGATTTTGGTGCTGAGCCGCTCGCAGCGCTGCAAGCAAGGCCGACATACGCTGATCGGCAGGGTATTTGCTCAACCAATGCTCAATTTCAGCGACCGTCTCTGCGCTCAACAAGGCGATCTTGCGTGCACGTTCCTGTTCGTTCATCAACGATCAACCTCCCCGAATACGATGTCCTGAGTACCAATAATGGCCACCACGTCAGCAATCATATGTCCACGCGACATCTCGTCCAAACCTGAAAGATGTGCAAAACCTGGTGCACGCACCTTCAAACGGTAAGGTTTGTTGGCGCCGTCTGAAATCAGATAAATACCAAACTCGCCTTTCGGATGTTCAACGGCGGAATACACCTCACCCTCAGGTAGACAGAAACCTTCTGTGAACAATTTGAAGTGGTGAATCAAGGCTTCCATATCGGCCTTGGCTTCCTCGCGGCGTGGCGGAGCAAACTTGTGATCGCTGGTGAGCACCTCGCCGGGATTTTGGCGCAGCCACTGGATACATTGTTTGATAATGCGGTTGGATTGGCGCAATTCCTCAACGCGCACCAGATAACGGTCATAGCAATCACCGTTCACACCGACCGGAATATCAAAATTCAGCTTGTCGTAGACCGCATAGGGTTGCTTCTTGCGCAAATCCCATTCCACGCCTGAACCGCGCAGCATCGGCCCGGTAAAGCCCATGGCCAGCGCACGCTCTGGAGAAACCACGCCAATACCCACGGTGCGCTGTTTCCAGATACGATTATCGGTCAACAGGGTTTCGTATTCATCCACCAAGGCGGGGAAGCGATTGACAAAATCTTCTAGGAAATCCAGCATCGAACCCTGACGCACTTCATTCATGCGCGCCACGTCTTTGGCATTGTGCCACTTGGAAGCGCTGTATTGCGGCATGCTATCCGGCAGGTCACGCGCCACACCACCCGGACGGTAATAGGTGGCATGCAGACGCGCCCCTGAAACCGCCTCGTAGCAATCCATCAGATCCTCGCGCTCGCGGAAGCAGTACAGGAACACCGACATCGCGCCAATGTCCAGCGCGTGCGCACCCAACCATAACAAGTGGTTAAGGACGCGGGTAATTTCATCAAACATGGTGCGAATGTACAGCGCACGCTCAGGCACCTGGATGCCGCCAAGCTTTTCCATCGCCATGACATAAGCGTGTTCGTTGCACATCATCGACACATAGTCGAGACGATCCATATAGCCGATGCTTTGGTTGTAGGGCTTGCTCTCGGCCAGCTTTTCGGTCGCGCGGTGCAGCAGACCGATATGCGAATCGGCACGCACAATGGTTTCACCATCCAGCTCCAGCACTAGACGCAGCACGCCATGCGCCGAGGGATGTTGCGGGCCGAAGTTCAGGGTGTAGTTGACGATTTCGGGCATGGCTCAGCTCTTTTTCTGAGTCGAAAGGATGTAACGATGGTCGTGACGAATCACACGCGGCACGAGCACACGCGGCTCAATGCTCACTGGCTCATACACCACGCGCCCCTTGTTTTCGTCATAACGCATTTCGACATGACCAATCAAGGGAAAGTCTTTGCGGAAGGGATGCCCGACAAAACCGTAATCGGTCAGGATGCGACGCAGATCCGGATGCCCGTCGAACAAAATCCCAAACAGATCAAATGCTTCACGCTCAAACCAGTTGGCGCCCGACCACACCGAAGTGACCGAAGGCAAAATCGGCATCTCCACGTCATCGCAGTAAGTACGCAAACGCACACGCTGATTGAATTTATACGAGAGCAGGTGATACACCACGGCAAAGCGCGGACGCGAGGCGTCCGACAGCTGCATTTCATCGCCAAACTTCATGCGTCCGGCCGTCGATTCTTGCACACCGCGGTTATAGCCGCCTTTGCACACCCTTTCGTCGGACGACCATTCACTTTTGCCAAAATCGCTGTAATCGACACCGCACAGATCAATCAACTGCTCAAACGAAAAATCAGCATCGGTCGCCAACACCTGACAGACGCGCAATATGTCAGTCGAACGCACTTCAATGCTCAGCTCGTCACAGTCTTCGACAATCTGTGTGGGCACGCCCGAAAAGCGCGCAGAAAACTGCTCGCGCAACTGACCTAGAGTTTTGGACAGGGTTAGCTTCATTACACCGCCTCAGCCACAGAAGAGGGCTTAGCAATCGTACTGGTACGATGGATTTTGTTTTGCAGCTGAATAATGCCATACAGCAAAGCCTCAGCAGTCGGTGGGCATCCTGGCACATAAATATCCACGGGCACGATGCGGTCACAACCACGCACCACGGCATAGGAATAGTGGTAATAACCACCGCCATTGGCACATGAACCCATGGAAATCACCCAACGCGGCTCCGGCATTTGGTCATACACTTTGCGCAAAGCGGGTGCCATCTTATTGACCAAGGTGCCCGCAACAATCATGACATCGGATTGACGCGGGCTGGGACGGAATACCACACCAAAGCGGTCAAGGTCATAACGCGCCGCGCCCGCGTGCATCATTTCTACCGCGCAGCACGCCAAACCAAAGGTCATCGGCCAGAGTGAACCGGTACGTGCCCAGTTGATTAATTTGTCAGCCGACGTGGTGACAAAGCCTTTGTCGAGAATACCCTCTATTCCCATTCCAAAGCTCCCTTCTTCCACTCATAGATGAAACCAATCACCAAAATCAGCAGGAACAACCCCATAGCGACCAGACCGAAACCACCAATCTCATCCAGCACGACCGCCCAAGGAAAGAGAAAGGCAATTTCAAGGTCAAAAATAATGAACAGAATAGCGACAAGATAAAAGCGCACATCGAACTTCATGCGCGAATCTTCAAACGCAGCGAAGCCGCACTCGTAAGGTGAGTCCTTTTCTTTGTCGGGACGTCGTGGGGCAAGAATAAAGCCCGTAAGCAGCATGACTAGACTAAAACCTAGTGCTACGACGAAAAACACCAGAACAGGAAGATAGTTCTCAAGCACGCGCCTCATTCCTCCTACGCAGCCAGACTTTAAGCACCCGTGGCACATGACCCGGGAAGCTATTTTGCCTGTACTGCGGCCTGTATTGCTATGACTGCAATGGTGGTTATTGTAAAACTTGAGGCGCTCTTCGACGCCCTTTTAATCGGGTACTGGCCAGGCTTACACAATGAAGCTGCCAGAACCCATGATTTGGTGCGGATGGCGGGACTCGAACCCGCACGTCTTGCGACACCACCCCCTCAAGATGGCGTGTCTACCAATTCCACCACATCCGCGAAAACTTTACCTGCCAAAAACTTACTTGGCTGCCGGCACATCAGCCGGCTTACTCTCCTGTGGCGTGACTTCAGTCACAACCGGAGCCGCAGATTCAACCACACTCCCGCTCTTTGGAGCGGACGTCACAATATAGGCAAGTAACAAACTTGTCACGAAAAAAATTGCGACCAACCAAGCCGTCAAACGACTCAGAAACGTAGCTGCGCCGCGCGCACCAAAGACCGTGGACGACGCACCGCCACCGAAAGCTGCACCGGCTTCAGCACCCTTGCCATGCTGCACCAAAACCAAACCAATCAGCGCCATGCCGACCAAAATATGAAACGTTGTTAACAGAGCAGTCACGCGTTATCCCTCGCCGCACGGCAAATGGAAAGAAAATCTTCAGCCTTTAATGAGGCACCACCAATCAGGCCGCCATCAATATCCTGCATCCCCATCAATTCAAGGGCATTTTCAGGCTTCATGCTGCCGCCGTACATGATGCGCGCTCGCGATGCCGTTGCGACATCGTGCGCCGCCAAACGAGCCCTAATAAAAGCATGTACATCCTGCGCTTGTTGCGGACTGGCTGTGCGCCCCGTGCCGATAGCCCAAACAGGCTCGTAAGCGATCAGCACTTGTTCAAAAGCCTGAACACCCACGCGTTCAAGCACCGCATCTAATTGACGCGCCACCACTGCTTCGGTAACGCCCTGCTCGCGCTCATCCAGCGTTTCGCCCACACATAGAATGGGGATCAGCTGGGCGCGCAAAACATGCTCGACCTTCACAGCCACCTGCGCATCTGTTTCGCCGTGAATTGCGCGTCGCTCGGAATGGCCCACAATCACGTAAGTACACCCTGCGTCATGCAGCATGGCGGCCGACACATCACCGGTAAAGGCACCATCCTTCTCGGCGAGGGCAACATCTTGCGCCCCCACCGCCACCGCCGTATCTTCCAGACTCGCAACAGCCTGCGTGATATGCACATAGCTTGGGCAGACAGCAATATCCACAGCTTCAAGATCAGAAACACCTAGGCGCAATCCGGCAACGAGTTGGTCAATCGTAGCTTTGCGGCCATTCATTTTCCAATTTCCTACAACAATCGGTTTGCGCATGGGACTTGAGTTCACTGCTCTTAAAACGGGCGGCAAGGTTAATGTTAAAAGGCTCGGAAAGCAACCTATCCACGTACTCAGCAGTGCTTTAATTCAGTGCGTATCAACCACTTCCTTCACCACCGCAGCCAGTGTTTCCGCTACGTGGCGCGTCATTTCTGCATCGCCACTTTCCACCATGACGCGCACCAAAGGCTCCGTTCCTGACGCACGCAAAACGATACGCCCACGCCCGTTGAAGGCCTTTTCAAACTCAGCGACACACTGCCACACACGATCCAGCGCCGCCAAATCCACCTTTTCCTGTAGGGGAACATTCAACATCAATTGGGGGTATTTCTTAATCGATTGACGCAGGGCACTTAACGGTTCACCGCGTTGACGCATCGCGTCCACGACTTGCAAAGCGGCAATAATGCCATCGCCTGTGCCAGCACGATCAAGACACAAAATATGCCCCGAGGCTTCGCCACCATACAACCAGCCTTGCCCGCGCAGCGCTTCATACACGTAACGATCGCCCACATTCGCACGCTGAAATGGTAACCCAAGTTTGCCGATGGCTAGCTCCAGGCCAAGATTACTCATCAAGGTACCCACCACACCACCGGAATAGCCTTCCTGCTCCACACGATCGCGCACAATCGCAAACAGTAGATCATCCCCATCCAGCAGCGCGCCCGTTTCGTCGACCATCACCACCCGGTCACCATCACCATCAAAGGCTATCCCCATATCCGCACCATGGGCAAGCACGGCGGCGCGCAGCTGTTCAGGGTGGGTGGAACCGCAATGAGCATTGATATTGAAACCATCCGGCATCACACCGATGCTTTCGACCTGCGCGCCCAGCTCAGCAAACACCTTGGGGGCGACGTGATAGGTCGCGCCGTGCGCACAATCCAGCACCACGTGCAGCCCTGCCAGACTAGAACCCAGGGGCAAAGTAGCCTTACAGGACTCGATATAGCGCCCCGCCGCATCTTCAACCCGCTTGGCCTTACCTAGGCGCTCGGGCGCAACAACCTCAAGCGGACTGTCCATCAAGGCTTCAATGGCGGCCTCTTGCGTATCGCTCAACTTGCTACCCGCCTCATTAAAAAACTTCACCCCGTTGTCATCAAACGGATTATGTGACGCAGAAATCACCACGCCCGCCGAGGCGCGCAGGGTACGGGTCAAATAAGCAATGGCGGGTGTGGGCATCGGCCCAAGCAGGCGCACATCGACTCCAGCCGCAATCAAGCCTGCTTCCAGTGCCGACTCCAGCATGTAACCCGAAATACGGGTGTCTTTACCCAAAACAACTTTGCGCGTCCCAGACTGCGCCAGCACTTTCCCGGCCGCCCAACCCAGCTTCAACGCGACCTCCGGGGTCATCGGCCACTGCCCTACCCGCCCGCGAACGCCATCCGTACCAAAAAACTTCATAACGCTCTCTCAAAAAAGAATCTGTTCACACCAGACCCGACCAGACTCGAACCGCATCCACCATAGGTTTGACCGCATGAACGCGCAAAATACGTGCACCGCGCTCAAGCGCCATCACATGCGCCGCCAGCGAGCCAGCATCACGCTCGGCGGGTGAAACCTGCCCGCTAAGCTCACCAATCATGCGCTTGCGCGACACACCGACCAATACAGGAAAACCATGCCCCGCTAATCGCGGTAATGCCTTGAAAAGAGCATGGTTGTGCGCAAAGCTCTTGCCGAAGCCAAATCCAGGGTCAATGGCAATGGCGTTTACACTTAGGCCACGGTTGAGGCAGGTTTGCACTCGCTCCAGCAAAAAGGCCTCGACCTCTGCAACCACGTCCGCATAAACCGGCGCATGCTGCATCTGACCCGGCTCACCATGCATGTGCATAAGACACACCGCGGTCGGATGAGTAGCAATGACGTCTAGTGCGCCGTGACGCTGCAAGGCTCGCACGTCGTTAATTAACGACACACCAAGACGCAAGCCCTCAAGCATCACTTCGGGTGAGCTGGTATCCAGCGACAATGGCACCGGTGCACCACGCAAGCTTTCCAATACTTCGCATAGCCGATCCAGCTCCTCAGTCGCGCTGACGGGCACAGCTCCGGGGCGCGTGGATTCTGCACCAAGATCCAGCATATCCACGCCATCGGCAATCATGCGCTCGGCCTGCGCCAGAGCCAGGTCACGCCCAAAAAAACGACCCCCGTCCGAAAAGGAGTCGGGGGTCACATTGATAATCCCCATGACGCGAGGTCGCTCCCCCGCCCATGCGCTCAAATCAAAACCAGACATGCCTGTAGTTATGCCTGAAATACTTGGAAATACAGCAACTTAATGCTGGCTAGCCGCATCGCTAAGCGGCTTCACAGGAGCATCTTTAGGCGTTTCACCCGTTCCTGGCGTGACCCCACCACCCGATTGAGGGGGATTATTGCCATCCTCACCCCAACCCTTGGGTTCACCCGGCTCACGGCGCGCCATCAGGTTATCAATCTGAGGTAAATCAATGGTTTCATACTTCAACAGCGCTTCTGACATGCTGTGCAGAATATCCATATTTTCCACCAGAATGGTGCGTGCACGCTCGTAGTTGCGATCAATAATGGCTCGCACCTCGGCATCAATCAGATGCGCGGTTTCATCCGAGACATTCTTGTGCTGAGTGACACTGCGTCCGAGGAAAACCTCACCCTCTTCCTCCATGTAACTCAAGGTGCCGAGTTTCTCCGACATACCCCATTTAGTGACCATATTGCGTGCAATATCGGTTGCGCGCTCAATGTCATTCGATGCGCCGGTGGTGACCGCATCCATGCCAAAAATAAGCTCTTCTGCCAGCCGTCCGCCAAACAAGGTCGACAACGAGCTTTCCAGCTTGCGCTTGCTGTAGCTGTAACGATCCTGTTCCGGTAGGAACATGGTGACGCCCAGCGCGCGCCCACGCGGGATAATGCTGACCTTGTATACGGGGTCATGCTCAGGCACCAGGCGACCGATAATGGCATGACCTGCTTCGTGATAAGCCGTCAGCTTTTTCTCCGCATCACTCATCAGGATCGAGCGACGTTCGGTACCCATAATGAGCTTGTCTTTAGCCCATTCCAGGTCGGTCATGTTGACTTCCTGACGCCCCGTGCGCGCAGCACGCAGTGCAGCCTCATTCACCAAGTTGGCCAGATCAGCGCCCGAAAAACCCGGTGTACCGCGTGCGATATTCATTGCGACCACATCACTCGCAGCCGGAACCTTGCGCAAATGCACTTTAAGAATTTGCTCACGACCACGTACATCAGGCAGGCCAACGACCACTTGACGGTCAAAACGACCTGGACGCAGCAAGGCAGGGTCGAGCACATCCGGACGGTTGGTGGCGGCAATCACGATAATGCCTTCATGCCCATCAAAGCCATCCATTTCGACCAGCATCTGGTTCAGGGTTTGCTCGCGCTCATCGTTACCGCCGCCCAAACCCGCCCCGCGTTGACGACCGACGGCATCAATTTCGTCGATAAAAATAATGCACGGCGCGCTTTTCTTCGCTTGTTCGAACATATCGCGCACACGCGCTGCGCCGACGCCAACAAACATTTCAACAAAATCCGAACCTGAAATACTGAAGAACGGCACCTTGGCCTCGCCTGCAATCGCCTTGGCCAGCAAGGTTTTACCCGTTCCAGGAGGACCAACCATCAACACGCCGCGCGGAATTTTACCGCCCAGACGCTGAAACTTGCCCGGATCACGTAAAAACTCGACCAACTCGGCCACATCTTGCTTGGCTTCATCACAGCCCGCCACATCGGCAAAGGTGACCTTGATTTGATCCTCGCCCATCAAGCGCGCACGACTCTTGCCAAAACTCATGGCTCCGCCGCGACCGCCGCTTTGCATCTGGCGCATGAAAAAAATCCAGATACCAATTAACAATACAAAGGGGAACCACTGAATAAACAGAGTCATCAACAGCGAAGGACGCTCAGGCTGCACGGCATTGATGGTCACACCTGCATTGAGCAAATCACCAATCAAGGCACGATTATCCGTCTCTGGGCTATAGGTCATGAAGTCGCTGCCCGAGGTGGTTTTGCCACGAATCAGATTGCCTTCGATCTGTACACGTTGCACCGCGCCGGACTTCACATCACTGATAAATTGCGAATAAGCCAAAGGCGCATTCGCGGGTGCACGGGCTCCCTGGAAGCTATTGAAAACCGTCATCAATACGATGGCGATCACTAACCAGAGGAGTAAATTCTTTACGACGTCGTTCAAAGCAAAACCTCGTTCCAGCGTTGAATTGACTGGACAATGGGGTTAAAAAAAGGGTCATGCAGTTGGAGCACTATACCACGCGAGGGTTCCGCGCTAAGGCATAAACCTCGCGGGAACGAGCGCGTGAAGCATCAGGTTTGCGCATGGTGACACTGCCAAATTGTTTGCGCAATTCTCGCACATAGTCATCAAAACCGGCGCCCTGAAAAAGTTTGATGACGAACACACCCTCGGACCCCAGCACGCGCATGGCAAATTCCACTGCTAATTCAGCAAGATACATGGAACGCGGCTGATCGACACCCTCGTGCCCACTCATGTTTGGCGCCATGTCCGACAAAACCACATCAACAGTACGTCCATCAAGATGTTGCATCAGCGTGTCCAAAACCGCTTGCTCAGTAAAATCGCCCTGAATGAAGTCCACATCCGCAAAGCCATCCATCGGCAAGAGATCAAGAGCGAAAATACGCCCCTTGCCATCGAGCAAACCGGAAACATACTGCGTCCAGCCTCCGGGAGCCGCACCAAGGTCAACCACCACCTGTCCAGGACGCAAAAGACGGTCACGCTCTTGAATCTCGATGAGCTTGTACACCGCACGCGAGCGCCAACCTTCACGCTGGGCACGCTGCACATAGGGGTCAGTAAAATGTTCATGCAGCCAGCGCTGACTGCTTACGGTACGCCCCATGCTTCACTCCCTTCCAAAATAGGACTTACGCAAAAGTGTTCCAGCAAGGCAAAGCGCCGAAGACAGTACACTTAGTACGGCGAGGCGCTTGAACGCCGCTGGGGCGGTTTTGCGTAAACTAGGGGCGAATCCCCCAAATACAAGAAGTCGAATGACTCAATGCCCCTGCATTTTTTGCATGTTTTCCATGCGCTGCATCATATCGGCACGCTTTTTCACCGGGACTTGTACGGTCATCTGCTTGCCATCTGCAAAATCCAAACGCACTGGAATGACATCGCCCGCTTTAGGACGCGGGTCTTGCACACCAATCAGCATGATGTGATAACTGCCCGGCTTGAGGGTCAAACTGCCCATGGACGGAATAACAAAGGCATCCTGTTTAATCATTTTGTGCATTCCATCAACTTCCACCGACTTATGCAGCTCAATGGTGTTAAACCCAGGCGCAAAGGCGCTCAGAACTTTTACTTCTTTGTCTTCGTCGTTTTCCATCACCATAAACGCCGCCATGGCCTGCGCATTGGGCGGCGCTTCGGGAATCCAGGCATCGACAACTTTGACTTCTGCCATCGCAGACAAAGGCAACAACATGGCCGCAGCCAGCATCAACTTACGCATCATTCACCTCACCTGTTAATCACCGTATTAAACACCTTGACCATCGCCACCGGGTCGTGCGGCGTAGGATACACCCCAACCACCGTGGCTTCCGGACTGACCAAGAGAATCGAAGTTGTATGGTTAATCAAATATGAATTGGATACCGCATCATTCGCCGTAGGCAATGATGCCTTCTCCCAGCCCACACCCAAGGGCTTGGCCATCAGGCTCAACTCGGTTTGTGTGCCGGTCACACCGATAATTTTCGGATCAAAATATGTCACAAACTTGGCCAATTGCTCCGGGGTATCACGCTCAGGATCGACCGAAACGAAAACCATCTGCCATGACGACTGCGCACCCTCTTTACGCAGCAGCGTGGCAATTTCGGCCAGTGCAGTCAACTCTGTTGGGCACACATCCGGACAAAGCGTGTAACCAAAATACAGGAACGTCCACTTACCCAAAAAGTTTTTGCGCGTAAACGGCTGCCCATCCATCTTGGTCAAGGTCGCCTCCGGCACAGGAATCGCCTGCGGAATCACCCGCATCACCGACTGATCGACCACGCTCGCCAAATCCACATTGGCACGCTGCCATTTCAGATACACCGCAATGCTTAGTGCGACGATTAAAACCAGAAACACCACGGCGGCAACGGGTGCGCTATTACGATTAGGCTCGCTCATGAACAACTCCTTTGTGCAGTATTTGATACCGAATCAAGGCAATCTATACCTATTGACGGGGTTCCTGCAACACAACGCTTTTCAGACGCAAGGCATTGCCCACTACCAGCAAGGAACTGAGCGACATGCCCACCGCCGCCACCCAAGGACTGATAAATCCAAGTGCAGCAAAGGGTACAGCCAACAGGTTATAGCCCAAAGCCCATGCCAAGTTCGTATGGACGTTGCGTCGAGTGACACGCGCCATGCGTATGGCTTGCGGTATCGCGCGCAAATCATGCCCAAGCAAGACGAAATCACTATGCAACTGCGCCAGTGTGGTCGCCGCGCCGAAGGACAGTGATACCTGGGCTGCCGCCAGGGTTGGTGCATCGTTAATGCCATCCCCCGCCATCAACACCTTGGCACCTGCGGCCTGCGCCTGCTCAATCCAGGCTAGTTTATCTTGCGGCAACATCGCGCCGTGATATTCGTCAATACCGAGCTTTTGAGCCATGTAACGCACGGCAGCGGGCTGGTCGCCACTCAAAATCACCACACGTTGCATACCCAAAGCGCGCGCCTGAAGCACAAAGTCTTCAGCACCTTCGCGCATTTCATCATGCAGCACAAACAACGCACGCGGCTGTGCGTCACAACTTAGCACTACCACAATACCCGCGTTTTCAAGCTGTGCCTGCAACCAGATTTGATCCTCATCCGCTAATGCGGAGCCTTGGAGCGCAAAAAGTGGGGTACCCACACGCCAGCAACCGCCATCAAAGTGTGCTTCCAGACCCTGTCCCGGCACGTTCAGCACCTCAATCGGAGCATCCAGCGGATCAACACCCTCACACAAAGCATGTGCTAATGGGTGTTCCGAGTGCATTTCCATACGCGCCACCAAAGCCCGCACCAAGGCCTCATCCATGCCAGCCAACGCGCGCAAGCTTGTTATCCTGGGTCGCCCGCGTGTCAGTGTTCCGGTTTTATCCAACACCAAGGTATTCGCTCTCGCCAGCGCCTCAACTGCCGACATACGCATCGGCAAAACCCCCATGCCCGCAAAGCGCCCGGCTGCAATCGCCAAAGCCACGGGCGTGGCCAAAGCCAAAGCACACGGGCAAGTAATAATCAGCACGGAAATGGTATTGGGCAAGGCGTGCGCTGGGTCAATAAACCACCACACCAGCGCCGTCAAAGCGGCAAGAATCAAAGTCACCAGCACAAACGGCGCAGAAATGCGCTCAGCCAAAATTGCCAATTTGGGTTTCTCGGACAAACCACGATCCATCAGGCGTTGCAGCTCATTCATGGTCGAGTCGGCACTGACACGTTCCACCCGCATCAATATGGGCTGATCGACATTGCAACTTCCGGCGGCAATCCAATCCCCTTGCCAATGCGCCACCGCCGCAGACTCACCCGTGAGGTGCGACTCATCGAAGCTACTGAATGCACTCAACAAACTGCCATCGACCGGCACGCTCGCGCCGGGCAGTAAGCGCACCACATCACCGGCTTTCAGGTCGGCGACCGCCACCTCGACATCGCCATCCTCATCCACACGGCAGGCCGTGCGCGGAATAACCTTCATCAAATGATCGAGCGCACTCGCCGCCGCCAGCCGCCCTTTCAGTTCTACCACCCGCGCCAGCAAGACAAAAAATACGAACATGGCAATGGAATCAAAATAGGCTTCTTCACCGCCCATAAGCGTCGCCCACAAACTACCGCCCCAAGCTGCGACCAAGCCCAAAACCACCGGCACATCCATGCCAAGGCGTTTATTTTTCAGATCACGCCATGCGCCTACAAAGAAATCCGCGCCGGAATACACCAGCATGATGAAAGTAATCAGCAACACCGACCAACGGCCAATAACCTCCCACAACTCAAGCTGCCCCAGCTCGGCATGGCCCCCCATCCAATAGGTTGAAATAGAAAACGCCATAACAGGCATACCGAGCAAACCCGCAAACAATAAACGTTCAACACTGCGCCTGCGCGCATCTTTTAATAACTGGTCTCGGTGCGCCGGGTCATACGGATGCGCCACATAACCAATGGCAGCAATCACCTGCAAAATTTCGCTCAACTTGGTCTGCGCCGGATCCCACGTCACACGCGCCTGATGACTGGCGTAATCCAAATGCACATCCACAACGCCAGGATGCGCGCGCAAGGTCTGTTCATTCAGCCACATGCAGGCCGCACAACGAATGTTCTCCAGAATTAGCGCCGCTTCAAGCAATTCGCCACTATGGCGCACAAAACTTTGCTGAATGTCCGGACGATCAAACAGGCTTAAATTGCGCAAAATTTCCGGCAGGACTTGGGCATTGATCTCGCCCTCCTGCTCGCGGAACTTGTAAAACTCTTCAAAGCCTGCATCCACAATGGTCTTACATGCGGCATGACAACCGGCACAACAAAACACCCTCTCCTCGCCGAGCACGGGATAGCGCAGATCAATCCCTCGCGGGACTTCCAGCGCACAGTGGTAACAAACCGGTTTATCGAGCGTTTTGTCGTTAGGCACGCAGCGTTCTTCCAATGAAAAAAGCCCCGCAAAAAATCTGCGAGGCTCAAGTTATACCTAAATAATGCGAAGAATTACTTGGCAGTCATGCCCGCATAGTAATGCGCCAACTGCACAATTTCTTCATCCGTCAATACCTTGGCAATCAAACGCATACGCGAGTAAACATCATTACTACGCGCGCCTGTTTTGTAATCCTGCATGGTTTTGATGAAGTACTCAGGCGTTTGACCGGCCAAAGCCGGGGTATCAGTCGCCTGACCCTCACCATTGGAAACGTGGCAAGACTGGCAAGGCGCTAACAAACGCTTGCCATCACCACGACGCACCAAATAGGTGATTTGCTCGCCCATAGCCGTATCGAAGGTGACGCCTTCGGGCAACGACGGCAAGGGGAAGCTGGCATAAAACTGCGCCAGATCCGCCATATCCTGGTCAGTAACCAACTGACCTTCCGCCGTCATGATTTCAGCAGCATGGCTCCCCTTACGCTTGCCATCTTTGTAATCCTTCAACATTTTGAAGACATACTCGGCACGTTGCCCAGCGAGTGACGGCCAGTTTGAAGATGGCGCAACCCCTGCATTGCCGTGGCAGGAGGCGCAAAACAACGACTCACTCAGTTGAGCACCGCGAGTCTTATCGCCTTGTGCCACAAAGCGAACCTGCTCCGCCGTCCAGGCCACGTTGGTGGAGGGGGCTTTGCCCGCAACGGCTGCTTCGTGCCCCGCAGCAAACAGCGGGGAGATCATCATCGCAGCGGCAAGACCAGCCACGCCCACAACGGTTTTAATGTGCTTATTGTTCATGAATCAAACTCCCCAAGGAATGGTGCCGTGCGTACCGATGAAGAAAAACTGCACGATGGGATAGCCATAGCTAAGAATCATGTAGGCCAACATCGCCCAGTTCCAAAAGGCCAAGCTATTCAGCACATTAGGCAGACGCATCGGCTCGTGAATGGCCACGGCGTATTCCACCTTGGTATCCGCTGCGGGCGTCTTGTTAAGGTGAGTCATCACCAAGTTGTAGATAAACATCAAACCAGCAACCACCACCAACACCGCACCGACGATCATGAGGGCTTCATAGATGCCCCACATTTGCGCATACTCGGGGAAGGCAGCGTACTGATCGGTGGTCGATACACGACGCGGTTGACCAGCAATGCCCAACATATGCCAAGGCGCGGTCAACACCACCATACCGATGAAATAGAACCACATCTGCCAGACTGCCAAGGCGCGTGAATACAGTGCATTGCCCGTAATCTTCGGCCACAACCAATACGCGGCAGCCAAGTACATAATCACCGTGGTACCACCGAAGATCAGGTGGAAGTGACCCGTAATCCACTGGGTGTTATGCACCATCACGTCCCAAGTGTAAGACGCGTTCAACACGCCGCCCCAACCACCCACGGTCAGCATCAACAGCGCAAGGCCACCAGCCAGCACAATCGGATTATTCCAATCCAACGCACCAATCCAGCCAAACAAGCCCTTACCACCACGCAGGCGACCCGCAATTTCCATGGAGGCCAACACAGTAAAGCCAGTCAGGAAGGTTGGCACCGCCACCATGAACGTACCGAACATATGCAGCAGCTTCCAGCCTGCGGCTTGTTGTGGATCAACATACAAGTGGTGGAAACCAATCGGCACAGAGAAGATGAACAGTAGAACGAAGGCGATACGCGCAAACTCATCCGAGAACAGCTTGCCACCCGCTTCCTTGGGCAAAATCACATACATGGCAATGTAGGCTGGCATCAACCAGAAATACACAATCGCATGCAGTGTCCAAGAGAACAGGGTACGCGCCAAGCCCACGTCAATGGTTGGTGCAATACCAAACACCACTGGCAACAACTGGAATACAGACTCAGATGCCACACCCAAGCTCGTCCAGCCCCACAACAAAGCGGTGATAGTGAACATGAACATCACCGCTGGCACGGGCTTGCCGGGGTTTTCCTTCTTCCACTGGACGAAGGCGATAATCATATCAGCCACCCAGAACCAGGACCCCACCACCAGCAAAGTTGCGCCCAAATAGAAAGATGGGTGCGCCAATTCAGGTGGATAGAAGGTGTAGAGCACCGACGCGTAGCCAGTCAGCAGCGGAACCGCCGCCATGACTGTACCGATCAAAGACACCCAAAAACCCGTCCATCCGAAGAACGGCTTCTTGTTCACACTGTGCGCCATGGTGTGATAACCCCAACCCATCGTGAAGAAGGTGGTTAACACAAAGGCCAGCAATACACCGTGCGTTGACGTGGAGGCGAAATACACCGCCGTGTTTTCAATACCCGGAAAAAAGCCGCTACGTTCTGCGGCCTGGAATAACCCCATGGGCAAGCCCAAGGCGAGCGCCGCAAAAGCGACCCACATATTCCACAGACCTAATTTATTACCGTAAGCCTGCACTGCCGTCACCGCTGGGCGGGATGACGTGGCAGCAAGACTCGCAGCATGTTCAGCAGTAATGCTCATTCTCGTCTCTCCCTATGTTAGGACTTGCCAGCGGTCACATGCAGTTTGGAATACATGTAATCGTGACCCAAACCGCAGTACTCATTACAAATCATCGGAAAGCTTCCCGGGGTTTGAAATTGAGTGTGAACTTCGGACACATAGCCAGGAACCACCATGGTGTTCATATTGCTGAATGGCACATGCACGCCGTGCAGAACATCAAACGAAGCAATACGTAACTTCACTGGCGTGTTCGCCGGAACTTCAATTTCCTGCGGATAGAAGCCATAACGCGCTGCCACCATAGTGACGGTGTACGAGCCATCGGCTTCTTTTTTCACGCCCAGGTTTTCTTCAGCAAACTCACCTGACAGGTGCAGCTTGGCTGAGTCAATGGTCTCAACGTTGCTTGGTGGGTGCATATTTTCGGCAGCGGCAAAATAGATCTGCACGCCCCAGAAAATCGCCAACATCCCGCCAATAGCCCAAAGCCAACGCTTCTCTAGCGGATCAATATGAATCGTGGACATCTCTTAAACTCCTCTTATGAAACGCGGCACTTAGCTCGCGGTACTCAACTCACTGGGCCGTGGCTGACGAACAAGGCATACATACCCAACCAGCCGAGCGTAAAAAGCACGCCGTAAATGGCGAGAATGACCCAAGTACCAATGGGCGAGGTGGCGAGAATTTTTTTCTCTTCTTCTGGAGTCATGGTGCTCATCTCCTTAAAAGGTCACCAAGGTGACCGTAGTAATGAAAAAAATTGGTCAGGCGAAGCAATCAGCGGTAAAGGTACGAATCCAGGTTTCGGTATACAGCGCCGCCAGGCGAATCTGTGCCTGGCTGGCGTTGAGTATCTGGTAGCGTGGGCCGGAGACGTTGGTGATCTTGCCGTCCTTGAGTTCGAACACGTCCACCACAAACAGGCCGTATTCGTGTCCGGCCAGGGCGTAGCA
>NCGK01000059.1 GCA_002281735.1 Gammaproteobacteria bacterium 28-57-27
ACAAGATACTATCGCTGTACGCACGCGGGATGTCGGTGCGGGACATCCAGGCGCATCTGGAAGACATGTACGGTGCGGAGGTTTCACCCACGCTCATATCCAGCGTGACCGATGCCGTGATGGACGACGTGCGCACCTGGCAATCGCGTCCGCTGGATGCGATTTACCCCATCGTGTATCTCGACTGCATTCACGTCAAAGTACGCGACAACGGCACGGTTAAGACCAAAGCCGTCTATCTGGCGCTGGGCATCAATCTGGCGGGCGAAAAGGAATTGCTGGGTCTCTGGATCGCCCAGACCGAGGGCGCCAAGTTCTGGTTGCACGTTGTGACCGAACTCAAGAACCGGGGCATCGCTGACATCTTCATTGCCTGCGTGGACGGCCTGAAAGGCTTCCCTGAAGCGATTGAATCGGTGTTCCCCAAAACGGCTGTTCAGCTTTGCATCGTGCACATGGTGCGCTACAGCCTGAACTATGTGAGCTGGAAATTGCGTAAAGAAGTGGCCGCCGATCTACGTGCGATCTACACCGCAGCGACAATCGATGAGGCCGAACGTCAGCTCGACGCATTCGATGTGACGTGGGGCGAGGCGTATCCCGCAATCAGCCAGTCATGGCGGCGCAACTGGACGAGACTCACCCCATTTTTCGACTATCCGCCAGAAATCCGCAAGGTGATTTACACCACTAATGCCATCGAATCGGTGAACATGGGCCTGAGAAAAATCAGCAAGAATCGCGGCTCGTTCCCGAGCGACGATGCGGTTCTAAAACTGTTTTACCTCGCGCTGGAAAACATAAGTAAAAAATGGACCATGCCAATCCGTGACTGGAAGGCCGCATTGAATCGGTTTACTATCCAATTCGAGGACAGGATGCCTCAGCATTAACCTAAACCCGTTTACACAAAATTCGGGACACCCCCAGCATTAACCTAAACCCGTTTACACAAAATTCGGGACACCCCCATCATGAGTGATTTAACGGGGCCTAAATCAATTTTTTGCGTGCGCTCACCGGTTTTGTTGACGGTGCCGGGTAAGTCAATCGCCAGCCGGGCTGGGTTGTCGATTTGAAAATTATCTGGGTTGCCGGTGAGCGGTTCCGATAGTTTGAAGTGAACCACAATTGCGCCATCGGCCGATCGCTCGGTGGTAATGGCATCAAGATTGCCAGCAAAGGCAAACGCGGGCACGAGGAGTGATATCGACAAAACACCTAACGATTGCCGGATGGCGGTGGTGAGTGGTCGAGTGTGAGTTTTAGCATCCCTAACATTATTCATCTGGTTTTCCCCTTAAATCATTTGGTCGCGTTTTGCTGGACAATCGCCACTTGTGTGCGCCAGCCACCCTGTCCGTCGGGCACGATTTCATCTAGCGTAATTTTATCGGTCGTGATTTTGACAACTTTGCCGTAATTAAGCCCCATGTAATTACCTAACTGAACTTCATGGATGACGCCATCCCCATCCCGCACTAAAGCAAATGTAATGCCTTTGCGTTGGATAATGCCTTTCATGGCGAGCGCATCGAGCGGATACAGTTCGAGCGGCTCTTTGGGACGATTCATATCGGGCGTTATGCCGTTGCTTTTGGTCGCTGTTTGGCTAACGGCCGGCTCAAAAGGCGTGCGCTGATCTGTTTCGGTGTAGCTGTATTTTGGTAGGGGTTTCATCTCGGGGATGGGGTCAATTTTTCCGCCGGGTCGTGCCAAAATTTGGTCTACCTTGGTGGTTAAATCACCCATGTGGTTGGCGCAGCCGCCCAGCGCAAGGGTTATGGGCATAAGGCCAATTAACC
>NCGK01000015.1 GCA_002281735.1 Gammaproteobacteria bacterium 28-57-27
GCGATGCCGCCGATGCGCGCCTGCAAGCCAAATTGGCGCACATTGCCTATGCCACCGATCAGAGCAGCCTCAAGCAAACCTTGGGGTTGATGCCGGATGTGCCCGTATTGACCAATGCGCCCTATAGCTCCGGCACGAATTAGTCTTGAATGTAGGTCGGGCTTTAGCCCGACATGTCGGCATGAATGCCGACCTACAATCACGGATAAAGCTGGCCGGATCAATAAGAACATGACCTTCGGATCAACAACAGGAATTATGCTATGAACCACATCCATCGAACCCCCGCCTTTTCACCCTTGATTGCCGCGCTTATTTTGGCGAGCTGTTGCGGGTTGCCTATGACCTCGGTATTCGCCCAAGACTCCACGCAGACAACCCCTCAAGTGCCGCCAACGGCGCCCAAAGCCATTACCATCCCTGAGGCCATGCGCGCGAATCTCAAGACGCAATCCGTAGCGATTCAATTCAGCCAGAACCTGCCGATCACGCAAGGCATGGTGAGCATCAGCGCGGCCGCCAGCAATCAAGCCAGCAGCCAGGTATCGGCGCCAACTGACGGCCAGGTCATCGGTGATCTGCCGCAGTTAGGGCAAACCGTGCAAGCGGGGCAAACCCTGTTTGAGCTTGCCAGCGCAGGCTTGGCCGATTTGCAGGCGCAATGGTCGATGGCGCAGGCCAAGGCCTCACTCGCCCAGCAAAGTTCAAGCCGCGACCAGTCGCTATTCGCCGATGGTTTGATCGCCAAGAAACGCCTGGAGGAAAGCCGCAGCATGGCGCAATCGGCGGCGGCTGAGTTAAGCGCCGCCAGCGCGCGGCTCAAACTGGCCGGCGTGACAGCATCGAGCCGAAACTTGAGCAGCAATTTGGCCGTGCGTGCGCCGATTAGCGGTGTCGTCACCCAGCGTAAAATCATGCCCGGTGAGCGCGTGAGCATGGGGCAGGCGTTACTCGAAATTACGGCCAGCGCCGATCAGTGGTGGCTCATGGCCGTGCCGCCCGCCAAAGCTCCAATGGCGGGTCAGCAGGCGACGCTGCATATTGTCGGCTGCCCTGAACCGGCACCGGTTCGCCTGATTGATTTAACGGTTGATCCAATGAGCCAGCTGGTGACGTTGCGCGCCGAGCCGGCGCTGGCCTGTGCCAGTCTGCGCCCCGGTCAAATGACTAACGCCAGTTTGTGGGTACAGCAAGTCGAACCGGTCATCGCTCTGCCCATTGGTGCCATTACGGAGCTGGACAACCAGCCGCAAGTGTTCGTGCAGCGGGGCGAGAGCTATTTCCTCGTGCCGGTGCAATTACGCGGCGAGTTTGATGGTATGGCGTATGTATTGGGCGATTTTCAACCCAAGGATCGGGTGATTACTCACGGCATGAGCCGCCTTAAAGCCATCGTGCTCGGCATGGGGGGCGAATAATGCTGAATCGTCTCATCGCTTTTTCGCTGGCGCAGCGCTTGCTCGTTCTGCTGGCCGCTTTGCTGGTGGCCGGTTTTGGTTGGATGGCATTTTCAACCATCCCGATTGATGCCTATCCCGATATTTCACCCACCCAGGTGCAAATTATTCTTAAAGCCCCCGGTGTGACTCCGACCGAGGTCGAAACCCTCATCACGGCGCCACTGGAAACCTCCTTGCTCGGTATTCCGCAGCAAACCATGTTGCGCTCGACCTCCAAGTACGGCATTGCCGTGATTACCCTGGATTTTGCCGAAGGCACGGACATTTATTGGGCGCGGCAGCAGGTGAACGAGGCGCTTTCCAACGCGCGTGGTGATTTGCCGGCGGGTACAACAGGCGGTGTGGCGCCGATCACCACGCCCCTGGGCGAAGCGTTCATGTTTACGCTGGAAAGCCCAACCCTCTCGTTGATGGAGCGACGGCATTTGCTTGATTGGGTGCTACGCCCAGCGCTGCGTGCCGTCAAAGGCGTGGCGGATGTGAACTCATTGGGTGGCTATGTGCGCACCTTTGAAGTCATTCCGAATCCCACGGCTCTGGCCGCACATCAGCTCACCACCGATGATTTATTGCGCGTTATTCAGCAAAACAATCGCAACGATGGCGCGGGTCGTTTGGATGTGGGCGAAGAAGCCTGGCTGGTGCGTGCCGAAGGACGCATCAAAACGCTGGATGACCTGGGTCGTTTGGTCATCACCCAGCAAAACGGCCAACCGATTTATGTGCGCGATGTGGCCACCGTGCAAATCGGCGCGATCACCCGCCTGGGCGCGGTCACGCATAGCGGTCAAGGCGAAACCGTCGAAGGACTGGTGCTCACGCTGCGCGGTGCCAATGCGCGGGATGTGGTGGCAGGTGTTCAGCAACGACTGGATGATTTGAAATCGAGCCTACCGCCCGATCTGAAAATCAATGTGTTCTATAACCGCGCTGATTTAGTGAATGCAGCTGTGCATACCGTGAGCAAAGCATTGCTGGAGGCCGTGGTGCTGGTGCTGATTCTGCTGATCCTGTTTTTGGGTAATGTGCGCGCGGCGATTACCGTGGCGCTGACCTTGCCGATGGCTGCACTCGTCACGTTTATTCTGATGAAGCAATTTGGCATGAGTGCGAATCTCATGAGCCTGGGCGGCTTGGCCATTGCCATCGGCATGTTGGTGGATGCCGCCGTGGTGGTGGTGGAAAACATGGTGGCGCACCTGGCCGAAGCGCACAAATACCCCAACCGCCCGCGCCTGCATTTGGTCTATCGCTCGGTGGTCGAGGTGGCTGCGCCGGTCACCTCGGGCATCATCATCATTATGCTGGTGTTTTTGCCGCTGCTTTCATTGCAGGGATTGGAAGGCAAGCTGTTCTCACCGGTCGCGCTCACCATTATTTTTGCATTGGGTGCCTCGCTCGTGCTGTCGCTCACCCTGATCCCGGTCGTCGCCTCGCTGATTTTAGGCAAGGTGACCGATCACGAGCCTTGGCTGGTGAGGCAGTTACACCGTATTTATGTGCCAACACTGAATCTTGCCCTGCGTCGCCCCTGGCCGGTGTTTGGCATTGCACTGGCGGGACTGGTTGCGGCTGGCGTGCTCTACACCCAAATCGGTAAAACCTTTATGCCGAACCTCGATGAAGGCACCCTCATCATGCAGGTCGAAAACCTGCCCTCCACCACGCTGGACGGCACCATTAAGCTCAATACCGAAGTCCAGCAAGCTTTAATGAAGGGTGTGCCGGAAATCGCCCAAATTGTGGCGCGCTCGGGTTCCGATGAGTTGGGACTCGACCCGATGGGCTTGAACGACACCGACACTTTCCTGGTGATGAAGCCGCAAGATCAATGGAGCGTTCTCACCATGGCGGCGCTGCGTGAAAAAATCCGCCAGGTGCTCACCACCGTGCCCGGCTTTAATTACAACTTTACCCAGCCCATTGAAATGCGGGTATCGGAAATGCTCACCGGCTCGCGCGGTGATTTAGCCATTAAAATTTTCGGCAGCGATTTAACCGAATTAAATAGCCTGACCGATCAAATCAAAACCGTGGTCAGTGGCGTGAGTGGCGCACAAGATGTCGCCACGACCGATAACGAGGGACTGCTGTATTTGAAAATTGTGGTTAACCAAGCTGCCGCTGCCCGCAGTGGGTTGTCGGTGAGCAGCCTGGAGGACATTTTGCGGGCACAGATTGAGGGCCAACTGGCCGGTATGGTGCAGGAAGGCGCGGCGCGCACGCCGATTTTGATTCGTGCCGATGCGCTGACCAATGCGCCGCAAAAATTAAGCGAGCTGCCCATCGCGCTCCCCGGATTTTCGACAGGGGGCACGATTCAGCCGCTGTCGAATCTGGCGACGGTTGAGCGCACCACCGGCCCCGTGTTCGTGACCCGTGAAATGGGTTCGCGCTTTGCCGTGGTGCGAGCGAATGTCGCGGGTCGCGCGTTGACCGATTTTGTGGCCGATGCCAAAACGCAGGTCGCCCAGAAGGTCGAATTGCCCGTCGGCTATCGCCTGGAGTGGGGTGGTCAATTTGAAAATCAGCAACGTGCCGCCGCCCGTCTTGCGCTCGTGGTGCCGATTGCGCTGGGTCTGATCTTCGTGCTGTTGTTTTCCACCTTCAACTCGCTACGCCAGGCGCTGCTGGTGTTCGCCAATATCCCGTTTGCCTTGATTGGCGGGGTGTTTGCGTTGTACATCAGCGGGGAATATCTCTCGGTACCGGCCTCGGTAGGCTTTATCGCGCTTCTGGGTATCGCCGTGCTCAATGGTCTCGTGCTGGTGTCGTATTTCAATCAGTTGGTCGCGCAAGGCATGGCCATGGCGGATGTGGTGCGCCAAGGCGCGCTGCGCCGCCTGCGCCCGGTGATGATGACCGCCAGTATCGCTGCCTTGGGACTCGTGCCGCTGTTGTTTGCCACGGGCCCCGGTTCTGAAATTCAAAAACCGTTGGCGATTGTGGTGATTGGTGGCCTGATAACCTCCACGCTGCTGACTTTGATTTTGCTGCCGATTTTGTATCAAGGCTTCTGCCAAAAAACCCGCAGTACCCCCATAAACACACCAGCAGCGGAGCCCATACTATGAACTTGGCTATGAACCCGGCTATGACCCCGAATGCCATTATGTTCACCCTTATCGCGGGGCAGGCGCTTGAAGCGGAGCTCGTGGATGCCTTGAGCGAGCTGGCCGAATATCCCCTCATGCTGGTCAGCAACCTGCGCGGTCACAACGATACACACCGCAGTTTGAGTGTCGCCGAGCAGGTGGAGGGCACCTTGCCACTGGTTCGGTTAAGCCTGCATACCGATGAGGCGACCGCATTGAAGCTGATTGACTATCTGCGCGATCACTTCCAGTGTGCGGGCATTCGCTGGTGGAGTACGCCCATCAGCACCGGCTTGATTGAGTAGATTTTGTGCTCTGCACGTTTGGCAAGGCGTGAAGTGATGAAGCAAGGGAAACGCTGATTTATTCAGCATTTACCAAGCTACAAAGGCTCATGGCGAAAATGCAACCGAGGGCGTGCGATGCGTATTTTATTAGCCGAAGATGATGCGGCTCTTGCTGGGGCGTTGCTGCTGAATTTGCGTGCAGCAGGCTATGCGGTGGATTGGGCGGCGGATGGCGAGGAAGCGGATTATCTGGCGCGTGAAGGCTTGTTTGATGCGGTGATTCTGGATTTAGGCTTGCCCAAACAGGCAGGGTTGCCGGTGTTGCGTGGTTGGCGGGCGGCAGGGTTGGCTTTGCCAGTGTTGATTTTGACCGGGCGCGATGCCTGGCACCAAAAAGTGGATGGCTTTGCGGCGGGGGCGGACGATTATCTGACCAAGCCGTTTCACCCGGAGGAATTGCTGGCGCGTTTGTCGGCCTTGTTGCGTCGGGCGCGGGGATTGGTTCCGGGGACGTTGCTGGTGGGAGACTGGGAACTGGACGAGGCGCGGCAGATGTTGTTGCACGCAGGCGATGTCATTGCGCTGACCGCCATGGAATTCCGTTTGTTGCGCCTGTTTATGCTTCAGCCGGGGCAGGTGCTGGCCAAGGCCTGGCTGGAGGAGCATCTTTACGACGAAGGGCATGAGCATGGCAGTAATGTGCTGGAGGTGTATGTCAACCGTCTGCGCGCCAAGCTTGGGCGCGAGCGGATCGAGACGCGGCGCGGGCAGGGGTATGTCTTTGTGAACGAGTCCGGCGCATGAGCCTGCACCTGCGTCTTGGTCTGTGGCTGGCCGCCGGGTTGGCCTTGTTGTTCGTGTTGCACGGTTTTATTACCGAACGCGCGCCGCGCCTGATGACTGAGGCGTATATCACCACGCGCCTGGAGCATGATGCTGAATGGTTGCTCAATGGCTTGGATGAGCATGGGCACCTGACGGCGGCGCATATCCCGGCGATTTTTCTGCGCCCCAACAGCGGGCATTATTTTTTGCTGCGTCAGGGTGGAGGTGAAGTGAATTCAGCCTCCAGCGTCGGTGATGCGCTGCCGTTACCCACCGAGGCTGGGGTGTCGCATGGGGTGTGGCGCGACGGCGAGCCCTTGTTGCTGTTGCGACGCGACTTGCGGCAGGGCGGGATGCTGGTGGTCGCTGAAAGCTTGCGTGATCTGAATGCACATCTGGCGCAGTTTCAGCTACGCTTTGTGCTGACATCACTGGGGTTGTTCACTTTCTTGCTGTTTGCGCAATTTGTGCTGCTGCGCTGGGTGTTGCGTCCGGTGCGCGATCTGGCGCGGGACGGGGCGCGTTTGCAGCATGGCGAGCTGGAGCGCCTGCCAGCACCTGCAATGCGCGAATTGCAGCCCTTGAGCCATGCGTTCAACGCTGTGCTGGAAAGCCAGGCACGGCGCTTGGCGCGCTCGCGTCATGCGCTGGCGGATTTGGCACATGGTTTGAAAACCCCGCTGGCGGCCTTGCGCCAAACGCTCAACCCGCAATCCGACCCGCAGGCCTTGGCCGCCGTGGCACGTTTGGAGGGTATCGTGCAGCGCGAATTGCGTCATGCGCGCTGGTCGGCAGGCTCGTCGTCAGCCGCCGTGATGCTGGATGCGGCGGCGGAGTTGCAGGGCTTGATGCAGGCCATGCGTCTGATTCATCGTGAGCGTGGCTTGCGCTTTGAATTGAGCGTGCCACAGGGGGTGATGTGGCGCATGGATAGGGAAGATTTGCATGAGTTATTTGGTAATTTGCTGGATAACGCGGCGAAATGGGCAAAGTCTGTCGTGATCTTGAGTGTGACTGCGGAAGGTGCGTTGTGGCGGGTTCAGGTCGAGGATGACGGCGCGGGGGCGGACGTGGTCGCATTGAACGCGGAATGGACACGCGGGCGGCGTCTGGATGAAAGCATGCCGGGGACAGGGCTGGGCTTGGCGATTGTGGGTGAGATTGTGGCGGCGTATGAGGGTGAGCTAAGTTTTGCGCTGAGTGAGGTTTCGGGTGGTTTGCGGGCTTGTGTGGTTTTGCCGAGGGTTGCTACGAGTTGAAAGCCAGTTTCAAGATTATGTTGAACGGCGCGTAGTGGCAGGGTTTTACCCCCTCTCCCCTGATGGGAGAGGGGGTAAAACCCGTGTCGCTTCGTGATCTCTCTGTAAACGTGGCTTTATTGAGCTACAATTTATGCACAATTGGCACAGGAGATTGAATTATGGCCGCAACTGCATTTGTCCGAGCGAGGATTGATGAGTCGCTGAAAAACGAAGCCGCCATCGTGTTGGCGGGCATGGGGCTTACGGTGTCCGACGTGGTGCGCATCGCGCTGACCAAAATTGCGAAGGAAAAAGTGCTTCCGTTCGATATGCGCGTACCCAATGAGCTGACGGCAGAGACGTTGGTAAAAAGCGAGCGTGGCGAAGACGTTCATCACGCCAAGGATAAAGATGATCTGTTTGAGCAGCTAGGCATCTGATGCGTTTAGCCGAATATTCTGGTCAATTCAGGCGCGATGTAAAGCAGGCGCAAAAGCGTGGCAAGGACATGGGTAAACTCAAGACGTTGCTGGCTTTACTCATCGAGAGCGAGGTGCTGCCATCGGTCTACCTTGACCATCCGCTGAAAGGTGAGTGGAGCGGGTTTCGCGATGCGCACATTGAGCCGGATTGGTTGCTGATCTACAAAATAAGCGGTGATATGGTGCGCTTTGAGCGCACTGGGCGGCATACCGATCTTTTCGAGTAGGCGCGTCTTCCTGCATTACAATGCCCGCTTTGCTGTATCGCCCCTGGGGGCTGGAGTCCTGCCCTGAGCCGTTCCCTGCTTAAATCCACCGCTGTCATCAGCGCCATGACCCTGCTCTCGCGGATTTTGGGCTTTGTGCGCGATATGGTGTTTGCGCGTTTGTTTGGCGCTTCGGGGGCGACGGATGCCTTTTTTGTGGTGTTCAAAATTCCGAATTTTCTGCGACGTTTGTTTGCAGAAGGCGCATTTTCGCAGGCTTTTGTGCCACTTTTGGCTGAGTACCGCGAGAAGCATAGCCGTGAGGCGATGCTGGATTTGATCGCACACGTGTCAGGTACCTTGGGCGCGGTGTTGTTGCTGATTACCACGCTGGGCGTGGCGGCCGCGCCTTTGTTGTTGTTTTTGTTTGCGCCGGGTTTTCATGCCGATGCGACGCAGTTTGCGCTGGCAGAGGACATGCTGCGCATTACCTTCCCCTATATTTTCTTTATTTCGCTGACCGCTTTTGCCAGCAGTTTGCTGAATAGTTTTAGCAAGTTTGCGATACCGGCGTTGACGCCGATCTGGCTGAATATCGTGCTGATCGCGGCGGCGTTTTTGGGCGCGAATTATGCCGATGAGCCAATGCTGGTGTTGTCCTGGGGGGTGTTGGTGGCCGGGATGGTGCAGTTAGGGTTTCAACTGCCGTGGATTTGGCGCATGGGTCTGTTGCCACGTCCGCGTTTTTCCTGGGCGCATGAGGGGGTGCAGCGCACGTTCAAGCTGATGCTGCCGGCGATTTTCGGTTCGTCGGTGACGCAGATCAATTTGTTGCTGGACACGGTGCTGGCTTCATTTTTGATTGCGGGTTCGGTGTCGTGGCTGTACTACTCCGACCGGCTGGTGGAGTTTCCGCTGGGGATGTTCGGCGTGGCGCTGGCAACGGTGATTCTGCCCAAGCTGTCGCGTGAGCATTCCCGCGACGAGGGCGCAGGTTTCCAGCAGACGCTGGATTGGGGGTTGCGGCTAACGGTATTGCTGGCGCTTCCGGCAACAGTGGGTTTGGTCGTGTTGGCCGGGCCGTTGTTGGCGACCTTGTTTGAGTATGGCAAGTTTGATCTGCACGATACGCAGATGGCGAGCATGAGTTTGGTGGCCTATGGCTTGGGTTTGCCGGCGTTTTTGTTGATTAAGGTGCTGGCGCCGGGGTTTTATGCGCGCCAGGATATGGTTACGCCGGTGCGCATTGGTATTCATGCGGTGTTGAGTAATCTGGCATTCAAGGCGGCCGTGGTGCTGCCGATGGTGATTCTGGCCATCCCGGGAACCCATGCGGCGCTGGCGGCGGCAACCTCGTTTGCGGCGATGTTGAATGCGTGGTGGTTGTATCAGGCACTGCGTAAATCCAAGGTGTATCAGCCGAGTAGGCAATGGCGGCGTTGGTGGTTGCAGGCCGGTGCGGCGACGTTGGTGATGGGCGGCTTGTTGTTCTGGCTGATGCCGCTACAGGCGGTGTGGACGGCGATGTCGGGCGGGATGCGTGCGCTGTGGCTGGCGGGGCTGGTCTTCGGCGCGTTGGCGAGTTATGTGGCCGTGTTGCTGGCTTTGGGGTTGCGCCCGCGTGATTTGAAACGTGAGGAGGCCCAATGGAGTTGAGGCATGGAGCTAAAACAGTGGAATTAAGGCGCGGTTGGCTGCGCGCAAAGCGAGATGCAGCGCTTAGTATTGGCAATTTTGATGGCCTGCACTTGGGGCATCAGGCCTTGTTGCAGCGTTTGGATACGTTGGCCAAGCCGGGTGATTTGGAGCCCAATTTTGAAAGGGTCGTGTTGAGTTTTGAGCCGCTGCCGCGTGAGGTGTTTACGCCCGCGAACGCCGCGCCGATTCCGCGCCTGAGTAGTTTGCGCGAGAAATTGGCGGTGTTGGCAGCTTCAAGGCAGGTCGATGTGCTGCATTTGCTGCGCTTTAATCGGGCTTTGGCGGGTCTTGAAGCTGAGGATTTTGTGCGCCATGTGCTGTGCGCAACCTTGCGCGTGCGCCAGCTTGTGGTCGGCGATGATTTTCGTTTTGGTCGCGGCAGGCGCGGTGATGTGGCCTTGCTTGAGCAGATGGGGCGCGCGCTTGGGTTTGCGGTACATACGGTCGCGCCGGTGGAGGTTGAGGGTGCGCGGGTGTCGAGTACACGGGTGCGCGCGGCCTTGTGTGCGGGGGCGTTGGCTGAGGCTGGGCGCTTGTTGGGGCGGCCTTATGCGCTATGTGCACGGGTGGCGCATGGCGATAAACGCGGGCGCGAGCTGGGTTTTCCGACCCTGAATCTGCCGCTGGGGCGCAAGCATTTTGCGCTGCATGGTGTGTACGCGGTCGAGGTGCGCGGGCTGGAAGATGGTGTGCTTTATGGTGTGGCGAATGCCGGGGTGCGCCCCACGGTGGGCGGGGTGGTGCCGCGTGTCGAGGCGCATGTATTCGATTGGGCGGGCGATGCGTATGGCAAGCAGGTTGAAGTGCGCTTTTGTGCTTTTTTGCGTGCAGAGCAGCGTTTTGCCGGGCTGGATGAATTGATGGCGCAGATTGCTGTGGATGCGCAACAGGCGCGGGCGTTTTTTGGCCAGAGTTAAGCGGCGGCCGCTATCCTGGCGAGGCTGGGTGTGGCGCTTTCTGCTGCTTTTGGTGGTTTTGTTTCTGTTGGTGCAGGGCTGGTACCTGGCGCATATCGTGGCCTGGCGCTGGTATGCCCCGGGTTCAAGCGCGTTTATGCAAGTACGCCTTGAGGAGATGCGTGAAGACAATCCCAAAGCCGCGCTGCGTCAGCAATGGGTGGATTACCCGCGCATTTCGCCGAACCTCAAGCGCGCCATAGTCGCCGCCGAGGATGCGCAATTCCTCGCGCATGAAGGCTTTGATTGGGACGGGATGCAGAACGCGCTGGAGAAGAATCTGCGCAAGGGGCGCGTGGTGGCGGGCGGTTCGACCATCAGTCAGCAATTGGCGAAGAATTTGTTTTTGTCCGGCGAGAAGTCATTTATGCGCAAGGGACAGGAAGCGATTATCACCCTGATGATCGAGGGCGTGCTGGATAAACGCAGGATTCTTGAGCTGTATTTGAACCTGATCGAATGGGGCGACGGCGTGTTTGGCGCGGAAGCCGCAGCGCAGCATTATTTTGGCGTATCGGCGGCGCGCTTGTCGCCCGGTCAGGCGGCATGGATGGCGGCGATCGTACCCAATCCGCGTTACTACGATGGCGGGGCGGCGACGGGCGCCTTGAACCGAAGGGTTGCGCGGATTTCGCGGGATATGGCGGCGGTGCGGGTGCCGTAACCGGGTTTTGTCGCGCTTGAGCTGCACCCCTGATGCGACGCGATGCGTTAGTATGAGCGTCGTGGTTTGTGTCTAAGTAGATGCTGATTTATTCCATCCATGGCATAAGTCAGCTCGCTCATCGCGGCACATGTCCGCGATAGCTCTCATGAATCAAAGACTTACGTCTTTGTTCATGTTGGGGCATCCTGCCCCAAGCGGGAAACACCGTTTTTATGATGATTTATCTGGCCTTCTGCCTGGTCGATCTGTTTGTGCGCCTGTTTCCGCTCCTGCCACATCTTGGCGACCCCAATGCGCGTTTCCTGTTGCCGCTACTGAACGAAGCGTTGTTCACCCTGATTGTGCTGGCCATTGTGCGTTCGCTGTTTATCAACGACAGTTTTCACTATGCGCTGACATTCCTCGAAGTCGGTTTTGTCGTGCTATTGCGTAAACTTATCCTGCTTGATGTCTCGCCCGAGGAAGTGTGGGTGTTGCTGGTGCTTGGTCTGGTTAGCGCACTCTTCTTCACGCTGATTCTGTGGACGCACTTCATGCGCAAGACATTGACGCCGCACGCGCCTTGAGATTGTGCCTGCACCAATTTATTCGGCACTTGATTTTCGCGGCACGATGATTACTGTTCTGCGATTACTGCTCCGCCGCTTCGATCTGCTTGCGCTGTGCCTCAGCGGCGGCATCGACCTGTTCTTGGACGGCTTGGGCTTTTTTCATCGCCTGAATCTGCGTTTCGGTTATGGGGTTGGGCTCGGCTTGTGGTGGCTGCGGGCTGGAGTCGCAGGCACTCAGGAGCAGGCACAGCGTAATGAGGCTTCGTTTCATGGCGTGTTCTCCAAATGTGTGGGTCACATGGGTGGGCAGGTTGGTGAAGCGTAACTCACTGAGAACCTGTTTACGCTCTCGCTGAACGGCCTAACAGGCTGCTGCAATACTTGTTTTCAGCACGCTGTTAATGTGATCTAGCGCGCACTTAGCAAGCGCTGCCACCGCTCACGCAAACTTACCGGCAGCTTGAGCGCTTCAAACAAGGGCTCAACTTGCACCAGCGCAGGCTTTTGCCAGCGTGTTTGAATCACCTCGCCCAGCGGCACGTCGCAGACAATGCCTGTCAGGCGGCGGGCAAGCCGCACGGTTTCTTCGTGCTCAAGCATCAGTTTCTGCGCACGCGGCGCACCACGGAATTTCTGTGCGCCGATGGCGTGCAGGTTCGCCAGTACCTCGTCCAGGCCGCCCCATTTGCGCAACATGCGTGCAGCGGTGGTGCGGCCAATGCCGGGCACGCCGGGGATATTGTCCACCGCATCGCCGGTAATGGCGAGCAGATCGGCAATCAGCGCGGGCGGTACGCCCCATACTCGTTCCACGCCGCGCGCGTCGAGTACCTCGGTGCGGCCGTGGTTCCACCAGCGATCGCTGCCTTCGAGCAATTGGGCGAGATCCTTGTCGGCGGTGAGCAGGGTGATGACGAGCCCTTCGTTGCGCAGGTGGGCGGCGAGGGTGCCGATCACGTCGTCGGCTTCGTAGCGTTCAGAGGTGTGGATGGGAAGGTTGAGGCCAGCGGCGAGGGTGCGGCATAAGGCGAATTGGGGGATTAAGTCTGCTGGCGGTGGGCTGCGCTGGCCTTTGTAGGCGGGGTAAATTTCTTTGCGGTAGGGGTTGGCTTGCGGGATGTCGAAGGCGAGCATGACCCGGTCGGTTTGGATGTCTTCTAAAACGCGCAGCAGGAATTCGGCGTAGCCATGCACGGCGTTAAGGGCGCGGCCTTGATCGTCACGCAGGCCAATCGTCGAGCCGTGCCAAGCGCGGTAAATGTAGATATTGCTGTCGATCAGGTAGGCGCGGGGTTGCATGGCATGTCGTTGTAGGAGCGAACCTTGGGTCGCGAGCAAGAGCTTGGTCGAAGTGTATTAAAGGATATATGCACAGCCTTCGATCTTCGCGACCCAAGGTTCGCTCCTACGGGCGGGGCTGTCGCGACCCAAGGTTTTGCACCTACAAAGCGCTCAACCACGCGGATACGGCGTGTACGGTTGGCGCGCCAGACCTTCGGCGGCGGCGGCTTCAGCCACGGCCTTGGGCAGGCGTTCGATCAGGCGCGGGTCGAAGGGCTTGGGCAGAATGTAGTCTGCGCCGAAGCTCATGCTCTCCACGCCGTAGGCGGTCAGCACTTCGTCGGGCACCGGTTCGCGGGTCAGTTCAGCCAGCGCCTTGACGCAAGCGACCTTCATGCCCTCAGAGATGCGGCTGGCGCGGCAGTCCAGCGCGCCACGGAAAATGTAGGGGAAGGTCAGTACGTTGTTGACCTGATTGGGGTAGTCGCTGCGCCCGGTGGCCATAATCAGGTCGTCGCGCAGGCTATGCGCAAGCTCCGGTTTGATTTCCGGGTCGGGGTTGGCGAGTGCGAACACCACGGGCCTGGCCGCCATGCTGAGCAACATTTCCGCCGTGAGCAGATTGGGGGCGGACACGCCGATAAATACGTCTGCGTTACGGCAGGCGTCTTCCAGCGTGCGGTCGTCGGTCTCGACGGCAAATTGGGCGTGGTGCGGCGGCAGGTCGGCGAGGCCCCCAGTCATCAGGCCAGTGTGCAATACACCGACACGATCAACTGCGCGTAGCTTGGCCTTGTCTGCGCCCAGAGCGAGCAGCAGCTTGAGGGCGTTGCTACCCGCCGCACCGACACCGACCAGCACGATGCGCACGTCCCCGATGCGCTTGTCTTGCACTTCCAGCGCGTTGAGCAGGGCGGCGGCGATGATGATGGCGGTGCCGTGCTGGTCGTCGTGGAACACGGGAATATCCAGCGCTTCAATCAGTTTTTCTTCGATTTCGAAACAATGCGGTGCGCCGATGTCTTCCAGATTGATGCCGCCGAAGGTGGGGGCAATCGCCTTGACCACGTCGATAAAGTGCTCGGGCGAACGCTTGTCCACTTCGATGTCGAACACGTCGATATTGGCAAAACGCTTGAACAACACGCCCTTGCCTTCCATCACCGGCTTGGAGGCTAGAGCGCCAAGATTGCCCAGACCGAGGATGGCGGTGCCGTCGGAAATGACAGCGACCAAATTGCCCTTGCCAGTGTAAATGTAGGCATTGTCCGGGTTGGCGGCAATTTCGCGCACCGGTTCGGCCACGCCCGGTGAATAGGCCAGCGCGAGGTCACGCGCAGTCGCGGTTGGCTTGGTAATGAAGGTGGCGACTTTGCCCGGGATGGGAAAGCGATGGTAGTCGAGGGCGGCTTGTTTCAGGTCGGTCATGGTGTGTGTTCGTGGGGTTGAATATTTTTTAGCCACAGAGGGCACAGAGATAACAGAGTTAAGAAGGCGCTGACTTACGATGGAATCATATCTGCATTGATATATGAATCAGCAAATTCAGCTTGGATTTATTCTCAGTGTCCTCTGTGATCTCTGTGGCTAATTTTAGGATTTAATCCAAAACCCGCAGCATGGACGGGTGCGTCAGGCGAATGCGTGGGCTTTTGCCGCCGGGGCGGGTTAGCCAGCCGCGCGCTTCGATGCGTTGGCCTTCGAGTGCTTGCAGGTTGATATCGCGGAAGTAGGGTAGCAGGTCGTGGTCGATTTTAAGGGCAACGCCGCCTTCGAGATTGATCCACTGCGCATGGCGGCTGCCGCCGACGCGCTCGACCCTGCCTTGCAGCAGGATGAAACCCGTTACATCGTCGGGCAGTTTGCGCGCATCAATGGGCGAGCGATAGGCGCCTAACGCCCAGATACCACGCCCCGCCGAGCGCGCTGCATTTTCAGCCTGGGCAAAGCAGTCTTGTCCCCACACATTTGGCGGGATAGCTACGCGGCTTGCCAAGCCCTGACTGAGCAGGTGAGCTTCGACACTCTCGCCATTGGCGAGAAAGACGTGGGCGAGGACACGACCGTAGTGATCCTTGCCTTCTTCACCAAGGCGCAGCCCGACGCGGTTATCGCTCTGGCGCACCAGTTTTTGCAACTGCTGGCGCGCATCCTCAGCCAAGGCTTCGGCGGGGCGGCCATCGTGGGCAAGCTCAGGTGTGTTGATGCCGATAATGCGCACACGGCGGTCATCGGACAGACGCAGGGTGTCGCCATCGCTTACGCTGACCACGCGCACTTGCTCGTCAATGCGATCTGCGGGGCAGTTGAGCGCGAATGCGGGAAGGCTGCATAACAAAAGGGCACCCATAATGGATGCCCTTAAAGCCATAAACGCAGGGTGCATTAACGACCGAAGCGCTTGTTGAATTTGTCCACTTGCTTGGCGGTGTTGATGTTCTTTTGCTCACCGGTGAAGAAGGGGTGTGACTTGGAAGACACTTCAAGCTTGACCAGTGGGTATTCCTTGCCATCTTCCCAAACGATTTTTTCTTTGGCGGAAATGGTGGAGCGGGTCAGAAAGCTGAAGCCGCTGGCCAGGTCGTGGAATACGACGGGGCGGTAGTTAGGATGAATATCGGGTTTCATGGTGCGTGCCTTATAAGGTGTATCGACCGGTCACAATGACAGGACTGATAAGAAGGCGGGGATTATTCACGTCTTGGAGCGGCTTGGCAAGTGTTATGTGTCTACTCTTCGGGGAGAAAATGCTGCATCAGGTCATTCAGATAACGCCAGCCGTGGGGGCTGGCGGCAATGCGCTGAATACTCCACTCAAGCAGGCCTTCTTTTTCAGCCTGCTGCAGGGCGGTTTGGATGCGGCTTAACGGGATGCCCGCACGCTCCTGGAAAAGATAGGGTGCAAAGCCTTGTTTCAGGCGCAGGGCATTAAGCATGAATTCAAACGCGGCATCCACTGGCTTGGGATGTTCCTCGCTGTAGGCGGCAGGTGTGCCTGCGCTGGCCTGATAGTCGCGTGGATTCTTGATGCGCGCGCGGCGCAGGATGCGCTGTTCGGCGGGCAGGGTGATTTTGCCATGCGCGCCTGCGCCGATACCCAAATAGTCACCGTATTCCCAATAGTTGAGGTTGTGGGCGCAGCGCTGGCCGGGTTGGGCGTAGGCAGATACTTCGTATTGGGCGTAGCCCGCCCCGGCGAGCAAGGCTTGACCGGCTTCTTCGATGTCGGCGAGATGTTCGTCATCGGGCAAGCTGGGCGGGTGGTTGTAGAACCAGGTATTGGGTTCGAGAGTGAGTTGGTAGTACGACAGGTGGCTCGGTTTGAGCGCGATGGCTTGGCGCATGTCGGCTTCGCCGTCGGCTACGCTTTGACCGGGTAGGCCGTGCATCAGGTCGAGATTGAAGTCGCTAAAGCCTGCGGCGTGAGCGGCTTCGGCGGCGGCAATGGCTTCGCGTGCGCCGTGAATGCGGCCCAGGGCTTTAAGCTGCGTGTCGTTGAAGCTTTGCACGCCGATGGAGAGGCGGTTGATGCCGAGGGCGCGGAAGTCGCGGAATTTGCCGACTTCCACCGTGCCGGGGTTGGCTTCCAGCGTAATTTCGATATCGGGCAGCAGTTTGAGGCGAGCGCGCAGGCCGGAGAACAGACGATCCAAGGCTTCGGCGGAAAACAGGCTGGGTGTGCCGCCGCCGATGAAAATGCTGGTGATCGCTCGCCCCCATACGAGGGGCAAATCCTGCTCAAGGTCACGCAGCATGGCATCCACATACTCAAACTCAGGCAGCGTGCTGGGCGCTTCATGCGAGTTGAAGTCGCAGTAGGGGCATTTGCGCACGCACCACGGGATATGGATGTAGAGCGCGAGCGGGGGTAGGCCGGTGAAGTTAAACATTAGGAGTTGAGCATTAGCCGTGCAGTTTCATTTGTGCGAGCAGGCTTTGCAGCGCAAGGGCGCGGTGACTGAGCGTGTTCTTGAGCGCTTCTGGCAATTCGGCGGCACTGCACTGGTGGGTGGGCACCCAGAAAATCGGGTCGTAGCCGAAGCCGTGTTCACCTTGGGGAGCATTGAGAATCATGCCTTCCCAGGTGCCTTGGGCAGTGATCGGGGTGGGGTCTTCGGCGTGGCGCAGATAGGCCATCACGCACTGAAAGCGGGCGCTGCGTTGTTCCTGTGCAGTGTCGCGCAAAGACTCAAGCAGTTTGCGATTGTTGTCCAAGCTGCTTTTGTTTAGTCCGGCATAGCGCGCGGAGTAAATGCCCGGCGCGCCGTTCAGTGCGTCAACTTCGATGCCGGAGTCGTCGGCCATGGCGGGCAGTCCGGTATGCCGGGCGGCGTTACGCGCTTTGATGATGGCGTTTTCGATAAAGCTCAAGCCAGTTTCCTCGGCTTCGGGCACGGCAAAATCGGATTGCGGGCGGATATGCAGACCAAGGCCTGCCAGCAGACTGTTAAATTCGATGACTTTGCCGGCGTTGCCGGTGGCGAGGACGATGGTGTGGCTCATGCGATGGTGTGATGGTGAAACGAGGGGACGCATTGTAGCGAACTATGCCGGAGCCGGGGTTGAGTCTCGAAAGAAGGATGCTTGATAACGTGTTGAATGATGAATCCTTATTCGGTACAATCCGCGACCTTGTTTGTTCAGTACACACCTTTTGGCTGTGCTGGCTATACCACCCCACCCAAAAGTTTAGAGATGTCGTGACATGAAAATTCTGTCTTCCCTCAAATCCGCCAAGACCCGTCACAAGGATTGCCAAATCGTGCGTCGTCGCGGCAAGGTGTATGTGATTTGCAAGAGCAACCCACGCTTCAAGGCGCGTCAGCGTTAATCGTATACCGGGGGGCGCTTTTGTAAGCTCCATCGCACACAGGGCACACACAGAAAAAACCCGCTGAAGATAATGTCTTCAGCGGGTTTTTTGTTGTCTGTCGTAAATAGTCGGTTCGACAGCAAATTTGTAGCCCGGCAAAATGTAGCCACAGAGAACACAGAGAACACAGAGAACACAGAGAACACAGAGAACACAGAGTTCACCGAGCAGCTACCAATCTCCGTGAACTCTGTGCTCTCTGTGGCTAAAATTCACTCAGCTCGCCCGGATATAACTCCAGAGCGGGCTTTGCAACGGACTCGACCGTTTTCAGCTTGCAGTCAGTGGCGTGACCAGAATTTCGCTGACCATGCAGTGCGTTTCGCCGGGTGCAAGCTGAACCATATCATCGGCAGCATTGGTGGTTTCCACACATAACATGCTGGCGTATTCATCGGCGCGCATATCAGGGAATCCACCGGCCTTTTCGTCCCAAGGGTTCCACACCACGGTTGAACGGCTGCCTTCTTTACGCACATGAATGCGGCGTTGCAGAGCAGCGTCTTCCACGATGACTTCGGATTCGGTGTCGAGGTAGACGCGGTCGGTTTCGCTGCCAAGACGCAGTGCCAAGTCGCTTTGGGTATCGCGCAGCATGTCGCGGGTTTTGTCGAGGAAGGCGGTGTCCGCCAGACCCTTGATCGATACTTCGGCAATATCGCCGACACGCAGGTAAGTGTGCAGCGCTTGGGTGATGGTGCAGGACTCGCTACCACGGTGCTCGGTCATCAAGGTCATTTTCAGGCTGTCGGCAAGATGCACTTCAAGGCTGAGGCGGAAATCATGCGGCCAATATTTGGCGCTGGTTTCGCTCGGTAAAAGCTCCAGTGTCAGGGTGACCGAGTCTTCGTCCGCCTTTGAAGCGGCAACCTGCCAGTTCAGATTGCGCGCAAAGCCATGCGCGGGCTGCCCTTCTGCGCCCGCGCCAAACCACGGCCAGCACACGGGAACCCCACCACGCAGGCTTTTGCCTGGAACAGCCTTGGCTTCTTCGCCGACCCAGATAATGGGCGGTTGCTCGCCCACTTGATAGTGAATGATTTGCGCGCCTTGCAGCATCACGCGCGCCTCGGCGTTGGCGGTGCGCAGGATGGCGAGCGGAAGGTCGGCTTCGCCCTGAACAAAGCTCAGCGCCGTGCCGTAGGCTTGAGTCAGGCCGAAGTCGGCATTGAGTTGGTCGATGGTGCTGCTCATGGATGCCTCGTGGGTTCAGGTGCGGATGATGGAGTTTTCGCCGGTGCCGAAGGGGTTGGGCGCGCTGGCATCGGGGGCATCGTCGGTGATGTAGCACTTGTCGCCAAGGTGGTAGAGAAACTGGTACTCACGACCCGGCTCAAGTTCGATTTCCAGGCTCCAGCTGCCATCTTTCTTCTTTTTCATCGGCAGGGTGTCGTCTTCCCAGTTATTGAAGTCGCCAATCAACCAAACAAATTCACTGTCCTGCGCCGCGTCGGCTGCAATAGTGAACGTGGTTTTGCACACGGGGCGAGTTTTGAGGTGCTTTTTAATCAGGCTCATGGGGATTCTCCGTTGTTTGGGTTTGAATGTAGACCGTTAAAGCAACGCGTGTGCCAAAGCGTTATCGGTAAGCTGAACGCATACAGGTTACGAATTGATGAATATAGACTAGCCGCCGGTCACGGGCGGGAAAAAAGCCACCTCATCGCCGTCGCTCACGCTGTGATCGCGCCCGACGTAGTCGTGGTTGATGGCAACAAGCAGGTTGGCAGGCATGGCGAAATCGGCCACGGCAGACCACACATCGCTGATGGTATGCAGGTTTTCGGCGGGAAGCGTACGTTCGGCAACACCAAGGCGTTCGCGCAGGCTGGCAAAAAATTTGACTTGAATCATGGCGATTGTGCGTTGGTTAAAGGTTTGTTGCGGCTATGATGGCCGCATGAATCATTTCAGTGCAAGTTTAACGGAGCCAGCGCCGCAAAATGAGGACTTCGCCGCGCGTTTGCTGGCGTGGTGGCGTGAATGCGGTCGGCATGATTTGCCTTGGCAACGTCTTGATGGCAACCCCGAAGCGCGCGTATGGCGGGTCTGGGTTTCGGAGGTGATGTTGCAGCAAACGCAGGTGGTGACGGTGATTCCGTATTTTGAGCGTTTCATGCAGCGTTTTCCGGATGTGTCGAGCTTTGCGCAGGCGCATGAAGACGAGGTGCTGGCGCACTGGGCGGGCTTGGGTTATTACCGGCGCGCGCGCTTGCTGCATACGGCGGCCAAGCAGGTCATGCAGCAGCATGGCGGCGTTTTTCCGCGTGACTTTGATGCCGTGCTGGCGTTGCCGGGGCTGGGACGCTCCACCGCCGGGGCGGTGTTGGCGCAGGCGTTTGATCTGCCGTTTCCAATTCTGGATGGCAATGTGAAGCGCGTGCTGGCGCGATTTTATGCACTAGCCGGTTGGCCGGGCGAGGCGGCGCTGGAGCGCGAGCTTTGGCGGTATGCTGCGGCTTTAACCCCAGCCTTACGTGCGGCAGATTACACTCAGGCGATCATGGATTTGGGCGCGACCTTGTGCACGACGCGCAATCCGGCCTGCGAGCGTTGTCCGCAGGCGGCATCCTGTGCAGCCCTGCGCGAGGGACGGGTGGGCGAGCTGCCCACGCCGCGCCCGCGTAAGGTTTTGCCAGTGCGCCAGACGGTGATGTGGCTGATTGAGGACGAAGCCGGTATGTTGTTGCAACGTCGCCCGCCGGTGGGCATTTGGCCGGGGCTGTACAGTTTGCCGGAGTCCGAGGTGGGCGCGCTGTTGCCAAACGTGGTACCAGGGGAATGCTTGCCAGTCATGCGCCACACGTTCAGCCACTATCATCTGGACATTTTTCCACGCCGTGCGCGCTGGAATAACCCTGCTGCATCGGTCATGGATGATGATCGCTTGCTCTGGTATAAACCTAGGTCTGCGGCCAGCGTGGGTCTTCCCGCGCCAGTCAGTCGCCTAATCGAATTGTATTTTAAGGAGTAGCACGATGAGTCGTATGGTGAACTGCACACGTTTGAAAAAGGAAGCGGAAGGATTGGAGCGTCCGCCTTATTTTGGTGAGTTGGGCGCGCGCATTTTTGCCAATGTGAGCAAGCAGGCTTGGCAGGAGTGGCTCAAGCATCAAACCATGCTTATCAATGAATATCGCCTGACACCGGTGGATCCCAAGGCGCGCAAGTTTTTAGAACAGGAAATGGAAAAGTTTTTCTTCGGGGAAGGCTCGGTGGTGCCTGAAGGGTTTGTGCCGCCCGCAGCATAGGTTACCCGCAGGTAAGTTGAGCTTTTATAGGACTTACGCAAAACCGCCCCAGCGGCGTTCAAGCGCCTCGCCGTACTCGGTGTACTGTCTTCGGCGCTTTGCCTTGCTGGAACGCTTTTGCGTAAGTCCTATTTTAATCAGCAGGCTGAATTTTTGACGACGGGGCAATGCTTACCACGCGATCTCTGCCTTGCTGTTTGGCTTGGTAGAGCGCGGCATCGGCGCGGGTAAATACCGAGGAAAATGGCTCATTTTCCAGGCGCAGGCTAACACCGAAACTGATGGTGATAGGCACAAAGCCGGTATTGGAAAAGAAAGGCGCGGCATTGACGGCCTTGCGCAAGTCTTCTGCATGTTGGTGTAGTTCCTCAAGGGGCATATCAGGAGCCACTATGGCGAATTCCTCACCACCAAAACGTGCAAACAACATGTCTGGAGGCAGGTGCTCATTGATACGTTGGGCAAAACCCCTGAGTACATCATCTCCTGCGGGGTGTCCGCGTTGGTCGTTTACTTGCTTGAAAAAATCGATGTCGAACAGGATTAGACCGAATGCGTTGTGTTTGATCTGTTCGTCGATATAGCGAGTAATCGCGCCTTTGTTGAGAATCCCGGTGAGCGCATCGTGGGTTGCCTGGTGTTCAAGTTGGGCGGTGAGAGAGGTCAGCTCACGGTTCAAGCGATTAAGCGCTTCTTCTTTACGGTCGCTCATTTTGATAAGCCGCTGAACCTCGCGAAACAGACGCTGATATCCTGCGGTCATGATACGCAGCTCGGCGCGCAGCATTTCAGCAGGAGTTGATTCGTCCTCCAGAACCAGCAGCGAACGCTCAAGCAGGGCTTCTTCGATGTCGAAAATGGTGAAATCCTCGCGGCGAAAGTCGTCGATACAGGTGTCGTCCACGGTTTTACTCCATGAGAAAGAAAGGCGCGTTACGATGCAAAGCTCTCAGGAATGTAGTTGATGTCAGGGAAATCCTCGTGTAGATCGTCACCAAACTCCAGAATGGTGTCGTCATCTTCGTCGTAGCGCCAATGCAGATTGATCGTATTGCTTGCGGCGGCAAAGTTGAGCATGTTGAAAACATTGAACAGGACTTTGGTGCTGCTGCTGTTGAAATAGGTGAGTTCGATGATGACTTCGATGACCTGATTCTGGGTTTGTTCAAGGTATCCGTTGAGTGCTTCAACAATAGGACCAAAAAAAGCCGCCGCATTTTCAGGGTAGGACTCACCACGTAGCGCAAGGCGGTGCTCTGAGAATTGAAAATCAACTTCAGGTGAGGTGCTGGTGGCTTCAAGTTTCAGGTTTTGCATTTTAAATACCCCCAACATTAAATGACGGCCTTGAGGTAGAAACCCACGTTCTCAGCGGGAAGTTCATACTCAATAAAACAAAATTCAATCGGCTCACTGGCATCGCGCGCCACGGTCAGGAAGCCTAATCCGGCACCTTTGCTGGCTTCATCAGCAGAGCTTTCGGTGCGCAGCTGTTGCTTGTAAGCCTGTTTGATTTCTTCGGGCGACATGGCGCGTATGGCTTCAAGTTTTTCACGTACGCGAGCCAAATGAGCGCGGTCAATATGGTTGCCACAGATAATGTAGAAGTGCCCGCCTTGCTGGCCTATGGCGACAGCTCCGCGCGAGTATTGCCTGTTGTCTTCATTACGCTCTTCATCGCCTCCGTAGTTGAGGATGTTTTGCGCCATTTCGATAAAGGTGGAGAAAACCTTGCGTGTGGTCGCTCCTTTGGTGCCTTGAGTTTCGAGACGATAGCGCAGGGTGTCGCCCATCGCTCCAATCACGTTGTGCGACATGTAGCCGCTGTAATAGAAAAGCAGGTTGTCGCGCAGAGTGTCTTCGTTGAAAACTTGGAAAATGTCCACGCCAATCGTCCTCATGTTTTATGGGCGGAAGCCGAAAAAAGTCACATCATCGCGCCGCCTTTGTTCTGCCTGGTAGGCGCGAAACGTCTGCATAATGTGCTCACCCTGGTCTTTGAGCGCTAGGGCATGATGCTCCAATAGTGTGTTTTTCAGGCGTTTTTTTCCAAAGGCAATACGTTTTTTTCCACCGGGCTGGTCAATAAAGCCGTCTGTAGTCACAAATACACTTGCGCCCGGAGCGAGGTGAGCGCTGTGATTGACCCAAGTATGCTGCATGGGTGTGGTGCGATAGCCTACGCCCATACGCTCGCCGTTCATCTGTTCAATTTTGGCGTCGCTCGCTGTGTTGTTGGTCGGGGGGGTGACAATGAACAAAGGGATTTTTGCCGATGCCCAGGTGAGCAGGCGTTCTGCGCTGTTAAACCACATAAATGCGGTGTCCATGCCATCATCTGAGCCGTCGTGGTGAATGTCTCCATCCTGTGCCAAGGCACCTTTGATCATGCGATTCATTTTTGTCATGACTTCGGCAGGGTCGCGCGGGTTGTCGTGTTGCAAGATCCGATCGAGAAAGGAGGCCATAATCAAGGTCATAAAAGCCCCTGGAACGCCGTGCCCAGTGCAGTCGATAATGGCAATGAAATAACCATCATTAAATGTGCGGAAGACGAAAAAATCACCTCCTACTACATCGCGCGGCTCCCAGTGCAATAGGTGATCCGGTAGGTGGGTGGCAAGGTCGCGCTGTGAGGGACGTAAAAATGATCTTTGAATGACGCTGGCATATTCAATGCTCTCCATCACCATGCGGCTTTTTTCGGCTTGCAGTTTGGTAACTGCATCTACGAGATCGAAGCCTGAGCCTACGCCGGTATAGCTGCCGTTTCTCACGATAATGAAGCCGTCCGATAAGGCTTTCTGACCGGCGGCGAGAGCCTGGAAGCTGAGCTCTTGAATGGGGGTGGTTTCTTCGATGATGAGCGGGTGCTTATCCATGAAAGCGATGCAGCTTTTGCGCCCGTAGATTTCGCGCACATAAGGCCGCGCCATTTCGTTCATGAAAACATGACGGTTGATCAGGCCGATGGGGTGCGTGTCCTCAATGACTGGGATGGTGTCGAGCTCCGGGTACTCGTGGAACAAGCGCAGGATGTCGTCACTGAAAAGCTCGGGCGAGGCAACAATCGTGGATTTCTTGAGCTCTAGCGCCGTGCGGGGAAGCAGCGTCGCAGCCTGGGGCGGCGGGGGGGCATGATTGGGCAACATTGTGAGTCATCTCCGGGCTGAAATCATCCGACAAGGAGAAACAAGGTTTATCCACCCTTGCACGTGGGTGATGCGTCGACCACCCCGCCCCGGTTTGCCCACTCATCGGGGGTCAGCGTGTTGAGCGTGATAGCGTGAATGCTGTCTGCCAGCTCCTCGGCAAGGATTTTGTTCACCGCACGATGCCGGGCGAGCAGGGGTTGTCCGGCAAAGGCGCTGCTCACCAGCGTAATATGAAAGTGTGAATTTTGCGCGCGCATAGCGTGACGGTGGCTTTCATTCACGACTTCAATGTGTTGAGGGAGGAACGCGGCGCTCAATTTGTGGTGCAGTTGGTTTTGCATGGTTTTTTTCTTTATTAGGGGCGACTTGGCAGGCTGCTGAAATACTTGTTTTCAGCAGCCTGTTAGGCGGGACATGGATGTCCCACTCGAAAATCAATCACTTACGTGACTGATTTTCGCTTGCCAATCACGGGCGTGTATCGGGATTGGCAAGGCTGAAAAGCTCAAGGATGAGTTTTTCAGCAAGCTGTTAGGGTCGCGACGGCTCAGGGCCGGATATTTTTTTGCTTACCATCCAAATAGCAGAACTTTTAAGCGCCTTGCACAGCCTTAGTGGAGCATAGCAACTTGCTTGGTTGTTTGCATTTTAGGCGGTCATTTGGGGAGTTGAGCCATGAAAGCGTTAGCTGCAATGTTGGTGGGTGTGGGCACGCTGCTTAGCGTGCCTAGTTATGCGGACAACAATGTCTTGGTCGGTACGGGTCTGGGAGCAGCTTTGGGCGCGGTCGTGGGGCATCAGGTTGACCACGATAATGGTGCGTGGGTGGGCGGTGCGGTCGGAGCCGTGACAGGCGCGGTGATTGCGACGAGCAATAATAATGTCCGCTATGTTGAGCGTGATCCATATGCCCGTAATTACAACACCTACAACGCGCCGCGCCGGGATGTCTATGTGGTGCAGCCGGGCTACTACGAGCGTCGTCCGGTCAATGTGGTTTATGTTGACGCTGAGCGTGGTCATCGAAATCACTATCGCCACAATGAGCGTCACCACTATGACCGTCACAACCAAGGTGGGCATGGTTATCACAACCAGGGGCGTCATGACGGGCGCACTGTAGTGGTTGTGCGTTAATGGCGCTGTGACCCTGTAAAAAAATTGAGGCTGCGCAACGCAGCCTTTTTTATGGTGCGCAGGTTCTGAAAACTTGCAAAAACGCCTCGCCGTAAGCCTGAAGTTTGCGTTCGCCCACACCCGGCAAATTGCCCATGGCCATCAGGCTTTGTGGGCGAGCTTCCAGCATGGCCATGAGGGTGGCGTCGTGAAAAATGACATACGGTGGTACGCCTTGCTCTTCGGCGAGTTCGCGGCGTTTGGCGCGCAGCGCCTCCCACAACAGCGGATCGGCATCAGGCGGCAAGGTGCGTCCAGTACGCCCGGTGCGTTCAGGGCGTGTGGTGTTTTTAGCGCGGGTCGCGCGTAGCTCACGACGTAGCCACAGGGATTCCTCGCCACGCAGCACCGGGCGGCAGGTTTCACTCAGGCGCAAACCGCCGTGACCTTCGATATCGACCAGAAGCAGGTTGCGCGCGATGAGTTGGCGATACACGCCGCGCCATTCGGTGGCGTTGAGTTCCGCGCCAATGCCAAAGGTGCTGATTTTGTCATGTGCATTGCGTTGAATGCGTTCATCGGTTTTGCCAAGCAGCACATCGACGAGGTAGGTTACGCCGAAGCGTTGTCCGGTGCGGTGTACGCAGGACAGGGCTTTTTGCGCGGGTACGCTGGCATCCCAGGTGGCGGGTGGTTCGAGGCAAGTGTCGCAGTTGCCGCAGGGCTCGGCCAAGATTTCATCAAAATAGGCGAGCAGCGCCTGGCGGCGGCAGCTGGTCATCTCGCACAGACCGAGCATGGCATCCAGCTTATGTTGCTCAACCCGCTTGTGCGTTGCGTCGGCCTCGGATGACTCCATCATCTGGCGCAGGGTAATAATGTCTTGCAGGCCGTAACTCATCCAAGCATCGGCAGGCAGTCCATCTCGCCCGGCGCGACCGGTTTCCTGATAGTAGGCTTCGACGCTTTTGGGTAGGTTTAAATGCGCCACAAAGCGCACATTGGGTTTGTCGATGCCCATGCCAAAGGCAATGGTGGCGACCATGATGATGCCTTCTTCCTTGAGAAAGCGTGCCTGATGCATTTCACGCGTGTTGGCAGTCAGTCCCGCATGATAGGGCAGGGCGGGGATGCCTTTGCTGGTGAGCCATTCGGCGGTTTCATCGACTTTTTTGCGTGACAGGCAATAGACGATACCCGCTTCGCCCGCGTGTTCGTCCTGTATGAAGCGCAGCAGTTTGTCGCGTGCGCCGCCATCACCTTGGGCGATGCGGTAGCGGATGTTGGGGCGGTCAAAGCTGCTGATAAAGACGCGCGCGTTTTCCAGGCCGAGTCGGGCGATGATTTCGCGGCGGGTGGGTTCGTCGGCGGTGGCGGTGAGGGCAATGCGCGGGATGTGCGGGAAGCGTTGGTGCAGTACCGAAAGCTGCATGTATTCCGGGCGGAAGTCATGTCCCCACTGCGAGACGCAATGCGCTTCGTCAATGGCAAACAAAGCGACGTTGGCCTGTTCGAGCAAATCCAGCGTACGTGCATTAAGCAGGCGTTCGGGGGCGACATACAGCATGTCCAGGTCGCCCAGAAGAAGTTGCTGCTCAATTTGACGCGCTTGGGAAGGTGAGAGGGTGGAGTTTAGGTAGGCGGCATTGACGCCAGCCTGGCGTAGTGCGGCGACCTGGTCTTGCATGAGTGCGATCAGTGGGGAAACGACAATGCCAACCCCCGCACGCGCCAGTGCGGGGATCTGGTAGCAGAGTGATTTGCCGCCGCCGGTGGGCATGAGTACGAGCGCGTCTTCGCCAGCCATGAGGGTTGAAATGACTTCATCTTGTGGCGAACGGAAGTGTTCGTAGCCGAACACGCTGCGTAAAATATCGAGGGGTTGATTCATTCGGGTTAAGCACGTTGCTGTAAAAAGCGGTCGAGCTGGTTGGCGAAGGCTTGCCGGTCGGCTTGGCTAAGCGTGGGCGGCCCGCCAGTGCGCACGCCGGAGTCGCGCAATTGTTCCATCATGTCACGAATACGCAGGCGTTCGCGGATGGTGTTTAAGGTGTAACGCTCACCGCGAGGGTTGAGGGCGTGCCCGCCTTTGTCGAGTACGCCGGCAGCGAGAGGAATGTCGGCGGTGATAACCAAGTCGCCCGCGTTGACGCGGCGCACGATTTCATTATCGGCCTCATCAAAACCACCGGGTACCACAAGGCTGTGAATATGAGGGGAGCGCGGCACGCGCAACGGCTGATTGGCCACCAGGGTCAGTGACAACCCCAAGCGTTCCGCCGCACGGTAGAGAATATCTTTGATGACGTTGGGGCACGCATCGGCATCGACCCAGATGTGTAAAGGCATGAGCATGGCGCACAAAAAATAGTGCGCGCAGTGTAGCAGTTGAAAGTATTTAAACCTGCGACATGACGTAACTGGTCAGGCTGTTGTGACCCCGGGATTTCAGGTAATCCACAATAGCCTTCGCCCCGGCTTCACATTGCTGGTCGCGCGGCAGGGCGGCTTCAACCGCGCACACTTGAGCGTAAACAGCATCCCACTCAGCCAGCACCTCGCGCTTGGGTGGGGCAACGCGGATCGACATATAGCCGTTGATGGTTCCGCTGGCGTCCCGGCGCGCATTGACACGGGTGAATACCCAGTAATGGTCGCCATTTTTGGCGCGGTTTTTAACAAAGCCAAAGAATTCTTCACCACGTTGGATCATTTCCCACATGACGTAGTACGCACTGCGCGGCATGTGTGGATGACGCACGATATTGTGCGGCGAGCCAACCAGTTCCTCAACGCTATAACCTGCGATGCGCGCAAAGGTTGGATTGGCATGCGTAATGACGCCACGCGTGTCAGTGCGCGATTGAATCGTGTCACCGGCTGCGAGGACGATTTCATTATTGGTTATGGTGCGTGGCTGCATGTCATATCTCCGCGTGGGTTAAGTTATTACATAGCCTCGCAGTCTAAACCTTCATGCTGGTGTAATAAAATTTTTTTCGGTGCCCAAAATACATGAAAAGGACTTTTTTACTCTCTTTGCGAACGAAACATTCTTGTGCTTAATAAAAATGACACTACTGATCTGGCACAGACATGTGTTCAGTTTTCGTTCGCCCAGAGCCTGTCGAAGGGCATGAGGACGGGCTTCGACAGGCTTAGCCTGAACGGTGGTATTCAAACTTCACCTAGCCGGGTCAATATCCATAGGCCGATGAAAATTTTTTTCAACGGCCTGTGGGTTTTAATCCACGGTGACGTTGTTGAGTTCTTCGAGTCCGATAATGCCAGCCTTGACCTTCAACAAGCCAGATTCACGTAAATTGGGGATGCCTTCTTTTCTCGCTTGGTCGCCGAGATCGATGGAGTTCGCGCCCGACATAATTAAACGTTGCGTTTCGTTGGAAATAGGCATGACTTGGTAAACGCCGGTACGCCCCTTGTAGCCGTTATTGCACAGCTCGCAGCCGACTGGTTTGTAAATGGTAATGCCAGCATCAATATCGGCCTGCGAAAATCCTTCCTTTAATAGCTCGACAGCCGGAATTTTTTCTTCGGTTTTGCAGGCTGGGCAAAGCTTTCGTGCCAAGCGCTGCGCGATGATGAGCAATACCGACGAAGCAATGTTAAACGTTGCTACGCCCATGTTGGCCAGACGGGTAAGGGTTTGCGGCGCGTCGTTGGTGTGCAGGGTCGAAAGTACCAAGTGACCGGTCTGCGCGGCCTTGATGGCGATTTCGGCGGTTTCCAGATCGCGGATTTCACCCACCATGATGATGTCCGGGTCTTGACGCAGGAAGGCGCGCAGGGCGTTGGCGAAGGTTAGCCCCACTTTGGCATTCACGTTGACCTGGTTGACACCAGGCATGTTGATTTCCGCCGGATCCTCGGCGGTGGAAATGTTACGTTGCCCATCGTTGAGAATATTCAGGCCGGTGTACAGGCTGACGGTTTTACCCGAGCCGGTAGGGCCAGTGACCAAAATCATACCGTAGGGTTTTTTGAGTGCCTTGAGGTACAGCTCTTTTTGGAATGGCTCGTAACCCAAGGCGTCAATGCCGAGCTTGGCGCTGGATGGGTCGAGAATACGCAGTACGATTTTTTCGCCAAACAAAGTCGGGCAGGAGTTGACACGGAAGTCGATGGCACGCGTTTTTGACACGTTAAGCTTGATGCGTCCGTCTTGCGGGATGCGTTTTTCCGAAATATCCATGCGACTCATGACCTTGATGCGCGCGGTCAGGCGGTCGGCCATGGACTTGAGTTGCGGGCTGGAAACGATTTCGTGCAGGTCGCCGTCGATGCGCAGGCGCACGCGGAAAATGAATTCATAGGGCTCGAAGTGAATGTCGGATGCGCCTTTCTGAATGGCTTGCAGCAGGATGCTGTTGACGAACTTGACCACGGGGGCTTCGTCGGCTTCAGCATCCGGAACCTGTGCGGCAGCGGGTGTGTCGCCTACTTCAAGCAGTGCCAGTTCATCATCCAGACCCGCCATCATGCTCGCGGCGCTGCGCCCCTCGACCAGCTTGTCGATCATCGCCCTGATTTTATCGGCAGGCGCAAGCACTGGATCAATTTCAAAGCCGCTGGCAAAACGAATGTCGTCAAAAGCCTGCTGGAAGGTGGGGTCAGCGACCACTGCGTGAATGGTTTTCCCACGCTGGCGCAGGGGGATGATCTGAAACTTACGAATCGCGTCGTCTTTGAGCAGGTTGAGCGGTAATTGTTGGACGTCGAGAGCATCAAGATCAACCAGCGGCAAGCCAAACTCGATGGCGATAATTTCAGCTACGCGACTCATGTCAATTTTTTTGCCATCGGCAAGAATCTGTACAAATGATTGCTTGCGTTCCAGCGCATCGCCCATGGCCTCGCGCAAAATGGATTCACTGGCGAGCCCCGCGAGGGCAAGTTGGTGTGGAATGCCGGTCAGTTGGGGGGCGAGAGCCATAGCACGTTCCTTGGTGTGTTAGTCATTGCGAGATGTGTGCCTTAAACCATAGCGTGAAATAGGCTTCCAGTGTAGTACCTATATAACTGGCTTGATGGAGTCTGATATTTTTGTACGGGCTCTGTGTTGTAGGAAACTCGTCCCCGAGGCGGCGTTTCTACGGGTGGGTACAGAATCAGTCCCTACTCAAATTTCATCGAGCCGTATCAATAGCGTGGTGCTTGCTGGCAGGATCGGCGTAAATCGTGAATAATCGAGCCACTTTTTCATTCTCATTGCACTGTCAATCCATGTCCAAAGACACCCCTGCCGAATCCGCCTACAAAGCCAGCCTTAATTTGCCGGAAACTGAATTCCCCATGCGCGGCAATCTGCCGCAGCGCGAGCCTGTCATCTTGGCGGCTTGGCAGGCGAAGAACGTGTACCGCCGTATTCGTGATGCGTGCGCCGGGCAGCCGAAATTTGTGCTGCATGACGGTCCGCCGTATGCCAATGGCGATATTCATATCGGCCATGCGGTGAACAAGGTGCTCAAGGACATCATCGTCAAGAGCAAGACCTTGGCGGGTTTGGATGCTCCCTATGTGCCGGGCTGGGACTGTCACGGTTTGCCGATTGAGTTGCAGGTGGAAAAAAAGCTGGGCAAACCGGGCGTCAAGGTCAGCGCGCGTGAATTCCGCGATGCTTGCCGGGTGTATGCCGCCGAGCAGGTGGCGCGGCAGAAGGCGGATTTTGTGCGCCTGGGTGTGTTGGGTGATTGGGATCAGCCTTATCTGACCATGGATTTCAAATTCGAGGCGGATATTTTGCGCGCCTTGGGCAAGATCATTGCCAATGGGCATTTGGTGCAGGGCAGCAAGCCGGTGCATTGGTGCGTGGACTGCGGTTCGGCGCTGGCCGAGGCGGAGGTCGAATATGAGGATAAAACCTCCGACGCGATTGACGTGCGCTTTCAGGCGATCGACCAAGCGGCGTTTGCAACGGCGATGAATGCGACGGGTGAAGGTGCCATTGAAGTCATTATCTGGACGACCACGCCATGGACCTTGCCTGCCAACCAGGCAGTGGCGCTAAACCCGGAACTCGACTATGTGCTGGTGCAGGCCGCAGATACCCGCTTGCTGCTGGCCGAGTCGCTGGTTGAGCCTGCACTCAAGCGCTATGGACTGGAGGGCGCGGCCATCGTTGGGCGGGGCAAGGGCGCAGCCTTGGAAGGTATCAAGCTGCAACACCCTTTCCTTGAGCGTCAAGTGCCGATCATTTTGGGCGAGCATGTCACCACCGATGCCGGTACGGGCGCGGTGCATACTGCCCCAGGGCATGGTCAGGAAGACTATGTGGTCGGCATGAAATACAGCCTGCCGGTGGACAATCCGGTCGATGATCTTGGTGTGTTCAAGCCCGGTACGGCCTTTGTCGAAGGAATGCACGTCACCAAGGCCAATCCGGTGATTCTTGAACTGTTGCGTGAGCTCGGTCGTTTGCAATTCGCCACTAAAATCAGCCATAGCTTCCCGCACTGCTGGCGTCACAAGACGCCGCTGATTTTTCGCGCCACACCGCAATGGTTTATCGGTATGGATGTGCAGCACCTGCGTCGCGATGCGCTTGCCACCATCAAAAACACCCAATGGGTGCCGGAGTGGGGCGAGAACCGCATTACCGCGATGGTGGAAGGCCGTCCAGACTGGTGTATTTCACGCCAGCGCACTTGGGGTGTGCCGATTGCCCTGTTTGTACACAAAGTCACGCATGAGCTGCATCCGCGCACAGCGGAGCTGATCGAGCAGGTTGCCCAGTTGATGGAAAAAGACGGCGTGGATGCCTGGTTCAGTCTGGAGCCTTCCGCCCTGCTGGGTGATGAAGCCGAGCACTATCGCAAGGTGAGCGACACGCTGGATGTATGGTTCGATTCCGGGGTGACCCATTACGCCGTGCTGGCGCAGCGCGACGGCTTGCAAGACCCGGCAGATTTGTATCTGGAAGGCTCCGATCAGCATCGTGGCTGGTTCCAATCCTCGTTGATGACTTCAATCGCCATGCACGCGCGCGCGCCCTACCGTCAGGTGTTGACCCACGGTTTTACCGTCGATGCGCAGGGGCGCAAGATGTCCAAAAGCTTGGGCAATGTGATTGCGCCGCAAAAAGTGATGAACGCCATGGGTGCGGATGTGCTGCGCCTGTGGGTGGCCTCCGCCGACTATCGCGGCGAGATGACGGTCTCCGACGAGATTTTGAAGCGTGCGGGCGACAGTTATCGCCGTATTCGCAACACGGCGCGTTATCTGCTTTCCAACCTGAATGACTTCCAGCCTACCGATGCCCTGCCATTCGCAGACATGCTGCCGCTGGATCAATGGGCACTCGATCAGGCGGCGCAGATTCAAGATGAAGTGCTGGCCGCGTATGAAAGCTACAACTTCCATCAAGTCGTGCACGCGGTACACAACTTCTGCTCGGTCACCTTGGGCGGTTTTTATCTGGATGTGACCAAAGATCGGCAATACACCTGTCAGCCCGCGTCGAAGGCGCGTCGCTCCAGCCAGACGGCGCAGTGGCATATTTTGGAGGCGCTCACGCGCTGGATTGCGCCGATTTTGAGTTTTACCGCCGAAGAGTTGTGGGGTTTTTTGCCGGCCGGTTGTGAGGGGGGGCGTGAAGATTCCGTGTTGCTGACCACGCATTACACTGGCTTGGCACGCACGAGCGACACGGCTGCGCTCAATCCGCAGGCTTGGGGTGTGGTGTTGAAGGTGCGCGATCAGGTGCTGAACGTCCTCGAAAGACTACGCAAAGAGGGTGTGATTGGCGCGAACCTTGATGCCGAAGTGGATGTGTACGCCGATGAGGCGACGCTCGCGGTGCTCAAATCCTTGGAGGATGAGCTGCGTTTTGTGCTGATTACCTCATATGCCCGCGTACATGCCTTGAGTGAGCGCCCAACGGAGGGTGTCGTGGTCGAACTGGCTGAAGGTGGGCAAGTCGCCATTGTTGCCCAGGCCAGCACCCACGCGAAATGCGAACGTTGCTGGCACCATCGCGAAGATGTCGGTAGCCATGCCGCGCATCCGACACTGTGCGGACGCTGTATCGAGAATGTGGATGGGGCGGGTGAAGTCCGTAGCTACGCCTAAATGCCGGTCATTTTCCGCCACAATGGCTTTCGGGTTTTCTTTTACTCCAATGAAGGAAACCCTCGTGAACCCTTGCACGTTCATGTACAACGCGGTGAGGCACTGGCCAAGTTTTGGCTCAAGCCTGAAGTGAGTGTCGCGGAGAGTTACGGACTGAGTGGTGCAGAACTTGGCGTACTGGTCGGCATTATTGAGAAAAATCGCACCCTTATTGAAGGTACATGGCATGAGTTCTTTGGCGAGTAAGGTTTTTTTTGACGCGGGCATGATGTGGCTCGAACTGCTGGACGGGCGTCGCCTGGGTGTCCCCTTGGCCTATTTTCCTCGCTTGTTGCACGCCTCACCCGAGGCGCGCATGAATTACACCATCTCCGGCGGTGGCAAAGGCTTGCACTGGGATGCGCTGGATGAAGACATCAGCGTTGAAGGCTTGTTGCAGGGTGTGGGCGACCGAACCAGCACACCGCTTCGGAGTGCCGCATGACAACTGTTTTTCGCAACGGACTGCTCATTGCCCTGATTGTTATCGTGTTCGACCAGCTCACCAAATTATGGGCGGCATCCAGTCTGGGTTACGCCTCTCCGGTGCCAATTTTTCCTAGCTTCAATCTCACCCTATTGCACAACCCCGGTGCGGCGTTCAGCTTTTTGGGTGATGCGGATGGCTGGCAGCGTTGGTTTTTCCTGGCGCTGGCGCTGGGTGTAAGCACTTGGCTGGCGCTGTGGTTGCGCAAGTTGGGCGAGGGCGAGCGCTGGATGGGGTTATCGCTTGCCTTGCTGATAGGCGGGGCGTTGGGGAACGCGATTGATCGTGTTTACTTGGGTTATGTCATTGATTTTATTGACTTGTATTGCTGCGGTTATCACTGGCCAGCGTTTAATGTCGCGGACTCGGCGATTAGTGTCGGCGCGGTGTGGTTGTTTGTGTTGATGTGGAACCAGGATAAGGATGTCCGCAAACAAGAGGCTGAGAAATGAACAAGATTTTTCCAGGCTGCCGGGTCAAATTGGCGTTTGTATTGAGCTTGCCGGACGGTACGGAAATCGACTCGGCGACCACTGAGGAGCCGATGGAACTGCTGGTGGGTGATGGCAGTATCAGTCCCGGCTTGGAGTTTGTGTTTCAAGGGATGCGTGCGGGTGAGTCTGGACGTTTCGATATTCCGCCGGGGATAGCCTTTCCTGTGCCGGATGAGGACAAGGTGTTTGTGTTGCCGCCCGAGGATTTTGATAGCGAGATCGTGCCTGAGCTTGGCCAGTTCATCGAGTTTGACCTGCCTAGCGGTGAAACTACGGTGGCGCGGGTTTTGAATATCAGCGAGGAGGGGATGGAGCTGGATTTCAATCATCCGCTCGCCGGTTTGCCTTTGGTGTTTGAGGTGCAAATTCTTGACGTGCAATGCTGAAATGAATACTCATCCCTTGATTCAACTGGCTAATCCACGCGGCTTTTGCGCCGGGGTGGATCGTGCCATTGAGATTGTCGAACGTGCGCTGGAGCTGTTCGGCGCGCCGATTTATGTGCGTCATGAGATCGTACACAACCGTTATATCGTGGACGATCTGAAAGCCAAGGGCGCGGTCTTTATCGAAGAACTTGCTGATGTGCCGGATGGTGCCACGCTGATTTTCAGCGCGCATGGCGTGTCCAAGGCGATTGAAGACGCGGCGGCGGCGCGTGGTTTACGTATTTTTGATGCCACCTGTCCGCTGGTAACCAAGGTGCATCTGGAAGTGGCGCGTCATGCCAAGCAGCAGCGCGAGGTGGTGTTGATCGGCCACGCAGGACACCCGGAAGTCGAGGGCACGATGGGGCATTACGACGCGAACCTGGGCGGGCGCATTCATCTGGTGGAGTCGGTGGCTGATGTTGCCAAGCTTGAAGTACAGGATGCCGAGCATCTGGCATTTTCCACCCAGACCACGCTTTCGCTGGATGAAACCCAGGTTATTGTTGAAGCCTTGCGCGCACGCTTCCCGGCGATTGCCAGCCCGCGTAAGGATGATATTTGCTATGCCACCCAGAACCGCCAGGACGCCGTGAAGCAGTTGATGCAAGACTGTGATTTGCTGCTAGTGGTGGGTAGTCAGACTAGCTCCAATTCCAACCGCCTGCGCGAAATTGGCGAGCGCATGGCTGTGCCCAGTTTTCTGATTGATGGCCCGCAGGATATTCGCGCCGAGTGGCTGGTTGGTAAAAAGCGCATAGGCCTGACGGCGGGCGCGTCGGCGCCCGAAGTTTTGGTGCAGGCGGTGATTGCCCATTTGCGCGTCCGTTGTGATGCACAGGTTTTGCGTGAAGATGAATCTGCGCGTGAATCGGTGGTGTTTCCGATGCCGAGGGAGTTGCGGCGGGATTGATCTTCACTTTCGACGGTGGCACGGATTTGGGCTTCCTTCACGGCTTGCCCGCAGGGCGACCCCATGGGGTGTGTTCTTTTGGTTACTTTTCTTGCACAAGCAAGAAAAGTGACTCGCCCGTAGCCAACGCATTTCGCAACGAAGTTTTTACATCAAGACGGGCGAAATAGCCCACTAATCGTTCAAGGGCGGTGGCCTTGTTTCGCCCGTCTCAAAGTTAACGCTTCGCACAAAACGTATTTGATACGGGCGAGTAACTTTCTTTGCTTGCACAAAGAAAGTCACCAAAGAAAAGCACCCCGATGAAGCCGCCCTGCGGGCAAGCCGTGGACTAACCCGCTCCAATCAGGCCGCCTCGACGTGACATCCATGTCACGGCGAGGCTCAATGCGCCATTCATGGCGCTTTGACCTGATTTCCACAGGTCAGTCCACGGCGGCATCAAAAAGGGGGGAATCCAAATCCAAATCAGTGCCGTCGGCGCGGGTGTCCATCAAACCTTCGCTTTGCGATATTCCTGCTGTGCAAGCAACCTAAACCAACTTCAACCACGCTGGAAAACTTGCACGCTTGTGCGCATGACGAATACCGCGATCCAAGCTCAATGCACCAGGCAGACGCGCCTCCAGCGACTGCCAGAACACCGGGCTATGGTCGAAGTGATGCAGATGATTCAGCTCATGATGCAATACATAATTCACTTCAGCGGGCTCCAGCCACAACAGGCGTGCGCTTAAATTGATGCGTCCGGCGCGTGAGCAACTGCCCCAGCGGGTGTGGTTCCAGCGTGCCCCACTGCCTTGCAGCGGGTCGCCGTGTGCGCGGGCGAGCTGATGCAGCATGGGCAGAATCTGCAGCTTGGTATGGGCGATAAACCAGCGTTGTAGCAGGCTCCAGACCTGTTCGCCCTCGCCGCTGAATGTGAGCTGATGCTGTGCGGAGTCGATATGCAGTTGTGCGCGCGCCGTGGTGGTGGGGCGGTGGAGAAGCTGCCAGTGCTCATTCAGCGCGGGCAAGTGGATGTGCAAGGGAGGCTGGTGCGTCGGCCAAGCCGGATCGGTGTGTGTGGCAGGATGCCGTTGTGCCTGTAGTTTTTTTTCAATCCAGGCGCGGTGCTGATGAACGATGTTCAGCGCCTGTTGTGTACTGATACGTTTCGGTGTGACGATTTCCAGCCCGCGCTTGGGGTGGATGCTGACCAAAATGCGCTTGGCGCGTTGCGATAAGCGCACCTGAAACGGCGGTGGCCAGTTTTCGGGCATTTAAAAGGATTCAGGGCGCGAAAAACGGTCGGCCAGAAAACGCTCGTTGGCCAGAAGTTGTTGCATATCGTTTTCGGCCAGTGCAGCCAGGCTGCTTTGCACCTCATCATTCAGCGTGTTGAGTTGGGTCACAAACACCTGACGCGGCGTGCGGCCGTCTTTGAGTTTGTGCATCTGGCGGTAGGCTTTGGGCAGGCGCAGGTAGTTGTCCAGGGTGGCCGGGAGATAATCGAGAATAGTTTGGCGCAGGGTGTAGGCGCTGCGGTCGCCCAGCGCCTGCTGCTCAAGCAGCGGCAAAGTGTCGCGCAGGCTGGCAATGAGGCGGTCAAAGGTTTCCAGCCGTTCAGCTGTCAGACCGTTGTGTGCACGGCGCTGCAATTCGTCCAGTGCCTCATGCAGGTCTACTTGTGCCTGCGAGAGGCTGTCCTGGCGGCGCGGGGGCTGTGGGGCGATCAGGTAGCCTGCGGCATACAGACCGGGCACGATCAGCCACCAGATGTCGCCAATCAGTCCGCCGAAATACAAGCCCAAGCCAACCAGTGCCAATGCACTGCCTAACAAGTTGCCGTTGCTGTACAGCCAGACCCAGAAGCGATGTTTCTTGGTGGGTGATGGTGGCGGCGGATTGATCTGTTTTTCCTCCAAGGCTCGCTCCAGTTCGGCTTTTTCACGCTCTAAAGTTTGCAAGGCTTCGCGCTCGGCTTTGCGTTTGCTGGTGAAGGATAGCAAGGCGGCAACGGCAACAATGGCGGCGATGAGACCGATTAGAATTTGAACTAAAACACGTCCCATAATTCACTCACAAGTTACTGATAGCCACGTATGGTTTTGAAGGCCGCGCCCAGGTTTTTGGTGCCATCAAACACTTTGCCGCCGGTCATATCGGCCAGTTGCTGCATGGCGACGTTGTCGGAGTCACCAAAGAGGATGGGGAAGGTTTTAATGGCTTGGGCTTCTTGCGGAAGTTGACGGAAGAAAGACTTGAATTGTTCCAGGCTCATGCCGCTGGTGTTGGCGCCATCGGTCATCAGCACCACGGAATAATAGCGGTCAGGGTACTGGATTTGCTCGTGCGCCATCTGAGTATAAGCTCCGGCTAGCGCGGAAAAAATCGCTGTGCCGCCATCGGCCACGAAATTCTGCGTGAACTGGCGCGCGTCGGCAAGACTGTTTTCGGTCGCGCCGCCACTGGCGATCGTGAATTCCGTGGCCGGTTCAGCGTAGTGACGGAAGGGCAGGAAGCTGATTTCTTCGCGGGCGCGGAAACGTGCGAACTGGCCGGTGAGCGAGCTGTCGCCGCCCGTCAAGTTGAGCAGAGCCGTTTTGAGCGCGCTCAGGCGTTCACCTTGCATGGAGCCAGACAAGTCGATGACAAAATAGGCGTGGGCGGGCAGGCGCTGTTCGTCGAGATAGCTGGTGAGGATGCGATCCACCACCGAGCGTTGGCCGGGGAAGGGCAGTTCGATCAGTGTTTGGCTGCCAAAGCGTGCCTCCAGCGCGATGCTGGGCAGAATCGGACGGCGGTCGGTGTCCTTCATCAAGCGTTCTTGAATCGCCGGGCTTTTCAGCCAAGCCACCACTTTGTCGTAGTCAGCACGCTTGTTGGCATCGAGTAGCAGCAGCGGATAGTCCGCCGTGACCACGCCTTCACGCGGGTAAATCAGCGTCAGCGGTTCGCGCAACTGCCCGCTTTTGTTGAGCTGCAACAACACGGATTCGTAATTGATAATGCCGTCCAGGCTCGCTTGTTCGCGTACAAAGGCTTCACTTAACCAGCCAGAGGAGCCTGCGGTCAGGCGTTGGCCTTTGAAAAAGTCCTGTACCGTTTGCTGCTGGGCAGGGGTGAGGCTGAAGTTTTCCGGGTCGCTGGAGAGCGCGGCAATCAAGGCAATCAGCGCCGAAAAGCCGCTGTTGGATGAGGTCGGGTTGGTCATGGCGAACTTGAATTCGCCCTTGGCCGCCCGAGCCGCAAGATCGCTCCATGAAGGCGGATTTTTATCCCAGCTCCATTGTTTGGCCAGCGACTGGCGTACCCCAACCACCACGGGGGAGAGGGCGATTTTTTCGCGCGCAACCACGCGAGCGCGTGCACCTTCGAGCAGCTCCAGATACTTGGCATGCGAAAACCACGCCAGCGGATAGTTGGCGCCTTGCGCCAGTTGCTCGGCGCCTTCCAGCGTGCCGATATAGTCGAGCTTGAGACGCACCCCGGTATCTTTTTCCAGTTGCGGCAGCAAAGGCTCAATGTCCTTGAGCTCGGAACCGGCCAACACGCGCAAGGCGCGGCTGTCATGCTGTGCATCGGGCTGAGGCGTGCTGGATTTGCCGCTAAACCATGACCAGGCAACCAGCGCGATCACCACGACCACAATTAAGTTGAAAAGATTGAACTTAGACTTAGGCGTAGCGGTGCTGTTCATCGTGATTTCTCGTGGGGTCTAGGCGGTGTATGAGCTTGGGCAGTGTTGTAGGGTGGATAAGCGCAGCGCATCCGCCTTGGTGACATTGGTGGATGCGCTGCGCTTATCCACCCTACAAGATATGGGGCTGTCGCCCCCTCCCTCGCGAGGGGTGAGGGAGTTAAATCAAGCACTTACAAGGTCAATTCGCTTGGCATATTCAAACGTGCCACCTCGGTCTGCGCTTTTTCGCCACGCACGCGGTCGAGGTAGGTTTGTGATTTGTGGATTTCAGTGTTCAGCACATCGACGGTTTGTTTCATGTTTTCCAGGGCTTTGACCTTGTAGGTCGCCATGTCGTCCATGGTGGCGTAAATATCGGTAAAGGCGCGTTTGAGCGAGTCGATATTCACGGCGGCGCTGGAAGCTTGTTTGTGAATGTCAGCAGATTGCTGGCGCAGCATTTTGGCGGTGGATTCAATCATGCCGCTGGTGGTGGTGTTGAGGGCGTTGATTTGGTCGAGTACCAGCTTTTGATTGCCCAAGGCCTGCGCCACCATCACGGCGGTACGCAGTGCCGATACGGTGGTGGTGCTGGCGCGATCGACACCTTTAATCAGCTCGAAATTGTTTTTGCGAATCATGTCCAAAGCCAGATAGCCTTGGATCGATACGGCAAGCTGGGTGAGCAGGTCTTGCACTTTTTGGCGCGCGTTGAACAGCAGATCTTCTTGCACGATACGCGCTTTTTCAGGATCAGTGGCTTGCAGTTCACTCACACGGGCGACAATTTTCTGGTCGATGGCCTGGCCGATTTCAGCATATTCGCGCAGCTTGCCCATGCTGGCCCACAAGTTGGATTTTTCCTGTTCAATGGCTGCGTTGTCTTTGCGCAGCTCGTCCTGGCCTTTGTAGAGCGTTTCCAGGATCTTGTTCAGGTGGCCTTGGGCGGATTGATAGCGCAGGAAAAAGTCGCGTAGCTTGTCACCCCACGGAATGATGCCAAATAGCTTTTTCGGCGCAAGCAGGTCGCCTTGGTTGCTGGGGTCGAGGTCTTCCATGGTTTTGCGCAGATCAACCAGTGAACGTGTGACCGGATGGGCTTCGTTAAAAAAGCCAGCTTCCAGATTGGCCATCGGACGTTCAAGCATGCGGTTGGACATATTGGCGGTGGCGCGGATCTCGGCATCGCCCATGGTGCGCAGCGCGTCGGCTTTGCTGCGGAAGTCTTCGCCTTGGGCATCCAGATTGAGAATGGCGTTGACGAAGTTTTCTGCGCGCGCATCCAGCTCCTGGCGTTGTGCTTCAGACAGTGGCACAAGTTCGCGCGATTGCGGTGCCGATACGGCGGCCACGGCGGCCGGTGGGGTGAGGTGTTCGGGTGGGGTGAGTGCTGTGGTGGTGGGCGTGGTCAGTTCGTTCATGGTGGATTTCTCCTGAGGTAGCCAAGGGATGCTTAGGGGGGTAGGTTGAAAACGAATTTTTAGCCACAGAGAACACAGAGATCACGGAGATGGGAGAAGGTGTGAAAGTGATGCGCTGAATCAGGGGTTTCCTAACTCTGCGTCCTCTGTGGCTAAATGGGTTTCAGGATTTACTTCATCTGTTGCTCAATGGATTGAATCATGCCTTCGAGGGTTTCATAGCTGGGTGGATCAATAATCTGCACCAGCTCGGTAGGTACGGCGAGCTTGCGATTGTCTGTTTGTGCTTTGAATGCGGCGGTATCGGTGGTGCGGAAGCCGTGTTCGGTGGCGAGTTTTTGTAACTCCGGGTCGTCGCTCAAAACTTGTCCCAGACGGGCGCCGTTTTCGCTCAGCCCAACGAGTACATGGCGGGTGAACAGACCGGGTTCGGGGTAGAGCAGGGCCATGTTAGGGCGGATGCCTGAGGGGGTCTTCAGCGCTTCATGGATGAATTGTGATTCGTAAATCATCACCAGCGGCGAACTACCCATACCCAAGGACAAGTAGTTTTCAAATGGCCCTTCGGAGGAATATTCGGTGTAGCCCTGACGCAGGAAGAGCGGTAACAGCTTGGGCAACGCGGCATCCATTTCTTCGCGCGAGGCCACCACGCGCTGGCCGTTGGCGATGTAACTCATCAGGGCGAGATACATGGCGGCGGAGTTGGACTTGCGCACATCGGTGGTACGGATGAGTACCGATTTGTTGACCGGGTAGGCGGCGCTGTCTTTAAGGTCTTTCCAGCGTGTTTCCTGCTGTGTCCATGCGAAATAACGATCCAAATCAAACCAGTAGTACACACCATCTTTTTCGCGTACCACGCCATTCGCTTCAAGTATTTTGGCGATGGGCTGCCATGAGGCGATGACCATTGGGGTGAAAAACGGGACATAGGTTGGGCGCTTGCCGACGGCTTGCAGGATTTTGTCGGCTGCAGGTTGTCCGGCAGGAAAGGCGAAGTCGTATTTTTTTAGATCAAAGGCAGTGGCAATTTGGCGTGAGCCGGCTTTTTCCGTTTTAACAATCAAACCTTGTTTCAGCAGAGCCTGTTGCACACGCGGGTCGGCGAAGAAAGCTTCCTTTTCCGAGCCGATCAGGCCACTGATGGTAATTTGCGCCTTGAGCGCGAGCTGGCCACTCATGGAGTTGAAAATGGCATAACCCAGCCCGGCGAGCAGGATCAGCCCAAGAACAGGTGCGAGGATGCGATTCATTGTTGTTATGTCCTCTGCGAAAGCGGTTGCAACGAATAGTAGATGAAGTTTTTGCTAGTTGTGTGAATGGGGCGCTGGGTTTGGTTCAGTGCTTGCCTCCACCGGATGCGCGCAAGAGAACCGCATCCATCCAGCGCCCGGGCAGCAGGCGTTTCAGCCAGGCAAAGGCAATGGTTGGTACGGTGACGCGGTAACGCAGGCGTGGGCGCGGGCTTTCCAGTGCGTGAATGAGCTTGGCGACCACGGCCTCGGGGGGCAAGGTGAATGGCGCGGCGGCACCTTCTTTTTGCAGGCGCACGAGCTGTTTTTTGTATTGGGCTTCATGCACGCTGCCCGTGGTTTGAATCCAGCGGGTCAAGGCCAGGTAGGAATTGGCGCGAAAGCGGGTTTCAATCGGGCCGGGTTCGATCAGGCTGAGATGGATGCCGCTGCCGCGCAGCTCCATGCGCAAGGTGTCGCTTAAGCCTTCCAAGGCGAATTTGCTGGCGGTGTAGGCGCCACGATAAGGCAAGGCAGCAAAGCCGAGTACGGAGCTGCATTGCACGATGCGCCCGTGCCCTTGTTGGCGCATCAGCGGAATCAGGCGATTGGTGAGTTCCACCCAGCCGAACAGATTGGTTTCAAACTGTGCACGCAGTGCATCACGGCTCAAATCCTCCACCGCGCCGGGCAAGCCCCATGCACCGTTGTTGAACAGCGCATCCAGTCTCCCGCCAGTGCGGGTGAGCAGTATGTCTATGGCGGCATGAATGGATTGCGAGTCGTCCAGATCCAGCCAGAGCGCATCAAAACCATCGGCGTGCAGCTTTTCGACATCGCGCAATTGACGCGCGCTGGCGAAGACGCGCCAACCGCGTTCGCGCAGGGTGTGGGCGGCGCATAGGCCGATACCGGAGGAGCAGCCGGTGACAAGAATGGTTCTGGGCATGGGCGAGCCTTTGCAGGGGAGTAAAAAAAACGTGGTGCTGAAACGCGTTATATCAGGCGACTGAATGTATCATTCAACGTGATTTTTCAAGGACTCAGAGCGTTAAATATGAATACGCATCATCCGGATGAACCTGCCTCCCTCCCAGTGGAGCATCCGCATAGTTTTTGGTGGCATATCCGCCGCTATCTGGTGGCTGGGTTATTGATTTGGGCACCGCTCGCGGCAACGGGCTGGATTGTCGTAACCTTGGTCAATCTGATGGATATGAGCCTGCTGCTGTTGCCGTCGGATTACCGGCCTTCGCATTGGTTGCCTTTTCCCATTCCCGGTTTGGGGATCGTGCTGGCATTGTCAATTTTACTGCTGACAGGCTTGGTTGCGGCCAACTATCTGGGGCGGCGCTTGGTGGGGTTGGGCGAATCAATCCTTGACCGCATTCCCTTTGTGCGCTCGATTTACTCTGGCATCAAACAGCTGTTGGAAACGTTTTTATCCAAGGACTCGCGTTCGTTTCGCAAGGTTTTGTTAGTCGAGTATCCGAGCAAGGGGTTGTGGACGCTGGCTTTTCTTGCCGGTGATCCAGTGGGTGAAATTCAACAGAAAACCGCTAGCGAAGTGCTGACAATTTATGTGCCGACCGCGCCGAATCCGACCTCGGGCTATGTCATTTTTGTGCCCAAGGATGAAGCGATAGAACTTGAAATGAGCGTGGAAGATGCCATGCGCATGATCGTCTCGTTGGGCATGGTGGTTCCCGCGGCAAGTAAGGCCGAAGCTGCTGCCCAGCTTAATGCGCTTGCCGCTCCTGCATCCAAAACGTAACATTCACGCCCTTTGATATTTTTGTTGCTGTGGTTGCCGTGCGAGGCAGCCTCGCGATTCGCTCATTATTCAAGGCGTATACCTTTACGTCAGCTATTTTCCGGAACACTTCATGCGTACTCATTATTGCGGACTCGTCAACGAACAACTCGACGGTCAGACCGTTATCCTCACTGGCTGGGCGAATCGCCGCCGCGACCATGGCGGAGTGATTTTTATCGACCTGCGTGACCGTGAAGGCATTGTGCAAGTGGTGTTCGACCCGGATCGTGCCGAAACTTTCGCTCTGGCCGAGCAGGTGCGCAACGAGTTTGTGCTGCGCGTGACCGCTCGTGTGCGCCCGCGTCCGGCGGGTACTGAAAACGCTAACCTGATTAGCGGCAAGATTGAATTGCTCGGTCTGGAGCTGGAGATTCTGAATCGTTCCGAGCCGCTGCCGTTCCTGCTGGATGATGACAACGTGGGTGAAGATACTCGCCTGCGTTATCGCTTCCTTGACCTGCGCCGCCCGGAGATGCAGGCCAAGTTGCGTTTGCGTGCCAAGGTGTCGCATTTCCTGCGCCAACACCTTGAAAGCAATGGCTTCCTTGATCTGGAAACCCCGATGCTCACCCGTGCCACACCGGAAGGTGCGCGCGACTACTTGGTGCCGAGCCGCACCCATCCCGGCGAGTTCTTCGCCCTGCCGCAGTCACCGCAGTTATTCAAGCAATTGCTGATGATTTCCGGCTTTGATCGTTACTACCAGATCACCAAATGCTTCCGCGACGAAGACCTGCGTGCCGACCGCCAGCCCGAGTTCACCCAGGTGGACATCGAAGCCAGCTTTATGCGCGAAGATGATTTCATGACCCTGATTGAGGTCATGATGCGCGACCTGTTCCGCGAAGTGCTGGAAGTCGCCTTCCCCGACCCGTTGCCACGCATGACTTGGCACGAGGCCATGCGTCGTTATGGTTCCGACAAGCCTGACTTGCGCATCGCGTTGGAGATGGTGGACGTGGCCGACCTGATGGCGGGTGTCGAATTCAAGGTGTTTGCCGGCCCCGCCAGCGACCCGGAAGGCCGCATTGCCGCCCTGCGTGTGCCTAATGGCGGTGCTATGCCGCGCTCGCAGATCGACGATTACACCAAATATGTGTCGATTTTCGGTGCCAAGGGTCTGGCCTATATCAAGGTCAATGACATGGCCGCCGGACGCGAAGGCCTGCAATCGCCGATCCTCAAATTCCTGCCGGATGAAGCGGTCAACGGCATTCTGGCGCGCACCGGCGCGCAAGATGGTGATTTGATTTTCTTCGGTGCCGACAAGGCTCGTGTCGTTAATGACGCGCTCGGCAACCTGCGCGTGAAAATCGGCCATGATCTCGGTCTGGTCGAGCACGGCTGGAAGCCGCTGTGGGTGGTTGATTTCCCCATGTTCGAGTGGGACGACAAGAGCAACCGCTGGGTGGCGCTGCATCATCCTTTCACCTCGCCCAAATTGGAACAGCTTGATTTGCTGGATAGCAACCCCGGCGAGTGTTTGTCGCGCGCCTATGATTTTGTACTTAACGGCGTGGAAATTGGTGGCGGTTCGATTCGTATCCACCAGGAAGCGGTGCAGAGCAAGGTGTTCAAGCTGCTCGGTATCAGCGACGAAGAGGCGCAGGAGAAATTCGGCTTCCTGCTCAACGCGCTCAAATTCGGCGCACCGCCGCACGGCGGTTTGGCCTTTGGCCTCGACCGCTTGGTCATGCTGATGAGCGGCGCAAGCTCGATTCGTGAAGTGATTGCTTTCCCGAAAACCCAGACGGCAGCTTGTCCGCTGACCCAGGCACCGGGCGAAGTGGATGAAAAGCAGTTGCGCGAGTTGTCGATTCGGGTGAGAAAGCCGGTCGTCGAAGGGTGATTTTTAGCCACAGAGGACACAGAGCTCACAGAGGCTAACGTATGTATTCACTCTGTGTCCTCTGTGCTCTCGGTGGCTATATTTCATTTCAATCAACGGCTGAGGTTCTGCTATGACCGATCTGTCCACTGAAATTCCCCGTTTGCGTGATGCCGTGATTCAACGTCTGGTCGCGCAAGCGCCCCAACCCGCGCCGCTCACGCCTGAGCAGCGCGAGGCTTTGCGCGAGCGCATCAAGGCGGAGTTGAAAGCGCGCGATGCAGTGCTGGTGGTGCATTTCTACGTCGATGCAGAATTACAAAAACTGGCCGAGGAAACCGGCGGCCGGGTATCTGATTCGCTGGATATGGCCGACTTCGGTAGCCGTCATGCCGCCAAAACCCTAGTGGTGGTTGGCGTGCGCTTTATGGGCGAAACGGCCAAGATTCTCAGTCCGGAAAAAACCGTATTGATGCCGACTTTGGGAGCGGAATGCTCGCTTGATCTGGGCTGTCCGGCGGATGAGTTCGCCGCGTTTTGCGAGCAGCACTCCGAGCGCACGGTGGTGGTGTATGCCAATACTTCGGCGGCGGTGAAGGCACGGGCAGACTGGGTGGTGACCTCCAGCAACGCGCTGGCCATCGTCAATCACCTTAAAGCCAAGGGCGAAAAAATCCTGTGGGCGCCGGATCGGCATCTTGGGCGCTACATTCAGGAACAAACCGACGCCGATATGCTGTTGTGGCAAGGTGAATGCGTGGTGCACGATGAGTTTTCCGCCGAGGGGTTGCGCGAGCTGATGCGCGAACACCCCGAGGCCGAAGTGCTGGTGCATCCCGAATCGCCCAAGGGCGTGGTCGAACTGGCGCAGTATGTTGGCTCGACTTCGCAGCTCATCAAGGCAGCGAGCCAGTCGCAGGCAGCGACCTTGATTGTGGCGACCGATCGCGGCATTTTTTACAAGATGCAGCAGGCCGCGCCGGGCAAAACACTAATCGCCGCGCCGACGCTAAATCGCGGGACATGCAGCGTATGCGCGCATTGCCCGTGGATGGCGATGAATGGCTTGCAAAACCTGCTGGACGCGCTGGAGCATCCTGCCGGGCATGAAATCGGGGTGGATGCGAGCATCATTGAACGTGCGCGTCTGCCGATTGACCGTATGCTGGCGCTTTCGCGTGAATTGGGCATTGTGGCGGGCAAACCCAAGGACTGAACATTTTGAATCATCGAGGTTGTCATGGCTGGACACAGTAAATGGGCGAATATCAAGCATCGTAAAGATCGCCAGGATAAAAAACGCTCTAAAATCTGGACGAAAATCATCCGCGAAATCACCGTGGCGGCGCGTGCCGGGCAGAGCGCCAACCCGGCGGAAAATCCGCGTTTGCGTTTGGCGTGGGATAAGGCGCTGGGCGCGAATATGACCAAGGACACCATGGAGCGCGCCGCCAAGCGCGGCGTGGGCGCGGGTGAGGGCGACAATTACGAGGAGCTGACCTACGAAGGCTACGGCCCCGGCGGCGTGGCGGTGTTTGTCGAGTGCGTGACTGACAACAAGGTGCGTACGGTGGCCGAAGTGCGCCATGCCTTCAGTAAAAACGGCGGCAATATGGGCACCGATGGCTCGGTGGCCTATTTGTTCAGCAAGCTCGGCGCGCTGCTGTATGCCCCGGGCTGTGACGAGGATGCGATGATGGAAGCCGCGCTGGAACTGGGCGCGGATGATGTGGTGGTGGATGAGGACGGCTCCATCGAAGTGCTGACCTCGCCGGAAAGCTTCCAGTCTGTACTGGATGGTATGAAGGCCAAGGGCTTTGTGCCGGAAGAGGCGGAAATCACCATGCGCGCCAGCACCTCCGCGCCCGTGGAAGGCGAAGTGGCGGAAAAGCTGGTCAAGATGATCGACATGCTGGAAGACCTGGACGACGTGCAAGCGGTGTATCACAACGCCGAATTGCTGGACGAGGCGTTGAGCGAGGAGTGAGCATTAAGCCGGGGCTGCGCATCCTGGGCATCGACCCCGGCTCGGTCACAGCGGGTGCTGCGCTGATTGAAAAGCAAGGCCGTGACTACGTTTGCCTGCATTTAGAAAGCCTTAAATTGTCGCAGCAAGGCAGCTTTCACCAGCGCCTTGGCGAAGTATTTAGCCGCATTAGCGGCCTGATCGAAACCTATCAACCGCATGAATTCGCCATCGAGCAGATTTTCATGTTTCGCAGCCCTGATTCTTCGCTCAAACTCGCCCAGGCACGCGGCGCGGCGATTGCGGCGGCGGTGGTCAAAGGCTTGCCCGTGGCCGAATACATGCCCGCCGAAGTGAAAAAAGCCGTGGTTGGCACCGGGCGAGCGGATAAAGTGCAGGTGCAACACATGGTCAAACGCCTGCTTAATCTGGAACAAGACCCGCCCGCCGATGGCGCGGATGCCGCCGCCGTCGCCTTGTGCCATGCCTATCGGCGCAGCTCGCTCATCGTGGCGCAAGGCGAAGGCTTGCCGCCCGCCAAGGCCGAATTGCTGCGCCAACTGGCACAATCACGTCACCGCTCGCGCAGCGGGCAAGATGCCTGGACGGAACTCGCCATGCGGCGCGCGCGCCAACCCAAAGGAGACAAAGCATGATTGGACGCTTGAAAGGCACACTGGCGAGCAAACAACCGCCCTGGCTGCTGGTCGATGTCAATGGCGTGGGCTATGAAGTCGAAGCACCCATGTCCAGCATTTACGATTTGCCCGCTACTGGGCAAGAAGTCACCCTGCTGATTCATACCGTGGTGCGTGAAGATGCCTTCCTGTTGTATGGCTTTCTGCGCGAAACCGAACGCAGCCTGTTCCGCAACCTGCTCAAAATCAGTGGCGTGGGTGCCAAATTGGCACTGGCCATCCTCTCCGGCATGAGCGCGCAGGAGTTTGCCGACGCCGTGCAGCGCAATGATGTTTCAACACTTATTCGACTGCCGGGCATCGGGCGCAAAACCGCCGAGCGCCTGATTATCGAAATGCGTGATCGCTTGGGCGGGCTGGAAGGCGCAAGCCTACCGGGGACAACCACTGTGGCAGGGCGCGGTGCAATGGACGAAGCCATTACCGCATTGGAGTCCCTAGGCTACAAACCCGTCGAAGCCACCCGCATGGCGCGCGCCGTGCCGAACGCGGACGGGTTGGAAGCGGGCGAGATCATACGTGCTGCACTCAGGCAGGCGGTGAAGTGAAGTGAGCTGCTTAGATATGGATGAACGACGAGAGCGTGCATTCACTCGTGTCGCATGGGTCTTGCGGGATTTTTGGGAGTGTCATCGAAGTGGACACACCCGAATCTTTGATCTATTGATGCACCATGATCAAGACCTCATCTACATGGGTCGCTCCGTAAATGGAGGCGGTCATAGAGAGCATTTGGTCCCATGTGTCGTGTTGGTTAACCAAGCATTTCATATGTACGAACATGGTTTGGAGTTAAGTGAGGTCGCTTCTTTGATGAGAAAGTACTTGCGAGTTGCAGACATCACTAAAGAGGAGGCGCGGCATTTGGATTACGATTGCAAAATGAAAACCAGAATGCCGTCAGGTTGGAGCTTTGAAACTGGGGCGGTGACCGCTCGCCTGGATTTGGCAGGAATCAAGCTTGTGCATGATGGTCAAGCTTGATAGATGAGCAAATAGATGAACGAAGAGCGCCTTGTCACCGCCTCCGCCGAACGCGGCGAGGAGACCATTGACCGCGCCGCCATCCGCCCGCGCACGCTGGCAGACTGCATTGGTCAGTCTGCCGTGCATTGCGAGCCATAACCGCATGACATCCAAACAGCCACCCTTCACCATCACCCCGTTGATCCTCAATCGCGTTGCGCAAATCAGCGAGGCGGTAGGTCGTTTGGGTGTTCTGTCCGAGGTGTCTCGTGATTTGCGGCTACGGCGCATCAACCGTGTCCGCACCATCCACGGTTCGCTGGCCATTGAGGGCAACACCCTGAGCGAAGCGCAGATCACTGCGATTCTGGAGGGCAAGCGAGTGATTGCCCCGCCCCGCGAGGTGCTGGAGGTGAAAAACGCTCTGGCCGCTTACGACCGGTTCGACACCTGGATACCCGAGGCGGAAAAGGATCTGCTGGAGGCGCATCGAATTCTGATGTCCGGCCTGATCGACGAGGCAGGGCTGTATCGGCATGGCGGCGTGGGGGTGATGGCGGGAAGCCAAGTGATTCACATGGCTCCGCCCGCCGACCGGGTGCCGCATCTGATGGCGGACTTGCTGGGCTGGCTGACGCGAACCGATGTGCATCCACTGGTCGCCAGTTCGGTTTTTCATTATGAGTTCGAGTTCATCCACCCCTTCGCTGACGGCAACGGCCGCATGGGGCGGCTGTGGCAAAGCCTGATTCTGGCGCATTGGAATCCGTTGTTCGCGGATGTGCCGGTGGAAAGCCTAGTGTTTGCGCATCAGGCGGCGTATTACGCCGCCTTGCAGGAAAGCACACGCCAGGCCGATTCCGCGCCGTTTGTCGAGTTCATGCTAGGGGTGATTTTGGAGGCGGTGATGGCGGGAGCCCCCCAAGTCGAGCCTCAAGTTACCCCCCAAGTTGTGAGCTTGCTTAAGGTGTTACAAGGGGCGATGAGCCGTGATGCGCTGCAACAATCGCTTGGCTTGCGCGACCGTAAGTCGTTTCAGGCACGTTACCTCAAGCCTGCGCTCGAAGCGGGCTTGATCGAGATGACGCTGCCCGACAAGCCGAACAGCCGTTTGCAGCAATATCGGCTGACGGATGTGGGGCGTGGCTGGCTTCTGGGTGCGCAAGGCTGAACGCGGTACGATGTTCCCAACAAGATATTTGAACAGCCCATGAACCAAGATCGCCTTATCACCCCTTCCGCCAATCAAGCCGAAGAAGCGATTGACCGCGCTATCCGTCCGCGCACGCTGGCGGATTACATCGGACAGCCCGCCGTGCGCGAGCAGCTGGAAATCTTTATTCCCGCCGCGCGTGCGCGTGGCGAGGCGCTGGATCATCTGTTGATTTTCGGTCCGCCGGGGCTGGGTAAAACAACCCTCGCGCACATTATTGCCAATGAAATGGGCGTGGCGCTGCGCCAGACTTCGGGGCCGGTGTTGGAGCGTCCGGGCGATCTGGCGGCCTTGCTGACCAATCTTGAAGAAGGCGATGTGCTGTTTATCGACGAGATTCATCGTCTCTCCCCGGTAGTGGAGGAAATCCTCTATCCGGCCATGGAGGATTATCAGCTCGACATTATGATCGGCGAAGGGCCGGCAGCGCGTTCGATCAAGCTGGATTTGCCGCCGTTTACCCTGGTGGGGGCAACCACGCGCGCGGGGATGTTGACCAATCCGCTACGCGACCGCTTCGGCATTACCCAGCGCCTGGAGTTTTATGGCATTGAGGATTTGGCGACGATTGTGCGGCGTTCGGCGCGTTTGCTGGGGGTGTCGATGCAGGAGGCGGGGGCGCTGGAGATTGCGCGCCGGGCGCGTGGCACGCCACGTATTGCCAACCGTTTGCTGCGCCGGGTGCGCGATTATGCCGAGGTCAAGGCCAATGGGGTGATTACCGATGCGGTGGCGGATGCGGCATTGAATATGCTCAAGGTCGATGCGCTGGGGCTGGATCATCAGGATCATCGTTTGTTGCGCACCTTGATTGAAAAATTTGAAGGTGGACCCGCAGGATTGGATAATCTGGCGGCGGCGATTGGTGAGGCGCGCGATACGATTGAAGACGTGTTGGAGCCGTATTTAATGCAGCAAGGTTTTCTGATGCGCACCCCGCGCGGGCGCATGGCCACGCCGCTGGCGTATCGGCATTTTGGGCTGAAACCGCCGAAGCGTACCGAGGTTATACAAGCCGAATTGCTGGATTTTGATGCCGATGAGTGAATTTTATTGGCCGGTGCGCGTCTATTACGAGGACACGGATGCGGGTGGGGTGGTGTTTTACGCCAATTACCTCAAATTTTTCGAGCGTGCACGCACTGAAATGTTACGTAAGCACAATATAAATCAGCAAGAACTGCTTGAAACAACAGGCCTTATGTTCGTGGTACGCCGCGTGCATGTAGAATACCGCCTGCCTGCGCGGTTGGATGAGTTGCTGGACATAAGTGCCAAGCCTCGTTTGCAGGGGCGGGCACGCTTGGTTTTTGAGCAAGAAGCCCGCCGTGCCTGCGATCAGCAGCTTTTGTGTCGCGCAGAAGCAGAAATTGTTTGTGTGGCTGCCGGCAATATGCGTCCGCAGCCTTTACCTAAAGAAATCCTGGAGATTGTAAGCTCGTGAATCCTGCCACCCCACTTCCCACGCCTGCGCCGAATATGTCGATATTGGGTCTGATTGGCGATGCAAGCCTGTTGGTGCAAGGCGTGATGCTGCTCCTTTTGATGGCGTCCATCGTGTCGTGGATGATTATTTTTCATAAGGCAGGGCAGATGAAACGTGCGCGTCAAGAGATTGATGTGTTCGAGGCGCGCTTTTGGTCGGGCGTGAATCTGTCCGAGTTTTACAGCCAGCTTACGCATGATGAAAAACCGCGCGTAGGCATGGCTTCCTTGTTTGAGGCCGGTTTCCGCGAGTTTGCGCGCTTGCGTCGTCAGGATGCACAGCATGATCCGGCGATGTTGTTGGAAGG
>NCGK01000060.1 GCA_002281735.1 Gammaproteobacteria bacterium 28-57-27
GGTGTTGCGGTGCAGGATGCCTTTGTTGACCATGCTGTCGATGATCGGCTGGGCTTCTTTGTAGGCGCCTTGAGCTGCAACCTTGTCGCCGCTCCAGATGGCTTTCAGGGTTTTCTTGATGAAGGTGCGCACGCGTGAACGCAGTGCAACGTTACGAATGCGGTTTTTTTCGTCTTGGCGGATGCGCTTTTTAGCGGATGCGTTATTGGCCACGGTGGCTCTCCTGGGAATTCGGGGTATCTAAATGAGGCGGGCATTATCCCTTTATTGCGTTTCCTGTCAACTGGTTATTGCTCAAGTAGTTAGTCTCAGATAGCTGGGCTCGGATGGCTGGGGTACATTGCGCGCATTGGTTAACGACGTGTTGTGCTCATGATTCAGGAAGCTGTGGTACTCAAAGTGGCGGTGGATGCCCCGGTGGAGGGGATATTTGATTACGTTTTGCCCGTGGATTGGGAGGGCGGGTGTGCCGCTTTGGCGGGGCGGCGTGTGCGTGTGCCATTTGGGGCGAGTGTGCGCTTGGGGGTGATGGTTGCGGCTGATGCGTTGGGTGAGCAGTCGCCGGAGTTGAAGGCTGTTGAGGCGGTTTTGGATGAGGCTCCCTTGCTGGATGCCGATGATCTGCGTCTGGGGCAGTGGTTGGCAGGGTATTACCACGCGCCTTTGGGCGAGGTTTTGGCTTTGATGCTGCCAGCAAGTTTGCGCGGGGGGGGCGCTTTGTGTTCTCGTGAGGTGCGGGGGTGGCGCGTGCTGGTGGGCGCGCCGCAGGAGGTGGTTGGGGCGACGCGGCAAACCCAGGTGTTGCGCAAATTACATGCCGCCGTGGATGGCGTGTCAGCGATGGATTTGCGCGGCGTGACGTACCGGTAGCGGCAAAACCGAGGTGTATCTGGCGGCCATGACGGCGGCCTTGCTGCGTGGAGCGCAGGTTTTGGTGCTGGTGCCGGAAATTGCTTTGACTCCGCAGTTGGTGGGGCGTTTTGCGGCGCGCTTCAAGCCGCTGGGAGCGGAGGCGGTGGTGGTGCTTCATTCGGCCATGACGGCGCGGGCGCGGGAGTTGGCGTGGCAGGCGGCGCAGTCGGGACGGGCGCGGGTGGTGCTGGGGACGCGCTCGGCCGTGCTTACGCCGATGCCG
>NCGK01000016.1 GCA_002281735.1 Gammaproteobacteria bacterium 28-57-27
CACCAAGCTTGAGGAAGTCGCGGCGGTTCATTGGGGTTGGCTTGGGGTGGATGGTAGGCATGTCGGCGTTCCTCATGGTTTCACCTTGGCAAAAAACTCGGCCATGGCCTTGATCTGCTCGTCGTTGTAGCCGCGAGCCACATGCCCCATCAGGGTGGCCGGGCGCGCGCCGCTACGGAAGTCCTGCATGGCTTTGATGAAGGTGCTTTCTTGCATGCCCGCCAAGGGCATAAAAGCTTCACCCTTGAGGCGACCATGCGTGCCGTGGCAGCCCGCACAGGTGTTGCCCATCATCTCGCCAGTGGCTTGCGGGGTCGTGGCTTGCGGTGCAGCAACTGCCGAGGTCATTGCCAACGGCATCGACATCACACCCGCCAAAGCGACCCCTATCATTCGGATACGTTGCGTCATTTGTATTGACCCTCTTCAGGAAGACACCCCCTCATGGGGCAGACATGCGGGGCAAATCACCCCTAAGAAACCACAAGCAAAGCCCAAAAAAGCGCTAATGAACCTGTGTTATTTAGCGCACTATAAATCTGACTTATGCCAGATACAACTCATAAAAACACTCAACATTTAAACGCACAAACCCGGCATATCCCGCGCCAGTCCAGCTTTCGTCTACACTTTAGACGCACTGGGGTGGCATTAACATTTTTTATTTCTTGCACATTTTTTTATTCGGGTATAAAAAGTGCGTCAAATAACACAAGCTGTTTGCGTGGGAGCATAGAACATGAATCAAGCGAGCGCACTCCAACACCCGCTCACGGAAAAAGTCCGTTCCATCTACGAACTCGCCAAGCCCAAGGTTGTGTTTTTAATTGTGTTTACGGCGTTTGTAGGCATGTTATTGGCGGTACCCGCAGGTGCATGGCCAACGAGCATGGAGTGGGAGCGCATGTTCTTTGCCCTGCTGGGCATTGCTTTAGCCTCAGCAGCGGGCGCGGCGCTCAACCACTTGCTGGATGAGCGCTATGACACGCTGATGGATCGCACTCATAGTCGTCCTCTGCCGACGCAACGCGTCAATGCGCGTGAAGTCTTGTTGGTCGCTCTATCCTGGGCAGCCATTTCGATGGGCATTCTGGTATGGCAGGTCAATGTATTGACTGCTGTGCTGACCTTTTTTGCCCTGATTGGTTACGCAGTGATTTACACCGTTTATCTCAAGCACCACACGCCACAGAACATCGTTTGGGGCGGTGCCGCCGGTGCAGCTCCCCCGCTACTCGGCTGGACCGCCATGACAGGACAAGTCACTGTTGAAGGTTTGGTTTTGTTTCTGATTATTTTTCTGTGGACGCCGCCGCACTTTTGGCCACTGGCGATCCGTCGGGTGGATGATTATCGCAATGCGGGCATTCCAATGTTGCCTGTAGTCAAGGGCATTCATCACACCAAATACCAGATTTTGCTCTACACCATGATCCTGGTGGCAGCCAGCCTGCTCCCTACCACCATTGGTATGAGCGGCATGTTTTATATGGCTGTTGCCTCGGTGCTTGGTGCGGTATTTTTGTACTACGCATGGGCGTTGTACCGCGAGCCAGAAAGCACCAAGGCCATGCCAACCTTCGGCTATTCCATTCTGTACCTGATGCTTTTGTTCGCCGCGTTGCTTGCCGACCACTACATGCGCCCATTACATGCGATGAGTTGATCTGTGATCCGCTCTCTGCATGCTGCCCTCGCCTTATTCTTCGCGCTCCCGCTATTACTGGTGTCCCTGAGCGGTGCGTTGCTGGGGTTTGCACGTGAATCGGATCGCATTATCAACGTCGATCTCGTCTCCGCGCCCTTTTCTTCCGCCCCCGCCCAAAGCCTGGAAGCACTTGAATCTGTGGTGCGGCAACGCTACCCAGATCGAAAAGTGATTGAGATACACCCGGCCAAAACCGCTTTCGACAGCACGGTTTTCGTGCTGCAAGACTCACAAAACCACATGCACGAAGTATTCATCCACACGCAAACCGCCGAAATACGCGGCAGTCGTCTGGCTACGGATAGTTTTTATGCGCAGGTGCATCGTTTCCATACCACGCTGGTGCTGGACGACTTTGGCACATGGATCACCCGTTTAGCCGCATTAGGCCTATTGCTCACCACACTGAGCGGCCTGATTCTGCGCCGTCAACGCCCCCAAGCAAGCCTGAGCGCCCGCCTGCACCCTTTACTTGGCTTGACTGCTGCGCCCGTACTGCTCACCATCGCGGCAAGTGCCTTATTTATCGCGTTTTACGACACCCAAAGTGCATGGCTACATCAGATTCACACCGGCGAACTATTTGCCATGCCCGGGCGGGTGCTTTGGGTGTTAGCCAGCTTGGCCGTGCCTTTACTTGTGTATGGCGGCATAGCAAGCTACCGCGCCCGCATCAACTCCAGTGCTGAAAATCACAAGGCAGATAATCACCATGTCTAAAGCTCAACGCCACTTTGTCACCGCCGCGCTGATTACCGTGGCCGCCGTGTTTATTTTAATCGCGGTGGGCAGCACGGTGCGCGCGACCGGTGCGGGCATGGGCTGCCCCGATTGGCCGACATGCTTTGGGCAAATGATTCCACCGACTGATGTGTCCCAATTGCCGCCGAATTACCAGGAAATCTATCGCGATCGCGGCTATGCCAATGTTGAATTTAACGCTTTGAAAACCTGGACTGAGTTTTTCAACCGTCTAACCGGTGTCACGATCGGCTTCCTGTCCATCTGGACACTATGGGCAGCCTGGCGCGTGCGTCGCGAAATGCAGCCCGTGTTCTGGTACGCCCTCAGCGCCTTCCTGCTGGTCGGCTTTAACGGCTGGCTGGGTAAGGTTGTCGTCAGCAGTAATCTGCATCCGGTGCTGATTACCACCCACATGATGGCCTCATTACTGGTGGTCGCCGCGCTGATACTTGCTATTAGCCACGCCCTGCGCGACACACTCACCATGAGCATCAAGAGTGCCATATCGACGCGCATCTGGCTGATTGTCGGAATGATTTTAACCATCGTACAAATTGCTTTGGGTGTGCAAGTGCGTGAGCGCATCGACATTATCTCGGTCGGTCTTCAGTACACAGAGCGCGCCACCTGGGTTGCCCAGGTCGGCGCGCCATTAAGCCTGCACATTCTCGGAGCCATGCTGGTCGTGGCCTATAACCTGTGGCTAGGGATGAGTATCCTGCGCCATGCGGACAACGCGCTCAGCCAAAACCTCGCCCGCGGCATGATGCTACTGGTGGTGGTGGAATTGATGTTCGGCCTCAGCCTGGCGTTGCTTGGTTTCCCGGCCTTTTTGCAGCCACTGCACCTGATGTTCGCCGCCATGATTTTCGGTGTACAGATGACCCTATTTGGCGCGGCACAGCATGCACTCAGCCATAAGTCACGCCTTCAAACCAACTAAGCGCAGACAGCGTGCTAAACTCAGCAGCATATTTTCACGGACTGACCTCGCTATGCCACTCAAAGCCAATCAAATGCGCCACCTGCGCAGCCTCGCACACAACCTCAAGCCGGTCGTTCTCCTTGGCCAACATGGTTTGACCGAGGCTGTGATGGCAGAGATTGAGCTTGCGCTTGCGCATCATGAACTCATCAAAGTCCGCATCCCCGGGATGGATCGCGACGACAAACGCAATACAATCGACGCCATTTGCGCGCAAAGTGGCGCGGAGCTGGTGCAAGCCATTGGTCACATGGCCGTGCTTTTTCGCAAGCGCGCCAAGGACTCACAGATTAATTTGCCACATTAAGCCTGACCCGCTGGCGAGGCGACCGTTGTGCCGCTGTATCAACTCGACCCTAAGCGTACCGAGTTTCCCAACCCACGCGAGGCGCTCAGCGAGCCCAATGGACTGCTCGCGATAGGGGGTGACCTGTCGCCCGTTCGCCTGCTCAATGCCTATCGACATGGCATTTTTCCGTGGTTCTCGCCCGGCGATCCCATTCTGTGGTGGTCGCCCGACCCGCGTACCGTGCTGTTCCCCGACGAAATCATCATCCACCGCAGTCTGCGCAAAACGCTAAAAAATCATCCCTTCGAGATTCACGTCAACCGCGATTTTCAAGCGGTGCTGACGGCCTGCGCCGCACCGCGCGAACATCAATCCGGCACATGGATTACCGACGATATGCAGTATGCCTACCAACGGCTACACAGCATGGGTTATGCCCACAGTATCGAAAGCTGGCGGGACGGCACGCTTGCTGGCGGATTGTATGGCGTCAAAATAGGACGCATATTTTTTGGCGAATCCATGTTCACCCGCGTCTCTGATGCGTCCAAAGCCGCCCTCGTCGCCTTGTGCCAAGGTGCTTTGGGATCCACGCCCGCAGTGATCGACTGCCAATTCTCGACCAATCATCTACTCAGCCTTGGTGCCAAACCCATTTCGCGAGAAGCGTTTCTTGCCCTTCTGGCCAAGCACGCGTACTGATCATCCCGCAGCGGCCTTTCCCGAGTTAATTACTGCGGCTTTAATTCTTCATAAAGCGCACTCATGCGACATAAGACAGTCCAATGAGTTTGCTCACCCGCTGCATGCTAGAGTCTGTGGGCTTTATACACTCCATCACGCGCTAGGCTTTCCGCATCAGTGCGTGAATCAAAATATCAACGGCAGAGGGATAGACATGGCACACATCGTTATTATGGGCGCAGGCGTTGGCGGCATGCCCGCCGCATATGAAGCGCGTGAACTTCTGGGTAAAACCCACCAAATCACCGTTATCAACACCACCGATTATTTCCAGTTCACGCCCTCCAACCCCTGGGTGGCTGTTGGCTGGCGCACCCGTGACGAGATCACCTTCCCGATTGAACCCTACCTCAAGCGCAAAGGCATTGACTTCATTCACGCCAGCGTAAGCAAGCTCGACCCTGCGGCCAAAACCGTGCATCTGGATAATGGCAACAGCCTCAGTTACGACTACCTCATCATCACCACCGGCCCGAAGCTCAACTTCGCAGCAATTCCCGGTGCCGGCCCGCATGGCGGCCACACGCACTCCGTATGCACCGTCGATCATGCTGAACTCGCCTATGCCGATTATCAAAAGCTCTGCGAAACGCCAGGTCCGGTGATTGTTGGTGCGTTCCCTGGCGCAAGCTGCTACGGCCCGGCTTACGAATATGTCTTTATCCTTGACTCTGCCCTACGCAAGAAAAAAATCCGCGACCAAGTGCCGATCACCTTCGTCACCGCCGAACCCTACATCGGCCACCTCGGCCTCGGCGGCGTGGGTGACTCCAAAGGCATGCTTGAATCCGAACTGCGCATGCACGACATCAAATGGATTTGCAACGCGCGCACCACCAAAGTCGAAGCGGGCAAAATGTTCGTCGAAGAACTCGACATGCAAGGCAACATCGTCAAAACCCACGAACTGCCTTTCAACCACTCCATGATGCTGCCACCCTTCCGTGGCGTGGATGCTGTAGCCGCAGTTGAAGGCATGGTCAACCCGGGTGGCTTCGTGCTGATCGACGGCAAGCAGCGCAACCCGAAATACCCCAGCATCTACTCGGCTGGCGTCTGCGTCGCCATCCCTCCGGTTGAAGTCTGCCCTGTTCCCGTGGGCACGCCCAAAACCGGCTATATGATCGAATCCATGGTCACGGCGATTATTCACAACATCGAACAAGAGCTCAAAGGCGAAGAGCCCACCCACGAGGGCACCTGGCAGGCCATCTGCCTGGCCGACATGGGTGACCGTGGCGCGGCCTTCATCGCCCTGCCGCAAATCCCGCCGCGTAACGTCAACTGGTTCGCCAAGGGCAAATGGGTACACCTCGCCAAAATCGCCTTCGAGAAGTATTTTATCCGCAAAATGAAATCCGGCAGCTCGGAGCCGATTTATGAGAAATACATCATGAAAGCGATTGGTATTGCGCGTTTATCCAAGTAAGACAACGCCAACACTCAAAAAGGCGCGCCATCACACGATGGCGCGCCTTTTTTATGGGCTGCGTACGCAGACACTAATAGGACTTACGCAAAAGTGTTCCAGCAAGACAAAGCGCCGAAGACAGTACACCGAGTACGGCGAGGCGCTTGAACGCCGCTGGGGCGCTTTTGCGTAAGTCCTAACTAAACCACGGGAGTTCCTTGGTGATAGAGCATCTTCCAACCCTCCATGGTCATTTGCCAAAGCGTTGCACGACGAGAAAGACGTGTGGGCTGTTGTAGGGCGTAAGTCAGCAGATAATGGCTGTCCTCTATTTTCCGCACACTGAAGTCATACGCGCTCCAAACCTCTTCTCTTGGATTTTTTTGTCGCTCCTCCAACGTGCTCAATACAAAATCCCTTGTATATACCCTGCCCGAGGCCCCTACCTCCCAAAAATCATGCGCCAGCAGGTTTTCGAAACCAGACCTGGACACGCCACTGTTTGCCGCATAAATCAACGGCTCAAGCGTCCTGAGTTCATCCATCGCAGATATCAAGCCAGCATCTTTTTGCATAAATACTCCCGCCAATGCAAGACTCAATCCGAGGTTTCAATCAATTCCCGCATCACCGCCGTAGCATAACTCCCCGCTGGCAATTCAAATCCCACACGCAGCACACGCTTGGCCTCATCAATCTGCCAGTGCATATGGCGTGGAATAACTCGCAGCGGGCGGCGTGCTGCTTCCAAACCTTCGCGCACCAAGCCCTCAGCCAAAATCGCGTCCGCCGCAATCACGGCCTGTTCCAACTCGGCACACGCGCCCTGCGCCTGTGTGCCTTCCTTGCCCCATAACGCCGCGCTGGTGTGCACGTCACCGCTCGCCAAACGCCCCGCTAAGGCATCATCATCCTCTTGCGCGATAAAAAAACTGTGCCGTCCCTCCAGCATCAGCGGCTCGCCTTGCAGGGGTTGCAGCCAGGTACCGTCGTCAATGCGCCGCGCCAGGATGGCGTTGAATAACTCACTGCGCGCGGTGGAGAGCAACATGCCCTGCTGCCCACGCTGCGGCGCTTTACCACCCGCGAACCATGCACGCACCGCATCGAGATTGCCGCCATCATGCCCAAAACGCTGCTCGGTAAACCAGTTGGGCACTCCGGCCTGAGCCATGCGTTCAAGACGCGCATTCAATCCACTCAAATCACCTTCCAGCCCGCGCACCGTGAGTAAAAACCGATTGCCACGATGCGTGCCGCGACGCAATTTACGCCCATGACGCGTGATAACCACGATTTCTGCGTCTGTTTTCTGCCCCAGCGCCACCCAGCTCACCGCACCGCGTGGCGCGGGCAGGCTAAACCATTGGGTCGTGACCGCATGGCGATCTTTGAGTCCCGAATAACCCACATCGCGCTCGGCGCAACCGGCCAAACGGGATAACTGCTTAGCCACCCACGCGGTATTTTCGCCACGCTTGCGCACGGCAAGCCACTGGTGTTCGCCGCGTCCATCCGGCACAAAACCCAGCATCTCATCGACCACAAAATCTTCAGGCTGAGTACGCAGCACACCGCGAACAGCGGGCGCACCGTGGGCATAGGGCAAATTCATCACTGGGAACCTTGAGCTGAATGTTCAGAAGCTGAGCATTGTGCCATCCTTTAGCCATGCAACATCCCCTCGATCAACACCCCGCCGCACTCTGCGCCGATTTGCTTGCCCAAACGGGTGAAAATCCCCTGCTGCACGCAGCCTGTGAGCAAGCCAGCGCCGTGTGGGATGGCGACCCCACCCGTCCGCGTGGTGCACGTGCAGCTCTTTTGCTGTGCGAGATGAAGGCCGATCCTGACACGCTTTTGGCGGCCACCCTGGGCGACCCTCGCCTGCGCGCCAGTTTTGACGAAGGCCTGATGGCCAAAACCTATGGCCACAGAATTGCGCGCATGGTGGCCGAATTGCACCGGCTGAATACCTTTGAAGAAACCCAGGCCGCCTTGGGCAACCCACAGCAGGCCGAAAACATCCGTCGCCTGCTGTTGAGCATGGTGAGCGATGTGCGCGTGATTTTAATCAAGCTCGCCTATCGCCTGGAGCGCCTACGCGCCCTGCCCTTGGTTGACAACGCGGCACTGCGCCAAAGTGTCGCCCGCGAAACCCTGGACATTTTCGCGCCGCTTGCGCACCGCTTAGGCTTGGGGCAGCTCAAATGGGAGTTGGAAGACCTCGCCTTTCGCCATCTGGAACCCGAAACCTACAAGCGTATTGCCAGTCTGCTGGATGAAAAGCGCGCCGAACGCGAAGACTACATGCGCAAGGTGCGCGAACAACTTGATCGCGCATTAAACTTTGAGGGCATCCGCGCCAAGGTGTATGGCCGTCCCAAGCACCTCTACAGCATTTTCGAAAAAATGCGCCGCAAAAAACTCTCGTTTGAGCAGCTTTTCGATGTGCGTGCCCTGCGGGTGCAGGTCGATAACATTAACGACTGTTACGCAGCACTGAGCGTGGTGCATACCCTATGGCAAGCGATACACAGCGAGTATGACGACTACATTGCCCACCCCAAGCCGAATGGCTACCAATCGTTACACACCGCTGTGCATGCGTTGGAAGGCAAAACGCTGGAAGTGCAGATTCGCACCGCCGCCATGCACGATCAGGCCGAGCTCGGTGTGGCGGCACACTGGCGTTACAAGGAGGGCAGCAAAGCGCGGGGAGATCGCTTTGAAGACGATTTGGAGCGCCTGCGTCTTGCACTCGAAGAAGGCGAAGGAGGAGCGCTGCATGCGCGCAGCATTTATGTATTTACCCCCAAAGGGCATGTGATCGAGCTGCCGCAAGGTGCAACTCCGCTGGATCTGGCCTACAGTCTACACACCGAGCTTGGGCATCAATGCAAGGGCGCCAAGGTCAACGCTCGCCTGGTGCCGCTCAACACCCCGCTGAAAAACACCGACCGCGTGGAGCTGCTACGTGCGTCACAAGGCACGCCGAACCGCGAATGGGCGGATGCGAAAAGCGGCTATCTGGTATCGAAAGGCGCGCGCGACAAAGTACGCGCCTGGTTCAAGCAACGCGAACGTGAAAGCGCCCGCGAAGAAGGCCATGCACATTGGGACAAAACCGTGCGCCGTCTTGGGCTTTCACGCGAACAGCGCGAACTCCTGCTGCACAAACTTAAATTCAAAAGCGAAACGACGGCATGGGAAGCGCTCGGCGAAGGACAGCTTTCACATGCCGCATTTCTGGATGCCGCTCGCGCCACCCTCGCGCAAGCGATACCACCGAGTGACGAACAAACGCTACCGCGCCGCATTGCCACCGCTGCCATCCCGCGTAGCCTGAGCCTCGAAGGCTTGCAGGCCGAACCCGCGCGATGCTGCAACCCAATGCCGGGCGATGCCATCGTCGGTTTTATCACCCGTGGGCAGGGTTTGCGCCTGCATCGGACAGACTGCCACAACCTCACCAACCTGCGCCGCACTCAAGCGGATCGGCTCATCAACGTGGAGTGGCCTTATCTGCAAGGCATGGCGGTGCGCGCCGAGTTGTTGATTTTGGGTGAAGACCGCGCAGAGTTTTTAAGCGACATCAGCCATGTGCTGTCCATGTTCAAAGCACGCGTCAATGCCATTGACAGCACCCGCGACAAACGCACTGAACAAGTGCGCATGCGCCTGAAACTTGAGCTACCCAGCCTGGACAACTTGCAACCCTTGATTGACAAACTGCTCGCACTGAATGGACTGGATGAAGTGCGGCGTGTGTAGTTGTTGCAACACCCCTCCGCCCAACAGCTACCCCGCCCTTGTTCATCCTGTAAACTGTCCCATATTGAGCGCATTGACCTTAAGGAGCCTTCCATGCTTTCCGTAACAGATCACCCCGGACTGGTTGAACAACTGCGTGCCCAATGGTGCAGCGAAACCATGAAACACAGCGAATACGCTACCTTCCTCGAATACTGCGAGCTGGTGGAATACAAGGAAGGCGACACCATTGCCGACATTGGCGAAGTTGGCGAAGCACTGTTCTTCGTGGTCGAGGGTGAAGTGGCTCTGGTCACCGGCAGCACCGCCAGCGAAGTCGAAGTCGGCCGCATCCGCGAGGGCGAACTGATGGGCGAAATGAGCTTCTTCGACCGCAAGCCGCGTCAGGTGCGCCTCAAGGCCGCCACCCCGCGTGACCGCCTGCTCAAGCTCACCCGTCCGATGTACAAACGTCTGCGCATCGAACACCCCTACATTGCGGTGAACCTGCTCGAATACGCCATCATCAGCCTGGATCACCTGTTCCGTCGCGCCAGCGAAGACGTTTCCAACCTCAATCTTTACGTGTTCGGCAGCGGCAAGCAGTAATCCTATGGCTCAATATATTTTCACCATGAACGGCGTGGGCAAAATCGTCCCGCCGAAAAAGTTCATCCTCAAAGACATTTACCTCAACTTTTTTCCCGGCGCAAAAATCGGCGTACTCGGCTACAACGGCTCCGGTAAATCCACCCTGCTGCGCATTATGGCTGGAGTGGACACCGACATCGTCGGCGAGGCGCGCCCACAGCCAGGCATCAAGATCGGTTACCTGCCGCAAGAACCGCAACTTAATCCCGACAAGGATGTGCGCGGCAATGTAATGGAAGGCATGGGCGAAATTGCCAGTGTATTAGAACGATATAATGCGATTAGCGATGCTTTCGCCGATCCGGATGCCGACTTTGAAAAACTCATGGCTGAACAAGCCGAATTGCAAGACAAAATCGACGCTGCAGGCGGCTGGGATATCGACCGCAAGCTGGAAATCGCCGCCGATGCGCTGCGCCTACCACCGTGGGATGCCGATGTGAAGCATCTTTCTGGGGGTGAAAAACGGCGGGTGGCGCTGTGCCGTCTGCTGCTCTCCAACCCGGATATGCTAATTCTGGACGAACCCACCAACCATCTGGACGCTGAATCGGTGGCTTGGTTGGAGCGCTTCCTGCAAGATTTCTCTGGCACCGTGGTTGCGGTGACGCATGACCGCTACTTCCTCGACAATGTCGCCGGCTGGATTCTGGAACTTGACCGAGGTCAGGGTATTCCGTTTGAAGGCAACTACTCACAGTGGCTAGAAGCCAAAGAAAAGCGCTTGGCACAGGAAGAAAAAACTGAATCCGCCCGCCACAAAGCTATGGCGCAGGAATTGGAGTGGGTACGCCAAGGCGCCAAAGCCCGCCAAACCAAATCCAAGGCGCGTCTGGCGCGCTTCGAAGAAATGCAATCGGTCGAATTCCAAAAACGCTCTGAAACCAACGAGTTGTACATTCCGCCCGGCCCACGCTTGGGCGACAAAGTGATTGAAGTCGAAAATCTGAGCAAGGGCTTTGGCGAGCGCGTGCTGTATCAGGGTATGTCGTTTAGCGTGCCCAAGGGCGCAGTGGTCGGCATTATCGGCCCGAACGGCGTGGGTAAATCCACCCTGTTTCGCATGATGACCGGTGACGAAACACCCGATTCCGGCAGCATTATCTTGGGTGAAACCGTGCAGCTGGCCTGCGTCGATCAAAGCCGCGACACGCTGAGCGACAAAAATACCGTATGGCAGGAAGTCTCCGACGGGCTGGACATCATCCAGGTCGGCAACTTCCAAATGCCTTCGCGCGCCTACCTTGGTCGTTTTAACTTCAAAGGCGAGTCGCAACAGAAGTTCATCAAGGATTTGTCGGGCGGCGAGCGCAACCGCGTGCACCTCGCCAAACTGCTCAAATCCGGCGGCAACGTATTGTTGCTTGACGAACCAACCAACGATCTCGATGTCGAAACCCTGCGTGCCTTGGAGCAAGCCATCCTCGATTTCCCCGGTGACGTGCTGGTGATCTCGCATGACCGCTGGTTCCTCGACCGCATCGCCACTCACATCCTCGCTTTTGAAGATGACGGCAGCGTGGTGTTTTTCCAAGGCAACTTCCAAGATTATGAAGCCGACCGTCACAAGCGCCTCGGCACCGATGCCGACCAACCCAAACGATTGAAATACAAGCGTTTAGAATGAGCAAATTGATGTTTTTTCGCCGCACACTGACGCTTGGCGCACTCGTACCTATCGCGGCATTCTGGCTTTCGGCCTGCGCCATGCCGCAAATGAGTAGCAAAAGCGCCACCGCAACAATCAAGCCCGTCAGCCCCTACCACAAGCAATTTGCCGAAGATGCCGCCAGCACCTGCGCTGCGGCCAATCGTGCCTTGCTTGGCGACGGTTTTCTCACCGAGCCTATCGTCAACGACAAACTCAAAGGACGAAAATCCTACCGCCTGGACAGCGAACACACCGCCGTGGTGGACATGACCGTGACCTGCCTCGCCGACCCCGAAGGCGGCAGCAGCGTGTATGCCAACGGCCTACGCACCATTTATGAGATGAAAAAATCATCCACCTCAGCCAGCGTGGGTGTTAGCGTTTTCGGCTCGCTCTCCCTACCCATCGGCCAGAGCGCCGACTCGATGGTCAAAACCACCGATGAAACCATTAGCGAACGCGAGTTTTACGCGGCTTTTTTCAGCGCTCTCGAAAGTAGCTTGCTCGACACTCGTCCAAAAAAGGACATGAATCCACCCTCGCCGTAATACAACTTTGTGTAAATCCAATTGCATTGGATTTATGACGACACATCACGCCAATGTCACTAAAGCGAAAGACACGCCATCTAAGCTCGCTAGGTTTTCCACAACCCCGAGCAAACAGCATGTCGAATGTTAATGATTCACGCCGTCACTTCCTGCAACACGTCGCCGTTGGCACGGCGGTCGCCACCACCGGTCTGAGCCTTAGCGGTTGCGGTGGCGATGATGTGGCTGTTCAGCCCGCGTCTACTGTTCTTCCCGCCGAGCCAAGCGTCAGCGTCAGCTTCAACCACGGTGTAGCCAGCGGCGACCCGCTGAGCGACCGGGTGATTTTGTGGACACGAGTGACCCCCACCCAAACAGCTTCAGCTTCAGAGCAACAACAACCCGACACAGGCGTGATATTCACACCGCACCCTATCTACTGGGTCATTGCCCTTGATGAAGCATTCTCCAACATCATCAGTAGCGGCAGCACCACCACCGATGCCGGCAAAGACTACACCGTCAAGGTGGACGCCACCGGCCTCAAGCCGGGCACGAACTATTTCTACCGTTTCAAACACGGCGACACCATCTCGCCCATCGGACGCACCCGCACCCTGCCTAGCGGCAACGTCAGCCAGGTCAAACTGGGCGTGTTTTCCTGCGCCAACTACCCTGCTGGCTTCTTCAACGTATACGCCGAAACCGCCAAGCGCAGCGACCTGGCCGCGATCGTGCATCTGGGGGACTACATCTACGAATACGCCAAGGACGGCTACGCCTCGGGAGATGCGGAAAAACTCGGTCGCGTTGTCATGCCTGCCAATGAACTGCTCAGCCTGGCCGACTACCGTACCCGCTACGCGCAATACCGCAGCGATGGCGATCTGCAAGCCCTGCACGCCAAACTGCCCTTCATCTGCGTATGGGATGATCACGAAATCGCCAACGACACCTACAAGGATGGTGCCGAAAACCATGATGCCAGCAAAGAAGGCACGTTTGCCACACGCCGCAGCGCCGCTATCCAGGCCTATTATGAATGGCTGCCCATCCGTATGCCTGATGCCAGCAACCCCCTGCGCATCTACCGCAGCTTTGATTTCGGCAACCTGTTCAGCCTGCACATGCTCGACACGCGCGTGATCGGACGTGACTTACAACTTGATTACGCTGATTTTATCAATCCGACCACCGGCGCGTTTGACGCAACTGCCTTTGCTCAAGCGATGGGCAATCCGAATCGCCAACTGTTGGGGGCGACACAAACCCAGTGGCTGCAAGGACAACTCGCCGCCTCCACCGCCACCTGGCAAGTGCTTGGCCAGCAAATCCTGATGGGCAAAATGTACCTGCCCTCACCCCTGCTCACCCCCACGCCGCAAAATCCAAGCGTCAGTTTTGCGCAATACAGCGTGATCGCTACCGCCTTTATCACTTACCAAACCATCACCAAACAACTCGCCGCCGCTGGCAACACCAAGCCCACGCCCGCCGACTACCTCAACGCAGGCATGACGGCTGAACAACTGGCGATTGTTGCCGACCCGAAAAGCCAGGCCATCATGCAAGCCCCCGCCATCCCCTACAATCTGGATGCCTGGGACGGCTACGAAGCCCCGCGCCAAACGGTCTACGGCATGGTCAAGGCCATGGACAAAAACCTGATCGTGATCTCCGGCGACACGCACAACGCCTGGGCCAGCAACCTCGACGATATCAGTGGCAACCCGATTGGCGTGGAATTCGCGACCCCCGGCGTGTCCTCCCCCGGTCTGGAAGAATACCTGCCCGGCCAAAACCCACTGGAATTCGCCGCTGGCGTGCAACAGCTCATTCCCACCCTGAAGTATGCCAACACCTACCAGCGCGGCTATATGGTGCTGGACATCACGCCGCAAGCCGCCAGCGCCGAGTGGACGATGGTCAGTACAGTCAAATCCAAGACTTACACCGTTATCAAGGACAAAACATTGAAAGTCCTGCCCGGTAAAGGGAATCGACGTATCGTCAAGGTGTAATTCTTTACATTGCGGATAGCACAACGGGGTCAAATGACCCCGTTTTTCATTGACGTGCTCGCAAAAATCTACTCTTCAAGCAAAACATCCACCGTCTGCCCCTCTTGGAGCATCATGCGGCGCAAGCGGCCAAGTGCATCAATCTGAATCTGGCGCACTCGCTCACGGGTGACTCCCAATAACTCGCCAATCGCTTCCAATGTATGCGGTTCGTAGCCACGCAAACCGAAGCGGCGTTCAATCACTTCACGCTGTTTTATATCCAGCTGTTGCAGCCATACATCCACACGCCCATGCAGCAACTCACCCTGCAATAAGTCAGCCGGGTCAATATTGTTCTCGTCGGGAATCATTTCCAGCAAGGAATGATCCGGATCATCATGCAGCGGTGTATTCATCGAGGTAATGCGTTCGCCGTAGCGCATATGACGTTGCACGTCACTGACTTCACGATCAAGCACCTCGGCGATGTCGCCTGCGCTCGCCTCATGGTGCTGGTCTTGGGAAATTTTGCGTGCCGCACGTTTATAGGCGTTCAATTCTTTCGCAATATGAATGGGTAAGCGCACCGTGCGCCCTTGATTCATTAAAGCCCGCTCAATGGTTTGGCGTATCCACCACGTGCCATAGGTTGAAAAACGAAAACCCCTTTCGGGGTCAAATTTCTCAACGGCACGCAGTAATCCAAGATTGCCTTCCTCAATTAAATCCGCCAGCTCCAACCCACGGTACATATAACGCCGCGCAATTTTCACCACCAAGCGCAGGTTGCACACAATCATGCGCTCACGCGCAACCGCGTCGCCCTGTAACGCTAAGCGCGCGTAATGCTGTTCATCTTCGGGGGTAAGAAGTTTATGACACTCCACGTCATGCAAATACAAGCGAGTAATATCGGCGCGTTCGCTACGCTCAAAAATAACTTCAGCTTCAACCCCAAGTACATCGTTGTCGCGGACGGCCTCAAAATCAACGTCGAGCACGTCGCGCTCAGCCGTTTCATTCAAGTCCACGACTTCATCCACATCATCGATGCCTGCCATACCACCCCCGCGTCAACATTTCAACCACGCCATATCATGACGCAACTGTAACCATCGAAACACAAATATCAAAGCATTTATCGGTGTGTCCATATCATAAAACAGCTCTGCGTCGCGCTTGAAGGTTTTATCAGCGTTTTATTAAATTCTGATTATGGTGTTTTACGACGGGGTAATTGGCGCAAAGGGTCAATCGGTTGCCCATCAAGACGAATCTCAAAATGTAGTCGAGGTTTGTCAACCATTTCCAAGCCCATGCTTGCAATCACTTGACCTGATTTAACCCGCTGACCTTCGCTGACAAGAAGTTTCTCGTTATATGCATAGGCACTTAAAAAACGCGCATCATGCTTGATGATGATGAGTTTGCCATACCCAGCCAAACCCGCACCGCTGTACACAACCTCGCCGTCTGCTGTCGCCAGTATTTTTTGCCCAACAACGCCCGCAATATCAATACCTTTACGCGTCGCGTCCTTGGCCTTAAAGGTACTGACCACGCGGCCTTCGGTCGGCCATATCCACGCAATCGTGCCAATCGGCTCGCCTGGATCAGCATCGTCCACGCGATCCTGACTACGATTCGAGACACTGGATGGATTGACTGCACCCGGAGTTAAACGTAAACGCTGCCCGATATGCAGCACATAGGGCGGCTTAAGCATATTAATTTTGGCCAGCTCTTCCCATTCCAACCCATAGTCTTGCGCAATCTGGCTAATGAACTCGCCTTTTTGCACCACATGCACACCATTCGCTGGAAGATCGCGCGTGGGCGTGGAACTACATCCAGCCAAAAGCAAAAATGACGCGATAACGAGGTGTGCGAGCTTTGTTTTCAGGGCACCTCGAAAAACCGTCACGAGCGGCTGCAGCGCAAGGAGCCCTGCAGCGAATCCCCGAGACATATCAAGTCGATAGGCAAGGGGTGAGCGAGGAAGCGACGCTGCGATCCAGTTGCGCAGCAGGTTTTTCGAGGTGCCCTTCATTTAATGACTCATCACCAGATAAACCACGACCACCACCGCCACCACGCCCCACCCCAGCCATTCCATAAACGGGCGTAAGCGTGCCTCAAACGACACACCAAAACGCCCCATAAGCCATGCCACGAGAAAAAAGCGCCCACCGCGACCAAATACCGAAGCCAGCACAAAGGGAATCAAAGGCATCCCCATGGCACCCGCTGTAATGGTGAAAGCTTTATATGGAATAGGTGAAAAGCCCGCGATAAATACCGCCCAAAAGCCCCATTCAGTAAACCAAACGCGTGCTTTCTCCATCGCTGGGGCGTAGCCCATTTTAGCGATCCACGGGGTTAGCAGATCAAAAAAAACGGCGCCTAAAAAATAACCAAATAACCCGCCAATGACAGACATTGCGGTGGTTAATAAGGCCAAGCGCCACCATTTTTCTGGTCGCGCGATACACATCGGGGCAAGTAATACATCGGGCGGAATAGGAAAAAATGATGACTCCGCAAAACTCAAGCCGCCCAAAAACCACGGCGCACGCGGATGTTTACTCCAGCCAATCACCTTGTCATACAACCCACCAAACAACTTCATGCCAAGGCTCCACGAATTAAAGGCACGAAGGCCACATCTTCCAAAACCTGCTCCGTCAACACACCCTGCGCACGCCGTATCATCATCAAGTGCTGCGCGCTTCCCTGTGCTCCCACCGGAATCACCATGCGCCCACCCTCGGCAAGCTGCTCCAACAAACGCGGTGGAATATCATCCGGGGCGGCAGTGACCACAATGGCATCGTACGGCGCATGTGCCGACCAGCCCTGCGTACCATCCGCATGCCGCAGTGAAACATTATGAATATCAAGGCGTTTTAAGCGCTCACGCGCCTGTTCAAGCAGACTGCCGATGCGCTCCACGCTATACACCCGGCCACATAAATGCGCCAAAACCGCCGTTTGATAGCCCGATCCGGTGCCAATTTCCAACACACGCTGCGGCGTTCCATCCTGCACAATCGCCTCACTCATGCGCGCCACCATGTAGGGCTGCGAGATCGTTTGCCCCAAACCGATCGGCAAGGCCGTATCTTCATACGCTCGTCCGGCAAATGCCTCGTCCACGAACAGATGACGCGGCACGTGGCGAATCGCTTCCAGCACGCGCTTATTCACAATCCCCATCATCTGCAAGCGCTCAATCAGGCGCTCGCGGCTGCGCGGCGAAGTCAGGCCACTGCCGCGCAAGGACAATTCGGCAGCAGGTTCAGCGCGCTGCGACATCAGGCAACCACCCTGCAAGCCCCGCCAGCGCTTCATAACGGGTCATATCAAAATGGATCGGCGTGACCGACACCCACACATCACGCACAGCTGCAAAGTCGGTACCCTCGCCTTCATCCGCTGCGGGCCCTGCGGGCCCGACCCAGTAAATCGGCTTACCGCGTGGGTCCAGCCCGGGTACCATCGGTGCCGACGGGTGACGCTTACCCAAACGTGTGGCGCGCAAGCCTTGAATCTCTGCCCATGGGCGATCGGGAATATTCACGTTCAGCAAGGTATCCGGTGGCAAAGAATGCGTGGCAATGCTCTGAACCAACATTTGCGCCGCACGCCCGGCAGTGGCCAGATGCTGCGGCTCATGCGCATCCATTGACAAGGCAATCGCCGGCAAGCCCAAGGAACGCCCCTCGGTCGCCGCCGCCACCGTGCCGGAGTACAGCACATCATCGCCCATGTTCGCACCATGATTGATGCCAGAAATTACAATATCCGGCTTAAAATCCAGCAATCCAGTGAGCGCCAAATGCACACAATCCGTCGGTGTGCCATCCACCGACCAAACGTCCGGCTCGATCAAACGTGGACGCAAAGGACGCGCCAAAGTCAGAGAGTTGCTCGCCCCGCTACGATCCCGGTCGGGTGCGACGATGGTCACCCGCCCCAGTGGGCGCATCGCCTCGGCCAAGGCTCGGATACCCAGCGAATAGACCCCATCATCATTGGAAATCAGGATATTCATGGTATTGAATGCACTTAAATGAAAAGGGAAAAATGAGCCCCAAGCATCTTGCCTTAAGCCCCCCAAACGCAGCAACCCGAATCCGTGCATTAAGCCAAAAAAACCTCCATGAACGACGAAGACATCCAGCTATTTCATGAAAGCATCGGCGCAACGCGCGGTGAGGTACGGCGCATCCAAGCCAAAGCGCAAGCGCCCATCCACCCGCGCCGTCCAGCCCCTAGGCTGCGACCGCGTTCACACACAGATCAACATATGCCTTCCGCACCGCATTTCAGTGACCACGACCCCTACGCGCCACTCACCCCAGAGCACAATCCGGGGTACGACGACCCCTTTGCCTATACCAAGGTCGAGTTTCAACACCCTTCGATTAACCCACAAACCATGCGCCGTCTGCGCCAAGGCAAGCACCGCATCGCAGCCACACTGGATTTACATGGTTGCCGCGTTGAGGAAGCCCGCCAGCGCGTCGCATGGCTATTGCAACAACCCTCATCCGGGCGCTACCCCGGCGAAGCCGTGTGTACGCGCATCATTCACGGGCAGGGCTACAACTCGCCGCAGGGGCAAAGCAAACTCAAGCGTCTGCTACAGATCTGGCTACCGCAAAGCTTGCGCGTACTGGCCTTTTGTAGCGCACGCCCAGAGGATGGCGGACAGGGTGCGCTGTATGTGCTTTTACGTTCCACATCTTGACAAGCTATACGTCAAACGAAGGTTTGGCGGACTCTTGCGCCAAAGGCGCGGATTTGGATTCTCGTCCCCTTGTGATGCCGCCGTGGGCTAACCTGCAAAAGCTGGGTAAAAGCGCCATGAATGGCGCATTTAGCCTCGTCGCGACATGGATGTCGCGTCGAGGCGACCCGGTTTTTGCAGGTTAGCCCACGGCTTGCCCGCAGGGCGGCATCATCGGGGTGCATTTCTTTGGTGACTTTCTTTGTGCAAGCAAAGAAAGTTACTCGCCCGTATCAAACATGCCTTGTGCGAAGCCGCACCCTGGAAACGGGCGAAACAATGCCACCGTCCCGGAACGGCTGGTGGGCTTTTTCGCCCGTCTTGACGTAGAAACTTCGTTGCCAATCAAGGTGGCTACGGGCGAGTGACTTTTCTTGCTCGTGCAAGAAAAGTCACCAAAAGAACACGCCCCCGAGACCACGCCCCTACGGGGTTCCCGTGCCCGACATGGTCATCGAAGGGTCGGCCTGAACGGGGCATCCTTGCCCCGACAGGCCTCAAACCGCATCCATGCGGTTTGACCCTCCGCTGACCACGCCGGTCACGGCGCGGCCAAGGGGGAGTGAAATCCTGTCACTCGCGGCGGCGAGTCCGCCAAACCTCAATCATGCCCGCCTACTGAAGCCTCCGCCGTAAACGGCACATCCGCCATCCACATCTCCTGCGCCCCACTGCCCGACAGACCCACCACCACGCTCAGCTTTGCCACCCAATCGCTACGCCCAATGCTACACACCGGCAAAATCACCTTGCCGACAAAATTGCCATCCGCCTGTTTGAGCAAGGTGTAGCGATTGATGCCCATATCCATGCCCACCATGACGAAATCCACGCTGGCCTCAACCGCCTGAGCATGTGCAGTCTCTGGCAAGATCAAGCGCAACTCAAAGGGACGTAGCGGTCGCACATCACCCACCATTTTCAGTGTTATGGCGCGCGTGCCATTCTGCAGCGTACACCCCGCCTGCGCTTGCGCACTCACCACAGGCTGACAATTCGACGAGGACGGCGACAAATGCACGACCACCCCCGAAAAAACAGCGGGCGGCGCGCGCAAACTGGAAAAATCCAGCAGCAACACACCGCCCAATAGCAGGACGACCAGCACGCTCGCCAGCCACCACCTACTCGACTTTTGCATCAACTATCTTTTCTAAGGCGATGATAGCGCTCAGCCAAATCATTCTTCAGTTCATCTGCCGCACTGGCCAGCTTATCCAAAGCCTCACCGCTCTCGTGCTTGACCATCTCCAGCTTGGACGACAAGCGCGCCCACAAAGGCTCGGTCTCTTCCCACTGCTGGCGCGCTTCCATACCGAGCAAATGCGCCTTCAAAGCCAGCTCATCGCGCACCATGCGCAGCTCTTCCATGCCGGCATCCAGCTTCTGTCCAACACTGGCCTTGATCTCATCCTGCAAGGGCTGAAGCTTGGCGTATTTTTCGCTCAACTCCAAAGTCATGGTATTGAAACGCACCCAAGTGTCATCCAGAACTTCGCCCGCGCCATTGCGAATGTCCTCGGCCGTGCTCTGCACTTGTTGCCAAATTTTTTCATTGGCTTCCCATTCATCGCGCGCCTCCATGCCCAACAAATGCAGTTTGAGCTTCAACTCATCCCGCTGCTGAGCCAAGGTTTCCAGTGTGTTATCCATCTGTTCTTTTATCATCGCCATCACCTCATCGGAAGTTATCGAAGCCCAGAGAGCATAGCGCGCAAACGTAAATAAAACATTAGGACACATCGAAAAACCGCCACGAGCGGCTGAAGCACAAGGAGACCCGCAGCGAATCCCCGAGACCTATCAAGTCGATAGGCAAGGGGTGAGCGAGGACGCGATTCAGTTGCGCAGTAGATTTTTCGAGGTGCCCGTCACCACCAGGCGCGAATCGCCGCCACCCCTTGCGCACCGTGCGCCCGTGCTGTGGCGACATCCCCATCGCCCACACCGCCCAAGGCATACACCGGCAAAGCATGATCGCGCGCCAACTCGGCAAAGCGCGCCCAACCCAAGGTCGGCGCACCTGGATGCGATTGTGTGGGCAGTACAGGGGACAACACCACAAAATCCAGCCCCAGACGCTCAGCCTGCGCCAACTCGTCGGCATCATGGCAGGAGGCCGACAGCCAGCGCATCCCGGCAGGACGTGTGGCCTGCGCCATCAAGGCATGGCGATTCAGGTGCAGACCATCCGCCGCCGCACCCACCGCCTGAAAATGCTCCGGCGTGGTATTAAGCAGCACACGCCCACCCACGGCATGCACCCGCGCCGCTGACTCATCCACCAGACCAAGCGCCATCTCGCCACGCAGGATCACCAGACGTAGTCCTGCCGCCAAAGCGCGCTCAAGACGCATGAAGTGATCCGCTGCGGAATCTGCATCCCCGCTAATCAAGCAACGTTCGGGCAACAGCAGTGCATTCACAATGGCTCGGTTGGCTTCAGGCACCGCAAGCGCATGCAAGCCAGATTTGTTCACCCACTGCAAAGGCTGCCCCAAACGCCCAACAGGCTCACCATCCCACGCAGTCACCCGCCAGACATGCAGCACCACCTCGCGCCCGAGCGTGGCATCGGCGTAGTGATGGCGTATATCCATCCAATGCTCGGCGGCGCTCAAGCAAATGCCCAACTCCTCATCCAACTCGCGCGCCAAAGCCACAAACTCCGACTCACCCGCCTCCAACTTGCCGCCGGGAAACTCCCACAAACCCGCAAGATGCTGATGCGGCAAACGCTGAGCGAGAAGAATCTCCCCACTGGCCGATTCAATGACCGCGCAGACTACATGAAGAGACGGATGCATAAGATGCTCGCTTAGTTCTTTCCCTTCTCCTGCAAGCGGGAGAAGAGCCAGAGTGAGGGGGCTTAACTACGGTACTCGGCGTTGATCTTGACGTAATCGTAAGAAAAATCGCAGGTCCACACAGTTTCCGTGGCATGTCCACGCCCCAGATCCACACGAATGGTGATTTCCGCTTCTTGCATAATCGCCGCCGCTTCGGCCTCGACATAGGCCGGATGGCGCCCGCCGTGTTCTGCTACCAGCACCGACCCCAGCCACAGGCGCACGGTATTTACATCCAAATCGGTAATGCCCGCATAGCCAATCGCCGCCAACAAACGCCCCAGATTGGGGTCTGAAGCAAACAGCGCGGTTTTAATCAGCGGCGAATGCGCAATGGCCTTGCCAACTTTCAAGCACTCCTCAGCATCCCGTCCGCCCGACACCTCAATGGTGACGAACTTGGTCGCGCCTTCGCCGTCCCGCGCCAGGGCCTGCGCCAAAAAGATAGCCACTTCGCGCACGGCAGCGTACAGCGGCGCGTACCCCTCGGCCTGTGCCGAATCAATCGAAACTCCACAGGTACCGGCTGCAATCAGCACAAAACTGTCATTGGTCGAGGTGTCGCCATCCACGGTAACGCGGTTGAAGGACACATTGCTGATTTCCTTGAGCATGGCCTGCAACAACGCCGCTGGCACCGCCGCATCAGTGGCCACATACCCCAGCATGGTGGCCATATTCGGATGAATCATGCCCGAACCTTTGGCAATGCCGGTCACAGTCACGGTCTTGCCGTCAATTTCAACCTGACGCGACAAGCCCTTGGCCACAATGTCGGTGGTCATAATGGCTTCGGCGGCCTTTTCCCAATGGGTTTCGTTCAAATCAGCCAAGGCCGCAGGCAAGCCCGCCACGATGCGCTCGACCGGCAGTGATTCCATAATCACTCCGGTGGAAAATGGCAGCACCTGCTCAGGTGTGCAATGCAGATGCTCTGCCAGCGCGGCACACACCTGACGCGCGCGCTGCAAGCCATCCTCACCCGTACCCGCATTGGCATTGCCGGTATTCACCACCAGGGCACGCATCGGCGCACCTGATGCAAGAAACTCACGGCACAAGGTCACCGGCGCGGCGCAAAAACGGTTTTGTGTGAATACGCCCGCCACCTGCGCACCCTCCGGCAAGGTCATGACCAACAAGTCTTTGCGATTGGCCTTGCGTACACCGGCTTCGGCAATGCCGAGTTGGATGCCATGAATCGGCTTGAGGCTACCGGGTGCGGGGGCGGTGAGATTGACAGGCATGATGGGCGACTCCTCATTCGATATTGATAAATCATTTTTGCCACAGAGAACACAGAGGGAAAGCTCTATTTAGCCCAGCCACGACTAATCGGCGTCACCCCACAGACAACGATTTTTCTCTGTGCCCTCTGTGTTCTCTGTGGCTAAAAACCTGTTTTCACTCCACGCTCATCTGACCAGCACGGGCTACAACGCAGATTAAAGCTTGCCGTGGCAGTGCTTGTATTTTTTACCCGAACCGCACCAGCAGGGGTCATTGCGCCCAAGTTTGGGCTCTTCGCGTACAAACGGTTCCTTGGTCGCGGGCTCTGCCGTTGGCGCATCAAACGCCGCATCCACCACCTCGTCGTCACCCCATACCGAGGCCGACTCATGCTGCATTTCCATGGGCGGCAACTCAGGCGCTTCTTCAAACGCAGCCAAGGCTTCGGGTTGTTGCACCTGCACACGGCACAGCACTTGCACGATGTCATGCTGCATTTTGTCCAGCATCGCGGTGAACATTTCAAATGCTTCACGCTTGTATTCCTGGGTCGGGTTTTTCTGCGCATAACCACGCAGACCAATGCCTTGGCGCAAATAATCCATCGCCGCCAGATGCTCTTTCCACAAATGATCGAGCACTTGCAGCATCACGCTCTTTTCAAAGCGGCGCATGCCGTCGACACCGACCAGAGCTTCCTTGTTGGCATAATCATCCACAAAGCCCTGCTGGATACGCTCCAGCAACGAGGCTTCGTGCAAATCCGCGTCCTCATCCAACCACTGTTGAATCGGCAGCGCCAGGGCAAATTCATCGGCAAGGTACTGGGTCAAGCCGGCGATATCCCATTGCTCATCCAGACTGCCCGCAGGCACGAAGCGCGCAAACACATCGGCAACCACATCTTCGCGCATGGCGTGAACCGCTTCGCTGATGTCCTCGCTTTGCATCAACTGATGGCGCTGACCGTACACCACCTTGCGCTGGTCATTGGCCACATCATCGTATTCGAGCAGGTTTTTACGAATACCAAAGTTGTGCCCTTCCACCTTGCGCTGCGCGTTTTCAATCGCCTTGCTGACCCAAGGATGCTCGATGGCCTCACCTTGCTGCATACCTAGGCGTTTCATCATGCCCGACACGCGATCCGAGGCGAAAATACGCATCAAATTGTCTTCCAGCGACAAATAAAAGCGCGTCGAACCGGCATCACCCTGACGCCCCGAACGACCGCGTAACTGGTTGTCGATACGCCGTGATTCATGACGTTCGGAACCGATCACATGCAGGCCACCCGCCGCCAGCACTTGGTTGTGACGCTCCTGCCATGCCGTGCGAACACGGGCTTCCGTGTCTGCATCGATATGCCCCAAGGCGTGCAATTCCATTTCGAGATTGCCGCCCAGCACGATGTCGGTGCCGCGACCCGCCATGTTGGTGGCGATCGTCACCGCACCCGGACGACCGGCATCGGCAATAATCTCGGCCTCGCGCTCGTGCTGCTTGGCGTTAAGAACGTTGTGCTTGATGCCTGCTTTCTTGAAGCGCTCGGCCAACAGCTCGGAGACATCAATCGAAGCCGTACCCACCAGCACCGGCTGACCGCGTGCTTGGCAATCGCTCACATCGCGCAGAATCGCCTCAAATTTTTCCTCGGCGGTCAGATACACCAGATCGCCGTGGTCAATACGCGTGACCGGCTTGTTGGTCGGAACAATCACAACTTCCAAAGTGTAAATCTGGTGAAACTCCGGCGCTTCGGTGTCCGCCGTACCGGTCATACCGGCCAGTTTTTTGTAAATGCGGAAATAGTTCTGGAAGGTAATCGAAGCCAGCGTCTGATTTTCTGGCTGCACGGGCACGCCTTCTTTGGCCTCAATCGCTTGGTGCAAACCTTCCGACCAGCGGCGTCCGGTCAAGGTGCGTCCGGTAAATTCATCCACGATCACCACCTGTTGATCGCGCACAATGTATTCGACATTGCGGCGATAGATGGCATGGGCGCGCAGCGCTGCCCCGACGTGATGCACCAGCATGATGTTTTTCGCGTCGTAAAGGCTCTCGCCTTCCGGCAGTAAACCCATCTGGCGCAACATATCTTCCGCCTTTTCGTGGCCTTGCTCGGTCAGAAAAACCTGCTTTTGCTTTTCATCCACGGTGAAGTCGCCGCGCTCTTCATCGGTCAGCGGCTCTTGGTCGTCTTTGGGTTCTTCACGCGCCTGACGCTTGAACTCGGGAATCATGCCGTTAATGGCGTGATACATCTCTGAGCTATCCGCCGCAGGGCCGGAAATAATCAGCGGCGTGCGCGCTTCGTCGATCAGAATGGAGTCCACCTCGTCCACGATGGCAAAATTCAGCGGACGCTGCATGAGATCGTCCAGGCTGAAAGCCATGTTGTCGCGCAGATAATCGAAGCCCAATTCGTTGTTGGTGGCGTAGGTGATATCGCAGTGATAAGCATCGCGCTTGGCGGCGTTATCCATGCCGGGCACCACCACACCCACGGTCAACCCGAGTGCGCTATACAAACGTCCCATGGATTCAGCATCGCGCCGCGCGAGATAGTCGTTGACCGTAACCACATGCACGCCCTGAGCGGGCAGCGCATTCAGATAAGCCGCCAGTGTCGCCACCAGGGTTTTGCCCTCACCGGTACGCATCTCGCTGATCTTGCCTTGGTGCAGCACCATGCCACCCAGTAGCTGTACATCGAAATGACGCATCCCCAGCACACGTGAGCTGGCCTCGCGGCACACTGCAAAGGCCTCAACCAGCAGATCATCCAGTGCCGTGCCTTCGGCCAGGCGCGTACGGAACTCCACCGTCTTGGCCGCCAATTCATCCGCCGAGAGTGCCTGCATGGCGGGTTCAAGCGCATTGATCGCCACCACCTGCTTGCGTAACCGGCGTAAAGTGCGATCGTTACGACTGCCAAAGACCTTGCTGAACAACTTACCTATCATCTCGAACTCTTTATGCTTTTGAGGGGTACACACCGTGAATCAGTCACGGCAAAACTCCGCCATCTTAGACCAGCGGGCTTGGCTTTGGTAGGCTGCAAGCCTTCACCTTCATGACCCCCTCATTCTCCAAGCGAGGACTTCATGGCACTTCAGCGCCCCACGCTGCCTAGCGCGGTACTCAAACAGATACGTCAGCATCAAGCCTTGCAGCAAGCCATACGCGCCAGCTTACCTGCTGAACTTGCCGAGCATGTGACATTGATCAACTTGCGCGGTGGCACATTGATTTTGGGGTGCAAGCAGCAAAGCCTCGTAACCACCTTGCGCTTTTGCGCGCCTCAACTGCTGACCACGGTTAACGCGCTCTTACCTGAACCAAGCACTCTACGCGTAGCTTGGCGCACGCTAACTACGCCCACTGTCACAAACACAAAACCAACGCAGCGCACACTTTCACCCAACACGATCGAACTGATAGCCTCCACGGCCCAAAGCATCCAAGACCCGGATTTGTCGGCCGCGATGCAAGGACTGGCGCATGCTATGCGCCTCAAGCCAACTGCTCAGAAGAATTAAGACCATCCATAAAAAAGGAGTGCATCACCACACTCCTTTTTTACACAATCAACTCAATGGCTAAAACTCAAGCCGAACCGACCAAAGGCTGATGGTAGGCAATCGGCAGGTCAGCATCATGCTCAAACGTCACTTCTTCCCACGCATCTTTATCTTTCAACAACGCGCGCAACAAGGCATTGTTCAAGGCATGACCGGTTTTGTGTCCGCTAAACGAGCCAATCAGGCTATGCCCTAAAAGGTACAAATCGCCAATCGCGTCCAGGATTTTGTGTTTGACGAACTCATCTCCTAAACGCAAGCCGTCTTCGTTGAGGATGTGCTCATCACCCACCACGATCGCGTTATCCAGACTGCCACCTAAAGCCAGGTTTTGTGCCCGCATGACTTCCAGATCGCGCATAAAACCAAAGGTGCGCGCCCGGCTGACTTCTTTCACAAACGAGGTGGAGGAGAAATCAATTTCCGCTGTTTGCGCAGTGTCATTCAATACCGGGTGGTTGAAATCAATCGTCATACGCAGACGAAAACCCTCATGCGGCTCAAAACGCGCCCATTTATCGCCTTCGCGCACCTCAACCGTGCGTTTAATGCGAATAAAACGCTTGGCTGCGTCCTGTTCTTCCACCCCGGCGGACTGGATCAAAAACACAAACGGGCTGGCACTGCCGTCCATAATCGGCGTTTCCGGGCCATCCAGCTCGACATGCGCATTATCAATGCCCAAGCCTGCCAGCGCCGACATCAGGTGCTCCACGGTCGAAACTTTCACCCCATCTTTCACCAGGGTGGTGGACAAGGTCGTTTCACCCACGTTCATTGGGCAGCCCTGAATCGAGGGCTTGTTTTCCAAATCCTGACGGTGGAAAACAATGCCTGAATCCGGCTCTGCCGGACGTAACGTTAGCGTCACGCGCTCGCCGGTGTGCAGACCCACGCCACTGGCGCGGATCACGTTTCTAAGTGTACGTTGGCGAATCAAAATAAGGCTCTCGGCGCGTGCATTAGAAAGTTGCGAATGATGGCATGAACCGCCTTAGATGAACAGACGGTTAAGCTGCTGTACAAAGGCCGCGCCATCATCCAATTGCGCACCCTCTGCCAACAAAGCCATGCCCAGCAACAGACCCGACCAGTCCTGCACGCGCGCCGCATCGCTTTCGGCCTGAATTCGCTGCACCAGAGCATGACTCAGATTGACCTCTAGGATAGGCAAGGACTCTGGCAGGGGCTGCCCCGCTTCGCGGTACAGGCGGCGCAAGTGTTGCGGCAACTCGTGTGCGGACAAAACCACACAGGCTGGCGAATCGACCAGTCGAGTTGAAGCTCGCACCGCTTTGACCTTACCTTCTAGCGCCTTTTCAATGCGTTGCAGCACATCGGTTTGCGCTTCATCAGGGGTCGGCTTTTCACTTTCAGGCAAAGCGTCTTCACGCGCCACACTCTTGATCGACTTGCCATCAAATTCTTGCAGGTGTGACAGCATCCACTCATCCACTGCGTCCGACAGCAGCAATACCTCGAAGCCACGCGCCTTGAAGGCCTCGATATGCGGACTGTGGCGCGCTGCGTGATCGTTTTCTGCGGTCAACACATAAATCGCGTCCTGTCCTTCCGGCATGCGCGCCACATAATTCGCCAGCGACACATCCTGCCCGTGGCTTTCTGTATGGGTCGAGGCAAAGCGCAATAGACGCGCCAAAACATCCCGATTGGCCGTGTCTTCGGCAAAACCTTCCTTGATCACCCGCGCGTACAGCCCCCACAGCTTGGCGTAAACATCGGGCTTATCGATCGCCAACTCCTCCAGCAGGTTCAAAACCCGCTTGGCCAAGCCCTGGCGAATCTGATTCAGCACCTCGGAAGATTGCAAAATCTCGCGTGACACGTTCAGGGGCAAGTCCGCCGAATCCACCACCCCACGTACAAAACGCAGATAACGCGGCAGCAAGCGCTCCGCGTCGTCCATGATGAACACGCGGCGTACATACAACTTGATGCCATGCTTGGCATCCCGATCCCACAAATCAAACGGCGCACGCGCGGGGATATAAATCAGGTTGGTGTATTCAGTACGTCCCTCGACGCGATTATGCGTCCAGGCCAACGGCGCTTCCCAATCATGGAAGGCTTGCTGGTAAAACTCGTTGTACTCTTCATCCTTGATCTCGGACTTGGCGCGTGCCCACAACGCCGTCGCCTCGTTGACGCGCTCCATGCCCGCCTCAGCGACCTCGCCCTCTGGGCTATCCTTGGCCATCATGATCGGGAAAGTGATGTGCTCGGAATAGCGCTTGATAATGTTGCGCAACTGCCAAGGCTCCAGGAACTTATCCTGATCGGCTTTCAGATGCAGCACGATTTCAGTACCACGTGGTGCGCGTTCGATATTTTCCAGGGTGTAGGCACCTGTTCCCTCCGAACTCCAATGCACGCCATGCTCAGCACCCAAGCCAGCACGGCGGGTCAATACATCCACCTTGTCAGCCACAATAAACGCCGAATAAAAGCCCACACCGAACTGACCGATCAGCTGCGTATCCCTGGCTTTATCACCCGACAAGGTTTCCAAAAATTGCTTGGTGCCGCTACGCGCGATGGTGCCCAGGTTTTCTATCACTTCCTGGCGATTCATGCCCACGCCGTTATCACGCAGGGTTAAGGTGCGCGCATCCTTATCCACGCTCACTTCAATGCGCAATTCCGCATCGTTTTCGTACAGTGCAGCGTCACCCAGCGCCTCATAACGCAGTTTGTCGCAGGCATCCGAAGCATTGGATACAAGCTCACGCAGGAAAATTTCAGGATTGGAATACAGCGAGTGAATCATCAGGTGCAGGAGTTGGCGCACCTCGGTTTGGAATTCAAGTGTTTCTGTTTGGTTGTGCATAATTCATAGCTCCTAGAGGGAAATGGCAGAATTTACAGGTTGGATAAGCGTCACGCTTCCACCCCAAGCAAGCTTGGGGCTGACTCCCATATTTCAAGTTAGCTGCACACCTTCGTGGCTCAATAACCAAGACTTACGCGCCTGCCCAAGCTCGCCTGCTCCGGCATATCCACCCAATCCCGCAGCCGCCACCACACGATGACAAGGAATGAGGATCGGGATGGGATTTGCCCGCAATGCCCCACCCACCGCACGCGGCGCACTGCCCACGCGCCGCGCCAACTCGGCATAAGTAATACATTGACCCCAGGGAACGTCCCGTAACGCGGACCAAACGCGCTGCTGAAACGCCGTACCCTTGGGCGTCATCCCACGCATGTTGTCAGGCATGTCGGGCGCATCCTTTGCCGTAAAGTATGCCGTAAGCCATGCCATGGCTTGCAGCATACCAGGGGCGCACACATCGCTCTGATCGCTTGGAGGGGGCGCATCAAAATCCAGCGCGACCAGCGCGCCGTCGCTGCATGTCAGTCGTATCCAGCCAAAAGGCGAGCCTACAGGCGAATGAAACGCGCCGTACTGAGTGACCATCATCCGCCCCCCCGAAAAAACACCAAAAAAAAGACCCCTGGACGGGGTCTATTCATACTCAACTCACATTCGGCACCAATTAACGTGCGACGCGCGGAGCAAGCTTTTCCTTGATACGTGCAGACTTACCGGTCAGGCCGCGCAGATAGTACAGCTTGGCACGACGTACATCGCCGCGACGCTTGACTTCAATCGCCGCCACGTTCGGGCCATACAGCGGGAACACGCGTTCAACGCCTTCACCGTGGGAGATTTTACGCACGGTAAACGCAGAGTTGATTCCGCGATTACGCTTGGCAATCACCACGCCTTCAAACGCCTGCAGACGCTCACGCTCACCTTCCTTCACACGTACGCTCACCACCACGGTGTCACCCGGGGCGAAATTTGGGCGGTCAATACCTTCAATCATCTCAGCGTTAAGCTGTTGAATTAAAACGTTCATATTTCAAGTCCTCATCTTCGATTCGTCGTTTGCCGTCCGTTTGCCCGCTTCCGCTGCACACTCATCATGTCCAGCCTCCAGCAAACGACGTTCAGCTTCCGTCATACGCCTGACGGCGAGCAGCTCAGGCCGCCGCCGCCAGGTTCGCGTTAACGCCTGTTGAAGGCGCCAACGCTCGATCTCTTTGTGGTTCCCGCCAAGTAAAACTTCCGGAACACCACGTTCTTCCACCCACTCGGGGCGGGTGTAATGCGGACAGTCCAAGAGACCTGTCATAAACGAATCCTGCACCGCCGACTGCTCATGCCCTAACGCCCCCGGCAATTGCCGAATCACTGCATCAATCAGAGCCATGGCCGCTGGTTCACCACCACTGAGCACAAAATCGCCCAGCGACAGCTCCTCATCCACATCCGTCTCCAACACCCGCTCATCCATGCCTTCGTAGCGCCCACACACCAGCACCATGCCGGGTAAGCGTGCCAAACGGTTAACTTCCATCTGGTCAACACGCCGCCCTTGCGGTGTCAGCGCGATCACCCGATGCCCCTCAGGTGCCGCGACTCGCGCGGCCTGGATGGCATCACGCAAAGGCGCAACCTTCATCAACATCCCAGGCCCGCCACCAAAAGGGCGATCATCCACCGTACGGTGTCGATCATGTGTGAAATCCCGTGGATTCCACACCCTCAACGAACACAAGCCCGCTTCAACGGCTCGACGCGGAATGCCATATTCAGCAATCACTTGCACCAGCTCAGGAAACAGGGTGATGACATCAATCTTCATACACCCTCCTTCACCACGGCATCAGTCGAAATCAGGATCCCAATCGACCGTGATACGACGCTCCACCAAATCAACCGCCAGCACAAACTGATCCATGATAAAGGGCACCAAACGCTCACGCTCGCCTTGAATGACCAACACATCGTTGGCACCGGTTTCCATCAAGTGATCGACCGTACCCAAGGCCACGCCTTCGGTGGTAAGCACCTGCATTCCGATCAGGTCGCGCCAGTAAAACTCACCCTGTGCCAAGGCAGGCAACTGCGAGGAAGCCACCGCAATCTCCGCCCCTGCAAGGGCTTCGGCCTGATTGCAATCATTCACCCCCTCCAGCTTGGCAATTAAGCCTTTACCTTGGGTCTTGAATGACTTCACCCGCACATCAACCCACGCGCCTTTCAGCTTGAGCTGCCAAACGCGGTAACGGCCGATATCCGTCATTGGACGCGACTCGGAATGCACCTTGACCCAGCCTTGAAGACCAAAAGGGGCAAGAACCTTACCGAGCACAATGCGCTCAACTACCATAGTCATGGGGCGAGGCCGAGGAATGAACGAAAATTAAGCTGCAACCTCAGTTGCAACCTGATCCTTGGCAAAATCCTTCAACAATGACGCAACGCGGCCACTAGGTTGCGCGCCCTTCGCCAACCAACCGTTCATGCGTTCCGCATCAATGTGCAAGCGCACTTCTTGACCGCGGGCAACCGGGTTGAAATAACCAAGACGCTCCACTGAAGCACCGCTATCACGTGCCTTGCGGCTATCGGTAACGATGATGTGATAGAAAGGACGCTTCTTGGCGCCGCCACGAGCTAGGCGAATGGAAACCATACTATGTTTATAACCTTAGTGTCAGGGATGAAGCCGCGTTACACAGCCCATCAAAATAAAGCACGGCATTTTAACTGGATAACGCAAAAAGGGAAGCTTTTTCTAGCATTCACGTCAAATACCCCCTACCGCCTTAAAACGGCATCCCCGGCATACGCCCTTTCATACCGCGTATCAGCTTGCTCATACCGCCGCCGGAGAGTTTTTTCATCATGTCGCGCATGTCGGCATGCTGCTTGAGCAGGCGATTCAGGTCTTGCGCCTGCAAGCCTGCACCTGCCGCAATACGGCGCTTACGCGTGCCTTTGATCAACTCAGGGTGGCGACGTTCCTGCGGGGTCATGGACTGAATCAGCGCAATCATGCGTTTCACGTCACGATCATTGGCCTGAGCTTTGACATGCTCCGGGACTTTGCCCGCGCCGGGCAACTTTTCCATCAAGCTGGCCACGCCGCCCATGCTGAGCATCTGTTCCATTTGCGACTTCATGTCTTCCATATTGAACGACTTGCCCGACTTGACCTTGTCCACCAACGCCTGTGCCTTGGCTTGGTCGAGCTTGTTGGTGACATCTTCAACCAACGACAGCACATCGCCCATCCCCAAAATACGCGAAGCCACGCGCTCAGGATGGAAGGCCTCCAGTGCCGCCAGTTTCTCGCCGCGTCCGAGGAACTTGATCGGCTTGCCGGTAATCTGGCGCACCGAGAGCGCTGCACCACCGCGCGCATCGCCATCGGTCTTGGTCAATACCACACCGGTCAGCGGCAGAGCATCGTTAAACGCCTTGGCGGTATTCGCCGCATCCTGCCCGGTCATGCTATCGACCACGAACAGCGTCTCAATCGGGTTCAGTGCTGCATGAATACGCTGCACCTCGTCCATCATCGCTGCGTCGATGTGCAGGCGTCCTGCGGTATCCACCAGCAGCACGTCCATGTGACGAATGCGCGCTTCATGCAGCGCAGCCTGCGCAATCGCCACCGGCTCCTGCCCGGATTCCGATGGGAAGAAGCCTACATCCACCTGCTTGGCTAGGGTTTCAAGCTGTTTGATCGCTGCCGGACGGTACACGTCGCAACTCACCACCAGCACTTTTTTCTTCTGTTCCTTGAGCAGGCGCGCCAGCTTACCGACCGTGGTGGTCTTGCCCGCACCCTGCAAACCGGCCATCAGCACCACGGCGGGCGGCACGGCGGCCAGATTCAAACCCTCATTGGCCTCGCCCATGACCGCGACCAACTCGTCGTGCACGATCTTGATGAAGGCCTGCCCCGGCGTGAGGCTGCTTAACACCTCTTGCCCAATCGCACGCTCTTTCACCTTGGCGGTAAAGTCGCGCACCACAGGCAGCGCCACATCCGCCTCCAGCAGCGCCATGCGCACTTCACGCATCGCGTCCTGGATATTCTCATCCGTGAGGCGACCCTGGCCGCGCATTTTGTCGAGCAAACCGGATAAGCGCTGGGTTAGATTTTCAAACATGTGACTCCTCCAAAAACAAAAACCCGGACAAGCCGGGTTCCTTCATTAAGCTCCAACACGGAACATCAACGCGGCGCGAAATTACTCGCTGGCTGAGCTACGTCCGAAACGCTTGCGGTCTTGCTCGGTCAGATACTTCTTACGGATACGCACCGATACGGGTGTCACTTCGACCAGCTCGTCATCATCAATGAATTCCAACGATTGCTCCAAGGTGTAGCGAATCGGCGGAACCAGAGTGATGGCCTCATCCGTACCTGAAGCACGCATGTTGGTCAATTTTTTGCCCTTAAGCGCGTTCACCGTCAAGTCGTTATCACGCGAGTGAATACCAATGACTTGACCCTCGTAGATTTCTTCAGCATGACCGATAAACATACGGCCACGCTCTTGCAGGCTGAAAATCGCAAAGCCCAATGCTTTACCAGTTTCGTTGGCGATCAACACACCGTTGACACGTTGACCAATGGTACCGGGACGATATTCACCATAATGATCGAATACAGAGAACATCAAGCCGGTGCCTTGCGTCGAGGTCAAAAATTCGGTACGGAAACCGATCAAACCGCGCGAAGGAATAATGTACTCCAAACGCACACGACCCTTGCCATCCGGCTCCATGTTTTTCAGATCACCGCGACGGATACCGAGCTTTTCCATGATGGTGCCTTGATGCTGCTCTTCAATGTCCACCACCAACTGCTCGTATGGCTCCTGCTTCACACCATTCACTTCATGAATGATAACTTCGGGACGACCCACACCCATCTCGAAACCTTCGCGGCGCATGTTTTCGATCAACACCGAAAGATGCAACTCACCACGACCAGAAACGCGGAATTTATCCGAACCTTCCATATCTTCAACGCGCAGTGCCACGTTATGCACCAGTTCCTTGGTCAAGCGATCACGAATCTGACGGCTGGTGACGTACTTGCCTTCCTTGCCCGCGAACGGTGAAGTATTCACTTGGAACACCATGCTGACGGTGGGTTCGTCAACGCTCAGCGGCGGCAGCATCTCGACATTATCCGGATCGCAAATGGTGTCCGAGATGTACAAGGGATCAAGACCAGAGAACGCGATAATGTCGCCAGCTTGCGCTTCTTGCACTTCAATCCGATCAAGACCGTGGAAGCCCATCAGCTTCAACATACGGCCTGAACGAATATTGCCTTCACGATCAATGACCTTAACTTGCGTATTGGAGGTAATTTTTCCGCGCGAAATTTTACCGACCCCAATCACACCCATGAATGGGTTGTAATCCAGACTGGAAACCTGAAGCTGGAAAGGGCCTTCGGGATCGACATCCGGAGCCGCGACATGCTTGATGATCGCCTCGAACAACGGTGTCATGTCGCCTTCGCGTGCATTCTTGTCAAGACTTGCATAGCCGGTCAGCGCAGAGGCGTACACGACCGGGAAATCGAGTTGCTCCTCAGTGGCGCCAAGGTTAGCGAACAAATCAAACACTTGATCCACAACCCAATCCGGACGCGAGCTAGGACGGTCAATCTTGTTGATGACCACAATCGGCTTCAGGCCATGCTGGAAGGCTTTTTGGGTAACGAAGCGGGTTTGCGGCATCGGGCCACCGACGGCATCCACCAACAACAATACCGAGTCCACCATCGACAATACGCGCTCAACTTCGCCACCGAAGTCGGCGTGTCCAGGGGTGTCCACGATATTGATGCGGTATTCCTCACCTTCCGGGCTGGTCCAGCGAATCGCTGTGTTCTTGGCCAGAATGGTAATGCCGCGCTCTTTTTCAATGTCGTTGGAGTCCATGATGCGCTCGCCAAGCTGCTCGCGCTCACCGAATGTGCCCGATTGGCGCAACAGTTGGTCAACAAGGGTGGTTTTGCCATGGTCAACGTGCGCGATGATGGCGATATTGCGTAGATTTTTAATCACAAGAAAGTCTCAAGAAGCTAAAAAAGGCTGTGGAGGGGTAAGTTGGTGCGCGATTATACGGATTACAAGCTAAAATGATATTTCATAAATTAAATCAATGAGGCATTGAAGCCATGAATCAGGTTATCCCCCAAATCACAGCCTACACAAAAATCGGCGGCGAAGCCGGTATACACCGCTTGACGGCGCGCTTTTACCAACTCATGTGCGAATTGCCCAGTGCTCGCGAGCTGCTATCCATCCACCGCAACCTGGACGATGCCGAGCAGAAGCTGAGCGAATTCCTCTCCGGCTGGCTGGGCGGCCCGCAATTATTTATGGAGCGCCACGGCCACCCGCGCCTGCGTATGCGCCACATGCAAATCGCCGTGGATAGCAACATGCGCGACCAGTGGATGCACTGTATGCGCCATGCCCTCGACCAAACGGTCGAAGACCCGCTGTTCCGCGAGGAGCTGTATCAATCGCTATGGAGCGTGGCCGATCACATGCGCAATCGGCTTGATTGATGCGTTAAAGAGCGTCCTGCTGCAAAAGCTTATCCACATCCGCAAAATTCCGGCACCACTCAAACGCTGCCGCGTCCATCGACATCGGCAGGGCAAAGCGCGCCAAGCCTATCGCCTGCATGCCTGCTGCCTTGGCCGCCACCAACTCGGCAGGAATGTCGGACAGAAACACGACTTCATGCGGCGCCAGCTCTAGCGCCTCGACAATTAAGCGATACGCAGCCACCTCCCGCTTCGCGCCGATGGTGGTATCGAAGTAGCCGGAAAACAGCGCCGTCAAATCTCCGGCATCCGAATGCGCAAACAACAACTTTTGCGCCTGCACCGAGCCGGATGAATACACATACAGGCGCAAACCTTGTTCATGCCAGCGGCGCAGGCCGTCCACCGCGTCCTGATAGACATGCCCGTTAAAATCACCCTGACGATACCCCTGCTCCCACACCATGCCTTGCAACACTTTAAGCGCGGTCACCTTACGGTCTTCGTCCATCCACTCCATCAAATGCGCCAGCGCTTCATCGAGCGAAAGATGAGCCTCGCCCAGCTCGCGTTCAATCGCCGCAAGCTGCTCCTGCACCTCCGGGTTGTCCAGATTCGTGCGCACAAAATCCGCCAAATGCTCACGCGCATAGGGGAAAAGCACCTGATGCACAAAGTCGATACTGGAGGTCGTACCCTCAATGTCAGTCACAATGGCTTTAATCATCACTCAATCCTTAATTTAGCCACAGAGATCACAGAGGACACCGAGAATAAAGCTGTGACATTTATCGTTCCCACATTCCGACGAGGAGCGTTCTGATTTGCATCCCTCTGTGTGCTCTGTGACCTCTGTGGCAAAAAAACACTAAACCAGCTCATCCAGGCTTGGAATGGATTTATCCACTCCGCTCCCGGTGAAATGCCCCACCCAGCCTTCCGGCACCGTAAAAAAGCGGATGCACTTAAAGTTTGGCTGCTCACCCATATCAAACCAATGGGTCACACCGGAGGGCACTGAAATCAAATCACCCTGGGTACACAGCACGGCATACACCTTGTCCGCGACATGCAGATAAAACATCCCTTGCCCATCGACAAAAAAACGCACCTCAAAATCATCATGCGTGTGTTCACTTAAAAACTTGGCGCGCATCGCCTCTGTTTGTGGATGATCGGCACGCAGACTCACCACATCCACCGACTTAAAACCGTACTCGGCATTCAAGCGCGCGACATCCTCGGCGTAGGCCGCCAACACCGCGTCTTGATCGGCGTCCTCAGCCAAAGGCACATTCGCCTGCCAACGCTCAAAGCGCACCCCAATCGACGCAAGCTCACCTGCAATCGCCGCATGATCGAGAACAGTCTGCGTCCCGTTATTTGGATGAAGCACATCAAAAATGCGTAGCTCTGACATCAGCCTACCCTCCGCAACCACAATTCACATTCCAGCATAAACTCCAGCGCCTCGACATGGCGCACCGCATCGTCCACCGTCGCGCCCCAGGTGTACAGCCCGTGCCCTTCAATCAAATAGCCCACCGGCAGGCCATGCCGATTGATCCACGCCTCCACCGCCGCCGCCAAGCGCGGAATATCCTGATCGTTGGCAAACACCGGAATGCTCAAGCTGGCTTCGTGACTTTCCACACCAGGAAATGCCTTGGCCAGCTCATAGCCTTCCAGCAACAGCACGCCTTCAGTCAGGCGCGACAACACGGTCGCGGGCATCGAATGGGTATGCAGCACGCAGCCCACTTCCGGTTCGCGCACATAAATCTGCGTGTGCAGCAACGTCTCGGCGGACTGACGCTTACCCGCCTCTAACGAAAAGCCGCTATCAATCGCCACGCGCAGGAAATCCTCCTCCGTCAACTTGCCCTTATGCCGTCCGGACACCGTCAACAGCGCGCGCTCCTCGTCCAGGCGCGCAGAAAAATTACTGCTAGTGGCAGGAACCCAGCCGCGTGAAAAGAAAAATCGCCCTGCGTCCATCAAGGACTGACTCAACATCAACTGCAGCAATTTCAGCCTCTCCCTCTTTTTAAGATAGGACTTACGCAAAAGTGTTCCCGCAAGGCAAAGCGCCGAAGACAGTACACCGAGTACGGCGAGGCGCTTGAACGCCGCTGGGGCGCTTTTGCGTAAGTCCTATAAGAAATACAAAACACACCCAGCGGGTGATAAGCCTAGCACAGGCTCTTACCCACCAGCCCGCACACCACAGATAAAACACTCGATATCATTTCTATAAAAAACATGGGGTTGTCACATAGCCCCTTGAGAATGCTATCTGCCCGAATGAAGTATTTCGATAATTTGTTTGCCCTTTGGGAAGCTCCGAATTTTTTAGAGCTTCCTTAAAACCTGTTCACCCATTAAGGAGCGCACCGAGTTATGAAAATCAAGAACCTGTATGTGTACCTAGCTCTCGCCATCTGTCTGCCAGCTCACGCCGACCTTAGCCTTTCCGGATCACCCTCCATCGTCGATCGCACCGAACTCAACAAAAACTATACTGCATTGGCCAAGCTGCTCAGCAAGGAGCTAGGTGAGCCCGTGCATTATGTCGCACCAGTCAGTTGCCAAGGCTATGCCCAAGCCTTGCGCAAGGAGCAGTACGACCTGCTCATCGACGCCCCCCACATGGCGGCCTGGCGTGTCGCCAAGGGCTTGCACACGCCAGTCGCCGAAGCCAAAACCACCCTCAACTATCTCGTGGTCGTCCCGGCCAGCAACACCACCATCCATTCCGCCGAGCAGCTCATTACTCACCCTGTATGCGTCCAGTCCCCCCCCAACCTGTCCACTCTGATATTTCTCAATCAATTCCCCAACCCCATGCAGCAGCCCGAGCTGCGCATGTACGACGCTCAGGCAGGCAAACCACAAAAACTGCTTAGTGGCGAATGCGATGCCGCCGTGCTTCCCGCAAATGTCTACCAATACAAATTTGACCAAGCAACCCAAGCCAAGCTGCGCATCGTTTATGTCAGCCCCCCGCTGCCTGGTTATGTATTGACCGCCAGCAACAAGCTCAGTGCGGAAAAACGCAATGCCCTGGCGAAACATCTGACCACCGCTGATCCTGCTGGCGACCCCCTGCTACAGGCACTCAACAAAGCCGGTGTGAATGACGAGGATCCAGGCAAAGTGCACTGGGTTGAAGTCAAACCCGGTGCACTCAAGGGCTTTGATGAGGTACTCAGCCAAAACGCCTACGGCTGGAATTAACGGCAAGCTCGCAGCGTTCTATTCACATCCTTGACCCTGGCTTTGTGGCCGGGGTTTTTTATGGCCTACAAAAAACGAACCCAAACAAAAAAGGCTCCTTACGGAGCCTTGGGACGAAGTGTATGCGGGAAGACGACCGTGCCGCTATTTGTCCGCAACGGGCGCGTAATAATCCGCCAGGGCAGAAATCTGCTCACGGGTCAGCGGCTTGGCAAACGCACGCATGGCCTGTACGCCGTCGTTGTGACGCGAGCCATTGCTGAAGTTCTCCATGCTGCGAATGAAGTATTCACGCGGCAAACCCGCCAAGGCCGGGGTTTCATTGATGCCGCCCTGCCCATGTAGACCATGGCATGAAGCGCAAGGTGTAACCAGACTGGCAACATCACCCTTACGAATCAGCTTATCCGTGGGGACCGACGCGACATGCGCAGCAACAGGCAAGGGTTGCGCGGCGTAAAACGCGGCCAAATCCGCCATGTCCTGCTTGGTCAGTAATTCCGCCTCAACTTTCATCATGGACGATTTGGCATCTTCAAAGCGTAAGCCGGATTGATAGTCCAACAGCATTTTGTAGGTGTATTCAGCACGCTGTCCGTTCAGTGAGGGCCAGTTGGTGCTGAGTGACTCGCCTGCCACACCATGACAGGACGCGCAAAACATGGAGCTGTGCAACACCTTGCCGCGCTGAGTGTCAGCTTTGGGCATGTCTTTCAAGACTTGGGACAAGGCGGCCGGTGTCCACTCGACGGCGCAGGAGCCCGGAACCTCCGCCGCAAGAGCCATACCACTCATGGCAGCGCTTAAAAGACCGATCGCAAAAGAAAGAGAGTTTTTCATAGAGTGCCTCACACAAAGCAATCAGCGGTAAAGGTACGAATCCAGGTTTCGGTATACAGCGCCGCCAGGCGAATCTGCGCCTTGCTGGCGTTGAGTACCTGGTAGCGTGGGCCGGAGACGTTGGTGATCTTGCCGTCCTTGAGTTCGAACACGTCCACCACAAACAGGCCGTATTCGTGTCCGGCCAGGGCGTAGCA
>NCGK01000017.1 GCA_002281735.1 Gammaproteobacteria bacterium 28-57-27
CTTTTACATTCCAAGGCATGGTCTTGATCTCGGCAGTTCTATGCCGAAAGCGTCAACCATGTCTTCGCACACCTGTCACCTAGGTGTCCGGTCTGTACACACAAGCAAGAAAAGTGACTCGCCCGTAGCCGACGCTATTGGCAACGAAGCCTCTACGTCAAGACGGGCGAAAAAGCCCACCAGCCGTTCCAGGGCGGTGGCATTGTTTCGCCCGTTTCCAGGGTGCCGCTTCGCACAAAGCATGTTTGTCACGGGCGAGTAACTTTCTTTGCTTGCACAAAGAAAGTCACCAAAGAAATGCACCCCGATGAAGCCGCCCTGCGGGCAAGCCGTGGACTGACCTGCTCCAGCCGGGTCGCCCCAACGCGACATCCATGTCGCAAAGGGGCTAAGTGCGCCATCCATGGCGCTTTTACCCGGCCTCCGCAGGCCAATCCACGGCGGCATCAAAAGGGGGGGATATAAGCCGCGCTCTTGGTGAGGGTTGCCGAAAACATTCAAGTTACCGACCGCACCGCCACCATCCTCACCACCTCGGCGACGCCCTGATGATAAAGCCCCTCATCCAGCACCACCTGCGCACGCTCCAACAAAGCAATTTCGGCATCGACAAAGTCTTCTGACAGCATTTCAGCCGAATACAGCATATCCAGCCGATTCGGTCCGCCACTTGAATAATGGATCTGCTCCACATCAAACGCTTCCAGTAACAATACGCCACCGGGCTTGAGCGCACGCAGCATGGCGTGATGCACCTGCTGGCGTGCGTTGGGTGGAAGGTGCAGATGCACCGCCACCACGGCATCAAATTCCGTTTCCGGCCACAACCATGTGGTCAAATCCGCGCAAACCGGCTCAATCTGCACGGCGTAACGCGCCGCCAACTCCAATGCACTCGCCAGGCCGGCTTCGCTCCAATCCACACAGGTTACATCAAAGCCCTGCCGAGCCAACCACACGCTATTGCGCCCCTGCCCGTCGCCGGGCAACAGCACGCACCCGCCCGCAGGCAAGCGGCCAACTTGCGCCTGCACAAACGCATTCGGCACTTCACCATAAGCGTGATTCGATTCAGCAAAACGCTGATTCCAGAAATCTTGCGGGTTATTCATCAGCAATCAATCCACATACGGGCCGCGCATGATAATCGGCTCGCCATGCGGCCGCCCGAGCGCAATCAACACCCGCGCACCACATGGCGTGCTCACAGCCTCGCCACCGCTCAGACTCAATCCCTCGCCCGCGATGGCGTGCGCAAAATCAGCGCTGTGCAGCGCGCCGTGCACCACGTAGGCAAACCCGCGCCAGTCCGTCGGCGTATCCGGGGTAAAACTCTCACCGGGCGCAAGATCCAGCCAGGCAACCCAGCACGGGGTTTGCAGTTTGATCGGCGCCCCCGCGCCCACCATCAACTGCATTTCATAACCCGCTGCCACAATCCTGCGCGGCACGACTGGGAGCTGGTATCCCGGTGCCATACTCTTGTGTGCCTGCGCCAGATTGATCCACAGCTGCAAGCCCTCCACAGCGTGTGCCGCACCGGCAAGCTCGGAATGAACCATGCCGCTGCCTGCACTAAAGGCCTGCACCTCACCCGCGCGCAACACCGCATCGTTCCCCATGTTGTCTCTGTGACGCAGCTCGCCGGACAAGAGAAAGGTCAGCGCTTCAAAGCCACGATGCGGATGATCGGGAAACCCCGCTCCCGGCGCAGCCTGGAAATGATCGAAAAACACAAAGGGGTCAATCGCGCCTTGATGCGCCGTCGGCATCAAGCGGCGCACCTGTGCGCTCGCGCCTTCCTTCAATTCTACGGGGACTAGCGTGCTACTCATGGCTCAACCTCCTCGGGGGTTAGGGTGCAAGTTGGGGCGCAGACCGGGGTGTGGGCACAGGCTGCGCCAGAAGCTGTTCGATGCGTTTGACGAACTGTTTATCACTTGGCGCGGTAGTGCTGCCCCAGCTTTCGACCAGCCGACCATCACGATCTAGCAGGTATTTGTAAAAATTCCACTTCGGTGCCACGCCTGCAGGATGCACAGCCAGCGCCTTGAACAAAGGATAGGCGTCATTGCCGCGCACATGCAGCTTTTCAAACATGGGGAATTCGACGCTGTAGGTATTGCGGCAGAACGCCTGAATTTCTTTTTCCGTACCGGGATCCTGATTGGCGAAGTCATTCGAGGGGAAGCCCAACACCACCAAACCCTGATCTTTGTACTTGCGATACAAGGCTTCCAGACCTTCAAACTGCCCGGTAAAGCCGCATTTACTGGCAGTATTAACCATCAACACGACCTTGCCGCCATACGCCTGGCGCAGATCAACCACCTCGTCACCCGCCAGGGTGCGCAGTTTGAAACCGAGTAAATCAGTATCGGCCAACGCGGGGACAGAAAACGGCAATAAGCCAAAACTCAATAACGCCAACCAACGCGGGATATTCACACTCAAAGCCCCCTCAAAATGAATTAGGGAAACGCTGATTTATTCCATGGATGGAATAAATCAGCATCTACTCGGGCGAGTTTAGACCTAAATCCCGCGCCCATGTCATTACGGGCTATGCGCTTTTTTGCCCGGTTTAAGCACCTTTACGTGGTCTTTTCCACGCGGCGCGCTGAATTTGCGGCGTGCGCGACAGAGCCAATGCGCCCGGCTCCACGTCTTTGGTAATCGTGCTGCCTGCGCCAATCGTCGCGCCGGAACCAATCGACACCGGTGCTACCAACTGCGTATCCGAACCCACAAACACATCGTCGCCGATCAAGGTCTTGTGCTTATTCGCACCATCGTAATTGCAGGTAATCGTGCCCGCACCGATATTGCAGCCCGCACCAATTTCGCTGTCACCGATGTAGCTCAAATGATTGACCTTGCTGCCCGCGCCAATCTGACTGGCTTTGACTTCGACATAATTGCCGATATGCGTGTGTGCGGCCAACACTGTGCCCGGACGGATGCGCGCAAAGGGGCCAATCATGCTGCCCGCGCCAATCGTCGCCCCCTCCAGAACACTGTGCGGGCGAATCTCCACGCCCTCGCCCAGTACCACGTCCTTGAGCACACAACCCGCGCCAATGCGTACATTCGGCGCGAGCACCACCTCGCCTTCCAGTACCACGTTCACGTCGATGAACACATCGCGCGCCGCCACCACGCGCCCACGCACATCCAGCCGCGCCGGGTCGGCCAAACTCACGCCCTCATCCATCAGCACCCGTGCCTGATGTGCCTGGTATACACGCTCCAGCGCCGCCAGTTGGGCGCGCGAATTCACCCCAGCCACTTCGTGCTCATCGCTGGCGATCACAGCCTCGACCCGACCAAACTCAGCCGCCATGCCCACCACATCGGTCAGGTAGTATTCGCCCTGTGCATTATCGGCGGAAAGATTGCCCAGCCACGCGCGCAAGCCGTGCGCCCGCACTGCCATCAGCCCGGTATTGCCTTCGCGGATGTGACGTTGCGCGGGAGTGCAATCCTTGTCTTCACGAATGCCCACCACCTGCCCATCCGTCGTGCGCAAGATGCGCCCATAACCGCGCGGCTCGGCCAACTCCACCGAAAGTAGAGCAAGATCAGCCTGTTGCAAAGCATCCAGCAACTGTTGGCAGGTCGCCGAGCGAATCAGCGGCACATCGCCATATAGAATCAGTACCCGCGCCGCGTCGGGTATCCCCGGCATGGCTTGCTGCACCGCATGGCCGGTGCCGAGCTGCTGCTCCTGGTTCACCCAAGTGACCGGATACGCCGCAAGTTGTGCGCGCACGCTATCGGCACCGTGTCCAATCACCACATGCACTTGCGCGGGCGAAAGAGCCAGAGCCGCATCCAAAACATGCTGCAACATAGGGCGAGCCGCAATCGGGTGCAGTACTTTGGGAAGGCTGGAACGCATACGCGTGCCCTGGCCTGCGGCGAGAATCACAATATGTAAAGGCATCATGCCGAGTTACTCAAACGCTGAGGTGTTGGTTTTTAATCCGCCAAGGGGACATGAATGGCGCGCCACAAACGGTAATAAGCCTGCGCGGCCTCGGAGCGTGGTTGCCCATAGGTGACAGGAACGCGGCTCACCGTCTGGCGCTCGATCTCGCTGCTGGCGGGAATCCACTCTGGTAGCAATTCCGGCAGCTCTGCACCATGCTCCTCGACAAACTGACGATGCAGACTACGCCGGCGATCCACCATGCTCAAAAACGCGCTCATGCGCGGAGCCTTGGGGCGCGCCGCCAGCGCATCCCGCACTTGCAAAGCAGCACGCAACGACAGCGGCGCCGGGATGAGCGGCACCAAGACATCATGCGCGGCCTCAAAAATATTGTCCGCCACCAAGCCCAGTCCCGGCGGGCAATCCAGCACCACCTCATCAAACTGCCCTTCCAGATGTTCCAGCAAACGCGCCAAACGCTCGGTCGCATGTTTCATCTCGGCCAGCTCCAGCGACAGATCGGCATGCTCCGGGCCGTTTGGCCACAGCGTCAGGTTTTTGTAGCTGGTGTCCAAAAGCCGCGCGTCCAAATCCTTGCCTTTGAGCATGCGCCGCATGTCGACCTTATGCGCCTTGGGCAAACCGCCATCAAGCATCCAGGTTGCCGCGCCCTGCGGGTCAAGATCAAACAGCAAGGTACGCCGCCCCTGCAAGGCCGAAAGCATGGCAAGATTAAGGGCGCTGGTGGTTTTGCCCACGCCGCCCTTCACGCTGTAGACCGCCATGACGTGCATGGCAATTTTCTGGGAATTCATTTTCATACCTGCATGTTAGCAAAATCCGCACAACTCAACGTCTTGACGCGTTTAATAACCCATTACTGGGGCACCTGGCTACTGCTGCTGATCTGGGGTTCCACCCAATATCTCGGCGGCCCGATGCTGTGGGACTACTCCCGCCCCGCCATCATCGACGGGCAAGTGTGGCGCGTGCTGAGCGGGCATTTTGTACACATCAACACCACGCATCTGCTTATGAACTCGCTCGGTCTGCTCGGCATTGTAAGCGTGTTCGGCCAGACGCTGAGTTCGGCGCGCCCCCTGGTGCTGAGTATAGTCATTGCGCTGGGCATTTCATTGGCGTTATGGCTCACCGAACCGCAACTTATCCATTACGCCGGAGCCTCCGGCGTGCTGCATGGCCTGTTCGCCGCAGGCATCGTTTTAGCACATGACTTGAGTGCGCGTTTGCGTCTTGTTGCCGCCGCTGCGTTGATTGCCAAATTGATTGGCGAGACCCAGTTCAATACCGGCAGTGCTGAATTGATCGGTGCACCGGTGATTCATGCCGCACACCAATGGGGCGCGGGGCTGGGCTGCATTCTGGCGCTCGGCCTGGCATGGTTCAGCACCCGACACAAGACATCCGTGTGACGCGCATGAAAAAGGGGCGCAAACGCACCCCTGTATTTTTAACTGCGGAACCTACCGCATGGCAGGATCTCTCAGGACATTTGGCGCCCGCGCTGACGACGACGCCAGGCAGCAAAGCCGAACAGTGATGCCGCCGTCAACAGCCCCATCGAACCGCCGCCCGACAGTGCGGTCGCCGTGGTGCTGGTAAAGCCAGCGCTCACGCCACCGACATTCAGGGTGCTGGTCACACTCGCGCCATTGGACTGCGACGCCGTGTGGCGCACGCAAATGGTCTGGCCATTGCTTACGCTGCCGGGCAGATGGGTAAAGCCATTGGCCGCGCAGCCGATGCTGTATTGGCCGTCGACAATACTCACCGGCGCTTTGGTGTTAATGCCGCGAATACTGACGACAGCTGACGTCACCACGCTCCCCGGAGACACATCAGAAACCGGTGCGAAGGCGAAGGCGTCCGGCGTGGTATCAGGCGGCACCGTGGTGCTGGAGAACACACCCGCGACACCGCCGATGGTCAGCGTGGTGTCGGTTTTCGTCGCAGGCGCACTGGCCGAGGTATGGCGCACGCAAACCGTCTGACCGTTATTGACACTGCCCGCTTTTGAGGTGAAGCCGTTGGCCGCGCAACCCAGGCTGTACTCTCCATTGGCGATACTCACCGGTGCCGCCACGTTGATGCCACTGACCGTGATGCTGTTCGAGGTCAACACGGTACTCAGCGCGGCATTAGTCTGGGCAACAAAGGTGAATGGATCGGGCTTTGACTTGTCCAGGGAGGCGATGGCCGCCTCCGCATTGGCAATGCCTGCGCCGCACGTGCTGGTTGTGCAATCGAAATCACAAGGCGTACTACCACAATAACCATGGTCGGTAAGGAAAGTATCCTTGGCCGTCGCACCCGCATACACCGGGAATGGCGTGGCGGTTTTTTGCAGCGTCGTAAGCACATTGTCCGGGGTGAGCCAAGGACTGCGCGCAAACATCAGGGCAGCCAGTCCCGCGATATGCGGTGTCGCCATACTGGTACCCTGCTTGGCATCGTAGGCATTGTCGTTGAGTGCCGCTCGCGTACCACTATCGACCGTCGAATAAATCATGCCGTCAACCAAATCATCGCCACCCGGCGCGGCAATGTTCGCCTTGCTGCCGTAATTGCTGTAGTAAGCGCGCTGTCCCTGACTATCCGTGGCAGCCACACTAACAACCCGCGCACAGTTCGCCGGGCTGCTGTTTGCAACATTCTGGTTCTCGTTGCCTGCTGCCACGACAACCACCGCACCCTGCGCACGCACGGCATCAATCGCGCTCTGATACGCCGTTTCGCAGGCACCCGCCCCCCCCAGGCTCATATTGAGTACGCGCGCCGGATGGGCATTGGCAGGAGCACCTGGCACCGAGAGACCCGCTGCCCAGCGCATACCGTCGATGATATCCGAGGTCAGGCCACCGCACTTACCCAGAACACGTACCGGCAGAAGCGTGACCTCCCAGGAGACACCGGAAACACCGAGCGCATTGTTACTCAGTGCACCAATCGTGCCCGCAACATGGGTACCATGCCAGCTACTGTTTTTATCCACGCCGTTGCCACACATGGGGTCGTCAGCCGCCTGCCAATCGCCGGGATCGGTCGGGTCAGGATCACGTCCATCACCATCGTTGGGAGGATAGACCACCCCCGTATCAGGGTCTGTTTCAACCACGGAGATAAAGTCATACCCTGGCTTCACGCGCCCGACGCCATCCAGGATATTGCTGTCAATGTCGACATGGGGCAGCAATCCACTGTCAAGCACCGCCACCACGACCGAGGAGCTCCCAGTGGTGATGTCCCATGCGCCGGGCAGGTTGAGAGTGTAGCTGTTGGCGCCATAGGCCATGCCGGTCACCAGCGCGTGGTAGTGCCACTGCTTGCTGGTGTAAAGAGGGTCATTCGGCGCACGCATCGGGTACATCCAGCGGTCAGGCTCTGCATAAGCGGCGACACCCGACTCGACCAGACGGGTCGCATACGCCTGAGCCTCATCAGCGCTCATAGCATGAGGCAGGCGTAAAATTTGCGCCTGACCCGACATAGCGCGCACATGCGTCAGGGTAACGCCCGCAGCCTGACTGAAACCGGCGAGGCTGGACTCGTCCAGACTTTGTGCCTGCGCCAGATCAAAACGCTTGGGCTGCACGATCAACTGGGTCACGCTGCCGGGTGCTGCCTTGAGTAACGTCGATGACTGAACCGAAGCGGCTTGTGCCGAACCACCCGCCAGCGCGGTCACAACAGCCATGCCGATCAGCGAGCGCTCAAAAGAATATCTTTGCATTGCTTTTTCCTTTGTTGGAGTTGTGCCATCGAATGTAACTTCTGTCCGTCCTAATTCCGTCTTACTGCTTAGAATCTGTCTACGAGACGGATTGCATTGCGTACGAACAGAAAGGCTGAAACGCGTTTTTCCGTGTTCTGTCAGCTCGGTCGCATCACGCGATCTGGCTCAACATAGGTCACACCGGGTGCCGTACGCAGCTTGAGCAACAAGGCGTCAAACGCTGCAGGATCCAGTTTTTGCGCCGGGCGCAGAACATGCGCGTCACCCGACATCGGGCGCACATAGACCAGAGCATAGCCGGCATACGCACCCAATGCGTCCAGTGAGGCACGCGCTGCGGCCTCGTTGCGACGGTCATCAAAACGCACGATCAATTGTTGGGTCAGCATGACATGCGTCGCCGAGTCAGCCACGGGCGCAGACACCGCCGTGGGCGCAGAACATCCGGCCAAGCCAAGAGCGCATAAAACAAATCCGATATAACGCATAAACCCAAGCCTCGCATCACATTGCAAAAGATGCGCGGATGGTACATCCCGTAAAGCGCTCGACCAAGACTGTGTACCAATCATTGATTCTATTGGTCGAGCACAAATTATCTATGACATCCCGTTCAGGCTGAGCCTGTCGAAGCCCGGCACCAAGCCCTTCGACAGGCTCAGGGCGAACGGGCATACATACTGCCTGGGTGCCAGCATCAAAGCTTAACGAGCTTGCACCTGGAGTAGCTCATGCTCACTCAAATACCGCCATTGGCCGGGCAACAAATCCTCGGGCAACTTCAAGCCACCCATCTGTGAGCGGTGCAGGCTCTCAACCCGATTACTCACGGCCGCCAACATGCGCTTCACCTGGTGGTACTTGCCCTCGGTCAAGGTTAAACGCAGGTGATGCGTGGACACACATTCCGCTGCGGCAGCTTTGACCGGTGCGGGATCATCATCCAGCACCACGCCTGCCAAGAGCTGCTGCACCTGCGCCTCGCCCAGCGGATGCTTGGTCGTCACCTCATAGACCTTGGCGACATGTTTTTTCGGCGAGCTCATGCGGTGAATAAACGAACCGTCGTCGCTCAACAGCAACAGCCCCGTGGTGTCCTGATCCAAACGCCCTACTGCCTGCACGCCCAACGCGCCGCCCTTGTGGGGACGCAAGCGCAATGGCGAGGGCAGTAAACTGAAGATGCTTGGGTGCGCCGAAGGCTTTTGCGAACACTCGGTGCCGGCGGGTTTGTGCAGCATGATGTAAGCCTTCATGCGACACACCCATTCCTGCCCCTGCACACGAAAGTGCAGCCCTTCCGCAGGATAATCGCCCACCCTGGAATCATCGGCCGCGGCAACGTGCCAGATGCCAGACGCATCCAGAACCTCAACGGCACCCGTTTCAATCAGGCCAGCACACGACCGCCGCGTGCCAAAGCCCTGAGAATAAAGGATGTCAGCTAATTGCATGAGCCAGCCAACACGCTACGCTGCAGCGACCGCTTCAATACTCCTCCATGCCCAATTCTTTCATCTTGCGCGCCAAGGTATTGCGCCCCCAGCCCAGCACCATGGCAGCATCCTGCTTCAGGCCGTGGGTATGCGCCATCGCCGCTTCAATCATCACCCGCTCGAAGATCGGTACGGCCTCATCCAGCAAGGGAAGCTCGGCTTTAACCAGATGGATATCCGCCCAACGGCGTAAATACTGCGGCCAATCTGCCGCGCCCTGTTCAGGCGACGTGCCATTGAGCGAGGCCGCCTGCCCCAACGCTGCGCCTTCGCTACGGCTGGCCGACACATCGCGCATGAATGGACGCAACACTTCCGGAGGCAAATCCCCGGGCATAATCTCGCGTCCACTCGCCATCACGGTCAGCCAACGGCAGGTGTTTTCCAACTGACGTACATTCCCTGGCCAGTCGTAGCTTTCCAGGATGGTCAAAGCCTCGGCCGTCAAGGTTTTGACCGGGCTTTCCAGCTCTCGCGCCGCGCGCTTGAGGAAGCTGTTGAGCAAAAGTGACACATCCTCTCGCCGCTCGCGCAACGGCGGTATTTCCAGCCGAATCACGTTCAAGCGGTGCATCAAATCTTCGCGGAACACGCCATCACGCACGCGCTGAGCAAGGTCTTGATGCGTGGCTGCGATAATGCGCACATCCACTTTGACCGGCGTATGCCCGCCCACGCGGTAAAACTCCCCCTCTTGCAGCACGCGCAACAAGCGGGTTTGCAAATCAAACGGCATGTCGCCGATTTCATCTAAAAACAGCGTGCCGCCATCGGCTTGCTCAAAGCGCCCGCGACGTTGCGCGGCCGCCCCGGTAAACGCACCACGTTCGTGGCCGAACAACTCGGACTCCAATAAATCTTTCGGAATCGCCGCCGTATTCAGCGCAATAAACGCCCCTTTGGCGCGCGGGCTGTGCTGATGCAGGGCTTGCGCCACCCGCTCTTTACCCGTGCCCGACTCGCCGGTAATCAGCACGGTAATGCTGGAGCGCGCCAGGCGACCAATGGCACGAAACACCTCTTGCATGGCGGGTGACTGGCCAATAATGCTCGGCGCATCCTCCTGCGCCACAGCGTCTTGCTCCTCCACCGCACGACCACTATCAATCGCGCGCTGCACCAGGCTCACCGCCTCGTTGGTGTCAAACGGCTTGGCCAAATAATCAAATGCCCCGCCTTCGAAGGCATTCACCGCGCTATCCAGGTCGGAGTGCGCAGTCATAATCACCACCGGCAGACGCGGGTAACGCGAGCGCACCTCGCGCAACAACTCCAAGCCATCAATCCCTGGCATTCGAATATCGCTCAACAGAGCCGCTGGCTGCTGCTTACGCAGGCCACTCAACACAGCATCCGCCGACTCAAACATGCGCGTCGTCAACCCAGCCTTGCTCATGGCTTTTTCCAGCACCCAACGAATTGAGGCATCGTCGTCCACAATCCAAACATCGTGCGTTGAGTTCATGCTGATATCTCCGTCGAGGTCGCTAACGGTAGTAAGAGAGTGAACACGGTCTTGCCCGGCTGGCTGGTAAATTCGATCAGGCCGCCATGCTGCGCGATTAAAGACTGACTGATCGACAATCCCAGGCCGATACCCCCTTTGCGTCCGCTGACCATGGGCAAAAACAGGGTGTCCTGGAGCTCTTGCGGTATGCCGGGGCCGTTGTCCTCGATATCAATGCGCGCTACCAGGCGATGGCGGACATTACCAATCGTGAACTGACGCATGACCCGCGTATGCAAAACAATCTGCGCATCGTCCTGGCCTTCCATCACCTGCACTGCGTTACGCACAATATTCAACACCGCCTGAATCAATAAATCGGCAGCAGCGTACAGCTCGGGAATACTGGGGTCGTAGTGCGTCACCAAGCGCAGCGCGCTAGCCTTGCTGTCCATAATCACCAAACGACGGACATGCTCCAGAACCTCGTGAATGTTCACCATGGTCTTCTTGGGCAGCGCATGCGAGCCAATCATGCGATCAACAAGATCACGCAAACGATCCGCTTCACGCAGGATCACCTCAGTGTATTCGCGCTGTTCCGGACTGCTTAGCTCTGCATCCAGTAATTGCGCCGCGCCGCGCAAACCGCCCAGCGGATTCTTGATTTCATGCGCCAAGCCCCGCAACAGACTACGCGTCGCCTGCTGCTGCGCCAGCAAATGTTCCTCGCGCGCAATGCGTAGATGCCGGTCAATGTCCATCATCTCCACCAACAAGCATCGTCCTAATGCAGGGTCACGCAACGGGCTGATCGCACAATCAATCACCACCTCCCGCCCGGCGGCATGCAGCGAAATTTCACGCAAGGTGCATGGATGACCGCTGTCAAGCGAGAGCTGCATCTGTTCTGTCAGCATGCTCTCACCCACAAGAAGACTGCGCACGGGTTCGCCATGCGCTTGGCGCAAACTCGTACCCAGCAAACCTTCGGCAGCCGGGTTGAGGTAGATCACATCCAGATGTTCATCCAGCCACAACACCGCCACACTTAGATGTTCAAGCAAAGTGGGGGCAGGAAGATTGGTGAGTTCAAGTGGCAAAGATTTCATGCCTTTGCTCAAAGCAACGATCAGGCCAACTTGCACCCAATTTGTGCGCTTATTGTGACAATGAATCACCCGGTAAAATTTAAGGCGTAGCGCGCGGTGTCGGCACATTCGAAGGTGATTGTTGGTTGGCACGCCCCGGCAGGAACAGGCTGGTGCGTTGCAAACTAAAGCGCACGGGAGCCGATTGAAACATGACCTGACCTTGAGCACTCACCACAAAGGCCTCCAAAACATGTTCACCGCGACTCACGTCCGCCAAAGCCACATTCATGCGCGCACTGTTCTGCAACACGGGGCTTCCGTCCATCGTAACTGTCAAGCCATGCCCCAAATCGGTGCGCAAGGGCGGAACCAAGCTCACGCTCACGTCAACATCACCTGTGCCATTGTTTAAACCCGCACCATTTTCAGGCTGGGTAATGACCAAGGCTTGATAACCTGCAAACGCCTGCGAATCGACGGGCGGCGCACTCGGCGCGGCAGCGGCTGCAGGAGGTGGCACGAGTGGTGTCACCGAAGAAGGTGCCTGAATCTCCACCGGCTTTGCACCTTGGCGCGGCGTATCGGTAAATACCACATTGCCCTGCGCATCCACCGAGCGGAACACCTGCGTGCCCGTATCGTTGGCCCAGCCTGCCGCACTCATTCCCAGCAACACAGACGCGAATAAAACAGCTTTAATCGTATGCATTGGATCCACCTTTGATGACTTCGTGGCGAGTGTAGACCCTCGCCACCAAAACAAAAAACCCCGCACGAGGCGGGGCAGATTCAACGGCGTAATTCTAGTAATTACAGGCTGTAATACATATCAAATTCAACCGGATGCGGTGCCATGCGCACGCGCTGCACTTCACCTTGCTTGAGCTCAATGTAGGCATCAATCAAGTCGTCGGTAAACACGCCGCCTTCGGTCAGGAAGGCGCGGTCAGCGCTCAGCGCTTCCAGTGCTTGATCCAGCGAGAAAGCCACTTCAGGGATGAGCTTCTCTTCTTCTGGCGGCAGATCGTACAAGTTCTTCGAGGCGGCTTCGCCCGGATGAATCTTGTTCTTGATGCCGTCCAGACCCGCCATCAACAAGGCTGAGAAAGCCAGGTATGGGTTGGCCATGGAGTCTGGGTAACGCACTTCAATGCGGCGCGCCTTGGGGCTGGACACGAACGGAATGCGAATCGAAGCCGAGCGGTTACGGGCGGAATAAGCCAGCTTCACTGGAGCTTCAAAGTGCGGAACCAGACGCTTGTAGCTGTTGGTGGATGGGTTGCAGAACGCATTCAAGGCGTGGCTGTGCTTGATGATGCCGCCGATGTAGTACAGCGCCATTTCCGACAAGCCTGCGTATTGGTCGCCGTTGAAGGTGTTCTTGCCGTCTTTGGCCATCGACATATGCACGTGCATGCCCGAACCGTTATCACCCATCATCGGCTTGGGCATAAAGGTGGCGGTCTTGCCGTAGGTGTGGGCAACGTTCTGAATCACATACTTGAGCGTTTGCACTTCGTCGGCCTTCTTCACCAAGGTGTTAAAGCCCACGCCGATTTCACACTGACCGGCGGTAGCCACTTCGTGGTGATGCACTTCGACGGTCAAGCCCATGTCTTCCAGCACCAAGCACATGGCCTGACGGATGTCGTGCAGTTGATCGACCGGTGGCACGGGGAAATAGCCACCCTTCACGCCGGGACGGTGTCCCATATTGCCATCGGCATATTCCTTACCGGTGTTCCATGCAGCTTCGGCAGAGTCGATTTTGACGAAGCAGCCGGACATATCAGTGTTCCAGCGAATATCATCGAATACGAAAAACTCGTTTTCCGGACCAAAGAAAGCCTTATCAGCCAGACCAGTGCCCTGCAAATAGGCCTCAGCACGCTTGGCAATCGAACGTGGATCACGAGAATAGCCCTGCATGGTGTCCGGCTCGATCACGTCACACACCACAATCAGGGTTGGCTCTTCGGAGAACGGATCCATCAACGCGGTCGCAGCATCCGGCATCAGAATCATGTCGGAGGCGTTGATACCCTTCCAACCCGCGATAGACGAACCATCGAACATAATGCCGTTTTCAAAGGCTTCCTCATCCACACGCTTGGCGGGATAGGTGACATGCTGCTGCTTGCCACGGGTATCGGTAAAGCGGAAGTCAACAAACTTGACACCGTTTTCTTTGATCATCTTTTCGACATCTGCTGGGGTCATCGTCCAATCTCCAAATAAATTTAAAGCCACAAGGCGGGAATCATCGCGGAAGTGAAGTTTACCCTTGCGGGGCTAGGCTGCAACCTGTGCGTAGCTCGCTGCATGAAATATGCCAGACAAAAAATACCGGCCACCACTCACGGCCACACTCCGCTATGCACTATTTTGAGTCAATGACACAAATTTACGCACCATAATAAAGCGCGAATCAGATCATCGGCCGCATCACCGCACAAATATCTGCCGGCGGCGCATGGTACGGGTGACTCGTCACCAGCATGTCCACGCCCGTTGCCGCCTGAGCTGCCGCATTGCTCAGCGTCACACCGCCCGTCGAGCTGATGACCAAACGCGGGAATCTCGCCCGCAACGCGACGACCGCCTCCTGAAGCTTTTCCAAGGGCATTTTTTCCAGCTGGATCACGTCCGCGCCCGAGTAGGCATACGCCAAGGCCTCATCCAGCGAATCCGCCTCGATCATGATTTTCTTTTCCGGGCTGGCCTCGCGCAAACGCTTGCACGTTTGCGCCAAAGGCTCATCCCCCAAAAACGCCCGATGATGGGCGAAAATCAACACGGTCTCCGACAAACCGGCACGATGCACCGTACCACCGCCCGCCAACACCGCTTTGAACATCAGCTTGCGTAGCCCCGGTGGCGCTTTGCGCGTGGTGGCGACACGGATGCTCGGATTGACCGACTGGGCTGCGTCCAGCATGGCACGCGTGCGCGTCGCCACCCCGCTGGCCGTTTCCATCACAATCAACGCGGCTCGCCATACCTTGTGCAGACAAGCCGCCGTGCCTTCCAGGCACAAAAACACCTCGCCCGGCGCAATCCAGCGTCCACTCGGACTCGACAATGTGACCAAGGCTCCCAGACTTTGCGCCATACGCGCCGCTTCCTCGCTGCCACAGAGCACAAAGCCCTCATCCTTGGCGGAAAAACTCATGCTCGCAGGCTGAGCATCAATGCCCAGCGCGTGCGTAGTTTCATCGTGATACGGCACATCTTCTTCAATAAAACGATCAAGCTCGGCTTGGGTGAAATAAATCATGACATAACATCCGCAACTAGTATTTGAAGACTTTGACGGCTGAAATCAACAAAATCACCGCCAGCCCGATCACCAGCCAATCCGTCGGCACGCTGCCGAGCAACATGCCGCCGAGGATGGCACCGAGCACTGAGCCTGCCGCCATAAACACGAACAGTGTGCGCTCGCGCTTGAGCACCTCAAATGCCGCTGCTTCGCGGTAGCGTATAAAACCGACGATCATGGTCGGCAAGCTCACCGCAAGGCTCAGGCTGCCAGCCAATTTAATGTCCACGCCCCACAGCAACACGATGGTTGGAATCAGCAACTCGCCGCCCGCCACACCCAGCAAGGCCGCCACCACGCCGATAAAAAACCCGGCCACAACCCCTGCAATCCCCTGCGCCAACGGACTGGCAAACCAAGCCTCACCGCTGGGCACGAGATGGAAAACCTGCTCGGCGATCAACAGCAAGGCCAAGCCCACCAACAGCAGCATAATCAAGGTGTTGAGCAGCTTTTCCGGCAAATGAATCGCCTTGCCCGCCGCCAGCCATGCGCCGATCAGACTGCCCGCCAACAGGTTCAACACGATCGGCAGATGCGTGAACAACTCGCCCCAGGAAATACTCCCAGAGCGCGCCAGCAAGGCAGCGGCCACCACCAACAGACTCATCGCCTTGTTGAAAATGACGGCTTCCAGCGTGGCCAATCGAAACACGCCCTTAAGCACGGGCAGGCGAAATTCCGCGCCACCCAAGCCAATCAGGCCACCGAGCGAGCCGATCAAGCCGCCAGCAACCAAGCCCGTGGCATTCCGCTGGGTCGCTATCGCAGGGTCTGCACCTTGCGCACTCTTCATTCCATCAATGCCACAGACTTAATCAGGGCATAGATAATCCGCCCCGGCTCCAGCTCCAGACGCGTCAGCGACCAGGGCGTGATTTCGGCCAGCAGCAACTGGCCTCCCGTGGTGCGCGTGGCCACGGTGACGCGCCCATCCTTGGGCGGGTCGATGCGCTCGACGGTGACCGCCAGGTGGTTGAGGATGCTGATGCGACTCGGATCATCAAGTGCAAGGCTCACGTCGCGGGCAAGGATGCGCAGGCGCAGCGGGCGCTCGTCGGTCGGATGCGTCGGTGCGCCGATCCACAGCCGCTCACCCTCCTCGCCGAAGGCACACAGGCCATGCTCATTCGGCGCGCTCAGGCGGCCTTCCAGCACCGACACCGGGCCTTCCTCGTCGAACAGCGACGAATCCGGGCGCGCCAGCGCCTCGCGCAGGGTTTCGATGCGCTCAATGCGTCCATCCGCCATAAACACCACACGCGAGGCCAGGCGCTCGACTTCAACGGGCGCGTGGGTGATGTAGAGCACCGGCACGCCGGTTTCGCGCGCCAGCTCCTCGATCAGCGGCAAAAGCTCGCCCTTGGCGCGCCAGTCGAGCGCGGACAGCGGCTCGTCCATACACAACAGGCGCGGTTTGGAGAGCAGGGCGCGGGCAATCGCCACGCGCTGTTTCTCACCGCCGGAGAGAGTGGTCACGGACTGATCGAGTTTGTGGGCGATGCCGACTCGTTCGGCCAACTCGAGCAGCGATGAGCCGCCCGCAGGCGCGCGCCTGACCGCATATTCCAGATTGCCGCGCACACTCAAATGCGGAAACAACGCCGCATCCTGAAACACAAAGCCGATGTCACGCTTGGGCGCTGGCAGGCGCCATTTAGCGTCCTGCCAGCGCTCGCCATTGAAGCTGAGCGAGCCGCGCGTGTGCTTGTCCAGCCCGGTGATGGCGCGCAATAGCGTGCTTTTGCCGGAGCCGGAACGACCGAACAGTACGCTGATGCCGCTGGTTTCGATCTCGAATGCGCCGGATTGCAGCAGAAAATCGCCTTGTTTGAGAGAAAGGTCACCTTTCAACATGCCCCTATCCCACCTTGACCGCGAAGCGGCGGTTAATGCCATACACCAGCATCAGCACCACCACCGAGAACACCAGCATCATGCCTGACAGCAGATGCGCCTCGGCGTATTCCAGCGATTCGACATGGTCGAAGATGGCGATGGACACCATGCGCGTGGTATCCGGCACATTGCCGCCCACCATCAGCACCACGCCGAACTCGCCCACCGTATGTGCGAAGGTGAGGGTGCCCGCCACCAGAAAACCGCGCCGCGCCAGCGGCACGACCACGCTGAAGAAACGATCCAGCACCCCGGCGCGCAGGGTGGCGGCGGCATCCAGCAGGCGCATCGGCAACCCCTCGAAGGCGTGCATCAGCGGCTGCACGGCAAACGGCAGCGAATAGAACACCGAGCCGATCACCAGCCCGGTAAAGCTAAAGGTCAATTGCCCCTCGAAGCCAAACACATGCAAGAACTGCGTCAACGCGCCATTCGGGTTCATGGCAATCAAAAGGTAGAAGCCCAGCACCGTCGGCGGCAGCACCAGCGGCAGGGCGACAATGGCCTCCAGCACAATTTTGAAGGACGAGCGCATATGTGCCAGCCACCACGCCAGTGGCGTGCCCACCAGCAGCAGGATGACGGTGGTTGTCAACGCCACTTTGAGCGTGAGCCAGATGGGCTGCGCGCTCACGCTGATACCGAAAAGCTCAATCATGTCGTGTTTCTTACACTCGAAAAAGGGTCGCACGCCGCAAGCTGGCGCGCTTTCAAAAATCTTGGGATAGGGACAAGCACGCAACATGCCTGCAGCGCATCAACATGGCTCCCCGTGGATGCGGGAAGCCCACGCCCACTCAGGGAATCGAGTAACCGTAGCGCTCAATCACCTTGCGTCCCTCATCCGAACGCAGGAAGTCCATAAACTGCTGCGTCACCGGGTTGTTCTCCCCACGCTTGAGGATGACTGCGGCCTGATCGATAGGGTCATACATATCCTGCGGCGGCAGCCAGTATTCACCCTTTTGATAAGCCGGACTCTGGGGGTCAACCAGCTGCGACATGGCGACGAAGCCCAGTTGCGCATTGCCGGTCTGCACATACTGGAAGGCATGGGCGATACTCTCGCCATTGACGATCTTTGCCTTCACCGTGTCATACACACCCAGCTTGCCCAGCACCTCCTCTGCGGCCACGCCATAGGGCGCAGTCTTGGGATTGGCAATGGATAGATGATTGAACTCCGCCTTGCTCAACACCTCCTTGTAACCCTCCTTGACTGGCAGGGTCGGGCTGTACAGCGCCAGCACGCCGCGTGCATAGACGAAATAGCTGTCCGGCTTGGTCAGCCCCTCCTTAACCAGCATTTCAGGCTTTTCTGTATCGGCGGCAAAGAACAGGTCGAACGGCGCGCCGTTCTTGATCTGCGCATACAGCTTGCCGGTCGGCCCGAAGGCGAACTTCACCTCATGCCCGGTTTTGGCCTTGAAAGCCACGCCGATCTCTTCGATGGTCTTGGTGAAATTGGCGGCCACCGCCGCGTTGATCGTATCGGCAAAGGCGGCCAGCGGCGCACTGAGCAAAATCCCTGCGGTCAGCAGGGGGGCAATAAACTTTTTCATGCTCTTTCCTCGCAGTTTGAGTCCGTCGCGTTTCAATCATCCACCCCCAAAATGATGTGGCTGGATTTGATGAGCGCGCAGACGCGGCCACCCACCTTGAAGCCCAGACTCTCTACGCTGCCCTCGGTGACAATCGCGGCCAGGGTGTTGCCGCCATCCAGTTCCAGCACCACCTCGGCGTTCACCGCGCCATCCTGCACGCGCTTGATCGTGCCGCACAGACGGTTGCGCGCCGACACGCGCAGACATTCATCCGGCGCAGCCAGAATGATCCAGGATGCCTTGATGAGCGCCCAAACCTCCTTGCCCGGCGCCAGCCCCATGGAATCGGCAGATCCCTTGGTGACAATCACGTTCAGGTAGTCATCACCTTGCAGGCGCAGGGTGATCTCGCTATTTACCGCGCCGTGGCGCACCTCTTCAACCATGCCGCGCAGGGCATTTCGCGCACTTGTTTTCATGTACAGATTCCTCAATGTGGATAGATGCTCAAAGCCGCCACCCTCCTCCTCGAACTGTGCCAACACAGTCGTCAGAACGCTTTGCAAACGCTTCTGCGTCGTGACGATCTGCTCACCCAGCGGCGTCAAGCGCGCCCCGCCCCCGCCTGCCCCCCCATGCTGACTTTGTACCAAAGACTGAGCGGACAGATTGTTCATCGCCTCGATCGCATCCCAGGCTGCCTTGTAAGTCATGCCAATGCGCTTGGCCGCGCCACTGATGGAGCCGGTCTCGGCCACGGCGTCCAGCAAGGCCAGGCGCCGTGTCGAAATCTCGCCACCACCAAGCTGCAAGACCAGCGGTGCGACAAAGGTGGACAGGGGCTCGTTATGTTCTTTGGGTGATATCGACATGCGAAATATACCTTAGTAAATTTTGGTTGCAAGAAAAAAATAACCGCCCGCGACGGGGCTTATGGACCCGCCCCCGATGAATGCTGCGATAACAATGGTTTTATGTGCGCCAATCCACAGGTGCCTGCCCGTGCTGTTCAAGAAAAGCATTGATTTTGGAAAACGGCTTGCTGCCGAAAAAACCGCGATAGGCCGACAGCGGCGAGGGATGCGGCGCTTCGAGCACACAATGTCGCGTGCGGTCGATATGTGCGCCCTTGAGCTGTGCAGGCCGCCCCCAGAGCACAAACACCAACGGCTCTGCCCGCGCATTGAGAGTCTGCACCGCGCGGTCGGTGAAACGCTCCCAACCCTTGCCCTGATGGCTATTCGAGCTGCCACTCTCCACTGTCAGCACCGCATTGAGCAGCAGTACACCCTGATCAGCCCAGGGAAGCAGGCTGCCGCAGGTATTGCGAATGCCCAGATCATCACTCAGCTCGGTGAAAATATTTTGCAGCGACTTGGGCAAAGGCCACACCTGCGGCTGCACGGAAAAACACAGGCCATGCGCATGACCCGGCGTGGGGTAAGGGTCTTGTCCCAGAATCACCACGCGCACCCTGTCCAGCGGCGTGTGGTTGAAGGCGTTGAACCACTCGTCGGGATTGGGATGGATGCGCTTGCCCGCCTTCAGTTCGGCGGCCAAGAAGGCGCGCAACTCAAGCATGTAGGGCTGATCGAACTCCTCACCCAGCGCCGCCTTCCATGAAGGGTCGAGTTTGATGCGTTCGGGATTCATGACGCGGCTCGGGAGATGCCCTTCACGGCATCAAGCGTTGGATTTCCCAACCAGCCGCCGTGCGCGTGTAGGTAAAGCGGTCATGCAGACGACTCGCGCGCCCCTGCCAAAACTCATACACCTCGGGAAGCAGGCGGAAGCCGCCCCAATCCGGGTTACGCGGCACATCGCCCTCTGGGTACTGCTGCTTCAGCTCGACGATGCGCGCCTCCAGCACCTCGCGGCTTGCCAACGGCTGGCTCTGGTGCGAGGCGGCGGCGGCAAAACGACTGCCCAGCAGACGCTGCTTGAAATAAGCCTCGTTGTCCGCGTCTGGCAGACGCTCGACGCGCCCCTCAATCCGCACCTGACGGTCGTTTTCCGGCCAGTAAAAAGCCAGGGATGCCTGCGGATTATCCGCCAGCTCACGCCCCTTGCGACTGCGCCCGTCGGTGTAAAAACACAGACCGCGCGCATCAAAATGCTTGAGCAACACCCAACGCACGGAGGGTCGTCCGGTCAGGCTCGCGGTCGCCAAGGCCATGGCCGTGACATCAAAATTACCCGCCGCCTCGGCATCCTTGAGCCAGTGCGCCAGCATGGCGTGCGGTTCCGGCAGCAAGTCAGCGCGATGCAGCTCGCCGTGCAGGAACTCGCGCCGAGTCGAACGATGATCGATTTCATTCAGCATGATGTGAACCTCATTCATCTAACAGGTTGTTGAAAAAAGACTTCCCTGTCTTTTTTCAACCCCTTCGTCCCGGTACACGCCCGTGACGGAGGCGAAGATCAAGCACCTGCGTTACTTGATCTTCGTGCAAGCCCTCCTTGGCTTGCTTTAACCGAGCGTGGAAAAACATTTTCAACGCTCGGTTAAAATCATTTGCGACTATGCCGCGCCGAACCGGATGGCACAAGCAGCGCGCGTTACTGAGCTGCCGCCAAAGGCGCGCTCACTGAGAACGCCCCGCGCATATCCCCGGCCTTGAAGCCCGTCGCCCGGTCATGCGGATACAGCGCCTGAATCTTCGCCATCACAGCGGGATCTATCGCCGCTCCATGACACGTCAGACAAACATCCTCCGTACCTATCGCTTTCATCATGCGCAAAGTCGGCTTACCGTCCACCTCGACCACCTCTTTCCATACCAGCTCGGCCACCGGCTTACCTGCCGCCTTATCCTTTTCAAAGCCTTCAAGCACCGCCATTTCCCATTCGGTCGGCGGGGTCGCGCGCGGTTTGAGCGAGGTGCGGTGAATGTCCACACCATGCTTTGCACTCATCTGTTGCGCAATTTTCGGCGCCTCAGTGTGGCAGACCGGAATGGCCTGCATCGCCCCGCCTTCTTTCATGGCCGCCTGCAAGGTGGCTTTCAGCGTCATGCCAAATTCTTTCATCGCCTCCTGCGATTTTTGCGCCGCTGCCTGCTCCGGTGTGTCGGCGCAAACGGTGATGGGAATCAGTAGGGATGCAAGGACAAGTGCTCTCAGTTTCATGATCGATAGCCTCTGGAGATGAATTCGGTTGGAGCATAAAACACAGACCAGCAGCTTGTGTACAAAAATCCTGATACCCACATAAAACAAAAAAGCCCCGCGTTTGGCGGGGCTGCAAAGCTTCAAGCCCGGTTAAACCTTACTTGAACTGGGCGAAATACGCCGCGACGTTCTCCATGTCGGCATCGTTCAAAACCTTGGCCATCGGCACCATGATCGGATTGGTACGCGAGCCATCGCGATAGCCTTTGAGCGCCTCCACCAGATACTCAGCGTTTTGACCTGCCAGCGTGGGGTAGGTCTTGATCGCCGCATGTCCATCTTTGCCATGACAAGCCAGGCAGACGGCAGCTTTTTTCTCGCCAGCAGCCATATCGGCGGCCATGACCTGAACCATCGGGAGCGCACAGAGTGCGCCCAGCAAAAACAATGTCTTCATCGTGTATTCCTTAATTGATTAAATGCAAAGCACCCGGCAGCCAAGCCACCGGGCAAACCACCAAGCAAGCGACTCTCTTAACCGTTGTTGCGCAGCCAAATCCAGATGCCGACGCTGAGGAAAGTCATCACCCAGATCACGGTCGCAGCCACCGAACCCGTACCGAGTTTGGCCACCGTCGCATCCGCCTGATAGGCACCCTTCACGCGCCCGGCCTTGTACACCAGCGTGATGATGAAACCGCCCATCAACCCGCCCACGCCAATGATGGTGAACAGGAACAAAACAAACGACGGCACATCCCAATTCACCTTGTAATCCAATATGTTGTATTGGAAAGGAGCCATATAGGCCATGCGCAGCACTTCACGGAAAATGGCCACAAGAGCTGCCATCCCCACGCTCATGGGCAAAAGCCTGTAACCCTGCCCCTCAGTCTCGCCGCGTGCCACCCACACGGCAGCGAATAACACGCCGAGATACACCAGCAGCAACCATGTCATCGGGTGCGCCCAGATATGCAGCTCAGCGGGCACGTCCATCAACCACCACAGCAGGAACACAACTTGCAGCGCCGTCCCTGTGATAGCGATGTTATTTCCTAGGCTGCGAGCAAAGGCGAGGTAGGCCGGGCTGCGATCCGTACGCACCTTGAAATAATCGCCATACGCGATCATGAAGGCGCCAAACACGGTCACACTCATGGCCATAAAAAAGCCAAAACGCGGCAGTTCATACGCATGAATACCTGCGCCCGACATATCCACATGGCCGCCCGGGGTGTACCACTCCAACCATTGCTCTGGGTGCAAGCCCTGGTAGGTGAGCATGTGCATGATGAAACCATCCAGCAGGAACATGGCCAAACCAAAGGCACCCAGCCAGAAAATCCAGCCCGGCGCATGCTCGCCGTGGTTTTTCAGATAAAACGCAAACCAGGCGAGATAACCGATGGTCAGGGTGAAGATAAAACCGATCACCCACGAGGCCGACAACAGGTTCGATGCGTACCACTGCGGGTCGTAAATGGTTTGCGTGAACAACAGCGGTGCTACCCCAAGCACCACCAACAAAGACACGCCAACCTTGGCGACCTTGGTCATGGCTTCGGAAAGCGCGTGCCAGTACGGATCACTGCGCTTGGTGAACGCATACAGCCCCATTAAAGCCGCACCGAGACTGATATTCACAAACAAGATATGCGGAACCCAGGTAAACACCATCAGCACCTGGAAAATCAGCGGATGGGATGGAATCCCCGTCGGGTCCTGGAGGGTGTGCAGCATGGCTGCGGTCGTTGCAACATCCATTAGTTCACTCCTTTTGTATGGGATGGATTGGACGACTGAGCGGAAACATTCGCAGTCACGACTGAAGATTGCCCAGCGGAAAGCGCGGCGATATACACCGCAATCGCTGCGCGCTCATCCTCCGGCAGGGGCATCCTCGGCATGTACGGAACCTTGCCGTAATACAGCGCGCCATCGAGATAGGCCTGAATCATTTTCGGTTCAGTGGAAAATCCAAACATCGCAGGCAGTGGCCGCAAGGCGCCCTTGGGTCCCACACTGTGACAGTTGGCGCACATCACCTTGGTCAACAACTCCCCCGCACGCAGTTGGTTCTCTGGCGTAATTTTGCGCAAATCGTCAGGCACAAAATAATGGGTTGCCAACACCCCCTTAGCCTCGATCAGCGGCATATCCGAGAGCACACCCTTGCCCGGCACATCGCGCGAGAAGAACTGATTGGAGTAGATATACTGCCCAGCCACATAAGGCTTGCGCATGGATTCGCGTGAGCGCTCTTCCGGCCACAGGCCAAACAAACCAATAGCCAGCGTCATGACCACCGCAATGCTCTGGCGCAACTGCATCGGCTTCCACGCAGTCAACAGGAAATACAGCAGGGTCGCGATCAGCAACGCGCCCAGTGTGCTGCCGTATTTCGGCATCATCTGGGTTTCCATAATCAGGCGCGCGGTTGGCGGTAACGTCGCCGTGTACCACATGAACATCACCAACATGAGGAACATGCCCGCCAAGCCCATTTTGGAAAGGAAGCGCGTAATCTCGATGCGTGTTTCACGGTCTTTCAGCGTGGCGGCGATAATTCCCCCCACCGCACCGGCCACCGCAAACATAAACGCCGTGCGAATCCCCAGATGCGCGAAGAAATTCAGGTTAAATGCGGCATCAAAGGTCGAACCCGTGTTGTACCAATGATCGTTACCCGGCCACATCATGAAGCTCAAAATCGGCACAATCAGAATCATCGTCGCCCACGAGGCCACCGCAAACGACCAGGCAAGCTTCAGGTAGGTTTTGTTATCAATCTTGCCGATCAAGTAGACCATGGCGTACACGCCCAGCACTTCAACAAAAAAGAACACCCACTCCGACGCCCACAGCCAGACGAAATTGTGGATCAGGCCACTGATCCCGCGTGGGCTAGCCACCGTGACCGAATACCAAATCCCTGGCCCGGTAATCGAACCGATAATGTAAGAAAACACCAACAAAAACATGCCGTACTTTTTCAGATACACCATGATTTCTGGTTTATTTTCGCTGACGGATTTTTGTGCCAGCAAGGCAAACAGCCAAGCCGCGCCGACCGACGTATGGGATGCCAGCACGTGAATCGTGCCGATAATACCCATCACCCACGCCGTCCCAATTCCCGGCACGTACCACTGCGGGTACAGCCCAAGCATTTCAAGCATGATGAGAACTCCTCCTGTTGTTGTCACTTGGTCAAACGCCAAGCTGAGGAGCCCTTATGCAATACCCGCACCAAAAATTAACTCATTGATTTATATAACATTTTAAACACAGCAAAGCAAAACCACCCCAGATAACCTAATCGGAACCGGGGTTCGTCAAGCAAGAAACGCAACACGCCTATGCACCGGTATATCAGCATTTGCTAAATCTATGCTAAATCCTTCATATAACCCTGTAATCAGGGTCACACACAGTTGAGTCAGCGTTAGATTTTCCCGCTCCGCCCTCTAGCACATATACTTGCCGCCACATTTTCAGCGTTATCCACTCATCCTATGTCTAGCACCTACGACCTCTCCACCTTCCAAGGCCTGATCCTCGCCCTGCAAGACTACTGGGCGCGCCAAGGCTGCGCGATTCTGCAACCGCTCGACATGGAAGTCGGCGCGGGCACCTTCCACCCCTCCACCTTCTTGCGCGCCATCGGCCCAGAGCCTTGGAGCGCGGCCTATGTGCAGCCCTCGCGCCGCCCCACCGACGGACGCTATGGCGAAAACCCCAACCGTTTGCAGCACTACTACCAATTCCAGGTCGTAATGAAACCCTCGCCGCTGGAGATTCAAGAACTGTATCTGGGCTCGCTGCGCATGTTGGGCTTCGACCCGCTGACCCACGACATCCGCTTTGTGGAAGACAACTGGGAATCGCCCACCCTCGGCGCGTGGGGCTTGGGCTGGGAAGTGTGGCTGAACGGCATGGAAGTGACCCAGTTCACCTACTTCCAGCAAGTCGGCGGCCTGGATTGCCGCCCGGTCACCGGCGAGATCACCTACGGCCTGGAACGTCTGGCCATGTACATGCAAAACGCCGAAAGCGTGTACGACCTGATCTGGGCCAAGACCCCGCACGGGGTCATTACCTATGGCGACGTGTACCACCAAAACGAAGTGGAGCAATCCACCTACAACTTCCAGCACGCCGATGTGAGCTATCTTTTCGGTCAGTTCGACCAATGCGAAAAAGAAGCCAAGCGTTTGATGGCACTGGATACACCGCTGCCCCTGCCCGCGTATGAACAAGTGCTCAAAGCCTCGCACAGCTTTAACCTGCTGGACGCGCGCCACGCCATTTCAGTCACCGAGCGCCAACGCTACATCCTGCGCGTGCGCGAACTGGCGCGCAGCGTGGCCGAAGCCTATTACGCCTCGCGTGAGCGGCTGGGCTTCCCGATGGTCGCTCGTTTTCAGGAGGCCGCCGTATGAATACCCGTGATCTCCTCATCGAAATCGGCACCGAAGAACTGCCACCCAAAGCCCTCACCACGCTGGCGAATGCGCTGGCCGACGGCATCACACGCCGTCTGCACGAGGCCGGGCTGGAACCGCAAGGCCACACCGTGTATGCCGCGCCGCGCCGCTTGGCCGTGTGGGTGCAGGGTGTGCGTGAACATCAGCCGGAACGCGAGGTCGAGCGCCGTGGGCCAGCAGTGAATGCCGCCTTTGACAGCGAAGGCAAGCCCAGCAAGGCGCTGGAAGGCTTCGCCCGCTCCTGCGGCGTGACCGTCAATGAGCTTGAAGAGCTGCTCACCGACAAGGGTGCATGGATGGTGTACCGCGCCAAGCAGCCCGGTCAGGCGGCGCAAGCGCTGATTCCCGATATGGTTGCGCAGGCGCTTGATGCGCTGCCGATTCCGAAGCGTATGCGCTGGGGTGCGGGTGAAACTGCCTTTGTGCGCCCGCTGCACTGGATTGTGCTGCTGTTTGGCGCGGACGTGATTGAGGCCGAAATTTACGGCATTCAAACCGGGCGCACGACGCGCGGGCATCGCTTCCATCATCCTGAGCCATTGATTGTGCCTGCAGCGGACGAGTACGCCGCGTTACTGGAAAGCACGGGGCATGTGATCGCCGACTTTGCCACCCGCCGCGCCATGATTAAGGCACAGGTTGAATCGGCTGCGGCTGGCTTGGGCGGCCATCCGGTGCTGGATGACGACCTGCTGGATGAAGTCGCCGCGTTGACCGAATGGCCGCGCGTCATCACCGGCAATTTTGAGCCGCGCTTCCTTGATGTGCCGAAAGAAGCACTGATTTCCACCATGCAGGGCAACCAGCGCTATTTCCCGCTGCTGGATGCGGCGGGCAATCTGCTGCCGCATTTCATCACCGTAGCGAATATCGACAGCCGCGACCCGGCGGCGGTGCAACTGGGCAATGAACGTGTGATTCGACCGCGTTTCTCGGATGCTGAATTTTTCTGGAAGGAAGACCGCAAGCAGCCGCTATCCGCGCACCTCGAAAGCCTCAAGACGGTGGTGTTCCAGCAGAAGCTCGGCACCCTGTTTGATAAAACCGAGCGCGTGATGCGTCTGGCGCGCCATATCGCGGCACTCAGCGGCGCGGATTTGGAACATGCTGCACGCGCTGCCCTACTGGCCAAATGCGATTTGATGAGCGGCATGGTGGGTGAATTTCCCGAACTACAAGGCATCATGGGGCGTTATCTGGCCAAGCACGACGGCGAAGCCGCTGTGGTGGCACAGGCATTGGACGAGGCGTACATGCCGCGCCGCGCCGGGGATGAGCTGCCCGCCAGCAGCGTGGGGCAAGCCTTGGCCTTGGCGGAACGCATTGACACGTTGGTCGGCATTTTTGCCGTGGCCAGCATGGAGCCCACCGGCTCGAAAGACCCGTTCGCCCTACGGCGTGCCGCGCTCGGCGTGTTGCGCATCCTGATCGAAAAAAATCTCGATCTGGACATGCGCGTGCTGTTGCAATTTGCTTACGCTGCGGATTTTCCCGGCGTGCGCGCTAACCACAGCAGCGATGTCGATAAATTATTCGACTTTATGCTCGAACGTATGCGCGCCTATGCGCAAGATCGCGGTATCCGCCACGATGTGTTCGATGCTGTGCTGGCCACTCGCCCCACACGTCCACTCGACTTCGAGCAACGTATGCAGGCGGTCAACGATTTCCTCGCCCTGCCGCAAGCCGAAGCCTTGGCTGCCGCCAACAAGCGCATCGGCAATATCCTCAAGAAGGTGGAGGGCGAACTGCCGAGCGTCATCAACGACGCCCTGCTGCTTGAGCCCGCCGAACGCGAACTGGCGAACCGCGTGCAGCAGCTCGAAGCCGAGCTCGCCCCGCTGTTCGCCGCCGGCGATTACACCGCCGCGCTGGGTAAGTTGGCGCATCTGCGTGAGGTGGTGGATGCCTTCTTCGATGGCGTGATGGTGATGGCGGACGATGTTCTGCTGCGCGACAATCGGCTGGCGTTGCTCAACCGTATGCGCGCCCTGTTCCTGCGCGTGGCGGACATCTCGCTGCTCGGCGGGACGGCCTGACGGCGGGCGCGTGACCATTCGTCAACTGCGTTCAAGTCTGGTCGGCGCGCTGCTGTGCGCGCTGTGCGGCATGACCGGGGTACAGGCCGAATCCGCGAGCGCGTCAACGCCCGCGGCGACGACCGCCGCGATGACCACTGCGTCGGACAGCCTGCCGCACCGGGTTCTGGCCGACTTCGACCAGGCGCAGATCACCCGTGCGCAGCTGCGGCAACAGCTCAAAATCTGGGAATGCCCGCCCGCCAAAGTGGATAAATCAGCTCAGGGCAAAGCGAGCGCACTGCGCGCCGGGATCGTAAGCGCCAAACGCGCCGGGCAGAAGGAGAGCGCCCTGCGCCTGAGCTATACCCTCAAACCGGACAAGGCAGCGTCCACCGACGCCCCGCCGGTGTCGCGCTACGCCGGCATTGACCTTGCCTTGCCCAAACTGACGATCGCCGACTACGACCACCTGCGTCTGTGGCTGCGCCGGGATGGAAAAGCCGCGCCCAAGCTGCGCCTGCGCTTCAACAACCCGTCCTCGCTTGACGCTCCGGCCACGGCGCGCACGGACGAGGGCTTTAATGTCATCGGCCTGGGCTCGGGCTGGAAGCAAGTGCTCATCCCGCTCAACGCGCTGAGCGGGGTGATGGCAGGCGTGGATCCAGAGAGCCTGAGTCTGGTTATTTCCAGCCCGGATCAAAGCACGCTACAGGGCGCGCTGGAGGTGGACGACATCGAACTAGTGCGCATCGGCCAGCGCGTCGGCGCGCATGAAGACCGCGCCGTCGCCGCGCAGAAAAAAGTCTGGGAAATGCAGCGCGGCGGCGAAGTGGCCGCACGCAGGGCGATCCGCGCTCGCGCCATCGAATTGCCGCCCGGCCCGCTGGTGCGCCGCGAGCCGCTGCCTGAGGACGACCAGGAATTCATCCAACAAGTGCTGCACGACACCTGGCGCGGGCTGGACGGCCTGCGCGACCGTGAAAACGGCATGCCCTTCGACACCGTGACCTTCTTCCCCGGCGGCGGCGCGCCAGCGGTCGGCGACTACACCAATGTGACCAATATCGGCCTGTTCATGATGAACGTCATCGCCGCCCGCGAGCTGGGGTTGGTCGATGCCACAGGCGCATCACAACGCCTGAAGCAGATCGTCACCACACTGGAAACACTCGAAACCTACCACGGCTTTTTCTTCAACTATTACGACACCACCTCGCTGGAACGCACCAGCCACTTCATTTCCTTTGTCGATTCCGCCTGGCTGTCCGCTGGACTGATGACCGCGCGCATGGCTGAACCGGCTCTCAAGCCGCGCATCGACCGCCTACTAAAAAAACAGAATTACGCCTTCTTTTACGATGCCAACCTCGGCCAAATGGCGCACGGCTTTCACGTGCAACGCGACGCGCGCTCCAACAACCGCTACGGCCTGCTCTACTCCGAGCCGCGCCTGGGGAGCCTGATCGCCATCGGGCGCGGCGACGTGCCGGAATCGCACTGGTTCAGTCTTTCGCGCACCTTCCCCACCGACTGGACCTGGCAGAGCATGATCCCGCTCAACCGCACCCCGCGTCTGGTGGACGGCTACAAGGTCACCGGCGGCTACTACCTGTGGCAAGGTCTGCGCTACCTGCCCTCCTGGGGCGGCAGCATGTTTGAAGCCTTGATGCCCGCGCTGGCGCTCGATGACCAGACCTACGCGCCGCACAGCCTGGGCGCAAACGCCATTGCGCACGTCGATATTCAACGCCGCTATGCGCAAGAAGTGCTCAACCTGCCGGTGTGGGGCATGTCGCCCTCCGCCAACCCGCTCGGCGGCTATGGCGAATACGGCATCTCGATTCTGGGCGTGAAGGGCTATGACGAAAGCGTGGTCACACCGCACGCCTCCGGTCTCGCCGCCATGCTGCGTCCGCGCGAGGCCGCGCTCAACCTGCGCGAGATGGCGCAGCTCTACCCGATCTACGGCGCGTTCGGCTTTTACGATGCCGTCGAACCAAAGAGCGGCAAGGTGGCCTACAAATACCTCGCGCTGGATCAGTCCATGCTGTTTTTAGGGCTGGCGAATACCGTCAAGCCGCACCTGGTGCAACGCTATTTCGCCGCCGACCCGGACATTCGCCGCGCCCTGCCCGTGGTGCGTAGCGAGAATTTTTTCAAGTGAAGATCAGCTCATCGAGCCGGTTGCCACGCACTACAATGTAGTTCTATCATCAAGACCATGAGCAGTCTGAAATTTGAATGGGACGGTAACAAGAACGCACTCAATCAGAAGAAACATGGGGTTTCCTTTGAAGAAGCGAAAAGCGTATTCGCGGATGAGCTTGCCCGCCTTATTCCCGATCCCGACCACTCCGCAAGCGAAGAACGTTTCATTCTGCTGGGCGTGAGCGCTAATTTAAGGCTGCTGGTTGTCTGCCACTGTGAGCGAGATGCGGACACCATCCGCATTATTTCTGCGCGCAAAGCAGTTCCTTTTGAACGACGACAATATGAAGGTGATCGCCATGCGTGATAGCTATGATTTTTCCAACAGCGTCAAGAACCCCTACGCCAAAAGGATGAAGCAACAAATCACCATCCGCGTGGATCAGGAGGCCATTGACTACTTCAAAGGCCTGGCGGAAGAGCAAGGCATCCCCTACCAAAGCCTGATTAACCTGTACCTGCGCGACTGCGCCGCCAAGCACAAGCAACTGGATTTGTCTTGGTCATAGGTGGATGTTTGCGCCACCCTCAGAGTCTTGCGGATAACGCCATGCACACCCCCAGCGTCGAATGCCTTGATCTAAGCAAAACCTACCCCGGCGCGGATCGCCCGGTGATCGACGGCCTGAATCTGCAAGTCCAGCAAGGCGAGTTGCTGGTCATGGTCGGCCCATCCGGCTGCGGTAAATCCACCGTGCTGCGCATGATCGCCGGGCTGGAATCCATCAGCGCGGGTGAACTGCGCATCGGCGGCCGGAGGGTGAACGAGCTCGAACCCAAGGCGCGTGATGTGGCCATGGTATTCCAGGATTACGCGCTCTACCCGCACATGAGCGTACGCGAAAACCTCGCCTTCCCGCTGAAGATGCGCCGCGTGTCGGTGGGCGAGCAGGCACAGAAAATCGCCCGCGTCGCCGAGATGCTGCAACTGGGCGAGCTGCTTACGCGCAAGCCCGCACAACTCTCCGGCGGCCAGCGCCAGCGCGTGGCCATGGGGCGCGCCCTGATCCGCGAGGCCTCGGTGTTCTTGCTGGACGAACCGCTCTCCAACCTAGATGCCAAACTGCGCGTGCAAGTGCGTGCCGAAATCGCCGAGCTGCAGCGCCGCCTCGGCGCGACCATGCTCTACGTCACCCACGACCAGACCGAAGCCATGACCCTCGGCCAGCGCGTCGCCGTGTTCAATCAAGGACGGCTGCAACAAATCGCCACCCCGCGCGAACTCTACGAGGCTCCGGCCAACACCTTCGTCGCCGGGTTTATCGGCCAGCCTCCAATGAATCTGCTGCCCGTGGAGGCTATCCCGCCCGCCGCCTTGCCAAACATACCTCCCGCATCAACCGCTTGGATCGGCCTGCGTGCGGAGCAACTGCGCCTGACGGAGAACGCCGACAGCCCCCTGCGCCTGAGCGTGCAAAGCAACGAATACCTCGGCCACGAAACCCTGCTCCACGGTCAGCTTGCCGACCACAACCTCAGCCTGCGCCTCCACGGCCTGCACCTCGCCGTCCCTGGCAGCAGCCTCGCCCTGCACATTGACGGCGTACCGCTGTATTTCGACGCCAAGGGGAATAAGTTGAACTGAACTGCTTGGACAAAAAATTCGTCAACGCGCAGCAGTAAATGACGCAGGGCAAGCTGGCGGACATACCCCCACATGTCGGGCAAAATTTCGGCGCAATAAGCTTTTGCTATTGCGCCCTACGCGTGCTGAAGCTCGTAGGTTGGGGCGTGAGGCACGAACCCCCAACAACTGCATGTTGGGCTTCCGTTGTCAGCAAGCTGCTAGCGCGGAAGGATTACGAAACTTTTCAAGAAGGACTCCACTACAAGAGCCTGATCCTTGGTCAAGGATTTCGAATAAGCCACAGAAACCCTAATTACCGCGCCTTTATCCATCACCCAAAATCCAAGCCCCTTAAGCGGCACTTCATTATATTTAAACCAAAATTCATAACTGAGCTTTCTTCTGCCATCACCAAAATTTTCCCATTCAGTTTTAGCTTGGTTGACCTGCCCACCCATAGATTCTATAAATTTCGCATTAGAAGCTTCCAGAAATTCCCCAGCCCTGTATTTCGTTATTTCTGCCTCTAGCGGTACTACTGTAATAGCCAAAAGCGCCCCACCATTATTGAACTTCTGTGACAATTGATAAGCGTAACCAGCATGTTTGGACGTAGGCGCTCCAATTTTTGTCGGTTTATCTGGAAAATTTGCACCGAAACCATCTTCAACACTGACCCACAAGCCAGAAGCAGCTGAAATATTAGAAATGGCAAATAAAAGCGAGCCAAGCAACAAGATTAATCGTTTCATTTCATTCGCAAATAACGTTAGACGTGAGGGGGCACCGTAGCGGCGAAGGGAACTCACAAGCGCAGCTTGTGGGCGGTTCCTCTCGACGGAGTGGATAGGCGGCTGGCTACTGAGGAGGTTGACCAACGAGCGCGGAATCAATCGCCAAAAGTAGTTGATATGCATTGTCTGCTTCATCTTGGGCGGACTTCAGTTCGCCAGAATCAAAGTGCGCTTTCTCGTGAACCAGCTCTTTGCGCGCTTTTCTGTATCTTGCTGCGGATTCAAGAATCGCCTGATCAGAAACGCCCAGTAACTGGAGTTTTTCCTCATATGACTTAAAGTCAAGTTCTCGGAACTTCTGCCCTGAGTGATCACGGACGATCAGCAGATGTAGCAACGCATCAAGCCACATTCCCACAAAAACAATCACGATCATTGCTTGGCGGAAACTCTGTTGCTTTGGGTCGAACTGCAATATCCAGCCAGATCCATCATCCTTTGGCTTCCGTCCGGAATCAATCAGCCCCCTCATTGACTCGAAAGCATCAGCAGCGATTTCCTTGTAGGTTGCGACGTTCGTGAAAATGGGGCTGTTCATAGAGCCATCTAACATCGAAATTCAGCCCGCGTAGGTCGATTTAGCGCAGCGTAAACCGCCGCATGAAAAACTGGAAGTTGCAGCGCTCAAAAAAAAACCAACTCCCAGCAATTTGCACTACACCACACAACCTACAGCCGTCCACGTTTAACCCAACTTGGGGCTACAATCCCGGCAACGTCCCTTATCCAAACGACAACCATGCCCTTCCCCACCGACTTCACCTGGGGTGTCGCTACCTCGTCCTACCAGATTGAAGGTTCGCCGCTGGCCGATGGCGCGGGCTTGAGCAACTGGCACCGCTTCGCGCTCGAAGCCGGGCGCGTCCTCAACGACGATCACGGCGAAACCGCCTGTGACCATTACCGCCGCTCGCACGACGATGTAGCGCTGATTAAAGAACTCGGCGTGGATGCCTACCGCTTCAGCTTCAACTGGGCGCGCATCCAGCCCAACGGCAAGGGCGTGGTGAATGAAAAAGGGCTGGATTTCTACCGCCGCCTAGTCGATGCCCTGCTCGAACATGGCATTCAGCCCTTCGCCACCCTGCATCACTGGGATTTGCCCGCTGCGCTGGAAGATGCGGGCGGCTGGCTCAACCGCGATACGGCGCACCGCTTCGCCGACTTCACCGAGATTATGACCCGTGCGCTGGATGGGCAGATTCAAGACTGGTGCACCTTCAACGAGCCTTGGGTCATCATGCACGAGGGGCATGTCAATGGCGCGCATCCGCCTGGCCTGATGGACTTGGCGCACGCCCCCATCGTCGCCAATAACCTGCTGCGCGCCCATGCCGAGGGCGTGCGCGCCTACCGGGCGAATGGCTGCCATCGCATCGGGCTGGTGGTGAATATTGAGCCAAAATACGCCGCCAGCGACTCGTTGGATGACCAAGCCGCGCAAGCACGCGCTGAAAGCTATATGAACCGCCTGTTTATCGACCCGATCATCACGGGCGAGTGGCCGCAACCGCTGGTCGAGGCCATGGGCGAAGACGCATGGCGCGACGTACTAGATGAATCGACCGCGCCGCTGCGCGAGCCGATCGACTGGCTGGGTGTGAACTACTACAGCCGTAGCGTGGTGCGCCACAAGGACGGCGGTTTTCTGGACACGGAAACCCTGCGCCAAGCGCGCGCACACACCGAAATGGGCTGGGAGGTTTACCCGCAAGGCCTGACCGATACCCTCGTTTGGTTAAGTGAACGCACCCAAGGTTTGCCGCTGTATGTGACCGAAAACGGCGCGGCCTTTGATGACCCTCCCGTGATCGGCGGACGTGTGGACGACCAAGCGCGCGTCGATTACCTGCGCGAGCACCTGCACGCCGCTGCCCAAGCGATCGAGATGGGCGTAAACCTGCGCGGCTATTTTGCCTGGTCGCTGCTGGACAACTTCGAGTGGCAGTTTGGTTACTCGAAACGCTTCGGGTTAGTGCATGTTGATCCCGCCACACAACAGCGTACGTTCAAGGACAGTGCGCATTTTCTGCGCGAAATTTGCCATGCAAACACATGAACCGCAACGCAGCGCGAATCAAAGCGCAATGAACTGCTGTGTGATTGCTGTGTCGTATGAAGCGGAGGAGTGCAGACTCTACGGTTATCTATCGTGGCTTCGGGACGAGGACGTTTGAACGTAGGGGCGAGCGCCCCCCTGCAATAAGCCTATCACGAGCAAGCTCGCTCCTGCAGTGCAAACATACTCACACCAGATCGATAAAGTTGACCACGCTTCAAGGAATACCTCATGTCCCAAACCACCCCACCAACACAGAACCCCATCCCCCCCTACCAGGCCGCACGCTTTCTGCAACAGGCAAGCTTTTCGTCCACCGAAAGCGAGATTGCCGAAGTACAAAGCCTGGGGTATGAGGCATGGCTGAAGCAGGCGTTTGATCAGGCTATCTCGACCAGTAATTGGGACTGGCTAACGGAGCAAGACTACGATACCGAAGAACTCAAAGGGAAAGCTGCAACGATCCAGGCGATGATGTGGCGACTCATAACCTCACCCGATGTCCTGCGCCAACGCTACGCCTTGGCATTGTCCGAGTTTTTCGTTGTGGGGTTTAACGGGGTTGCGTTGCCTCATCGCAATTTTGCGTTAGCCGCTTGGTGGGACATGCTCTGCGCCCACGCATTCGGCAACTACCGCGACCTGTTGGAAGCCGTCACGCTCAGCCCCGCCATGGGGCGCTACTTGAATACCGCAGGTAACCAGAAGGAAGACCCAATCAAGGGACGACAACCCGACGAGAACTACGCACGCGAAATCCTGCAACTGTTTTCCATCGGCCTGCAACAACTCAACCAAGACGGCTCCCCAATTCTTGACGATAAGGGACGCCCCATTGAAACCTACACTCAGGACGACATATCCCAGCTCGCACGCGTGTTTACCGGCTGGGTGCTGTCACTGGAGCTCGGTATCGAAAACCTTGATTTCGCACGCCAGCCCATGCGCTTCGTTCCGGCCAGACACTCCATGCTCGAAGCGCGCTTTCTGGGCGTAACGATTCCCGCCAATACGGATGGCATCAAGGCTCTGCGCATCGCTTTGGACACCGTATTCAAACACCCCAATGTTGGCCCTTTCTTCGGCAAACAAATGATTCAGCGTCTGGTCACCAGCAATCCCAGCCCCGCCTATGTGGCGCGAGTCGCACGCGCCTTTGACAACAACGGCCAGGGTGTAAGGGGTGACATGAAAGCTGTCATCCTCGCCATACTCTTGGATCAGGAAGCTCGTAACGACAATCAAGCAGCCGCCCCAGACTTCGGCAAGTTACGCGAGCCGATTCTGTGCTTCCTGCAATGGGCGCGTAGCTTCCATGCCAGCGCAGAGGAGGGGAAGTGGAACGTTGGAAACTGGAGCAACCAAGGCGTTTCTCTGGGACAACAGCCGCTGGATGCACCTTCCGTGTTCAATTTTTTCCGTCCGGCTTACGTACCACCCAACACAGCCATTGCCAAACAGGAGCTGGTCGCTCCCGAATTCCAGCTCGTCAATGAAGCCAGCGTGGCGGGATATATCAACTTCATGCAAAGAACCATCGCCCATGGCCAGGGAGACGTGCATGCGGATTACAGCGCCGAGCTTGAGATCGCTCATGATGCTGACGCACTCGTTCAGCGACTGAATCTGATTTTGTGTGCCGAACAGATGAGCAAAGACACTTTTTCCATCATCCGTAATGCGATCAGCACCATAGATCCAAACACAGAAACGGGTAAAAACAACCGGGTTCACGCGGCCATTCTCATGACCATGAGCAGCCCTGACTATTTGATACAAAGGTAAGATCGACATGAAAATCAATCACCTGCCCGACATGGCTCGCCGCGCCTTCCTCCAGCGCAGCGCCGCTCTGGGCATCACCGGAACGCTCGCCCCCTGGGCGCTACAACTCTCCATGCTGGGTGAGGCCTCGGCCGCCGTAAGTGCAGGCACACATGCGGACGACTACAAGGCGCTTGTGTGCATTTTTCTTAACGGCGGTAACGACAACGCGAATACGCTAGTACCCGTTGATACTGCACACTACGACGCGTATGCCGCCATCCGCCCCAGCCTAGCCACGGAGCGGGATCAGCTGCTCGACACGGCGCTAACGTCGCTCAACCCCTTGGCCGATGGGCTGCAATTCGCCCTCGCCCCTGAGCTTGCCCCACTCAAAACGCTCTGGGAGGCGCGACACCTTGCCGTCCAACTCAACGTCGGCTCGCTGATCGTACCGACCAGCGTGGCGCAGTTCAAAAATGGCAGCGTGCCGCTGCCCCCCAAGCTGTTCTCGCACAATGACCAGACCAGTCTCTGGCAATCCGGCATGACGGAAGGAGCCCGCTCCGGCTGGGGTGGGCGCATGGGCGACCTGCTGCTTGCCTCCAATCGCGACAGTGTGTTCACCTGTATATCAACCAGCGGCAATGCCGTCTTTCTCTCTGGAAAGAAGGCGTCCCAATACCAGATCAACCCTGCTGGAGCCATCCCCATCCATGGCATCCGCAACACGCTCTACGGTTCTGAGGCCTGCCAGGCTGCATTGCGTCAGTTAATCACCCAACCCAGTTCAAATATATTTAAGGATGAATACGCACACGTCGTGCGCCGCTCGGTGGATACCCAAACCAAGGTCGCCAGCAGCCTCGCAGGTCAACCGGCTCTGAAAACTCACTTCGACAAGACCAATCCCCTCGCCAAACAGCTCGAAATCGTCGCAAGACTCATCGGCGCACGGGCTTCGCTTGGAGCAAAACGTCAGGTATTCCTGGTTTCATTGAATGGTTTCGACACCCACGACAACCTGCTCGACAATCATCCCACCCTACTCGCCAACATCGCCAACGCCATGCGCTCGTTCTACGACGCCACAATCGAGCTGGGCGTGGCGCAAAACGTCACCACCTTCACCGCCTCCGACTTCGGGCGCACGCTCACCAGCAATGGCGACGGCTCCGATCACGGTTGGGGCAGCCACCATTTCGTCATGGGCGGCGCGGTCAAGGGACAACAGTTCTATGGCACAGCGCCCGCCATTGCGGTCAACGGCCCAGACGATGTTGGTCAGGGTCGTCTGTTACCGACCACCTCAGTCGATCAATATGCGGCCACTTTTGCCAGCTGGATGGGCATTCCATCCAGCGACATGGCATGGGTCATGCCGAACATCGGTAATTTTTCCGGCAGCAATCTCGGCTTTGTTTAATCAGTGTCATTGGCCAAGTCATCAGGGCAAAACCTCACCATGGAGATTAATGCCCCTGCGACTTCATCAACTCTTTCATCAGCATCTGAATCTGTGGGTCGTTCATATTCGGTATGCCGTTGGGCATACCCGGCAGAGCGGTGGCATTCACCTTCTTGGGCAAAACAAACAGCGCGTCAGCCAGCGGTGATTCCGTTATTTCCTCCAAGCGCATGCTACTGCCCGAGGCTTCCTGTGAACGCACGATGCCTTTGTCACGTAAAACCGGATGATCGCGCATTTCGCGGAAGGTGGACGAAACTTGCGAGTTGCCCATGGACTGTTGCATGTGATCGCCCACCCGCTCCATCGCCTGACTCAGCTGTTTGGCACGCGGATCCTTGGACAGCACAACCTCACCTGAATGTGCACCATCACCCCACGTGTAAACCTCGCCAGTCACTCCCGCCACAGACTCCTTCTTGCCCGTTGCGTCAAGACTGAACGTTGGCTGAGCTTTTGGTTTGACATGGGTAGCGCCCAGCGCGCCCGCAATGCCTGCGACCAGAGCCATATCCATCACCTCGCCCTGCGGGGTAATGGCATATAACTTGTCGTTCAAGAGCAGCAGCGCGCCCGACTCATCCGCTTTCCTGCCGTTGAAGTCATAACGCACACGCTGCTCATCGCGGTACTGAATGGTCATCGTGCCCGCATCTTTCTGCTTATCGTCCGTCAGGCTGTACACGCCAACCATGTCGGCCTGCGCCCCCATGCCTGTAGCGCTTACCGCCAACAATACGACCACATTCACCCATTTGGAGCTCATCATTACACCTCGTTAAAATGTCCCGCAAAATCCCTGCCTAACCGCGCAAAAGTTTGACATGCCTTTGCCATCTTGCACGCTGTACAATCGCGCATCTTTTCACCTCAATACGAAGGGTCGCCCATGAGATTTCGCTTCCCCATCGTCATCATTGACGAAGACTTCCGCTCCGAAAACGCCAGCGGTTTCGGCATTCGCGCCCTCGCCAAGGCCATTGAGGATGAAGGCGTCGAAGTCATGGGCGTCACCAGTTACGGCGACCTGTCCACCTTTGCACAGCAGCAAAGCCGCGCTTCGGCCTTCATCATGTCGATTGACGATGAAGAGTTTAGTTCCGGCATCCCCAACGAAGAGCTGGCCGTGGTGCGTCAATTGCGCTCATTCGTTGAAGAAATCCGCTTCCGCAACGCCGATATTCCGATCTTCCTCTATGGCGAAACGCGCACCTCCAGCCACATTCCCAACGATGTACTCAAAGAGCTGCATGGCTTCATTCACATGTTTGAAGACACGCCGGAGTTCGTCGCACGCCACATTATTCGCGAATCCAAAGCCTACCTCGACACCCTCGCGCCGCCCTTTTTCCGCGCGCTCACGCATTACGCAGCCGATGGTTCGTATTCCTGGCACTGCCCCGGCCATTCGGGCGGCGTGGCCTTCCTGAAAAGCCCGGTCGGGCAGATGTTCCATCAATTCTTTGGCGAAAACCTGTTGCGCGCCGACGTGTGCAATGCGGTGGAAGAACTCGGCCAACTACTCGACCACACTGGCCCGGTCGCGGCCTCAGAACGCAATGCCGCGCGCATCACCCACGCCGATCACCTGTACTTCGTCACCAACGGCACCAGCACCTCCAACAAGATGGTCTGGCACAGCGTGGTCGCGCCGGGCGACATCGTGGTGGTGGATCGCAACTGCCACAAGTCCATCTTACACGCCATCATCATGACCGGCGCGATTCCGGTATTCCTCACCCCGACACGCAATCATTTCGGCATTATCGGCCCGATTCCGTTGTCCGAATTCACCATGGAAAACATCCAGCGCAAAATTGACGCGCACCCCTTTGCGCGTGATGCCGCAATCAAAAAGCCGCGCATCCTCACCATCACCCAGTCCACCTATGACGGCGTGCTTTATAACGTCGAAACCATCAAAGACCTGCTGGATGGCGCCATCGAAACCCTGCACTTTGACGAAGCCTGGTTGCCGCACGCGGCGTTCCACGAGTTCTACGGGGATTATCACGCCATTGGCGAAGGCCGCCCACGCTGCAAGGAATCACTGATTTTCTCCACCCAGTCCACCCACAAACTGCTGGCTGGCCTGTCACAAGCTTCGCAAATTCTGGTGCAAGACAGCCAAAACGGCGGCTTTGACCGCGATATTTTCAATGAATCCTACCTGATGCACTCATCCACCTCGCCGCA
>NCGK01000018.1 GCA_002281735.1 Gammaproteobacteria bacterium 28-57-27
GGTATCCCCATATCAGCCAGATCGGCCAACAAGTGCCGCGCCAGCAACAAGCCTTCATTAATGCGGTAGCTGCCATCCAGATTCGGGTCATTAATCAAACCCTTCCAGCCCACCGTGGTACGCGGCTTTTCAAAGTACACGCGCATCACCAGCAGAATGTCTTGGGCGACATCCTCAGCCAGAGTTTTCAGACGCGCGGCATAGTCACGCGCCGCCTGCACATCGTGAATCGAACAGGGCCCCATAACGACCAGCAAGCGATCATCTTCACCTGTAAGAACCTGGTGAATGGCCTGACGCGCGGCGTGGACGGTCTCGGCACCGCGCTCGGTCAATGGGTGCTGACGACGCACGTCCACAGGGGGGGTAACTTCTTGAATACCCACAATTCGCAGGTCATCGGTCAGATGCATGGTCACAACAGCAAACCTTAAGCAGAAAAATCAGACCGCGATATTAGCAGAGTGAGCGGCCGATGGCTTTGCTGGGGTGACTCTACATCAACGAGGCATTGAGGCTTAGGTGCGTCAAAATACTCGCCACATAACCCAGTAACACTGCCCAACTCCAGCGCATATGTGCCATAAAGGTGTACACGCCGCGCGCCTGCCCCATCAACCCCACCCCTGCCGCTGAGCCGACCGAGAGTAGCGAACCACCAACCCCGGCGGTCAGCGTGACCAGTAGCCACTGACCATGAGACATGTCCGGATTCATGCTCAATACGGCATACATCACCGGGATATTGTCCACCACCGCCGAAAGCAAGCCGACCAGCACGTTGGCTGTGGTTGCGCCCAGTTCGACGTAAATCAAATTCGACAACGCCGCCAGATAGCCCAAGGCACCCAAGCCGCCCACGCTCAGGATCACCCCGTAGAAAAATAGCAGCGTGTCCCACTCCGCGCGTTTCATGGAAATGAAAATATCGAAGGGTTTGTCTTTCGGCTTGAAATACCGTGTCAGCTCGGAAATGTCATTCATCCCACCCGGAAGAATCGATTCCAGGCTGCGCTCGCCCTCACCACGCCGGATGAAATAGCCCAACACCATCAAGGCGCCCAAGCCGGTCATCAAGCCGAGCATCGGTGGCAGGTGCAGTTCATTGTGCATCACCACCGCCAAAGCAATGCTGGCGATGAACAAACCCAGGGCGATAAAACCGCCCTGCTTCACACGAATAAAGGCCGGCACCAACCAGTTGACCAGGGACGGAATGAACAGCGCGAAAAACTCATGGAATTGCAACATGCCCTTCTGCCAGACCATCAAGGTCGTGATGTCGCCGAAGGGGCTGAACGCCCCGCCCGCGTTTGCCGCCACAACGATACTGATGAGTGCAGGCACGACGAAGCGCCGCTCCGTACCTGCCACCGCCATGACCACCGCACCCATAATCAGCGCTGTAGTCAGGTTGTCCGCAATCGGAGAGATGAAAAAGGCGAGCACGCCCGTCAACCAGAAGATCGTGCGCAGTGAAAACCCACGCGACACCAGCCAGCTACGCAAGGCATCGAACAGCCCACGCTCCTGCAGCACATTGATAAAGGTCATGGCAGCAAGCAAAAACAGCAGCAGCTCGGCGTACTCCGCTACCACCTCCTTGAGCAGGGCTCCCGCGGCCTCCGGCTGCCCCGCTCCGGCAAAAGCCAAAGCCACCAGCACCCAGATCACCCCCGCCGCAATCACCATGGGCTTGGATTTGCGCAGATGAATGTTTTCTTCGGCAATCACCAGGCCATACGCCAGAATGAAAACACCCAAGGCCAACATCGCCCAGAAGCTACCGGTCAACGAGGGCTGAGCAAGCTCCGTGCTCATGGCTTCATTCGCCAAAGCTGGATGCATGCCGACTAAACCAAAGAGCATGAGCATGGGCAACAATAACCCGCCAAACTTCAATCCGCGCATGGGGAAAACACCTGTTCAAGAAACTAAAGGGCACGTAGAGCAAAAAACAAGCCAGCCGCTCAAAGCGCTATAAAACGCACTCACCAAATGACTAACATACTGAAATACAAAGCAATGAAGCTTATTGACCGGTACATTAAGCATTGCATCGTGCGTCGTAATCCTCACACACAACAGCCATTGTCTTGTAGGCTTTAACCAGAGCCCACTCCAAGCAGAGAGATTATCCATGCCTTTGAGCAGCCATGAGCAAAAAACCGATAACGCGCTGGAGCGCATTTTCCAGCATGTCATCTCACCTTTCGAGCGCTTCATCCATTGGGAAAGCGCGAGTGGCCTGATGTTGATGGCCGCCGCCGTGGTTGCCATGGTATTGGCCAATAGCGCGCTTGCCCACAGTTTTCATCATCTTTGGGAAACGCCCCTGTCTCTTGCTGTGGGCGATTGGCAACTGGAAAAATCACTGCACCACTGGATTAACGATGGCTTGATGGCCTTGTTTTTCTTTCTGGTCGGGCTGGAAATCAAGAACGAAGTGCTGGCCGGTGATCTCGCCACTCCGCGCCAAGCCGCGCTGCCAATGATTGCGGCCTTGGGCGGCATGATGGTTCCTGCCTTGCTGTTTTATGCCATGAACCATGGCAGTGAGTTTGCCGTCGGCTGGGGCATTCCCATGGCCACCGACATTGCCTTCGCTGTGGGCGTGATGGCTCTGTTGGGTTCGCGCGTACCCAAGGCCTTGCTGATGTTTTTGGTTGCTCTGGCCATTGTGGACGACTTGGGCGCGGTGGTGGTGATCGCGGTGTTTTACACCGAAACACTGCATACCGATGCCCTGCTCCTGGCGACTGGCCTTTTGGCTGTCATGGCTTTTCTCAATGCAGCGAATGTACGCTCGCCCATCCCCTATTTCATTTTGGGCGGTCTGCTGTGGTACGCCGTGCTGCAATCCGGAGTGCATGCCACGGTCGCAGGTGTACTGACCGCCTTCATGATTCCAACCTCCTCACGTTTCACGCAGGCCAATTTCAGCAAACAGGTGCGTGAACTGATGGAGCGTTTCGACCGGGAAGGCCAAGGTGCAGAGGCTCCCTCAACGCTGCTGGCGAATAAATCACAGCTGCACATGCTGGAAACCCTGCAAACCGGTTTGTACGCGATTCAGCCACCCCTGGTGCGCCTTGAGCACATGCTCGCTCTGCCCGTCGCCTTTCTCATCATTCCGTTATTTGCACTGGCCAATGCGGGTGTGGCGGTTCAGTTCGACGATTTGGCGACCACCTTCAGCCACCCGGTGGTCGTCGGAATTATGCTCGGCCTGGTGGTTGGCAAACCCATTGGAATCACCCTGTTCAGTTGGTTGGCGGTGCGTTCGGGTCTCGCACGCCTGCCGGACGGGGTCAACATGGGGCATGTGTTCGGTGCGGGGCTGATTGCCGGTATTGGTTTTACCATGTCGATTTTTATCGACGAGCTCAGCTTCGGGAACAACCAAAACGTTCTGGACATGGCAAAAACCGCCATCCTTTCCGCCTCAGTGCTGGCCGCCCTGCTCGGTGCGGCGTGGTTTATGCTTACGTCGAAAGCGAAGCCCATCATCGAGCAAGTTCACGTAAAGCATGAGTAGCGCACTCAAGCCGACGCATGGCTGTATCACTGACTGCGAACCAGACGCACCGGATACATGTATTCCTTCAGGTCCCAATAGTCGTAACCGTTGTCAAAGTGGATAACCCAGGCATAGCCGGCATAATCCGCAATGGTTGACGCCGACCAAAACCAACTATCAGAGGTGTTGAAGAGGTTTTTCTGCTCAAAGGAAGACAACAGACGCATATCGGCGCAGTTGGTGTGCAATTTCCCCGAGGAGTATGTCTGATAGCCTCCCACGGCTTTGCAATAGCGAATAATCAGCAACTCCTCCCGCGTGGGAAGGCGCCAGTCGGAATAGCCTGCATACGACTGGTTCAGCGCCATGGCCTGCTGCCACGTATAGCGATTGGCCGTACCTGTGCAGACATGGCCTGACCAGACCTGCCCCAAAGGGCAACGCATTAACATAAACCTGCCTTGACTCACCACACCCTTGGCGAGTAATTCCTCTTGCAGACGGGCGCGTCTTTTCTCCTCGATGTCCTTGGCCAGTTTATTTTCGATCTGCGCCAGATTCAGGTGCACGGCCTGGATAAGCCCCCGGCTCACAAATACATCCGGAACTTCGTGGCGCAGCTCGCTGTTTTCAAAACGTCGGACGGCCAGGAGCACATGCGCGCCTTCGGATAACTCAAGGCTGAGCGGCCTTTCACTCCCTTCAGCGGTGACGCCTTTGGCTTGTCCGTCGATAAAAATCGTCCAACCGCTTGAATCCGCTGTAACTTTGAGCAAGCCGTTGGCCGCCCATGCAGGATGTACAACCCAGATGAAGCTGGCAGCAAGGAGCAATACGAAATGTTTCATGAGAGATGATCTTTTGGGTCAATGGGGTGGCTATTCCCCACATGGTACAGGTGACGTGACCGTAACTCGGAATTCACCCGCGCTCCCATCGCGCAGGCTTTCTCAAAAAGCCCCCGACAACCATCCCGACAATACTCGCCAAAAAGCCCCAGAAATGCGGCGATATTTCGGCCTCTGGCATGATGAATTCCAGCGGAATCCACACCAGCACTCCCAGGCCTATCGACAGATACGCTCCCAGCGTGTTGGCGCGCGACCAGTACAAACCCGCCACCAGCGGCACAAACGCCACCACCAGGGTCACTTTGTAGGCCGCTTCCACCATGGCATGAATCCCTGCTTCATGGTCAAGCGACCATAAGGTGTACAGCACCACAAAAAGCGTGAAAACAGTAATCACGCCGCGAATCAGCCAAAGCATTTGCCGGTCGGAAGGTTGCTTGATAAGCCAGCCCTTCAACACGTTTTCCGCCAGCGTGACCGAAGGCGCCAACAAGGTTCCCGACGCAGTGCTCATGATGACGGCGAGCAGCGCACCATAAAAAATCACTTGGGCATACAACGGCAAATGAGCTTTGATGAGTTCAGGCAAAATGCTGTCGCCATTCTCTGGCAACAGACGCGCCACCAGTTCCGGATCGATCAACTGCGCCGAATAAGTCAAAAACAACGGCACAACCGCAAAGGCGAGGTAAATCACCCCGCCAATGATCGTGCCCCACACGGCAACATTGGCCGTTTTCGACGCATTGGCACGCTGGAAAACATCCTGCTGCGGGATGGAGCCAAAAGCCAAAGTCAGAAACGATGCCAGGAAGCCCAGCATGGCCACCGCATTGAATTCAGGCCAGAAATTGAACTTGTCATGCTGTACGGCATGTTCGACCACCGGCATCACCCCGCCGGTCATGGTGCTGGCCAGATAAGCGATAAAGATCAGCCCGCCGACAATCACAACCATCTGAAACGCCGTGGTCAAGGCGACCGACCACATGCCACCGACCACGGTGTAGAAAAACACCACGCCTGCACCAATCAGGATGCCCTGCGCCTGCGACAACGCACCATCCGAGAGCACATTGAACACCACACCCAAAGCCATGACCTGCGCCGACACCCAGCCAAGATACGACAGGGCGATGGCTATCGCCGCGATGATCTCAATCTTGCGCCCATAACGCTGACGATAGAAATCGCCAATGGTCATCAGGTTCATGGCGTAGAGCTTGCGCGCAAAAAACACGCCGAAGAAAATCAGGCAGAACGCCGCACCAAAGGGATCGGAAATCAACGCACCGAGATCTTCACCCAGGAACGTTGCGGGGATACCCAGCACCGCCTCGGCGCCAAACCAGGTGGCAAACACCATCGCCACCACGATAAACAACGGCAGGCTACGCCCGGCGGTCACAAAATCCCCCGCGCTACGCACATGCCTTGCGGCAAGCACGCCGATCAGCATCGACAGCGCCAGATAAACAATCACAAAGGTAGTCAGCATGTTTCATCCCTCAAGTAATCTTGAAAAGCCCCGCCCAAGGAACCTTTCAAGATGAACCTGACCCGCAATTTCCATTGCATGGATGGTAGGACTTACGCAAAAGTGTTCCAGCAAGGCAAAGCGCCGAAGACAGTACACCGAGTACGGCAAGGCGCTTGAACGCCGCTGGGGCAGTTTTGCGTAAGTCCTGGATGGGTGAAAAGCGCTGCAATTTATACGCCATATCAAGCAAAAAAAAAGCCACCGCGCAATGCGATAGCTTTTTTATGGATTTGGCGGAAGCGGTGAGATTCGAACTCACGGAAGGCTCACACCTTCGACGGTTTTCAAGACCGTTGCATTCAACCGCTCTGCCACGCTTCCAAGGCCGCGCATGATGATTTTGTGAAGGCATCTTGTCAAGTATTTTTAACATGACTGTTCTACCGCAAACCCGGCACAACTTGCTGTTAGAATGCGCAACTTGTTTTTTGCGCCCATCGTGAACATTCCGCACCATGAACATCATTTTGAAAACCCCCGAAGACATAGCCAAGATGCGTATCGCAGGCCGACTGGCCGCCGAGGTGCTCGACTACCTCGCGCCCTTTGTGACGCCGGGAGTGACCACAGGTGAACTGGATCGTCTGGCGCATGATTACATGGTGAATGTGCAGGGCACGACGCCCGCGACCTTGGGTTATCACGGTTTTCCCAAGTCGATTTGCACCTCGATCAATCATCAGATTTGCCACGGCATTCCGGGCGACAAGGTGCTCAAGCGCGGCGACATCATCAATATCGACGTGACGGTGATCAAGGACGGTTATTTCGGCGATACCAGCCGCATGTACGAGCTGGGCGAGGTGTCCATTCTGGCGCGCCGCTTGATTCGCGTGACGCGTGAGTGCATGGATATGGCGATCGAAACCATCAGACCGGGGATGAATTTGGGCATGATTGGGTCTGTGATTCAAAAACATGCCGAGAAAAGCGGCTTTTCGGTGGTGCGTGAATATTGTGGGCATGGCATCGGACAAGCCTTCCACGAAGACCCTCAGGTTTTACATTACGGTCAGCCGCATGAAGGGCCGCTGCTGGAAGCAGGTATGACGTTTACCATTGAGCCGATGATTAACGCCGGCAAGCGTCAGGTGAAGGTGCTGAGCGATGGCTGGACAGTGGTGACCAAGGATCACTCACTCTCCGCGCAATGGGAACATACCGTGTATCTGACCGATCAGGGTTGCGAGATCCTCACTCTGTCGCCGGCACATACCGCGAGCTGATATGCCGTTCCCTGCCCTAACGTCTCTCGATCCGCTGACTGTCAAAAATGCGCTGCATGACCTGCGTGAACGGGAGTTCATACAGCTACGCGCTGGCGAACATGTTGCTGTGCTGTTTGCCGCACGCACTGCATTGATTGATGCGCTGATCGCTGCACAATGGGCTGATGCCGGCCTGGATGGCGCTGTGGCCTGTGTGCTCGCGGTCGGAGGGTACGGCCGCAGCGAGCTGTTTCCCTACTCGGACATTGATGTTTTGGTCTTGCTGGCCAATGACGCGCCGCCGCATCTGGCGAAACAGATTGAAGTGTTTATCAGCCGCCTATGGGATTTGGGTTTGCATCTGGGGCACAGCACACGCACCGTCGAAGAATGCCTGACGTTTGCGGCGAGTGATCTTTGCATCATGACCAGCCTGCTGGAGGGACGCTTTCTCAGTGGACAGCGCGAGTTGTGGCAGGGCGTGAGTACCTCCCTGTTCATGCTTGGCTGCGAGATTTGGCCTGCGCCTGCGTTCTTTCGTGGCAAACAAGCCGAACAAGGTGCGCGGCACCATCGTTACGATGACTCGGCTTATAAAATCGAACCCAACATCAAGGAAAGTCCGGGCGGGCTGCGTGACTGGCACACCTTGCGCTGGCTGAGTTGCCGCATTTTTCAGCACGATGCCGCCGATCATCTGGTGGCTGAGGGCTTGTTGACCGATAGCGAGCATACCGCCCTACTGGAGCGTGTCGAGTTTCTTTCGCGGCTGCGCTTTGCCCTGCATCTCATCACCGAGCGGCATGAAGACCGCTTACTGCTCATGCACCAAAAAACCCTCGCTGCCATGTGCTCGGAGGTTCTCCCGCAAGTCAATGAATCCGACAGTGAAAACCAGCGGGTTGAAGCCTTTATGCAGCGCTATTTCCGCGCTGTTCTTGGCATAGAGCGCATCAACCAGTTGGTCATGCAGCAGTTTGAAGAACGCCTGTTTCCTCCGCGTGGTGAACCCCAGGCGATCAATGCGCGTTTCAATCGACGAGGCAAGCTGATCGAAACTGTGGATGCACAGCTTTTTCTGCGTACCCCGTCAGCCATGCTGGAGCTGTTTTTACTGGTACAGCAACAGCCTGAACCCCTGCACATCCGCGCCAGTACCCTGCGCCAGTTACAGAGTCATGTGCTCTTGCTACGCGCTGAAATGCGCCACAACCCCAAAGCGCGTGCCTTGTTCATGGAAATTTTGCGCCAGCCGCGCGGCGTATTTGATGCACTCAAACAGATGAACCGCCTGGGCGTACTGGCCGCCTATCTGCCTGATTTTGAGAATATCGTCGGACGCATGCAGTTCGACCTGTTTCACCTCTACACCGTGGATGCGCATACCCTGCTGGTGATCCGTAATCTGCGTCGCTTTTGCACGCCGTTTGGCCAAAGTGAAAATCCACTGGCGCATGAACTGATCGGTCATTTCGACAAGCCGGAACTCCTGCTGCTTGCCGCCTTGTTCCATGACATAGCCAAAGGCATGGGCGGGCAACACGAAGTCCTCGGCGCGGAAAAAGCGCGTGCCTTCTGCGTGCTGCACAACCTGCCCGCAGACGATACTGTCCTGGTTGAATGGCTGGTACGTCACCATCTACATTTCTCATCTGTGGCACAACGCCGCGATCTGGATGACCCACAAGTTATTGACGAATTCACCCGCTGGATTGGCTCCCGCCGCAAGCTGGATGCGCTCTACCTGTTGACCGTGGCCGACATTCACGCCACCAATCCGACCTTGTGGAGCGATTGGCGCGCAGCGTTGTTACGCGATCTGTACAGCAAAACACGCAAATCACTGGAGCATGGCCAGCACATCATCGACACGCAGAGCCGCCGCGCCAGAGTGCTGGAGCGTCTCGCCCATGCCTGTGATGTACGCGAGGAAGGCGGCTGGCACAAGGCACGCGCACTGCTCGACAGCCTGCATACGCGCTACATTATGCGCCACCCGACCGATGCTCTGGTCTGGCGCCTGTGCGGCATGGTGAAAGCACAAAATATGCTCTGGCTCGGTCTGCGTGAAGATAACCACCGCCAGGTAAGCGAGCTGTTCATTTACACCCGCGATCAGCCGCACCTGTTCGCCAAAATTGCCGCCACGCTCGACCGTCTTGGCTTCAATATCCAGTCCGCCTATCTGACGACTACCACACAAGGCATGGTGGTCGATGACATCCTGTTCCTTAATGCGGACGGCTCGCCCTTGCGCGATGCGTGGATGCAAAACGACCTTCTGCGTCAGCTTGAACTAGCCATGACTCAGGACATGACTGCTGCGCGCGTCATGCGCCGCTCCTCGCCCTTGTTGCAGCATTTCAACTGTCCCACTCAGATTCAGATGCAAACCTCCGAGCATGGCGAAAACACCGAGGTTCAACTGGAAACGCTGGATCGTCCAGGATTGCTGGCCTTGATTGGTGGCGTACTGAGCGAGCTGGACATGAATTTGCAAGGCGCAACCATCAACACCTTGGGTGAAAAGGCGCAGGACACGCTGTATGTCTCGGTGCGTGAGCCCACCACGGGCAAACTAAGCCCGCTAAATCCAGAACAAAAACAGTTGCTTAAAGATCGATTACACTTGGCTCTGCGGATGGAGTGATGAGCGACTTACCTGATTACAACATCATCCACGCCGATGCCGAGCTTCTTGTCGTGGAAAAACCCACACGCATGTTGAGCCAGCCCGGTGTTGGTGCAGACAAAAAAGACAGCCTGATTACCCGCCTAAACCTTGTCTATCCCACCGCGCGCATTGTGCATCGTCTGGATTGGGAAACCTCCGGTTTGATGGTGATTGCGCTCAACGCCGCCAGCCACCGCGCGCTGTCGATCCAGTTTCAGGAGCGGCAAACGCAAAAAACCTATATTGCCGTGGTGCATGGGCATCTTGCTGCAGAACACGGCAGTGTGGATGCGCCGCTGGCAGCCGATTGGAATGACAAACCGCGCCAGATGGTCAGTCCGCAAGGCCGCCCCTCCTTAACCCATTGGCGCCGTCTCGGTTTTGAAGGCCACAACAGCCGGGTCGAACTCAAACCCATCACCGGGCGCTCGCACCAACTGCGGGTTCACATGCTGCATCTCGGCCACCCGATGTTGGGTGATGGTCTGTATGCGCCGCCTGCCGTGCTCGCCGCTGCGCCGCGCTTATTGCTGCATGCGGCTGAATTGGGGTTTACGCATCCGACGCGTGGCGAGAAGATGCTGCATACGAGTGAGGTTCCGTTTTAGGGGGATTTGCTGAGCACGCTGATGCTCAGAGTACCCCTTGGGGTCGCCGTGAACGTAGCGCTGGAGGCAGGGTAAACAGGCCAAGGATGGCCTGTTTAGTTCCGTCGCAACAGGACGTTGCGTCGGAACGACCTTGCCGGAGGCGCTGCGTTCACGGCTTGCCCGTAGGGCGACCCCTCGGGGGCGTGTTCTTTTGGTTACTTTTCTTGCACGAACAAGAAAAGTAACTCGCCCGTAACCATCTTGATTGGCAACGAAGCTTCTGCGTCAAGACGGGCGAAACAGCCCACCAGCCGTTCTAGGACGGTGGCATTGTTTCGCCCGTTCCTCGGTGCGGCTTCGCACAAAGCATGTTGGTCACGGGCGAGTAACTTTCTTTGCTTGCACAAAGAAAGTCACCAAAGAAATGCACCCCAGTGAAGCCGCCCTGCGGGCAAGCCGTGGCTAAATGCGCCATCCATGGCGCTTTTACCCGGCTTCCGCAGGCCAGTCCACGGCGGCTTCAAAGGGGAGAGAAGAAAACAAAAGCCGCGCCACTCGCTAGGGCGTCAAGCAATCCTTCGCTTCAACATAATCACGAAAAACCATCACCATGCTGAAATCCATACTCACCGCCGGATTCATCGGCCTAATGCACGGCACCGCCCACGCCGACAGCATCGAACTCATCACCCTGCAAAACCGCATGGCTGAAGATGTCATCCCTCTCATTCAACCCATGCTCCAGCCCGGCGATGCCATCAGCGGCAGCGGTTCACAGCTGATTCTGCGCGCCTCGCCCGCCACTCAAGCACAGGTACAACGCCTGTTGCAGGAGCTGGATCGCGCGCCGCGCAACTTGGTGATTAGCGTGCGCAGTGATGACGAAATGCGTGCGGCGCGTGAGGGCGTGGAAGGACGCGTGATCGTGCGTCCCGAAGGCGTGAGCGTGAACGGGCGCATCGAATCCAGCCGCAGCAGCCAGGACAACAGCGCCACGCAACAGATTCGCGTGCAAGAAGGCAGCCCGGCACGCCTGCGCGTGGGGCGGGAAACCCCATACGCGCAACCGGTATGGGTTGAAACGCCCCACGGCATGCAGCGCGTCCCCGCCACCGCCATCCGCGAAACCGGACGCTGGCTGAATGTCGCGCCAACGCTTCAGGGCGAACAGGTGCTGCTGGACATTCAGCCGGAATCCGCGCAGATCAACCCGCAACACCCGCATAGCACCGATGTGCAAAGCCTGTCCACCCGCGTGCGCGTGCCCCTGGGGCAGTGGGTTCCGCTAGGTGGCGTAGATAGCCGGGAGCAGCAACAGATCAACGGCAGAACCAATGCTCAAAGCCAATCCAATCAAACCTGGGTCAAGGTTGAGTTGGCCGATTAGTGTCAGCTTGGGGTGCGTCATGCACACCTTTTAGCCCTGTGGATGACCGGGTAGAACAAAACACGGGAGACGTGCCTTGGGATGGCCTTGTCGATTTGTGGGAAGTGTAGAGTTCCGGCTAGGGGAAGGAGACCAATCGAGTCTGTTTCTTATCTGGGTAGTGTCAGCAAGAAGTTATCAGCAATTTCAAAAAGGCAGTCCGTGGGGTCTTCACCGCGCTCCTTCATGTGAAGCATCTCGCATACCTTCTCGTCGTTTACGATAAGCATCAGCTTGCCCTGCTCACGCATGGCTCCCTGTGTCATTACAACCGCATGAGGCTCTGCACCGACTCTGGTCATGATAATTGCCATGCGCCGGAGACCGCGTTCCAAAAGGTACTTCTCTGTCGTGAGAATTTGCCCTTGTTTTATTTTTCCAGAGTAGTTCTTGAACTCGAAAAGTACATAACGACTGTCAAGATGGTCGATGACAAACTTCCAGAACTCAGTAGTTGGCCTCACGCGACATACATAGTCGTAGCGATTTAGTCCGTCATCAGTTCGCTTTTGAGAATGCCAGCCATGAAGATCGTTCGGGAAGAGGTACTTGAGAATTTTTTCGCATACCTTCTCGTACTGTGCCCAAGACGCCTTTCCCTTTTTAATGCACTTGAGTTCCTGACATAGTTCAGTACCTCTTGTATCGCGATCTTGGGTCGGTACACCTCCAAGGGGCTTACTGCTTCGCGTTGGATCATCACGTGTTGGGCGTGTCGCCTGAGGCTCGCTTGGACTCGCTTCTAACAGCGCATCCAATTCTTCCGCAAGCTCTGGATGCGAATTGCACCAAATTCTCAGATCAACCTGATCTACAAAGGTGATACGGAATTTTTGCCCAAGTGCCTTTCTTAGCTCTGCCGGAAGAATGCAGGAAACTACCAGCATCCCTTTTTGAACCTGTGCAGCCACCCCATTACTTGCTACGCGGATAGCAGCGGCCTCAATGAGAGAAGGCTGAGCGCGCGCCGTGCGGTAGTACTTGATCTCAATTGCCCAGTGCTCGTTTCCAAAGGTGGCCAGTAGGTCAAACCCCCTATCCCCCCTGATATTATTTGTCGTGACGAGAAAGTTGTTCACTTCCAAGATGCGGCGAACAAGATCTTCGAATAACTGCCATGTCGGTACTGACGGATTCATATTTATGAGTTCTAACGCTTGAGATAACCGGCCACCGGAGCCGCGCAGCGGCGGAGGGAACCTGCAAGCGTCGCTTGCAGGCGGTTCGTGTTGGCCGAGAGGTTAGATTTCACGCCGCAATCCAATTGACCATTTCTTCGATTGCATTATGGTCTGGACAAATCGAGCGGAGCCCTAGGGTTTCTAGTTGAGTTTGGAATCGTGCCCACTCACGCTCATTTTTGCCGTTGATGCCGAGGTGCGTTTCAATAGCGCCACGTTTCCAGAGCCATATGTTTTGAGCTCGAAAATTTTCATGGATATTGTTAATTGGGTCTGTGGCGTCTGGCTCGGCAGCTAGTAGAGCGAAGGCTTCTGAAGCACGCACCACGCCATTTTTTGGGAGTCCGGTGGCGGCGTTGAGGGTAATAGCTCCTACGTTTTCCAGACGTTGCAAGATTTGTTTTAGAGAGAGTACGTTGGGATCGTTGGCATTGATGAAGCCGTGGGTTACGCCACCCGTAAGTGCGTAATCCAGATCAACAATGGCTTTACACGGCACGTCCATGGCCTGAAGAATCTCCATGGATTTCTTCGTATCATTAACGCCACTTTGGGCAACCAGTGCGCTTCGCTCTTGGCCAAGTGTTCTTGCACGTATGATCTGAAAGATACTTGGCATCAAACGCAACTCGGTCTTCCCCTCAGTAAGAACGACTCTATCGGCAAACAAAACTTGGCTAGAATTCCCAAGGGTGAAAAGTTGTTCCATTTGATGTACCGAATCGGGCACAACGACCTGAATGGCATCTCTGAGTCTTCGACGAGCGTAGGTGCCGCGTGCGGGTTCTTTCCGCATCAGTAAAGCATGCTGTGCGTCTGTTGCAGAAACCATTTGGGCCGAATGCGTTGAGAAGATGACCTGATAGCCATTAACTGATAAAGATTTCAGGGCCGCGCGCACCTGTTCAATTGCAAATGGATGTAGATATAGCTCGGGTTCGTCGATTAGCAGAAGAGTGGTGCCAAGTGTCGGCGCCTCGCCTCGCCTGACTTCAGCAAGATGCCTAATTAGTGCCATCTGAACTGACCGTTGAGTGCCATGACCGTATGAGGAAAAATCCCTCACGTTTCCGATGCCTTCGTGAAGCTTTAGAGTTCCAGACTTGATTAGGTCATCAATCCCTGGCACAGGGAAATGTAGGCGTGCTCCTATACCCGGAAACAGGTCATTGATCTTGTTGCTTATCGCATTTTCAATGGTGACCAACTCTGCAAAGCGATTATCTCCGTCTGCCGACAAGCGGCGTTCGACCTCATAAAGCAGACCGGAAAGTTCAGCCTGATGGGCTGCGCGTACCGGTGCAATGAATTCCGCCAATAGTTTTCCGATGGTGGTCGAGGTCTTTGCCTTTGCTGCATCTTCAGCAGCGTCTTCCATGGCGCCAATACGAATCGGCTCAGGAAGCAGCACACCAAGCGCGTTATCTATTCCAGTAGGGTTAGGTACCCAGGTGTTTGTTCGATGGTTCAAGACGGAAAGGGTTATTTCAGTGGCACGTGCGCTTGGATTGGCTTGAGTACGCTTGATCGTTAAGCAGCCATTTTCGATGTACGGTGCTATTTGTTGCTGTTGCCTTACAGGCATCGAATCGATTTCAGCCTGCGTAATCCCTGTGACGTGGCCGGTGACTTCAACAGCACGAGTTGGATCGTTGAAATCAGTGCTAGGCAAAACCGATTTACGTAGAAGCCACTGAATTGCCGATATGGCGTTGCTTTTGCCCGAATTGTTGTATCCGACAAGTGGGGTATATGGACTGAGGAACAATTCAGCCGCAGAGGCTGATCGATAATTTGTGATTGTGATTTTGTCGATATACACAGGCATAGGCACTCCCAATGCGGATCACTAAAATCTAACGTCTAATAGACAACTTACCAGGTGTCCATATCTTGGTAAAAGGGTGTATGTCTCGTCTTGTGGTGATACAACGCATTGTTTTTAAACGTAAATAAAAACAATCCAGGCGTAACCATAAAACAAACTACACAGTCCTGAATTTTTCGCCAGTGGTGCTCACTCGGTGACAAGCCACACGGGCAAGCCCGAGTATATAAGACGCAGCGAATCAAACCCGCAATCGTGCGAGCGTGGGGTGTGCTTAAAGCTGGCACGCCTTGATTCTTCCTTGTCGGCAAAGGTGAGGTTCATCTGGGCTCCCCCCTATCCTGCTGTCTGATGTCCCGGACAAACAACGTCGGATCAGAGCATGACGCACATTAGGATCGCCGACTAGCGCTGGTGAAAAATCTGAATCTTTTCAATGCCACGCACGCCACGCAAGCTGCGCAGCAAGTCATCGCACAGCCGCACGCGCCACGCGCCACCCACGCTCATACGCCCGCTAGCCATGTGATTGCGTACATCCAAACTCACGCTGCAGCCACCGGCACAATACGGCTCAAGTGCTGCGAATAACGCCTCCAAATGCACAGACTCAAGCGTGTGATTGAGCGTTAGGCGCAATTCACGTGCAAGCTGGGCGCGTGCCTGATCCATGCTCATCAGGCTTTTTATGCGCAAACGTACGCCATTGGAAAAATTGTCATAGCTTGCGCCACCTTCCAGCACCAGCACCTGATCGAGATGCAGTTGATCACCCCAGCGCTTTAAATCTTCCGGATACAGGCGCGCCTCAATGCGCCCAGTGCCATCATCCAGCAGCAAAAAGGCCTCCTTTTCGCCCTGTTTGGTAATGCGTGGGCGCACGGCAATCAGCAATCCGGCCACATTGACCTGGCGTTCCTGCGGTTTGCGATAGCCACCTTTTTCATCCCCGCCGGAGGGGGCAGCGGCCTGTGCTGCGCTTTCGAGTTGTGCCGTCAACTCGGCAAAGCGCACGTCACAGAACTGCGTGATCTCGCTCATGACGCTGTCAATCGGGTGCCCGGTCAGGTACAGACCCAACACCTCTTTTTCTTGCGCCAGACGCTCAAAATCATCCCATTCCGGCAGCTCAACTCGAGGCAGTGGCGCGCTGTTCTCGCTGGATGTGTCGGCGAACATGGCGAACATATCCGCCTGCCCCGCCGCCTCCTGTTCTGCCTGGTGTTCGGCCAGACGCAACGCATCCGGCAAGGAGGCCATGAGCGAAGCACGGTTGGCACCCAGCCCATCCAGCGCACCGGCACGGATCATTGCCTCCAGCACGCGACGATTGAGGCGACCGCGATCCACCCGGCGCAAAAAATCATGCAGATCCTTAAACACCCCGCCCTGTTGCCGCGCGGCAAGAATCGACTCAATCGCCCCCTCGCCCACGCCCTTGATGGCACCCAAGCCGTAAATCACCGTGGCGTCGTCGCGGATGGTAAAACGGTAGACCGAATCATTCACACGCGGCGGCTCGACCTTCAGCCCCATGCTGCGGCATTCCTCGATCAGCACCACCACCTTGTCAGTGTTGTCCATATCCGCCGACAACACCGCCGCCATAAATGCCGCCGGGTAATGTGCCTTCAGCCAGGCGGTTTGTACGGATAAAAGGGCATAGGCCGCAGAGTGCGATTTATTGAAGCCGTAACCGGCGAATTTTTCCATCAAATCAAAGATATAACCCGCAACACCGGCATCTACGTCGCGTCCTGTGGCACCGGCGATAAAAATCGCGCGCTGCTCGGCCATTTCCTCGGCCTTTTTCTTGCCCATCGCCCGGCGCAGCAAGTCGGCACCTCCCAGGCTGTAACAGGCCAGCACCTGCGAAATCTGCATCACCTGTTCCTGATACACGATCACCCCGTAGGTGGGCTTCAGAATCGGCTCAAGATCAGGATGCGGGTATTCAATCGCCGCACGGCCATGCTTACGCGCAATAAAATCGTCCACCATGCCGGATTCGAGCGGGCCGGGGCGGAACAACGCCACCAGCGCGATCACGTCTTCAAAACAATCCGGCTGCAAGCGGCGCACCAGGTCTTTCATGCCGCGCGATTCAAGCTGGAATACGGCGGTGGTTTCGCAACGCTTGAGCAGCTCAAAGGCTTTGCGATCGGTCAGATCAATACCTTCGATGGTGATCGGCTCCAGGCCGGTGCGCCCGCGCACACCGTTAATTGTCTTGACCGCCCAGTCGATAATGGTCAGCGTGCGTAGGCCAAGAAAGTCGAACTTGACCAGACCGATGGCTTCCACATCGTCCTTGTCGAGCTGGCTGATAATGCCTTCTTCGCCTTCGGTACGGTACAGCGGGGTGAAATCGGTGAGCGCGCCGGGGGCAATCACCACGCCGCCCGCGTGTTTGCCCGCGTTGCGTGACAAGCCCTCAAGTTGCAGCCCCATATCCAGAATGGCTTTCACTTCGTCATCGTTGTCGTAACGCGCCTTCAGTTCTTCGGTCTTGTCGATGGCATCTTGCAACCCGATACCCAGCTCCAGCGGAATCAGCTTGGCAATCCCATCCACAAAACCATAACCATTGCCCAACACGCGCCCCACATCGCGCACCACCGCCTTGGCCGCCATACTGCCGTAGGTGATGATCTGCGACACGCTCTCGCGCCCATAGGTGCGCGCCACGTAATCAATCACCTCATCGCGCCGTTCCATGCAGAAATCCACGTCGAAGTCCGGCATGGAAACCCGCTCCGGGTTCAGAAAGCGCTCGAAAAGTAAATCATAAGGAATCGGGTCTAAATCTGTGATTTTTAATGAATAAGCCACCAGAGAACCCGCACCGGAACCGCGCCCAGGGCCGACCGGAATATCGTTACGCTTCGCCCACTGGATAAAGTCCGCCACGATCAGGAAGTAGCCGGGGAAGCCCATTTGCAGAATGGTGTTCAATTCAAAATGCAAACGCTCAAAATACAGCGCGCGCTTAGCCTCGGCATCAGGTTCGTCAGCCTTGATAATGCTTTGCAGGCGCTCTTCCAGCCCACGCTCGGCTTCCTGGGTAATAAACTCGGCTTCCGTCATGCCTGCCGGAATCGGAAACTTCGGCAACACTGGTTTGCCCAGCGTCAGACTCACCGAGCATCGCTTGGCAATTTCGACTGTGTTTTCAATAGCTTCAGGCAGATCCTTAAATAACTCGATCATCTCTTCTGGCGAGCGCAAATACTGCTGCTCGCTGTAGCCACGCGGGCGCTTCGGATCATCCAGGGTGTAACCGTCGTGGATACACACCCGCACTTCATGCGCCTCAAAATCCTGCGCCTGCAAAAAACGCACGTCATTGGTGGCGACCAGCGGCGCATTCAACTGAGCTGCCAATTCGACGCTACGATGCAGCACCTCCTCCTCGCCCGTCCGTCCGGTGCGGCTGACTTCCAGATAAAAGCGCTCAGGAAAAACCTGCATCCAGTGCTCAAGCAGCGGCACGGCGCGTTCAGGCTGCTGACTGAGCAAGGCTTGCCCGATCTCGCCCGAACGACCACCCGAAAGCGCGATCATGCCTGCGCAGCTCTCCGGCGTGAGCCATTCACGCGCCAGCGTGGCCACGCCCGCGCTGAGGCCTTCCATATAGCCGCGTGACACCAGCCGGGTCAGGTTGCGGAAGCCTTCATTATTTTGCGCCAACAGCACCAGCCGGGTCGGCTCCTTGCCCGTCTGCCCATGCAGCACCACATCCACGCCCAAAATCGGCTTAATCCCCGCGCTCTGCGCCGCTTTGTAAAACTTCACAAAGGCAAACAGATTGCATTGATCGGTCAGCGCCAAAGCCGGGATGCCCAGCTCGACGGCGCGTTTCATCAAGGGCTTGATGCGCACCAGTCCATCCACCAGCGAATATTCGGTGTGCAAGCGCAGGTGCACGAAGGCTTGCGAATGACTCATGCCAATAGCCCCAGGGTTTCCTTCTCCATCGCGCGCAAATCGTCCATTTCTTCCTCGGTAAAGCCAGCGTGCATGCGCCCCAATTCGTCATACGGGCCACGAATGCGCCCGCTCATGTATTGATTCAATAATTCACGGAAGGTACTGCGTGCCTCCAAGCCGCGCTCAGCGCAAAGATGGCGGAACCAGTGCGTGCCAATACGCACATGCCCCATTTCTTCGCGGTAAATCACGTCCAGAATATCCACCAGACGGGTTTCGCCCACCGCACGCAAGCGGCGTTGCAACCCCGGAGTCACATCCAGACCACGCGCTTCCAGCACACGCGGCACCAAGGCCATGCGAAGCAGCACGTCGTCATCCGTGCGCCGCACCATCTCCCACAAATCATCATGCGCCGGATAGTCGCCGTAATCCTTGCCATGCTCATTCAGATAAGTACGCAGCAACTCAAAATGCTCGGCCTCTTCAAAAGCCACCTGCAACCAGTCGGTATAAAACGCAGACGGCATGCCACGAAAGCGATACACCGCATCCAGCCCGATATTGATGGCGTTGAACTCGATATGCGCCAAGGCGTGTGCCAAGGCCAAACGCCCTTCCAGCGAACCCAGCCCACGCGTGGCCAACTGCCTGCGATCCACCAGCACCGGGCGTGCCGGTCGTCCCGGATCGGGCACGGGCTGAATGTCATCCGCGTCTTGCAGCGGTAAAGCTCCCATCGCGAAAGACTGCTGCACTCGACGCACACAGGCCGCTTTCTGACTGGGATCAGTCTCCATCAGGCAAACATGCGCTGCCTGATGGATAGTGCTTTCATGACTCATAACTTTTTAAATATCAAATGATTGTGACGAGTTTTGAATAAATAACTCGAATTCTTTTTCCAAGCGGTGATAGGTCTCGATGGCCTTCAGACCGCGCTCGGTCAGGCGTGTGCCACCACCATGCACACCGCCGGTTTCGGTGATGACCAAGGGCGTATCTTCGAGTGCATTCATGTCTTCCACCAACTGCCAGGCACGCTTGTACGACATGCCAATCGCCTTGGCCGCCTGGCTGATCGAGCCTTTCTCGGCAATCGCCTCCAGCAAGCTCACCTTGCCGATACCCAGAAAGCCGCTACGAGAGCCTTCGATCCACAAACGTGCGCGCACCGATTTACCAAACGGGGAGCCGGGGAGTTTTTTTTGCATGATGCCTCGGATACGTTTGCTAGAAGGGGCGCGCAGTATACCATCCACACTTGAACCCATTCATGGAGGGCTTTTACGGCATGTGGAGCACAGAACAGGTTCTGGGCGGCCTTTCGGTAGAAAGGTTTTTACGCGATTACTGGCAGAAAAAACCGCTACTGATTCGTCAGGCTTTCCCTAATTTCACCGCCCCGGTGACGCCGGAAGAGCTGGCGGGCTTGGCCTGTGAAGAAGGTATACACAGCCGCATGGTGCTGGAGCACGGTGGAAGCAAGCCTTGGGAGCTGCGCTATGGCCCGTTCAACGAGGACGATTTCAGTGCTTTGCCTGCCGAGGGTTGGTCGATTCTGGTGTCCGATGTCGAGAAGGCTTTGCCAGAGATCATGGCTATCGTCGAACCGTTTCGCTTTATTCCCGACTGGCGCATCGATGACTTGATGATGAGCTATGCCCCGCCCGGCGGCTCGGTCGGCGCGCATGTCGATCAGTACGATGTGTTTTTGCTGCAAGCGCATGGCCGTCGCCGCTGGATGATCGAAAGTCAGGCGCGTGATGACGAAAACGCCTATATCGACGGCTTGGACTTGCGCATTCTCAAGGATTTCAACCCCGACCAGACTTGGGACTTGGAGCCGGGCGATCTGCTTTATCTGCCGCCTGGCGTGCCGCATCACGGCATCGCACTGACCGAATGCATGACCTGGTCGATTGGTTTTCGCGCTCCGGCGCACAGCGATATCGTGAGCTCGGTATGTGATGCGCTGATAGAGCGCGTGAACCCACGCATCCGCTACACCGATCCAGAGCTGAACCAGCAAGCCAATCCGGGCGAAATCAGCGCAGCCGCCTTGGCCAAGCTGACCCATATCGTGCGCGAAGCCATCACGCCGGATGATGCCGCTTTACAGCGCATTCTTGGCGAATGGCTTACCGAGCGGAATCTTAATCTTGCTGCCATGTATCCGGAGAATGAACCGCTTGACTTGGAAGCCTTGCGTGACATGGTGGACAACGGTGCCGTCATGCAGCGTGTCCCGGCGGCGCGTATCGCCTTTATTCAGCAGCCGGATAGTCTGTTATTTTTTATCGATGGTGAATGCGTGGAGCTGGCTTCGAGCGAGCGCAGCACGGTTGAAATGTTATGCCGCGAACAGCATTTCAGCGCCGCCACGCTTGCACCATGCGGTGACACAGTTTGGCCACTACTGCATCGCATGCTCGCACGCGGTGCACTGATGCTCATTGAGGAGGAATGAGATGAACGACCCGATCATCATCATTGGTATGGGTGAAATCGGTAGTGTGCTGGCACGCGGCCTACTGCGCGCAGGCCATCCGGTGTATCCGATCACGCGCAGCATGGCACTCAGTGATGCACACCGCATCAACCCGGAGCCGATAGCGGTCATTCTGGCAGTGGGCGAAGCTCAGCTGCAAGATTGTCTGCGTGAGATGCCCACGCCTTGGCGCGACAAGCTGGTTTTATTGCAAAACGAACTCTTGCCGCGTGATTGGCAAGGGCATGATCTGCAGGCACCGACCATTATGTCGGTATGGTTCGAGAAGAAAAAAGGCATAGACAGCAAGCCGTTGCTGCCCTCTCCGGTGTTTGGGCACCACGCAGGTCTTATCAGCACTGCCATGCAAAGCCTTGGGCTTCCCGTACGCGAAGTGTTGAGCATGGAAGCTATAACGTGGGAGCTTGTGCGCAAAAATGTTTACATTCTCACCACTAATATCGCCGGGCTTGCCGTGGGCGGCACGGTAGAAGACTTGTGGAATCAACATGAAACCCTGGCGCGTGGGATTGCTGGCGAAGTGATTCAATTGCAGGAAGCTTTGACTGGGCTGAGTTTTGAACGTGAAGGCTTGATTCAAGGCATGTTGGCAGGTTTTCATGGCGACCCGGCGCATAAGTGCATGGGTCGTACCGCGCCTGCTCGGCTCGAACGCGCCTTGAGTTTGATGCAGCACCACGAAATTCCAGCTCCAACGTTGCAAAAAATCGCAGAAAAACTAACCTTCAGCTAGGTCGTGCGATTTTTTTTCATCAAAACACCAAAACTTCCATCTACACTAAGCACTAAATACAGCCTGCGAGACTAAGCCACATGAAAACCATTCTGGTCGTTGACGATTCAAAAACCGCGCGTTTGACCCTCAAAAGAAAACTCGACCTGCTTCCAAACGTGCAGGTTGAAATGGCTGATTCAGGTGAAGCCGCCATTGAATTGTTACTTCAGCACAGCACGCCGCCTGATTTAATTTTCATGGACGTGTTAATGGGCAATATGAGCGGCTATGAAGCTGCGGCGACGATTCTCAAAAATCCTGTCATGGCTGATGTGCCGATTGTGATGTGTACCTCCAAAGATGCGCAGGAAGACCGTGATGAAGCAGCCAGAAATGGCGCCAAGGGTTTCATTATCAAGCCGATTAGCGACGAAGCGCTCGCAGAAGTGTGGCGCGACCTCGTACTCAATCGCACTCATGCCGCGCCGGTTAGCGCCCCATCTGTTGTGCCACCTGCTCAAAAGCCTGTTTCACCCGCCGTTCCCGCCCCAAAAATCACAGCCCCAAAAATCACAGAAGTCGCAGAAGCCATGCCGCAAATTGTCATTACCGCCGAACTCGAAGCCTTGGTGCGCCAAATGGTCGAGCAGTCCAATCTGCAACGCGCCGAAGAAGCCGCAGGCCAGGTGGTACACGCCGCGCTGGGCGAGCATTTGCATCAAGTTGAAGATATTCTGGAGGGCAAAATCAGCATTCTGACCTCCAGCCTGGCGGCGCTGCATTCCGCGCAAGACAAAGCGCAAGCCGAATATCAAAACGCGCTCGCAGCCCTATCTAATACGGGCAAGCCTATGGATGACGAACACATTGCGAATCTGGTCACGCGCCAGCTCATGGATTTTGAAGCTCAGGAACACTCCAAACGCGCCATTCACGAGCTTGATTTGCAAACCAAGCTCGAACAAAGCCTGCCAAGTATTGCAGAGCAAGCGGCACACAGCACTTCTGAACGCATGATTCAGCAAGCCTTGGGATCGCACTTTGCGATGATGGACGAAAAGTTAAATGCGATCCAAGTCGAATTTACGGCGCTTAAGTCCGCTCCCAAAGTAGAGGCCGCTCCCGCTGTATTCGATGAACAGGCGTTGTTCGCTCAACTTGAAGGCCAACTCGAGCGCCGCCTCAACGACAGCTTGCCCAGCTTGGTCGCGGCTCAAGCAGATGCTCACCTCAAAGCACACATTCACGCCAGCGATGAAAAATTCCAGAGCATCAAGCACGAATTGAGCGCGGGCATTCAAGCAGTGTCGGATGCCCTGTCTGCCCAAGGATCAAAGCCAACGCCAACGCCAGCGCTGCCGCAAGAATTGCCACAGGAGTGGATGCAGCAACTGCTTGCCAAGCAAGATGAAATGCTGGAGCAACGCTTCAATGCATGGAGCGCGCAAATGGATACCCACATTGCGCAAAGCGAACACGCCGTCTTCGAGCGTATCGACGAGAAGATGAATGAGCTGTCGCTACAGGCTACAGCGGCGCAAATTGCTGCTGAAACACCTCGCACGCAGGCTACGGCTCAACAGAAGCAGGACACGTCCAGTTCCAAGCTCGCACTAGGCGTGGCGGCGTTGGGTGTGGTTCTTGCGCTCATTGCCCTGTTCATCTGATTTAAGGCAGGCCAAGGATGGCCGTGGAGTTAGGAAAACGCTGATTAAATCAGCGTTTTCCGTTTGGAGCCAGGATGCCCCTGTGGGCATGTGTCGCGACGAGATTCGCTGCTTAAAGTACTGCGCGCTGTTCCAGCACCTGTTGAATCAAGCTGCGCACCTTGCGCATTCCATCTTTCAGCGTGGCGTCAATCTCATCCATGGTGATGACTTGATCGCCATTTTTGCCTGCTGCCCAATTCGCTATCACCGTCAAGTGGGCGTAATCCATCCCCAGCTCACGCGCCAAACTCGCTTCAGGCATACCGGTCATGCCCACAATATCGCAGCCATCACGTTCCAAACGTTTGACTTCAGCAATGGACTCCAGACGCGGCCCTTGGGTACAGCCATAAACCCCGCCCGTAACCACATCCAGCGACAACAGACCCGCTGCATGAGATAACTCCCGACGCAAAGATTCGCTGTACGGATAGGTAAAGTCGATGTGCGTGACACTCTCCAATTCGCCCTCGAAAAAGGTGTGTTCACGCCCATAGGTGTAATCAATCACCTGATCGGGAATACACAGCACCGACGGTGCCACGCTTGGGGTAATACCCCCCACCGCAGCGACCGCAATAATCTGACTCACACCGGCTTCCTTCAGTGCCCAAAGATTGGCGCGGTAATTGATTTGATGCGGTGGAATGCGGTGACTGTGACCGTGGCGAGCGAAAAATATCACTTCGCTGCCCCCGATCAAGCCAAAAGTAAGCGGCGCGGACGGCTCACCATAGGGCGTATTCACCACTTGGTGGCGGATAATTTCGAGGTTTTTAAGATTGCCGAGACCCGTGCCACCGATGATTGCGAGTAGATTATTCGTGTTGGTCATGTGCATTTTCCTCTACGTTTATTCCTAGTCCAATGTACTTGTCAGCGCGAAAATACCATTCAAACTGCGAAAATAGCCGCGATAATCCATGCCCTCGCCGACCAAAAAGCGATCTTCCACGGTCACGCCCACATAGTCCGGCTTGAAATGCTCCACCTTGCGCGGATGATCCTTATTCACCGCCACCACGCTGCGCACCGAGGCTGCCCCATCACGCAAACAGGACTCGGTAATCTCTTGCAAGGTGATGCCTTCGTCAAAAATATCATCCACCACCAGCACATGACGCTTGGCCAAGGAACATCGCGGACGCACCAGCCAGCGCAACACACCGCCTTGTGTCGCTTCGCCGTAGCGTGTGACATGCAAATAATCCAGCTCCAGCGGATAGTGCAGGCGACTTAGTAATTTGCCGGCTGCAACCAGACCGCCGCTCATGACCACCAGCACCAAAGGCACCTGATCCTGGATCTCCGACACCCAGTCCTGTTCAATTTGCACCGCTAAAGCATCATAGGCGGCATTCATCGTATCGGCGCTCACCAGACATTCGGCACTCGCCAATAGTGCATCGAGTCTAGAAGCCTGCATACCAAACCTCCATTGAATATCTCATGATGCGCACACCTGCATTCGCTCCAAAGTTGACAAAAAACGTGCCGACGCACGCAACTCATGCAGCGGAACAGGCTTGCCACTGGCGCGCATAGCCAGCACACGTGCTTCGCGGCTTGGGTCATGCGGCGCATCCAGTCCTGCCAACACCTCGGCCACATCCTGCGGGCGATTGCACAGTAGCAGCATGTCGCAACCGGCCTCAAGCGCCATCTGCACACGCGCCAGCGGCTCGGCAATGTTTGTGGCTGCAGCCATGCTCAAATCATCAGTAAACACCGCGCCCGCAAAACCATAACGCTCACGCAGCAACTCGCGCACCCACACGGTGGAAAATCCCGCTGGACGGGCATCAACGGCCGGGTAAATGACATGCGCCAGCATCATGCCGGGTAAACCAGCGTCAATCAGATTGCGAAATGGCTGTAAATCGCGCGCTTCGATCTCATGCAGCGCGCGTGCATCCAGCGGAAATTCAACATGCGAATCTTCAGCGACCGAGCCATGTCCAGGGAAATGTTTGCCCACCGCAGCCATGCCTGCATCACGCATCCCTAGCATCCAAGCCTCGCCTAGGGCAGCTATCCCCTCCGGCTCGGGATGCAGGGCACGATTGCCGATCACCCTGCTCAGCGACCCGCCCAGATCAAGCACCGGTGCAAAGCTCAGATCAATATCAAAGGCACGCAATTCCGCCGCCAGCAGCCAGGCCCAGTCGCGCGCGAGCTGCAAAGCCGCTGGACGGTCTTGTTCGTATAACTCACCCAAACGCGCCGCCGCTGGAATCAGGGTGAAGCCTTCACGAAAACGCTGCACCCGCCCGCCTTCATGATCGACGGCAATCAACACTTCAGGACGCACAGCCCGCACCTCGGCGATCAAGGCCTGCAACTGCGCCGGATTTTGATAATTGCGCGCAAACAGAATCAGGCCGCCCACCTGAGGATGACGCAACTTTTCGGCTTCACCCTCACCCAGCCGGAGGCCTTGTACATCGATCATCAAGCAGCCAAGAGGCATCAATTTTCAATCTCCATGTAATTTTTTTCTGTCTGCGACAGCTTGCGCGTGCTTATCAAGTTCGCCTCGGCGCGTGCGCCAAGATAGACATAGGCTCCTAGAGCCACGGTCAAAAGCGCCGCCGAGAACATCACAAACGCCGCTTCATACAGATGATCCGTTGCACCCATGGCTGACTTGAACATCAACAACAGGCCTTCAATCGACACCGCAATGATAATCGAAGCCAAAAAGCGCGTGGTGGTGCGCCGCGTGGCACTGTGACGGAAAACATCCTTGTGCATCAACACCTCTTCTTCAAGCGTGGTCTTGGCTAAATCGAAAATCGCCATCGCCAAGGTAATCACGATAATGATGCTGAACGGTCGCAGTTTGTCGGTTTCAGTTTCGATCGGATGAATCAAAGCCATGGCAAGGTCGCTCAGCGCGTTGAACATCAGCAAACCAACCACACCCATCAGGCTTAGCCCCAGAAGCGCGTATGTCGCCTTGAACAAAGGCTCAAAGCGACGACGCTGCGTGTCGCCCATCAAAAAACTTACCAAGGCTTCCAGATTGGCATCCAAAACCAAATAGCAACTCACACCATCGGCGCAATGCAGGGGCATGGCGGCGGTCAGGCATAAGCTGCTATCAGCGCTGGATAAATAAGGCTCGGTAACAATCACCCCTTGATGCGTCTGAACCTGCTGAAAATAAGGCCGGTTACGGCGATTACGCCCCAGCCCAACATCGTGCTCACGGCTGACTTCACTATCTTTAAGGGTGGAAAACTCGCTGATCTGAGTCCCCTGCTCGTCCAGCATGTACAGAATTTTTACAAACGGGTAGCGCTCGCAAACCGAAACCATGGCCTGGCGCTGGCCATCTTGGTCACGGATTAAATCAATATCCGCAATACCGGTAATGATGGATTTCAAAAGCTCTCGAATAGGATTGCGAAATTCGTGATAACGCTCAATGACGGATAAATAACTCATTTCAGTCATGATTCAGGCTCCATGCGAATAAAAAAGGCGCACCATACGGCGCGCCAAACAGGAGGAGTCAACGGCACCCACGTATGCCAAGCACAGCACGGGTACTTTCACTTCAAACAAGTAACGTGCCAAAAGTAATTTTGCAAGCTATTTCAAATGGTTATTTAAAATAACGGTATATTTATAAAGTCAGAATCGTGGCCATTGCGCCCGTATTTGATGCAAAACGCACTACACTGATGCCGCAAGCATCACCACCGCCATGGCCACGATACCCTCCTCGCGCCCCACAAAGCCCAGGCGCTCGCTAGTCGTGGCTTTGATACTGAGTTGATCCACACTCACGCCCATATCTTCCGCCAAACAGGCCAGCATCTGCGGAATATGCCCGGCCACACGCGGGGCTTGCGCCAATAGTGTCATGTCCGCATTGACCACCGACCATGCACGCTCGGCCAAAAGCTGCATGACATGGCGCAATAGTTTGCGACTGTCCGCACCACGATAGACCGGATCAGTATCCGGAAAGTGATGGCCAATATCACCCAGTGCCGCTGCACCGAGCAAAGCGTCACATAAGGCATGGATCAGCACATCCCCATCCGAGTGCGCCAACAGGCCGTGTGTATGCGGAATGCGCACACCACCGAGCACCACATGATCGCCGGTGGTAAAGGCATGCACATCCACACCCTGACCGATGCGTAATTTGGGCAGTGAGCTCATGTCGTAACGCCTCGTTGTTGCAGGAAAAACTCAGCCAGCGCAAGATCTTCCGGGCGAGTGATTTTGATATTGTCCGCATGACCTTCGATCAAGCGTGGAGTAAAACCTGCAAGCTCCAGCGCCGAAGACTCATCCGTCACCTGCTGCCCCTGCGCCAAGGCATCTTCCAAACTTCCCTTCAAGCACCCAAGGCGAAACATCTGCGGCGTCAGCGCATGCCACAAACCCGCACGCGGCTCGGTACAGGCCACCCGGCCATCGGCATCCGCACGCTTCATCGTGTCGCGCACCGGTATGGCGAGCAAGCCTCCCACTGGGTCATCGTTTAAATCGCTCAAAAGTTTGTCGATGTCTTCGGCGCGCACACAAGGTCGCGCCGCATCGTGCACCAATACCCACGGATCTTGTGATTCAGGCGGCTCGGCCTGCATCAAGGCGTGTAAAAATTGCAGTGCATTCAAAACCGATTGAGCACGTTCCTCACCACCCGCCACACAATGCAGCGGCACTTCGGTATGCAACTCAAGATCAGCCCAGTAAGCGTCTTCCAGCGCCACTGCCAACACGATGCCACTCACCCTGGGGCGATGCGAAAAACAGCGCAAGCTATGCTCCAACACGGTGCATCCGGCCAGGGGCAGATATTGCTTCGGTCGATCCGCCGCCATACGCGCACCCACACCTGCGGCAGGAATCACCACCCATAACGACCGATTGGGCGACAGGTCGCCCTGTCCTGCTTCAGTCACTCGGGTCAGCTCCATGATTTTTAGGCGTGCTAGGTATGTCCTCACCCTGATCCTGACTGAGTTCGGGCGTGGCTTTAGGTTTGTCGGGCTGGATAATCTGAAAATATACATCACCCTGCCGCACCAAACCCAACTCCGCGCGCGCACGCTCCTCAATCGCATCCAAACCGGTTTTCAGATCCAGCACTTCGGCTTCCATCGTGGCATTCGATTGCTGCAACTTTTCATTTTCGCTCATTTGCAATTCAAATTTTTCGCGCACCGCTTGCGCACGCGGCCAACTGCCCTCGCCAAACCACAGGTGGTATTGCAGGGCAGTAAACAGCAGTACGAGCACAATAATGACGATTTTCAGCATGGAGACATCAAGCGCGGCGAAACTCTTAAAAGGTCAAGGCCGAAACACCAAGATGGAGGTCTTGGCTTTCGGCCTTGAAGTACAAGGCATTAGCCTTGTATCAGGAACGAAGATTTGACTCAACTCAAACCTTTTGCGGATTACTTTTTTGGATTAAAGGCCGCCAGACCAGGGTAAACAGCACGCTCACCCAATTGCTCTTCAATACGCAATAGACGGTTGTACTTTGCCACACGATCCGAGCGCGAGAGTGAACCAGTCTTGATCTGGCCGCAGTTGGTGGCGACCGCCAAATCGGCAATGGTGGTGTCCTCGGTTTCGCCGGAGCGGTGTGAAGCAATGCTGGTGTAACCGTTATCTGCCGCCATCTGCATGGCTTCGAGGGTTTCGCTCAGGCTGCCGATTTGGTTGACCTTGATCAGGATGGAGTTGGCAATGCCCTTGCTGATGCCTTCCTTGAAGATTTTCGGGTTGGTGACATACAGGTCATCGCCAACCAGTTGCACCTTCTTGCCCAGCACTTCAGTCTGGTGCGCCCAGCCTGCCCAATCGCCTTCGGCCAAGCCGTCTTCAATGCTGAGAATCGGGTATTTGTCCACCCATGCCTCAAGGAAAGCCGTGAATTCGGCCGAAGTGAAGGACTTACCCTCGCTTTCCAGCACATACATGCCGTCCTTGTAGAACTCGGAGGATGCCACATCCAGACCGATGTAGATGTCCTTGCCAGCCACGTAACCCGCTTTGGCAATCGCTTCCATAATGACTTCAATGGCTTCTTCATTGGAGGACAGGTTGGGCGCAAAGCCGCCTTCATCACCCACGGTAGTGGTCATGCCACGATCGTGCAATACGCCCTTGAGCGCATGAAACACTTCCGCACCATAACGCAGCGCTTCACGGAAACTCGGTGCACCGGCGGGAATAATCATGAATTCCTGCATGTCCACACTGTTGTCCGCATGCGCGCCGCCGTTGATAATGTTCATCATCGGCACCGGCAAGGTCACGGCTTTGTCACCGCCAAGATGCTCAAACAAGGCCTTGCCATTTTCATTGGCTGCGGCGTGGGCGGCTGCCAAAGACACCGCCAGAATCGCATTGGCGCCCAGCTTGGATTTGAATTCGGTGCCGTCTAGATCGCGCATGATCTGGTCGATGCCCGCTTGATCCTGAACATCCTTGCCGACCAGCGCCTCGGCAATCACGCCATTGACGTTGGCGACGGCATTCAACACACCCTTGCCACCAAAGCGCGCCTTGTCGCCATCACGCAGCTCCAGCGCTTCACGCGAGCCGGTGGATGCGCCGGAGGGAACGATGGCATGACCAAAATGGCCTGACGCGAGGTGAATTTCAGCTTCAATCGTCGGATTGCCACGAGAATCAAGCACTTCGCGAGCATGGATGCGGGTAATGTTCGACATGAATATCTCCTTGAATAAAGCGTACAAAAGGGTTTTGGCGCAGGTTTCAGTGAAACATGCGCACATCAAAGGGTTATGACAGCAAGTTTTCTGCCAAAGGCTGGGATTTGACTTGGGCGTCCAGTGCACACAGCATGGCCAGCAGCGGCTCCAGAAGGTGCAAGGGCCACATGTTTGGCCCATCACTCAAGGCACAAGCCGGATCAGGATGCGTTTCCATAAACAGCCCAGACACGCCAGCGGCGACCGCAGCGCGCGCCAGTACGGGCACAAACTCACGTTGACCGCCGGAGGTTGTACCCTGCCCGCCCGGTTGTTGCACCGAATGCGTTGCGTCATACACCACCGGGCTACCGGTGGCACGCATGATGGCGAGGCCGCGCATATCCGACACCAGCGTGTTATAGCCGAACGACACGCCGCGCTCACATACCATAATCTGCTCGTTACCCATGGCGCGGGCTTTGTCCACCACGTTCTGCATATCCCAAGGAGCTAGAAACTGCCCTTTCTTGATATTGACCGGCTTGCCCTGGCGCGCCACGTTTTGGATAAAATTGGTCTGGCGACACAAAAATGCCGGCGTTTGCAGCACATCGACCACCGCAGCCACTTCATCCAGCGGCGTGTCTTCGTGCACATCGGTCAAAACGGGCAAACCCAATTCCAGTTTGACCCGCTCCAGAATGCGTAAACCTTCTTCAATCCCCGGCCCGCGAAAACTGCTGGCGGAAGAACGATTGGCTTTATCGAACGAAGCCTTGAACACGAAAGGAAGACCTAAACGCTCGGTCATCTCTTTCAGCGTCTCCGCCATGTCCATAATCAGCTTTTCGCTCTCGATCACACATGGCCCGGCAATCAAAAACAGCGGCTTGTCGATTCCAACGTCGTGCCCGGCGAGCTTCATGCTTTATTCTCACGATGTTTGAGTGCCGCCTGTATAAACGCACTGAACAAAGGATGTCCGTCACGCGGCGTAGAGGTGAACTCAGGATGGAACTGACAGGCCAAAAACCACGGATGATCTTTAAGCTCGACCATTTCTACCAGGCTGTTGTCCGACGACATGCCCGAAAACGTCATGCCAGCGGCTTCAAGCGGCGCACGGTAATGGTCGTTGAACTCATAACGATGACGATGGCGTTCGGCGATCACTTCTTGACCATAGGCCTTGTACGCCAATGTACCCGGCGTTAAGCGGCAATACTGACTTCCCAAACGCATGGTGCCGCCAAGATCGGAGTCTTCACCGCGCTGCTCCACACCACCTTCGGCGGTTTTCCATTCGGTAATCAGGCCAATCACCGGATGTTCGGCTTGGCGATCAAATTCAGTGCTGTAAGCTCCGGTCAACCCCGCCTTGTTGCGGGCATATTCAATCACCGCCAGCTGCATTCCCAGGCAGATGCCCAAATAGGGAATCTTCTGTTCACGCGCATAACGAATGGCGCGCATCTTGCCCAATACACCGCGCTCACCGAAGCCACCGGGCACCAGAATGGCATCCACGCCATCAAGCAGGCCTAAATCACCGCTTTCCAGACGCTCGGAATCGATTGAGTCCACGCGCACCACGGTACGCGCATGAATCCCAGCATGGGTCAGCGCTTCATTGAGGGATTTATACGCATCCGCCAACTCGACATACTTGCCGACCATGGCGATGCGCACTTCATGATGAGGGTTGGTCTGCGCCTCGACCACACGATCCCACTCGGACAAATCGGCGGGCGGCACATCCAGACGGAATTTGCGCACCACGGTTTCATCCAGCCCCTGCGCGTGCAGCAAGCGCGGAATGCGATAAATCGTGTCGGAGTCCACCGCGCTAATCACTGCATCCAGCTCCACATTGGTGAACAGGGCGATCTTGCGGCGTTCATCACGCGGCAACTCGCGCTCAGAGCGGCAAATCAGAATATCCGGCTGAATGCCGATGGAACGCAATTCTTTGACCGAGTGCTGGGTCGGCTTGGTCTTCAGCTCACCCGCCGCCTTGATATAAGGCACCAAGGTCAGGTGCATGAACAACGCGCGCTCACGCCCCAGCTCCACACCCATCTGACGGATGGCCTCCAAGAACGGCAGGGATTCGATGTCACCCACCGTACCGCCAATCTCGATCATCGCCACATCAAAGCCATCCGCACCTTCATGTACACGGCGTTTGATTTCATCGGTGATATGCGGAATCACCTGCACGGTGCCACCCAGATAATCGCCACGGCGCTCTTTACGGATCACCTCTTCGTACACGCGGCCGGTGGTAAAGCTATTGGCACGGGTGCAGGTGGTGCGCACAAAACGCTCGTAATGCCCCAGATCAAGATCCGTCTCTGCCCCATCTTCGGTCACATACACTTCGCCGTGCTGAAACGGGCTCATGGTGCCCGGATCGACGTTAATGTAAGGGTCGAGCTTCATCAGGGTTACGCGCAGGCCGCGCGCTTCCAGCAAAGCGCCCAGAGAGGCTGCGGCAATGCCCTTGCCCAAAGAAGACACCACGCCGCCAGTCACAAAAATATATCGAGTCATGAATCCTGCCATCGTCTTGGCTCCAGCTACCCGGTCTACGGTGTGGATGCCTCTGGAAAGGCTTTGGAGGATACATGAAAACCCCTATGCCCCTCAAATCCACGCCTGTATCAGCAGGCCGTCGGCTGATAGGATGCACCACCGATATTCACCACGTTTGAGGATTTGCACATGGATTACAGCATTCACCGTATCGAAAACCATTGGAATGAAGCCTTGGCCAGTCTGCATTCGGATTGTCTCGTCGTGGGTGTGTATCCAAATGGCGAGTTAACGCCCTCGGCGGCGGCCTTGGATCACCTGAGCGGCGGGATGCTAACCCGCCTGACGACGCGCGGTGATCTTGAAATGGTGGCGGGCAAAACCTTGCTCATCCCCTCAGTGTCGGGCGTGATGAACACCGAGCGCGTACTGCTCGTCTGCCTGGGCACAGCGGAAGAACTCAAGCTTAAACGCTGGAAAAGCCTGTTTACTGAAAGCTTGAATGCCCTGCAACAACGCGGTGTGGCGCGCGTCGATTTTGCTCTGCTTGAGGCTGCGCCTCAGGACATGAGCCAAGCTGACGCCTTACGCCATGCTGTACTTGCCCTCGATGAAGCCAGCTATCGTTTTCTCGACTTCAAAAGCGACAAAATCGGCGCGCTGCCCAGTGTGCAGCAGGCGGCTTTCCTTGTGTCCGCGAGTGATGAAGAGGCGCTTGAAACTGCATTGGCTCAGTCCAAAGCCATTGCTTTGGGTGTTGAACTCACCAAAAACCTTGCCAATACGCCGGGTAATGTGTGCACACCGAATTTCCTGGCTGAAACGGCACAACAGCTTGCCGCGCAGAGCGATACGTTGACGGTCGAGATTCTGGAGCAAGCAGACATGCAGCAGCTTGAAATGGGCTCCCTGCTTTCGGTGGCGCAAGGCAGCGACCAGCCGCCGAAATTCATTATTCTCGACTACCGCAACGGAGCACAAGATGCCGCGCCCGTGGTACTGGTCGGCAAGGGCGTAACCTTCGACTCCGGCGGCATTTCACTCAAGCCCGGCGAAAAAATGGACGAAATGAAATACGACATGGGCGGAGCCGCCGCCGTGCTCGGCATCTTCAAGGCTGTAGCCGCCATGCGCCTGCCGGTCAACTTGGTCGGCCTGATTCCCAGCGTGGAAAACATGCCCTCCGGCGGCGCGCTCAAACCGGGCGACATCGTCACCTCCATGTCCGGCCAAACCATCGAAGTGCTGAATACCGATGCCGAAGGCCGCTTGATTTTGTGCGACGCACTGACTTACGCCGAGCGTTTCCAACCTGCGGCGGTCATTGACATGGCCACCCTGACCGGCGCCTGCGTCATTGCCTTGGCGCGCGCGCCCTCCGGTCTGCTGGGCAATAACCCCGAGCTGGTGCAATCCATCCTCAAAGCCGGTGAAACCAGCGGCGACCGCGCCTGGGAATTGCCGCTGTGGGACGACTACCAAGACCTGCTCAAATCCAACTTTGCCGATATGGCGAATATCGGCGGACGCGAAGGCGGCGCGATTACCGCCGCAGCCTTCCTGTCGCGCTTTACCAAAGCTTACCCGTGGGCACATCTGGATATTGCGGGTACCGCATGGAATAGCGGCGACAAAAAAGGTGCCACCGGGCGGCCTGTGCCGCTTGTTATGCAGTGGCTGATGGCGCGGGCTGAAAAATAATTCAGTTAAATAACGCAAAACACATAATCCTTGACTAGACTTCACTCGCTCACCTGAACAAGCCACTTGAGTGGATTACAGACAGGGTGTTTGATGACACCCTTTTTTAGGAACAGGGTTGGGTATTATCAAGAAATTAGCGATGGTTTTGGTGTTTTACACGCCTATTTAGGCTTTAGGGTGTCATTTAGTACCGCAAAAAAAGAGGGGGTATCCAGTGAAAATTTATCCTAATATGCGTCGATCAAAGTTTTGGTGTTTGTCGTTGATCCTCTTCGTTTTTTCCACTTCCATATACGCTCAAGGTGAAGGCGACAGCAAGACCGAAATTATCGAGCCACAACTATTACTCCATGAGCATGAATCGTCTCTATACGCAGTTACCATAGGAAAGATTAGAAACAACACTGCGCATACATTAGAAGATCTCGTTATCGAGGTTCGCTATTTTGATTCGAACGGGAAGCTCGTCGATGTTGCGGTGGATCGACAATACTCAATATCTATTCCTCCGAATGATGAAATCGCGTTCAAGATGCAAACACTAGCCGCAGCTCCTGAGAGTAAATATGCATCGCAATCTGTTCGCGTAGTCAATGCTCAGGAAGATATTCCGTGCCCCGATCGTTCTAGCTCCGATGCCGATAACCCTTGGATGCAATCGTTAGCACGTTGGTGGCCGTTCCTCCTGATGATCACGATTTGGATTGCCCTAACGCGCACAAATGGAGGAAAGGACTCCCCCCAGCGGCGAATGGTAGGCCAAATGGATCGACAGACGGAATTGGTGGAAGCTCAAAACATTGAGCTTAAACGGATTGCCGATGCAGTCGAAAAGAATGCGGGGAAATCTATTGACACTTGACAATCGGTTCGATTGTAGCGTTCCCACGCTCCAGCGTGGGAACGCAGTCTTGGACGCTCCAGTCCGCAGGTTGGGCTGAAGCAGGAAGCCCAACACACAGCCGTTGGGGCTCGTCCCTCACCCCAACCTACGCGCTCAAGAGTTAAAACTTAATCGCATATTTTGGTAAGGGGTAAATCAATGTCTATTGCAGAACAAATTTATGAGATTGCCAAGCCGTTGCCGGAATCTTTGGCGCTTGAAGCTTTGCATTTTATCGAATACCTAAGCAGTAAAAATGCAGATCGTGCAGAGATGTTCGACTTGACGCGCGCGCGAGAAATTGTGATGCAGCATGTTTGGGATAATCAGGATGACGAGGTTTGGAACAGTGTTAAAAAACTCTGATATTGTTTAAATTCCTTTTCCTTTTTCCGACCTGACACCTCGAAAACTTCGCCCGGTGATGCTGCTTACGGCTCCTGATGCATTTGGTGATTTCATCGCGGTGGCAATCACTTCTCAGCCAGGGCATGACGATGCCATTCCGTTGCAAGAAAATGATATTGTCGACGGACGGTTACCAAAAATAAGTTGGGTAAGAGCCAAGAAGCTGTTCTCTTTAAACCGTGACTCTGTCGTGATTGTGTTGGGGACTCTCAGACCGGAAGCTTTCGTTCGTATCCACGGGGAAATCTGTGGGATGCTTGGATGTGAGCAAAACAAATAGGGGTGCATTCAGCGTGTTGCGTTCATTACCAAAAGAGCGTCACCCTGCAAAGGTTCCAAAGCAATCGAATCAGCCTTGATTAATTAAAGCCAAATTTTAACAGCATAAAGTTCCAGCTAACTTCCTGGTTCCGAATAATCATCAACCACGAAACCCTTTCATCCAATACACCGTGTATTTCAAATCCCAGTCCTGGTGAATTTGCACATGCAGCGGCTCCAGGGTTTCGACGGCGTTAAAGCGCGAGGTCAGCGCTTCGGGCAGAGGTTCATTGGTCACCATAAGCATGTCATGGCCGATATGCGGCTGGCCGAGGGGGTGCATCAGGTCGTATTGGTGGCGGATGCCCTGCCCCGCATTCCAGCTAACGATTTGCTCGGGGTGCAGGCGCAGGTGATAGCCCAGTTGGGCGATGAGATCCCGATCCCCGCTCATCAGAAACGCCTGCGGTGCGAGTGCCTGTCGCGCTGCATACTGCTCGGCGAGTTGATCCCAGCCGCGCACGCGCTTGAAGGGGTCGGTCTTGCCGGTCATTTCCACGCCAAACCATTGCGCGCCTTGGGTGTAGTGGTAGGCACCGAGCATGATGATGACATTCAGCAGGATGGCGGCGATCAACCAGCGCCGATGTTGTGCGCCCCAAGCTGCCAGCATCACGCTGGCGGCGACGAACGCGGGGGCAGCCCAGTTGGCATTGGCGCGCCCCAGCAGCGCCTGCGCCGAGATGGCCAGCAGGAAGAGCAGTGAAAAGGCGGCCAGCAGGTTTTTTTGCTTTGACGCAGGCAGCTTGAACAAGGCGACTAGCCAGAGCATCAGGCTAATTGGGCCAAACACCGCAAGCTGTCCGGAGAGAAACTCACCAAGTTCATCCCAATGCAGCCCGGCGTGCTCCAAGTTGGAGATTTCAGCGGTGTGCTGAAACGTCGGCCAACCGTGCTGTGCATTCCAGACGATATTCGGCGCAAGAATCAGCAAGGCCAACCCTGCCGCCAGCCACAAGCGCGGATTCAAAAGCTGCACCCGCCACGCGGGAACCAGCAGCAGCGCCAGCAACAGTGAAGGCGCGAATAACGCCATCGTGTACTTGCTCAACAGCCCCAAACCGCAAGCCAGACCGAGCATCAGCCAATGTTTCCAGGCATTGGTTTGCAAGGCCAATATCAAGGCCAGCATCCCCCAGGCCCAAAACAGCAGCAGCAGCACATCGGTGGAAATAATCAGGTTGGACAAGGCCACACCCGGCATCAACAAAAACAGCGTCGCCGCCCACAGCCCGACCCGCGCATCGAACAACACCTGCCCAAGGCGAAACACCAGCCACGTCGTGATCGGATACACCAAAAGCGCACCCGCTTTGACACAAAACACACCATTGCCGCACAGACTGGTAGTGAAAGCGATTAACGCCGCAATCATCGGTGGCTTGGAGTAATAACCCCAATCCAGCGCCTGCGCCCAACCCCAGTAATAGGCCTCATCAACATACAAACCAATACCCGCCGTGGCCAAAACCAAAGCGCGGTACACGGTCAATCCAGCAATGAGTAAAAACAGCCCGAAATAGGCGCGTGGTTCGGACATGGACTTAAAGTTCGGCACAAGGCATCCATTCATTAACAGAATGTCGTATAGCCTACCCGAAGTATCCCTTACTCAATAGCCGTACCTTGGGCTCCAAAATGCTAAAGTGCCGCATCTGAAAACTTGGCGCACGCTATGCCGCAACAACCCATTCTTCACTACGCCCTGCTTTTCCTTGCCCTTGGCATCAGCTTCTTCTTCAACCTCGGCGGTGCGCCGCTATTTGATCTGGACGAAGGCGCGTTCAGCGAGGCCACGCGCGAAATGTTCGTGCGCGGCGATTTCATCTCGCCCTTCGTCAATGGCCTGCCGCGCTTCGACAAGCCGGTGCTGATTCACTGGCTGCAAGCCGCCAGCATGAGCCTGTTCGGCGTCACACCCTTTGCCTTCCGCCTGCCCTCGGCGCTGGCGGCAAGCGGCTGGGTGCTGTTGACCTACGCCTTCGTCAGCCGCGTGATTGACCGTGAAACAGCCCTCCGCGCCGCGCTGATGCTCGGCACGGCGCTCGGCATTGTGATTATTGGCCGCGCCGCCACCGCCGATGCACTGCTCAATCTGTGGCTGGCTGCCGCCATGTTCGGCATCTACCTGTATTTTCTGGAGCGCAAAAAGCGCTGGATTCTGCTTACCCATGCCGCGATGGGCTTGGGCTTTCTGACCAAGGGGCCGGTGGCTTTACTGATTCCCGGCGCGGTCGGGCTGATTTTTTTCGCCATGCAACGCGAACTCCCTGCCCTCATGCGCGCCGCATTCTACCCGCCGGGCTTGATTCTGCTGATTGGCATTCCGTTGCCTTGGTACATCCTGCAATACCAGGCGCAAGGCATGGCGTTTATCGACGGCTTTTTTGGCACCCACAACGTCGAGCGTTTTAGCGGCTCGATGGAAGGTCATGCCGGCAGCCTGTTCTATTATCTGCCGATTGCTTTACTGCTCGCCCTGCCCTTCACTACACCGCTTTTGCGCGCTGTGCGTGAACTGCCCAAACAAATCAAATCGCCACTGGGCCTGTATCTCTGGCTGTGGTTCGGCTTTGTGCTGGTGTTTTTCTCGCTCTCCGGCACCAAGCTGCCGCACTACCTTAATTACGGCATGACGGCGGCTATGATTGTTGCAGCACTGGCCTTGCCGATGCTCAATTCGGGTCGGCTGGGGTCGCGTGTGCTGGCCTTGTTACCTGCGTTGCTGTTTTTTGCGCTGCTGGCGCCCCTTCCCTGCCTGCTACCTGAAATCACTGCGCGTTTGCCAGAGGGTGATGCGCGGGCGCTGCTTATCGGGGCAGAAAGCCTGTTCCCCAATGGCTATTTCGAGGTTTTCTTCCTGCTGGCCGCGACCAGTCTGGCGCTGATGTTTGTGCGTAGCCTTGCGCTAACGCCTAGCCTGATCGGTCTTGCCTTGGCTGGCAATCTGGCGCTTGCGCTGTTTTTCCTGCCGGCTCTGGGTGCGATTCAGCAAGGCCCCATCGCCAAGGCCGCCACCATAGCCAGCGAACAGGCTGCGCCGTATGTCATGTGGCGGGTCAATACGCCGAGTTACAGCGTGCACAGCGCGCATGTGCAAGAATTGCGTGAACCGCGCGCAGGCGATCTGGTGTTTACCCGCACCGAGGAACTCGTCAACCTCCCAGCGCACCATGTGCTCATGAATGAACGCGGTTACAGCCTGGTTCGCCTGCAACCTTCGGAGCAATCGCATGAATAAGTTCCAACTCCGCCACCTCACCCTGACGCTACTGCTTGGACTGGCCTCCCTCCCGGTGAGTGCCATCGAGCATGCGGATATCGACCTCAAGGCCAAAGCGCTGGCTGCACAACCGTTTAGCCCGCCCAAAAACTATCCCGCCCTGACTGCGCTGACCTATGACGACATGCTGGCGCTGCGTTATCGCACTGCAAAATCACCGTGGTTGGAAGATGGGCGCTTTTATCTTCAATTTTTCCATCTGGGAAATTTCAACACCCACCCAGTCAAAATCAACCTGGTGGAAAACGCGCAGACCCGCCCCTGGATGTATGACAAATCCATGTTCGAGTGGCCGGATAAATTTCATGGCAACCCCGGTGTCATCCCCGAAGACTTGGGCTTTGCCGGACTACGCGTGCATGCGCCTATGCACCCTGGAGCCATGCCGGAAGAATTCCTGTTATTTCTTGGCGCGAGCTATTTCCGCTCGCGTGGTGATGGTGAGTGGTATGGCCAATCCGCACGGGCGCTGGCCATTGATACCGTGCTGAAAAAAGAAGAGTTCCCGGTGTTCACCGAGTTCTGGGTCGAACGCCCCAAAAAAGGCGATAAGTCGATTCGCATCCATGCCTTGATCGACAGCGAAAGCCTGAGCGGTGCCATGAGCATGGATGCCACGCCGGGCGATGCCAGCGTGATGCGCGTACAAATGACCCTGCATCTGCGTAAGTCCGTTCAGCGGCTGGGGCTGGCTCCACTGACTTCGATGTTTGAACACGGTGAAATGAGCCTCAATCTGCATGGTGATTTTCGCCCGGAAGTACATGACACCGACGGCTTGCTGATTGAAACCGCGACCGGCGAGCGCATCTGGCGCCCACTCTCCAATCCGGGGGTACTGCTCGATAACGCCTTCAGAATGAACGCACCACGCGGTTTCGGTCTATTCCAACGTGACCGCCTCTGGGATCACTACCAGGACATCGGCGCACGCTACCCGAACCGCACCAATCTTTGGATTGAACCCGAAGGTTCATGGGGCAAAGGCTCAATTGCCCTGATTCAAATTCCGACCAATAACGAATACATGGACAATGTGGTTGCGTTCTGGACACCGGAAAAACCCGCGCAGGCGGGCGACACGCTGCGTTACGCCTACCGCATGACCTGGCACGGCCACCCACAGCGCAAGGCAGAACTGTGGATGGTGCGCGACACCCGCATCGGGCGCGGCGATATATTCAACGGCGAACAGGCGACGCGTTTTGTGATTGACTTTGAGCCGGGAGCCACCCCATGCAAGGCCGCAGCAGCACAACCCGTGCCGCATATCCAAACCTCCAGTAGCACCAAAATTGTCGAAAACCACATCGACTGCCGCCCGGATGGAGGATGGCGCGCGGCTTTCAACGTGGTCACGCCCAAGCAAGGCGCACAGGATTTGAGCCTGCTGTTATTGGAAGACGACAAGCCAGTGTCCGAAACCTGGAGTTATACCTTTCAGCCTGAGCGCGAGATGCGTTAAAGCGTTTTGCCGTGTTATCGCTCCCGCAAACTCTCACTCCCCATTTGCATCAAGGGACTGAGGAAGTACTCGATCACCCGGCGTGTTCCGGTCTTGATCTCAACGGAGACAGCCATACCGGGACTGAGGCGTACTGTCTTGTTTTCTATCTGCAGGGTGTCCTTGGCGAGTTTCACCCGAGTGGCATAAATCAACCCCAGCTTGTCATCCTGAATGGCATCCGACGAAACTTGGGTGATACTGCCGTGCAAGGTGCCGTACTTGGTAAACAGGAAGGTTTCCACCTTGACCTCGGCATCCTGTCCGGGGTTGACAAAACCGATGTCCTTATTGGGCAACATGGCTTCGACTTCCAATACATGATCGGTCGGCACGATGACCATCAAGGCTTGTGCAGGCGTAACCACACCACCGACGGTATGGATGACCAACTGCTGTACCGTGCCCGCAACCGGTGCGGATAAGTGCATCAGGCGACCACGCTGCTCAGCCTTGAGCACCTCCTGATGCAGTGATGCGGCTTTTTGCGTAGCCAGACTGTATTGATCCAGTAGTTGTCGGCGCGTCTCAGCGGTGAGAGTGACGCGCTGTTGTTGCACCTCGGCCAGTGCTGCACGAATTTCCATGACCCTGGCCTGGCTGGAAGCCAAATCCTGCTCCTGTTCGATGCGCTCCTGCTCGCGCTCCAGGTAGCCGTGCTGTGAAATATAGTTTTCCTTCAACAGTTTCTGATAATCCTGTGCGCGTTGGCGTGCAATGGGCGCGGTCTGCGATAGTTTGGCGACCTGCTCCTGCGTGGTATGAAGTTCCGCCTGACGTCGGGTGGTTTCCATCTGCAATTGCCGTTGGCGCGCCTGATATTCCTGATATTGGCCGGTCAACTGACTCTGCTCGGCAAGCAAGCGCTGAGCATCCACGCCGTCCACCGGCTCCAATTTGGGGGGCGTGCTGCTCTCCAACGCCGACAGCATGGCCTGAGCACGCAGAGCTTCCAGCGTCGCGTTCATGGCTTCGCTGCGCAAACGTTCGCTATCGGCGGCGGCCGTGGTGGCATCGAGCTCGATCAATACCTGCCCCGCCTGAACGGACTGACCATCGCGCACATGAATGGCCTTGACCACGGCGGTCTCCATCGGCTGAATCACCTTGGTACGGTCATTCGGGATGACCTTGCCAGAAGCCGTAGCCACAATATCGATACGCCCAAAACTTGCCCACAACAGTGCGATCAAGGCGAAACTCATAATAAGCCAGAGCACAATGCGTGGTGCCGGATGCAGCGGGGTATCGCGCAAAGCCAGCGCGGAAGGTAAGAACTGCGCCTCATGGGCGTGCAGGTTGGGCGAATCGGTCTCCCTGCGTCGTGACCAAGCATGACGGAAGATGCGCGCGTAACGGCCTAAAAGATCAGCAAAAGCCTGACGTTTCATAGATGGGTCCTGAGAAAGCACTGAATAAATTGTCATTTCCATGAAAGCCAGAATGACGAAATAAAACCAATCAGCGTTTACCTATTGATCCGGCACGATTAATCCATGAGACCGTAGGGTGCGCCATGCGCACCGATGGGCTAAAAGGTGCGCATGGCGCACCCTACGGATTGGCGGACAATCACGGATAAAGCTGGCCGGATCAATTAAGCATGTTGCAAGCGATGCAGCCGTGAGTAATGCCCTGCCTCGTGTTGCAGCAACTCAGCATGACTACCGACTTCGACAATCTGACCGTGCTCCATCACCACGATGCGATGCGCATGGCGCACGGCGGACAGGCGGTGAGCTATGATGATGACCGTGCGCCCACGGCAGATGGCCTGCATGTTCTGCTGGATAATATGCTCGGACTCGTAGTCCAGCGCGCTGGTCGCCTCGTCAAAAATCAGGATACGCGGCTGCGTCATCAACGCACGAGCAATGGCAATACGTTGACGCTGACCACCGGAGAGCGTTGAACCATGCTCACCGACTTGGGTGTCGTAAGCCTCGGGCAGTTCCAGGATGAAGTCATGCGCACCCGCTAACTTGGCGGCTTGAATCACAGCCTCCAGCGGTGCGCCGGGGTCAACGAGAGCGATGTTCTCCCTGATCGAGCGGTTGAACAGCACGTTTTCCTGCATTACCACGCCAATCTGCCGACGCAGGCTGGAGGCATCCGCCAGCGCCAAATCCATTCCATCAATCAATACACGGCCACGCTCCGGCACGTACAGACGCTGAATCAGCTTGGTGAGCGTGCTCTTGCCCGACCCGGAGCGTCCGACAATACCGATGACTTCGCCCGGCTGGATGTCGAGATCAATGCCTTTCAGCACTTCTGGGGCATCGGGGCGATAGCGAAACCGAACCTGATTGAAGGTGATGCGTCCACGAATTGGCGGCAAACTACCCTTGGTGCCTGCGGCCTCCGTTGGCGCATTCAGAATATCGCCCAATCGTTGGATAGAAATACCGGTCTGCTGAAAATCCGTCCACAACTGAGCCAAACGCATGATCGGCTGTGCCACACGGGCAGCCAGCATATTGAATGCAATAAGCTGACCGACGCTGAGCTGCCCTTCTATCACCAGCTTGGCGCCCAGCCAAAGCGTAGCGACGGTGACCAGCTTGCCGATAAGGTTGGTGCTTTCATGCGCCAGCGTCGAGAGTGTGGCTGTTTTGAAACTGGACGAAACATAGCTGGCAAGCTGATTATCCCAACGGCGCTGCATCTGCGGCTCCACCGCCATGCTCTTCAGCGTATCAATCCCTGAAATAGCCTCCACCAAAAAAGCCTGGTTCTCCGCACCCCGGTTGAATTTCTCGTGCAACCGTGCGCGCAACAGCGGCGTGACCATGAGAGCGATCAAGAAATACAGAGGCAGCGAGGCCAATACAACCAGCGTCAGCCAACCGCTGTACAACAGCATCACGCCGATGAACACCACTGAAAACAACACATCAAGCACCACGGTAATTGCATTACCGGTGAGAAAGGCACGAATATTTTCCAGCTCACGCACCCGCGCCACCGAATCCCCCACCCGCCGCGCCTGAAAATAGCCCAACGGCAAATGCAACAGATGCTGAAACAGTCGTGCACCAAGCTCGACATCGATGCGACTGGTGGTATGCGCAAAAACGTAGCTGCGCAGCCCGGAGAGCAACACTTCAAACAGCGACACCACCAGCAACCCTAGCGCAATCACATCCAGCGTAGTCAAACCCCGATGCACCAACACCTTGTCCATCACCACCTGAAAAAACAGCGGCGTGATAAGTGCGAACAGATTCAGTACCAACGACACCAGCAAAATCTCACTCAGCAGCTTGCGGTATTTGACGATGGCAGGAATAAACCAGGAGAAATCAAAGCGCGCCATCTCACCAACCATTGAGGCGCGTGAAGCGAACAGAATAAGCCCACCGCTCCAGCGCGCCAGCAACTCATCCCTGGACACGACCTGTGGCCTTTCGGCCATCGGGTCGTGAATCAACACCTTGTCGCCCTCAAAGCGCGCGAGAATGAAATAGCCGCCTGAACTGTCCAACGCCATGGCAGGCAGTGGCGTGCGCTCCAGGCGATCAATGGATGTCTTGACCGCTTTGGCCTGTAACCCCAAGTGTTTAGCGGCAAGCAGAATATCGGTTTGACTGAAGGCCTCGCCGGATGTCTTGAACTGGTGTGCAAGCTGATCGGGGTCGGCTGCAATCTGATGGAAACGGGCGAGCATGACCAGACAGGCCAGCCCGCGATCCAGTGCGGGGGCACTCATCACGTGTGCGTGTTGCATGGATGTCCAATGAAATGAATTTACACCCACACCTTCATGCACACGACGCTGGCGTCATGTTCATGAAGGTGTGGGTGCATGACCAAAAGGACGTGCCGCACCAAGCCCATATCAGCCTGTGCGGCACGGTGTGTGGTTTACGACCAATTCGCTGCAATGACAGGGGCAAGTGCGCTCTGGTAGTCCGTGGGCAAACCGGTCTGCCCGGCAGCGGGCGGAGCGAAGGAGGCCATGGCATTGACCAAAAGCTCCACTTGGCTGTCGAGCAGGAGGTGGCCGTCGGCGGTCTTGAACTGTTCAAGGTGATTGGCGCTGTCGATGTACCAGTTGTTGATGGTAAGGCTGTCGTCCGTGCCGATCACGCTCACCTGAAGATTGCCGCCATCACGTCGGAACCAGATTTGTTCGGCTGCGATGTTCGGCCCGAAAACAAGGCTGTCGTTGTTGCCGCTGTCCCAGTCGTAATCCCAGACGGTGTCATGGCCGCCGCCGCGTCCGAACAAGTAGGTGTCGTTGCCCAGTCCACCATCCAGCCAGTCGTTGCCGCTACCGCCATCCAAAATATCGGCTCCGTTGCTGGCGTAGAGGGTGTCGTTACCTGCGCCACCTTCAAGGATGTCGTCGCCGTTGCTGCTGCTCAGTTGGTCGTCGCCCGCCATGCCTTGCATGTGGATGCTTTCACTCGTCCAGCCAATACCGAGGTTGTCGTTACCCGCCGTACCTTGGTAGATGGCTTGGCTTGTAAGGGTCGCGGCATCCCATACGCTGCCATCGGCAAAGTGCAGGCTTTCAATGCGGTTGGCGGGGTCGATGTACCAGTTGTTGATCGTGAGGTTATCGCCGCTTTCGAGCGTCAGGATAAGGTTGGAGCCGTCGCGGGTGATGCGTAGATCTTGGGCGGTGATGCCTTCGCCTAGGCGAATGTTGTCGTTCACGCCCGCCGTGTTGTCGTAGTCCCAGATCGTGTCGTGGCCTGAACCTAGTCCAAATAAATAGGTGTCGTTGCCCTGCCCGCCATCCAGCCGGTCATCGCCTGTGCCGCCGTCCAGAGTGTCGGCTCCGTTGCTGGCGTAGAGGGTGTCGTTACCTGCGCCGCCTTCAAGGGTGTCGTCGCCGTTGCTGCTGCTGAGGTTGTCGTTGCCGTCCAGACCTTGCAGGTGGATGGCTTCGCTCGTCCAGCCGACACTCAGATTGTCGTTGCCGCTGTTGCCTTGATAGATCGCCAGGCTGGCGAGGGTGGCGGCATCCCAGGTTGTGCCATTGGCAAATTGCAGGCTTTCTATGCGGTTGGCGGGGTCGATGTACCAATTATTGATGGTGAGGCTGTCGCCGCTGGCAAGCGTCAGGATGAGGTTGGAGCTGTCGCGGGTGATGCGCAGGTTGTCGGTGTTGATGCCGTTGCCTAGGCGAATGCTGTCACTGTTGCCCGCTATGTTGTCGTAGTCCCAGATCGTGTCGTGGCCGGAGCCTAGGCCAAATAAATAGGTGTCACCGCCCTGCCCGCCATTCAGCCAGTCGTCGCCTGTTCCGCCGAGCAGGACGTCGGCGTCTGGGGTGCCATTGAGGTTCGGGGTCGGTGTTGGAGTCGGTACGTTGGTGGTATTGACGGTAAGGTCAAAGTTGTCCGAAGCACTCAGCCCGCCTTGATCGGTCGCCGTAAGGCGCAGGCTGTACACGCCTTGGCCGTCCGGTGTGCCGCTGAAGGTGCGGGTTACAGCATCAAAGCTGAGCCAGGTGGGTAGTGCGCTGCCATCGGCAAGGGTGGCGCTGTAGCTTAGGGTGTCGCCCATATCGGGGTCGGTGAAGCTGTTTGTGTCTATGCTGTAGCTGAACACGTCGCCTTGCGTTGCGCTTTGGTCGGCAAGGGCAATGTCCAGTACGGGGGTGTGATTGACGATTGCAGCTTCAATCGTCAAATCAAACACGTCCGAGGCGCTCAGCCCGCCTTGATCCATCGCCGTGATGCGTAGGCTGTACGTGCCCTGGCTGTCCGGTGTGCCGCTGAAGGTTCGGGTTGCCACATCAAAGCTGAGCCAGGCGGGCAGTGCAGTGCCGTCGGCAAGGGTGGCGCTGTAGCTTAAGGTGTCGCCAATGTCATGGTCGAAAAAGGTGTTTGTATCTATGCTGCAGCTGAATGCCTCGCCTTGCGTCGCGCTTTGGTCGGCAAGAATCATGTCCCACCGCACGGGAGCTTGATTGACGTTCACCGCATCAATCGTTAAATCAAACACGTCCGAGGCGCTCAGCCCGCCTTGATCCATTGCCGTAAGGCGCAGGCTGTACACGCCTTGACTGTCCGGCGTGCCGCTGAAGGTGCGGGTTGCCACATCGAAACTGAGCCAGGCGGGTAATGCGCTGCCGTCGGCAAGCGTGGCGCTGTAGCTTAGGGTGTCTCCCATATCGGGGTCGGTGAAGCTGTTTGTGTCTATGCTGTAACTGAATACCTCGCCTTGCGTCGCGCTTTGGTCGGCCAGGGCAATGTCCAGTACGGGGGCGTGATTAATCACAGCGCCACCACCGCCACCATTGGATACCCACTGAATGGTTGCCTGATCCCAAACCGTGCCATCTGCAAATTCAATACGGTCAATTTTACTGTCGAAGGCGCTGCCATCTTCCGTGAAAACATCGGCGTAATAATCGACAACGACGACAAGATCACTCGATACGCCAAGCTCGCCGATGCCAATGTACAAATCAGCACCCGCCTGAAACACGGTGAGGTTCGCGGCGTGGATTCCCGCCCCAAAGCGCAGGGTATCCGTCGCTCCAAGTTTATCTTTGTTATGAATGAAATCTGTCCCGTCGCCAAGGTTGAAGACATAGATATCGTCGCCCGCATAACCCGCCAACTGATCATCACCCTGGCCGCCCACAAGGTAGTCATTGCCCGATTCACCATGGAGTACATCCGCACCAACACCGCCGTACAATTGATCCCTGCCAGCGCCGCCAAAAAGGGTGTCATCACCCCCGCGCCCCTCCAGTTGGTCATTACCCTCTAACCCCATCAGCCGGTTCGCGCCTGCGTTGCCGATCAAGGCATTGGCATCTTCATTGCCCGTGGCTTCAGTATCAGACGTGCCAGTGAGCATCAACCACTCGATGTATCGAGGCAGCGCAGTGATGTTGACCGCGCTTGTAACAACATCGGTGCCGCCATCGGCGGCCTCAAACAGCACATCGTTCACATCGTCCACGACGTAGCTGTCATCACCAAGGCCGCCCCTCATGATGTCAGCCCCCGTTCCACCGTCCAAACCATCATTACCAGAGCCGCCATCAAGGGTGTCTACACCCTCTCCACCAAACAACCGATCATGATCATCACCACCTGACAAATAATCATCGCCGGAGCCGCCCACTAACTGGTCATCACCTTCATTGCCGTACAAAAAATCGTTACCGTGATATTCAGCCAGCAAGGGAAGTTGATCGGGCGAGTCCCCCCACAATAGGTCGTTACCCTTGCCTCCGATCAGCGTATCCCCCGCGCCACCGCCGATGAGCTGGTCATCGTTATCTCCGCCGTCAAGGTAGTCCGCGCCGTGGTACTGTCCCGCAAGCTGAGATTCATCGTAATCGCCCCACAGGGCATCTTTTCCTTCGCCGCCATAAAGCTCGTCGCCCTGCCCTCCTCCATAAAGAAAATCGTCGCCCTTACCTCCGCTGAGCTCATCGGTACCGTGATATTCGGCAGCAAGAAAGTTGTCCGGCTGGTCTCCGTGCAGCGTATCGTTATCGTCTTCACCATAAAGACGATCATCCCCACCCTCTCCGACCAGCTGATCCTGCCCTGTGCCTCCATAGAGTGAGTCATTACCGTTGTCGGTTCGCAGGGTGCCGTTTCCATCGCCCCAGATCAAATCATCGCCCGCTTCGCCGTAGAGGTAATCGCCTTCGCCTGCACCATATATCTCGTCTTTTTCATCGCCCCCATGGATGAAGTCTGTCCCGTCATTTTCTGGTGTCTGGGAACCTGCATTACCGTAAAGTTTGTCTTCGCCTCCTTGACCATAAATAATGTCGCCGCCTTCGCCGCCAAACACCACGTCATTGTCCGCACCGGCATCAATGACATCATCGCCTTGATCACCATCAATCCAGTCTTCGCCGCCACCGCCATAGATGAAGTCCGTGGCGCCCGTTGGGGACAGCTCGATGAAGCCGTCGGTGATCGTCGTGAAATACTCGGTCACCGCTCCGCTGCTATCGCGGCGCACCTCACGCACCAATGACCAATCAAGTTCAGAATCACTGTTGTAGGGGTAACCGTAAAAAGTAGACCAGCGAACGCTTCCGGCGGCGTCGCCTCGGATGTTGTCGTCGCCGCCGCCGCCGACTAGCGTGTCCATGCCTTCGCCGCCGAGGAGGACATCATGTCCGGCGCCTCCCATGACAACGTCATCACCCGCGTCGGCGGTGATCCAGTCTCCGCGAAAAC
>NCGK01000019.1 GCA_002281735.1 Gammaproteobacteria bacterium 28-57-27
CATCCGGCATCAACCCCAAGGTTTGCTTGAGGCTGCTCTGATCGGTGGCATAGGCAATGTGCGCCAATTTGGCTTGCAGGCGCGCATCGGCGGCATCGCGTTCAAAATTGAGCAAAAGACTCCAGTCCAACTCACCCTGCCGCAGGGCTTTTTGTTTGAGTTCAAGTGTTTTTTCCGCTAACGCGGCGCTCTGATCCAGCCGCGCCAAGCGCGCAGGCCAAGCCTGAATGCGTTGGCGCAAAGCACTCACATCGCCCAATAATTGCTGGGTGGTCTTAATCAAGGCCACTTGCGCAATAGCGCGTTGCTGAGTCATCTCTGCCAAGGCGGGGTCGCGGTATTTTTGGCCGCCCAGCGGCAGACTCAAGGTCACGAACAGGCTGTTGTCATACGGCATCTCACGATCACCGCGATCACGCTTAACGCCCAGCCCCAGCTCCGGTGCACCCGCACCTGCCGCCCGCTCAGCATTGATGCGTGCCGTGGTTAAGCCCACTTCACTGGCTATTTGCCGTAACAATGGCTGCTGCGCCAGCAAACCCTCCGGCGTATCAAAGGCCGGGTTATTCATTTGTTGTTGGGTGGCTGCGTTATCTAGCCCCAAATCGACCGGGAGCGCCTCGCTGCCGCTGACCTGCATCCAGCGACTTTTAGCGTTATCACGCATCACTTGCGCTTCAGCCACCTGGTCTTGCACGGCAAGGGCACGGCTTTCGACGCTCAAGCGATCCACCTCAGCCACTTCGCCGCGTTTCACTTGCAGGGTCACCGCCTGTAAATTGCGCTGCATAATCTCACTGCGGGTCATCGCTGTGGCCAATTCGACATCGGCACGACGCCAATCCCACGCGAGCTGGCGCAACATACCGAACAACGCCAATCGATCAGCCTGCACCCGGGTTTCTCCATTAAGCGCCGCCTGCTGAGCCAAAGCGTGCCAAGCCTCGGTTTGACCAAAGCGCCGCAAGGGCAAACGCACATCGGCCTGCATCTCAAGCGCGCCATAATTACTCATGGGTTGATCGCTGCGATACAGGCCATCCAGAATCGGCGCGCCAGCCAGCCAGCCATTGGCGCGAGCCTGCTCGGCCTGCACGCGCGCCACATCGGCATCGCTAATCAAGTTTTGTGATAACCGCTGTTCGGTTTGCTGCAAAATGCTCGCCCAGTTGGCGCCCCCCCCCGAATTGGCTGTCGGCGTAGCAGGCGCAATCGGTGGCGTGGGCAAGGCAACGGCCTGATTCACCCGCGACACCTCCAAAGTGACCGGCGCAGAAGTCCCCGTCTCAGGTGCAGCCGCCCACGCGCCAGAAGAAATCAAAACGGGGCAACCCAAAACCAGGCCAAACAAACTCACATGCAGAAGATTTTTTTTCATACTCACTCAATCGGAATCCCGTAACTTGAGCACATGAAAACACTCAGGTGCTTAACCCAAACTGAACGAACCTGTAATCCGAATATATCTGCGGCTCGACCAAGCCCGTAGCCCGGATAAGCGAAACGCATCCGGGAACAACCGAGCCAATTGCGAAGCTCGCCCCGAATTGGCATCCGGTCTACGCCATCTCATTTAGAGCGTAAGCAAACTCTCATAGGACTGACGCAAAAGTGCTCCAGCAAGGCAAAGCGCCGAAGACAGTACACCGAGTACGGCGAGGCGCTTGAACGCCGCTGGGGCGGCTTTGCGTCAGTCCTATCTCAGTAACGCCCCGCCCCATCCAGCCGAGCGCGCACCACCTTCAACTGCCGCCGACTCACCTCCACCGCCTGAGCGCGCCCGCGCAAAAACAGCCGATGCACTCCGTCCGCCGCCAGCTCCAGCCGCTCGATGCGCCGCGCTGCCACTAACATCCCGCGATGCACACGCACAAAATCCGCAAACCGAGCCTCAAGTGCCGTCAACGACTCATCCAAAACAACTTCTGAACCATCGGCCAAGCAGCCCGTCACATACCCTTCCCCCGCCTCAAAACACACCACATCATCCATATCCACCACCCGCACCGAGCGCCCCTGACGCACCGACAACTGCCGCACCGCCGCAGGCTGCCCCATCGCTTCTAGTGCCTGCACCCGATTCAATTTGCCAGCCGCATCCAACGCCGCGCGCAAACGCTCCAAACTCACTGGCTTCAACACATAATCCACCGCATGCGTGGCAAACGCGCGCAAAGCATGTTCAGGATGTGCCGTCACATAAATCACCGCTGGCGGCTGCGGCAAGGCGGCCAACCACGCGCCCAGCGCCACTCCATCCTCGCCCGGTTGCGCCCCCGGCATATCCACATCCAGCAACACCACCTCCGCCCCCGACGCAGCCAAACCCTCGCGCAGCGCCACCCCGTCAGCAGCCTCACCCACCACCGTCACCCCATCCACCGCTGCCAAAAGCCGCCGCAAGCGCTCCCGCGCCAGGCGCTCATCGTCCGCAATCAAAACCTTCATGCGCTACAATCCCCCCATCTCATCCATGCCCAAAAACACCACCATGAGCAATCTCGCCCTCCAGCCTGAACGCTATACCGTCGAAGACTACCAACTCTGGCAAGGCGACTGGGAACTGATCGAAGGCTTGCCCTATGCCATGAGCCCCGCACCTACCTTCAAACATCAGCAATTGAGCATGGGCTTTGCCCAACTGCTCGGCGAAGCCCTGGAAACCTGCACCAAATGCCAAGTTCTTTTTGAAAGCGACCTCGAACTCTCCAACGACACCATCATCCGCCCTGATTTAATGGTCATCTGCCACCGCCCGCAGAATGACAAAATCACCCGCGCCCCCGAATTGGTCATCGAAATCATCTCCCCACGCCGTGCCCGCCACGACGAACACACCAAATACATGCTCTACCAAGCCGAAGGCGTGCGCTACTACCTCATTGCCTACCCCGACGAACGCAAAATCAAAGCCTACCGCCTGATGGACGGTAATTACCGCAAAATTGGCGACATTTTTGACGAAACGCTGCAGTTCGAGCTTAGCAAATGCAGCTTTGAACTCGACTTTTCCCGCCTGTGGAAGCGCATCGATGCCAAAAATCAGGCCGCCGAATAACATGACCACCACGCACAACCCCGCCCATCCCGGCGAAGTATTGCGTGAATACCTGCCGGAAAATCTCAGCACCACTGACATCGCCCAACGCTTGGGTGCCACACGCCAAAGCCTGTCCAGCAAAATCCCGTAGGGTGGATAAGCGCAGCGCATCCACCACACAGCCCTTGGTGGATGCGCTGCGCTTATCCACCCTACTGTGCTACGCCCGCAAATGGCTTACGACCTATGGAGCGCTCGCCAACGCGCACCCCAATGCAACATCACGCGCATTGCAGCTTAAGCCGGCACCACCAGCCTCACCTCAAACACCCCCTCCCCGCGCAGCACGTCCAAGCGCCCGCGCCCAGCAAACAAACCCTCCAGACGCGCCCGCACATTGCCCAACGCCATCCCTGCGCCCTCGCGCCCTGGACTCAAAGTCACCAGCGCATTGCGCACACTCACCACCACCTCATCGCCCACACACGCCACTTCAATCTCAACAACCCCGCCCTCACGCACCGGCTCCACCCCATAACGCACTGCGTTCTCCACCAAGGGCTGGATCGACAACGACGGCACGCGTACTCGACCCAAACCTGCCGCGTCCTCCAGCAGCGCCCCGCGCCACACCACCTGTAAACGCCCCTCCAGCCGCGCTGACTCAATCGACAGATATGCCCGCACCAAAGCCAACTCCTCCGCCAACGCCACCGCCTGCGGCCCAGCCAGTGAAGCGCGCAACATGCCCGCCAATGCCTCCACCATCGACTCAGCCTCCAGCGGACGCGACGGAATCAAACTCGCAATCGAATTCAGCGTATTAAACAAAAAGTGTGGCCGAATCCGTGCGTGTAAAGCGGCCAACTCCGCCTCCCGCGCTCGCACCGCCCAACCCTGCGCCTGCCAAAACGCATAAAACCCCAATACCCCGAGCAAACCCACCACCGCGCTCATCACCGCCACATGCCCGACAAACTCCGTCACTGTACCCAAGCGCACACCTGACCCAGCCAACAGCCCAAAAGCAATCCCCGCCACCGCCACACTCACCACCACCAACCACAACACCGCAATCCACGCCACCCGCAACACTGCGTACCGCGCCAACGAACGCCGCGCCACACACAACCCCATCACCCACATCAACGCCACCCACTGCACAAACAGCGACATCAAGCCCAAACGCAACCACCGCTCCCCCTCCACACCCGGAGCCAGCGCCAGTAACACTGCCACCCCTTCCCCTGCCAGCAGCACTGCCAATACCGCACCAGCACGGCAAAACATATCCAGTGGCATATCTGCTGCGCCGTTCAAACTCGAAGTTTCACTCGCCATACATCACAACCTCCACGCAACCACAAGCACCCAAAAGACACATCGACACCCGAAAATCCCCACGAGAGTAACGCTTTGAAAACCTTAACGTCACCAAAAGACAAGACCTTTGCAACCACCTAATCCTGGAAACGAGACCACCACCGCTTGAGTGTAAAAATCGACCACTCACCAGCTACATCTTGCATAACCCTACCCAGAAGACTATTACTGCACACAGGACGAAAGTGAGATGATTTTTATGCCACACCACCCCGCACAAGGCTTCACCCTCATTGAGACAATGGTTACCGTTGCCGTTGCGGGGATTTTGCTGGCTATCGGAATTCCAAGCTTCCAATCAGCCATGAATTCGAGTCGCCTAACAAGCACCACCAACGAACTGATCGGCGGCCTGAATCAAGCACGCTCCGATGCCGTGCGCCTGAACAGCCGTGTCAGCCTGTGCGCCAGCGCCGACGGTGCGAGCTGTACCGCAAATGGCGACTGGGCGGGCTGGATTGTCTTCACCAACCCGAATGACAACGCAGCTGTCGACGCGGGCGAGGTTGTCTTGCGTGCCAGCACTATCCGCCCCACCGTTCCGGTAAGAGCGAACGCGGTGATGGGCGGAAATATCATCACTTTCAGCGGCGACGGCTTACCCCATGCAGCGGCAACAGGGGATCCGCTCATCGGCGGTGTAGTGACGGTCTGCATCCCGACGACCCAACCAGCGGAAAATACCCGCACTATCACCATCACCCCAGCCGGGGTGCGCACAGCGCGTGCCAATACGGCGGGCGCATGTCCGTAATCCCGACTAACACCAACCATAGTTAAAGACACAGGGTGCCCCCATGAACCCCACCACCAGACCCAGCAGACAAAACGGTTTCTCCATCCTTGAGGCACTTATCGCGGTACTTGTCCTGTCCATAGGTTTGCTCGGGGTTGCGGCGCTTCAAGCCAGCGCGCTACGCAACAACCAAAGTGCTTTGGAGCGCAGCCTCGCCGTCATGCAAAGCTATTCCATTTTTGATGCCATGCGCGCCAACGTGGCTGCGATGCGGACGGGCAACTACAACATGGGCTTGACCTGTACTCCGCCATCAGGTGGCACACTTGCCCAAAATGATCGGCGTCAGTGGCTCATCGATGTCCAAGCCGCGCTCAATGACTCTTCTGCCTGTGGGTCTATAGCTTGCACTCCGGCAGGAGTTTGTACGGTCAGCGTTCAGTGGGATGACAGCCGTGGCGGTGTTTTAACCAGCACTGGCACAACCTCAGGCAGCACAACCGAAACGGTCACTACGGTAAGTCAACTATGAAAACCTCGCGTCAACCATCAGGTTCCCGTCTAATTTCCATGAAGTCCCGCGCCCGGGGCTATAACCTTGTTGAGCTTATGATCGGGCTGACCTTGGGCTTATTCCTCCTGGGTGGGGTCATAAGCATCTTTATCGCTACACAGCAAGCCAACCGCGCTACCGACAGCCTTTCGCGCATCCAGGAAAACGCGCGCATGGCTTTTGAGCTCACGGCTCGCGACATCCGAGAAGCAGGCGGCAATCCCTGCAACCGCAGTAATCCAGTCGCCAACGTCCTCAAAGACGCAGAGGACAACCCTTGGAGCAACTGGGTTGGTGGAATTACCGGCTACAGTACTGATGCCGCGTTTAATGCTGCTTTCCCCGCCATAGGCACCGGCACAGGAGCTGGGCAACATATTGCGGGCACCCACGCATTGACTGTTATGGGCGCATCGGGAACAAGCCTCAGCGTCGTCGAGCACCAGCCCAAGTCCGCGCAGTTCAAGGTCAATACCAAGGAGCACGGCATCAACGATGGCGATATTCTTATGGCTTGCGACTTCGGACTCACCTCGATTTTTCAAGTGACTAATGCCAACGCCAGCAACGTCACCATTGTCCACAACACGGGGGGATCCGTATCTCCAGGCAATTGCACCAAGGGTCTGGGGCTTCCTGTGACGTGCACTACTAATGGAACAGAGCATACCTTTGGCCCCAACTCCCAGCTGGTGCGTTTTGTCGCCTCAACGTGGTATGTCGGCGCAAGTGGGCGCAATGACACCAGCGGCAACCCGATCAACTCGCTCTTCCGCATCGTCAATAATGGAGCCGCTCTGGAAATGATCGAAGGTGTAGACAATATGCAGCTCAGCTACCTCGTGCGCGGAGCCAACACCTATGTCGCGGCGCCAGCGGCCACGGCGTGGCCGAATGTCACCGCCGTGCGCATTGTGCTCACTCTCAGTGGCACGGAAACCGGCACGCGCAGCGACAACCTCAACAATAACCGCCTGCAACGTACCGTCACGCAGATCATCACCCTCAGGAGCCGCCAATCATGAAAGCTCGTCCATCGATCCACAACTCGCGTGGAGCTGCGCTTGTCGTCTCACTGATCCTGCTGGTCATCGTCACCATCATGGGCGTGGCCAGCATGCGCGGTGTCACCATGCAGGAGCGCATGAGTTCGAACATGTTCGACCGGAGCCTGGCTTTCCAGGCAGATGAAGCGGGCTTACGCGCTATTGAGCCCAATATCCGTAATTCAGCGGACTACCCACCGGATCTTGCCGAGTCGGAGTATATCGACAACAACTGCGATGTTGCGGCCTGTGGGCCGCCCAATGGTCTGGCTGGTTTTTGCGCCCGCCCAGATCCGATGTGCACGGATCGTTGGATGGATGCCGGGTTTGCTGGCTGGACAAACGTGCCAGCTGCTTGGCTCCCTGCAGGCACACTAGGTGACCTCGCCAATTTGCCGCAATTTTTTACCGAATACATGGGGCAGGCTCCCAACTGGTTCAGTTGCGAACAGCAGGTTCCCATGCACCCCAACTGCATGGGTGAGCGTTTCCGCGCCACCATCCGCAGCCAAGCTACTGACCGCGCCAGCACCATGCTGCAAGCAACCTTCGCTCCGTAAATCGTCTTTAGTCATTGCGTTTTTGAGGACAATGTCATGAAAAACCTGCCCACCCCAGCCTACAAAAAACCCCTCAGTCCGCACACGCTGGCTTTGGGCATCAAGCTTGCCTTGGTTCTTGCCGCGCCCGTCTTGCTCGCCACACCAGCCTATGCTGCACTGTCCATTCCTCCCAGCCCGCTCCAGGCTGGCAACGGTGTTGCCGCTAACCTCATGTTCATTCTCGACGATTCGGGAAGTATGCACTGGGAAGCCATGCCCGACAGTCTGACCTATTCAGACTACCTCTTCCCCCCGCCCAGCCATGTGTATGGCGGAGCAAACTACAGTGATGGCAGCGAAACCATTGTCGCTTTCGACGATACCAGCAGCACCAACACAAAGGTGCGCTCTTGGTATAACAATAAGGTGCATTACAACCCGAGCATTACCTACACGCCGTGGGTCAAATACGACGGCACTTCCTATGGCAATGCCAGCCCGACCCGGGCGCGCTTCAACCCTTATACAACAGGCGGCACCTGTAATGCGACCAGCGACCCCAACAACCAGTGTATTGATCTTACGATTGAGCAGAAATACACAAGATGGACAGGCAAAGGGAACCCGCACAGCGATAACTATTGGCCGATAACTTTTTATCAATATAAAGGCACGGGTTCAGTCAGTAGCTACAAAAGCTATATCAAGTACCAGATTCGCGGAAGTTCGGGCTATTCCAAAGATTTGAATGGTGGCTCGGAAAAATCTGTGACCACCTTTACATGGCCGGGCGGAGTCAGCCGTACTGCCGCTGAAGAACGTCAAAACTTTGCCAACTGGTTTACTTATTATCGTTCGCGTATTTTGAGCGTGCGCGGTGGTGCGGGTCTTGCGTTTCAAGGATTGAACGCGAAGAGTTTCCGCGTGGGTTTCACCACCATCAACAACGGCGGCATCAACTACCAGATTCCCATTACCTCTTCGCCGGTGGACGGAAACTTCGAGGGAACGTACAAGCAGAATTTTTACGAGCGCCTCTATCAATGGCCCATACCACAATCCGGCACGCCTTTGCGCAGGGCACTGAATGTTGTCGGCAAGTATTATCAAAACACCACCTCGGGCGGCCCTTGGGCACCGGATATCGGTGGTGCTGGCCTGCAAGTGTCTTGCCGCCAATCCTTCGCCATCCTCACTACCGACGGCTACTGGAACGGCCCAAATCAGAACATAGGCAACGAGGATGGTACCGATGGCTCCACCATTACCGGCCTGGACGGCGCAAGCTTCAAATATATTGCCGAAAATCCCTACCGGGATGATCGTAAGGACACGTTGGCTGACGCGGCCATGAAATACTGGAAGCAGGATTTACGGCCTGAAAGCTTCATGAAAAACGATGTACCTACTTCAGCCGCTGACCCTGCTTTCTGGCAGCACATGTCGACCTTCGGCGTTTCTCTGGGCGCCAATGGTACGCTGGATCCAGCAACCGACCTTCCCAAGCTGATTAGCGGCACCAAGACATGGCCAGACCCTTTTGGTGATTACGCGAACAAAATCGACGATCTCTGGCACGCCACGCTCAACGGGCGTGGAGCCTTCGTCGCTGCGCAGGATCCGAATGAATTCGCTGAAGCACTCAAGAGCACGCTCGGCCAGATCAGCGACCGCGTGGCCTCTGCGTCAAATATTTCAGGCAACAGCACCTCACTGTCCACCGACTCCGCTGTCTTCCAGGCGAAGTACACGGGAGGCAAGTGGCACGGGGAGTTGGTCGCAACCAAAGTTACCGATAGCGGACTCGAAGCGAGCCCGATGTGGCTGGCTTCCAGCATGATCCCGGCAGCCGCATCCCGCAGCATCTGGACGTGGAAGAATCCGGCCACCAAGGGTATTGCCTTTAATTATGCCAACCTCACTTCGACGCAGCAGACAGCTCTCGGTAGCGCCGATGTCGTCAACTATCTGCGCGGTGATCAAAGCAAGGAAATGGTGAACGGCGGCACCTTCCGCAACCGTACCGAGGTGCTAGGAGACATCGTACACTCATCTCCGATCTACCTAAAAGACAATGACACGGTTTTCGTCGGCGCAAACGACGGCATGTTGCATGGTTTTAGTGCAAAAACGGGGGTGGAGCGCTTCGCCTACATCCCCGGTGAATTTCTCACGACTGGACTGAAAAAACTTAGCGAAACAACCTATACCCACCGCTATTTCATGGATGGAGCCATCGCCGTTTCAAGCAAAACACAAACCAACGGCCAAAACTATCTTACTTCCGCCATGGGCAGGGGCGCGCGTGGTCTGATCGGCCTCAATGTGACCAATCCATCAAGCTTTAGCGCGACAAACGTTTTATGGGAATACACGCCTAGCGTGAATCCCGAGCCCAGCGCAGACCCTGCGGCTGAAGATATGGGGTATATACTGGGCAAGCCGATCATCGCCAAAGCCAACAACGATCAGTGGGTAGTTATTACCGGCAACGGTTACAACAGCGACAACGAAACAGCCGTGCTTTACGTCATTGACTTGGCAACAGGTGATTTACTGGCAAAAATCGATACTGGCAAAGGTTCGTCTTCCAATACCAACGGCTTGACTACCCCCAAAGGCTGGGATGCCGACAATAACGGCACCGTGGATTATGTTTACGCGGGTGACTTGCTTGGCAATATGTGGAAGTTTGACCTCAGTAGCAACAATACCAGTAAATGGGCAACTGCCAACAAAGGTAGCCCCATGTTCATTGCCAAGGATGCAAGTGGCAAACTCCAACCCATTACTGGCGGAGTGAGTATTGCCATCAACCCTAACAACAGCGACCCAAATTTTGGCAAGCGTTTCGTGTTTTTCGGTACGGGGCGTTACATCACTCTGGATGACTCCGCCAATATGGATACCCAAACATGGTATGGCGTGATCGACGACGGTAAAGTCGTTTCCCGCAGCGAGCTTATGCCACGCAGTATAACCACGCAGGCAACCTCTTCTGGCAAGGTGATACGCGCGTTCTCAAAAGCAGGTGTCGGCGATATGTCTAAAAAAATGGGTTGGTACGTCGATTTACTCACCCCTGGAGGCGCGAATGGCGGTCGAGAAGGGGAACGCATCATCACCGACAGCATGGTCGTCGGAACGGCTCTGTTAGCAAGCAGTATTATTCCGGGATCAGATGATATCTGTCGTCCGAGTGGGCGAGGCTTCGTCAATGCCATTGACCCCTTCACAGGCAGCTCATTGACCAACGTCTTCTTCGACTTCAACAATAATGAGGATCAGGATGATGGCGACAAAATGACCGGGGCTGATGGCAAGCTTCTCCCTATTGGCTCGATCGATTACAACATTGGTATGCCTAGTGAACCCGTTATCATGGGCGATCTTATAATCATCGGTGGTTCACTGGCGACATCGGCCAGTATGCGCATCTTCCCGAGTTATCCGACAGGCCGTATTTCTTGGCGTGAAATCATAGGAAACTGAGTCATGAAAAAAATTACTCTTGCATTTGTTTTATCCGCCCTATCGCTTGCTTCAGTAGGCACTGCAACTGCGGAGGAGGGGTTGCAGCCTCTTCCCCCACGCTATGAAATAGGTGGTAACGTAAATAACTTTGACCCTAAAACAAGCACCATTACGATTGATGGGAAACCCTATGTCATAACCTCAAAGACTACGGTGTGGATTGAGGATGACACAGGAAACCTCTCAACCCTCCCGCTCGTGGGTTTTACCATACCCGAAGGGACAAGCGTGTACTACGAGCTTGCAGGAAATGGGCAGTTGCTCGGAGTCCTTATCAAATTGGCAGCCTCCGACTCCAAAGAAACCAAGAGGTAGGTTGTGATGCAATCTTTTCACGCCAGCAAGGGGTTTACTCTCATTGAGGTGATGATTGTGGTAGCGATCATTGGCATTCTGGCCGCGATTGCTTATCCCAGCTACCAGGAGCATGTCATCAACTCCAAACGTGGTGCGGCTGTGTCTTGCTTGATGGAGCAGGTGCAGTTCATGGAGCGGTTTTATACGACCAATCTGCGCTACGATCAGACTACTGCGGGTGTGGCCGTGGCCTTGCCTGCAGGAGGGTGTCGAGCGTCTTTAGAAACGGCTCCGGCAACAAGCTACCTGTTCAGTTTCGTCGCGGCGCCCACTGCTCGTGCCTATACTATTCAGGCCGTACCACAGGGCAGACAGGCGGCTAGAGACACTTCCTGTGGCACATTGACGATCAACCAAGTCGGCGTAAAGACCGAATCTGGAACGCAGGATGTGCGTTATTGCTGGAAATCATAGAACCCCAAACACTCGAATTCTGGTCTCTGTCTATATCAATACGAACTAGCCTGTGGTCAGCCCCCACTTGATATATGGATACCTGTGCGTCTAGAGGATGGTTTTGATATGCCCCGTTTTGCATCATTAATTCCTACGGGGTTTACCCTTCTCGAACTACTGGTAAGCATGGCGATTCTGGGCATTTTGCTCGGCTTCGCTTTGCCCTCCTTCCAGACCTTGCTGGAACGTATGGCGCTCAGCGCAAGTGTGCAAAAATTTAACGCGCATCTTGCGCTGGCGCGCAATAGCGCCATCATGCGCAATCAGCGCGTGACCCTGGTCAGACTATCAAGTACCGACTGGTCACAGGGCTGGGTGCTTTTCACCGATGCAAACCACAATGCGGTGCAGGATATTGGCGAAAACTTGCTTGCTCAGGGCGAACCCTCCGGTAGTACGCGGATTTACGGTAACGGCCAGATGGCGCAGTACGTGTCTTTCGATGCGTTAGGGCAACCGGTACAACTCAATGGCGCATTTTTGGCTGGAACCATGCTGTTTTGCACGCAACACAACTATGCGCAAACGCTGGTCATGAGTAGGACTGGGCGTGTACGTCTGGACAAGAGCCCGACCAAGCCTTGTCCATAATCGAAGTGTTTAGCTCGCTTGTGCACTTAAAGGCGTACCGACAAAATACGGCTTGGAGATTAATCCATTGAATATCAGTATATTGGGTAGCGGCCTGCTTGGCTCCGCCGCTGTTGAGCGCCTGTTGGCGCAAGGTCATGCATTGACAGTGTGGAACCGCGACGCGAGCAAGAGCGCTGCCCTCGTCGAGCGAGGCGCTGTGCAGGCGCATAGTGCCGCTGAGGCTCTTGCCGCCAGCCGGATCAGCCTGCTCTTCCTTACTGACCACGCCGCCATTGAGGCGTTGTTACTCAATGCCGAAACCCGCCCCGCGCTCGCCGGGCGGCTAGTCATCAATATGGGCACTATCAGCCCTGCCGATAGCTTGGCTTTAGCATCAGCACTACGTGAGCAAGGTGCGGATTACGCCGAATGCCCGGTTCTGGGCAGCCTGCCTGAAGCGCGCAGCGGGACGCTGATTTTGATGTTCGGCGGCACATCAGCACAGTTCGATGAGCTTGCTCCACTCTTGCGTTCGCTCGGCTCAGAACCGCGCCATATCGGAAGCGTCGGTCAGGCCGCCGCACTCAAGCTGGCCATGAACCAGCTCATCGCCAGTGAAACGGCTGCCTTTGCCATGAGTTTGGCCTTGGTGCAGGCGCATGGCGTGGCGGTGGAGGATTTCATGCAGGTGTTACGCGGCAGCGCGCTCTATGCGCCGACTTTTGATAAAAAGCTCGACCGGATGCTGCTTGCCGCCAATTTGCAGCACATCGCCAAAGAGGGACACGGCCAAGAGGACTACTGTGTGTTGCAACTGGGCTTCAAGCCAACACAGCCCCGTGGCCTGGATGAAGCGTAGCGTAATCCGGGAGCAGCCTTGTCGTGTGTGAGGCCTGCCCCGGATGAACATCCGGGCTACAAATGCTCGCAGTCTTCCCAATGCACCTGTGCGGCAGGAAGATTGCTTTGCACACTCTCTCGACCCATGCCACCAGTGATGCCATCAGCACAATGCACTCTAAGTTGCGCGGATGCATCCAGCTGGAGGTGTAATGTCTGCTCCGGCACAACGCTGGCCTTGATCTGCACACGATCACGCAATTCGCTGAATACACCTTGCGGTGCCACCAGCCAACCCGTATCCGTAGGCTTTGCTTGCACACGGCCTCCGGGCAAACCAAAACCCTGCCATTGAGCGTCGATCGCTATCGAGGATGTGGGGCTTGCAACAGACAGCCAGATTTCGGGGCTAGCGCGCTCAAGACGCAGCACATGGCCATCCGCCCAATCATTTGCGCCGAAGGTGCGCGTCCAATGCAAATCCACCGGCGAGGCCATCAATGCGCCGAAGATCACGCCCACGCTTATCACGCCACCGATCCCCCAACGCAAGGGCTTGGATAATTGCAACGGTGCGGGCGTCCAACCCGCTTCACGCTGCGGAATGCGCATGATGAGGTAGTAACTCAACCATGCCGCAAAAAATGATAACCACGCAGCCCACAAGACATCCGAAAGATAATGCCCGCCCGCCGCAATGCGTGAAAAGCCCATGGATGCCCCAAGGATCAGCGCCAACCCCAAAGCCGCCGCCGCCAAGCGCGGATGACGCTTGCGCCACAACAACCACAGTGCAGCCAGTGCAAAGCCCGCTGAACAATGCCCACAGGGGAACGACTTGCCGCCTGCGGCTTCACCAATCATCAATGGCGGCGCGTAGGGATATTCCCCGCCAAAATCCTGCGTTTGCACAGGGCGCGGGCGATCCAAAAACTCTTTGAAGATGCCATTCACCAACAAGCCAGGCCCAAGAACCACCGTCAGCACCACCACCGCCGCGTGTGCACGCCAAGGTTTAAGGCGTGCAAACCAGCCACCGAATAACACGATGAACAAGGCGGGCAAAGCCACCAGCATGGTGAGGATCGGCGCGGCCCTGTAACAAAACTGCACAAACGGCAGATTCTGCACCGGCCACGCCGCATCGCCTGTGCCAAGTTCAGGGTGATAAAAAATCGAACTGATTTGAATATCCAGGGGGAATAGCCAAAACGGCAGGCTGCTGACCAGCATCAGGCCGAGAAGGATGAAGAGATGCTTACGATAGGACTTACGCAAAAGTGTTCCCGCAAGGCGAAGCGCCGAAGACAGTGCACCGAGTACAGCGAGGCGATTGAACGCCGCTGGGGCGATTTTGCGTAAGTCCTAACCAAAACAAAAACCCCGCATAGGCGGGGCTTTGAGTATAACGGACAATCTACAGCGAAAATTAACGCTTGGAGAACTGTACCGCGCGGCGTGCTTTACGCAGGCCGACTTTCTTACGTTCGACTTCACGCGCATCGCGGGTGACGAAGCCAGCCTTGCGCAAGGCAGAGCGCAGGGTTTCGTCGTATTCCATCAATGCACGGGTAATGCCGTGGCGAATCGCGCCGGATTGACCGGTGTTACCACCGCCTTCAACCGTGACCAAGATGTCGAACTTGTCGACCAAGCCGGTCAGTTCGAGCGGCTGGCGCACCACCATGCAGGCAGTCGGGCGACCGAAATACACGTCGAGCGGACGGCCGTTAACCGTGATGTTGCCCGTACCCGGACGGAGAAATACGCGAGCGGCGGATGTCTTGCGACGGCCGGTTCCATAATCTTGAGTCAGTGCCATGTCTGATTATCTCTGTAAGTTAGATGTCAAGTACACGCGGCTGCTGAGCAACATGCGGATGCTCGGTGCCTGCGTACACTTTAAGTTTGGAGAACATCTGGCGACCCAGTGGGTTCTTCGGCAACATGCCTTTAACCGCAATTTCGATAGGGCGCTCTGGCGCTTTATCGATCAGCTTGCTGAAATTGATGGACTTCAGGTTACCGATATAGCCGGTGTGATGGTGATACATCTTGTCCTGCGCCTTGTTACCGGTCACGCGGACTTTGTCAGCGTTAATGACGATAACATAGTCACCGGTATCGACGTGTGGCGTGTACTCGGCCTTGTGCTTGCCACGCAGGCGCCGAGCGATTTCAGTTGCCATACGACCCAGTGTTTTGCCACTGGCATCAACGACGAACCAGTCACGTGTGACTTCCGCCGGTTTAGCACTCAAGGTTTTCATGGACTTTGCTCCAAAGCATCACGCCCCAAGAGGAGACGTTGTGTAGGTATTAGAAGGTCGCGCAATTTACACCACTCAAGCCCGCTTGGCAACACATTCGTTGCTATTGTTTGCTGATACGGCATTGTCTGGTGGCGTTTTTTTGCCGGCCTGATAGCCTTGAACGCATGAAACATTCGCTTCCCCCCGCCATGCCGCCCATTGTTCATCAAGACCTGAGCGCGACACAACAATGCGTGATGTGCGGCATGTGCGTACCGCATTGCCCAACCTATGCCTTGAGCCAGAACGAGGCGGATGGGCCGCGTGGACGCATTGCCTTGATGCTCGGCATGGCGCAAGAACGCTTGGAGCTGGACAACAAAGTCATTGAGCATTTGGATGCTTGCCTGAGTTGCCGTGCATGTGAGCAGGTCTGCCCGTCCAAAGTGCCGTATGGACAACTTATTGATGCGAGCCGGGCACATATTAATGTGCTGGTTAATGGGCGGGCACCCGCACGCAGCCGCTGGATGCGTATCGTGCGCGATCAGGTCTTGCTGCGCCCGACACGCCTGCGCGTTCTCGGCGGTCTAACACGCATGACGCAAAGACTGCGCCTGGATTGGCTGCCCATGCCATCCAGCCTCAAGCGCCTCACACGACTTGCGCCACCACTGGCTCCCGCGTTTCGTCCCCTTGAAATCTACCCGGTGAGCCATCCGCGTGGCCGAGTGGGTCTGTTTTTGGGCTGCATGGGTTCAGTCTTTGAAGCCGAAAACCTGCGTGCGGCCATCGTTGTATTGAATGCGTGGGGCTACGAGGTTCGCGTTCCGCGCAAGCAGGGTTGTTGCGGGGCGATGCACCAGCATGGCGGGGATCCGCAACGTGGGCAAGCCATGGCCGCCAAGGTCGCTCAGCTATTCCAAGCGCTGGAACTGGACGCTGTGGTCGGCGTGAGTAGCGGCTGTATCGCCCAGCTTAAAGAACACGCGGGGATGAAGGCCGGAATAAAAGCATTCGAGTTGAGTGACTTTCTATGGCAGCAGCAACCCGCGCCCCTACCCGCCATGCAGCCTTTGCAGCGGCGCGTGGCGGTGCATCTGCCCTGCACTCAGCGCAATGTCCTACGCACGGGTAACTCAGCCATGAAACTGCTGAGCCTTATTCCCGCGTTAGAGGTGATCGAACTTGCGGGCAATGAACGCTGCTGTGGCGCAGCGGGTACGCACATGCTGACCCACCCGACGCAGGCCGATGCGCTAAGCGCGCCCAAGATTGAGGCTTTTCGAGCGCTGGGGGCGGCGCAAATGGTTTCAACCAATATCGGCTGCGCCATGCATCTTGGCGGCGGATTGCGCAAAACCGAAGCGACTGCGGAAGTGATTCATCCGGTACGCTTATTGGCGGAATCATTGACCTCGCCATATTGATCCGGCTCGGCAATCGGCTCGGGACGAGCCTCCTACATGGGCGCGTCCGCCATCACCCTACATCCGGCATATTGCGTCCGTAGAAAATCTCCTGCATTTCCTTGCGCAGGGCGCGTTCAATCGCTACCAGCTCATCCGCCGCATAATCTTCGCGTCCGTGACCAAATAACGCATTATCCAAATCAAAATCCTTAAGTAGCATTTTGGTGTGGAAAATATTTTCCTGATACACATTCACATCGATCATCTGATAGCGGCGCCGCGTATCCTCAGACATATAGTTTTGGATCGAATTGATATTGTGATCGATAAAGTGTTTCTTGCCATGCACGTCACGGGTAAAGCCGCGTACACGATAATCAATGGTCAAAATGTCAAAATCAAAACTATGGATCAGGTAATTCAAGGCACGCAGCGGCGAGATTCGTCCGCAGGTCGATACTTCAATATCCGCGCGAAAGGTGCTAATCCCATTCTCGGGATGACTTTCCGGATAAGTGTGCACGGTTAGATGACTTTTATCCAAATGTGCCGCCAAGCTACTCACCAGCTTGGAGCCCGTCAGCGGCCCCGGCGCTTCGACGTTGCCGTTCTGTCCAGTCAAAAACTCGCTGGCCACCGGTTCTTCCGAAACCAGGATCGTAACGCTGGCACCCTGTGGGTCGTAATCCTGGCGCGCGACATTAAGAATGTTTGCGCCAATGATTTCCGTGACTTCGGTAAGAATTTTCGTCAAACGATCCGCGTTATAAGCCTCATCAATATAAGATATATACTCGTCGACATGCTTGCGCGTCTTGGCATAACAAATATCGTAGATTGAGAAACTAACAGTTTTACTTAAATTATTAAAACCATGCAGCTTTAATCCCTTATCCATGCCTTATCCTCAACGCAAGCGTCGGTTAGTCTTCAATAATTTCAAAGTCATGGGTAATCTCAGCCGATTTATTCAGCATGTGCGAAACAGAGCAATACTTTTCCGCCGATAACTTGACCGCACGCTCAACCTGTTTGGGATCCAATCCTGCGCCCTTGACGATGTAATGCACATGAATGGTTTTGAAAACCTTGGGAATAGTTTCGGTACGTTCACCATTCACTTCCACAATGCAATCACGCACCGGCTGGCGTTGTTTTTGCAGAATCATCACCACGTCAATCGCCGTGCAGCCACCCAAACCGAGCAGCACCATTTCGGTCGGACGCGGCCCGATATTGCGCCCACCAATGTCCGGCGCACCGTCCATCACTACGGCATGACCGCTTTCGGTTTCGCCCATAAAGGCCATGCCATCAACCCATTGCACTCGTGCTTTCATCTCGTTCCTCCCAAATCCTTTAAGCCACAGAGATCACAGAGGGCACAGAGAATGACAGAGCGACCATTTCCACTCTGTGCTCTCTGTGTCCTCTGTGGCTAATCAAAAAAACAGCTCCTTCAACTTCGCGCCCGGATCATCCGCACGCATAAAGGCTTCGCCCACCAGAAAGGCATGGACATGATGCCGACGCATCAGCGCCACGTCGTCGTGAAAGTGAATACCGCTCTCGCACACCAGCAATGCACCCTGCGGCAGCATATCCAGCATGTTCAGCGTGGTGTCCAGCGTGACCTCAAAAGTGCGCAGACTGCGGTTATTCACGCCGAGCAGGGTATGCGTCCAATCTTGGGTCAGCGCCAGCGCCCGGCGCATTTCCTCGCGGTCGTGCACCTCGACCAGCACATCCATGCCAAGCTGGATAGCCAGATCGTGCAGATCGCGCAGCTTGGCATCATCCAGCGCAGAGACGATCAGCAGGATGCAGTCCGCACCGATGACATACGCCTCGTGAACCTGATAGGCGTCGATAATGAAGTCCTTGCGGATCACCGGTAAAGCGCAGGCCGCGCGTGCCTCCTGCAAATAAGCTTCACTGCCCTGGAAAAAGTCCTTGTCGGTCAATACCGACAGGCAAGCCGCCCCGCCTTGTTCGTAGCTACGCGCAATCTCGGCGGGATAAAAATCAGCGCGCAGTACGCCCTTGCTGGGGCTGGCTTTCTTGATTTCGGCGATGACTGCGGCATCACCGCGCCCAATACGGGCACGCATGGACGCCGCAAAACCGCGTGGCGCGTCAATGCGTGCTGTGCCTCGCTGAATAAGCTCTGCCTGCGTGACCTGAGCGCTGCGTTCGGCAATCTCTTCCTGCTTGCGGCACACAATGGTTTGCAGAATGTCTGGCCTGACATTTGGCCTGATGTTGGGCGCATTATTGGACGTGTTATCTACTTGGGTCATACATCAACCTGCTGTGTGAAGGCGACGTAGGCTTGCAGGGTATCCCAGGCTGCGCCGCTGGTTTGAATTTCAAGCGCCCGCGCCACGCCTTCGCGCAGTGTAGACGCAAGCCCGGCCAGATAAATCGCCGCGCCTGCATTAAATGCCACAATATCGCGTGCTGCCCCGGGTTGTCCGCTCAGAGCTTCCTGCACCTTGAGCAAGCTCTCCTGCGGCGAGGCTACACGCAAGCTATCGAGACTGGCCGAGAACAAACCCACATCCTCAGGCCGCAGGCTGTAGTCACTAATGATGCCGTCTTTCAGCTCGCTCACCTGGGTCGGCGCGGCGATGCTGAATTCATCCAGCCCATCGTCCGCATGGATCACCAACGCATGTTCACTGCCCAGCTGCAGCAATACTTCGGCCAAAGGCCTGCGCCAGCGCTCGCTGAATACGCCGAGCACCTGCCTCTTCGCCCCTGCCGGATTGGAAAGCGGCCCCAGCACATTGAACATCGTGCGCACGCCCAGTTCGCGCCGTGACGCATTCACATGGCGCATGGCACTGTGATGCTGCGGGGCAAACATAAAGCCCACACCCAACTCGCACACCGCCTGCGCGATCCGCTCGAACGGCACATCCAGACGGCAACCCGCTGCCTCCAGAAGATCGGCGCTCCCGCTCACGCTAGACATGGAACGACTGCCATGTTTAGCCACCTTGCCCCCGGCCGCGGCCAGTACAAAGCAGCTCGCGGTAGAAATATTGAAGGTATGCGCGCCATCGCCGCCGGTGCCGACAATATCCACCAATGGTGCGCAGGGAATCTCGACCTTGGCGGCAAACTCGCGCATTACCGAGGCGGCAGCGGCCACCTCCTCCACCGTTTCGCCCTTGACCCCCAACCCCATCAACAGCCCGCCGACTTGCGCGGATGTGGCCTCACCGCTCATCAGGGCGCGCATGACCTCAGTCATTTCCGCATGGGTCAGGTCGCGGCGCTCAAGCAAGGCGCGCAGTGCTACGGTCAGATTCATGAAAACTCCAAGTGACACAAAGCTAGGCTTGGGGATTCTGAAAGCTGACGCAGCTCAGGTCAACCAACACCCGACGCGACGGGACGGGAAGCAAGGTGCAATGTGTAGCCTGGACGCAGGCAGGAATCCCGGTACGTGAACATTTTGAGGCCGATTTCTGCGCCGCAATACGCCGTTTAGCGAGTTTGTGGATAGGCTCTGAGAAAAATCAGCCACACTCCGAGCGCACTCAAGGCGATGGCGAGCTGCCCAAGCGCCAGCCACTGCACGCTCGCGGCCAGCAGCGTCACCACAAACGCGGCCAGCAGGCCGTTGGAGCTCATCTGGATGAAGCCCTGCACCCCCGAGGCCATACCGCGCCGGGCGGGGTACATATCCAGCCCCAGCAGGCTCAGGCCGGGCATGGAAAACGCCATGCCCATGGCATACAGCGCCACCGGCGCAATCAGCGTTACCGCCGTCGGCGTGGGAAGATGCGTCAGCGCCACATTGAACAAGGCCGCAACGGCCATGAGCACAAAACCGACGCTCACACCCTGATGCGATGTCAGACGATGCGCCAGACGCCCGGCGAGGAAACTGCCCATCACGATGCCACCCACCACGGGCACGAACAGCCGCCAGAAATCGCGCGCGCCATAGCCCAGATGGGTGTAGATCAGCTCCGGCGCGGAGGCAATGTAAATGAACAGACCGCCGAAATTGATACCGAACATCAGCGCCAGCAGCATGAATGGAAGATGGCCGAACATGCCGCCATAGGCGCGTGCTACCGACAGGGGATGAATCGGCTGACGCTGGTGATCCGGCAGGGTTTCCGGCATCCATGCTGCCACCAAGGCAAAGATCAGCAACCCCATCGCAGCCAGAAACAGGAACACCGCGCGCCAACCGAACGCACTATCCAGCCAGCCGCCGACCAGCGGCGCAATCGCCGGAGCAATGGCGAAAAACAGCATCACATCCGCCGTCACCCGCTGCGCCTGCGCGCCCTCGAACACATCGCGCACCAAGGCACGCCCAATCACCAGCCCCGCGCCCGCCGCCAACCCTTGCCCAATGCGCATCAGCATCAAGGTGTCGATGTCATTGGCCAAGGCGCAGCCCAGCGAGGCCAGCGCATAGCCGAACAAGGCGACCAGCACCACCCGCCGCCGCCCAAGCGCGTCGGACAGCGGGCCATAGACCAACATCATCACCCCAAAAGCCCACAGGTAATCGCTCAGAGTGCGCTGCATCTCCTGCGGCGTCGCACCCAAATCGGCGGCAATGGAAGGAAAGGATGGCAGGTAGGTATCAAGCGAAAACGGCGCCAGCATAGCCAGCGCCGCAACGATGAAAGACACCCGCAACGGGTGACGAGTCACCTTCAGCGCCGCCCGCCGGACACGGCAAGGAAGCGCCTGAGCATGTCATGCCCATGCTCGGTGAGGATGGACTCGGGATGAAACTGCACGCCCTCGACAGTGAACTCGCGGTGGTGCACGCCCATGATCTCCTCGAAGGAACCATCCGGGTTTTGTGTCCAGGCGGTGATTTCCAGGCAGTCCGGCATGGTTTCGCGCTCGATCACCAGCGAGTGGTAGCGTGTGGCTTCAAACGGGTTGGGTAAATCCTCAAACACGCCGACATTTGCGTGGTACACCTGCGAGGTCTTGCCGTGCATGATCTGCTTGGCGCGGATAATGTGCCCGCCAAAAGCCTGACCAATGGCCTGATGGCCAAGGCAGACGCCAAGAATCGGCAGCTTGCCTGCAAAATGCTGGATCGCGGCGACTGAGATGCCCGCCTCGTTCGGCGTGCACGGGCCGGGCGAGACGACCAGATGACTGGGCGCAAGACGCTCGATGTCGTCCAGCGTCAGCTCGTCATTGCGGTGAACTTCGACCTCCGCGCCCAGCTCGCCCAGGTACTGCACGATGTTGTAAGTAAAAGAGTCGTAGTTGTCGATCATCAAGACCATTTGAGTGTCACCCGATGTTATTGCAAGAGCCATTCGCCGGATTGTTTGATATGAAAGTGCATCGCATCCGGTGCCAAATCAAGCTCTCCTGGCCAAGAGACAAAATAGCCATCGACATAGAGTTTATTGAATTCCGCCGGGTCACGCAGTTTGGCAAAAACGCCGCGATACGCCGTAGGGGCAAAACGCACCAGACCCTCCACGCCGTCAGCAAAGCGTACTCGAAAGCTTCCCGGCTCAATGACCTGTGCGTCGACCACATCCCAATCCATAACTCCCCCCTACTCCAAAGGTTCAATTGCATCGGGCTGCTTGTGTTGCTGGCACAAATCCCAATCTTTCAGCAATTCATCACGATGCAGCTCCGCCCAATCCAGCACCAACTCTAACGCCCGTCTAGGCAGCTTACCTTCCGCCACATCCAAGGTTTTGATATTGATGACAGCTCGATATTCCGCATATTCAACATGAAAGTGTGGCGGCGCATGCTCGTTAAAGAACATGCGCACAATCATCCCGAAAAAGCAGCTGATGATAGGCATGTCAACGATGCTTCACTGCCGAAGCATCCAGCCCTGCCTCAGCCAGCGCCACGGCGCGGAACACGGCGCGTCCCTTGTTCATGGTTTCCTTCCATTCCAACGCGGGGATGGAGTCATACACAATCCCCGCGCCCGCCTGGATGTGCAGCTCGCCGTCCTTGATAACGGCGGTGCGAATGGCAATCGCGGTGTCCATATTGCCGCCGTGTGCGCCCCCCCAGCCCAAATAACCGACCGCACCGGCATACACGCCGCGCTTGACCGGCTCCAGCTCGTCGATGATTTCCATCGCCCGCACCTTGGGCGCACCGGACACGGTGCCCGCCGGAAAGGTGGCGCGCAGCACGTCCATGGCCGATAAACCCTCGCGCAGCTTGCCGGTGACGTTGGAAACAATGTGCATGACATGCGAGTAACGTTCGATTTGCATCTTTTCAGTCAAGCGCACGCTACCCGTTTGGCACACGCGACCAATATCGTTGCGTCCCAAGTCGATCAGCATCAAATGCTCGGCGCGCTCTTTGGGGTCGGCCAGCAATTCGACCTCAAGCGCTGCGTCCTCAGCGGCATCATGACCACGGCGGCGCGTGCCGGCAATCGGGCGCACAGTGACTTCTTCATCGTCCAAACGCACCAGAATCTCCGGCGAGGAACCCACCACCTGCATCTCGCCCAAATCAAGGTAAAACATATATGGCGAAGGATTCAACCCGCGCAGGGCACGGTACAAATCCAGCGAGGGCGCAGCAAACGGAATACTCATGCGCTGCGACAGCACCACTTGCATCACATCACCCGCAGCAATGTATTCCTTGGCCTTGTGTACCGCGTGCTTGAAACCATCCTCGGTAAAGCCGGACACGAAATCCGCTTCATTGACCTTGGCGGGGCGATGCTGGGTTTGCGGCGCTGACAACGGCAGGCGCAGTTGCGTTTCGATGGCATCCAGCCGCTGCTGTGCCGCCGCAAGGCCGCCGGGCAGGGCATGCACAATAATCTGTAAACGCCCGCGCAGGTTGTCGAACACCACCACTTCATCCGAGAGCATGAGCAGAATATCCGGCGCGCCGATGGTGTCGGGCTTGTACAACCCCTGCGCCAACTTGGGCTCGATATAGCGAATGGTGTCGTAGCCGAAATAGCCAACCAGCCCACCAAAAAAGCGCGGCAAGCCCTCAATGTCAGGCACGCGAAAACGCTCTTGAAACGCCTCGATAAAGACCAGCGGATCAGGCGCTTCGATCTGCTCGACCACTTCGCCCGCCTCTTCAATCGTCACTTTATAGCCCTGCACCTTGAGCACCGTGCGCGCAGGCAAGCCGATAATGGAATAGCGCCCCCACTTCTCGCCACCCTGCACCGACTCGAACAGGTAACTATGTGGCAGGTGCGCCAGCTTGAGATAAACCGACAGCGGGGTATCAAGATCAGCCAGGACTTCGCGCATCACCGGGATGCGGTTGTAGCCCTCAGCACAAAGTTGTTCAAATTGTTCAAATTGTTCAAGACGCATAATGAAATCTCCAGAAAAACGGGCAAGGATCGACGGCGCGGTGTCAAAAACCTCGCCACCATCGTTCGTCTTGCCACATTTTCCTGTCATGGATCATGATGCCTTCACCAGCTCTTTCAGCTCGACCATGGAGTCGATCACCGCATCCGGATGGTAGTTGCGGATATCTTCGCCGTGATTGTAGCCATAGCTCATGCAGATGATATTAAAGCCCGCCGCGCGCGCCGCTTTCACGTCGGAGATTGAATCGCCAATCATCAAAGCCTCGTGCGGGGCGCAATGAAACCAGCCCGCCGCATAAAACAGGGGGCCCGGATCAGGCTTTTTGACCGACAAGGTGTCGCCAGAAATCACCGTCTCGAACATGTCAAAAACGCCCAAATCCTTGAGTAAAGGCACGGTGAACTGCTCGGCCTTATTGGTCACGCAGCCCACGCGCAGACCGAGCGACTTGACGAACTCCAGCCCCTCTTTGACCCCCGGATAGAGAAAGGAGCGGCCGGAGGTGTTGTCGGCGTAGAGCTGCTTGAACATAGGCAGCGCTGTCGCAAACAGCACCGCGTCCGGCTTGCCGTTGATATCATTGGTCAGCGCGCGTTCGACCAGACGCTCGACGCCGTTGCCGACCCAGTTACGCACGGCAGCTTCACCGCGCAGCGGCATATCCAGCGCCCGCATCATCTCATCCACGCAATAGGCGAGATCCGGCACGCTGTCAATCAGGGTGCCATCCAAGTCGAACAGCACCATTTTGGGAGCGAAAGTTTTCATGCAGATCAGCCGCCGACCTTGGACAGCTCGGCGCGCATTTCAGCGATAACGCTGTCGTAACGGTTCGCGTCGCTCTCGTTGCGCTTGCCAAACAGGGCCGAGCCAGACACAAAGGTATCCACACCAGCTTCTGCGATTTCGCGGATATTCGCCGCGCTTACACCACCGTCGATTTCCAGACGGCAGTCATAACCGCCCGCGTCGATCATTGCACGCACCTTGCGCGCCTTGTCCAGCACATACGGAATGAACTTCTGGCCGCCAAAGCCGGGGTTAACCGACATCAGCAGTACCATATCCAGCTTGGGCAGCATGTATTCCAGCACATCCAGCGGGGTGGCCGGATTGAACACCAGACCGGCCTTGCAGCCGGACTCCTTAATCAGTCCGATGGTGCGGTCGATATGTTCGGAAGCTTCCGGGTGGAAGGTGATAAAGGTCGCGCCCGCCTTGGCAAAATCCGGGATGATGCGATCGACCGGCTTCACCATCAAATGCACATCAATCGGCGCAGTCACGCCATGCTTGCGCAGCGCCTCGCACACCAGCGGCCCGATGGTCAGGTTGGGCACGTAGTGGTTATCCATCACGTCGAAGTGAACGATGTCGGCACCGGCGGCCAAGACGTTATCCACTTCCTCGCCAAGTCGGGCGAAGTTGGCGGAAAGGATGGATGGGGCGATGAGGAACTTGGACATGATAAAACTCCGCTAAAAACCAAAAATGAAAGCCGATTTCAGGCAAATGTACCGCAAGCGCCCGGCGAATTCACCCCATACCGGGCAAGGAAGGATGAACGCGCTCATTTTTTTGCCCAACATTTGCAGCAACTTCGGCACACCTCATGCCTTTGATGGGTCTTTAGGGTTGCTTGGGCGGAAAAGTCGCGATATACGCCAAAAGCTCTTGAATCTGCGTCTCGGTCAGGCTTTTGGCCATATCCACCATCACCTTATGCCCGTGACCCGCGCGGTAGTTTTGCATCATGGCGGCATACACCTCCACCGATTTGCTGTTCAAACCAGGAAACATCGGCGGCACACCCTGCCCCTTACCACCATGACACAGTGCGCAGTGTGCCTTGTAAAGCTCCTTGCCCGTGCTGGGCGCAGGCTGCACTGAAGCATCCGCCCATGCGCCGGAGGCTGTCAGAAGAGCAACCACACTTACGACCCTGATGAAACGTCTCACTCCACGAACCTCCGCAATGCGCCCAAATCATTTTTTCTTATACCAGAAAAACGGACGGCAACAGAAGGTCAAGAATGGAACCGTTATTTGTCATGGCACCGCAAACAGGTACATGAAAAATCGAGCGTGTCGTGGCACGCATTGCTCAACGACGACGGGAACCCCAAGCCAACATTCCTTGGCAACGATCCGGCACCGCCTCGAACGCCTTGTTCGGCAATGGGCATTTAGAGGCGGTATTCGAAATCATAATAGTGCTGTCCATTTTCGATTCGAATATCCATCTTCCCCGTCAACCCTTCGAGCTCACCAGTTCCCGAATCAGGGACAACCTCCAGAGTAAGTAGCCTTTTGCCATCGCCCATAAATCCATAGTGCTGCAAGACGAAACTACCGTTCCTCCCTTCTAACTCCCCCGTTACCTGCTCTACCGCGACATAGCCCGCCGAACCCTCGACCGGAGAAAGCGCATTGAGCATTTCGCCTTTGCTGACGGCTGACAAGCCACCAAAGAATGTCTTGTCAATTGACATTCTGCCGAGCTTTACGCCATCAACGCCGGTGGCATACGTTTCCAACGGCTTCATGACCAAATCAAATTTACCTGAAATCATAATCTCTCCTTTAGCTTCATGTATCTATCAGCCGAACACGTTTTATACGGCGGGGTTGTTATGACGGCGGTAACTGCCGACAGATGCGGGCGTTTCGATTCCGCGCTTGCGTGACGAGGCGAGCGCCCACATTCGCGCCGAACAATACAGCTTGCAAACTGAGCGAGCTGAGCCTTGCTGGCCAAGCGCTGCAATGAACCTAGATTAACCTCCACGCAAACACAAGCACATGCCACCTGCAGTGTCGTTTTCCCTGTTGCCAAAAAGGATACCGGACGTGGTGAGCGGAGAATGGGAATTTGCGTATCATGCTTTGAAAACTTCATTCTGAGGATTCCGCCATGCCCGCCCCCGCTTTGCATGACATGCTCGCCCGGCTGATTGCCATTCCCTCGGTCAGCAGTGTCAATCCGCGTTTCGATCAGGGCAACCGCGTGCTGATTGACGAGATCGCAGGCTGGATGGAGGCGGCGGGGTTTGCGGTGGAGATCGTGCCGCTGCCGGGGCGGCCAGACAAGGCGAATGTGATCGGCACGCTTGGCCGGGGTTCGGGCGGGCTGGTGCTGTCCGGGCATACCGATACCGTGCCTTGCGACCCGGAGTTGTGGCGCCATGATCCGTTTCAACTAACCGAAGCCGATGGCCGTCTGTACGGGCTAGGCACCTCGGACATGAAGTCGTTTATCGCCCTTGCCTTGGAAGCCGCACGCGGCCTGAACGCCAGCGAGTTGAAGCAACCGCTGATTATTCTCGCCACGGCGGACGAGGAAAGTTCGATGGCGGGCGCGGAAGCCTTGGTCAAGCTGGGGCGACCCAAGGCGCGCCATGCAGTGATCGGCGAGCCGACCGGCCTCAAGCCGATTCGTATGCACAAGGGCGTGATGATGGAGGCGATCCGCATTCGCGGACGTTCCGGGCATTCCAGCGATGCCAGTCTGGGCGCGAGTGCGCTTGAGGGAATGCAGCAGGCTATGGGCGCGCTGCTCGACTTCCGCACCGAACTGCAAAGCTGCCACTGCAATCCGCTGTTTCATGTGCCCGTGCCGACCATGAACCTTGGCTACATCCACGGCGGCGACAACCCCAACCGCATCTGCGGGCATTGCGAGCTGCACATCGACGTGCGCCCGCTGCCCGGCATGAATATGCTGGAACTGCGCGACATGCTGCGCGAGCGCTTGCAACAGGCCGTCACCCTGCCCGGCCTGAGCCTTACGCTCGAACCGCTGTTTCCCGGCACCGCACCGATGGAAACCCCGCCGGATGCCGAACTGGTAAAAGTGACCGAACGCCTGACCGGCCACACAGCAGGCGCGGTAGCCTTCGGCACCGAAGCGCCCTATCTGCGTGAGCTGGGCATGGACGTGGTGGTGCTCGGCCCCGGCGACATTGCGCAGGCGCACCAGCCGGATGAATACCTCGCACTGGAGCGCATCCCGCCGACGATTGAACTGCTGCGTGGATTGATTCAGCGTTTTTGTCTGACGGCGGATGTGTGAGAGTAGGTTGATCGGCTTGCTGAATATCGTTAGGGCAACGCACAGCCACTAAGACGTTCATGCCAACATTTATCGGATAATTAACATTAGGTTGCTGAACATGGCTCCCGTGCCGGATTTTTGGATAGAACACAAAAAACACTTGCGTGGCTTCATTGCCAAACGAGTGCGGGAACCTGCTGCTGTTGACGACATTCTGCAAGATGTGTTCGTCAAGGCTTATACAAACCTGCACACAGTCAAGTCGCACGGTAGTCTCACCTCCTGGTTGTACCGCATTGCGGCGAATGCCATAGCCGATCACTACCGAGGGCAAAAACCCTCGGAAGAAATACCTGACGAATGGCCGTCGCCCGAGCCAGAGCCCGATTACATCGCCGAGCTGGCATCGTGCCTTAAGCCGCTGATTGCCGACTTGCCCGAGACCTACCGGATGCCTCTTGTATGGTCGGAGATTGATGGGTTGGCACAAAAAGAAGTAGCAAGCCGTTTGGGGCTTTCCCTTTCCGGCGCGAAGTCGAGGGTGCAGCGTGGCCGCGAGAAATTGCGCCAGCGCTTGTTCGAATGTTGCGATATTGAGACTGGTCGACACGGCATCATTGGCTATGAAGTCCGCGACAGAAAGCGCGGCTGTGATTCTGGCTGATACAATTTTTGCGTCCTTTTCGCACAAACTCCGTCTATATGGGTACGGCGCAATAAGTGCCGCAACCCTGAAGAGCGGAGTAAATCCATGAACGACGTAAAACACGATGAAATTCGGCAAGCCGTGCGCCAGCAATACGGCCAAGTGGCGGAAAGCGAAAGCTGCGGCTGTGGTCCTGCCTGCTGCGGGGAAACAACAACTAGCGCCGATGTGCTTTCACAGGCGCTGGGATATTCGGCAGACGAAACCGCCCTTGTCCCTGACGGTGCCAATATGGGACTGGGCTGTGGTAACCCGCAAGCCATCGCTAACCTGAAGCCCGGCGAAACCGTGCTTGACCTTGGCAGCGGTGGTGGATTCGATTGCTTTCTTGCCGCAAGGCAAGTCGGCGATTCGGGTCATGTCATCGGCGTTGATATGACCCCGGCGATGGTTTCCAAAGCGCGAGCCAATGCAGATAAAGGCGGCTACCGAAATGTTGAGTTCCGGCTAGGAGAAATTGAAAACCTGCCCGTCGCTGACGCAACGGTGGATGCGATCATTTCCAACTGTGTCATCAACTTGTCGCCGGACAAGCCTCGTGTATTCGCCGATGCCTACCGGGTCTTGAAATCGGGCGGCAGGCTGGCCATCTCGGATGTTGTGGCCTTTGACGAATTGCCCGACGATATCCGGAGCGATATGGCGCTATTCACGGGCTGCATGGCGGGCGCATCGCTGATTACCGAGGTGGAGGACATGTTGAAAACGGCTGGTTTCCAACAGATTCGGGTTGCCCCCAAAGACGAGAGCAAGACTTTCATTCGTGATTGGGCACCCGGGAGCGCAGTGACGGACTATGTGGTTTCTGCAACCATCGAAGCCATAAAACCTGCAACCTAACCCTGCAGTCCACCGGACGCTATGCGATAAATGTCGCGCAGCGCCGGTGACTTCAACGTCAGCTGTTATGAACTGGCAGTTTCTTGAAGCATCCAGAGAAGGGCTGGCTCGAAGAGGACAACATCAGTAAAAACATAGACTTATGACTACTTTCCCACCCTCTCCCATGCTCTCCATATTAAGAGGGGAAACACCCCTTCTGCGTAAGGCCTAAGCCGCCAACTTCTCCGGCCTGACCACCGGCGGGTGCAGCGGATCGTAATCCGCCACCAGCTCGCCCTGGGCAATCAGCTTGTGATGGCAGAAGCAAAAAACAAAAACGCCGCGCATAAAGCGCGGCGTTCAATCGTATGAGTTTTCGTAGGAGCCCCGTCTCGGGGCGATGGGTTTCACAGCCTATCGCCCCGAGACGGGGCTCCTACAAGCCTGAATCAAGCCGCAAGCTTCAACGCTTCAGCCACAGGCCGAACCACTGGCGGATGTAGCGGGTCGTAATCGTCCGGCAGCTCGCCCTGGGCGATCAGCTTGGAGCGGCTGACCAGGAAGTCTACCAAGTGGTTGCGCACGGCGTAGAAATGCGGGTCGTGGTGAATCTCCTGACGTACACGCGGCTTGGGCAGCGGGTTTTCCACGATCTCGGCGATCTTGGCATACGGGCCGTTGGACATCAGCACGATCTTGTCGGCCAGCAGGATGGCCTCGTCCACATCGTGGGTAATCATGAACACCGTCTGGTGCGTGGCGGCGCAGATCTTCACCAGTTCGTCCTGAATCACGCCGCGCGTCAGCGCATCCAGTGCGCCGAAGGGCTCGTCCATCAGCAGCATCTTCGGTTCGATGGCGAAGGCGCGGGCGATACCGACGCGTTGCTTCATGCCGCCGGAAAGCTGGTGCGGCTTCTTGTCCGCCGCGTGACCGAGGCCGACCAGCTCAATGTACTTCATGCAGTGCTCGCGCACCTGCGCCTTGCTCCAGTCGTGCCAGCGCGAGCTGACGGCGAAGGCGACGTTCTCGATCACCGTCAGCCAGGGCATCAGCGCGTGGCTCTGGAACACCACGCCGCGATCCAGGCTCGGGCCTTTCACTTCGCGTCCATCCATGAAGACATTGCCATCGGTGGCTTCATCCAGTCCGGCCAGCACATTAAGGATGGTGGACTTGCCGCAGCCGGAGTGGCCGATAATGCAGACGAATTCACCTTTTTCGAAACCGAAATGGATGTTTTCAAACACGGTGACATCTTGTGCGCCACCCGGCGAGGGAAAGACCTTTTTCAGTCCTTCAACCTTGAGGAAGGGCTGGTTCATACGTATCACTCCTGATAACTGACTAATTTGGCCAGGGCGCCGAACACCATGTCGAGCGCCATACCGACCGCGCCGATCATGAAGATGGCGAAGATCACATTGGACAGATTGAGGTTGTTCCACTCGTTCCACACGAAGTAGCCGATACCGGTGCCGCCGACCAGCATTTCGGCGGCGACGATCACCAGCCAGGCAATGCCCATTGAAATGCGCATCCCGGTCAGAATGGTCGGCGCGGCAGCAGGCAGTACCACTTGCATGGCGGTGCGGAAGGCGTTGACCTCCAGCGTGCGGGCGACATTCAACCAATCCTTCTTGACCGAGGCCACGCCGTGCGCGGTGTTAATCATCATCGGCCAGATCGAGCAGATGAAAATCACGAAGATCGAAGACAGCGAGGCATCCTTGATGGTGTAGAGCGCAAGCGGCATCCAGGCCAAGGGCGAGATCGGCTTCATGATCTGGATGTACGGATTCAGCGCCTTGAACATCAGGGGCGACATGCCGATCACAAAACCCAGCGGAATCGCCACCAGCGCCGCCAGCAAGAAGCCGGACAGCACGCGCGCCAGCGACCAGGCCAGCTGGATGCCAATGCCCTTGTCGTTCGGCCCGTTGTCATAAAACGGGTGAGCAAGCTGACTGAGGATGGTCTGACCGACCACACCCGGGGTAGGCATACCGGAGGCCTGCACCGCAGCGCCGCCCATCATCGCGGCGTATTCCGGGTCGGCATACACTGTGCCACCGCCGCTCGGCGGCAGGGTAGCGAGCTGCCACGCGCCGAGGAAAACGATCAGGATCAGCGCGGAGACTATGCTCGCGCGCAGGGACAAAGAGGCTTTCATCTCACACCGCCTTGCGGATGGCGAAGGAGTCGACATATTCCTGCGGCTTGGCCGGGTCGAACACCTTGCCCATGATGATGTGCTTCTTGAAGTTCTCCGCCGGAGCCTCGATACCCATGTCCTTCAGACGTGCACGCGCTTCGGTGGCAAGGAAAATCTGCTCGGCAATCTGCTTGTAGTCGATGTCCTGCTTGATGTAGCCCCAACGCTTGAGCTGGGTAAGAATCCACACACCCATCGACTGCCAGGGGAAGGGATCGAAGTCCACGCGCCCCGGCACAGTCAGCACATTGCCCAGACCGTCGGCGAATTTACCGGTCATCACCTGCTGCAATACCGGAATCGGCTGGTTCAGATAATTGGCTGGCGCAATGGCCTCGATAATTGCCGCGCGGTTTTCCGCCTTATGCGCATACACCGTGGCGTTGGCGATGGCGCGGAATAGCGCGGAGTAGGTATTCGGCGCTTCCTTGATGAACTTGTCGGTGGCGGCAAAGGTGCAACAGGGGTGGCCGTCCCACATATCCTTGGACAGAATCTGGATAAAGCCCACGCCCTCGAACACCGCACGCTGGTTGAACGGCTCTGGCCCAAGGAAGCCGTCGATATTACCCGCGCGCAGGTTGGCGACCATTTCCGGCGGCGCAATCACGCTGATCTGCACATCCGTGTCCGGATTGATGCCATGCTCGGCCAAGTAGTAGCGCAGCAGCAGGTTGTGCATCGAGTAGTCGAACGGAATGCCGAACTTCATGCCCTTCCAGTTTTTTGGGTCGCGATTGTCCTTGTGCTTGAGCGCCATGGTGATCGCTTGGCCATTGATGTTCTGGATGGTCGCGACCGAAGTCGGGTTGGGTTGAGCACCCAGCCCCATGCTGGCGGCAATCGGCATGGGAGAGAGCATATGCGAAGCATCGTATTCAGCGCTCAGCACCTTGTCGCGGATCAACGCCCAACCGGCGGTCTTGATGACCTCGACATTCAGCCCTTCACGCTCGTAAAAGCCCATCGGCTTGGCCATGATGATCGGCGTGGCGCAGGTGATGGGAATAAAGCCGACCTTGAGATTGGTCTTCTCCAACGGCCCACCTTCAGCGGCCAGTGCCTGAACTGCGCCCATGGGGAACAGCGCGGATAGCGCAGCCATCGCCGTGCCCGCGCCGACCGCCTTGAGGAAGGCGCGACGGGTTTCATCATGCGGGAACAGCGCGCGCACCACGGCGGATTCGATCACCCGGTTCAGCGCCGCTTCTTCTTCCTGCGGCTCGTTCAGGCGCGCCTGCTCGGCATCGTGTTCAGACTGGCTGTTGTGCTTGCCGCAAGAGCAGCCGCCCTTGAGGCGGATGCTGAAATCGAACGGGTTTTTGAAGGCGGACATGGCGTTTCTCCCTGCGTGAAAATTGACTTACAAACTGGACAAAGCAGTCTTCGTGCCAAAAAACCATGGGAGAGCCGCGAAGTGCCACCATGCACGCTATCGGCGCGGAGACCAGGGGCAAAAAGGAGTGAATACGACCGAAGCACCAAAACAGTGCAGCAAGCCGCACTGAACAAAGTCAGCCGTTTTGGCTTGATGCATGGACATTGCATTACCAACACCCGCTAATGTCGAACAATGTCCAGCGAAAATCGGCTCGACTCTTGCTTAAACCCTATTGATTCGGCACGGACAAGTCGAGCGTAGGTCAGGCTTTAGCCTGACATGTCGGCCTAAAGGCCGACCTACATAGGACTTACGCAAAAGTGTTCCAGCAAGGCAAAGCGCCGAAGACAGTACACTGAGTACGGCGAGGCGCTTGAACGCCGCTGGGGCGGTTTTGCGTAAGCACGCTCTCACTCACGCCCAGCGAGCCCAACGAACCGCATGGTGAAGCCGAAGACATCGAGCTGCTGGTTATCCACGAGGCCGCACGCCTGCTCGGCCACGCCACCACGCCTGAAGTGGCGATCAACGGCATCCTGCGCCTGATGTCGCAGATGGTCGGCCTCAATCGCGGGCGGGTGGTACTACCGGATGACAGCGGCCACATGAGCATCCAGTATGCCTACGGCCTGACCGCGCTCGAACGCCAGCGCGGCCAGTACGCGCCGGGCGAAGGCGTGACCGGACGGGTTATGCGCACGGGACAAACAGCCGTCATCCAGAACATCGACGACGAGCCGCTCTACCTGACCCGCGCCGTCGAGCGCACCACCCTGCCGCAAGAGACCGTGTCGTTCCTGGCCGTGCCGATTCTGCATGACAACGTGCCAATGGGCGTGCTCGGCGCGCACCGCCTGCGCAAACGCAAGCGCGCCTTCAGCCGCGACGTGACTTTGCTGCGCGTACTGGCCACCTTTATTGCGCAAATCCTGCGTATGAATGCGTTAATCGAAGAAAAGACCGCACGGCTGGCGGACGAAAACCGCGCACTCAAGCAAGCCCTGGACGATCACACCGAGGGCGCGCATGGCATTCTGGGCGACAGCCCGGCGCTGAAGCAGGCGCTACGTCAGGCACTGCACGTCGCCCCCACCCAAGCCACCGTACTGCTGAGCGGCGAATCCGGCACCGGCAAGGAACGCTTCGCACGCATGGTGCATATCAGCAGTGCGCGCTGCGACGGCCCATTTATCGCCATCAACTGCGCCGCCATCCCGGAAAACCTGCTCGAATCCGAGCTGTTCGGCCATGAAAAAGGCTCGTTCACCGGCGCGGTGGCGTTGAAAAAAGGCGTGGTCGAGCTGGCCAGCGGCGGCACCCTGTTTCTGGATGAAATCGGCGATCTGGCCTTCGACCTGCAATCCAAGCTGCTGCATGTTCTGGAGAAGCAACTCATCAAGCGCGTCGGCGGCGTCAAAGATGTCCCGGTGGACGTGCGCATCATCGCCGCCACCCACAAAAACCTGCAAAAGGCGGTCAACGAGGGGCGCTTCCGCATCGACCTGTTCTACCGCCTCAATGTCTTTCCTATCCACCTGCCGCCGCTGCGTGAACGTTCCGGCGATGTGCGCAGCCTGGCGCGGCATTTCCTGCAAGCCGCCAATCAGGAGTTCGACCGCAACACCATGTTCGGCGCAGGCGTGCTGGAAAGGCTGGAGCACTACAACTGGCCGGGCAACATCCGCCAACTGGAAAACGTGGTTAAACGCGCCGTATTGGTCACCCAGGACGGCCAAATCAAGCTGGAAGACATCATCCTGATCCTGCGTCACGAGGCGAATATCGGCGAACATCTGGAAGCCGGCATGGCGCTTTCACCCAGCGGGGGAGGCGTTGCCCTAGCCGCCCCGCCCATGCCCGTCCCGCCCGAAATGCGCGAAACCACCCGCCCCGCCCCGCTCCAACCGGTCAACCTGCGCGGCTACAACTGGGTGCGCGAAGACGAAGCGCAAGAACTGCTCGACGCGCTCAAACAAGCGCGCGGCAACAAAACCCGCGCGGCGATGGCGCTAGGCATGACCGCACGCCAGTTGAGGTACCGGATGGTTAAATTGGGGTTGATGGATGGAGGGGAGTCAGAAGCGTCTAACGGGAAAGTCTAACGAGATTTATCCATGAAATCGTAGGGTGCGCCATGCGCACCTTTTAGCCAATCGGTGCGCATGGCGCACCCTACGACCTGGCGGACAATCACGCATGAAGCTAGCCGGTTCAATAGGGTAACGACTCCGACACAAAGCCAGCCTCGCGTTGATGCCGAACTGAGAGCATCAGGACAGTGTCGCGCTCCGGCTCATAGCTGTACAACGCGAGGTAGCCGGACTTGCCACGTGAAATAACGAGCTCTCTCAGTCCTTGCTCGCTGGGGCGGCCAATCAGGGGATGGTTTTCGAGAACATGCACCGCCTCGGTGATGAGTTCCACCGTCTCCACGGCGGCGACCGGCTCAGTCTGAAGGAGAAAGTCGGTAAGCCGAACGAGATCAGAAAGCGCTCGCTCGGTATAGATCACGCACGCCAAGATTTGGCCTTGGGTTTGGGTACGGATTCACCCTGGGCTTGAGCGCGCAGGTAGGCATGCACCTCTTCAGCCGCGTAGCCCTCACCAGACTGAAGCGCCGCGTTTCTTGCAGCGACGGCATCCGCAACGAACTGCGCTCGCCTTTCCGCATGTGACGCTGCGGTGCGGATAGCATCCACCATAAACGCATGTGGCGAGATGCCCTGCTGCCTAGCAGCGGCCACAGCAAGCTGCTTGACATCTTCAGGGAGTTTCAGTGATGTCGTAGACATGGCAGTTATCTTTTTATCGACGGTGTCACCACGATAACACCGCCTGATTGGTCGTGACAATTGGGCTTCTGTTGACACGCGCATTTACAAGCAATAAGCTTGTAAACATAACTTTTCAAGGAAAAAAACATGACTGACGGCAGAGTTAGAAGCGGAAAGGCAACTTCTGAGGCAATGACGGCAGAGCAAAAAACAGCTAGAGCAAAGGCTGGAGCGGCAAAGAGGGCTGAGCTAGCTGCTATTCCTAAGGCCACGCATAAGGGGGAGCTGAAAATTGGAGACTCAATACTTCCTTGCTTTGTTCTTGAGGATGGCCGCCGCGTTCTTTCTGGCCGAGGGTTGCAAGAATCGCTTAGGCTTGTGGATGACTCAAAATCAGGGGCGAAACTAGATAGATTATTTGAAAATAAGAGCCTAAATCCATTTTTAAAAAATGAGTTAGGCGCGGCTCATTTTTCGCCAATTATTTGCCTTGCAGACGGGAAAAAAATCAGCGGATATGAAGCTACGATTTTGTCAGATTTGTGTGATGCTGTTCTTGAGGCAAGAAAAAGTGGTGCAGTAACTACTTCACGGCTAAAGATAGTTGCAGATCAGAGTGAAATGCTAATGCGTGGCTTTGCTCGGGTAGGGTTGATAGCTTTAGTTGACGAGGCTACTGGTTATCAGGCCGCGCGGGAGAAGGATGCTCTAGCGAAGATTTTAGAAGCTTTTGTAGCGAAAGAACTGCGTCCGTGGATGAAAACGTTCCCAAACGCATATTACGAAGAAATATTCAGGCTATACAAACTTCCATATCCGCCAGTTAATAATAAAAATTGGAAGCCTTCGTTTATTGGAACACTAACTAATAATGTTGTGTATGAAAGACTGGCTCCAGATATTTTGCCAGAACTAAAAAAAGCGGCTTCAAAAGCCGAGAAGAAGGCAAGGTTACACCAATGGCTTACAGATGATATTGGGCATCCAAAACTAAGAGAGCATTTAGCATCAATAGTTACACTATTAAAGCTTTCATCTACACCACAAGATTTTAAAGATAAAGTTGATAGAATACACCCCGCTTTTGGTCAAACGTATACTATGGATTTTGAATAAGAGTGATGCCTAACGTCGGAGGGAACTGGCGACTGGAGCCGCTCAGCGTCGGAAGAAACCCAAAGCGATGCTTTGAGCAGTCCTGTTGACTGAGGAGTTGAATCGTTCCCACGCTCCAACGTCCCGACACACCGTAGCAAGGCTTCAATCAGAAGTCGATCCGTCATTCTGGAGATGGATAAGCATCCATTGTTCTGGTCTGCACCGTCGTCGACGGGTTGCTCGCGGCTCGGTTAGGCACCGCTGGAGCGGCTCTGGATGCATTACCACGCTGGAGCGTGGGAACGATGAAAGCCAGGAGGACTGGAAGAGCGGACAGCCGCGTGCAGGTTGGTCGCGCCATGTCACAATCCAGACAAAAAAAACCCGCGCACGAAAAACACAAAACCATTCAAAATCAAAAAGTTACTCGATAACACAGGATTGGCACGCATATCGCTTTGTCCCGGCTTACCTTGCCTAAACCAAAGGACATGCCATGAAACTCCGCATTGAGCGCACGCACATTGAAGCGCTGATGGCGGCCTTTCCCCGCTTGGAAAGTCTGCGCGAACAACTGCGCTTCGGCCATGCGGTCGAGGTGGCTTTCAACGCGCTGGGCGACGATGAGCTCGACTTCCTGCATGATCTGTACGCTGCGGGCGAGCCGTCGCTCCAGGCGCGCGCCGCGCAGATCGCCACGCTCAGGAACGCATTGCGGCATGAGGGTGTGCGCTTTGAGGCGGAAGACTTGGAGATGCTGGTGCCGGTCATCGCGCGCTACCTGGTCAGCGAATGCAGCCGTGGCTGGTTGTTCGCCGCCAATGTCACCGGCAAGCTGCTCGCCTATGTGGTGACGCGCATCGACTACACCCCGCCGGCGGATGAAGAGACCGGCAAGGTCTATCTCGAACTCAAGGCCAATGCCAAGGCCAAGCTGGCTCTTGTCAATCTGCGCATCTCCGCGCCGGACATTGCGGGTCGCACCGTGGCGGAAATCTTCGCCGCCAAAGGCTTCGTCAAGGAAACGCCGGAACTGCTGCGCCGTTATGACGAGGCGGCGGCGTGTTATTTCGACTGGCGAGCGCGCTACGGCAAGCAGTTCACGGGTCAGGGGGTGGGCTATTACGCCGAAAACCCCACCGCCACGCACCGCGATACCGACTGGTCACGCAAGGACGTGGTGGTGCTCTCTTCCAGCGGTGCACCCGCGCGGCTGGTGAATGATGAAGGCATCCTCGGCGAGCGGGTGCTGGCGCTGGACGCCACCGGCGAGATTCTGTCCAAATACCTGCGCCGCGTCACCCGTGGCGCGCGTCTGTCCGGCAAAGAGGAGGCCGCGCTGGAAGAAGTGGCCGAAACGATTCCAGAGGGCTTGTTCACCGAACTGCCGGTGCATTTTTATATCCTGGTGTTCCACCTCGACCTGCATCATTACCTATGGGTGCATGTGGACGATATGCAGCCGTATGTCTACCAGCCGGAGCTGAAGCACAAGCTGGTGCTGCCGCCGGAGCAGACCGATCTGATCGACATTCTCACCGCCGAGATGGATGTGCTGATGGACGATATCGTCGCGGGTAAGTCCGGCGGCACCACGGTGCTTTGCGCGGGTCCTGCGGGGGTGGGCAAGACGCTGACCGCCGAGGTGTATTCCGAGATTATCCAACGACCGCTTTACCGCGTGCATTCCGGCCAGCTCGGGCTGAGCGTCGCCAGCATGGAAACCACGCTCAAGGAGATACTGACCCGCGCCCAGCGCTGGGGCGCGGTGATGCTGATCGACGAGGCCGATGTCTATATCAAGCGCCGCGAGGACGATCTGACCATGAACGCCGTGGTCGGGGTGTTCCTGCGCGTGCTGGAATACTTCAACGGCCTGCTGTTCCTCACCACCAACCGCGTGGACGACATTGACGAGGCCATTATTTCGCGCTGCATTGCCATGATCCGCTTCCACCCGCCGGGACGCGAAGACCGCAAGCGGATCTGGATGGTAATGAGCGAACAATTCGGCCTGACCCTTGCGCCGGAACTCATGGATGCCCTGCCCGACCTATTTCCCGCCGCCAGTGGACGCGACATCAAGGGGCTGGCAAAACTGGTCGCCAAATACTGCAACCAGAAAGGCGTTCCACCCAGCGAGGAAGTCTTCCGCCGTTGTTCGGTGTTTCGGGGGATGGATAGTGCGCAGATGGCTTAGGGGCGTGTTTACGATTGGCGGTCAACAGGCTTTTGGCTCCCTCTCCCCTCGCGGGAGAGGGCTGGGGAGAGGGGGCGCAGGCTTGACGTGGGGCACAAGACTGAAAAACCGCCCACCCTCTCCCCAACCCTCCCCCATCAAGGGGGAGGGAGTAAAGCGCCCTTATTGACATCATGTGTGGGTTGTCGATCTTGAGCCGCTTGAGCCCGACCCGCCGCTAAACCTCTTCAGCTTCAAGCTCTTCCAACAACGCCACCACCACCGAGGAACCGACCGCATCGTCAATATCCAGCCGCTGCAAGTGCCGGATGATGGAACCCGCCTCCGTGGTCTCGCCCCGGCGCAGATGAATAAAGGACAAGGCTTTCAATGCAGCCAAGGCATAACCCGGCGCGGCCTGCCATTGCTGCCAGTCTCCAGGAAGCTGCGCATGGCGGACAGCCTCGCTCAACCAGGCCTGTGTCGCCGCATGAGCGGACTCGAACTGGCGCGTGCGGTTGTAATGCTTGACCAGGCAACGATGTGCCGGCAGCGCCTCCGGCATCATCGCAATGGCCGCGATGAAATTCGCCTCAGCTCGCGCCGGGTCGCTGAAATGCGCGACCACGCCGTGTTGCAGCAAGCGATCCACCTCCGGAGGCAAGGCACCGAAGTCCAATGTGTCGTCGATATTGTCTAGCGTGTTCATGCCTTGCACTAAAGCAAAAATCGTTCCTTGATCCATAGGTTTGGGGTCGATCTGGCGTAAACACCTGTTCTACCGGGCTTGCTGCGCCCAAGTCACGTTCTGTGCAGCAGCGCGGGGACGCTTAAAATAGCCGACAGATAGGCATTTTCGGCTCATGTCTGTCGTGTTCAGGACAAAACACCAGACTCAACCGAAGAACGGCCCGGCCACCCCAACCACGCTAATCAACACGCCTAGCCCCAGATTGACCGCCATCACCCGACGGATGGGATTCATCACCGCGCCGCCCTCGGACCAGTTTTCGGCGGCCACCGCGCGGCGCAGGCGGGCGAACAGCACGAAGTACAGCCAGGCAAAGATCAGGATCATCAACCAGCCCACCACCTGCATGGCGATCAGGTAGAGCGGCGTGTTTTGGCCAAAGCGGGCGAGCATATCCAGATAGCCGCTGAGTATCAGCACGGCGATGAATATCCACACCCAGGGAAAGAAGCGCGTATAAATGCTGACCCACATGCGTAGTCGGGCAGGCGGCTCCAATTGCGCACTGACCGGGCGCATGACCATGTAGGCGAAAAAAATGCCACCGATCCAGAACACGGCGGCGAGGGTGTGCAGGGACAGATACAAGGCGGACATGGGGACTCCTCAGCAAGGGCGAATGGGGTGCGACCATGCTAGCAGGATATTGATCCGGCTCGAATTAAGTGTTGAGCACCCGTTCGCCCTGAGCTTGTCGAAGGGCATTACGCTAGGCTTCGACAAGCTCAGGGCGAACGGATATTTAAACTATTTGAGTGCCGGATCAATAGCTTGGTGAGACATCCTCCCATGCGTTGGTTGAGGGCACATCCCCACGCCGGTGGGGATGTGCCCAAGGGTTGCGTCCTGTTGCTCAGGCTGGGGCGTAAGGCAGACCTGATTCAATGGGCAGCTCAGGATCACGCGACCACTCGTTCCAAGAACCGAAGTAGAGTTTGACGTTATTGACTCCCGCCGCTTTGAGCGCGACCAAGGTATTGGAAGCGCGCGCGCCTTTGAAGCAGTAGAGGTAGACCGGGGTATCCGAGCCGATGCCCACGGTGTGACATTCAGCCAGGATTTCTTCCGGAGCCTTATAAAGCGGGGTCGCGCCCGGCTTCATGAAGCGATACCACTCGATCCAGCGCGCGCCGGGCAGACGACCCTTGCGCGGGCAGAAGTCTTTGCCATACGGTGAGGAGCTGGTACCGATCCACTCATCAATGTCGCGCACGTCCAGCAGCACCACGTTCTCATCATCCAGCGCGGCCAGCACTTCGTCCTTGCCGATCAGCAGCTCGGTTCCGGTGTCACGCAGCGGGAATTCGGTACTTGCCGCCTCGGGAACTTCGGTGGTGACCGGCAGACCGGCGTCCAGCCAGGCGCGGTAGCCGCCATGCAGGATGGAGACTTTCGGATAGCCCAAATAGGCGAGCAGCACATAACCGCGTGTGGACTGGCCGAAGCCGGTGTTCATCGCCTCCTCGTAGATCACCGCCGTTTCCTTACCGGTCAGCCCGGCCTTGCCGAAGGCCTCGGAGAACTTGGCCTTGAGCGCCGCCAAGCCTTCCGGGGTGGAGGTGGCGAGGTAGGTGAAGATGTCATGGATGTTCACCGCGCCAGGAATATGCCCGGCGGCATAGGACTCCGGCGAGCGGGTGTCGATGATGACCGTGGGTTCCTTTTCGGTCAGGGTCAGCAGCTCTGGGACAGATAGTAGAACAGTGCTCATGCGCGGCTTCCTCGGTGGTGGTGAAAAAAGTGGGTAGGAGAGGGTCTCATTCAGTTCGCAGCCACTTGGCGGCAGATGGTTTCGTAAAGCTCGGAGGCGCGGGCGGCTTCCGCACCGCTGAGGGCATAGCCAACCGCTTTGCCGTGGGCGAGGAAGCTCATGCGGCAGGCTGTGCCGTTTTCACTCTCTTGCACCCAGTGTCCCAAGTCGGCCACGCTCAGGTCGGGTGGGCACAGATTGAGCGCCAGACTCGGCGTTTTGACGCGGATGGCGGTTGGTTTGCACTCAAACAGTGCACTTTCGCCGCAGATTGACGCCGCAATCGCTTCAGCCTGACGCTTGATCGGCTCGATGTAAAAATAGCTGCGCCCGTCTACCTCGGCGCAATCGCCCACGACAAAGATATGCGGGTCGCTGCTGCGCATATCGGCCGGATCGGCATGAATGCCGCGATTAACCAGCAGACCCGCCTTTTTCGCCAGTTCGATATTCGGCACCAGACCCATGGCGGAAATCACCAGATCAGTAGCAAGTGTCGCGCCATCGGTCAGGGTGGCGCGATACCCGGCGCAGTCGCTCGCACCGCCGCGCTCCAACGCGGCCAGACTGACACCGGGACGGAAGTCGATGCCCTGCGGCTTGAGCGCTTGCAGCAAACGCGCGGCCAGCGGCGGCGGCGCAAGACGCCCCAACAACTGCTCGCCCAGATCAAGCAGGGTGACGCGATGCCCGCCTGCGTGCAGGTCTTCGGCGAATTCCACGCCAATCAGACCCGCGCCGATCAGGGTGACGTGCTGCGCGCCGCTATCCAGCCGTTCGCGCATCTTGCGGTAGCTGGCCAGGTCGTTGACGCGCAGGATGTCGTCAGCGGCCCCGCCTTCAAAGGGACGGCGGCGCTGGCTGGCGCCCAAGGCGAGCACCAGTTGGCCGTATTTCACATTACCCTTGGCGGTCATCAGGCGTTTGTCGGCAGGCTTGATGCCCATCACACGGGTGTTGGCCTGCAAGGTCACGCCCAGTTCGGCGGCCTTGTCCGTGCCGGATTGTTCCACCAGATCATCCGCGCTGCGCCCCTGACCAATGGCCATGCTCAGCGCGGGTTTGGGATAGACGCAACCATCATCGGCGCAGATCAAGGTGATCGCGCGTTCCGGGTCGCGTGCGCGCAGGCGTTCGGCCACCGTCCAGCCTGCAATGCCGCTGCCGACGATGACCACCGCGTCCTCCCCGCCCACCTGCCCCTTGGCACGCGGCGGACGGTTTTTCGGCGCGGAGGAACCGCCACGCTGGGCGGCATACTCTTCCAAAGTGATGAAGTCGGCCTTGGTCACCCCGCACAACGGGCACGACCAGTCCTCAGGGATGTCTTCAAAGCGCGTGCCGGGAGCGAGCCCGCTGTCCAGGTCGCCCTTGCTCTCGTCGTAGATCCATCCGCAGGTCTTGCAGATCCAGCGCGGGGTGCTCATAGCCATTCTCCAGCAATAATCAGATCAAGCCGCCGCCATGGCGTCAATTTCCTTGCGCAGGTGCTTGGTGGCCGGAGTCACAATGGCCACAAAATAGGCCTCGCGCAATTTGCGCTGCGCCGGGGCGTCGTGCAGATAACCGTTGGCGCCGGTGTGCAGCATGGCCGAATTGGCCGCTTTGACCACCAGTTCACCGCCCAACAAACGCGCTTCCAGCACGCTGCGGATGTAGTCCGGGTCTTGATTGAACGGCGTTTCGCACAGTCCAGCGATAGCCTCGCGTGCATCCTCCAGCTCAACACGCAGCTCATCGGGGCGATCATCAAGGTAGCAATTAACATGCCCAAGCTTGGGTTCCACGTCTTCGCACAACTGGATGCAGCTTTCGATCACCCCGGTCGCCATACCGGTCTGCAACAGGATAAAGCCCGCTTTCATCTTCTTTAGATAAGGAATCAGCGGGTCGCCCAACACATGGTTCTTCGGCACGAAGACATCCTTGAACACCAGCGCATAGGTGCCGGTGCCTTCCATGCCGCAGAATTTGGCCAGCTGTTTGAGCTCCATCCCTTCCCAGGAGGTATTGACCAGAGCCATCACATCGCGCGGGTTGTCGCCGCCGACTTTGAAAATGGAACCGAACCAGTGATCGGGACCGAGGTTGGAGATCCACGGCAGGTTGCCGTTAAGGATGAAACCGTCCTCGGTTTCGACGGCAGACACCAGCAACGGCTCAATGCCGGCCAGGTATTTCATCGGATTGGAGAGCGCCGTGCCACCGAGTGCTTCGCCGCTGGCCAGTTTGGGCAGCAGGGTTTGCTTGAGATAGTCGTTATTCGACATCTCGACGTACCAGCACACCACGTCCTGCGCCCACATCATAAAGCCGGTGGACATGCACTCTTGCGAGACAATATCCATCGCCTTCAGTGCGGCCTGCAGGTCGTATTCGCCGCGCCCGTTCTGCGAGGCGAGGTGCTGACGGAAAGCGCCCGCTTCGCCCAGTGCGCGCAACACCTCGGCAGGGTAATGTCCCTGATCGATCTTCACGGTCAGCGGGGCGAGTTTGTCGCGCACGATGTCGCGGATCGTATTGAACAGCAGCTCGCCCATGGGGGCAGCGGGCGCGATTTCATTCAGACTAGGTGTTACGGCGGTCATGGCGTTCTCCTTCGGAATTCTTGAGGCCGCTTCGCCACACGACGAAGCGGCGGGTTCATTACAGCAGGGCGCAGTCGAGAGCGACCGGACGCATCATGGTGTTGGCAACCGGCGACCACTTCTTGGCGTGTTGCAGCAGGGCATCCAGGTCTTCCGGGCTGACCGGATCGAGGGTGGCGACGTCAAACTTGACGCGAATGGCGGTGAAGCCCAGCGGCTTGTCTTCAGCCAAGTCGCCCGTACCCCACACGGCGGTGACGTTGATATCGCCTTCGATCAGCAACTCCAGCTTGGTCAGCTTGATGCCGCGTGCGGTAGAGTTGGCATGTACACCCACCGCTAGGCAAGCGCCGAGCGCAGCCAGCAGGGCTTCGGACGGGTTCGGCGCGGTGTCTTCGCCCAGCAGGTGCGGCGGCTCATCCACCACCACCGGCGCCAGTTCGCGGATATAGGTTAGGTTGCGGAACTGGCCTTCGCACACGGTCTTGGCTTTCAGGGTGACAACAGCGCTCGGATTGGCTTTGCCTTTCTCGCCAAGGGCAGCGAGGCCGCTCGCATCGATTTCGCGCAGGGCTTGACGGATGCAGGACGGGGCGACAGGTTCTTCAAACTGGGTGCTCATGGGGATTTTCCTCGGTTATGCGTTGATGGTTCGCAATCGAGGTAATGCACAGCCCGTGCCAAGCGGCTCAACCCATTGATATAAAAGATATTTTACTAAACAAGCCGCACACCACTGCACCAAAGCATGACATTGTCGATCTATTTGTCCTTAAATGTCCTTTTTACGGTCGAACAATGTCCGACCGGAGGGTGTTGAGCGCGCCGCGCTGCGCGCCAAATATCCCGAAAGCCGCATCCAGACGCGCTTCGTCAATGTTGGCAAGCTTTTTGATAGTACTTTTAACAGGCGAACAATACGCCCAGCCCACAAAGCAACCTCATTCAACCTAACCGGAGAAATTGCCATGATGAGCAAAGAAGCCCTGACCGCCCTGATCCTTGAAAAGAAAGAAACCCTCGGCCTGAGCTGGGAGGCCATCGCCAGCGGCATCGGCCTCTCGCCGGTGTTCACCACCTCCGCCTGTCTGGGCATGAACAGCCTCAAGCCGGAGTACGCGCAAAAGCTGGTCACCGTGCTGGAATTACCCGCCGAGGCCAAGGCCGCGACCGAAGCCTGCCCGAGCAAGAGCTGGGAAAAAGCCGTACCGACCGACCCGCTGATTTATCGCCTGTACGAAATCGTCGGCGTGTACGGCCCGACCATGAAGGCACTGATTCATGAAAAATTCGGCGACGGCATCATGAGCGCCATCGACTTCTCCATGCACATCGACAAGGAAGAAAACCCACTGGGCGACCGCGTGGTAGTGACCATGAACGGCAAATTCCTGCCTTACAAATCCTGGTAACTCAAAAACCCGCCAAAACAAAAAACCCCGTCATTTGACGGGGTTTTTTATTGACCGTGAAACACGCGGCGCACTAGGCGCGCACGCTTTCAGCCATTACTTCAGGGTCGCGATATACGCAGCCAGATTGTCGATATCGGCATCGGACAGGCTTGCGGCTTGCGGAGCCATCATCGCGGTGTTCGCACCGACGGTCTTGCCAGCCTTGTAGTCCTTGAGCAGGGCGGCGGTCTTGTCAGCTGGCTTGCCAGACAGCTTCGGGAAAATACCCATGCCTTCACCGTTCATGCCGTGGCAGCTTGCGCAGATGGAGCCGAACTTAGCCTTGCCTGCAGCGGCATCGCCCGCAGCAAAAGCACTGCCGCTCATCAGGGCGATAGCGGCGGAAAGGGCAACAACAATCTTCTTCATGGTGACGATCTCCTGGTGGTTTTTTACATACGTAAGCTTGGGTTGGCAATGAGATGTAAAAGTTCAATAACCCTTATCCCAAGCCTCAGACCGATGCTAACACAGCCCACGCCCGCCCCAAATACGCCCAACCTCACACCGACTTATTGTTTTATTTGCTACTGGAATAAGCCGGCTCACGCGATACACCCAAATGACGCGCGGAATACCCCTTGCTCCACTCGCACGCAACCCTCATGACAAGATTTTATAAATACCTAAATCAGTAAAGTTTATTTATGGGCACTTGAGCTGTTACATTAACCTCACCCCTTCAAGTTAACGGAGCTCACCTCATGACCAACACGCCGCATCAACCCGCCCACGGGCGGCTTGAACACTTCTCCATTGCCTTCTTCGCCATTGTCATGGGTCTGGCCGGCCTCACCATCGCCGTGGAAAAAGCACAGCATCTGTGGGGCTGGGGAACCATGCCCGGACTCACCCTGCTTGCCGTGACCACACTGAGCTATATCGGCATCTCACTGGTCTATCTGATCGAGTTTGCGCGCCATCCAAAGGAAGTTATCGCCGAATTTAATCACCCCATCCGCATGAGCTTTTTCCCTGCGACATCCATTGGCATGATCCTGATTGCAATCGCCAGCCTGGAGACGTTTCCGGTGGCCGCGTTCTACCTCTGGGCGATCGGCACGGTGGTGCAGTTAGTATTCACGCTGGTCATTCTTTCCAACTGGGTGCACCACGAAAAATTCCAGATCCAGCACAGCAATCCCGCCTGGTTCATTCCTATCGTGGGTACGATCCTGGTGCCCGTCGCGGGCGTGCCGTTGGGCTTTATGGAAATTTCCTGGTTTTTCTTCAGTATCGGTCTGCTGTTCTGGATCGTCCTGCTGACCATTCTCATGAACCGCTTCTTCTTCCACCCGATGATGCCGGGCAAACTGTTGCCAACCCTGTTCATTCTTATCGCGCCGCCCGCAGTGGCCTTCATCTCCTGGATCAAGCTGCATAACGGTGTATTGGACGACGCAGGACGCATTTTCTACTACATCGCCCTGTTCACTACCCTGCTGCTGTTTGCGCAGATGAAATACTTCGTCAAGGTGAAGTTCGCCTTGCCTTGGTGGGCTTATTCCTTCCCCATGGCGGCCATTACCATTTCCAGCATGGTCATGCTGGAAATGGTTGGAGGCGTGTTTTTCGCCTCACTGGCACCGCTTTTGCTCACTCTGCTACTCCTACTTATTGTAGTGCTGGTCTTCAACACAATTCGCGCTATGCTCCGTGGTGAGATCTGCGTTCCAGAATAAGCCCGTGGCTTTAACCCTACAGTCGGGGCGGTCTGAAGCGATTCAGACCGCCCTTTTTTATTCCCCCGGATCCATTTTTCCCTGGTTTGTTTTCAAGGAGCACCACATTGAGCACTCAAAGTATTGTTCATCTACACGGCCTGTTCGTCATCTTGTCACTGGTGCTGTTCAGTCTGCGCGGCTATTGGATGCTGCGTGACTGCCCCGCCCTGCAAGCGCGCTGGGTCAAGATCGCCCCGCACATCATTGATACCATGCTGCTACTGACCGCGCTGTGGGCCGCGTGGTTGCTGTTCTGGAGCCATGGCACGCATCCTGCATTCATTACAGTGAAAATTATCGGGCTAATCATGTACATCGTCCTCGGTCTCGTGGCGCTTAAACTCGGTAAAACCAAGGCCATACGCCTCGCCGCGTTCATCGCCGCGCTCAGCGTGTACGTTTATTTGATGGCTGTAGGTGTCACCATGCGCGTCATTCCCTTTATCAGTTAACCCCCATGCAGCACAAACCATCCGCCGCCGACGACGCTGCCACACCGGCTCGCCTGAACTGGCAGGCGGCGTCTGGTGCGCTGCAAGCGTCTGGCGATTGGAGTGCGCGCAGCTGCGGAGAACTGGCTGAACGCCTAGCCAAAGCACTGGCATCGATTCCGGCTGGGCAGGAGGGCGTGCGCCTCGATAGCCAGCAGATCACGCACATGGACACAGCGGGCGCGTTGCTGATACTGCAAATTCGCGACGCATTGCAAGCGCGCAACATCACGCTCGACCTTTCCGCCTTGCAGACAGGGCAAACCGAGCTGCTTGAACTGGTGCAGCGCATCGGCGACCTGTCCCCTCCCGCCGAACCACCTGGCCTCAATCCGCTGGAGTCCATCGGCAAGAGCGCACTGGATATCCTGTCTAACGCTTACGACACCATGGTCTTCATCGGAGAAGTGGTCACCCGCACCATCCCGCTGCTCATCCAACCCTGGCGCCTGCGCTGGGGAGCAATTATCAACGAAATTCAGGCCGCCGGTACGCGCTCAATACCGATTGTCGCCCTACTCACCTTTCTGATCGGCGTGGTCATCGCCTACCAGTCAGGAATCACCATGCAGCAATACGGCGCCACCGTGTTCCTGCCCGATATGATCGGCATTATCACCCTGCGCGAAATGGCACCGCTGATCACGGCCATTGTGGTCGCGGGTCGTACAGGATCAAGCTATGCCGCCGCGATTGGCACCATGAAAGTGACCCAGGAAGTCGATGCCCTGCGCTCGCTGGCGATTTCACCGATTGAGATGCTGATCATTCCACGCGTTCTGGCGCTGTCCATCGCCCTGCCTTTGCTGACTGTCATGGCCATGGCGACCGGACTGTACGGCGGCATTCTGGTCGCAAACCAGATCTTTGGGCTGGATATGAGTGTGGCCTTGCAGCGCCTCGGTGCTCTGACGCACTCGCATTTCTGGGTAGGCATGATCAAGGCACCGATTTTTGCACTCGCCATCGCCATGATCGGCTGTCACGAGGGTATGAAGGTGCGCGGCAGTGCCGCCGATGTTGGGCGCTCCACCACTGCCAGCGTAGTGCAGGCCATTTTCTGGGTCATCGTCATTGATGCCGTATTTGCCGTCCTGTTCAGCAAACTTAGCCTATGAACCACGTCACCCTTGATCTTGCCCCTGCCCAAGAGCAGCCTCTGGTAATCGAAGTACACGGTTTATGCAACCGCTTCGGCAGCAATACCGTGCATGAAAATCTCGATCTGTGTGTGAGCAAAGGCTCGGTGATCGCCCTGGTCGGCGGCAGCGGCAGCGGCAAGACCGTACTGCTCAACAACCTCGTCCTGCTGCGTCCGCCAACCAGCGGCAGCATCCGCCTGCTTGGTCAGGACACAGCCACCCTAAGCCACAGCGAACGTCAGGCTTTGCAGTTACGCCTGGGGCTGATGTTCCAGATGGGTGCGCTGTTCACCTCGCTGAGCGTGCTGGAAAACGTCTGCCTGCCACTGATTGAGCACACCGAGCTACCCAAAACGGTGCGTGAAGAACTGGCGATGCTGAAAATCCGCCTGGCCGGTCTGCCCGCCGATGCCGCACACAAGCGCCCGAATGAACTGTCCGGCGGCATGATCAAACGCTCCGCTCTGGCACGCGCTTTGGCGCTTGACCCCGAGATCCTGTTTCTCGACGAACCCACCTCCGGACTGGATCCGGTCGGCGCACGCGCATTCGATACACTGGTCAATGAATTGCGCGACCTGTTGGGTATCACCGTGTTCCAGATCACCCACGACCTCGACTCCATCCTGCATGGCGTGGACAAGGTGGCCTTTCTCGCCCGCAAACGCGTGCTCGCCTTCGCTCCCGCCGCCGAACTGGTACAGAGCAAGGAGCCTGAGCTGGTGGAATACTTCAATACACGCACGACACAGGAATAACCCATGGAAACCCGAGTCGCCTATGCCGCCGTTGGCGCTTTTATCCTCATTCTTTCGGGCTTGTTTGTCGCACTCGCACTCTGGCTGGGCAGCGGATTCAGCCAGACGGTCTACAGCCAATACCAGGTTCTTACGCGCGACTCCGTGTCGGGCTTAAGCGTGGGCAGCCCGGTCAAATACCTCGGCGTTCAGGTTGGCACGGTCAATGACATTGAGCTCGCCAACGCCGAGCAGGTACGAGTTATCCTGGATATCGAAAAATCCACCCCGATCAAGGTCGATACCTTCGCCACCCTCGCATCACAGGGGGTTACCGGGCTATCACTGATTGAGCTCTCTGGCGGCACAAGCAATGCCCCTATGCTCACCGCCGATCCGGCAACAGACGAGCTGCCGACCATCGCTACTCGTCCCTCGTTGCTGCGTCGCCTGGATGTCGCAGTGAACCGCACGCTGGACAGCGTCGATCAGATCGCAGGACAGGTCAAGGCCGTGCTCAATGACGAAAACCAGGCCGCACTCGCCAAAACCCTCAACAATCTGGCGCTGGTCAGCGAAACCATGGCGCAAGAACGCGCTCAGATTACTCGGCTTCTTAACAACAGCGTGCGCATGACCGCCTCGGCTGACCAAGCCCTGGCACAGGCTCCGGCAGTCATGAGTGAGCTCCACAAAACCTTGATCGACGTGCGTCGCATGACTGCGAGCTTTGAACAAACCAGCAAGAGTTTCGGCAAGCTGAGTGACAACTTGCAGGCTGCCACCAGCCAAACCAAAGAGGAAATTCAGCTTATGCGCCGCAGCGTCCAGCCGCAAATTAACGCCCTGCTCAGCCAATCCACCTCGACCACACGCTCATTGGAAACCCTCGCCAATGAAATCAAACATGACCCATCCAGCCTGATCCGTGGCGCACCGGTACAGCAACCGGGGCCTGGTGAACGCTAAGTAGATGCTGATTTATTCCATCCATGGAATAAATCAGCTCGCTCATCGCGGCACCTGTCCGCGATAGCTCTCATGAATCAAAGACTTACGTCTTTGTTCATGTTGGGGCATCCTGCCCCAAGCGGGAAACACTGAATAAATCAGCGTTTCCCTAGGTTCACTGCTCACACCACACGCAGCCCCCCTCACCTACCGCCTGAATTCCGAAAACACAACGCTAGTGAGCCCCCCTCTTGCGCGCTTCCCCCTCACCATCCACGTTGCCCCTCCTCTGAGCGAAGCCGGTTTCAACACCAGCGCCATTGCCTATCGCCAGCAGCCCTACCGTCTCGACTACTACACCCAAAGCCGCTGGATCGATCAACCTGCCATCATGCTCGGCGAGCAAATCACTCTTGCACTGGAACAAAGCGGTGCCTACCGCGTGGTACTTGCCCCCAACGTTACGCTGCCCAGTGAACTGCGCCTCGTGACTGAGCTGATGACGCTGGAGCAGGTTTTCAGCGAAAACGGTACGCTGCCAAGCGGCGTCAGCAATGTGCGCTTTGCCCTGCGCATGCAGCTTATCGATGCCCGTAACAGCACTATCCTCGCCTCCGGGCGCATTGATCTCAGCCATGCCGCACCCAGCGCCGATGCACAGGGTGCTGTGAACGCGGCCAACAGCGCCCTGCGCGAAGCCATGCCAAAAATCGTGCAGTTCTGCATCGAAAACACCCCAAAAACCTTGAGCCCGGAGCGGTAAGAGCCTGTTCACGACCTCGCTGAATGGCGCGGCGTCCCCACGGCAGGGCGTGAATTTGGTAGCATGGGCGCACCAATAGGTCTTTTCGATTCACTCATGCGAACCATGCCATGCCGATGACCGCCCCCACCAGCTCGAATGCACTTTGGGACGATGCCGAACGCCGCGTCGAAACCTATTTACGCGCCATGCTTGTTCCTGCTGCCATCCGTCAAGAGATGGTGAGCACCATCATTGAACGCGCCCGCGCGCATAGTGACGAACCTCCGTTAGCTGCCGCCATGCGTGAGGTGCAAACGCACCTTAGCCGCCAAGTTACCCGTACCCAAGGCATTATCCCCAGCACCCCGGCGACCGGTTCGGCAGCCTGGCGCGTCGCGGTGTGGCGGCACTCCGCATGCAGTCAATGCACCTGGCGCGCCGTGCCTTGGGGTTCGCTACGCCTCTCGCATGAAGGGCAGCAATTCAGCCTGAGCGGGATGGATGCCATGCCCATGGTGCAGCGTGCCGTGGTCGCTCCCGCACAGATTCGCCCCGCCCCGGAAGGCTTTCTTTCCCGCCTGTTGGGTCTGAACGAAGAACAGTCAAACTAATTCACCACCTCTGAATCCAATGCGCACCACCCCCAAAGAACTTACCGCCATCGCCTCTGATCGCCGCCTATTGCTGGTGTTACTGGTTTTAATCCCCACCTTCATCGGCGTATGGATGTTCGCCAACACCCTGCCTTTTGGCGGTGCGCACCCACTGGAAATCGCCCTACTGATTCTGTTCGGCCTACTGTTTACCTGGCTGTGGATTGGTCTTTGGACGGCCTTGATCGGCTTCATGCTGCAAATGCGCGGCAATGACTGGTTGAAAATCAGCACTCTCAACACCCCAAGCCATGGTCGCCCGACTCCGTTGGCCTCCACCGCCGTGGTCATGCCGATCTGCAACGAAGATGCCGACGAAGTCTTCGCCCGCCTGCGCGCCACCTACCTGTCATTACAAGAGACCGGAGAGCTGGAACACTTCCGCTTTTACATTCTTTCCGACTCCAACCAGCCGGAAAAGTGGGTGGATGAAGAGCTGGCTTGGGCGCGCCTGTGCCGCGAGGTGGATGGTTTTGAAAAGATTTTCTACCGTCGTCGCCGCTATCGCGTGAAGAAAAAGAGCGGCAATATCATTGACTTCATGCGTCGCTGGGGCAAAAAACACGAATACATGATCGTGCTTGATGCCGACAGCGTGATGGGCGGCGCAAGCATGGTGCACATGGTGCAGGCCATGGAGCGCAACCTGCACGTCGGCATTATCCAGACCCTACCTGTCAGCCAAGGGATGGACACCCTGTACGCTCGCGTGCAGCAGTTCGCCGGACGCCTTTACTCGCCGATGTTTGCCGCTGGTCTCGCCTGGTGGTGGCTGGGCGATGGTCAATACTGGGGACATAACGTCATCATCCGCATTGCGCCATTCATGAACCACTGCAACCTGCCACGCATGCCCGGCATCAAGCCTTTTGGCGGTGAAATTCTCAGCCACGACTTCGTGGAGGCCGCGCTGATGAACCGCGCAGGCTATCAAGTCTGGGTGAGCTACGACTTGCCCGGAAGCTGGGAAGAGTACCCGCCCAGCCTGACTGACGATCTTAAACGCGACCGCCGCTGGTGCCAGGGCAACCTGCAACACGGCGGGGTGATGATTGCCGAAGGCCTGCCGCTGATGCAGCGTTTCCTGTTGGTCAACGGCATCATGAGCTACACCGGTTCGCTGCTCTGGTTCATGCTGCTTATTCTGACCACGATACTGGCATGGATTGCCCCGCCTGGAGCCGAAGTGGCTCTGGAGCAGGCCATACAACTGCTCTGGATCACCCTCGGACTACTATTCCTGCCCAAAATCCTTAGCCTGCTCAATGCACTGCGTGATAAAGAGCGCTCCGCAAGTTTTGGTGGTCGCGTGGGTCTAAGCCTGAGCGTGCTGGCAGAAACGCTCTTGTCCGCGCTCTCCGCGCCGGTGCGCATGGTGTTTCATAGCCGTTTCATCATCCTCACCCTGATGAACAAAACCGTCGCTTGGGGCGCGCAGCAACGCGGTGAATTTGTCATGAGCTGGCTGGAGGCAGCACGCAACTACGCGGGCACAACCCTCATCGGCCTCGTCTGGGGCGTGATCGCCTGGTACGCCAGCCCGGTGTTCTTCGCTTGGCTCTCGCCGGTGCTGCTGGGTTTAGTCCTGTCCATTCCGTTGGCTCGTCTGACCAGTCTGGGCACACTGGGGCGCGCCGCACGTCATCGCAAATTATTCGTCACCCCGGAAGAAATCCAGCTGCCCGCCGAGCTGGAAGAGTACCGCAAGGGGCTCAAACTCTACGCGGATGAGCGCGCCGCATTGGGCGAGGTTGATCCCTTCGTGCTCGCCGTGGTTGAGCCGATGGCCAACGCTATTCATACCGCCTTCCTGCGCCCACGCCGCAGTCAGCCGGAAAGCGTGCGCCTGCGCCGCGCCTGGATGCAGGACAAGGCTTTGCATGAAGGGCCGGCGGAACTGACCTCGGCCGAACGTGCCGAGTTGTTGAATGACCTGGACGCGATGCACAACCTGCATCAAAAAGTCTGGTCGCTGCCCGAAGTCAGCTTCAAGAAATACTGGCCTGTGCCAGGCATCAACGCATGAGTGCCGCACAATGAAACCCGCTCAGGCCAAGGCCACGCAATACCTGCATTTTCCCTTGGCCACCGCCTTGCGCATCAGCCTGCGCAACTACAGCCAAAAAGACCTGATCGCCGACCTGATGGCGGGCATGACCGTCGGCATGTTAGCCATTCCGCTGGCTATGGCACTGGCGATTGCGATTGATGTGCCACCGCAGCACGGCCTGTACACCGCCCTGATTGCCGGGGCGGTGATTGCCCTCGCCGGCGGCTCGCGTTTCAGCGTGTCTGGCCCGACCGCCGCCTTTATCGTGCTACTGATTCCGATTGTGCACAGCTATGGCCTGGGCGGTCTGCTGATGGCCACCATGCTCACCGGGCTGATTTTGATCGGCATGGGCTTGTTGCGACTGGGGCAGTTGATCCGCTACATTCCCTACCCGGTCGTCCTGGGCTTTACCGCCGGCATCGGCGTGGTGATTGCTTTTCTGCAAATCAAGGACTTGCTCGGCCTGCACACGCCGGAGCAGATGCCTGCACATTTCATCGAACGCCTCGAAGTGCTGTTTGCGGCCATCCCCAGCGCACAATGGCCGGATGCGCTGGTCGGATTGATGACCCTTGGACTGCTGCTCACCTGGGATCGTCTCAACACCCCGCTACCGCGCTACCTCGCCGCGCTGATCCTGATCAGCATGTTTGCGTTCGGCCTGCACCTGGTGCTGCCAGGCTTTAACCCGATCACCGTTGGCGATAACTTCCACTGGACAATGCACGGACAAAGTGGCAACGGCATCCCTCCTTTCCTGCCGCCCTTCGCCATGCCCTGGGACATGCCTAACGCCCAAGGCGAAGCGATTGGATTTTCATGGACATTGCTGCGCGACCTGCTCATGCCCGCGCTGACCCTGGCCATGCTGGGCGCGATTGAATCCCTGCTCTGTGCTGTGGTGGCGGATGGCATGACCCACACCCGGCATGACCCGGATGCCGAGCTGGTCGGTCAGGGCATCGGCAATCTGCTGGTGCCGTTTTTCGGCGGCATTACCGCCACCGCCGCCATTGCACGCACGGCCGCCAATATCCGATCCGGTGCGGTCTCGCCGCTGGCCGCCGTGTTCAATGCGCTGATGGTGCTGCTGGCACTGGTGATTTTTGCCCCGCTGCTGGCGCATGTTCCGATGGCCACCCTGGCCGCCATGCTGCTGATTGTCGCCTGGGGTTTAAGCGAAGCGCCGCATTTCGTGCGCACCCTGCGCGTGGCGCCGCGCACTGATGTGGCTATTCTTTTGGCCTGTTTCGGCCTGACCATTTTTGTGGACATGGTGGCCGCCGTGGGCGTGGGCATGGTGCTGGCCGCGTTCGTATTCATGCACCAGATGGCCAGCCTGACCGCGGTGGAGCGCCGGGAGGATGATGAAAACATGCCCTTCAAACTGCCGGAATGGGCCTTGTTTTATGAGTTTCACGGCCCGCTGTTTTTTGGTGCGGCGGAACGCGCCATCCTCACGCTGGAAGTTGCCATGCGCGAGCACGATCTAAAAACCGTGCTGATTCTCGACTTCACCCATGTCCCCACCATCGACATGAGCGGCATTCACGCGCTTGAAACAGCCTTCCAGCATCTTAATACCCAAGGCATTGGCATTGTGCTGAGCGGGATGCACCCCGCCATTTACCGCCACTTGCGCAAGGCCGGGCTTGAAGATGTACAGGGGCGCATCATGTTCTCGACCGATGCCACGCAAACCGCTCTGGCTGCTGCCGAGTTGCGCCAATATCAACGTGACCAAGAGGCTCACTGACATGGAACTGATCCTGATTCGCCACGGCCAGGCCGAGGATGCTGCCGAATGGCACGCTGACAGCGGGCGCAGCGACGACGAGCGCCCACTAACCGACGAGGGCATGAAACGCATGCGCCGCGCCTTTCGCGGCCTGCGCCGCATTCTGGAAACCCCCGATCAAGTCTTCGTCAGCCCGCTGACTCGTGCACAACAAACCGCCGAGCTGATGCGCGAGGCCTACCTTGATCTTCCGCTGCAAACGATCCCCACTCTGCGCCCGGAAGACGCCCCGCAAGACACCCTGCAATGGCTCACTGACAACCTCCCCAAAAAAGCATTGCGCATTGCCCTGGTCGGTCACGAACCGCATCTTTCTTCTTTGCTGGCGCTATTAACGCTGGGCGACACAGATGGTGGCAGCCTGCCACTCAAGAAAGGCGGTGTCGCCATTTTAGATCTCAGCCAACTCTGCGCCGGTGCAGCTGAATTGCAAGCTCTCATCCCACCGCGTGTTCTGCGCGCCTTGGGATAAGCAGCCCGTTCGGTTTAATCCGACAAGCTGCTAGGCGAAACGCTTATAATCTGCGCACTTTTGAATTCAGGATACGCACTGCATGCCGCTTCAAAGCTACGATCTCGCCGCGATTGACTTGGGCTCCAACAGCTTTCACATGGTCATTATGCGTATTCAGGATGGCCAGCCAATTATCCTCGACCGCATCAAAGAGATGGTACGTCTGGGCGATGGATTAGGAGAGAACGGCGAACTCAAGCCGGTTGCAGCGGAACGTGCGCTGGCCTGTCTGAAGCGTTTTGGTCAGCGTTTGCACGATATGCCGCTCGGCAGCGTGCGTGCGGTCGGCACCAATACCCTGCGCCGCGCCAAAAGCTCCGGCGAGTTTATTGCGCAGGCGGAGGAGGCTCTTGGCCACCCCATTGAAGTCATTGCCGGGCGCGAAGAAGCTCGCCTGATTTATCTTGGCGTAGCACACACCGACCTTGACACCGGCGAGCGTCGCTTGGTGATCGACATCGGCGGCGGCAGCACCGAGGTCATCGTAGGCCTGGGTCACACGGCAGAATTCATGGAAAGTATGCCGCTCGGTTGCGTCAGCATTACCCAAGGCTTTTTTGTCGATGGCGTGCTCACCCGCGAAACACTCAAGCGCGCTGAAAATGAAGCGCGCCTGGAAACCCGACCTTACGAATACGCCTTCCGTCATCATCGTTGGCAGCGCGCGGTCGGCTCCTCCGGTAGCGCCAAAGCTTTAGCGAGTGTCTGCCAACAACAGGGCTGGTGTGAGGCCGGCACGCTGACCTCGGACGGCATGGAGCGTATTCGCAAGGCCATTATCAAAGCCGGACATATCGACAATTTGCAGCTTTTGGGTTTAAGCGACGAGCGCCGCCCGGTGTTTGTCGGTGGTTATGTGGTCATGCAAGCCGTGTTTGATGCCTTCAACATCAAGACGATGCATATTTCCGAAGGTGCGCTGCGCGAAGGTTTAATTTACGAACGCCTGGATCGCGAGCGCGGTATCGATGTAAGCAGCACCACGCTAGAGCGCTTGCAGCGCGACTTCCGTATTGATCGAGCCCATGCCATGCGCGTGGCAGAAACCGCGCAGCAGTTTTTCGATCAGACCAGCGCCATGTGGTCGCTGGAACGCGAACCTGACGGTACCCTGCTGCGCCAAGCGGCCTTGCTGCACGAAATCGGTATGATGATCGCCCACAACGCTTACCACGAGCATGCGGCTTACATCGTCAACCACGCCGACATGCCAGGCTTTAGTCTCCCCGAACAACAACGTCTTGCCAGTCTCGTGCGCGGGCATCGTCGCCGCCTGCGCCGCAACTGGTTCAACGAGCAGCCGAGCGACACCCGCCTGAGCAATCTGCGTCTTTTGGTACTGCTACGCCTTGCCGTGACTTTTCACCGCACGCGCTCACCGCGCAGCAACCTACCGAATATCGAGATTCATGTCGATCAACAGAACGTCCGCTTGCGCTTCCCGCAGGGATGGTTAGAGCGCAACCCACTGACCCTCTCCGACTTACAACGCGAAGCCGACTACCTGCATCCGCATATCGCCCTGAGCGTGGAGTAGCACGTACACAAGGCTGCAAACGAAGCCTTGTGTACAACCAGCGTAATGACGCGGAACTACTCCTTGTGCTCCATGCGCGCCAGCAAAATTGCGTGTGCGCTGCACAAGGCCTCGCCCTCCGATGGGCGCACGCGCACATACTCCCCGCTGGTTTGTAGCTCCCAGCTGCCCACATTGTCGGCAAACGCCAGATCAAATACTTCTTCGTTGATGCGGGTACGCAAGGCCTTTTCTTCAATCGGCACGCAGGTTTCGACCCGCGAATACAAATTGCGCGGCATCCAGTCGGCACTGGAAATATACAGCTCAGTCTGGCCGTCGTTAAGGAAACTGAACACGCGCGCATGTTCCAAAAAGCGCCCCATCAGCGAGCGAACTTTGATGTTTTCCGAAAGCCCCGGCACACCGGGACGCAGACTGCAAATCCCACGAATCACCAGTTCGACTTTCACCCCGGCCTGCGAAGCCGCATACAGCGCGTGAATGATGCTCGAATCAATCAGCGAGTTCATCTTGGCACGAATCAAGGCGGGCTTACCGGCACGCGCATGTTCCGCCTCGCGCTGTATGCGCTCGATCATGCCCTCGCGCAGGGTAAACGGGGATTGCAAGAGCTTCTTCAAACGGATGCCGCGAGACAAACCGGTAAGCTGCACAAACAACTTGTGCACGTCCTCACAAATCATCCGATCATCGGTGAACACACCATAATCGGTGTACACGCGTGCCGTACCCGCATGATAGTTACCGGTGCCAAGATGCACGAAGCGCTTCATCTCGTGCCCCTCGCGACGCACCACCATCAACATTTTGGCGTGCGTCTTGAAGCCGACGATACCGTAGGCCACGTAAGCCCCGGCCTTTTGCAGGCGTGTAGCCAATTCGATATTGGCCGCTTCGTCGAAACGCGCGCGCAATTCGATCACGGCGGTCACTTCCTTGCCATTGCGCGCCGCCATTTCCAGCGCATCGACAATTGCCGAGTTTTTGCCCGTGCGATACAGGGTTTGTTTAATTGCCACGACCTTCGGGTCATTGGCTGCCTGACGAATAAAGTCCACCACAGGAGTAAAGGATTGGTAAGGATGGTGGATCAAAATGCGGCGATGCTTAGTGATCGCCGCAAAAATATCTTCCACCCCATGCAGTTCACGCGGGATCCCCGGTGTAAAGGGCGCGAACTTGAACTCAGCGCAGTCCACCAAATCAAACACGGCCGTGAGGCGGCTCAAATTCACCGGCCCATGCACCTTAAACATTTCGCGCCGGGTAAGATCAAACTTCTCCAACAAATAATCCGCCACATCATCGGGGCAGTTATCGGCCACCTCAAGACGCACCGCACCACCATAATTTCGCTCGAACAAACCACCCTGCAGCACTTGCAGCAAGTCTTCATCCAAATCGACGTCCACCAATAAATCGCTATTGCGCGTGACTCGAAATTGGAAGCAACCCGTGACTTTCATGCCGGGGAATAACTCATCCACATGGGCATGAATCATCGAGCTCAAAAAGACGAAATCATGCGCACCACCACCGACGGTCTGCGGCATCGGCACAATACGCGGCAGGCTGCGCGGCGCTTGCACCACGGCCATATTGGTTTCACGTCCAAAATCGTCCAAGCCTTCCAACGTGATTACAAAGTTAAGGCTCTTGTTTAAAACTCGCGGGAAAGGATGCGCCGGATCAAGACCCAACGGAGTTAACACGGGCGCCAATTCCTGCAAAAAGTAATCACGCACCCAATCCGCCTGACGTTTGCTCCAATGCGTGCGCCGCGCAAAATGAATACCCGCATCACGCATCGCCGGAATCAAAACCTCGTTTAGCACGCGGTACTGATCGGCCACCAGCAAATGCGCCTCAGCCAGCACACGTTCAAGCTGCTCCGGCGGAGTCATACCACATTCTCCCACCCCGCCCACGCCTAAATGAACTTGCTGAACCAAGCTGGCAACCCGCACCTCGAACGCTTCATCCAGATTGCTGGATGAAATGCACAAATAACGCAAACGTTCGAGCAGCGGAATACTTTCATCAACCGCCAACTCCAAAACACGGCGATTAAAATTAAGCAGGCTGAGCTCGCGGTTAATCATGCTGGGTTCAACGGGAGTATCCATTACGGGGGAAGTCAATTTAGGGTTCGTCATGTTTCTGTCAATTATTTGTGCGTAGAATGCAGTTTGCTGTGATTATCAGAAAACCCCAAGGACTATTCCCAAGGATTCACGGAAAACGTGGGCACGGGCACTGAAAATCAGCTAGCTGTGACACTAGCCATATTCGCAACGCATTTCAACCGAACGTCCTTACTTTGGAGTACTTATGAACGCGATCAACCCACACATCAGCAGCCAATTTGATGCCGACCTTGAGGAGATTCGCAGTCTCGTCATGAGTATGGGCGGCCTTGTTGAGCAGCAATTTGACAGCGCCTTGCGCGCCTTGCTGGAAAACAACGTGGAGCTTGGCCAAGCCGCGGCATCGGGCGACTACCAAGTTAACAACCATGAAGTTGAAATTGACCAGCGCGTGATTGACACCATTGCTATCCGCCAACCCACCGCCAATGACCTGCGTTTCCTGTTCACCACGGTTAAAGTGGTCGGCGATCTCGAACGTATTGGTGACAAGGCAGAAAAAATTGGCCGTCTTGCACTCGCCATCCAACCGCTGATGAATGGCTACAGCTTTGCTGCCGACTTGCACAGCATGAGCGTGATGGTGCAAAAAATGCTGCACGATGCACTGGATGCTTTTGCCCGCATGGATGCTGATGCGGCTATGACCATCAAAAACACCGACAAGGAAGTCAATGCGACTTACCGCCTTGTACTGGCTGACTTGATGAAGCACATGTCCGACAATCCCAACACGCTCGACCTGAGCATGGACATCCTCTGGTGCTTGCGCTCCATCGAGCGGGTCGGTGACCATGTGACCAACATTTGTGAATACATCGTCTTCTTGGTCAAAGGCAAAGATGTGCGCCATACCACGCGTGACGATATGATGACAGAAATCACCGAGTAAGCTTCGCCGCTCTAAGCGAGTAAAAAAGCCCCGGAATCATGGTGACTCCGGGGCTTTTTTTCGACTAATGAAAACGGTTGCTCAGCCCATAAAAAAGAAGCTACGGCGAGCTTCTTTTTACTTTCACCTCTCCCAGATGAGCTCATATAAGCTCTGGAGGCAAACTCCCAGAATTAACCGAAACGACCCGTAATATAGTCTTCGGTTTCCTTCTTGTCCGGCTTGGTGAAAATCACGTTGGTGTGATCGTACTCAACCATCTTGCCCAGATACATAAACGCGGTGTAGTCCGACACACGCGCCGCCTGCTGCATGTTGTGCGTCACAATCACCACGGTGAATTCTGATTTGAGTTCGTGAATCAGCTCTTCAATCTTCAGTGTGGAAATCGGGTCGAGCGCCGAGGTGGGTTCGTCAAACAAAATCACTTCCGGCTTGACCGCGATACTGCGCGCAATGCACAGACGCTGCTGCTGACCACCGGACAATGCTGTACCGGCCTGCCCCAGCTTGTCTTTCACTTCGTCCCAAATCGCTCCCTTACGCAAAGCCCATTCCACACGGTCGTTCATATCCGACTTGGAAAGGTTTTCGTACAGTTTCACACCAAAGGAGATGTTGTCGTAGATCGACATCGGGAACGGTGTCGGCTTTTGGAACACCATGCCGATTTTGGCGCGCAACTGGTTCACATCCATGGCATGGTCTAGCAGGTTCTGGCCATCCATCATGATCTCGCCTTCAGCACGCTGTCCAGGGTAAAGATCGTAGATACGGTTCAGGGTACGCAGCAAAGTGGACTTGCCACAGCCTGACGGACCGATCATGGCCGTGACCTGACGCTCAGGAAAGCTGACGTTGATATCTTGCAAACCCTTGAACTTGCCGTAATAGAAGTTCACATCACGCAAAATCAGCTTGCCGTTGCTGACATGACGTACACCATCAACCTTGTCGGTCAAAGCGTGATCGGTGCTTCCAGTCTTCTTGGTCACGGCCGCAGCCATATTGAAACTGACATTTCCGCCCTGCGGCGCAGCCATCGTACTCATCGTGGAATTCTCCGTGCTCATAGTGTTAACTCTACTTATGCCTTGTGTCCGCGCAGAAGGCTGCGCGCCAGGATATTCATACCAAGAACCAGGGTCGTGATCAGCAGGGCGGCTGCCCAGGCCAACTCACGCCAGTCATCGTAAGGACTCATGGCAAACTGGAAAATCACCACAGGGAGGTTGGCCATCGCCCCATTCATGTCCGTAGACCAGAACTGGTTGTTCAGCGCGGTGAACAGCAGCGGTGCTGTTTCACCCGTAATACGAGCGATCGCAAGCACCACGCCAGTCACCATACCTGCAATCGCGGCCTTGTAAACCACGCTCATAATCACCATCCATCGAGGGGCTCCTAGTGCGGCGGCCGCCTCGCGCATCTGGGTAGGCACCAGCGACAACATGTTTTCTGTAGTGCGCAGCACAACGGGAATCACAATGATCGCCAGAGCAACCGCGCCCGCCCAACCGGAGAAGTGTCCCATCGGAGCCACCATCAGGGTGTAGACGAACACCCCGATGATGATTGAAGGCGCAGACAGAAGAATGTCGTTGATGGTGCGCACGACTTCGGCAAACACACTCTGTTTGCCGTATTCGGCAAGATAGGTACCCGCCATGATGCCGATCGGGGTACCGATCGCCACGGCAGCCAAGGTAATCATCAGGCTACCGATCAGCGCGTTGGCAAGGCCGCCTGCGCTGCCCGGCGGTGGGGTCATTTCGGTGAAAATCGTCCAGTTGATTGCGCCTATACCTTTCGTGATGAGGACAATCAGAATCCAGCCGAGGAACATCAAACCCACCAGCGTGGTCAGCACAGAGGCTGTCATGTTGAAGGTGTTGATGAGCTTGCGACGTGCGTAAAGGTTCATGCTAGTTGCCTCAGGTCTTGCTACCTTCCTGAGTTGCGGCCAAGCGCATCAGCATGAGCTTGGACAACATCAGGACGATAAAGGTGATAACGAACAGGATCAGACCCATGGCAATCAGGCTGTCCATTTGCAGGCCATCGGCCTCGTTGAACTCGTTGGCCAGCTTGGCTGCAATGGTGGTGCCAGGATCAAGTAGGCTGGAACCGAGTTGGCTGGCGTTACCAATAATGAAGGTGACCGCCATGGTCTCACCGATCGCGCGCCCCAACCCAAGCATAATGCCACCGACCACGCCGGTTTTGGTGAAGGGCAGGACAACATTCCACACGACTTCCCAAGTGGTCGCACCCATAGCGTAGGCTGACTCTTTCAGGCTGCCCGGAACGATTTCAAACACATCGCGAATGACCGAGGCCATAAACGGCACGATCATGATCGCCAGCACGATGCCGGCGGTCAGCACGCTGACGCCGCTCGATCCACCCATCACCGGCATCTGGAACAGCGTGCCAAAAATCGGCAGTGGCCCGAGTGCCGCCACCAGGCCTGGCTGGATATAGGCCGCAAAAAATGGAGCGAAAAAGAACAGGCCCCACATGCCGTAAATGATGGAGGGTACGGCAGCCAGCAATTCGACCGCCGTACCCACCGGACGCTTCAACCATTGCGGCGCCATTTCGGTAATGAAAACGGCGATTCCGAAGGACAGAGGCAAGCCAATCAACATTGCAATCAACGCAGCGACCAGCGTACCTGTCAATGATGGCCAAGCACCATACAGCTCGCGCACCGGATCCCATTCATCGCTGGTGATAAAGCCCGGACCGAAGGCCTCGAAGGCGGGCAGCGAGCCCTTGACCAGCATAACGATGATTCCGGCCAGCAACATCAGCACGACCAGGGCAAAAAACAGCGCTGTAAACTTGAAAACAACATCACCCAAGGCAAAGGAGAGCTTGGATCGGTTGATCGGCGCAACGGATTTGACTTCGTTCAGCGCGCCTGCTTGTGTCGATGACATGATTGGCTAGCCTCGAAAATGGAGAGGACTTGGCATACCAAGTCCAAAGCGCATCCGTCCATGGATGCTAGATGATTTCCCTTAGCTCAAACGTAACACTTACCCATTGGCGTGAGCCAATTACTTGGTGATAGCGGCAACGCCTTCACACTTGATGTTTTCATTCCAGTAGGCTTGGATCTGGCCAACCAGCTCTTTCGGCAACGGAACGTACTCAAGTTCTTCGGCCATCTTGGCACCGTTTTTCCAGGACCAGTTGAAGAACTTCAGGGCAGCTTCGGTCTGAGCGCAGTTTTCTGGCTCCTTGTACACGATGATGTTGGTCTGGGCAGCGATCGGCCAAGAGTCCGCACCTGGGGCATCGGTCAGGAACAGGTAGAAGTCCTTGGCGTTTTTCCAGTCAGCGTGAGCAGCTGCAGCAGCGGTGCTGGCCGCACTTACAGTGGCGAACTCACCTGCAGCGTTCTTCAGCTGTACGGTTGACAGCTTGTTCTGCTTGGCATAGGCAAACTCGACGTAACCGATGGTGCCGTCGATTTGCTTGACATAAGAAGCAACGCCTTCGTTACCCTTGCCACCCAGACCGACCGGCCACTTCACAGCCTTGCCTTCGCCAACGGTTTCCTTCCACTCAGGGCTGATCTTGGCCAGGTAGTTGGTGAACATGGCGGTGGTGCCTGAACCATCAGAACGACGAACCACAGTAATCAGCTTCTCAGGCAGAGCCACGCCCGGGTTCAGGGCAACGATTTTCGGATCGTTCCACTTGGTGATTTTGCCCAGGTAGATGTCAGCCAAGGTTGCTTGATCCAGCTTCATTTGGTTGGCAGTGATGCCAGCAATGTTTACAACCGGAACCACTGCACCCATGACCGCCGGGAACTGAGCCATACCCAGTTCTTCCAGCTTCTCAGGCTTCAACGCATCGTCGGACGCGCCAAAGTCAACAGTCTTGGCAGTGATTTGCTTCACGCCACCACCTGAACCGATGGATTGATAGTTCAGCTTAACGCCGGTGGCCTTGTTGTAAGCCTCGGCCCACTTGGAGTAGATCGGATACGGGAAGGTCGCACCAGCGCCGGAGATGGTAGTGACATCAGCAGCGTGAGCAACACCAGCAACCATAACGGCAGCGGCCAGAAGGGACATACGGAAAGTAGTCATCGAGTTCATCCTCTAGTTAAAAATCGGGGTAAGCGAAGCCTTAATTAGACCAAGCATCAACGTTGCTTATTAGCAGGCTTTGCAAGCATTAACGTTTTAAGTGTCTTCTTTATTACTTTTATATGAAGGATTGATGACAGTAATTGCATTACGCTGACGCCGCATGGGGATCAAGATGGAAAAACACACCGAAAAACACTGCCTTGACCCAAAACACTTTCAATCACCAAACGTCCGTGATGTCGCAGCATGACATGCTTCACAATGGCCAAACCCAGGCCGGTTCCGCCCATCGTGCGCGAACGCCCGACATCGACCCGGTAAAAGCGTTCAGTCAAACGCGGGATGTGCTGTGGCGCGATACCGATTCCCGTATCTTGCACTTCAAACACCAAACCGCGTGCATCTTTAAACCAGCGAATGGTCACTGTACCGCCTGATTGGGTGTATTTCACTGCATTAAACACCAGATTGGAAAACAGGCTATCCAGCTCCCGCGTCACGCCGCGCATACGCAATTCAGGTGTAATTTCACGCACAATATGATGTGCACCTTCGCCACTGAGGTGTTCGGCATATTCGGCAATCGCATTCAACAGCATGGGTACATGCACGAGTTCTATTTGTTCTTCGTTCGGCGAGGTGGTCTCCAAGCGCGAAAGCAAAAGGAGATCTTCAACAATGCGCCGCATCCGATCGGACTGAAGGTGCATGTGATTCAGAATCCGCACCAAATCTTGTGGCAGAGCCTCTACCTCATCTTCATCGCCATCCAGCAAGGTTTCGATGTAGCCAGAAAGCACAGTCAAGGGCGTGCGCAACTCATGCGACACATTGGCCACAAAGTCCTGGCGCATGGCCTGAAGACGCTGCAAGCGCGTCACATCACGCGCGATCAGCAATAAACGTCCCTGCACATAAGGCACCATGTGCACGCTCAACACCTGCCCTGCGACATAATCACTGGGGACATCGACATCTCGCGCCCAATCGGCTGCACGCAGGAAGCCGATAAAATCAGGCTGACGCAGCAAATGTTCCACGGGTAAGCCGAGGTCACGCTGGCGCAGACCGAGCAACTGCCGCGCCGCCGGGTTGAAACCGAGAATCCGATGATGTTGATCCAGCGCCACAACCGCATCCGGTAGCGCATCCGCCGCCCGGCGATACTCACGAATCAGACGCAACCAGCGTCGATCTCGCCGGCGTTGCGCGAGGTGCGCACGGCGCAAGCGCTGCCCCAGGTGCCCCAACCAGCCCGCTGCATAGCGCCCAGCAATGGGGCTGCGCGGATGTTCAAGCCAAAGTGCAAGGCGCATGACCACCCAAAACAGGCGCAGCACGACCAGGGCAAGACCAACGCTCAAACCTATCCAGAGATTACCCAGCCATGCACCTAGCGCCATTCCAAGCAGGATCAGCGCGAGAATCAGCAGAGCCTCCGCCCACAGACCGCGTGACAAATTAAACTCGACTCGATAATCGGTAACCCGCGCCGCGCACCGTCTGAATCATGGATTCATAACCCGACGGGGAAAGCGCCTTGCGCAGGCGCAGGATGTGCACATCCACGGTACGCTCTTCGACAAAACTATTGCGCCCCCACACACGGTCAAGCAGTTGTTCGCGGCTATACACACGCTCTGGATGGGTCATAAAAAATTCCAGCAAGCGGAACTCGGTCGGCCCCATTTCCACGGGCGATTGATTGGCAGAAACTCGATGACTTTCGGTATCCAGCTCCAGCCCCTCAATACGCACGATGCCCGACTCGTCTTCACTGGAACTCCGGCGCAACACCGCACGAATGCGCGCTTGCAGCTCACGCGGAGAGAATGGTTTGGTGATGTAATCATCTGCGCCCGCTTCCAGGCCGGTCACTTTATCTTCCTCTTCGCCACGCGCTGTAAGCATGATAATCGGCACATCGCGCGTCAGTTCATCGCGCTTGAGGCGGCGAGCCAGTTCCAAACCACTCGCACCGGGCAGCATCCAATCCAGTAGAATCAAATCAGGAAGTTGATGCGCAAGGCATTCAAACGCCTCTGAAATATCACCGGCTTCGGTCACTGTAAATCCAGCACGTCCCAAAGAAAATCCCACCATCTCACGAATGGGTTTTTCATCTTCCACAATTAAAATATTCTTGCCACTCATCTGCCTTCCCCGGAAAAATGCGCCTGCTGGATTTTACTTACCGCGCCCAACGTATTTGCGCCTGCGCCCACATTTACGACAATGAGGTGACATCTAGATGACGGCAAGCCAAATTAACGCAAATTTGTGTCATAAACGATACTGAGCGCCCCTTTTTCCAACACCGAGTACCCCTCCATGCACCTCCCTGCCCATGATTTTATTGCTCGCAACGTCGCACAAGCACTGTCCGAAGATGTAGGCAGTGGTGATGTCTCCGCCATGCTGATTGATGTGGACACCCAAGCCCGTGCAAACGTCATCACGCGCGAGAGCATGACGCTGGCGGGTCGCGCTTGGTTTAACGAAGTGTTTGCCCAACTTGACCCACAGATTCAGATTGAATGGGCGGCTAGCGATGGCGACCACCTTACCTCAGGTGCTTTGCTTTGCACCTTGCGCGGCTCGGCGCGCAGCATTTTGACTGGTGAGCGTAGTGCATTGAATTTTATGCAAACCCTGTCCGCTACCGCCACCAAGGTGAACCACTTTGTACGTCTGATTAGTGGAGCTCACGCACGCATTCTGGACACGCGCAAAACCATCCCTGGCCTGCGCCTGGCGCAAAAATATGCCGTCACCTGCGGCGGTGGCTGGAATCATCGCATGGGGCTGTACGATGCGATTTTGATTAAAGAAAACCACATTGCAGCAGCTGGGGGGATTACGCCCGCAGTTGTCCATGCGCGCCATCTCTATCCGGATTTACCGCTGGAAGTTGAAGTGGAAAACCTAAGCCAGCTCGAAGAAGCCCTGATGGCAGGCGCACCACGCATTTTGTTGGATAACTTCGATTTGAACGCGCTGCACCAAGCAGTTCGGCTCACGCGTGGACAAGCACAACTCGAAGCCTCCGGCGGCGTGAATGAAAATACGGTGCGCGCCATTGCCGAAACCGGGGTGGACTTTATTTCGATCGGTGCGCTCACCAAAGATATTCAGGCTATTGATCTTTCAATGCGCTTTACCACGGCTTAAAGCCCCCGTGTCAGCCACAAAAAAGGGAGCGCTTGGCTCCCTTTTTCATTTCTGCTTCCGCAAACCTTAATCGGCTTGACGACGCAGGAACGCCGGAATATCCACCAAATCATAACTAAACGCAGCATTGCCCTGCATCATGGCCGCTGGAGCAACCACGGCCTCAGCCTGTTGACGCGCCTGGTTGCGTGAGTCGTTATCCACCACCACGCGCGGACGAGCCATCGGTGCTGCTTCGACCTTGTGCATGTTCAAGCCCGTCGCCACTACGGTGACACGAATTTCACCGTTCATTTCCGGATCAATCGCCATGCCGATCTTCACATTGGCATCTTCTGAAGCCAGTTCGTGAATGATTTCGCCGATTTCATCGTACTCGCCGATGGTCAGATCCATGCCGGCAGTCACATTCACCAGAATGCCACGCGCTCCACGCAACACCACCTCATCCAGCAGCGGACTATGAATCGCCGCTTCAGCCGCTTCACGCGCACGCCCTTCGCCAGAAGCGATACCTGTACCCATCATGGCCGAACCCATGCCTTCCATCACCGTGCGCACGTCGGCGAAATCCACGTTGATGAAGCCCGGACGGGTAATCAGTTCAGAAATGCCCTGCACGGCCGAAAGCAGCACGCCGTTGGCGGCGTTGAAGGCTTCCATCATCTGCGCCGACTTGCCCATCACCGCCAGCAGCTTTTCGTTCGGAATCACAATCAGCGAATCGACCTGTTTTTCCAGCTCACGGATGCCATTTAAGGCCTGCTCCATGCGTTTCTTGCCTTCAAAACCAAACGGACGAGTCACCACCGCCACGGTCAGAATGCCCATATCCTTGGCAATCTGCGCAATCACCGGTGCCGCACCCGTGCCCGTGCCGCCACCCATGCCAGTGGTAATGAACAACATGTCGGTGCCCGCCAGCACTTCCTGAATACGATCGCGATCTTCCAGCGCCGCTTGACGACCCAACTCAGGGTTTGCGCCTGCGCCCAAGCCCTTGGTGATATTGGCACCAATCTGCAATTGCACCGTAGCCTGCGATTTTTTCAGCGCCTGCACATCGGTGTTGGCGCAAATAAAATCCACACCTTCAATCGCGTGCTGCAACATATGCGCCACCGCATTGCCACCACCGCCACCCACGCCCACCACCTTGATGGTTGCGCTATCTGAATATGAATCCACCAGTTCAAACATGCTCATCGTTCCCCCCCCCCGTTAATCACAAAGTTCACGAAAAAAATTCAGGCTCACGCCCCAAAAAATAAAATCGCCCTTAAAAATTGCCCTGAAACCAACTCTTCATCCGCCCCAACACCGAACCCGCCGCCGCAGAAGAGCCTTTCTTCTCATCCACGGCATCCTTAGCCCCCTGAAACAACAGCAAACCAACCCCAGTGGCATGCGCCGGATTGGTTGCCACCTCCTGAATTCCCGTCACACGCTGCGGCAGTCCAAGACGTACCGGCATGTGCAACATTTCTTCTGCCAACTCCACCACACCACACATCAAGGCGCTGCCGCCCGTCAGCACCACCCCCGCCGTGACGCGCTCCTCGTAACCGCTACGACGCAGTTCCTCGCGTACATGCAGGAAAATTTCCTCGTAGCGAGCCTCGACAATTTCGCCCAAGGTATGCCGCGACAAACGGCGTGCCGGACGATCCCCCACCCCTGGAACTTCGATGAATTCGCTTGCGTCCTGATCCGGGCACAGCGAGGCGTGCTCCAGCTTGATGCGCTCGGCAAACTGCGTCGGCGTGCGCAGACCCACCGCAATGTCATTGGTCACCTGGTCGCCAGCAATCGGGATCACCGCCGTATGCCGGATGGCACCATCGACAAACACCGCCAAATCCGTGGTACCGCCGCCGATATCCACGACACACACGCCGAGCTGGCGCTCGTCGCGGTGCAACACAGCTTCGGCACTGGCGATTTGTTCCAGCACCATTTCATCCACGCGCAAGCCACAGCGTTCAATGCACTTCACAATATTCTGCACCGCGCTGGTCGCCCCGGTCACCAGATGCGCCCGCACCTCCAGGCGCACACCCGACATGCCAATCGGCTGTCGTATGCCCTCTTGCCCGTCGATAATGAATTCCTGCGGCAACACATGAATGATGCGCTGGTCGTGGGGCAGTACCACCGCGCGCGCACCCTCGATGACGCGATCCACATCCTCCTGCGTGACCTCGCGCTCCTTGATCGCCACCTGACCGGTCGAGTTGCGCGACTGCACATGCCCGCCCGCAATCCCGGCGCGCACCGCATAAATCTGGCAACCGGTCATCAACTCCGCCGCGTCCACGGCGCGTTGAATCGACTGCACCGTGGACTCGATATCCACGACCACCCCGCGCTTCAGACCATGCGACGGGCTTTCGCCCAGACCGATGACCTCCACGGAACCATCGTCGGCGACCTCGCCCACAATCACGGCCACCTTGGAGGTGCCGATGTCCAACGCCACAAGCAAACCCTTATCCGACTTTCTGGCCATTTTTTTCGCCTTCAAATGTTGCTATTGAAATCATTGCGACCAAGGCGCTATCGCCCTGGTGACGTGTATAAATTTTTGCCACAGAGGGCACAGAGAACTCAGAGACAAAATGCTTAATGTCATACGGTATTACGCATGGACTGACACCCGCGTTGACAGCACGCAAGCCATGTTTCCCCTCCGTGTGCTCTGTGCCCTCTGTGGCTAACATTCGGCTTTCGTCGGCTCTTGATAGCGTTTTGGCATCCGCCACCGCACGCATGCGCACGCTAAAACCATTGGCATAACGCAAATCGACCTCCTCGACCTCGCCGATGCGACCCGCCAGCGTGCGGTCGAATACATCCAAAAAGCGCTGCAAACGCTTTTCGACATCCTCACGCCCAAGGCGCAAGGTCAAACCATGCTCCAGCACCAAGGTTTGCGAGCCACGCTGATCTTCACGCAAGGCCAGCACTCGCAAGCCGGTCGGCTGAAGCAAACCGCCAAGGCGATTAAACTCCGCCCACAGCGCCATCTCACGCCCGTCCGCCCCACTCAGAGCTGGTAACTGCTCAAGCTGGCGGTCATCCTCACGCTTGTTGTCGGGATAAATCAGCGAACCATCCGCAGTCAGCACCGCATCACCGCGCCACAATGCCAATGGCTTGTGTTCTTCCACCCACAAATGCAGCTTGTCCGGCCACTCGCGCCGCACCCGCGCATCGCGAATCCAGGCCAAATCGGTCAAACCGCGCAGCACATTCGGCAAGTCCACGCCAAAAAAACTGCCCTGCAAACGTTCATCCACTGCCGTCTGTACCGTCTGTGGCTTGAGGTGCTGTAACTCGCCGTCCACCTTGACTACACGCAAGGGGAAGTTCCACGGGTCATGAATGGCACGCCAGCCCCACACCAGCGCAGCCACCATGCCAGCCAGCGCCAGCAAATGCAGGGTATGCCGCGCCATCGCTGCCCACGGCCAGGCCATGATCTGCTCGCCAAGTGGCGTACCGGGGCGTTTGGCATATCGGGCAGCCATTACACATCCCCCGCGCGTGCTGCCGACAAACTCAAGGAGAGAATGCGCCACACCAATTCGGCAAAGTCCATACCCGTTGCGCGCGCCGCCATCGGCACCAGGCTGTGATCGGTCATGCCCGGCACGGTGTTGATTTCCAGCAACCAGAATTGGCCGTCGGCATCACGCATCACATCCACCCGCCCCCAGCCCTCGGCGCCCACCGCACGGAAAGCATCCAGCGCCAAACGCTGCAATGTTGCTTCGTCCTCGGGCGACAAGCCGCAGGGACACAGATAGCGCGTGTCATTGGCCAGATATTTGGCATCAAAGTCATAAAAATCATGCGGCGTTTCCAGACGAATCGGCGGCAAAGCCTGCTCACCCAGAATCGCTACGGTGTACTCCTCGCCATGAATAAACTGCTCGGCCAGTACCGGGCCAAAACCACTCGCCTGCGCAAACGCAGCAGGCAAATCTTCGGCACGGTGCACCTTGCTCATGCCGATACTCGAACCTTCCAGGGCTGGCTTGACCATCAAGGGCAGTGCCAACTCACGCCCGGCGCTAACCGCATCGTCCGCCGAATGCAGCACGCGGAAGGCCGGGGTCGGCAGTCCCGCACCCAGCCACAGCTGCTTGGTGCGCAGCTTGTCCATACCCAGTGCCGAAGCCAGCACCCCGCTGCCGGTGTAGGGCAGACCGATCAGCTCAAGCGCACCCTGAATCACGCCATCCTCGCCACCACGACCATGCAGCGCGATAAAGGCGCGGTCATAGCCGCCCGCTTTGAGATGTTCAACCACATGCACACATGCATCGACCGCATGGGCATCCACCCCCTTGCTCAACAAGGCTTCCAGCACCGCACGGCCACTCTTGAGCGACACCTCGCGCTCAGCCGAGGTGCCGCCCAGCAACACCGCCACACGGCCAAAGTCTGCAGCTTTCATTGTTTGGTTCATGTCTCGCCCCCCCAGGCCTTGGCCAGACGAGGAGCCAGTGAGCCAATCGACCCTGCCCCCATCAGCAACAGCACATCCCCGTCATGCACCAGCCCCTCCAATACAGCGGGCAGGTCGTCCACCGCTTCCACAAACACCGGCTCCAGACGACCACGAGCGCGAATCGCCCGCGTCAGGGATCGCCCGTCTGCATTGGCAATCACCGCTTCACCTGCGGCATACACCTCGGTCAACACCAGAGCATCGGCCTCGGACAGCACGCTGGCGAAGTCATCCAGCAAATCGCGGGTGCGGGTATAACGATGCGGCTGGAACACCAGCAGCAGACGCTGCCCCGGATACGCGCCGCGCACGGCCTCCAGCGTGGCGGCCAATTCACGCGGGTGATGACCGTAGTCATCCACCAGCGTCACCGCACGACTGACTTCTTGTCCGGCGACCTTTAAGCCCGCGTAGACCTGCTGGCGGCGACCAATACCCTGAAAACTTGCCAAAGCGCGCTGCATGGCCTCGACACTCACGCCAAGCTCATGCCCAATCACCAGCGCCGCCATGGCATTCAATACGTTATGCCGACCCGGTTGATTGAGGCGCACATCAAAGGCCTCAATGCCCGGCAACTGCGCCCGGAAGCGCATTCCGCCGCCATCGGTGCACACATCTGAAGCACGCGCATCGTTTTCCGCATTAAACCCATAGGTCAGCAAGGGGCGTGCGGCACGCGGCAGCAACTCACGAATCACCGGATCATCACCGCACAGCACCGCCATGCCGTAAAACGGCAGATTGTGCAAAAATTCCACAAACGCGCTTTTCAGGCGCTCGAAATCACCGCCATAGGTGTCCATGTGGTCGGCATCGATATTGGTCACCACCGCCACCATCGGCTGCAAATGCAGGAACGAGGCGTCGCTTTCATCCGCTTCAGCCACCAGATACTGCCCAGCGCCCAGACGTGCATGACTCTTGCTGCTGTTCAGGCGCCCGCCAATCACATAGGTCGGATCCAGGCCGCCCGCATCCAGCACCGAAGCCACCAAACTCGTCGTCGTGGTTTTGCCATGCGTGCCAGCAATCGCAATGCCATAACGGAAGCGCATCAACTCGGCCAGCATTTCGGCACGCCGAATCACCGGGATGCGCTGCGCCTGCGCTTCCAACATCTCCGGGTTGTCCGCCGCAATCGCCGTCGAAACCACGACCACATCCGCACCATGCACCCTCTCGGCCTGATGCCCGATCCACACCTGCGCGCCCAACTCACGCAGACGGCGCACCGACTCGGACTCGCGCAAATCACTGCCGCTGACCATGTAATCCAGGTTCAGCAGCACCTTGGCGATGCCGCTCATACCTACGCCGCCGATGCCGACAAAATGCACACGGCGCACACGGCGCATTCCGGGGTTCACACTCGGTAATGGGGTCATGACTGAATCTCCTTGTGGTCATTTTCATCCTGAGGCGCGTCCATCTCGCCCAGCCACGGTGCACAGGCGGCCAACATCTGCTGCGCCGACTCCGGCCTGGCCTGAGCACGCGCGAGCTGCGCCATGTGCAGGGTCTGCGCATGCGTCATGCCGCGCAACAGCGTTGCCAAACGTTCGGCACTCAAATCGCGCTGCTGAATAAGGTGCGCCGCGCCGACCTGCGCCAGCACCGCTGCGTTATGGGTCTGGTGGTCATCCACCGCGTGCGGGAACGGCACCAGCACGCTGCCTATGCCTGCCGCCGCCAGCTCGGCTACTGTCAACGCCCCGGCGCGGCACAGCACTACATCGGCCCAGGCATAGGCGGCGGCCATATCCTCAATAAACGGCTCCACGCGCAAATCATCGCCCAACGCCAGACCCGCAGCGGCATAGGCGGCGCGCGCAGCATCAATCAACTTGCCACCGGCCTGATGCCACACCTCGGGGCGCTCTTCGCTTGTCAGCAAAGCCAAAGCCTGCGGCATGACATTGTTTAATGCCTGCGCCCCCAGGCTGCCGCCCACCACCAGCACGCGCAAACGCCCGGAGCGCCCCGCCATGCGCAGCTCCGGCGCGGGCAGGGCGGCAATATCAGCACGCACCGGGTTACCGACCACTTCGACCACGGTTGAGGCAGGGAAAGCCCCGGCATACCCGGCCAGCACCTTATTGGCCACCTTCGCCAACCAGCGGTTGGTCATGCCGGACAAGGCGTTCTGCTCATGAATCACCAGAGGAATGTCACGCAAGCGCGCCGCTACACCGCAAGGCCCGGCCACATAGCCGCCAAACCCCATCACCAGGCGCGGCTTGACCTTGCGCAGCAGCTCCAGCGACTGCCCCAGCGCAAACAAAATGCGGAACGGTGCTTGCAGGCGAGTCAACCAACCCTTGCCACGCAAGCCGCCCACATCAATCGTGCGCATCTCGAACCCGGCGGCGGGCACCATGCGGTTTTCCATACCCTGCGGTGTGCCCAGCCACAGCACCGGAATTCCGCGCTCGCGCAACAGGCGCGCCACGGCCAGCGCAGGCAGAATATGCCCACCGGTTCCGGCAGCCATAATCAGCACGGGCGCTTGACTGGCGGGATTGGGCGAATTCATACCGCCTCCTCCTGCGTGCGCGCAGAGGGCGGCGCGGCTTTCTGCTCGCCGTCTTCCACCGCCGTGGCCTCGTGGTACACGCGCAGCATCAGGGCGGTGGCCACACACATAATAATCAGCGAGCTGCCGCCATAACTCATGAACGGCAGGGTCAGCCCCTTGGTGGGCAGCAGCCCCATGTTCACACCCATATTGATAAACGCCTGCAAGCCGACCCAGGTGCTCAGGCCATAGCTCATGTACGCGCCAAATAACATGCCGCGCTGCTCGGCAAGGCGGGCAATCGCAAAACCGCGCCACAAGAACAGGCCGTACAGCATGATCAGGCTCAAAATGCCCGGCAAGCCCAGCTCCTCGGACAACACCGAGAACAAAAAGTCGGTATGCGCTTCCGGCAGATAAAACAGCTTCTGCACACTCTCGCCCAGACCCACGCCATCCCAGCCACCGCGTCCGATGGCGATCAGCGCCATCGACAACTGGAAACCGGAGTTCAGTGGATCTGCCCAGGGATCGGAAAAACCGATCAGTCGCCGCACGCGATAGGGTTCGAGAATAATCAGGAAATACAACGCCGCCACGCCCAACAGGATGAACAGCACCATCCAGCGCAAACGCCCACCGGCCAGGAACAGCATGGTCATGCCCGTGGTCATCAACACCACGGTCGCGCCCAAGTCCGGCTCGGCCAACAGCAGCAGACTGGCAAAACCCAACGCCAGCATCGGCATGACAAAGCCCTTGAAGCTGTGCATGACCACATCGCGCTTGGCCACCAGATAGGACGCCAGATACAAAACAAGGAACAGACGCGCCGGTTCCGAGGCCTGCACATTGATCGGCCCCACACCGACCCAGCGCCGCGCACCATTCACCACATGCCCCACGCCCGGCAACAACACCAGCAGCAACACCAGCAGAGCCAGCAACAACCACAGATAGCGCTGGCGCTCAATCCACTGCAAATCGGCACGCCACAGCACCACGGCGGCAATCCCCAGCCCCGCCAGGGCAAAAATGCCCTGGCGCAAGGCGTAGTGGAACGGCGAACCCAGCTTATCGGCCAGCGCGATGGAGGCCGAACTCACCATCACCAGCCCCAGACTCAACAAGCCCAGCGCCGCAAACAGCAACACCCCGTCCAGACGCAGCACGCTTTCCGCGCCGACGCCACGCGCCTTGACCGCATCCACGGCCTCGCCCAGCTTTTGTACGCCCAGTCTGTATCCAAAGTTGCGCGCCTGTTCAATCATGACGCAAACCTCGCCTGCACGGCGGCGGCAAAAACCTGCCCGCGCTGTTCGTAACCACTGAACATGTCAAAACTCGCGCAGGCTGGAGACAGCAGCACCACATCCCCCGGCCGCCCTAGCGCAGCGGCCTGTTGCACCGCATCCGCCATGCTGCTTGCGCGCACACAGCGTGCCGCGCCCTGCCAGGCTTCTTCCATTTGCTCGGCGTCTTGGCCGATCAACACCACGGCGCGCACCTTGTCGGCCAGCAGCGGGCGTAGCGGACTAAAGTCCTGCTCCTTGCCCACGCCGCCCGCAATCAGCACCACCGGCTGGGTCTGCCCGGCCAGCGCTGCCACCGTCGCACCCACATTGGTGCCCTTGGAATCATTCACCCAGTCCAGCCCGGCGAAATGCCCCACGAACTGACTACGATGCGCCAGTCCGCCAAATTGCTTCAGCGCATCCAGCACCTTCCCCGCATCAACGCCCACTGCATTGGTCAGAGCCAACGCCGCCAGAGCATTCGCCATATTGTGCCTGCCCCGAATGTGCAAATCCTGCTCACTCACCAGCCGCGTCGCGCCATGCGCCAGCCAGAGCGCGCCTTCATGCTCAAGCAAGCCCCAATCAGCAGCGTCCACAGGGGCATCCAGCCCAAAACTCACGGTGCTTGCCGCATTGGAAGCGTCAGCAAGTGCCATGCTCCAGGCATCGTCCCGATTGACCAGCGCACACTGCGCATGCTGATAAACCTTGCCCTTGGCCTTTGCATACGCCGCCAGATCCGCGTAACGATCCATGTGGTCTGCACTGATATTCAACACGGTCGCTGCCACCGGCTTGAGCGAATGCGTGGTTTCAAGCTGGAAGCTCGACAACTCCAGCACATAAACCTCCGCCTGCTCGCCGGCCAGCAAATCCAGCGCCGGCGTGCCCAGATTACCGCCCATCTGCACCTTGCGCCCTGCGGCCTGCAACAATTCACCCACCAGCGTGGTCACCGTGCTCTTGCCGTTTGAACCGGTAATGGCAATCACCTTGGCCTCGTGCGGCACATGGCGCGCGAACAGTTCGATGTCGCCGACGATTTCCGCACCCGCTCGCGCCGCCGCCTGAATCGCCGCGTCGGCCACCGCCACGCCGGGACTGACCACCAGGGTGGTAAACGAAGCCAACCAACCCGCATCAAAGCTCCCCAGACGCAGCTCCACCTGCGGGCATTCACGGCGCAAATCGTCCAGCCCTGGCGGGTTATCGCGACTGTCCACCACGGCAAAGGACTCGCCACAGCGCGCAAGAAAACGCGCCACCGACAATCCGGTCTTGCCCAGTCCAACGATAAGGATCGAGGTCATCATGACGACCACCGGAGCTGAGGCCATACGAATTTAGCCACAGAGGACACAGAGCGCACAGAGGATAAAAAACTCACTGTGAACGCCTCGTATGCCCTGATATTCGCGACACAAGACACATTTAAGACCGATAAAGATTCAGCCACGGACATCACGAAGAGCGGCTTTTCATCTCTGTGCCCTCTGTGTCCTCTGTGGCTAAAAAATTGACGTTTCATGTCAGCGCACCTTCAACGTCGCTAGACCGATCAGCACCAAAATCACGGTGATGATCCAGAAACGCACAATCACCTTCGGCTCAGGCCAGCCCTTGAGCTCAAAGTGATGATGAATCGGCGCCATGCGGAACACGCGCTTGCCGGTGAGCTTGAACGAAGTCACCTGAATAATTACCGACAGGGTTTCGATCACGAAGATACCGCCCATAATGAACAGCACAATTTCCTGACGCACCATCACCGCCACCGTGCCCAGTGCCGCGCCGAGTGCCAGCGCACCGACATCGCCCATGAACACCTGTGCCGGGTAGGTGTTGAACCACAAAAAGCCCAAGCCCGCGCCTGCAATCGCCGCACAGAACACCGCCAGCTCACCCACGCCATGCACATAAGGAATGGCCAGATATTTGGCAAATTCAAAGTGACCGGTCAGGTAGGCAAATACGGCCAAGGCTCCCGCCACCATCACCGTGGGCAGAATCGCCAGCCCATCCAGCCCGTCGGTCAGATTCACCGCATTGCTGGTGCCCACGATCACAAAATAAGTCAGCACGATGTAACCCAGCCCAAGCTGAATCGCCACGTCCTTCAACATAGGAATCAGCAAGGCGGTTTCGGCGGGCGTATTGGCGATGTTGTAAAGCAAAATCGCCGCCGTCAGACCAATGAGCGATTGCCAGAAATACTTCCAGCGCGCGGGCAGGCCTGCGGTATTTTTCTTGCTGATTTTCAGCCAGTCATCCATCCAGCCCACCACGCCAAAGCCCAGCGTGACCAGCAACACGATCCAAACATATTTATTGCTCAAATCCGCCCACAGCAGGGTCGAAACAGCAATGGCCACCAGAATCAATGCGCCGCCCATGGTGGGGGTGCCAGACTTGGATAAATGGGATTGCGGCCCATCGGTGCGTACCTGCTGACCGAACTTCATTTCGGCCAGTTTGCGGATCATCCACGGGCCGATCAGCAAGGCGATGCCCAAGGCGGTAATCACCCCGAGAATGGCGCGCAGCGTGATGTACGAAAATACATTGAACGCGCTGAATTGAGTGCTCAAGGCATGGAACAGCGCGGTTAACATGCAACATCCTCTCCTAGTTTCAGCATGGGTTGAACCAGCGCTTGCACCACGTTTTCCATACGCGATGAACGTGAGCCTTTGATTAGAACGTGAATATCGGCACGCAGTGCAGGCAGCACGGCATCCAGTAAATCCTGTTGCGTGGCAAAGGCTTGCGCGCCCTCACCGAAGGCTGCTGCGGCATTCGAGGCCAGCGTCCCGACCGTCCACAAGCGCATGACACCCAAATTTTTAGCCAACACACCGGCCTCGGAATGCAGCGTCGGCGCATCCTCACCGAGCTCGCCCATATCTCCCAAAATCAACCAGGTCTCCAGCCCCTGCACAGCAACGGCGCGGATGCCCGCCTGCAAGGAGTCGGGGTTGGCGTTGTAGGTGTCATCCCAAAGCACACATCCAGCGCGCCCGAGCTTGCGCTGCAAACGCCCGGCCACACCGGCAAACGCTTCCAGTCCGGCCTGAATCGCCGCCGCTGGAATGCCCAGCGCCCATGCCGCCGCCGCCGCCGCCAAGGCGTTATGCGCGTTGTGCTCACCCACCACCTGCAACGGCACAGCTAGCTCGGCTTGACCCCGCGTGATACGCAGCACGCCCGTCTTTTCTGACCACTGCCCTTGAATATCTGCTGACACATCGGCTTTCATGGAAAAGCCCTTCATAGAAATGTCAGGCACAGACCGCTCAAGCCCGCGCAACCAGGTGGACGCACCCTCATCATCCAGATTGATGACTGCCACACCCTGCTCAGCCAGCCCGCCAAAAATCTCACCCTTGGCCAGAATCACGCCCTGCTTGCCGCCAAAGCCCTGCAAATGCGCCCGCCCGGTATTGGTAATCAAGGCCACATCCGGGCGCGCCAAGGCGGTCAGATAGGCAATCTCGCCCGCATGGTTCGCACCCATTTCAATCACGGCAAAAGCGTGGCTGGCATCCAGCTCGGCCAGCATCAAGGGCACGCCGATGTCGTTGTTCAAATTGCCGCGCGTGGCCAAGGTCGAGCCGACCTGACGCAAAATACTGGCCAGCATCTCCTTGGTGCTGGTCTTGCCATTCGAACCGGTCAGCGCAACCAGCTTGCCGCCCTGCGCATGCCACGTGGCACACCATGCCGCCGCCAACGCACCCAGCGCGATGCGCGTATCCGCCACCACAATCTGCGCGACCAGCAACCCATCCAATGGTTGCTCCACCACCAGCACGCGCGCACCGCTTTCAACTGCCGTGCCTAAAAACGCATGGGCATCAAAGTGCGCGCCGCGCAGAGCGACAAACACGCCGCCGTGCATGGGTTTACGCGTATCGGTAAACAGACCGCGAATCTGCATGTTTTCCGGCAACGTCACCTCGCCATACAGCTGACCATCAACCGCATGCACCATGTGCTCAAGCGTCATACTCAACATGCGCTCACCTCCCCCAAAAGTTCGCGCACCGTGTCACGGTCACTGAAGGGATAACGCACACCTGCAATCTCCTGATAATCCTCATGTCCCTTGCCCGCGACCAGGATGATGTCTTCGGGCGCGGCTTCAGTCAGTGCAAAAGCTATCGCACGGCGACGATCGCGCTCGATCAAAACGTGATCCTGCTGCGCCATTCCCGCCAGAATGCCCTGCGCAATGACCTCGCCATCTTCGTCACGCGGATTGTCGTCGGTGACAATCACCCGGTCGGCCAGCTCCGCCGCCACCAAGCCCATACGCGGCCGCTTGCTCACATCACGATTGCCGCCGCAGCCAAACACCAGCCAAAGTTTTGCCCCCGATTTGGGCTTGAGATGTGCACGCAAGGTGCTTAATGCCTGCGCCAGCGCATCGGGCGTATGCGCGTAATCCACCACGCACAGTGGCCGATCCTGCACACAAAAACGTTCCATGCGTCCTGCCGGGGCTTCGACATGCTCCAGCGCCGCAATCGCATCGCGCAGCGGCATCCCCAGTTCCAGCAAGGTCGCCAGTGCCGCCAAGAGATTGCTGACATTAAACTGCCCCAATAGCGGACTGGTCAGGTGCGCCAATCCCTGCGGACAATGAAGTGTCAGCTTGATGCCGCGCTCGTCCAGGTGCATACGCCGCACATCAAGCACATTGGTCTCACGTGCAACCCAGGGGGTTTCACCAAGGCCATACGCCCACAATACTTGTCGGTGTTGCAGCTGCTCCAGCAACGCCCGCCCGAACGCATCGTCCATATTGATGATCACGGCCTTGGGCTGAAGCTCTACGAAGAGGCGTCGTTTGGCCTGTGCGTAGTCCAGCATATCGGCGTGGTAGTCGAGGTGATCCTGAGTAAGGTTACTGAACACCGCCGCACGGAAGCGCACCCCCGCCACCCGGCCTTGATCGAGTGCGTGCGAAGAAACCTCCATCACCACATACTCCGCCCCAAGGTCGCGCTGGCGCGCAAGCTCGGCATGCACACTCAACACATCCGGCGTGGTGTGCGTTGCGGTGTGTAACTCACCCCACAAGCCCATACCCAAAGTGCCGATCAAGCCTGCGCGCTTACCTGCCAGACTCAAGGCCTGGGCAATAAAATGACTGATGGATGTTTTGCCATTGGTTCCAGTGATGCCGATGACACGCAGAGTTTTGGATGGCGCGGCATAAAAACGATCCGCCAGCACGCCCAAGGCGTGCGCCAAGTCACTCAATACAATCACCGGCACACCCAAAGCCGCGCGCAAAGCTTCAGCATCACCATGCCCCGCAAGCACCGCCACCGCACCGCGAGCCACCGCATCAGGTGCAAGCATCAAACCATCCACACGCGCACCTTGCCGCGCCACGAACAGCTCACCCGCTTGCAGCGCACGGCTATCGGCGCGCAGACCTTGCACCAGGACATCATCCTGCGCAGACACACTCGTCACATCATGCAGCAAGGCGGAAAGCAGCATGGCCATCAGTGTGCCCCTCCATTCACAACCACAGCCAAGGTGGCGGGTTTGCTTGCCGGATTCGCTACGGATTTAGCCGACACAGGCTTGGCTGTCGCGCCTGGAGTCGTGCCAGGTGCAGTCACCGACATCACGCCCGGTGCCACTTGCGGCTCAGGCAGAGCATCCGGCGGCACATTCATGGTGCGCAGCGCCTCATCCATAATCGCTGCAAATACCGGCCCCGCAACTTGGCCACCGTAATACGAACCGCCTGTAGGCTCGTCAATCATCACTGCCAAGGCAAGACGTGGGTTGCTCGCTGGCGCCATGCCCGCAAACACCGCCACATATTTGTCTTCGGCATATCCGCCGCCCTGCGATTTATGCGCCGTACCGGTCTTGCCCGCCACGCGGTAGCCCATGACCTGTGCTTTAGTACCCGTACCGCCGCGCTTGACCACTTCTTCCATCATGGTACGCACCGAGCGCGCGACTGTCGGACTCAACACCGGCTCCCCTGTCGGTGGCTGTTCGATACGCAGAAACGACACCGGCAACAGCACGCCATCATGTGCTATGGCGGCATAGGCGCGCGCCAGTTGCAGGGTATTCACGCTCATACCGTAACCATAAGCATGCGTGGCAATGTCCGAACCGCTCCAGTCACGGTAATGCAGCAAACGCCCGCTGGATTCGCCAGGAAAGCCGGTTCCGGCAGCCTTACCCAAACCCAGATGGTCGTACAGCGTCCACAGCTTCTCAGGCCCGATCGCCATCGCCATTTTGGTTACACCCACGTTACTGGACTTGCGAATCACGCCCGTCACATCCAGCAAACCGTAGTTGTTGTGATCACGAATGGTAAAGCGATCGACGCGCATATAACCTGGGTGCGTATCCACCGGTGTACTGGGCGTGTACTTGCCCGTTTCCATGGCCGCTGACACCGCAAACGGCTTCATGGTTGAGCCGGGCTCAAAGTTGTCGATCATGGCGCGGTTGCGTGCCAGGTTCGGACGCAGACTACCGCGATCATTCGGATTGAAGGACGGCTGGTTGACCATGGCCAGAATCTCACCCGTGCGCACATCCAGCAGCACCGCCGACCCAGCCTTGGCTTTATTGAGCTGCACAGCTTCCTTCAGCTCACGGTACGCCAGGTATTGCAGGCGCCGGTCAATCGACAGGGTCAAGTCATTGCCCGGCCGCGCGTCGCGAATCAGCTCGCCGGTTTCGATGACCTTGCCATGCAAGTCCTTGATAATGCGACGCGCACCGGGCTCCCCACGCAGCCAGTCATCATAGGTACGCTCAAGACCTTCCAGCGCTTCGTCATCCATGTTATTGAAGCCCAACACATGCACGGAAGCCTCACCGGTGGGGTAAAAGCGACGGTACTCGCGCTGCGTATTTACGCCACTAATGCGCAAAGCGCGCACCGATGCCCCCACTTCCGGAGTGACCTGGCGTTTGACATACATAAAACGCTTGTCGGCATGGCGTAGCACTTGGGACTTGAGCTTACCCACATCCACGTCCAACACCTGCGCCAACTCCGGCAAACGATTGACGGACTCACCCAAATCACGCGGATTGATCCACACCGACTCCATCGGCGTGCTCACCGCCAGCGGTTCGCCATGTCGATCCAAAATGCGCCCGCGATGCGCTGCAATTTCCTGTACCCGCTCGTAACGCATCCCACCCTGTTTTTCGAGAAATTCACGCTCTGAAATTTTCAGATACACCGCCCGCCATAACATGGCGTTGGCGAGCACGAAGAACAAACCCATCACCAACACAATGCGCCAGTTGGCTCGAATCGGCGCCATCCACGCAGGCATGACAGCACGACTGCCCGCAGCAGCGGTTCTTGCCGGTGTCATAGGAAGGCGGCTCATGGCAAAGTCACCAAAGTGACATTACCCGCACCGGGTGCCACCATCTGCAAACGGGTACGCGCCATGCCGTCCACCCGGCCATGCGAGGCAAGCGCAGCCTCTTCAAGTTGCAGACGCTCACGCTCGATATCCAGCTCATCGTAATGCTGCACGGCTTTCTCCACCGCAAACACATACTTGCGCTCAAGATGCTCGGCATACACTACGCCGACCGCCGAAGCTAGGCTTCCCAGCCAGAGCGCCAAGGCAACAAAGCCCAGTATCGGCTTCATATCAAGCGCTCCGCCACACGCAAAACCGCGCTGCGAGAGCGCGGATTGTGGGCAATTTCCGTGACCGAGGCCTTGATGGCGCGCCCCTGCGTTCGCCACTGCGCGGGCGGCGGCTCCAGCATCAGTGGAATTTCAGGTGGCAGCTCTGGCATCTGCTCGCCACGCAAGAACTGCTTGACTCGACGATCTTCCAGCGAATGAAAACTAATCACCGCCAAACGCCCACCGATGGCTAGAGCCTCCCTGGCCAGCGGCAGCACCGCATCCAACTCCGCAAGCTCCTGATTTACCCACAGACGTAGCGCCTGAAAACTGCGCGTCGCCGGATGCTTGCCTGGCTCACGCTTGAATACCACCTTGGCAATCAATTCCGCCAATTGCCCCGTGCGCGTGATCGGCGCTTCGCTACGCACAGCCACCACGGAACGCGCAATCTGGCGCGAGAAACGCTCCTCACCCAAGCGCCACAAAATATCCGCCAATTCAGCCTCGTCAACCCGCGCAAGAAACTCGGCCGCACTTTCGCCACACGACGGATCCATGCGCATATCCAGCGGCCCATCGCGCATAAAGCTAAACCCACGTTCCGCTTCATCCAGTTGCGGCGAGGACACACCCAAGTCAAGCAACAAGCCGTTCACCTTACCCCAGACCCCGAGCGGTTCCAGCGCAGCTCGCAAAGCGGAAAAGGCCGAATGCACGATGGTAAAGCGCGGGTCGGAGGCAAAACGGCTCTGCGCTTCAGCCACGGCCGACGGATCACGATCCAGCGCAATCAAGCGACCCTCGGTTCCTAACCGCTGCAAAATCGCGCCACTATGCCCACCGCGCCCAAACGTAGCGTCGACATAAACACCCGCTGACTGAATATCCAGTGCAGCCAGCACCTCATCCAGCATCACCGGCAGGTGCGGCGCTTGCATTGAGTCGGTCATAACGCAATCAACTCCAGCGCGTCCGGGCTGTCGCCTTCCTCATCTTCAGGCGAATACATCGCCGCACGCCAAGCCGCCTCATCCCACAGCTCGAATTTCTTGCCCTGTCCCACCAGCACCGCGCCCTTGTCCAAGCTGGCGTAATCGCGCAACTCCGGCGGCACCAGCAGGCGCCCACTAGCATCCAGGACAACTTCAGTGGCGTGACCGATCAGCAAACGCTTAATGCGCGCCACCTTGCGATTCAAGCCGGAAAGAGCATCAATCTGACGCTCAATCTCCAGCCACACCGGCAGTGGATAAATGGCAAGGCAAGGGTCATCAGCACTCACCGTAACAATCAACTCTCCCGCGCACTGCACAGCCAAGGGTTCACGGTAGCGCGTTGGCACCGCGAAACGCCCCTTGGCGTCCAAACTGAGATTGCTGATTCCACGAAACATGATTTTTGACCCACTTCTTCCCACTTATTTCCACATATCACCACTATAGCCACCTCATTTACCACGCGCAAGCTCGGTTTTTGCAAAAAATGCTTTATTCACAATGACTTATAAAGCCTTGCCAACCCAAAAAATCAGCCCCGCAAGCTAATAAATTCAGCAGCTTACGAACTTGATTTCAGGCAGTGGTTTAAAAGAAAACGCCCTCCACGATGGGAGGGCGTTAGAAAAAAATGTTGAGTCAGCCGATAAGCCGGGTTCTGTCGAGAACCATCATTCATCTGCGCCATGTGTCACCACATGGCTGAAGCAACCTACCCGGGGACTCTGCGGGCCACATCAACGCCCCCCTATTTGGTCTTGCTCCGGTCGGGGTTTTCCCTGCCGACGCTGTTACCAGCGTTCGCGGTGCGCTCTTACCGCACCTTTTCACCCTTACCGTTCCGCCACCGAAGCGCCGGACTTAGGCGGTATATTCTCTGTGGCACTGATCCGTAGGCTCACACCTCCCAGGCGTTACCTGGCGACCTGCCCTATGGAGCCCGGACTTTCCTCCATGCCCACAAGGGACACAGCGATGGTCTGGCCGACTCGCGGCGCACTCTAGGCGCATCACCAAGGATAAGCAAGAGCGCCGACTACGCACTCACGCACCAAAACCACCTGCCGAAACGATGATGGCACACGAATCATGTGGTATTTTCGCGCCTGCTCGCATTGAGCCCGCCCTTTCCACCCGCAACATAGAGTTTCGCCATGCCTACTGATCCCAGAAATGTCATTATCGCCCGAATTTCCGCTGGCCTCACCGATATGCTCGGCGCCGTCGGTGCACATGCCACCATGCGCGACTCAGGTCGCACCACCAGCGACTTTCTCTGGACTGACTGGCCATCCAATATTGGTGCAGAAGAGGCTTGCGACCTGCTCGCCGAAAGCCTGAGTCGTGTCGGCCTGTTTTCGTCAGTCAGCATGAAACCGGAGGGTGAAAACATCCTCATTGAGGTCAAGGGCTGCGAATTCGCACACCTTGGTAATTTTGAAGCCGCCGATATTGGCAAGCGTTCGGTCTGCTTTTTCGGCTACGGTTTGATTGAGCGCTCACTGGATCGCCTCACCGGGCGTCGCTTCCGCGTTCAACTGCTGCAGCGTGATGAAGACGCTGACACCTGCTTCGAGATTGCCAAAGCGCAGTAACCCACAGATCGGCCTTAGGGAAACGCTGATTTATTCAGCGTTTCCCGCTTGGGGCAGGATGCCCCAACATGAACAAAGACGTAAGTCTTTGATTCATGAGAGCTATCGCGGGCCAGCATTTACTTAGCAGCCTGTCGGAAGTTGAAAACAGCCCTGTGTGATAGCGCGCTATCACACAGGGCTGTTTAGTCATGGGTTAAGTAAGTCTATAACCATGCCCAATATATGGAATATCACGCAACTTAAAAACTCTTATTTGCTTCCATTGGATGGATCAGGATGATGACGGGCTCGATCAATCCCTCATAAAAAGTGGTGTTTTATATGCGCGCAGACATGCTGACCTCCATCCTCTCCGAGCTTAATGGTTCGTCCGCCGACATTGAAGCCTCAGCCATCGTGTCCACCGACGGCCTGATGATGGCTGCCCTGCTGCCCTCCAGCATGGACGAAGACCGCGTCGGCGCCATGAGTGCCGCCCTGCTTTCCCTGGGCGACCGCACCGCCAAAGAACTGGCGCGTGGCGGCCTGGAGCAGGTGCTCATCAAAGGCGACAAAGGCTACGTTCTGATGACCTATGCCGGTGACGACGCGGTGCTGACCGTGCTCGCCAAGTCGCAGGCCAAGCTCGGTCTGATCTTCCTCGACGTCAAGCGCGCCGCCGAATCCGTTTCCAAAGTCATCTAAGCCAGGTATCCCGCCATGAATCTCGACCACATCGCGCTATTCAAGCACGTCAATGGTTTCACCGATGCCGATTCGGCGGCGGTACAAGCGGTTTCCTCCATTCTGGTGACCATCGCACCGCAACTGACCGACGAGTTTTATGACCAGCTGGTCAGCCATCCAGAGACGAACAAGCATATCGAAGGGCGTCTTGATGCCCTCAAGGCTACGCACAGGCAATGGATGACCGAGCTGTTCACCGGCCCGCACGACGAAACCTTCTTCGCCCGCCAGGAAATCATTGGCGTAGTGCACGTCAAGGTGAAGATTCCACCGCTGTTCGTTTCGTCCAGCATGAGCTTCCTGCGCCATGAAGTCGTGCACATGCTACATGCCAAGGCCGAAAGCGGCGAGCTGACCTGCGAGCAGTTCGAAGCGGCTTCATCCGCCATCCTGCGCCTGCTGGATCTGTGCCAGATGCTGATCGACACCGCTTACGAGGCTGAGCGCCTGCGCCTGCTGTCCGAAGTAACGGGCATGAAGCTGCGCCTGATCGAAAACCTGATTGCGCTCAATTAATTGATTACAGCTCCGGTTCTGCCGGAGCGAACCCCAACTCGCGCCGGCTCCATGAGGCCGGCGCGATTATTTCTACCTCATGCCCCCACGACCGCACCACGCACCCTATCCCGTCTACCCACGCAGCCCCCAGCCCTTGCGCAAGATATAAACACAAGCCGCGAGCAGCACGAAAAACAGCGCAAACAACAGCCCCAGAGCCAGCCCCACCGGCACATCCGACACCCCAATCACCGCCTGCCGAAAGGCATTAATCATGTACAACAGCGGATTGAACAGCGACAGATCACGCCAGGGCTGTGGCAACAGCTCGATGCTAAAAAACACCCCGCCCAGATAGGTCAGCGGCGTGAGCACGAAGGTTGGCACAATCGAAATATCATCAAAAGTCTTGGCAAAAATCGCGTTCAACATCCCGGCCAAAGAGAACACCGCCGATGTCAGCAACATCACCAACAACGCCAGCCCCCAGTCATGCACCGATAGATCGGTAAACAGCGCAGCAATCAATGCCACCGCCACGCCAACCGCCATGCCGCGCGCCATCCCTCCCGCCATAAAGCCCAGAATCAAACTGAGATGGCTCATCGGCGAAACCATCAATTCTTCGATATGACGCTGAAATTTGGCGCTAAAAAACGATGCCACCACATTGGCATAGCTGTTGCTAATGACCGCCATCAGCACCAGCCCCGGCGCGATGAAGTCCATATACGGCACACCACCGACCTCGCCCACGCGCACACCAATCAGCCCGCCGAAAATAATGAAATACAGCGCTGTTGTGACCATCGGCGGGATAATCGTCTGCGGCCAGATACGCACAAAACGCAGCGTTTCCCGCTCCAACAGCGTCCACAAAGCACGCATTTGCTGCACGAAATTCATGCTTTGTCCTCCACGCCATGCCCGGTCAGCTTGATAAACAAGGCCTCCAGTCGATTACTCTTGTTGCGCAAGCTCATCACCCGCACCCCCGCCGCGTGCAACGCGGCAAACACCTGATCCAGCGGCTGACCGCGTCGCACTTCAAGCTCCAGCACTCCCGGATTGAGCAAACTCAAACGTACCCCGGGTATCGTCGGTGCGTGCGCAATCGGCTCGACCAAATCCAGCACAAAGCTCTCTTCCGGCAACTGCTCCAGCAACTCACGCATCGGCGCGCTCACCACGATTTTCCCGCGCTGAATAATCGCCACATGGCGACACAGCGCCTCAGCCTCTTCCAGATAATGCGTAGTCAACAGAATCGTCACCCCCTCCTCGCGGTTGAGGCGGGTGAGAAACTCCCACATGCCATGCCGCAGCTCAACATCCACCCCGGCGGTCGGCTCATCCAGCACCAAAAGGCTCGGGCGATGCGCCAAGGCACGCGCAATCATCAGCCGCCGCTTCATGCCACCGGATAACTGCCGAGCCTGCGCCGTGGCCTTGTCCGCCAAACCAAGCTGCTCCAGCAAATAGGCCGTGCGCTCACTCGCCTCACGCCGCGCCACGCCATAAAAGCCCGCCTGCTGACGCACAATTTCCTGCACCGGCACAAAGCCATTGAAATTGAATTCTTGCGGCACCAAGCCGACCATCCCCTTGACCTTGGCACGCTCACGCAGCAAATCATGCCCAAACACCCGCACTTCACCCGCTGTGGCCGTCACCAGTGATGCCAGCGTCGAAATCACCGTGGTCTTGCCCGCGCCATTCGGCCCCAGCAGCGCAAAAAAATCGCCCGCTGCCACCGTCAAATCCACCCCATCCAGCGCCTTCGTGCCGCTGCCATAAGTCTTGGTTAACCCATTAATTTCTAAAGCATGCATATTCATCTATCCCGTAGGGTGCGCCACGCGCACCAACCCTCACGCCAACGCTCTGTGATCTCTAGTGGCAAAAATAGCTTCAATTTTCATTTTTCGGAAAGGCCGGCAAATGCCAGCCATAGACAATCCCCAACCCCCGCAGCACCAAGGCGCTAAAAAAACCAGCGACCAAAGTCAATAAATCCGGCGCGCCCAGCTCATGCAAAATGACAAACACTGTCGCGCCCGCCGCCGCCGCCGTGGCGTACACCTCACGATGCAAAATCATCGGCGGCTCGTCGCACAATAAATCCCGAATCAGCCCGCCAAAGCTCGCGGTCATCATTCCCATCACCACCGCGATCAGCGGCGAGGTTCCCAGCGCCAACGCCGCCTGCGCACCGATTAGACTGAACACCGCCAGCCCCACCGCATCCGCCCAATTCAACACCGAAGCCGCCATGCGCGTGGTAAACGCCCGCGCAAAGAAAAACACCGCCCATGCTGCCAGCACCGTCATCAGCACATATTCCCAATCAGAGAGCCAGTACACCGGCTTGTTCAACAACAAATCGCGCAACGTGCCACCGCCGATGCCGGTTACCGTGCCGATCAAAGCAAAACCGACCAAATCCATACCCTTGCGCGCCGCTGTCAACGCGCCACTGATAGCAAAAACCACCACACCGAAGTAGTCTAATACCCTTAATAAATCGTCCATCACTCGCGCCACGCTGACCTGCCAGCCCCGCATTCTACGGAAATGCCGCCAAAATGGTTTTTTTGCTCATACCAAACGAGAACAGACACATGGCTCGACAACGATGATTTAGCCCCCTCGCCCCTCGCGGGAGAGGGCTGGGGAGAGGGGGTTGCGGCATTTGCAGGCGCGCAGGACTCTGCCAACTGCACACCCTCTCCCCACCCCTCCCCCGTCAAGGGGGAGGGAGATAAAACACGCTACCTTGCATCAATTCACCCTGACTCCCTTTGTAAAAACTACTGGCTCCCTCCATGAACCAAGACCTTATTTTTGACGCCGAACTAATCCAACGCTACGACACCGCCGGCCCGCGCTACACCTCCTACCCCACCGCCGTGCAATTCACCGACCAGTTCGGCGAAGCCCAATACCGCGCCGCCCTCGCCCAAAGCCAGGCGCAAGGCGGGCCGATCTCGCTCTACTTCCACATCCCGTTTTGCGACACCGTCTGTTACTACTGCGCCTGCAACAAGATCGTCACCAAAGACCGCAGCCGCTCCGCGCCGTATTTAACCCTGCTCGAAAAAGAAATGGACTTGGTCGCACGCGAAGTCAGCAAGGAGCGCATCGTCGATCAACTCCACTGGGGCGGCGGCACGCCCACCTTCCTCAACCACGCCGAAATGACCCGCCTGATGGACAGCACGCGCCGCCACTTCAGCCTGCGCGACGACGACACGGGTGAATACTCCATCGAAATCGACCCGCGCGAAGCCGACGCGGCAGGCATCAAACTCCTGCGCCAACTCGGTTTCAACCGCATCAGCCTCGGCGTGCAAGACTTCGACCCGGCGGTACAAAAAGCCGTCAACCGCATCCAATCCGCCGAAGAAACCTTTGCCGTGCTCGATGCCGCGCGCAACGAAGGCTTCCACTCGGTCAGCATGGACTTGATCTACGGCCTGCCGCTGCAAACCGTCGACAGCTTCCTGAAAACGCTGGATCGCGTACTGGAAACCCGCCCCGATCGCCTGTCGATGTTCAACTACGCCCACATGCCCACGCGCTTCAAACCGCAACGCCGCATCAATGAAGCCGACATGCCCGCCCCGGCACAAAAACTCGCCATCCTGCAAGCCAGCATCGACCACCTCACCGCCGCCGGATACGTGTTCATCGGCATGGATCACTTCGCCCTGCCCGACGACAGCCTCGCCGTGGCGCAGCGACAAGGCAGCCTGCACCGCAACTTCCAGGGCTACACCACCCACGCCGAATGCGACCTTTTGGCCTTCGGTGTCTCCTCCATCAGCCAAGTCGCCGGCTGCACCAGCCAAAACGTCAAGGACATGGAACCCTACGCCGCCGCCCTCGAAGCCGGACGCTTACCGATAGAACGCGGCCTGTGCATGAGCAAAGACGACGAAATACGCCGCGCAGTGATTATGGAACTGATCTGCCAATTCAGCCTGGATTACACCAAGTTCAGCGCCGAACACGGCATCAACTTCACCGACTACTTCGCCGACGCTTTGCCGCGCCTGCAACCGATGATCGCCGATGGCCTGATAGAAATGGACGCAAGCGGCATCCGCGTATTGCCACGTGGCCGCCTGCTGATCCGCAATGTGTGTATGCCGTTTGATCGGTATTTGGGCGGGGATAAGGTGCAGCGATTTTCGAAGGTGATTTGATAAAAGCAATGGGGTCGTTGACATTAACATCATGACATCCACAAATCTGCAAGCCACCTAGCTAAGACTATAACTCGGGGGCTATCTGAGCCAATCTTGCACGCCTGCAAATAGGAAATATGGAATACACAATGATAATTGGAATTATTCTGCGCAACATAAAGACCTATCAAGGCATAAACTACATACCCATAACAGATGAAGATAAATTTTGCGGGTTAGTAGGGAATAATGGGATCGGAAAAAGCTCCATCCTAGAGGCACTAGACACATTCTTCAATTCCAGACCGTGGAATTACAACATAGTCACGAAAAAGAGCGGGCTACCAACAACCAAACCCCACATAATACCAATCTTCCTATTAGATAAAAAATTATTTAGCGGAGACATACTACAGAAAGCCGAGGCTTTAAACTCTATATCCATGTCAATTAGCGAGTCCGATGTCCCTCTTTCTCTCAGACCCCACGCGAAAAATTTTATCGACCATCGCAACCAGATATCAAAAAACATTAAATCAGATGACTTACTCATTATTCCGATTGGCCTCGACTACGCCAGCAACATATCTATCTCCTTATTTAACAATCGGATTGCAGTAGACCTCTTGCTCGGCAAAAACACTGACCCAAGTATCACAACATTATCAGAGGAAAACCTTAAAGAACTCCTACCCCTACTCGATCAAATCAAGCATATCATTGACTACATATATATCCCAAAAGAAATTGAACCAGAAACATTCACCAAACTTGAGACTAATGAAATTCAAGTCCTTATGGGAGAAACCCTTACCCAAATACTGAGCGACCGAGTTCCGCAAGCACGAATCAATGAAATAAACACTAGCTTAAACTCATTCATCGACACATTGAGTCAAGAACTAGAAACCTACTCTTACAGAACACCGACTGATAGACAACAAAACCTAAGAAAAAACGATGTATACAACTTAATTATCCAATCATTTTTTAGCGCTAGAAAATTACATAAAAAGCAAGGCGACCACTGGTTGGAAATCAGCTACTTAAGCTCAGGGGAAAAACAAAAAGCGATTATTGATGTAGCCCACAGCTTACTTAGCAAACACAGAAGTAGTGGCTCAAACCTAATCATTGGAATTGATGAGCCAGAGTCATCCTTGCACATGTCAGCCTGCTTTGATCAATTTGACTCGCTTTACGATATTAGCCGAGACTGCATGCAGGTTATATTTTCATCTCACTGGTATGGATTTCTCCCGATCATCGAGTCTGGCAGTGCTACAGTTATATCAAAAAACATTGACGCGCACGTATTTGACCAAATAAATTTAGCCAATTACAGGGAAGGAATTAAACAACTATCAAGTATATCTAAAGGAAAACTCCCTTATGACATAAGACTCAAAAGTATAAATGATTTCGTGCAGTCCGTAATCACAAGCACCATCGGAGATCAACCATTTAACTGGATTATTTGCGAGGGCTCATCCGACAAAATTTACCTAAAAGCATACCTTGATGACCTGATCAATTCCAAACGATTACGAATTGTACCAGTTGGCGGCGCCAAAGAAATAAAACGATTGTACAATCACTTGTCTACTTCATATGAAGACTTTAAAGACGACATAAGAGGCAAGATAATTTTGGTTTCCGACACTGATAAGGAACTAGTCAGCTACGAAACGAAAGACTGCAAAAACTTATTCTGCAAAAGAATTGTAAACTGCGCCACAACCAAATCCACCAAACTAGTGGGCATCTCATCAAATCCAGTTTCACCTGCAACTGTGATAGAGGACACACTAAATGGAAAATTATTTCATGAGACTTTAAGTACATTCACAGAAACCAACCCAGAGCTCCTAGGAATTTTTGATAGTCCTCAAGCCGAAATATCACAAGAATATTCAAGAATCGCGTTAGACCTGAAAACCAGCCATTGGGAAATAATCGAAGGATTCTTTAACACTGGAAACAATAAGTTTATATTTGCTCAACGTTACGCAGACCGGATTGGAGCGGAGCATGAAATTCCTTCTTGGATTCAAACAATTCGAGAATGGTTAGCCTGAATTAAATTAGGCAACTTATGCCAAAGCTGACCGATGGGGTCAGGCTCGATTGATAAAAACCTCCCTCGCCAACGGCAAGGTCACCCGCCTTTGCCGTTCCATCGAAGCGCGGTCAAGCTGCTCCAATCCCCCCAGCAAACCGTTCAAACCGCGCGGCAAATGCGCGAACATAAAATGAATCACTTCATCGGGCAGTTCCATGCCTCGCTCCTGCGCATGGGCGCGCAACACTTCGCGCTTGCCTGCGTCATCCAGTGCTTCCAGGCGCATCAAAAATCAGGGACAGGTCTTTCGTTATCACAAACATGACGCCAACTTCACTGCCTACTTCGCCAATGCCCCGCCGCGCTGGCAACTTATGTACAAGCAACAAAAGCTTACGCAAAAACCTCCCTTGCCAAAGGCAAGGTCACGCGTTTTTTCCGCCCCATCGAAGTGGAAAAACAGGCGCTGAACAGCAGTTGCCGCATCAAGATTCATAAGGGCTTTCCAGTGGCGCTGGCGGGCGGCGCGTATTCAGGCACGCGATTCATGACTGGCGGCTGCGCCATCAGGTAGGCATAGATCGCACGCAAGTCCTTCTCCGAAAGGTGCGCTAGCCCTTGCCAGGGCATCGGCGGCATGATTGGTCGGCCTACGCCCATGTGCTTGCCGTTCTTCATCGCTGCGATAAAGTTCTGTGCGCTCCAGTTGCCGATACCGGTCTCACTGTCGGGTGTCAGGTTGCTGGCGTAGGTCTGACCCCAGGGGCCGCTGAAGGCGGTCATGCTGGCCGAGCCAGCCCAGTTCCAGTCGCTGTTCAACGGCGGCGGCGAAGGCATGCGCAGCGCTTGCGGATGACCCGAGAGGCCGAGCGCCATGTCCTTCTCCGGACCATTCGAGCCCATCCTGGATGGTGTGTGGCAATCGGCGCAGCCGCCGAAGCTGACGAGATAGGCACCGCGCTTCACGAGCGTGTCAGTCGTGTCGTCAGCCTGCGCGGACAAGCTGGCAAAGCAGCCAGCAATGACGGCGAGGATGAGGGCGGTTTGCTTGGGGGTGGACATGGTAATTTCTCCTGTCGTTGGATGATCGAAGCAAGTCTAGGGCAGCCAAAAATCCAGACAAGATGCGGCAGGGCCGCTTATGAAATTCTTAAGAAGTGCTGAATGAAGATTTAAGAAATGAGGCCGACTTGTCCCAATAACGTCCCAAAAAACTCAGCCCGAAACCAGCTGCAAGGGGTGGTCGACCGTCAGCGAAAAGCGTCCGCGACCAGTTCGGGTCAGGCGGATGCCTGCGGCACGCTCGTCAAGGCGCCGCTGCAGCAGCACCAGGCGCGCTTCGAGGTTGTCACTGACGCCGGGCAGGCGGATGCGCGAGTCCACCCGCAACCCCTTATTGGTGAACTCGGTGCGCCGCCGCTCGACGAAGTCGGTAAGTAGCGCCCACAGGATCGCACCGGCGACGCCCTTGATCAGATAGTCGTCGTCGATGAATATGCTGTCGTTGGCGGCAAAGTGGCGTACTGACAGCGCCGGCCCGGCGGCCGCTGGCGCTTCGGCGGAAGAGGATGACACGTCCTCGGTCTGCTCCGCCACGTGCTGATGGTGATAAATGGACAGCGCCAGTTGGGCGGCGAAGGCGACCAACGCGTCCTCGTCGTCGTAGCCAAAATGCAGGTCGTCGACGCTCTCCACGTAAAGCACGCCGAGCAGGTGCCCGAAGGCGGCGACCGGCACCGCCAACTGGCTGCGGGCTTCTGGCAGACCGGGCAAGGGGATGGCGCTTTCCAGACCGTCGACCCGACCCTCGGCTTCGATACTATCGCGCACGCTGCGACCGTAGCTGTATTCGCTGGTCATGAAGCCGATGCGGATCGGCGAGATTTCGCGGGCGCAAATGCCGATCACACCGGCACCGATCGGAATCTCCGAGCCGATGCCGGATTCCGGGTAGCCGCGGCTGGCCAGTGTGTACAGCCGACCGTACGCCTGATCGTGCATCAGTAGCATGACGTGGTCGATACCAAATTCTTCGGCCAACGAGTTCATCGCCGCTTCCAGCAGCGATTCCAGGTTGCTGCAGCTAGACAGGCGCTGCGTGGCGCGTCGCAGCGCCGTGAGGTAGTTCACGGGCGGCAGTGGCGGCGGCAGTGCCGCCCCAGGCACGTGTTCGATGTCGCGGATGCGATAGACATCCGAGCCCAACAGGCGAAATACGTCGCTCATGCCGGTGTGAGAAGCAATGCCAGCCAGCTTGGCCTTCATCTGCTCGAACAGCGGGCCGGCGGTTTCGGTGCGCAAATACTCCAGTCGCAGCCGGTATTGCGCGCCGGTCCGGTGGTCGGTGAGCAGCAGGCGCACCAGTGAACCGGCCAATACATTCTGCCGGGTGCAGTTGAAGAATTGGTAGGAAAGCGCGACGTGTTCGTTGTCGATGAACTGCACCTGCGACAGGTAGGCCAGATTGGGCATACCGTCCGAGTCGCAGGTGGCGATGTGGCCGGGGATCACGCCTTCCAGACATTCGCGGATGGTTTCAATGCGAATGCTCATGTTGCGTCAATCCAGCGGCTTGCCGGCTTTGGGTCCAGGCGTCTGCGAGAAGGCCGCACTGGGGGTATAGACCACGGTCACCAGATCGTCGACCGTGTAAGCAAGAATCACACGGACAACCCCTTCCGGGATGCCCAACGGCACCACCTGTTCGAGAAAGAGCACGATGTGCTCCTCAATGACGGCGAGATCGGCCGCGTCGAAGGCCTCCATCCGCGCGTCGCTACCCTTCAGTTGGATGGTGCGGTTGGTGCTGGGCAGGCTGAACACGCTGGCTACCCGCGCGCTGTAGCGGATGTTCTCGATCAGCTCCGCCGCTTGCGAGCGCTTCACGAAGACGCGCACCTCGTTGCCATTATCCGACGCCCGGCAACCCATGCCCCGGCTCATGCTCGGCAGGCGATCCGCACCACAGGCCGCCACGCTGATGCTGACCCCTGTCTGGATGAAGGCGGCAGTTTGACTGTCGATCATGCGTGCTCATGGCCTACGTTGAATGTTCATGTTCGAGTGCTCGCTGTCGGGGTATGCCCGCTGTTGCTGCCAAGCCAAATGATGCAACGGGAGCAGCCGCCGTGGCAATGGTCAGCGGCACCCGTCAAACGATTTCACGGATGCCCCAAGGCGAATGATGTCTATGCCGTCCAAGGTGTAAGAGCCTGTTCAAGCCAGGATCCGCCTGCGCTTTCTGCGGGCAGTAAGTCAGCATAATCTGTTCGAACGGCTAGCCTAGAACCTCACGCGCCAGCGGCAGGGTAATCCTCCGCTGGCGCTCCATCGAAGCACGATCAAGCTGTTCCAGCCCCGCCAGCAAGCTCGGCAAACCGCGCGGCAAATGCGCGAACATAAAATGCACCACGTCGTCGGGCAGCTCCATGCCGCGCTCCTGTGCATGGGCACGCAATACCTCACGTTTACCTGCGTCATCCAAAACCTCGAGCCGCAGCACCGGCCCCCAGGCAAGACGCGAGGCCAAATCCGGCAAGCGCACCGCCAAGCCAGAGGGCGGGACATCCGCCGCCAAAAGCAGGGGAACCTGCTGCTCGCGCAGGCGATTGATAAGATCGAACAAGGCGACTTCCCACGCATCCAGCCCCATGACGGCCTGAATATCATCCAGGGCCACCAAAGCAAGCTGTTCTAATCCATCCAGCACACCCGGATGCAGCGCTTCAGCCAATGACAAATAGGCCGCAGGCAAACCGTGTGCGCCCATGCGCTGACAGGCGGCTTGCAGCACATGGGTTTTGCCACTTGCGGGCGCGCCCCAGACATAGAGTTGCGGCTCGCCCACCCGCTCGGCCACGCGCATCACCAACCCCAAGGTCACGGCATTCGCACCCGGCACAAATTGCTCAAAGGTATGCTGCGCTTGCGTACCAAAGTCGAACACATATTGGATGGTGTCACTCAAGGCGCGGCGTCCTTGCCCGGCAAACGGCGATATTGGCGGTAATAATCCACGGCGCTCGTCAGCGTGGACACCACCACCACAACCAGCAGCACATCACGCAAGGCATCCAAGCCCCAACCCTGCCAAGCTTCCAGAATAACCACCAAAATCAAGGCCGCCTCAAGCACGGTGTGCAGCTTGCCCAGGATCGACGGGCGCGGCACAAAACCAGGGCGCACAAAAAAGTTGTAATGCACCGCGAGCGCTACAATGGAAAAATCGCGACTAAGCGAAAGCACCAGCAACCACGCAGGCAATAAGTTCGCCATAACCAGTGCAAACAAGGCCGCTAAAATCATGCCCTTGTCGGCCAGTGGGTCAAGAATCGCACCCAAACGACTTGTCCAACCATAGCGCCGCGCCAGAAAGCCATCCACACCGTCGCTGAACACCGCCAGCGCAAATAAGGCAAACGCTTCCGCGTAATGCGCCTCATATAAAGCCAGCGCAATCCACGGGATCAACGCCATCCGCGCCAGCGAAATCAGATTAGGCAGATGTTTGAGCACAACGGCACTCGTTTTATTCACTTGGCATGTACAATACCACACCCGATTTAAGCCACGCACAAGCCCCATGAGCCAGTCTATGAACCCTGCTTCCGCCGCCGTAAACACTCTCAGCTACCGCGATGCCGGTGTGGATATTGACGCAGGTAATGCGCTGGTCGAACGCATCAAACCCGCCGTCGCACGCACGCGCCGCCCAGGTGTTTTGGGTGGGCTGGGTGGCTTTGGTGCATTATTTGAACTGCCGGAAGGCTACAAAAAGCCCGTACTCGTATCCGGAACCGACGGTGTTGGCACCAAATTGCGCCTCGCCATCGACTTGAATCGGCATGACCATATCGGCATTGATCTGGTCGCCATGTGTGTCAACGACATTCTGGTGCAAGGTGCAGAGCCGTTGTTTTTCCTCGATTACTACGCCACCGGAAAACTCTCCGTTGATGTGGCCGCACGCGTAGTCACCGGGATTGCCGCAGGCTGTGAGCTGGCGGGGTGCGCCCTCGTAGGCGGCGAAACCGCCGAAATGCCCGGCATGTATGAGGAAGGCGATTACGACCTTGCGGGCTTCACCGTCGGCATCGTCGAGAAGGATCAGATGCTCGATGGCAGCCAAGTCGTTGAAGGCGATGTGCTGCTCGGCCTGCCCTCCTCCGGTGCGCACTCCAATGGCTACTCGCTGATTCGCAAAGTGCTGGCGGTGACCGGGGCAGATTTGAATCAGCCTTGCGGTGATGTCACCTTGGCTGATGCCCTGCTCGCACCGACGCGCATTTATGTCAAAAGCCTGCTGCCGTTACTGCGTGATGCCGACTCCGGCATCCACGGCCTGTGCCACATTACCGGCGGCGGTCTGACCGAAAACCTTCCTCGTGTGTATGGCGAAGATCTTGCCGCTGAAGTTGATACCGCCTCATGGACACCCGCCCCGGTATTCCAGTGGATTCGTGAAGGCGGCAATGTCGAAGCGCGCGAGATGTACCGCACCTTCAACAATGGCGTGGGCATGACGTTGATGGTCGCGCCGGACAAAGTCGATACCATCATCACCCGCTTACAGGCCGCTGGCGAACAACCGTGGATTATGGGTCGCATGGTCAAGCGCGGCGACAATGAAGGCGTGATTTTGATCTAATGACCCGCATTGTTGTCCTTATCTCCGGCCACGGCAGCAATCTGCAAGCCCTGATCGACGCGCAACAACGCGATGAACTCGGCGGCGGCCAGATCGTCGCCGTACTCAGCAACCGTGCCGAAGCTTATGGGCTCAAGCGTGCGCAACAGGCCAATATCCCGACTGAACACCTCAGCCACCGCGATTTCGCCGAGCGCGAGGCTTTTGATGCCGCACTAATGAGCCGGATCGACAACTATCAGCCGGATTTGATCGTACTGGCTGGTTTTATGCGCATACTCACGCCAGCTTTCGTGCAGCATTACGCGGGAAAGATGGTCAATATTCATCCATCCCTGCTGCCCAAATATCCCGGCATGCACACCCATGCCCGCGCCATCGAAGCCGGTGACCAAGAACACGGTGCCAGCGTACATTTCGTCACCGAAGGTGTGGATGAAGGCCCCGTGATCCTGCAAGGTCGCATCCCCATTCTCGCTGACGACACGCCGGACACCTTGCAACAACGCGTCCACGCTCTCGAACACCAACTCTACCCACGCGCCGTGCGCATGATTTGCGAGCAACACCCGACATGAGCATCCTCGTCACCGGTGCAGCCGGATTCATTGGCTTTCACACCATCCAGCGCTTACTTGCACGCGGCGAGGATGTCATCGGCATCGACAATCTCAACGACTATTACGACGTGAACCTGAAACATGCCCGCCTCGCACAAATCGGCGAACAAACCAACTTCAGATTCATTCAGCTCGATCTGGCCGACCGCAACGGCATGGCCGAACTGTTTGCCCAGCACACACCCGAGCGCGTCATCCACCTCGCCGCCCAAGCCGGGGTGCGCTACTCGATTCAAAACCCCCACGCCTACGTGGACAGCAACCTCATTGGCTTTCTGAATGTTCTCGAAGGCTGTCGTCACACGGCGACAAAACACCTCGTCTTTGCTTCGTCCAGTTCGGTATATGGCCTCAACAGTGCCATGCCGTATTCGGTACACAACAACGTCGATCACCCGATCAGCTTGTATGCCGCCAGTAAAAAGGCCAACGAATTGATGGCGCACAGTTACGCGCATCTCTACCAACTACCCACCACTGGCTTACGCTTTTTCACCGTCTATGGCCCATGGGGTCGCCCCGATATGGCGTACTTCAAATTCACCCAAGCCATCCTCGCAGGCCACCCGATCGAGGTGTACAACCACGGCCAGATGCAGCGCGACTTCACCTACATCGACGACATTGTCGAAGGCATTCTGCGTGTGCTCGACCGCCCCGCTCAGTCCAACCCCAACTGGGATGGCGCGCAGCCTGACCCAAGCAGTAGCCCCGCGCCCTATCGCCTCTACAACATCGGCAACCACAGCCCGGTAAAGCTTTCACATTTCGTTGAAATTTTAGAAAACGCACTCGGCCAGCACGCCGAGAAAATCATGCGACCGATGCAGCAAGGTGACGTGCTCGCCACCTATGCCGATGTCAGCGACCTGATGCGCGACACCGGCTTTGCGCCCAGCACCACGATTGAAGACGGCCTGCAACGTTTTGTGACCTGGTATCGCGGCTACTACCACTGACCATCTAACTTAAGCAGAAGGAACACCTCATGAAAGTCACCATCTTCGGTTCCGGTTATGTTGGCCTGGTCACCGGCGCGTGTCTTGCCGATGTCGGCAATCACGTGCTCTGCGTCGATGTGGATGCAGGCAAAATCGAACGCCTCAAGCAAGGCATCATCCCGATCCACGAACCCGGCCTTGACGACATCATCAAGCGCGTCATGAAGCTTGGTCGCATCGACTTCACCACCGACATGCAGCGTGCCGTCGCCCACTCCGAGTTGCAATTCATCGCTGTGGGCACCCCGCCGGATGAAGATGGCTCCGCCGACCTGCGCTATGTCCTCAGCGTGGCGCAAACCATTGCTGAAAACATGACGACATCGAAGATTGTCGTGGATAAATCCACCGTTCCCGTGGGTACAGGCGACAAGGTGCGCGCCACCATGCAAAACATCCTGGCGCAACGCGGCAGCAGCCTGGACTTTCAAATCGTCTCCAACCCCGAGTTCCTCAAAGAAGGCGCGGCGATTGAAGACTTCATGAAACCCGACCGCATCATTATCGGTACGGACAGCGATCATGCCAGCGCCAGGATGCGCGAACTCTACGCACCCTTCAGCCGCAACCACGACAAAATGATCGTCATGGATATTCGTTCAGCCGAGTTAACCAAATACGCGGCCAACGCCATGCTGGCTACCAAAATCAGCTTCATGAACGAGATGGCCATGCTCGCCGAACGCCTCGGTGCCGATATTGAAAACGTGCGCATCGGTATTGGCTCCGACCCACGCATCGGCTACCACTTCATCTACCCCGGTTGCGGTTACGGCGGCTCCTGCTTCCCCAAGGATGTCAAAGCGCTGGAGCGCGCCGCACGCGATGTCGGCTTCGATGCCAAGGTTCTCAGCGCCGTCGAAGCACGCAACGATGCGCAAAAAAATGTCCTGTTCGACAAAATAAGCCGTTATTTCAACGGCAACCTGCAAGGCCGCGCCATTGCCCTGTGGGGGCTGGCCTTCAAGCCCAACACCGATGACATGCGCGAAGCCCCCAGCCGCGTGTTACTCGAAAGCCTCTGGGCAGCGGGCGCGCATGTGCAAGCCTACGATCCCGTGGCGATGGAGGAATGCCAGCGTATTTATGGCTCACGCAGTGATCTGTGCCTGTGCGCAGACCCCGACGAGGCTTTGCAAAACGCCGATGTCCTTGCCATCGTCACCGAGTGGAAGATCTTCCGCTCGCCTAATTTTGAAGCCTTTAATGCGCTCAAAAATCCTGTAATTTTTGATGGCAGAAATATCTACGACCCAGCGACCATGCGTCAACATGGCATTGATTATCAGGCTATCGGGCGTTCAATCTAGCTCATCAAAATTGACGAGATAACCCGCGCATAACAAAAAAGGTGGCCTTTGGAGCCACCTTTTTACATGCGGGTCGATCTAGGTTTTACTTTTTCACGCTGGGCACGGTGGGTGTGCTTGGCACTGTTGATACTGAGGGCTGCACCCTAATCAGAGGCGTCAGCTGCTCCATGGTTTTGGG
>NCGK01000061.1 GCA_002281735.1 Gammaproteobacteria bacterium 28-57-27
CTTAAATATGGTGTCATAGAAATGAATCACTATGTAAGTAATGATGGCCTGAGAGCAATCGCACAAGTAACTATTGAAGGGGGTATCTGGGGCGGTGAAATTCTGATGATGCCCTTTTCATATATTCAAAATAATTGGCGTATCACCACGTGGTATTTATCAGGGGCTATCCAATACTAACTGTAGCGACCCGGACGATCATATAGAAAAGAGGCGCTATCCGTTATTCTTGGCGCGAGAGGTGCTGAGCGGGTTGATTGAGCAACTCCGCCAAGACGCCCGAGGAGCGCAATTGCCATGATGATCGCCCTGCACAAGCAAGCCCACACGACGCCGGCGGTACGCGCCGAGATTGCCGCCAGCCCGGAATCGGTGTGAATCAAAGGGGCTAGGCTCGAATTGCATTGAAATAGCTGCGCGGCAGGGCGGATGAGCCCAGCGTAATCCGCCGAATGAAGGAATGAGATGAACCCGCAATTCGCCGCCCCACACCCTTCAGCCCACTCCGCTTGGCGGCGCGCAGGCGGTATGCTCGGCCGCCAGAAGACCGAGACCCTGAAGCGCCGCACGTCGCCGACCGACGCCACCCTCATCGACCTGACCACGCGTTACGACTACGACGCCCTGGATTGACCACGCGTTACGACTACGACGCCCTGGATCGGGTCATCCAGGTCACCGACACTCTGGGCAACGAGGCGCTCAACCGTTACGACGCCAACGGCCAGCTCTGGCAGGTGACCCATCGCTACAAGCGGGCGGACGGCGCCTATGACGAGCGCGACATCGTCACGCGGACCTTTGACGCCGATGACCGGGTCAAGACCGAGACCGATGCCGACGGCCACACCACCGCGTATGCCCATGACCTCGCCGGACAGGTCATGGCCGTCACCGATGCCAATGGTCATACGACGAACTTCGAGTACGACGCCATGGGCCGGCGCACGGCCGTGGTCGACGCGACCGGTTATCGCACCGAGACCGCCTATGACCAGCGCGGCGCGGTGCGGGCGGTGACCAACGCCAACGGTGAAACGGTTCAATTCGAAGTCGACGCGCTGGGCCGCAAGACGGCGACGATCGATCCTCTGGGCGAGCGCACCGAATTCCAGTACGACGCCAACGGCAATCTGATCTGCCTGATCGATGCCAATGCCCAGGCCGGGTTGCAACCCAAGAACGCGCTGGGCTGCACCGAAGCCCGGCAATACGATGAACTCGGGCGGGTCGCCAAGGTCGTCGACGCGCTGAACGGGGAAACCGCCTTCACCTACGATCTGCTGGGCAATCGGCTGACGGTGAAGGATGCCGAGAACAAGATCTGGCGTTTCGCCTACGACGATCTG
>NCGK01000003.1 GCA_002281735.1 Gammaproteobacteria bacterium 28-57-27
TAATGGCACTACGCTTTTTCATCCCAGTCGGCTCCGCAAACAATCACATGGGAGAATTTTACCCAAAATTGCATGACTGAGGTTTTTCGAGGTGCCCTAAAGAATGAGCGCTATCGAAAAGTCGTAAGAAGCTTGGCGAGCGGCGGTCACGATTCAATGCTGAATATTTCGATGAAGAAATTCATGACGCTCGGTATTCCTTGCCCTCAGATCGGTCTTCAAAAACAATTCGCCGCTATTGTTGAGCAAGTCGAGGGCATTAAGACTCGCTACCAGCATAGCCTCACCGAACTCGAAGCGCTCTACGGTGCGCTGAGCCAGCAGGCATTCAAGGGCGAGTTGGATTTGTCGCGTATTGGCTGAAGCAGGTGCTGGATGAATGGCAGGAAGACGGCAAGCAACCAGCCGATTTTTTGGCGACACTGGCGCGGCAAACGAAAAACCGGCCATACGCTGAAAGCAATTTCCTCAAAAAAAACCGTTTCTTGATGCCTGTCAGCAGATCAGCGTTCTTTGAGGATTTACGCAGCAATCCACGCCCGTGTTTATAGGCTCGGAAGCCTATTTTTCGCTCGGTCAGCCACCTGCAACCAAACAAAAACCCCAATCAGTATGCTCGATTGAGGTTTTTTTATTGGCTATGGTTTTATGGCAGCGAGGTGGGGCTTAAAACCCTGAGTTTAAAGCGTCTCCGAAGCAAACTCCGCCAGACGTGAACGCTCGCCGCGCAGCAGGGTGATGTGTCCACCATGCGGCCAGCCTTTGAAGCGATCGACCACGTAGGTCAGTCCCGAAGTCGTTTCGGTCAGATACGGCGTGTCGATCTGAGAGATATTACCCAGGCAAATCACCTTGGTACCGGGGCCGGCGCGGGTAATCAGGGTCTTCATCTGCTTCGAGGTCAGGTTCTGCGCTTCGTCGATGATAAGGAACTTGTTCTGGAAGGTGCGGCCACGCATGAAGTTGAGCGAGCGGATTTTGATGCGCGCGCGCACCAAGTCTTGGGTGGCCTGGCGCTCCCATGAACCGCCGCCTTCGACGCGGGTGAGCACTTCGAGGTTGTCCATCAACGCACCCATCCACGGGGTCATCTTTTCCTCTTCGGTGCCGGGCAGGAAGCCGATGTCTTCGCCCACGGGGACGGTGACGCGGGTCATGATGATTTCAGAGTAGATGTTTTTCTCCAGGGTTTGGGTTAAAGCCGCCGCGAGGGTGAGCAGGGTTTTGCCTGTGCCGGCTTGACCGAGCAGGGTGACGAAATCGACCTGCGGATCCATTAAAAGGTTCAGCGCAAAGCTTTGTTCGCGGTTGCGTGCGTTGATCCCCCAGACGGTGTTTTTCGGCAGGGTGTAGTTGTTGCAGACTTCGACGATAGCGGCGCCATTTTCGTCGTGGGCGCGCACCACACCTTCAAACGAGCTTTCACCTTCGAGGTAGATGAACTGGTTGGCATTCCATTCGTCGGCCAGCGGGCCGTGGATGCGGTAGAAGCTGCGGCCTTCTTCCTGCCAGGCGTGCAGGTCTTTGCTGTGGGTGGTCCAAAAATCTGCGGGCAGTAGGCTGATGCCGGTGTAGAGCAGATCGACGTCGTCCAGTACCTGATCGTTTTCATAGTCTTCGGCGATAATGCCGAGCACGGTGGCCTTGATGCGCAGGTTGATGTCTTTGGAGACCAGTATGACCTGACGGTCAGTGGTTTCGCGCATGAGGGCGAGGGTGACGGCAAGGATGTCGTTGTCGGCTTTGAAGCCAACCATGGCATCCGGCAGTTCGGTGCGCATGATGCGGGTTTGGATAAACAAACGCCCGGAGCTGTGACGCAGGCGGCCATCGCGGAAGGGGTGACTAATGAGTACGCCGGCTTCAATTTCGCTTTTGTTGGCATCGGCGACGAGATCATCGAGGAAGCGTGTGGACTGGCGCACATTGCGTGCGATCTCGGAGACACCTTTTTTCAGGTTGTCCAGTTCTTCGAGCACGACCATCGGCAGGAAGATATTGTGCTCCTGAAAGCGGAACAGCGCCGAGGGGTCGTGAATGAGAACGTTGGTGTCGAGAACGAACAGGCAGGGACGGGTACGCTCGTGATGAATCATGGATTGGCCTTAACTTGATGTGAGGGTTCGCTGTGTGTTCAATTCTTCGAGGACGGTTTGTGCATGACCTGGGACTTTGACCTTGCGCCAGGTGTGTTGGATGTCTCCTTGTGGATTGATGAGGAAGGTGCTGCGTTCGATGCCCATGTACTCTTTCCCGTAAAGTCGTTTCAATTTGATGACATCAAAAAACTGACATAGTTTCTCTTCGGTGTCGCAGATGAGATCAAAGGGCAGATTCAGGCGGGCGCGCGCGTTGTGGTGGCTTTTCAGGCTGTCGCGTGAGATGCCGAATACGCGGGTATGTGTTTTTTGGAATTCGGGATACAGCAGTGCGAAGTCTTGTGCTTCCTGGGTGCAGCCGGGGGTGTTGTTTTTGGGGTAGAAAAACAGCACCAGCCAGTGATTCAAAAGATCATCAGGAAGGCGTAGCAGGCCTTGAGTGCTTTCAAGCTCGACGTGGGCAAGATTACGGAGTGTGTTGGGCGCGGGGTTGGGGTTCATAGCCTTACTTCTTCTGGGGCAGGTGCCTGGGAAATGTGTTTAACGCGCCGGGTCGAGGGTGGCATCCAAGTTTAATTCGTCACATAAATCGAAAAAGGCTTCTTTGAGCAGCGCGAGTCTGAGGTTCGCAGGCACGTCGATCTGCATGCGCAAGTTCAACATGGGGGTGGCATTGTTGGGCGAGCTGTAGGGCATGGTGGCAAGATCGCGGATGTGAGTGCCTTGAGCAGTGAAAAACTGGGCGAGTTGATGGGTCATGTCCGGGCTATTCAGTCCGACCACATCCACGGCATAACTCAGGTGAGCTTCCAATGGGGCAGGCGCTTCGGTGCGCACCATGTGCAGGGCCAGGTCATTCTCTTTGGCTAGAAGCTTGAGGGCATTTTCCAGTCGAGTGAGCCGATCCCAGCTGCCGGAGATCAGCATTGCGGCGGCGGACTGCCGACCTAACGAGGCGATGCGCGAGTCGTGGATAAGGCATTTGTGCTGGGCAATCGGGCGAGTAATGCGCTCAATCAGCCCGAGATGATCTTGACCGAGAAGGGTGATGGCGAGGTAGGTCTGCATGGTGTTTTCAAGCTGATTTTTGCTGAGTGTACACGCCGAATTGGCTGGGTAAAATCGACAACGGTCTCGTTGTATTTAGACGCGCTGTTTTCTTGCGTCACGCGGCATTCGGCGGGTAGTATGAGTCGATTGTTTGGGTCGATTGTTTGGCTTGCGATTTAAGCCAAGGTTTTTGCGTGGGGATGATGGCATGTTTCATGGGAGTATGGTGGCTTTGGTGACCCCGATGCGGGCGGATGGAGCGCTGGATTTTGCAGCGCTCAAGCGTCTCGTCGAGTGGCATATTGCCGAAGGCACGGATGTCATTGTGTCGGTGGGAACCACGGGCGAATCCGCGACGCTGGATGTGAATGAGCATTTGGCAATGGTCGAACGTACCTTGGAGTATGTTGCCGGGCGTATCCCGGTGATTGCGGGTACCGGTGCCAACAGCACGCGCGAGGCAATTGAGCTTTCAACGCAGGCCGTGAGTTTGGGTGTGGATGGCTGCCTTTTGGTCACGCCGTATTACAACAAACCCACGCAGGAAGGCCTGTATCGGCATTATTTAGCCATTGCTGATGCTGTTCCCGCGCCATTGGTGTTGTATAACGTGCCTGGGCGCACCGCGTGCGACATGCAGCCGAGCACGGTGGAGCGCCTTGCTGATGTGGCGAATATCGTGGGTATTAAAGAAGCATCCGGATCACTCGCGCGCGCGCAAGAGCTGGTTGATCGTTTAGGTGCACGAGTGGCCGTGTTTGCGGGGGATGATGCGCTGGCGCGCGAGGTGATGCTGCAGGGCGGGCGCGGAGTGATTTCGGTCACGGCCAATGTGGCACCGCGCGCCATGGCAGACATGGCCAAAGCTGCGCTTGCGGGTGATGCGGCGCGCGCGGCGGCCTTGGATGCGCCCTTGGCTGAACTGCACCAAAAACTGTTTGTCGAATCGAACCCTATCCCGGTGAAGTTTGTGTTGCATGCCATGGGGATGATTGAGGCGGGGATTCGCTTACCGCTGACATGGCTTTCGGCTGAGCATCATGCGACGCTACGCGATGCCATGGCCTCGGCACATATTCAAAGTGTTGTTTCGGCATAGTTGTTTTAATGAACTTAAAGGCTTGGAGATTGAGAAAGATGCAATTTAAGGTTCCTGCGCGCTTTATCTCGCACACGTTGTCGCCCAAGTTTTGGATACCTGCGGCGGTCGTATTGACCATGAGCGCCTGCTCCTCAATCCCAGGTATGGGTAAGGAAGAAAGTCCGCGTGATGCGCGGCGTTATGCAACGTTGCCCAATCTTGAGGTGCCGCCGGCGTTTACTGCGCCGGATCCATCCCTGAATACCAATGTGCCGCGTGCGGCTTCGGCGGTGGGTGAGGCGTCCAAGGGCGAGAGAGTTGGCAACAGCGGTGTATTGCCTAAATCGGCCGTGGTTAGTGTCGAAGGCCCGCCCGATGCGCGTTGGCTCAACGTGCAGGCAGGCCCCGAAGCAGTGTGGCCACGTTTGCAGACTTTTATGCAGATGGAAGGTTATCCCTTGCAACGCCAAGATCCCAAGTTGGGTCTGCTGGAGTCAGATTGGGTGGGCAAGGGCGAAAATGCGCCGGAAAAATCAGGTTGGGATGGCTTGCTGAAGGGGATTACCAACTTCTTCTTCAAACCGGAATATATGGATCGTATCCGTATCCGTATTGAGCGCGGCGATGGTGATAACCAGACGCGCGTATTTTTGACCAGTCAGCGCATGGATTTGACCGAGAAAAAAGAGCCGATTAACGGAAACGACTACGAAGGTTTTACCTGGTCAAATTCGTCGGAGAATCGTGAGTTCGATGCAGAAATGCTTGAGCGTTTGATGGTGTATTTGACGGGGGACAAGGATCAATCCAAAGCGCAAATTGCAGCCTCTTTGCAGCCGCGCGTCAGCTTCGTTAACGAAGAAAACAAGCAATACCTGCTGCTCGACCAATCCTTGCCGGTGGCTTTTAACCGCTCGCGTGCGGCGGTGGAGCGTCTGGGCTTTGATATTGTGAAAGGCGATTTGGCCAGTGAAACATTGCAGTTAAGCCACCCGAATCCACGCAATCTGTACCAGGGCATTGTGCTGCGTGGTGTGGAGTTAAAACCGACCATCGGAACCACGCCAGTGACTTTGACCTTGAGTCTCAAACCTTTGAGTGCCGGAAAAACGCAGATTAATATGCAGGACATCAAGGGTGATAAGGATTTGCCACAGTTCGCTACCGTACTGGGGCAGCAACTTTCCAATCAGCTGCGTTAAGGTGCAGAGGGGGTTGGCAAGGTGAGTACCACAGAGCTACATGCTGATGTGTCGCCTGTGGTGCATGCCCAACACATGGCGGCGCAGCGTCATGCTTTAAGTCCACATTTTGTTGAGCATGTATCTGTAGACGATGGTGAGTTGGGGGTGGCGCTGGCGGTGATCCCGTCCGGCGCCTTTTTTATGGGCTCGCCGCTCAAGGAGTTTGCACGCCAAGACAGCGAAGGCTCTCAGCATAAAGTCACCGTGCAACGTGATTTTGCCTTGATGCGCCATAGCGTGACCTTGGGTGACTATGCACGTTTTTGTACTGCGACGGGTCATCCGCATCCGCGTCGTTATAGTTGGATAGATGTCCGGCTCCCGGTATTTAACGTGTGCTTTGTGGACGCACAAGCCTATGCCGAGTGGTTGTCGGCACAAAGTGGTCATCATTACCGTTTGCCGACTGAGGCCGAGTGGGAATATGCCGCCCGTGCGGGTACCGAGACGGCTTTTGCCTTTGGCGACAAGATTCATCGTAGCGAAGTGAATTGTTCCGGTGGCCTGCATTGCACGCGTGGCTTTTATTTTTGCGGTTTAAGCCGCCCGGTCACCGTGGGCAGTCTGCCAGCGAATGCTTGGGGGCTGCATGAGATGCACGGCAATATGCAGGAGTTGGTGCTCGACCATTGGCGCGAGAAGTACTCTGGCTTGCCGCGTGTGGCGCATGAGCCTTGGTTGGAGGGGGATGCGCGCTTGCGCGTGGTGCGTGGTGGTTCGTGGTTTGACGCGCCGGGCATGGCGCGTAGTGCGGCACGCTGGTACCGTGAACGTGCGGAATTTGATCTGAATTTGAGTTTTCGTTTGGTGCGTGAATTGGGTGGTTTGACATGAATCACATGCTGAAGCCTACACCGACCATCGCATTGGGTGCATGGGATTGGCGCCATGCTGAGTGGGAGGGGCGCTTTTATGCGGATGACCTGCCCAAAGAATGGTATTTAACCTTTTACTCGAATGAATTTGATGCGGTGGGCTTGTACGCAGCGGGGTGGATGACCCCATCCATGCGTGAATTGGAGCAATGGGTTGACGATACCCATGACGGATTCCGTTTTCATTTGGTCATGCCTTCGATGGTTTTGAAGGGCGGTGAAGATGTGCTTTCTGATGTTGCCGAGCGCTTAAGCCTGCTTCAGCCACGCTTGGGCTCAATTCTACTCAGTGTCGCCTCGGAAACATGTATCTCGATACTGGGCTTGATGGTGCCGGAAGGCATTCCTCGTTATGGCTTACATGCCGGGCGTTTGGTGCCGCAGGCGATGCCGGATTTTCATGCGGTGATGGATAGCACGACCGCACCTTTGGTGATCTTGGGCGCTGAGCCTGAGGGTTTCACGAGTGAGGCGAGTCTGCGCAGCCAGCAGCGCAGTCTGCGTGCAGGTATGGATGCTTTGGCTTTGCGTCGCAAAGCAACGATTTTGGTGCAGGATACAGCGCCGAAAATGTTGCAGAGACTTGAAGCCATGCGTTCCATGCGCGCCTTGCTGGGGTGGCAATGAGTGACGCTGCGGCATGTGTTGCTGCGCCAGAATCAATGCTTGAGCCGCTGATTGAAATCCGCAATCTGAGTTTTTCCCGTGGATCGCGCCTGATTTTCGACAATATCAGCCTGAGCATTCCACGTGGACAGATCACCGGCATCATGGGGCCGAGCGGTACAGGCAAAACCACGCTGTTGAAGCTGGTTGGCGGTCAGTTGCGCCCGGACGCCGGTGAGGTGTGGGTGGACGGGTTGAATGTGCATACCCTGTCACGCCGTGCCTTGTTTGCCCTGCGCAAGCGCATGGGCATGTTGTTTCAGCATGGCGCGCTGCTGACCGATTTGTCGGTGTTTGAAAATGTGGCCTTTCCCCTGCGCGAACATACCCGCCTGCCGGAGTCCATGCTGCGTGATCTGGTGCTGATGAAGTTGAATGCGGTGGGCTTGCGTGGTGCGCGTGATTTGCAAACGGCGGAACTGTCTGGCGGTATGGCGCGGCGGGTGGCGTTGGCGCGCGCCCTGATACTTGACCCGATGCTGGTGATGTTTGATGAACCCTTCACTGGCCAAGACCCGATTACCCTGGGGGTGTTGGTGCGCCTGATTCGCAATCTGAACGATGCGCTGGGCTTGAGCAGTATTCTGGTGTCGCATGATGTGGCGGAAACCTTATCCATTGCCGACCATGTGTATGTGCTGGCGGATGGACACGTGATTGCGTCTGGAACCCCCGCGGCGATTCAGGCGGATACCTCCCCTTGGGTGCGGCAGTTTATGCAGGGTCTGGCCGATGGCCCGGTGCCATTTCAATATCCAGCATCCTCTTTGCAGGACGATTTTCGTCTGCCCCCATTGCAGGAGCCGAGCTCATGATGCGTCCTGTGTTGAATCTTTTGGCGCGGATTGGGCAGGGCGTGATGGAGGCTCTGGCGCGCTTGGGGCGTTGGTTTGTCTTTATGTTGGGGCTGTTGCCCGCGCTGCCTGCGTCTTTACTGCGCCCACGTTTAATTGTGGATCAGCTTTATCAAGTCGGCGTGTTGTCGCTGCAAATCATTCTGGTGGCCGGAGCCTTTGTCGGCATGGTGTTGGGTTTGCAGGGCTATTCGATTCTGGCCACCTATGGTTCGGCAGAATCGCTGGGCGTGGTGGTCGCGTTATCCTTGGTGCGTGAATTGGGGCCGGTGCTGACAGCTTTGTTGTTTGCAGGGCGAGCCGGTTCGGCCTTGACCGCGGAATTGGGTCTGATGAAATCCACCGAGCAGCTGGCCGGCATGGAAATGATGGCGGTCGATCCTTTGAAACGTGTGGTTGCGCCACGTTTTTGGGCCGGCGTGCTGACAATGCCCTTGCTGGCAGCCTTGTTTTCGCTGGTTGGGGTGTTGGGTGGTTATGCGATTGGTGTGGGCTTGCTGGGCGTGGATAGCGGCTCGTATTGGTCGCAGATTCAATCCCAGGTCGATTTTCGCGAAGATATCATCAACGGCGTGATTAAAAGTGTGCTATTCGGTGTGGTGGCGGTGTGGATTGCGTTGTTTGAGGGCTATGACTGCGTCCCCACGGCCGAAGGTGTGAGCCGCGCCACCACGCGCACGGTGGTGAATACCTCGCTGGCGGTACTGGGGCTGGACTTTGTGATGACCGCCTTGATGTTCAATGTGTAACTTGTTTGTTTTGGAAACGCTGAGTCCATCAGCGTTTCAGTAGGGGTTGAGTAAGTGCAGGAAAATAATTTGCGAGATATTTGGGTTGGACTGTTTGTCGCACTGGGTTTGCTGGCATTAACCTTGTTGGCTTTACATGTCAGTAATCTGCTGAGTCTGCCTTCGGGAAAAGGGTATTTCGTCACGGCTGAATTCGACAATATCGGCGGCCTGAAGGTGCGCGCTCCAGTCAAACTGAGTGGGGTCGTGGTTGGTCGGGTGGAAAGTATATCGATTGATTCAAAAAACTTTCGTGCGGTGGTGGGTATGAATATTGAATCGAATTATTCCATCTTTCCCATAGATAGCTCGGCGGCGATTTATACCTCTGGTCTGTTGGGGGAGCAATATATTGGCCTTTCACCGGGTGCCGAAGATGCCGTGCTGAAATCAGGTGATCGCATTGCTTTGACCCAATCGGCGATTGTTTTGGAAACCTTAATCAGTCAGTTTTTATTCAATAAAGCCGCCGAAGGCGACAAAAAATAATTGAGATCAAAAGCATGAACATTATTTCGAGTGTGAAGAAACAGCGATTGAGTTCTATCCTGCTGGCGGCTTTGTTTTGCGCTGCGCCGGGTGCGACATGGGCGGTGAGTGTCAATCTGGATCAGGCCGTGGATATGGCCTTGAACAGCGATCCACGCATCAGGGAGCGCGAGGCGGTCGTCGAGCGGGCACGCGGATTGCTGGATGAGGTTTACGGGCGTGCAGGATTGCGCATTGATGCCAACGCTTATGTTTCTGCGGTTCCCGGTGTGGACGGTGGGATTTTCCAAAATGGTGCCAGCACCTGTACGACCTGCACTCTGCGCGATGATGCCGGCAAGTTTGATGACGGGATTTCAGTGCTGGCGGGTTTGCAGTTTGCTTTGGTGCAGCCGTTATATACCTTTGGCAAGGTGGAAAACTATTCCGAGGCGGCGCGCAATAATATTCAGGTGCGTGAAGGCGATGTGCGTTTAACGCGCGCACAAACCCAATTGGATGTGCGCCGTGCCTATTATGGCTATTTGACTGCACGTGATACGCGGGTGTTTTTGGTTGATTTGCTGGCCAAGGTGGATACGGTGATTAGCGGAATAGAAAAACGTAAGTCATCCGGCAAAACTGTGTCTGAGGGAAATGCGTACGCGATGCAGGCGGTGCGTGGCTCGGTGGGGCGTTATCTTGCGCAAGCCAAAGCCATTGAAGCGGTGTCGATGGATGGACTGAAAACCCTGGTCGGTATTCCACTCTCATCCCAGCTTGAAGTGAGCGATGCGCATATCGAAGCGGTTGCTTTGCCCGAAGGCTCGGTGGATGAATTGGTTAAAGTGGCTTTGGCGCAGCGGGAGGAAATGGCACAGGTCGAATCAGGGATGACGGCTTTGCGGGCGATGGTTAAAGCGCGGCGTGCCGAGATGTACCCGGATGTGTATGCGGCAGTGGTCGGCGGCGCTGCGGTTGCGCCAGGACGGGACACGCTGGATAACCCGTATATCTTCGATAATTTTAATCACGCCTATGCCGCGCCGGTATTGGGCGTGGGTTGGAATATTCGCCCTGGTTTGGTGAATGCACAAACACGCCAGGCCGAAGCTGACTTACGTGAAGTGACCGAAAAAGCCAATTTTGCGCGTATTGGTATTCCGTTCCAGGTCGCCGAAGCCTATCACCGTGCCAAGGGTGGAGCAGAAGCAGTGCAACACCTCAAAGAGGGTTTTACGGCGGGTCGTCGCTGGTTTACCACGGTATTTATGGATAGCGAAGCAGGGGCAGTGGACATGGCTTTGTTGGTTGAGGCGTTTCGTACCTATACTACAATGTACGGCGATTACCTTTTAGGTATCAACGATTACAATATGCAGGTCGCGCAATTACGTCATGCACTTGGGGAGTGGAAGTAATGCTTTTCCCACGTCGAAATTTTCTTGTCGCATTATTGGCTCCAACTTTAATCTTGGGCTCTTCAGTGAGTTTGAACGCAGCTTCCACCGTGGATGAAAGCGCAATGAGCCTGGTTAAAGCGACTTCGGACGAGGTTCTTGCGGCGATTAAAGCCAATGAGGAAAAAATCAAGGCAGACCCCAAAGTGGTGAATGCTTTGGTCGAGAAGATTGTATTGCCGCATATTGATTTTCAAACCATGAGCAAACTGGTGCTGGCGGTGAATTGGCGTAGGGCGACATCGGCGCAGCAAACCGTGTTTACCGATGAGTTTCGTGATTTACTGGTGCGCACTTACTCCAAGTCGCTAGGCGAATACGACGGGCAAAAAATCACTTATTTCCCCATGCGCCCGGAAACCGATCCCAAGGAAGCCTTGGTGCGTACCGAGATTCAGGCCAAATCGGGTATGCCGATTCCGGTGGCTTATCGTTTGCGTAAAAACGAGCAGGGTACGTGGAAGATTATCGACGTGGTGATCGATGAGGTCAGTTTGGTGAGCAATTACCGCAATACCTTTGCGCAGGATGTGCAGCGCGTGGGGATTGATGGTTTGATTAAGCAATTACGCCAAAGCAATGCGGAGTGACGTTGTGTTCTGCGTGTGGTGAAGCAAACATTCGGCGCATTACGTTGCGCTAACAGGCTGCTGAAATAAGTATTTCAGCAGCCTGTTAATTCGTCCTACGTGGGCTGGTTTCGCAAGCCTGTGCTTATCAATCACTTGCGCTTTTTATAATGGTAATCGGCATACCTTGTTGGCCAGCATAGAAGATGATGATTTCTGCGGGTTCATCGCCTTCGTTTGCGCCGTAATGCCAGCGGTTGACCAATTCAACGATCGTGTCGCCGGCCTTGAGATGCAGGGTTTTGTTGTCTTCTGTAAATACGGTGAGTTCGCCTTTCAGAAGGATGCCGGCATTTATGAAGGGATGGCGATGGGTTTTGAGGCGTGTTTTGGCTGGAATCGTGAATTTCAGCATGGTGATTTCGGGTTGACCGGCTTCATATGCGGGGAGCGTTTCGCCGTCCCAACTTTGGCTGGTTTTGGTGAGTGTTTCTACGATGATTTTATTATCATCGTGTGCCCATACTGAGCCTGTGAAGATTGAACCAGTGATTGCACATGTTAAACATGCCCCAAAAAGTAATCTGTGCATGATTTGTCGTCCTTCGCTGTTGTACACGGCAAACGCACCGCTTTAGCGTTGATGACGCTAGCACGTACAGATTGAGATTTATACCTGAATCCGTTTGGGTGCTGCATCCCATGTGAACACACACTATTGATTTGGCACGATTAATCCATGAAGCTGTAGGGCGCGCCATGCGCACCGATGGGCTAAAAGGTGCGCATGGCGCACCCTACGGCTCGGCGGACAATCACGGATAAATCTAGCCGGATTAATAGGAACGCGCTGAGCGCTGTTTCCATTCAATGCTGATGTTGTTGCGCCAACGTTCCAAAGTTGAACTGGTATTGCAGGAAAAACTCGTTGTAATTACGTTGTACGGCCTGGTCCTTGCCGCCGCTGGCTAGGGTTTCTGCAAACGTGCCGGACACGTTGGAAAGCTGGAAACGTAGCTGATTGTTGGCATTGATCTTCCAGGTCAGTACTCCGCTGATGCGATCTAGCGGGTCAAAGGCGCTGGTGTTGGTTGGGCCGACGCTGGCGGCCGCGCGGCTGGCTTCATGCGTCGTGCCTGCGCGGTCATAGCGCAGGCCGATCTGCCAGCGCGGGAAAACGCCATAGAGCGCTTGCAGGGTGAAGGCATCGACGCTCAGATCACGCGGTTGTCCGATCAGGGCGGGTTTGAGTTCGTGATAGACCAAACTCATGTCCTTGTTCTGCATCCAGTATTCACCCAATAGCTGGATGTCGCCCAAGCCGTGCTCGGCACCAGACTCATAGTGATACGCCGCGTCCAGCCCCCACATGGAAGCTTCGCCTTGCAGACCGTGTTCGGCGTCATTGATGCCGGGATGGTAGGTGTGTAGCTCTTGGTGTAGGTCAGATTTGACCCATGAAACACCGCCCTTGAGGTGATGGTCAGGGGCGATTTCGCCGCCTATTTTGGCGAATGCCGTCCAGACATTCGGCCAGTTGTCCTTGTCCGCGTAGTGAATGGCTCGCCCCGATGTGGCGCTGGCGGTGTCACCAACATAGGCTGCAATGCCGTCGTTATCGCCTGTGAGTGCTTCGACACCCAGGCGTAAATCCAGCGAAGTAGGGGCTTTCCAAACAGCCTGTAAGCCTGTTCCGCTTAATGATCCGCCTAACAGCATTTGGTAGGGCAGAGCCTGATCGACGAAATCCCAAGCGTGGGGATGCTTGTTGTTCAAAGAGCCGATGTCGCTCAGCATCTTGCCGGCTTTGAGTTGCAGCCCACCCGGCAAAAACTGGGTGCGTAACCAGGCCTCTTCCAGCTCCAACCCGTCACTGGTCATCGACAAGTTCATACGCCCATCCAGCCATCCAGGAGCAAGCACACCAAAAGCCGCCTCGGCATTATTGAGATTCAAACCCGTATCAAAGCCACCACCGTGGCTATGCCCATCTTCGCCTTCATGCTCATGCGAACCGTGCACGTTATAAATGCCCAAGGAGTCCTGAACCTTCAGATCCTGGGTTGCCTCGTAAGCGACACCATCCACAAAAAACTCCGCCGAAAAGTGCACATCCGGCAAATCGTTTTCAGAAGGTGTATCGGCTTGGGCAGAGATGGAAAGCAGGGACGAGCCGAGCAAAGCGGCAGACAACAACGGGCGGCACATGAATCATCCTTTTGGTTACTTTATAACGTAAGCTGGGCATTCTACACACAAGCGCGCAGTGGACAAGATGACCCGGGCTGGGGGAAAAGATGAGAGCATGATTGGGTTGTAAACCATGGTGCGTGGCCGATGACAGAGAGGAATCAAGTGCGCGGCTTTGGGTGCGGTTCTTGTGCTTGGATGTGCTAAAGTTGCGCCCCCATTAATTCTTGCAAGCGCATTCATTCATGAACCTCAACAGTACCGAGGACATCCTTGACGATCTGCGCGCTGGGCGCATGGTCATCATCATGGATGACGAAAACCGTGAAAACGAAGGCGATCTTTTGATGCTCGCCGACAAGGTGCGCGCTGAAGATATCAACTTCATGGCGCGCTACGGGCGCGGGCTGATTTGCCTGACACTGACTCAAGAGCGTTGCGAGCGTTTGCGCCTACCCTTGATGGTCAGCCGTTCAAACGAGGCCTTTGGCACCAATTTCACCGTGTCGATTGAGGCCGCCGAGGGTGTGACCACCGGAATTTCTGCCGCTGACCGTGCGCGCACGGTGCAGGCGGCGGTGGCCAAGGAGGCGCGGGCGGAGGATGTGGTGCAGCCTGGGCATGTGTTTCCGTTGATGGCGCGTCCGGGCGGGGTTTTGACCCGCGCGGGTCACACCGAAGCGGGTTGTGATCTGGCGCGACTGGCCGGAGCTGAGCCTGCGGCGGTGATCGTAGAGATTTTGAACGAGGATGGCAGCATGGCGCGCCGTCCTGATCTGGAAAAATTCGCGGCGGAACATGAGCTCAAGATCGGCACGATTGAAGATCTGATTCGCTATCGTCTCAAGCACGAACACAGTGTGGAGCGTGTGGCGGAATCAACCTTCCCCACGCGCTTTGGTGAATTCCGTCTGCATGCCTATCAGGATAGCGTGGATGGTTTGGTGCATCTGGCCTTGGTCAAAGGCGTGCCCAAGGCCGATACGCCGACCACGGTGCGCGTGCAGGTACAAAATACCTTGTGCGATGTGTTGTACGGTGAACCGGGTTGCGGTTGGCCATTGGATGACGCGCTGCAACGCATTGCGCAGGCGGAATGTGGTGTGTTGGTCTTGTTGCGTCCGACTGAAGAACCGCGTGATTTGGTGCGCCGGATTCAAATGCTCGCCGTAGGGAACCGTGCCGAGGAAAAATTTGGCGAAGGCGCCGCGCAAGACCAGCGTACCTATGGCATTGGTGCACAAATTCTTCTCGATTTGGGCGTGCGCAAAATGCACATCATGTCGGCACCCAAACGTTTCCATGCGCTTGCAGGCTTTGGTCTGGAAGCGGTCGATTATGTCTCTGATTAAGGTGAGTTTTCCATGAGCGGCATTCGTACTATTGAAGGTGGCCTGACGATTGAAGCAGGTCGTTTCGTCATTTTGGTGACCCGTTTCAACGGTTTTATTTGTGAGTCCTTGCTGGCGGGTGCGCTGGACGGTTTGAAGCGTCATGGTGTGAAGGATGAAAACATCCGCATCGTGCGTGTGCCGGGCGCGTATGAGCTGCCTTTGGTGGCGCAAAAAGTCGCCGCCCGCGCGGATTGTGACGCGATTATTGCTCTCGGTGCGGTGATTCGTGGCTCCACGGCGCATTTCGATTATGTGGCGGGTGAAGCTGCCAAGGGGTTGTCGAGTGTGGGCTTGGATTTTGGTTTGCCTGTGGTGTTTGGGGTGTTGACCACCGATACCATTGAGCAGGCGATTGAGCGCGCGGGCACCAAGGCGGGCAACAAGGGCTTTGAATCGGCGATGACCGCGATTGAAATGGTGAATCTGCTTGACCAAATTGAGGCTTGATGTGACTGAAACCTCGACTAAATTTCGTCGTGCACGTCCTGCCCCTCCCGGTATGGCCGCACGTCGACGTGCGCGTCGCAAGGCGATTCAGGCGCTGTATCAACTGCAAGTCAATCCGACCTCGGTGGTGGAATTGGAGGCGCAGTTTATGCAGGAGCCGGATATTTTAAAGGCCGATCTGGAGCATTTTCGCAAGCTATTGCACGGCATTGTTGCCAGTCGGCAGGAACTGGACGCGCTGCTCGCGCCGCTGGTCAGCCGTCCGCTGGAGGAGGTCGATCCGATCGAACACGCGGTGCTATGGGTGGGGGCGTTCGAGCTGCGTGATTGCCTGGATATGCCTTACCGCGTGGTGATGAACGAGGCCATTGAGTTGGGCAAAATGTTCGGCGCGGAAGGCAGTCACGGCTTTGTGAACGGCGTGTTGGACAGGCTGGTGCCGAGCTTGCGTGCGGCTGAGTTCAAGCAGCCGGATTAACGGTTGCCTTTTACTCCCTCCCCCTCGACGGGGGAGGGGTGGGGTGAGGGCATATGGGTGAATTTGAGCTGATTCGCAGGTTTTTTTTCACCCAGGTTGTCGATGCCGAGGCAGGCGTTGTTCTGGGCATAGGGGATGATGCCGCGCTTTTGCAGCCCACGCCCAACCATCATCTGGTAGTGACCACCGATACCCTGGTGGAGGGTGTGCATTTTCTGGCCGATGATGATCCAGCCAGCCTGGGACACAAGGCGCTGGCGGTTAATCTGAGTGATCTGGCCGCCATGGGCGCACGTCCGCGCTGGGTGTTGCTGAATTTGAGTCTGCCCACGGTGGATGAGGACTGGTTGCAGGCGTTCGCGGATGGTCTGTTGGCTTTGGCGCGGCAGCACGGCGTGCGTCTGGTCGGCGGCGATACGGTGCGTGGGGCGTTGAATATCACAATCACGGCGCTGGGCGAGCGCCCCGCGAGCGCAGGGCAGGCCATGCGGCGTTCCGGGGCACAGGTCGGTGATTGGATTGCGGTGAGCGGGGTGCCGGGTGAGGCAGCACTGGGTCTGGCGCAGCGTTTGGGCAGGTTGAATCTGCCCGCTGCGTTGGCGGCTCAGGCTTTGGCGCGCCTGCATCGCCCGACCCCACGCGTGGAGTTGGGCTTGGCCTTGCGTGATATTGCCTCCAGCGCGGTGGATATTTCCGATGGGCTGGCACAAGACTTGGGGCATATTTTGACGGCAAGTGGGGTGGGTGCAACGCTGGAGTTGGCCAAGCTGCCGCGTTCGCCCGTGCTGGATGCTGTGCCGCAGGATGAGGCGTGGCAGGCGCAACTGGCGGGTGGCGATGACTATGAGTTGTTGTTTACCCTGCCCGCGAGTGCTTTGGATGCGCTGGCTCACCTGCCTGGAAAAATGACCCTGATTGGACGCATCGAAGCCGAGCCGGGTTTGCGTTTGCGTCGAGACGATGGCTCGTTGTTCACTTTAGCGAGGAAGGGACATGACCATTTCGCCTGAGTCCTGCGCGACAAAAATCACGGCGCAGGCAGTGTTGCGCGACCCGATATTGTTGCTAGCGCATGGTCTCGGCAGCGGGCTTGCGCCCAAGGCACCGGGAACGTTTGGCACGCTGGCGGCGTTTCTGCCGTGGTTAGTGTTGGCGCAGTTGTCTTGGCCACTGTATTTCGTCGTGATTGTTGTGGCGGGAGTGGGTGGGGTGTGGTTGTGCGGCGAGGCGGCGCGGCGCATGGGTGCCGAGCATGGTGGTGACGCCGATCCGGGGGGCATCGTGTGGGATGAATGGGTCGGAGTGTGGATTGCGCTGGCCGCCGTGCCGGGAATGCAGCAGCCGATCGCGCTTTGGGGCGAACAATGGGTCTGGGCGTTGGCCGCAGTGGTGTTGTTTCGTCTGTTCGATATTCTCAAACCCGGCCCGATCGGTTGGTGTGATCGCCATCTGCATGGCGGTCTGGGGATCATGCTGGATGATGTGGTTGCAGGCGTGGTGGTGTTTGTGCTGTTGCAGCTGGCGCATTTGCAGTGGGTGCATTTGTCGTTGAGCTTGTTGTAAGCTCACGCAACTTTTTCAAGCGGCGTCAGAATCAGAATATGCACGTTTGCGATGTCACCATGTTTTATACCGCCCATGGCGGTGGCGTGAGGCGTTATTTGCGCGCAAAACGGCGTTGGGCGGCGAATCAGGCAGGCGAGCGTTACACCTTGCTCAGTCCGGGGGCAAGCTCCGCGAAGCGTGGGAACCACTGGACGTTGTCGGCGCCGATGTTGCCTTTCAGTCACGGCTATCGCTTTCCGCTGCGCCGCACGCCTTGGGTGAATACCTTGGTTGAGTTGGCGCCGGATGTGATTGAGGCAGGCGACCCTTACCGCTTGGCGCGCGCGGCGCTGCTGGCGGCAGATCGTTTGGGTGTGCCGGCCACCGCGTTTATGCACTCGGATTTGCCGCGTTTGGTTGAGCAGCGTTTTGGTCACTGGGCTGGGCAGCGTGCGCAAAAATATCTGTTGAATTTGTATGCGGCGTTTGATGCGGTGCAGGTTCCTAGCCTTGGCCTCGCCAATCGGATGCGTGCGTTGGGTTTGCATAAAGTGGTATGGCAGCCGCTCGGGGTGGATGCGGAAAAGTTTAATCCCGCCTTACATCATCCCTTGGTGCGCGAGTGGTTGAAGATCAAAGATGATGTGCGCCTGCTGGTGTTCGCCGGGCGTTATGCGCGTGAAAAAAACATCGACATCTTGCTGGAAGCCATGCGTCAGCTCGGTGCTGGTTATCATTTATTGCTGATTGGGCCGGACATGCCCGCTTTTAATCTGCCCAATGTTACGGCGCACGGCGAGTTTTGCGACAGTGTGCAGTTGGCACATTATCTGGCCTCAGCGGATGCCATGGTGCACGCGGGCGATCAGGAGACTTTTGGCTTGATTGTGCTGGAAGGCATGGCTTCGGGCTTGCCTGTGGTCGGCGTGCGCGGTGGCGCTTTGCCGGAATTGATTACGCCCGAGGTGGGTATGTTGGCCGAGCCGCGCGATGCGGTGAGTTTTGCCCAGGCGGTGCGCGATTTATTCGCCCAAGACTGGCGAAACATGGGGCTGGCGGCGCGCCAGCGGGTCGAACGGCATTTTCGTTGGGATGTGGTGTTCGCGCAGCAGCATAGTTTTTATCACGCGCTGCAAGCTGGAACATTCAACGCACGTGATCTGGAACGTGTAGGCGGGGTGTCACATGCCAGCTTTTGAACAACGCAAGGCCACTCATGCGCCGGCGTTGAGTGTGGTGATGCACGATGTCGCTCCGGAAACTTGGGCGGCCTGCGTCAAGTTGTTACAGGCACTGGACGACGTGCATCCCACGCCGGTGAGTTTGCTGGTGGTGGCGGATTACCATCGTGGGCAGCGCATTGAGGACGATGCGGCATTCTTGCGCGCCATGGAGCAGCGGCTGGCGCGTGGTGATGAGATCATCGTGCATGGGCTTTGCCATCTTGATGATAGCCCCGCGCCTTCAAGCTGGCGTGAGCGTTTTTTTCGGCGTTTTTATACGGCCAGTGAAGGCGAGTTTTTTAGCTTGTGTCATGAGGATGCGGCGGCACGTATGCAGCAGGCATACACGCGCTTCAAAGCCTTGGGCTGGAGCCCACGCGGCTTTGTTGCGCCGGCGTGGCTGATGGGGCAGGGGACGCAGTCAGCCTTGCGTGATAGTGCGTTTAATTACAGCAGCAGTCGGCGAGAGCTGATTGCCATGCCTTCAGGGCAGCGCTTTAATGCGCCGAGCCTGGTGTGGAGCGTGCGCGCCGCGTGGCGGCGGCGCTTGTCAGCTGCGTGGAATACACATCTGTTGCGGCGCGTGTTGCGCGATCCGCTGCATTATCCGCTGCTGCGTCTGGGGCTGCACCCGGCGGATGCGGCGCACCCTGAATGTGTGCGTTTTTGGCAGCACGCACTGCGTGAAGCACTGCAGGCCGGGCGGGAGCCCATGACCAAGGGCGCGTGGTTGACGCGGCAATTGACGAAGCCTGGGTAGATGCTGATTTATTCCATTCATGGAATAAATCAGCTCGCTCATCGCGGCACATGTCCGCGATGGCTCTCATGAATCAAAGACTTACGTCTTTGTTCATGTTGGGGCATCCTGCCCCACGCGGGAAACGCTGAATAAATCAGCGTTTCCCCTAGCTGACGTCTTGTACGTGCGCGTCGTCGTTTGCTGTGCTGCTATGTTTTTCCATCAAATCGCGCAAAAAAGCACGTGCTTCATCCAAGCCTTGTTTACTCAGCGAGGAAAAAAGCTGCACGCTCACGCTCTCGGGCAGGCCATTCTTAAGTTTTTGCAGTACGGACGAGGCCGCGCCGCGTGAAAGCTTGTCGGCCTTGGTGAGCAAAATATGCACGGGGAGGTCGCGTTTAACACAGGCTTCAATCAGCATTTCATCGAACGGGCGCATCGGATGGCGGATGTCCATCATTAGCACGGTGAGCTTGAGGCTGAGGCGCTGGCTGAAGTACACGTCCATCATCGCGCCCCAGTTTTTGCGCATTTCCATCGGCACTTCGGCGTAGCCGTAGCCCGGCAAATCCACCAGACGTTTGTTTTCGTCGATGGTAAATACATTCAGGAGCTGAGTGCGCCCCGGACGCTTACTGGCGCGCGCCAGAGCTTTTTGTGCGCAAAGCGCGTTGAGCGCGCTGGATTTTCCAGCATTGGAACGGCCAGCAAAGGCAATTTCTACCCCTGCATCCAAGGGGAGTTGGCTTGCTTCCGGTGCGCTTTTAAGAAAGGCTGCGCGGGCAAAATAGGCGCGTAGTTGTGGGTTTTCAGTTTGCATGGGTGCATTCTATGCCAGTTTTTGTCTTGAGGATGGATGAATTCACGCGGGCTAGGGTTACAATCTCACGCCTTGTCGAAAAGTGACACAACAAAGTACGAGACCATTGAGGGTAGGGGGAGTCATGAATCTAAGCATAAAGCTCATTAGCGCGCTGGTATTGTCGATGGCTCAGTGTGCCGTTCATGCCTCGGATGCGCCAGTTATCGGGGATGCGGCGGCTGGGAAGGCCAAATCAGCCATGTGTATGGCCTGTCATGGCATGGATGGCAATAGTCCTAGCAATGCCTTTCCCTCGATAGCTGGGCAGAACGCGGCTTACATTGCCAAGCAGTTGCAAGATTACAAATCCGGCAGGCGGGTGAACGCCTTGATGGTGGGCATGGTGGCTGGCTTGACTGCGGAAGACATGCAGAATCTCGGGGCGTTTTATGCGAGCCAAGAGATCAAAGCGCCGCCCGTCGCTGCGGATATGCAGAAATTGATCGAGCAGGGGCATGTGCTGTATCAAACCGGGCGTGCGGCGACCAACTCAGCCCCAGCTGTGGCAGCGTGCAGTGCCTGTCATGGTGCCGCTGGTTTTGGCAATGCGCTGGCAGCCTATCCTGCTTTGCACGGGCAGCACGCGGCGTATACCGAACTTATGCTCAAGGCATTCCGTGATGGTGCGCGCACCAATGATCTAAACGCGGTGATGCGTCAGGCCGGACAGACTTTGACGGATGATGATATTCGCGCTCTTGCTGCCTACGCAGCGAGCATGCAATAGCCTTTTGAACTTCAGACCGTGCCATCGACTCTATGGGCTGACATTGAACGTCAGCTTTGGCGTGTGTGGCACTCTTTCGTAACGATGGTATGACCCAGACTTCCTCTCCTACGCATTCAATGGCGTCTTCCTCAGTAGCTCCCATGCCTCCTTCGACGACGCCATCTTTGGCGCCTTCTTCTGGAGCGCGTGGGCGTTCACTTTTGGCCTTTTTAGGCTCGATGAATCTTGCCATTACCTTGCTGGTCGCCGTGGCGCTGGCCTCGGTTGTCGGTACGGTGCTGCAACAGAATCAGCCGTATGGCGATTATTTGATGAAGTTCGGGCCGTATTGGTTTGAGGTTTTTCGCGCCCTCGACTTGTACGACGTGTATTCCGCGCCTTGGTTTCTGGCCATTTTCACTTTGCTGGTGGTTTCGACCAGCGCTTGCGTGATTCGTAATGCGCCATCCATGTTGCGTGAAATGTTCACCTATCGCAGTAGGGTGGGTGAAAACGAAATTCGTTCTATGCGTGAGCATGTCGAGTGGCCGCATTTGCCAATGAGTGTTGAAGCGGCAGCGATAGAAGGCCGGCGCGTGCTGATGGACGAAGGTTTCACATTTAAGGAAACCCGCGTCAAGGAAGGCTATATGTTCTCGGCGCGCAAGGGCAGTTTGCAGCGTCTTGGTTACATTTTTACCCATGTCGCGATTGTGGTGATTTGTATTGGTGGCATGTTGGATTCGCGTATCTGGTTGTCGTATCAAGAATTTGTCGGCAAGCTCACGGTCGAGACGCGTAGCGTGCCGCTGTCGCAGGTACCCGAAGAAAGCAAAATTGCAGCGACGAATCCTGGCTTTCGCGGCAACGTGAATGTACCGGAGGGCAGTAAAACGTCGGTGCTGTTTCTGAATGTGCGCGACGGTTATGTGGTGCAGAACCTACCTTTCGATATCGAGGTCAAAGACTTCCGTATTGAGCACTACATCAACGGGATGCCCAAGTCGTACGAGAGCGATTTGGTGGTTACCGACCCCAAACATCCGCATGATCCGGTCAAGGCGACGATTGCTGTAAACAAGCCACTGATTTATAACGGTTACGCAATCTATCAGGCTAGTTTTGGCGACGGTGGCTCGCGTTTGAAGTTGAGTTCATGGCAGCTTGCGGGCGGGACAGCGGGAACATCACAGCCGGTTGAGGGGGCTGTTTTTCAAGATATTCCGTTCACTGTGGGCGATGTGAAATATACGCTTGAATTGAATGATTTCCGCATGTTCAACATCAACCCCGTGCCGGACGAGCATGGGAAAATGCAAGAGAAAAACTTTGGTCCCAGCGTGGTGTTTCGTATGCGCGATACCACAGGTCAGGCGCGCGAGTATGAAAACTACATGATGCCGGTGGTGATGGAAGGTCGCCCGGTGTTTATTTCAGGAATGCGTGATCAGGTGGGCGGCGTGATGCGCTTTTTGTATATCCCTGCTGACCGCGACAACAGCATGGCGACGTTTATGGACTTCTACCATCGTCTGCATGATGCCAATTTGATCGATCAAGCAGTGCAGTCAATGTTGGCGGAAGTGAACCCGGAGGCGGCTAAATTGCCCGCCGCGAGTGAAGCGATTCGTGCGATGGTCGAAAAATTTGTGCGTGGTGGCTACGATGCGATGGGTGCCGATCTGGAAGCGCGCGTGCCTAAAGATCAACTTGAGCGCGCGTTTGAAACCAGTGCACGTGTGCTGCAAACCGTGCTTAGTCGCATGTATGTGACCATGATGAACGAGCGCGGTGTGAAGGATGTCGGAGGAGAGAAGGATGAGCGCTTCCTGGCGGATTCTGTCGCAGCCATCAACGCCTTGGTGTTTTATGGCGCACCAATTTATTTGCAGATGACGGGCTTCGAACAAATTCAAGCTTCGGGTTTACAGATTACTAAATCCCCCGGTAAGAACGTGGTGTATTTAGGCAGCGTGTTGTTGATCCTAGGGGTGTTCATGCTGTTCTATATCCATCCGCGCCGCGCTTGGCTTTTGGTTCGGGAGTCTGACCGTGGCGCACGCGTGTTGTTTGCCACCACCAGCCATCGAAAAACGCTTGATATGGCTAGGGCTGCACAGTTGATGCACGCAGCGATGGTGGCGAAATTTGGTGTCGAGCCAATGAAGTTAAGCCATTGAAGTCCGGTTAAAAAAGTTTCTTGCCCGATAATGGGTTTAGTTCGATAAAAATGAGGGGGTTGACGTGTCTGCCAATGCGAATGTTCTAAACAGTGCCTTAGGTTTGCCTCCGTTGGCAAAATCTGCCGAGCGAATGACCGACATTCTTTGGTTATTGTTGGTGGTCGGTGTGGGGTTGGGTGGCTTATTTGCCTTTAAAGACCGCATGGATGTGTACGAAGTATCCATTTTGGTGGGTTCGGTCTCAGCTTTAGCCGCTGTGGGTTGGTATTGGCGCGGCATACGTGGCCTGAGCATTGCGGTGGCTGTGCTAACGGCTATCGCGTTGTGGCGCTATGGTGTGCACTTTGGTGACCAATTGTCCGTGGGGCGTGAAGCTTTGGCGGCGGCGCAGGAAAAAGATTTTTTCCTCAAGTTTTTGGTGTCTAGTCAAAGCGCCATCATGTGGATGAGTGCCTTGTATGTGGGGGCTGCCTTTACCTACTTCTTGGCATTGTTCACGCGTACCGAATATATCGGAAAAATCGCTTCGGTCTTGGTGTGGTCGGCGACTGCGTTCGGCTTGGCCGGGTTGTTTGCGCGCTGGCGCGAGTCGTATTTGATTAACGTGGACTACGGTCATATTCCGGTGAGCAACCTGTATGAGGTGTTCATTCTGTTTTCCGTGGTTACGGCCTTGATCTATCTTTTTTACGAAGGCCGCTTCAAAACCCGCGCTCTGGGTGGGTTTGTAATGTTGGTGATTTCAGCGGCGATTGGTTTCCTGTTGTGGTACACCTTTGATCGTGGCGCGAACGTGATTCAGCCCTTGGTTCCGGCGCTGAATAGCTACTGGATGAAGATCCATGTGCCAGCCAACTTTGTTGGTTATGGCTCGTTTGCGATTGCCGCCATGATCGGTGTGGCCTATCTCATCAAGCTCAAGATGGGCGGTGATGGCGAGCGTGACTTGCTGCCCAAGCTGGAGATCATGGATGACCTGATGTACAAGTCGATTGCACTTGGTTTTGGTTTCTTTACCGTCGCCACGATTCTTGGTGCAATGTGGGCGGCGGAGGCTTGGGGCGGGTACTGGTCGTGGGATCCGAAAGAAACCTGGGCGCTGATTGTGTGGCTCAACTACGCGGCTTGGTTGCATTTGCGTTTGACCAAGGGCTGGCGCGGTGCGCCGATGGCATGGTGGTCGGTGATTGGCCTGTTCGTGACTAGCTTTGCCTTCCTTGGCGTGAATATGTTTTTAAGCGGATTGCACTCTTATGGCACGCTGTGATATTTCGGTTTCAAACAGAGAGTCTTGATATGAAGTTCTTGCTGCTGGCATTGACCTTGCTGTTACCCACGAGTCAAGTCTGGGCGGATGCTCCAGCCAAGCCCATTGAGGAAATGGTGCATTACGATGTCGTTGCCAATCCTGTGAATATCAACGCGGCACCCGGCGAGGTTGTGGTGCAGGAACTGTTTTCATTCAATTGCGGCCACTGTGAGCACTTCGAGCCCAGCGTACAGTCCTGGTTGAAGAACAAGCCTGCCTATGTACGTTTTGAGCGCATTGAGGTCGCTTTCCACCCTGGCTGGGTTCCTTTAAGTAAAGCCTATTACGCCCTTAAACAACTGGGCAAGGCAGACGCATTGACCCCGGCAATTTTCCATGCGGTGCATCAAGAGCACCGTCCTTTGAATACTCCGGAGCTGATTGCTGATTTTGTGGCCAGTCAAGGGGTCGAGCGTGAGGCCTTCCTCAAGGCTTACAACGGCTTTGTGGTGGATGCTGACGTGCGCCGAGGTGTACAACTTGCTCGCCAGTACGGTGTGCAGGGAGTTCCAGCCATCGTTGTGCAGGGCAAATATCGTACGGAAGGCAATATGGCAGGCGGCAATAACAAAATGCTTGATGTTGCTGATGCGCTGGCGGCCAGGGTTGTGGCCGAATCGACGGGTAACATAGCCAAATAAATCAGGCCAAATAAATCAGGCCAAATAAATCAGGCCAAACAAATCAGGCCATTAATGAACCTCCATGAAAACCCCGGACCATTTGGCCGGGGTTTTTTTGTTGCTCTTACACGGTGAGGACATATTTCACACTGAAAATAACCCAGTGGTTTGCTAAGGTGAGTACGTCGGTGGGTGATCTTCAGCGTAGAGGGGTAGTTCATGCAGAGTATCGTGATTGTTGGAGGGGGAGCCGGTGGTCTGGAACTGGCAACCCGCCTGGGGCGGGCGAAGCTGAACGTGACCTTGATCGACCGTGAACGCACTCACTTGTGGAAGCCTCTGCTGCATGAGGTGGCAACTGGAACTCTGGATGACGGTGTAGACGCCTTGTCTTACCGGGCGCATTGCGCAGGGGTGGGTATCCGTTTTCATTTGGGACAGGTCAATGGCATGGATCGTGAACGCCGTGAGCTCCTGCTTGCACCGATGCTGGGTGTCCATGGTGAGGAGGTGCTGCATGCACGCCGTGTCGCCTACGACACCTTGGTGTGGGCGGTTGGAGCGCATTCGAATGATTTTGGCATCCAGGGTGTGCGTGAGCATTGTCACTCGCTGGATTCTTCAGCCCAAGCGCAGGCGTTTCATCTGGAGTTGCTCAATCGTTTCTTGCATCTGCAAGAAGAAGGTCATGACGACGAGCGCGTGACAGTTGCTATCGTCGGTGCAGGAGCTACTGGCGTGGAGTTGGCCGCTGAATTGTTCAATGCGGCCGAAATGCTGACGCATTACGGGGTGGAGCGCGCTGGGCGCAAGGGTTTGCGCGTTGTGCTGGTTGAAGCGGCTGAGCGGGTTTTGCCCGCTTTGCCCGAGGTGATGTCACAGCGTGCGCAAAACGTACTGGAGGCTTTGGGCGTTGAGTTGCACCTCAACACGGCGGTGCAACAGGTGCAGGCCAACGGCGTAATGACCAAGGAGGGCGTTCTTCTTCCCGCTGATTTAATCGTCTGGGCAGCGGGCATTCAGGCGCCGTCATTTTTGGCGCGTTTAGGTCTGCCGGTGAATCGGATCAATCAGCTTGAGGTCGAAGCCGATTTACGCGTGAAAGGCGAGGAGGCGGTCTATGCCCTAGGCGATTGCGCCTGTTTGCGTGAAGCGCCCACGGCGGCCACGCCTGCGGGGCGTTTGGTGCCACCACGTGCACAGGCCGCACATCAAATGGCGAAGTTCTTGGCTCAGGTGTTGATTGAGCGTGCACGTCATCCATCCCCAGTGCGCGCAATCAAACCTTTTGCCTACCACGACCATGGCTCCTTGGTATCGCTGGCGGATTATCAAACCCTAGGCTCCGTGATGGATGATGTGATGCATGGCCGCTTCCTCATTGAAGGGCGCATGGCACGCGCGGCGTATTTGTCCTTGTATCGCCAACATCAACTCACGTTGCACGGGCCGTGGCGCACCGCGCTGATGATGCTGGCCAGCGGGATGAATCAGTGGATTCGACCGAGCATCAAGTTGTACTAAGCGAGAGTAATTCACCTAGACGTACATCGCGCTTACTCTTTTGGCCAAGTGACACAAAATGCAGCGCCCGCGAGCTGAGTTCCCTTGCAGTAAACTACATCCCCACCGTGTTGGCGGGCAATTTGTCGCACAATCGCCAACCCTAATCCTGTGCCTCCTGTGGCGCGTTGACGGCTGTGGTCTAAACGCCGGAAGGGCTCGAAAATACGCTCACGATCTTCAGGGGCGATGCCGTCCCCATCATCTTCAACGATGAGTTGAAAATGATCGCCCTGTGCTGAAATGTTGACGAAAACATGCGCGCGACAATGGTTTGCGGCGTTATCCAGTAGATTGATCAGCATATGACGCATGGCGTTTTGATCCATTCTCATGTGCTCCAGTCGTTGCGGATCTTGAGTGAGTGTAATGTTCGGATGCGCCTGCTTAAAGGGTTCGATAATGCCGTTATACCAAGCTTCAATTTCAGCGTGCTCTAGGCGTTTTAAGGTGATTGGGCGGTCGTAACGGGCATATAGCAATAGCTCTTGGATACGGCGTTCAAGCTCGCTGATGTTGTGTTGCAGCGCATCTTGATAACGCGCTTGATCGTCTGCGGTGACACTGTCCCGCAGCATCTCCAGTGCAAATGCCAAGCGTGCTACAGGGGTTTTTAGTTCATGTGAAACGGCATTGACTAGAGTTTTGTGGCTTTCGATCAAGCGTTGCACGTCGCTGGCCATGGTGTTGAATGCTTGCCCCGGTAAATACAGCGCCGAACCTTTCGGTAAGCGCATGCGGGCATCAAGTTGACCCGCACCATAGCGGCGGGTCGTGCGGTTGAATAGGCGTAATTCGCGCCAAAAAAGCAGTAGCCAGAGAATGATGGGAAGCAAGAGCATTAGCAGGATGCTGCCAATTTGGGTAATTTGTAGCTCTTGCTTGAGCAATGTTTCGTTGATTGGGCCGGCGAGGATGACCCACGAACCTTGGGTAATAGATTCATAGAGAAAATAAATACTGAACTGATGGGTGATTTCATCTTCCACGACCAGTAGTTTTTGCTGCACGAGCTGTGCTTTTTGCTCATCACTTAGTGTTAAATCATTGGCTTGGAAGGCTTGCAGTGGAAAATCAACCTGAGATTGAGCCGCCTGTAAACCGTCAGTCAACGTGGGAAATTTACCTATTTCCTGTGCGATCACCCAAGTAACACCCTTGGCGCTCTGGGTATAGACCTCGGTATCCGACTCGTTAATTTGTAGGCGCAATACAACTGAATCACCCTTTATGGGTATAAACAGCCATACGGGTTTTGCATAAGAGAAAACATGATTACCTGACTGCAAATCACGACGCTGCGCATTGTTTAAGTCAAATGTTTCTGCGCTGCCCAGTTTAAGGCGATAGTTAAAGTGCTGGTTATTGGTTTGCACCCATTCTTCACGCGCATCTGGGGCAAGAGGGGTTAATGTTTGCCTCAGTTCATGCTCGACACCTTTGAATTGCTCGGCAAGGAATTTATCCAGAGAGTGCTCGGCAAGGTATTTAAGCGGGTTGAGGCTGGTAAATTGGAATATACCTACAGATAGCAAAATGAGTAAAAAAAGACGCAAAAACAGGTGAATCATGCCAAGTCTTCGCTTAAAAGATAACCCTTGCCACGAATCGTGCGAATGACCACAGTGGGTTTTGGATGTACCTCTAATTTTTTTCGCAGGCGAGAAATGCGCAAGTCAATCATGCGATCCTGTCCGTCATAATCGAAACCGCGCAGCTCGCGGTAAAGCGTGTCGCGGTGGATCACCTGACTTGCATGGCGTGCCAGCACATGCAATAACTCAAATTCAGCGGTGCTGAGATCAAGCCGATGCTCACCTAAGTAGGCGCTATAGCTTTGCCTGTCGATGGATAACGCGCCAAACTGCAAGCGGATTTCAGGCGCATCCAATGTGCGCCGCAAAATATTCCGGATACGCGCCAACAACAAACGCGGATGCACCGGTTTGCTGATGTAATCGTCCGCGCCGTTTTCCAAGCCCTGGAGCTCGTCAATATCTTCACCGAGCGCGGTGAGCATAATGATGGGCACGGCAGAAAAATCGCGCACCTGTTTGCATACACCAAAACCATCCAGCCCGGGCAGCATGACATCAAGAACAACCAGATCAGGCGGAGCACAACGGATAACCTCAACCGCGCGCAAGCCATTCTCTTGAATATCGACGCTAAAGCCTTGCTTTTGCAGATATTCTTGCGTGAGTGCGGCCAGTTGTGGGTCATCTTCGACCAGCAATAGGCGGGAGGGTTGAGTTTTCATAGGCCTTGAATTTATTTCCGGCTCCTTTTGGGACATGGTTTGTAGCATGTCGTTATTTTTTTGCGTTTACGCATTTGCGTAACCGGTCGCGTGCGGCCATGCCGCCATGCCATTCGACCTTGGCAACGGATGTGCCATCTATTTCCAGATTGAAACTCGCCACGTCTTCCATACCATCCAACAGCGCCTCAATCGTCGGCACAGCAAATACGATGGAGCCGAAAGTATCGCCCGGAAGTTTGTAGTTAAACGCGTGTACGCTTTGCGGTGCCTCGCCGGACTGTTTGAGGGTCACTTTTACTTTCTGCGATTTGTCCGGCGTGGGGATACTGGCTCCCCAAAAGGTCATGAGCGCGCCTTTATAATCACCACCCGGTCCAGATAACCTAACCATGCCATCGCCTTTCCAGAAAAAAGCAGCACAGTCTTCACCTGGCGCAGCCTCGGCATGATCATCAAAATACTCCCAACCACCGTTAATGTAATGCTCATATGCGGCCTTGAATTTCGGATCGCTTTTTTTCCGCTTTTCGATCTCCTCAGATGGCTGCTGTGCCACAGCGGTAGACACCGAGGCCGCCTCGCTCAGTAGCGACTGCATTGGATCAAAGGGGGCTGGGCTTTGGCTCGCCAGCGCTGGGCAGGTGAGCGCCAGCATCAACAGAGCTGACGCGCTAAAACGGGTCAAATAAATTTGAGTCATTGCTGGCCTCCTGATAGGGAAAAATAACGTCGGGATGGCTATCAACACGTGGTCTAATTTCCGGGCACATGTAACAGCCCCTCACACGCATCGTTGGCAGATAGATTCATATTGCTATCAGCACGGATGCGCACATCGGCGACGCGAAATGCGCCTTGCTGATCTGGCGCGGTGACAAACTGGATGTCGCAACTCCAGTAAACCCCATTCGTCACATACGTACCCCCCTTGTAGTCATACGCCGCGCGCGTGTCATAGTCTTTGCCATAAGACAGGAAGTGCACATTGCCTGTTGCGGTCATGCTCGGGCGACCGACTATTGAAGCGACCTCCTCCTCCAGCCGGCCTTGCCAGACCATCAGCATCTGGGATTCAGTGCGATTCATTTCGCGTCCGTTGCGCAGCTTGGCGGCCACCTTGTCAAAGTCGAACTTGCTTTCCGCCGCCTGAATTTTCGGCTCGTAGGCTTGCTTGGTTTTTTGCGTCAGTTCACCGAGCTGTTTTTGTATCTCCGCAACTTTGGCCATCGCAGCGGCTTTCTCCTCAGGCGTAGCTTGTTTCGCCCATTTGCCACTGGGGTCTGGGCGTTTGCTTCCCGCCCAGAGTCGAGTCCACGCTAGTTCCAGAAATTCCGGCGCCGACCCATTCATTAGGGTCACGTCTTCGGTAAAACCAATTTTTCGCAATTCCGTATTGAACAATGCGCTATCCAAGGTTTTGCCCGTGGAGGATGCGCGTACCGCCGCATTGACTTCATCAGGGTTACAGGCCAGCTTGTGCGCCTTGAGCAAAACGGGGCTGCTTGCTGTTTGCCATGTACCAGCAGGCGTGGATTCAATTTTCAAATCGCTGCGCCGCAGGATCGTACCGCCTTCACCCAAGCGCATTTTTACCGGGTCTGTCCAGGCAGCGGGTTCGGGGATGCCCTTCCCGAAGTCAACTTTCGAGATGCATTCAAACTGCAAGCGCATTTCAGCCCACTCGGGTTGTTGTGCGTTTTCGTAGATCACCGTGACATTGATCTGCTTGATTTCGATAGATCCCATCAACATGCTGACCGGGGTGCGGTCATCCACTAGCGTATTGGCAAAAAAAGCCTGTCGGTTTCCGGATCCACCCTGCATGTGAAAGAAAACGTCGGCGGCGAAAACCGAATGCCCGAAACCTAACGTCACGAAAAAAAATGTAGAGATACTGCGCATCATTTCCTACTCCTAATAGATTCGACCATCAGATAGTCCGTAAATTGGGTGCCAATTAGGCTTGGAGCCTAACGTTTAAATACTTCGGGCGGAAAAAAGTAGATTTTTCACGATCCGTTGGAATGATTTGTTAACTAGAATCAGAAAGTAAAATGCTGTGCTCATTCAAGTTGAGGGCTGCGTGCTTGCTTTATGGGTAGAGCTTCGCGAATAGCAGAGATTACCGACTCGGGTTTTTCCAGCGGGATGCCGTGCCCACTATCGACCCAGATTTGTTTTGAGCCTGGGTAAAGTCGGGCGATGTCTTTACGTTTTTCGTTCACGTCATCAGCTACTCTCGATGTATCTTCCAGCGGTTTGGATGCACTGAGAACGAGCACGGGTTTGTTTGACAAGGTCGGTAGTTCGATTACTTGCTTGCCCGTTTGATAAACCAAATCAAGTTCCTCTTTGGCGGTTCCAGTGACTAAAGCTTCGATGATGACGCGAACAAAAAAAGGCTGCTTAATAATTGCGTCCTCGCCATCCAGTTGTCGAGGGTGCGTTGAGTCAACCAGCACAAGCGCACTCACCTCGTCAGGATAGCGGCGAGCAAACAGCTGCATATACAAGCCGCCTAAAGAGTGCCCTACCAGAATATAGGGCGGTTTCAAGCCTTTGTTTTTAAGTAATGCTCTTAATTCATCAACGATGTGCGAACCATCACGGGGTGTTGTCGTGGAGTCGCTTTCTCCATAGCCGGGGCGGTTGTAGGTGAATGTCGTAGTATCCGACGATAGTTCAGGGACTACTTCCCTCCACCACTCCATTCGTCCACCAAGTCCATTTTCAAAAACAACGGGAATGGTGTCGTGTTGGGTCAGTGCAAACTCAACATTTCTATGGTTGATGTTTTCCGTGGTCGAATTAGGGAGCGAGGCACAACCCGTGAGTAAGGCAAGCGTCAGAATCGCAATACCTTTGGCGAATAGCTTTATTTTCATGACGCACTAAAAGCCTCCTCTAACTTTTAAGCTCAGTCGGCGTCAGAGCTTCATAACTTTTGAACATTCGGTTGGATGACGGATAAGGCATCATCTTGCAGCTCCCCTCGACTGTAATCCCGCAACCAAGGCGGCTTGCATGTCGCCAGGAAGGCTCTCGACCCCCTTGACCATGCCGGAGCCGCCATTCACCCAGTGAACGCTAAACGTCCTAAGCGGAACCTGGGTGGACGAAAATTCGGATATATCCAACAAAACTTCCGTGCTGCCCTCCACAAGGGTTACGGAGGACAGCAACTTGACCACCGGACCTAATTCACGCACAGCAATGACGATCAGTTTGTCGAGTGTTCCACTTGCTGAAGTTGTCTGTGCAGAAACGGTTGCGGGGCTGGCCTCTGGAATACGCTGCAAAACAGCATGTGCAAAACAACCTGAATGTTCAATAAACATGTGCAAACCTGCCTCTGCTGCAGCCTCCCGCTGGAGAATATCTTTCTGTTCTGGACGCCACTGCGGTGCCCAGAGAATCAGTGCCGAAGCTGCGCGGTCACAAACGGGGGCTTGTGGCGAGGGGGTCATGTTAATCGTGGTGCTGGCGCATCCAGTCAAGAGTGAGCAGAGCGCAATGCCCATAGATTGAAAAAATCGTTTTTGAGTGACCATACGATGAGGCACCTAATTAAAAATGAGAGGGCGGCTTTAGATAATCTAAAACTGAGGTTCAGGCGGAATGTGGCGTTTTTTCGATGACCAGCTTGAGTGGAAAACTAAGTATTTTGATCTTTTTCATTCCACTGCCATGCACACCAAATAATAAACAATAAACCTAACACTTCTAGTGCGGAAAAAAATATGTATGAAACGCTCGTGTTTCCACCACCTATGACCCAAAAAATAGTTATCGATCCTGCGACGATATTGGCTAGACGATTTGCTCTGTATTTTAATAGCCGAGACAGGATAATCATGGCAATAGGGATTTCAAGCAGAATGGAAAAAAGCAATAACATACCTTGTGATGGTTTCATTGCTATCATTTCTTCCAATGCTCCAGGATTTATAAATCCGACAATGTCCGCAAACACCATGTTGAACAGCACGAATATCCACAGTGTAGAAAGCTTTACCTTGACTTCATCGGTTTGTGACGCCTTCATTTTTTAACCCTTCATTAGGCTGGTGAGTCGGGCGCTAACCAATTCATGTTGATTCTAATGGTTTAATGGGTTTGAAATCAGGCAGGCTTTTGATTGGGGTAAAAAAGTTAACCCCAGCATGGAGACTCACGTCGATTGATCCTGCGATCAGCAGGCTTTTGATGAGGGTGGCGTAGGCTGTTTTTACCGCTTTCATGATGTTCTCCAATAGTTATTGAGTGACATCAGATTAGGCGGCCATCCTTAGCGTATCAATGCGATTCGCGTCGTGTTTGTGTATCGGTTTGTAGCATGAGTACGGGGAAATTATGCGAGCGCGAGCAACTCACCCAAGCGCACATCGCGCTCGCCTTCGCTGGCGACCACCAGCGTGGCATGGCCGACTTTGCGCCCCTTGCGCGCGTCCTTGCCGTAGGCATGGAAATATAGGTCGGGCACCGCCAGGGCGCGTTCACGCGAGGGTAAATCGCCAATGAAATTTAGCATGGCGCTGGCGCCGCGCAAGGCCGTGCTGCCGAGCGGAAGATCGAGAATGGCGCGCAGGTGATTTTCAAACTGGCTGCATACCGCGCCTTCAATGGTCCAGTGTCCGGTGTTGTGCACGCGCGGGGCAATTTCATTCGCGATCAGGCCGTTCGCCGTGACAAAAAACTCAAAGCCCAGTGTGCCAACGTAATTCAAGGCTTCCAACACGCGGCGCGCATAGCGTTCTGCTTCAGCTTGCATGGGGTCTTTGGCGCGACTGAGCGAGAGCTTCAGTATACCGGCCTCGTGGGTGTTTTCGGAGAGCGCATAAAAGGCCAATTCACCCGAACGCGAGCGCACCGCGATCAGCGACACTTCACGCTCAAACTGAATAAACCCTTCCAAAATCAGCGCTGTGCCGCCAAGTGTGCTCCACGCGGCTTGCAGATCGTCCTGATGACGTAAGACATACTGCCCCTTGCCGTCATAGCCCAAACGACGGGTTTTCAATACGGCAGGCAAGCCCACTGCTGCGACGGCCTGTTCAAGCTCGGTCAAGCTATCCACCGCACACCAAGGCGGGGTAGGAATCTCCAGCTGGGCAAACAGGGTTTTCTCATTCACCCGATCTTGTGCGACTTCCAAGGCCTTGGGCGGCGGAAAAAGGCGGGTCTGTGCATTGGTAAGATGCAGCGCGGGCATGGGAATGTTTTCAAATTCCAGCGTGATGATGTCGGTTGATTTGATGAGACGTTGCAGCGCTGCGGGGTCGTCGTAATCCGCGATGATTTGTGTGCCCAGCGTGGCGGCGCAGGCTTCCTGTGCGGGGTCGAGAAACACAAATTCCAAGCCGAGCGGGATACCCGCGAGGGCGAGCATGCGTCCGAGTTGCCCGCCGCCGATGATGCCGATACGTTTGGCTTCCGGCTGATGTTCGCTCGTGTGTACTTCGGTCAATGCGTGGATCATGGTCTCAGACTCAAAGATGTCATGCCCGTGGATCGGGGTGTTCCAAAATGCTCAGGGTTTGTTCAGTGCGGAATTGTTGCAGCTGCGTGCGCAGTTCCGGGCGGCTATTGCCCAAAATGGCGATGGCCAGCAAGGCGGCGTTTTTGGCTCCAGCCTGACCAATCGCCAGGGTTGCCACCGGAATGCCTGCAGGCATTTGCACGATGGAAAGCAGCGAATCCATGCCATTGAGCGCCTTGGACTGTACGGGCACGCCAAGTACCGGCACGATGGTTTTGGCGGCCAACATGCCAGGCAAATGGGCTGCGCCGCCCGCACCGGCGATAATGACTTCAAGGCCGCGTTCGGCGGCTTGGTTGGCGTAGTCCATCAACAAATCCGGTGTGCGATGTGCCGAAACCACGCGCACCTCGTGCGCAATACCGAAGGCTTCGAGGATGGCTACGCCATGCTGCATGGTGTCCCAATCGGACTTGGAGCCCATAACCACACCGACGAGCGGCTGAGAGTGATAAGACATGAATAGAGTCGCCCGGAAATTTAGCCAGAAATAGGGAGGCATCCTTGCCCAAAGCGCGAAGCTTAGCGGTGCAAGGCCCTAGGCTCAATAGTCGATCTGTATTTATTGATTAGGACTGACGCAAAACGCCTCAGCGGCGCTCAAGCATCTCGGTGTACTCGTTAGATATGCCTCTTTGATCGGGCTCTGCAATGAGCCGGATCAATGACGGGCTACTCAAGGTGCGCAACGTTGTATCATGCGCACATTAATAAGGTGAAGAATCATGCAAGGCGAACGTTTACAAAAGGTGCTGGCGGGCTGGGGTTTAGGTTCACGGCGGGCGATTGAGCAATGGATCGCCGCAGGCGAAGTCAAGGTGAACGGGGAAGTTGCAACCCTCGGTACGCGTATGCTGCCGACCGACCGCGTGGAAATTCGTGGTCAGCCGGTGCGCTCGCGGGTGGAAAGCTTTACGCGCCGCGTGTTGATGTATCACAAGCCGGAAGGCGAATTGACCACGCGTTTTGACCCAGAGGGTCGCCCCACGGTGTTTGAAAGCCTGCCGCCGATTCGGGATGGGCGCTGGATTACGGTCGGGCGTCTGGACTTCAATACCTCCGGCTTGTTGATTGTGACCAATGATGGCGAGCTGGCAAACCGTATGATGCACCCCTCGCAGGAATTATTGCGGGTGTATGCGGCGCGTATTTTTGGCGATTTGACCCCGGCGATGATTAAGCAATTGCAGGAAGGCGTGGAGCTGGAAGACGGCGTGGCGCATTTCGAGTCGGTTGAAGATGCGGGCGGCACGGGCATGAACCACTGGTATCACGTCGGCTTGCGCGAAGGGCGTAACCGCGAGGTGCGACGCATGTTTGAGGCCGTAGGCGTGCCGGTCAGTCGCCTGATTCGTATCCAATACGGTGATCTGGTGCTGCCGCCGCGTTTGCGTCCGGGCAAGTGGAATATGTTGACCGCCGAAGAGGCGGAAGCGCTGGCGGTGAGTATGAAGATGCCATCGAAAAAAGAGGCCTCGGACGTTGTGCGTACGCCGCGCCGCGCGTCGGTGCGCCCGGCCTTTCCTGTGGCTCGTGAGCGAGATGGCGAATCGCGTGGCGGAGCAGGTGAACGCTCACGCACCCCAGCGGACGCCGACCCGCGTCGCCGTGAGCCGCGCGCGGCTGGTGAACGCAAAACCTATGTGGTGCGTTCCGGACGAGCCGAACGACAGGACGTTGTGACTGCCACGGAGGGGCGGCCTGTTGCCGCACGAACCTATGATTCCAAGCGTGTTGCGCATTCGGCTCCAGGTCCGGCGCAAAACCGTGGACGGGGTGCGGAGGGGCGTCCGCCGCGTAAGCGCGGGTAAATTGCTGCGAAGATGGTTAAGATCTATCCGAGTTCGACACTTCCTGTTCGCCCCAAGCCTATTGAGCGGGGGCTATTGAACGGAGTCTATCGAAGAAGTCTACTGAACGGCATGAGGACAGGCTTTGACTGGCACAATCTGAACGGTGGTAATCAAACTTTATCGAGGTGTGCTAAATAACTTGAACTACTACACGTTGATTAATTGTTTTGGACTTGAACCTTAAAGGAGTATTTACATGCGCATGGCAAAAGCCACCCTCAGTTTTATGGCCGCTGCCTTACTGGCGGCAAGCTCCACCTTGGCGCTGGCGCAAACCTGCAATTCGAACATGCCGCTCAGCAAGCCAGACAGCCGCTACACCTATAACGCCGCTGGCGACGAGGTGACGGACAGCGTGACCCGTTTGACCTGGAAGCGTTGTGCCGAAGGTATGGGCTGGAGCGAAGGCACCTGCACCGGTACGCCAAACGAATACACTTGGGAAGCAGCGGTTAGCCATGCTGCCACACAGACCGGCTGGCACCTGCCGAGTATCAAGGAGCTGAAAAGCTTGATTGAGCTGGCTTGCTATGGCATGGGCATCAACCAGACAGCGTTCCCGGAAACACCACACTTGGTGTGGTCGGCCTCGACGGTTGCGGCCGGTACCGAGCTCGTGTGGTTTGTCAACTTCGGCCTCGGCGACGACGACTATAGCAAAAAGGACAGCAAAGCCTCGGTTCGTCTGGTTCGTAGTCAGTAATTGGATTTTTTGGCTATTTTTTAGGGCACTTTTGTCGATTCTTTAAGGAAATGCTGATTTATTCAGTGTTTCCCGCTTGGGGCAGGATGCCCCAACATGAACAAAGACATAAGTCTTTGATTCATGAGCGCTATCGCGGACATGTGCCGCGATGAGCGCGCTGATTTATTCCATGGATGGAATAAATCAGCATCTACTTAAGATCTGGTGTAAGGCTGAAACGATGGGCTTTACGACATCACGCGCTTGAGTAGCTCTTGTGCAACCTCGCTCACGGGTACCAAACCCTCCGGTGAGTGTCCGGGAAAAATACGTGCATACAAGGGCGTAGGCATGGCGGGTGGGGTGAAAACTTCAACCTGCAATTGAGGTTGTTCATCCGCCCATTGCTTGGCTTGTTGCTTCAGGGCGGCCTTGGTCACGCCGTAGGTGCCCAGATAGCTGGCCGGGTTGTGATCCCCTATAAAAATCAGCTTGCCTTGCGCCGCGCACAGCAGGGGCAGACAGGCACGGGTGAGTAAAAACGGCGCCGTCAGGTTGACCCGCATGACGCGATTCCACACGCTGGGATCGACATGCGCCAGCGGGGCGGGGGCGGCAATATCAGCCGCAAGGTGTACCAGCGCGTCCAGGCGATCTGTGTGCTGCCTCAGTAACTGCAGCAGCATTAGATAGTCTTCGGCTTGCGCTCCGGCGAAGTCCATGGCGTGCAGGAGCGGTTCTGCGCCGCCTTGAGCAACGATTTCGTCGGCCAGTGCCATTAAGGCTTCAGGTTTGCGTCCAAGTAAAATCAGACGCGCGCCGCGTCGCGCCGCTTCAAGGCTGAGCGCACGACCAAGGCCGCCAGTTGCGCCGGTAATCAGGATGAAAGGGGGGAGCGTCGGGTGCATGAGGTGTGTATTCCGAAGTAGGCTATTTGATTTATGTCTTGATTTTGTGGCGTCGCGCCTTGCCCGCGGTGTGCCATGCCAGCCATAGAAGACGCAGCGGAGTCAGTTCGGGGCGTCGCTCAAGCAGGTTCCAGTCTTCGTCTTGCATGGCATCCAGCAAGGCTTCGGCGTGGGCGAGGCTGACCAGTGCCATGATCTGTTCCGGCTGTTTGGCGGCAGGGAGCACGCTGCGGGCGTGTTGAATGTGTTGGCGGATATGTTGCCCAAGTTCGGCAAACATGGCGCGTGTGCGCTCAGAGGTGCGTGGTTGCATCAGGTCAACGGCGCTTAGGCCATGGAGTTGTAGCGTGTGTTGCGGTAGCCGAACCTCGCCTTGGGCAGCGTCACGGCCGATATAGTGCAGCACGCGCGTCCAGGTGAGGGCGCTGCCGAGGGCATGAGCAAAGTCGCGCTCGCTGCGCCCGGCTTGACCGCCGATGTCAGTCAGGATCAGCCACGCGGCGATATCTTCACGGTAGCTCATGAGCGCAAAATCGTTGGCCTGTTCAATGCGGGCTGGGTGGAGGCGTGCGTGTGCGCCATGCAGCATTTCGTCGAGCAGGGCATCGTGACCGGGGTGGTTGAGAACGTGCTGGCTTAGCGCTTGCGCGATTGGATGTTGCGCTTTGCCTTGTGCGGCAGCCTGTAATTCGGCTTGCCACCAGTCGAGGCGAGCCAGTGCCACGCTGGGCTCGGCGATGCGGGTGACGACTTCGTTCAGTTCATGACGCAACGCCAGTACAGCCCAAGCCGCAGGCTGCTGCGCGGCAGGCATGTATAGCGTGGCGTAGTGGTTGGACGAGCCGCGCGGTGCGGCGAGTTGGCGGCAAAATTCAACCGGGTTGGCAGCGTATGTAGACATGTCAGGTCGAGCATCCGCCACTGCCACAGCTTCCGCCCGCTTGCTTTGAGGTCGAGCGGATGAACAGGGTGTTTTTGAGCAGGAGCAAACGATCCTTGAATGACAGGGTGGGGTGAATAAAAGGCGCCTTGGGGTCACGCTGCATTTCTTGCAGGATGAAGCCAGCGTAAAGCATCGTCCAGCGTAGGCGGTAACGCAGGTGCAAAGGAGCCGTTAATCCGAGTGGCGCGCTGCCTTGCAGGATTTTCATGCTCTGAGCTGCGAGTTGTTCACCCTGACGACGCAAGGCAAAGTCGTGTTTGCCAGTGGTGAGTTGCTCGGCTTCGACCATGTGTTTGCGCATGGAGTCGCGGGGTAACAGCATGCGTCCTTCGCCTGCATCCTCACGCAGGAAAAGAAGCATTTCCGTGAGCCAGAGTGCAACACCCAAGCCTTGCGCCAAAGCAAGGCTGTGTACGTCGGCTTTGGGCCAAAGGTATGCAAGTTGGGCTTTTATCAACTCACCGCCGAGCGCGCGCGCGGAGTGCATGAGTTCTGCAAGATCGGCATGACCGGATGTTAGCTTGGCATGGTCCGCATTCCACTGGGTATGAGTGCCGCGCAGCATGTTGGCCAGGGGTGATTGTGCGGGGCTAGGCAAGGCGGAACGCATGAGGGGGAAACGCTGCGCGACATCTTTAACGGAGTCTTTCATGGGGCTTGCTCCTCGTCGCTTTCCAGCGCGGCCTGAATCAGGTTTTCCGGTAAGGTTTTAGTGGATTGCACGCCAAGGCGGTGCAAACGTTGCGCACGACTCAGCACATTGCCGCGCCCGCTGGAGAGTTTGTTGAACGCGGTTTCATAGCTTTTTGCAGCCTGTTCGATGCGTCCGCCGAGCGTCTGCATATCGTCCACAAAACCGACCAATTTGTCGTACAAATCCCCAGCTTGACGGGCAATTTCTTGCGCGTTCTGGTTTTGTTGTTCTTGCCGCCAAACGTGGGCAATGGTGCGCAACACGGCGAGCAGGGTGGTGGGCGATACCATGACGATATTGCGTTTGAGTGCGTCCTGAAACAGGGTTTTGTCATGCTCCATCGCCAGCATCAAGGCAGGTTCGATGGGCACGAATAGCACCACGAAATCGAGGGTACGCAGCTCAGGAATGTTCTCGTAAGCCTTGTCGGACAGCCCGGCAATGTGCGCGCGCAGGGCGGTGAGATGATCTTTGAGATGGCGCGCTTTCTGAGCGGGATCATCGTCGTTGATGTGGCGCTCATAGGCCGAAAGCGAGACCTTGGCATCGACGATCACCACGCGGTTTTCCGGCAGGTAAATCAGTGCATCCGGCTGGGCGCGGCTGCCGGCGTTGGCGAGGCTGACTTGGGTGTCATATTCAAAGCCTTTGCGCAGGCCGGAGCTTTCTAGCACGGTTTCCAGGATCATTTCGCCCCACATGCCCTGGGTTTTGCGCTCGCCTTTGAGTGCGCGGGTCAGGCTTTCGGCCTCATGACCGAGGCGGGTGTTCATTTCGGCCAGGCGTTTGAGTTCTTCACGTAGGGCGTGGCGTTCACGCGCTTCCTGGCCGTAACTATCTTCCACCTTTTTCTGGAATTCGCTCAGACGATCGCGTAATGGGTTGAGAAGTTGGCCAATCTGGGCTTGATTGTGCTCGGTAAAGCGCTGGGTTTTTTCTTCCAGAATCTCATTCGCCAGCACTTTGAATTGCTCGCTGAGCTGGGTTTTGGCTTCGAGTAATAGGGTGAGCTTTTCTTGTGCCTGCTCACGTTCGGCGGCGAGTTGAGTTTGGCTTTGGGCGAGCATTTCGCGGCTGCGCTCGCGCTCATGCGTGGTTTCAAGCAAGCTGCGTTCGGTGCTTTCCATGCGCAGGCGCAGTGGTTCAAGTTCGGCCAACAGACCCGCCGCGCGCTCGCCTTGGGTGCGGCGCTCGCGTTCGAGGGCGTCCAATTGGCTGCGTAAAACGGATGTTTCTTGTTCCAAGGGCGCAATGCGGCTGGCGCGTTCATGCAGCATGGCGCGCTCAAGACTGGCTTGGTTTAGAGCCTCGCGCAGGTGTTGGTTGTCGCTGCTTAATGCCTGACGTTCGCCCAGTTGTTTCGCAATTTCTTCTTCGGCGGCCAGCAGGCGTTCGGAAAGTCGCGCTTCAAGAGCTTTGCTGCTGGCACGCAAAATCAGCCATGTGAGTAATGCACCAAGCCAAAAGGCGGCGAGGGCGACGAGCATCAGTTGCTGCTCGGGGGTGAGTTGGAGGTTAGGCACGATGAAGTAAGTCTGGGTTAGTGATTTAAGAGCCTGTTTACGATCTCGCTGAACGCGGTTTCTCCCCCTCCCCCTTGACGGGGGAGGGTTGGGGAGAGGGTGGTGACGCAGGCAGAGTCGAGACCGTAGCCCCCTCTCCCCAGCGGCTTCGCCCCCCTCGCTGAGCTCTCCCCGCGAGGGGAGAGGGCGCTAAAAACTAAATCCATTGATGCAGCTCATCGGCATGCTGCACCACCGCATCCGCGCCCCAGTCGTGTGGGTTGTCATCGCTTTGAATGTAACCAAACGCGGCAGCAATCGACGGGCTGCCTGCGGCGCGGGCGGCATCAATGTCTCGTTTGTGGTCGCCGACCATCACACACTCTTCGACCGACAAACCGAGCAAGGCACAGGCATGGCGTACCGGTGCGGGGTCGGGTTTGTTCACGGGCAAGGTATCGCCGCTGACGATACAGGGCGTGGTAAGCCCTAACCCAGCCAGCAATGGTTCAGTGAGGAAGGCGGGTTTGTTGGTGACCACGCCCCAGCTGCGCCCTTGGCTGCTGAGCGCTTTAAGCACGTCAGCCATGCCAGGGAACAGCGTGCTATCCACGCAAAGGTTTGCGGCGTAAATGGCCAGGTAACGCTGTTTCAGCACATCAAGCCGTTCGGCTTGAATATCCGCGCCAAAGCCCAGCCTGACCAATGCGCCCGCACCATGCGAAACCCACGGTCGGATCAGCGCATAGGGCAGGGCAGGCAGGTTGTTTTCCGCACGCAGACGGTTGAGTGCTCCGGCCATATCCGGCGCGGTATCAACTAGCGTGCCGTCGAGGTCAAAGAGGAAGGCGCTGGGTTTCATAACCCGTTGCTCATCAGAGTCATATCAATGGGTGTAACCCCAAGCCTTAAACTGTTCCGCAAGGCTTGGGTCATTTTTGAAGGCTTGAAAATAGACAAATTCGGGTGCCAAATCCGCGCCGTTTGGCCAGACGATGGTTTCCAATTCGGTGTCTACGTAAAGTTTGGCAAATTCTTCGTGATTCGACAGTTGCGCGAACACGCCGCGCTGCACGACTTCGGAAAGGTCAGCAATACCGTGTTTGCCATCGTTGAATGTCACATCAACGCGGAAATCACCTATGGGCGTGGCTTGGATAATATGCAGAAACATCATGTTGATTTGAATGCGCCTTAAAAACGGCTACCACTTTGGATGTACTGGGTCATCTGGGTGCATTGGCTGTTCATGCGTACCATGATGCCGCGAATGCTGCGCACGATGGCGCGCATGACGTGATAGACCATGAACGGATGATCTTTGATGAGGCGTTCCAGGTTTTCGCGGTGCAGGGCGAGAACGGTGGTATCGCCCACGGCGCGCAGGGTGGCAGAGTGCGGTTTGCCGTCCAGAAAGCCGGATTCGCCCGCCAGGTCGCCCTGACCCAGAATGTGCAGCGTGTCGGCAAAGCCACGCCCGCTGTCTTTGTTGACCGCAAGGCGACCATCCAGAATGACATACAGCTCGTGATGCGATTCGCCTTCACGGAACAGGACTTCGCCGCTGGCAATGTGGCGCACGGTGCAGACCTGCGCGAGGGTGTTGCATTCCAGTTCGGTTAATTCGGCACCGAGCAGGGTTTTGCGTAGATCGTTACTGGTGATGGGGAGCTGCATGGGCGTCACCTTCAATGGCTTGGTTTAAATACACGAATAAGTCAGCATCCTTGCCGAACGCGATCGGTGGACGCGTTATGCGTACCGATCTGGTGTCCTGAAGTCATTCATTACTTGGTTGCAGCAGGTGCAGCAGCCGGTGCGGCTTCAGCGGGCTTGGCAGCAGGTTCGGCGGGCTTTTTGATTTCAACTTTAGCCGCTGCACGGGTGTCGTTCACCAGTTTTTCGACGGCCTTTTGCTGCATCATGTTTTCGACTTGTGGCTTGACTGCTTCAAATGCGGGCGGAGGAACGTCGCGGGTTTCTTCCAGTTTGATGATGTGCCAGCCGAATTGCGACTTGACGGGTTCCTTGGTGGTTTCGCCCGGCTTGAGTGCGGCGGCCGCAGCGGAAAACTCAGGAACCATCATGCCAGCTTCAAACCAACCCAAGTCGCCGCCTTGATCCTTGGAGCCTGGGTCGATGGAGTTGGCTTTGGCGAGTTCAGCAAAGTCGCCGCCTTCGTTAACCTTCTTTTGGATTTCTTTGGCTTGCTCTTCGTTTTCAACCAGGATGTGCGCGGCCTTCATTTCCTGCTTTTTCGGCAACTTGGTGACCAGCTCGTCGTATTCTTTCTTGAGTTGTTCATCGGTGAACTTCATGTCTTTCATCATGCGCTTGACCAGATGGTTGGCCAGGATACTTTCCTTGGCGCGCTCGATTTCAGATTGAATCGCAGCTTCTTTGGCCAGACCATCGGCTTCGGCTTTTTGTGCCAGGGCTTTGAGTTCGATCAGTTGATTGAGAACCTGTTCGTCGCTGGCTTGAGCTTGCGGTGGCAGTTGCAGTTTGATGGCGTTGAATTCTTCAACCGTGATGGTGTCACCATTCACAATCGCCAAAACGTCTTTTTGTTCAACGGGAGCGGCTGTGGTGCTAGCAGCCTTTTCCGGTGTTGAGTTTTGGCCACAACCGGCAAGCAGCAGGGTGGCCGTCATGGCAAGAATCAAAGGCTTTTTCAGCAGGTTCATACAGTTACATCCTTAGGTTGAAGTGAGATCAAAGCTTTTGGTTAAAGGGTTACTTGAGTTGGGTTGCCATCAAGGGAGGGCATAAACACGCCCTTCCACGGATGGATGTGTGTTTCTCGATACACACCCGCATGGGCATACGGGTCATCCGCTGCCCATGCGCGAGCCTCGTCGAGCGAAGCAAAATCCGCAAGGATCAGGCTTCCGACCATGTGAGCGCTGCCGGGTTCCATGGCTTCCGGCTCCATGACTTGCGGCAAGGGTCCTGCGAGCAGTAAGCGCCCGGCATCGCGTAAGGTTTGTAAACGCGCCAAATGCGCTGGGCGAGCTTGGCTGCGTTTTTCGCTGCTTGCGGCATTATCAACGCCGTAAATCATATACCACATCGTTATTGCCCTTTAGTTATGGCTCTTTTCATGGCTTCTTATTGGGTGCGGGTGTTTCAGCAACGGGTTCGGCTGCGTTGTCGATCATGGTGGCGTGTTTAGCCAACCACAAGCCTTGTGCCAGCATGAACACCAGCGTGATGCCCATAAGACCAAATAGTTTGAAATTAACCCAAGTGGCTTCATCAAAATTGTAGGCGACGTATAGGTTAAGCACGGCGAGAACGATAAAAAAGCTTACCCAAGCGACATTCACTCGTCGCCAGATGGCTTGGGGAGCCGTCATCATGCCGCCCATCATGCGTTCGACCAGGGTTTTTTCGCCGATAAACTGGCTACCCAGAAATGCTCCGGCGAATAGGATGTAGAGAATGCTGGGCTTCCACATGATGAACAGCGGGTTTTGTAACCAAAGCGTGGCACCACCAAACACCACAATCAGGCCAAGTGAAACCAGTTGCATGGGCTCTACTTTACGGCTGCGCCACCATGTGTAAGCGACAAGGATCAGGCTGGCGGCAATGGCGACAGCAGTGGCCACATAAATGCCGGAGGTCTTGTAGGCCACAAAAAACAGCAGGATGGGTAGAAAGTCGAAAAATAATTTCATAACTGGGGGAGCGGCGCGTGAAAGGTAAACAGTGCGCTATGGTAAACGCAGTGGGCGGTGCGGTCATCTTTCCCTCATACTATGTCCTGCTTTTATAACTCTCCCACTCCTGACAGAACTTGATCATGCCGCGCATTCTTAATCTTCACCCAGACAACCCGCAGACGCGTCTAATCACCCAAGCCGTTGAAAGCATTCAGCGTGGCGGTGTGATCGCCTTGCCGACTGATTCGGGCTATGCGCTCGGCTGTGCGCTGGGCGATAAAGATGCCATGGAGCGCATTCGTTCCATTCGTGGGCTGGATGACAAGCACTTTTTCACCCTCATGGTGCGCGATTTATCCGAGATTTCGGTGTATGCGCGAGTGGACAATATCGCTTATCGTTTCCTGCGTCAGTACACGCCGGGAGCGTACACCTTTATCCTGCCCGCCAGTAGCGAGGCGCCGCGCCGTTTGCAGCACCCCAAGCGCAAAACCGTGGGCGTGCGCGTACCCGAACATCCGTTAACGCAGGCCTTATTGCAGGTTTTGGGTGAGCCATTGCTTTCCAGCACCCTGATTCTTGCCGGTGACAGCGAACCTTTGTGTGACCCGGAGGAAATCAAATCCCGCGTGGGCAAACGTCTGGATTTGATTCTGGATGTGGGATTTTGTGCCGACCAACCGACCACAGTGATTGATATGGCAGGGGATGACATGTTGCTGGTGCGCCGTGGTTTGGGTGAGGTTCCGGCGGGTGTGATCGAAAATGATTAATTTTCTGAAGGCGGTGCAATGGACTTTAATCTGATTCAAAAATTCAGCATCTGGATTTTGCCGGTGCTGTTTGCCATTACCGTGCATGAAGCGGCGCATGGTTATGCCGCGCGTTTTTTTGGCGATCATACAGCGGCCAGTCTTGGACGTTTGTCGCTGAATCCGCTCAAGCATATCGACCCGGTGGGTACAGTGGTTTTGCCGATTGCGACCTTTTTTCTGGGCGGCTTTGTGTTTGGCTGGGCCAAGCCGGTGCCGGTGGACATGCGCAACCTGCGCAACCCACGCTACGACATGGCCTGGGTGGCCATGGCCGGGCCAGCTTCAAATTTTGCGATGGCCGTGTTTTGGGCCTTGATGATGGCACTGGGGCAGTGGATGGCCGGGCAGGGCATGGGCGACTGGGCACTGCCGCTGGTGTTGATGGGGCAGGCTGGAGTGTTCATCAATCTTTTGTTGATGCTGTTCAACCTGTTGCCGATTCCACCGCTGGACGGCGGGCGCGTGCTGGTCAGTTTGCTGCCGCCAAAAATGGGGATGCAGGTGTCACGGGTCGAACCGTTTGGCTTCGTGATTTTGCTGGCGCTAATGTTTAGCGGTGTGCTGTGGACGGTGCTGGGGCCGATTTTGGGTGGCATGACACAGTGGTTGACAGGGTTTGTGTTGCCTTGACTTCTACGGCCTTGATTCCTATGGCCTTGAACTCGTCGTTGATCGAGACAGAATTCGAGAGCGTGGCGCGCATCGGTGAGCAGTTTCTGCTGGATTTCCCCAAGGATTTATATATCCCGCCAGATGCGCTGGCGATTATGTTGGAGGCCTTTCAGGGGCCTTTGGATTTATTGCTGTACTTAATCCGCAAGCAAAACATCAATATCCTGGATATTCCGATTGCCGAAGTCACGCGCCAATACCTGGGTTATATTCAAACCATGCAGGGCTTGAAACTGGAGCTGGCCGCCGAATATCTGGCCATGGCGGCATGGTTGGCGGAAATCAAATCACGCATGCTGCTGCCGCGACCGCCGCACATGAGCGAGGAGGAGGCCGACCCGCGCATGGAGCTGGTGCGCCGCCTGCAAGACTATGAACAACTGCGCGAGGCCAGCCTGCGCCTGGATGCGTTGCCACGCTTGGAGCGCGATGTTTTTGCGCTGGCGGCTGGCTTGCCTGCGTTGGATAGCTGCATCGAGCCGCCCAAGGTCAGCATGGACGAGTTGCTGAGCGCCCTGCGCAGCGTCTTGCAGCGTGCCGCGCTGGTCGAACACCACCACATCCAGCGCGAGGCCATCAGCCTGCGCGAGCGCATGGAGCTTATCGCGCAGTACGTCGCAGAGGGCGTGGTGTCCCTGCTGGAAATCCTGCGTCCGGAAGAAGGGCGGCGCGGCGTGGTGATGAGTTTTCTGGCTCTGCTGGAGCTGCTTAAAGCCGGAATCATCGACGTTGAACGCGAAGAGAGCGGCTTGTTTCTTATCGCGGCGGCACAACCCACATGAAGTCGCTTCCCGCCTTGGTCGAAGCTTTGTTACTTGCCGCCGGTGAACCTGTCTCACGCGCGCGCCTGGCGGAGGTGCTTGGCGATGAGGTGGACGCCGCCATGCTCGATCAGGCCTTGCACACGCTGGCAGCCAGCTACGCCGAGCGCGGCATTGAACTGGTCGAAGTCGCCAGCGGCCTACGCCTGCAAGCCAGCAGCCGCTTTGCGCCCTGGCTGGTCAAGCTCAACCCGCAGCGAGCGCCACGCTATTCGCGCGCAGTGCTGGAAACCCTGGCCTTGATCGCCTGGAAGCAACCCATAACCCGCGCCGAAATCGAAGCCATACGCGGCGTAGCGGTCAACCCAAGCATCCTTAAAACCCTGCACGAACGCGGCTGGATTCACAGCGTAGGCCGGCGCGAAACCCCAGGCCGCCCCGAGCCATTGGGGACGACGCGGCAGTTTCTGGATGATTTCAATTTGCGTAGTCTGGATGAACTGGCTGAAAAGCTGTTTCCGGGCGAGTCAACGCAGACGTGATACATTTCTGATCGCCGTACGCGCTAGAAAAAACATGAGAGTCTGCAATGACCGAACACGAAATTGAAAATGCGCTGATCGAAAAGCTGGCCGACCTCAAATACACCTACCGCCCAGATATCCGTGACCGCGCCACATTGGAGCACAACTTCCGCCAGCACTTTGAGACGTTGAACCGCGTCCATCTTACCGACAGCGAATTTGCCAGCCTGCTGGAATCCATCGTCACCCCTGACGTGTTCGCGGCCGCCAAACATCTGCGCGAGATCAACAGCTTTGAGCGCGACGATGGCACGCCCCTGTTCTATACCCTGGTCAACATCAAGGACTGGTGCAAGAACACCTATGAGGTGGTGAGCCAGCTCCGCATCAACAGCGACAACAGCCATCATCGTTACGACGTGGTGCTGCTCATCAACGGCGTGCCGGTCGTCCAGATCGAACTCAAAACCCTGGGCGTCAACCCACGTCGAGCGATGCAGCAGGTTGTCGAGTACAAGAACGATCCCGGCAACGGCTACACCCGCACGCTGATGTGCTTCATGCAGCTCTTCATCGTCAGCAATCAGGACAAGACCTGGTATTTCGCCAACAACAACACCCGCCATTTCAGCTTTGACACGGACGAACGCTTTCTGCCGATCTACCAGTTCGCCGACGAGAGCAACGACAAGATCAACCATATCGCCCCCTTCGCCGAGAAATTCCTCGCCAAATGCACACTGGGAGAAATGATCAGCCGCTACATGGTGCTGGTGGCCAGCGAGCAGAAGCTCATGATCATGCGCCCGTACCAGATCTATGCGGTGCGCGCCATTGTCGATTGCATCCACCAGAACCGGGGCAACGGCTACATCTGGCACACCACCGGCAGTGGCAAGACGCTCACCTCGTTCAAGACCTCGACGCTACTCAAGGACAACCCGGATATTGAAAAATGCCTGTTCGTCGTTGACCGCAAGGACCTCGACCGCCAGACCCGCGAGGAATTCAACAAATTCCAGGCCAATTGCGTCGAGGAAAACACCAACACCGAGACGATGGTCCGCCGGCTCCTGTCCACCGACTATGCCGACAAGGTCATCGTCACCACCATCCAGAAACTGGGCATCGCCCTCGACGGCACCCACAAGCGCAAATACAAGGAACGCCTGGAACCGCTGCGCCATAAGCGCGTCGTCTTTATCTTTGACGAATGCCACCGCTCGCAGTTTGGCGACAACCACAAGGCGATCAAGGATTTCTTCCCGAACGCGCAGCTCTTCGGCTTCACCGGCACGCCCATCTTTGGCGACAACGCCAGCAAGGTAAAAATTGAAGGCGATCAGGCCACCGACGTCACCACCGAAGACGTTTTCCAGAAGCAGTTGCACGCCTACACCATCACCCACGCCATTGAAGACAAGAACGTCCTGCAATTCCACATCGACTACTTCAAGGCTGACGGCAAGGACAAGGACAAAGCCACCGGCGAGGTAAAACAGCAGGCTGTGGTCGATGCCATCCTCGCCAAGCACGACATCGCCACTGCCGGACGCAAGTTCAACGCGGTACTGGCCTGCGCCAGCATCAACCACGCCATTGAGTATCACCGCCTGTTCAAGGAAACCCAGGCCAGGCGTCTGGAGGCAGCCCCGGAATTCCGCCCGCTCAACATCGCCTGCGTCTTCTCGCCCCCAGCCGAAGGCGACAAGGACGTGCAGCAAATTCAGGAAGACCTGCCGCAGGAGCAAGCCGACAACCAGGTCGAGCCGGACAAGAAAAAGGCCGCTCTGAAAGCCATCATGGCCGACTACAACGCCCGCTATGGCACCAACCACAGCATCGGCGAGTTCGATCTCTACTATCAGGATGTGCAAAAGCGCATCAAGGACCAGCAATACCCCAATCAGGATTTGCCGCACGTGCAGAAGGTGGACCTCGTCATCGTCGTCGATATGCTGCTCACCGGCTTCGATTCCAAGTACCTCAACAGCCTGTACGTCGACAAGAACCTCAAATACCACGGCCTGATCCAGGCCTTCTCGCGTACCAACCGTATCCTCAACGACAGCAAGCCCTACGGCAACGTGCTCGACTTCCGCAGTCAGAAAGATGCGGTCGACGAAGCGATAAAGCTGTTTTCCGGCGAACAGGGTGAGCGCGCCCGTGAAATCTGGCTGGTGGACGCCGCGCCGCAGGTCATCAAGCAATTCGACGAAGCGGTCACCCAACTCGACCAGTTCATGGCCTCGCAAGGCCTCTCCAATACCCCGGATCAGGTGGACAACCTCAAGGGCGACGAAGCGCGCGCCGCCTTCATCAACCTGTTCAAGGACGTGCAGCGCCTCAAGACCAAGCTCGACCAATACACCGACCTCACCGAGGACGACCGCTCCAACATCACCGCCGTGATGCCCGACGACCAGCTCAAGGCTTTCCGGGGCGCCTATCTTGAAACCGCTCGGCAACTCAAATTGCAGCAGGGCAGCGGTACGCAAGACGAAAACAGCGTCGTGCAAGAACTCGATTTCGAGTTCGTCCTTTTCGCCTCCGCCGTGATCGACTACGACTACATCATGGCGCTCATCACCAATTACCAGGGCGCGCCCGAACAGCAAAAGATGAACCGTGACGAACTGATCGGCCTGATCGCCGCCGACGCCAAGTTCATCGACGACATCGACGACTTCAAGGCCTACATCTACACCCTGCAAGCCGGCCAGGGCTGGAGCGAACAACGCATCCGCGACGGCTACCTGGCTTTCAAGAACGAACAGAAAACCCGCCAACTGCGCGCCATCGCCAACAGCCACGGGCTAGCGGTGGAAACGCTGCAAGCCTTCGTCGACCACATCATGGCCCGCATGATCTTCGACGGCGAACAACTGGGCGACCTGCTCGCGCCGCTGGGCCTTGGCTGGAAAGAGCGCAGCAAGAAGGAACTGGCCTTGATGAAGGATTTGCTGCCGTTGCTGCAAAAGCTGGCGCAAGGGCGGGAGATTTCAGGGTTGCAGGCGTATGAGCAATAAGGTGGGCAAGCGGCTGTTGCCGGCGTTGCGATTTCCGGAGTTTCGGGATGCTCCCGCGTGGAAATCCAAGACTGTTAAAGAACTCTGCGACCTGAAAGCCGGGCAGTTTGTATCAGGTGCTGATATCAACGAAAAGCCAGAACAGAATTTGCATCCCTGTTACGGTGGGAATGGGCTGCGTGGCTATACAAGAACTTTCACGCACGAAGGGATATATCCGCTGATCGGTCGCCAAGGAGCGCTTTGCGGTAACGTCAGGCAAGCGATTGGAAGGTTTCATGCTACTGAGCATGCGGTTGTAGTCAGCCCAAAACAGGAAACCAATGTTGATTGGCTATTTCATCTGCTGGTTACGCTAAATCTGAATAGATTCGCTACCGGGCAAGCACAACCGGGACTGTCTGTAGAAGTAATTGAAAAAGTACCCAGTGCAGCGCCGTTGCCAATGGAGCAAAGGAAAATCGCTGCCTGCCTTTCCTCCCTCGACGACCTCATCGCCGCCCAAGCCAAGAAAATCGAAGCCCTCAAGGCGCACAAGAAAGGCCTGATGCAGCAGCTTTTCCCCGTCGAAGGCGAAACCCTGCCCAAACTGCGCTTCCCCGAGTTTCGGGATGCAGGGGAGTGGGACAAGAAGCAAATTGGTGATTTGAAGCCCTTTGTCACCAGCGGTTCGCGTGGTTGGGCTGCCTATTACGCAAATCAAGGCTCCCTTTTCGTTCGCATCACAAATCTCACACGAGAATCTATTTATCTTGACTTAACTGACACGAAGTTCGTGAAGCTTCTGCAAGAAGCCAGCGAGGGAGTGCGAACACAACTCAAAGAGTTCGATGTGCTGATTTCCATCACCGCTGATATCGGGATTATTGGTTATGTCGATGCAAGCGTTCCGTCTCCTGCTTACATCAATCAGCACATCGCGCTAGTGCGTTTCGACGCATCGCAAGTGTGTAGTAAATTCGTGAGCTATTTCTTAGTGTCAGAAAGGTCGCAGCGTCTTTTCCGTGCATCAACCGATAATGGTACGAAGGCGGGGATGAGCTTGATCGTGGTTCAGAAGATTCAAGTTGTGCTTCCATCCATCTCCGAACAACAAAAAATCGCCGACTGCCTCGCCACCCTCGACGACCTCATCACCGCCCAAACCCAAAAACTCACCGCGCTCAAGACCCATAAAAAAGGGCTGATGCAGCAGCTATTCCCCTCCGTTGGAGGGGTGCCCGAAGGGCAGGGTGGTTTCCCCTCAGTCGGAGGGGTGGCAGGCGAAGCCTGACGGGGTGGTTTTATGACGACACAGCGAGACCTGAAAGCAACCACCCCACCCCTATGGGGCACCCCTCCAGGGGAGGGGAATAATGCGACGAGGATTTGTGATGCGGCACACTAAAGAATATCTGTCTTTACCGTACAACCCCCAATTGAAAGAAAAGGCGAAAGCATTGCGGCGGGCGGGTAATTTGTCGGAGGTGTTGCTGTGGAATCAATTGAAAAGAGGGCAATTCAAAGGACTGGACTTTGATCGCCAGAAAATCATCGGCAACTACATCGTTGATTTTTATTGTGCCGAAAAACAAGCGGTGCTTGAAGTTGACGGTAGTAGCCATGATGAAAAAGCCGAATATGATGCGCAGCGTGACGCATTTTTAATGGGCTTGGGACTGTGTGTCATCCACATTTTGGATGTGGATGTGAAACAAAATCTGGCGGGCGTGATGGACTTCTTGACACGGCAGCTATTCCCCTCCGTTGGAGGGGTGCCCGAAGGGCGGGGTGGTTTCCCCTCCGTTGGAGGGGTGGACGGCGAAGCCGGACGGGGTGGTTAAGTGACGACACAGCGAGACCTGAAAGCAACCCCCCCCCGCCTACGGCGTACCCCTCCGCAGGAGGGGAATAAAGGCGCTATCCAGCGCGCCATGGAAACCTGCGCAGCCTCTGGTCATGCGGTTTTTGACCATTTTCGTGGCGTCACGAAATTGATCGTCCTCTGCAAGGGCGGCCTACGTGGTGTGAATGACGAGGCAACCCAATGAGCACATTGACCACCTTTCACGCTGACATCAAAAACATCCTCGAACAGGCGAGGAGCAAGGCGCGTTCGGCGGTGAGTGCCGCCATGGTGGAAGCCTACTGGCTGATTGGTCGGCGGATTGTTGAAGAGGAGCAGCGCGGGCAGCACAAAGCCGAATACGGCGCCTGCCTGATTGAAGACCTCTCGGCGGCGTTGACGGCGGATTTTGGCAAGGGTTTTTCTTATGCCAACCTGTACAACTACCGTCAGTTCTACCTGACCTTCCCCGATCAGGCGATTCTCTACACGACGTGTAGAGATTTGAGCGGGAGCCTCCTGCGTTTAATCCCATATCTGGATTTGCCCCAAGCAACGCACAAGGATTGCTTGTTGGTTCGCGGCAAGAGAGGAAATTGCCATGACTGATCTGAACGTTCACGCCCCGAAAGACTCAGCGTTACCGCCTCTGCTGAATGCCCTGCGCGGCCTGATCGCCCAAGCCCGCCAGCTGGTGCTGCGCCATGTTGACCAGGTGCAGGTACAGACCTGTTGGCAAATCGGTCGGCATATCGTGGAGTTCGAACAGGGTGGTCAGGCTCGGGCTGCGTATGGCAAACGCTTGCTGCCGCAATTGGGACAGGTTTTGTCTCAGGAGTTTGGCAAAGGTTTTGACGCCTCGAATTTGCGTTACATGCGACTGTTTTATCAAGCATTTCCAAAATGTGACGCACTGCGTCACGAATTGAGCTGGACCCACTATCGCGTATTGACCCGCGTGGAGAGCGAGGAAGCACGCTTGTGGTACATGCTGGAAGCGGCAGCACAAAACTGGAGTTCGCGGGCCTTGGAAAGGCAGATCGGCACGCTGTATTACGAGCGCTTGCTGTTAAGTCAGGACAAGGCCGCTGTGGAGGCCGAGGCCAGGGAAAATCTGGCCCCGCTGGAGCGTTCTCCCCGCGCCTTTGTCCGCGATCCGGTGATGCTGGAGTTTCTCGGTTTGCCGAATGCTGGCAAGTTGCTGGAATCCAGTCTCGAACAGGCCTTGATGGACAAGTTGCAGGATTTTTTGCTGGAACTTGGCAAGGGTTTTGCGTTTGTGGCGCGCCAGCAGCGTATCAGCACCGAGAGCAAGGATTTTTATATCGACCTGGTGTTTTACAACTACCTGCTCAAGTGCTTTGTGCTGATTGATCTGAAAACCGGCGAACTGACGCATCAGGATGTCGGGCAGATGGATATGTATGTGCGCATGTACGACGACCTGCGACGGGGCGAAGGCGATAACCCGACGGTGGGTATCCTGCTATGCGGCAACAAGGATCAATCGGTGGCGCGTTACTCTGTATTGCACGAGAGCGAACAGCTGTTCGCCAGCAAATACCGGCTGGTGCTGCCCAGCGAGGACGAACTGCGCGAGGAACTGGAGCGCGACCGGCACGCTCTGGAAGAACAAGTTGAAGAAAAGAGCTGCAAGGAAAACAAGGAATGACCGAACAAGACCAGAAAAAACTGGGCGACACCCTGTGGGGTATTGCCGACCAATTGCGTGGAAAGATGGATGCGGACGATTTCCGCGACTACATGCTGTCCTTCCTGTTCCTGCGCTATCTCTCGGACAACTACGAGACGGCAGCGCAAAAGGAGCTAGGCGGCGATTATCCAAAACTGCCCGATGGCGATCCGCGTACCCCGCTGGCGGTCTGGTATGAGCAGAACGCGGCCGACGTAGTGGAATTTGAGGCGCAGATGCGACGCAAGGCGCACTACGTCATCGAGCCGCACTATTTGTGGCACAGCTTTGCCGAAATGGCGCGCGTCCAGCACAAAGAACTGCTCAGCACGCTGGTGGATGGCTTCAAGTACATCGAGAATGAGTCGTTTCAGAGCACCTTTGCCGGTCTGTTTTCGGAGATCAATCTCAACTCGGAAAAACTGGGCAAAACCGCTACCGACCGAAATGCCAAGCTGTGCACCATCGTCACCAAAATTGCCGAGGGGCTGGCCAAGTTCTCGACTAACAGCGATGTGCTGGGCGATGCCTATGAATACCTGATTGGCCAGTTCGCCGCTGGCTCCGGCAAGAAGGCAGGCGAGTTTTATACGCCGCAGCCGATTTCGCAGATTCTTTCCGAGATCGTGACGCTGGACGGGCAAGACCCAACCACAGGCTCCAAGCAGCGGCTCGACAAGGTGCTGGATTTCGCCTGCGGCTCGGGTTCATTGCTTTTGAACGTGCGCAAGAAGATGGGCGCGCACGGCATCGGCAAGATTTACGGGCAGGAATCCAATATCACCACCTACAACCTGGCGCGCATGAACATGTTGCTGCACGGGGTGAAGGATACGGAATTCGAAATCTTTCACGGCGACACGCTGTTCAACGAGTGGGATGAGCTGCGCGAGGCCAACCCAGCCAAAAAACTGCAGTTCGACGCGGTGGTAGCCAATCCGCCGTTCAGCCTGCGCTGGGAACCCAGCGAGGCAATGGCCGATGATTTCCGGTTCAAGGGCTACGGCGGATTGGCGCCCAAGTCGGCGGCGGATTTTGCCTTCCTGCTGCACGGCTTTCACTTCCTCGCCCCTGAAGGCACGATGGCCATCATCCTGCCACACGGGGTGCTGTTCCGGGGTGGTGCCGAAGAGCGCATCCGCACCAAATTACTCAAGGACGGCCACATCGACACGGTGATTGGCTTGCCCGCCAACCTGTTCTTTTCGACCGGTATCCCGGTGTGCATTCTGGTGTTGAAAAAGTGCAAGAAGCCGGACGATGTGCTGTTTATCAACGCCGCCGAACACTTCGAGAAAGGCAAGCGCCAGAACCGCTTGCTGCCGGAGCACATCCAGAAGATCGTCGATACTTACCAGCACCGTACCGAGGAAGAGCGCTATTCCCTCCGGGTGTCGATGGAGCGCATCGAGAAAGAAGGTTTCAACCTCAATATCTCGCGCTACATCAGCACGGCGCAGGCGGAAGAAGAAATCGATTTACAGGCGGTTCACCAGCAGTTGATGGCGATTGAGCAGGAGATCACGAAAGCAAAGGACAGGCACAATGCTTTTCTTCAGGAATTAGGCTTGCCTCTGTTGTCCTGACAGCCTGCTGAAGCTCTTTGATCTTCCTTTTGAAATTGTATTTATCCCGCCCACATGCCTAGGGTTGAAATGCGCAGATGCGTGGTCTGTTCAAGGCCACGCAGTTTTCAAGTCCGACAGGATAAGCTGCTGTTATATCCTGGCTCTCTGCTAGCCCCCTTACCCTTCAAGGTTTTCGGGATAAACCGTTTTTTTCACCACGAGCCGTCGGCGGCTGTTCAAAGGTCAAGCGTCATGTCCAATGTTTTCACAGGTTTAATTGTGGTCGGCTTTCATCGCAGTCTGACCTCTCTGGTTTCGAACTGGTTGCACCAGTCCGGGATGAGCATGGGTCAATATCTTTATCCGGCGCATTTTTCCAATCCGGATGGTCATTTTGAAAGCGTGCCCTTTGTTAGCCTGCATGATCGGCTGCTGGCCAAGCAGGGAACAGACTGGTGTTTTCATGGCGAGTTGATCTTTGACCCATGTGAGCGGATGGACTTGATGCAGCGCTATATTGACTTGCGTTCGCGCCAGGATGAAACGCCCTGGGGAGCCAAGGATCCGCGTGTGTGCCTGTTTTTACCTGCCTGGCGCCAAGCGCTTGGCGAAGGTGGTCGCTACTTGGTGGTGTTGCGTCATTGGGCGGGGAGTGTTGAGTCCTTATTGCGACGGCATTCTCAGGTGCTAGCCTTTGCGGAAGCTCTTCCGGATGGCGGTGTCCATGCTTCTTTCTGGCATGAGCCGGAGTTGGCGGCTCGCATGTGGTTGGCCTATTACCGCAGCATTCTGGAGCATATTGAGTCCTGCCCGGGGCAGGTTCTGATCGTCACACATCAGTCCATTCTGTCCGGCCTGCCTTTGATCGAGGTGGTCAACGCGCATTTTGGGCTGCATCTTGATACTGAGAAAACCAGTCCTTTGCGCTCTGGTTTGAGTCACTCTCAGGTCGATCCTGCCTTGCGCCGCCCTTTGAGTGAGGACTTGCTTAAGGAACTGGAGGACATGTGGCAGGCGCTCGTGGATAAGGCGCACCATCGTGCGCAAGACGAAAATGCGCTCTGGATGCAGCCGACGGCTGCGGATGCTCAGCTGAGCGCGTGGTTGCAAACGGTTGTCGAACCTTGCGCTGTGGCAAAAGCGCCAGTCATTCAGGAGCACGACGATAATCATCTGGATGCGTTGCTTGAGCGCATCCAGAAGAAGACTGCTCGACCCCTGGATAGTGCGCACGTGTTGGCTCGCGTCGAGTCCGAGGCGCGCTTTTCCGCCAATCACTGGGAAAAGCTCGGGCGTGCGCTTTTGCTCAGAGGGCATGTAGAGGCGGCTGAGCAGGCGTTTGTGCGCTTGCTGTTGTGCGGTCATACCGCGCCGTATGTTTACATGTTGTTGGGGCAGTGCAGGGAGGCTGATTTCGATTTTGTGGGTGCGGAGCATTATTACGCCCAGGCGATCCAGCGTAATCCGAAGAATCCCGCGTTTCATGTGTGCATGGCTAACCTTCGCCTGGTTCTGGGCGAGCGGGCGCAAGGCGAGGCGTTGCTGCGCGCAGCCATGCAAACAATGCCGGATCATCCCGTTTTGTTGCAGGCGCTAGCTCAGAATCTCGATCAACAGGGACGAACCGCCGAGGCAGTTGAGTTGTTGATGGATAAGGCTTCAACCGTTTTCTCGCAGCGTCTCCTGCTGGCTTTGCGCATGAAGCTCGATCATGCCGCGGGTCAGGCGCGTTACGCGCAGTATGCACAGGAGATTGCCGCACGACCCGAAGCACGAGGGGCACTTTCAGCCTTGCTCTGCTCGGTCGAGGATGCTGAGCTGCGTTACGATCTTGCATGCAGGATTGTCGGTCATTATCGTGACCATGGGATTGATGTTGGCGAATGGCTTAATCCACCACCGAGCGCGGCAGCTCATGACTGATTCTGACCCGCACCGTCGTCTGTCCTGATAGCTTGTGCCCACGGCTATGCGCTCTGTGCAGAACATCCATCAAGCGGTAATCTTGCGCCGTTAGCCTGACGCACCTCTTAATATCCACCCACGAACGAGACATAACACGATGGCATTGCACCCACTCGCCGGACAACCCGCCCCACGCGACGTACTCACCAATATTCCCGACCTCGTTTCTGCCTATTACACCCAACACCCCGACCCGGACAATCTGGCGCAGTGGGTGGCGTTTGGTACGTCCGGGCATCGCGGCTGCAGCACCAAACACAGCTTCAACGAAGATCACATTCTGGCCACCTGCCAGGCACTGGCCGAATACCGTAAAGATCACGACATTACCGGGCCCTTGTTCATCGGTCTGGATTCTCATGCGCTGTCCACCCCGGCCTTTTATACCGCGATTGAAGTTTTTGCCGCGCATGGTATTGAGCTGCGCATTCCGGCGGGCGAGCCGCTGGTTCCCACGCCGGTGATTTCTCATGCCATCCTCACGCACAACAAGGGGCGCAGCGCGCATCTAGCGGATGGGGTGGTGATTACCCCGTCGCACAATCCGCCCACCGATGGCGGTTTCAAATACAACGCCACCAACGGCGGCCCGGCGGACGTGGATGTGACCCGCGTGATTCAGGCGCGCGCCAATGAGCTGCTCAATCATGACCTCAAAGGCGTGAAGCGCATTCCGCTTGCCAAAGCGCTCGCACTGCCCACCACCCAGACCTATGAATTCATCCAACCCTATGTTGATGACCTGAAAAACGTGGTGGATATGGAAGCCATCCGCGCCGCCGGACTCAAAATCGGCGTCGATCCGATGGGTGGCGCTGGCTTGCCTTACTGGGCGCCGATTGCCGAAGCCTACGGCCTGAATATCGATGTGGTAAACAAGGATATCGACCCGCGCTTTGCTTTCATGACCCTCGACCACGACGGCAAGATTCGCATGGACTGCTCCTCACCCTATGCCATGGCTGGATTGATTCGCCTGAAAGATCAATACGATATTGCCTTTGGCAACGACACCGACGCCGACCGCCACGGCATCGTCACCCCAAGCAGCGGGCTGATGAACTCGAATCATTTCCTCAGCGTGTGCATCGACTACCTGTTCCGTCATCGCCCGCACTGGTCAGCCAATGCCTACATCGGCAAAACCCTGGTGTCCAGCTCGATGATCGATCGCGTGGCGCAAGACCTGCATCGTGGCCTGCGTGAAGTTCCGGTTGGCTTCAAGTGGTTTGTGGATGGCCTGGTAAACGGTCATTGCGGTTTTGGTGGCGAAGAATCCGCAGGCGCATCCTTCCTGCGCATGGATGGCACGGCCTGGAGTACCGACAAAGACGGCATTATCGTCAACCTGTTGGCCGCCGAAATCACCGCTAAAACCGGTGAGGATCCCGGCGTGTATTACAAAAAACTTACCGAGCGCCACGGCAATCCAATTTTCGACCGCGTGGATGCTGCTGCCAGCCGTGAACAAAAGCAGATTCTGTCCAAACTCAGCCCGGAGCAGGTCACTGCTGAAACGCTGGCCGGCGACCCAATCACCGCCAAGCTCACCCGCGCGCCGGGCAACAATGCTGAAATCGGCGGTTTGAAAGTCACCACCGACAACGGTTGGTTCGCGGCGCGGCCCTCAGGCACCGAAGATGTTTACAAAATCTATGCGGAAAGCTTCAAGGGCGAGGCGCATTTGAAGGAAATTCAGGACGAAGCCAAGGCGATTGTTGCGGCGGCGTTTGGGGCGGCGAAGTAAGCATTCAGCTCGCTTAGGTGCTACCCATCATTGAGGGCGAAGCAGATTCTGCTTCGCCCTTTTTATCTGGCCTGGGCAGGCTGTACATCCGGCACGATGAATCCAGGAATGCGTAGAGTGCGCCATGCGCACCGATGGGTTAAAAGGTGCGCACGGCGCACCCTACGACCCGGTGGACAATCACGGATAACGCTGACCGGATCAATATTGCGCCAGTCTAATCATCATCATTGTCTGCATCGCGTCGCGGCACGGTGGTGGGGTCGCAGATGATGGCGCGGTAAATTTCCACCCGGTCGCCGGGTTGCAATGGGCTGTCGAGCTTGATCGGTTTGCCAAAGATGCCGATTTTTTGCGCGGCAAGATCAAGGTGCGGGAATTGTTCGAGGATGCGTGAGCGCTGGATGGCGTCTTCGACGGTGGCATCCTCGGGGACGTCGAGGCGCAGCCAGACTTGTTGATCGGGTTCGCTGTAGGTGACGCTTATTTGCATCGCTTCATCTCCATATTCATCAAGCCGTTACGGGCGCTGCTACGCTTGCGGCTTCCTGCGCCCGGCGTGCGCTGCGTTGGTCGATGATGCGCTTGACGGCGAGAAGGAAGCCGACGGCGAGGAAGCCGCCGGGCGGCAGGATCATCAGCAGAAAGCCCTTGTAACCGGGGATCAGGGTCAGTTCAAGAAAGCTGAAGGCTTCGCCGAGCAGCAGGTGGGCATCCTTGAACAGGGTGCCGCTGCCGAGGATTTCGCGCGTGCCGCCGATGGCGATCAGGGCGAGGGTGAAACCCAGCCCCATCATCAGGCCGTCCAGCGCCGAAGCGGCGACCGGGTTTTTCGAGGCGAAGGATTCGGCGCGACCGAGAATGGCGCAGTTGACCACGATCAGGGCGATGAACAGCCCCAAGACTTTGTACAGCTCGTGTAGCCAGGCGTTGAGAGCCATGTCCACCAGGGTGACCAGGGTGGCGATCAGGACGATGAATACCGGGATGCGCACGTCCGGGCTGATCAGGTGGCGCAGTGCGGCGATCAGCACGTTGGCACCGAGCAGCACGGCGGTGGTGGCCAGTCCCATGCCCAGGCCGTTGGTGGCGGTGCTGGTGACGGCCAGCGCCGGGCAGAGCGCCAGCATCTGGGTGAAAACCACGTTTTTGTCCCACAGGCCGTCGCGGGTGATTTGCAGGTAGTTCATTTCGTATCTCCTTCTGCGCGTTGCGTTGCGGCGGAGTCAAACAGGCGCTCATGTTCCTTGGTGAACAGCTCCAGCCCGCGTTTCAGCGCGCCGACAATGGCGCGCGGGGTGATGGTGGCACCGGTGAATTGGTCGAACACGCCGCCGTCTTTCTTCACCGCCCAGTCTTTCGGCGAGGGGTCATTCAGACTTTTGCCGTCGAAGGAAAAAATCCAGCGCCCTTTGCTGGTTTCGATCTGGTCGGCCAGTCCTGGGGTTTCCTTGTGTTTGAGCACGCGCACGCCGAGTACCTTGCCGTCGGCATCCATACCCACGACCAGGTCAATCGGCCCGGCGTAGCCGATGGGGCTGAGTTTCATCACCACGGCGGTGACTTTGCCCTTGAGGCGGGCGCGGAATACCTTGACTTGCCCCTGTGGGCTGTCGAGCAGCAGGGTGTCTTCGGCCAGCGCATTGTCGAACGAGCCTTCGGGCAGTACTTGCGCGAGGGAGACTTGAAGGTCACGCGCTTCGGCGGCGGCAATGTCAGCGCGGGTGAGAATGCTGGCTTGGGTCAGCAGCAGGCTGGCAAGCAGGGCGACCACGCCGAGCAGGGCGATCTGGTAGCCGAGAGTGTCGCGCAGCTCGGAGATTTTCAGCTTCATGATGCGGCTCCCTTTTTGCTCGCAGCCTTGCTGGCATGGCCGTAAATGCGTGGTCGCACATAACGGTCGATCACCGGGGTAAGTGCATTCATCAGGATAACGGCGAAGGCCACGGCTTCCGGGTAGCCGCCGTAGGTGCGGATCAGCCAGGTAAGCAGGCCGATACCGAAACCAAAGATCAACTGACCGCGCGGTGTGCCCGGCGAGGTGACCGGGTCGGTAGCGATAAAGAATGCGCCGAGAATCAAGCCGCCGCTGAGCAGGTGGGTGGTGGCATCGAGATAGCGTGCCGGGTCATGTGCATGCAGCAGCAGGGCGGGCAGGGCAACCCCGGCCAGCACGGCCAGCGGGATATGCCAGCTGATAACGCGCAGGGCGATCAGGGCGAGGCCGCCTGCCGCCAGCAACATGGCGGCGGTTTCACCCAGACTGCCACCATGCAGACCGAACAGGCTGGCGCTCATCGACTGACCATGCCCAGCCAGCGCCTGGACGACACTGATGTCGCGCGTCAGCTCGGTCTTGATATGGCCGAGGGTGGTTGCGCCGCTGAGGGCATCGAATGACGAAGGCATCTGACCGAGAAAGGTCAGGGCGAAGGATTGCGACAGGCTCAGCGCATCGGCGGAGAACAGCGGCGCAGGCTGCACCCAGGTGGTCAACTCGACCGGGAAGGCGATCAGCAGCATCACGCGCGCGGCCATGGCCGGGTTGAACAGGTTTTGTCCCAGGCCGCCGAACACTTGTTTTACCACCACAATGGCGAAGAATGCACCCAGCGCGCCGATCCACCACGGTGCCCAGGCGGGCAGGCTGAGGGCAAGCAGCCAGCCGGTGAGCACGGCGCTACCGTCGGAAAGCACGGGGGCAGCCGGGCGTTGTGCCAGGCGCAGGCAGAAAAATTCGGCAAATACCGCACTGCCGACGGTGACCGCCCACAGCAGTAGCGCCGGCCAGCCATTCAGCCAGATGGAGAATAGGGTGGCCGGAACCAGGGCGGCGATCACCAACCACATGACGCGGGAGATGCTGGTGGGGGCGTGCGCGTGCGGCGCGTGGCTGGCGTGGATCATGATGCTTTTCCTTGAGCGGCGGTGGCCTTGGCGCGTTCGCGTTCAGCCTTGCGGCGAGCGGCGGCTTCGGCTTTTTCGCGCGCTTCCTGTTCGAGACGCGTTTTGCGCGCGCTAGTGAGCTGGCGGATGGATTCCTGACGCAGCTTGCCGCGCTCGCGGACGGTCAGCTCGCCCTTGGCATAGTCAAAGTAGTGCGATAGCGGGATATGCGCCGGGCAAACGTAGCTGCACGAGCCGCAGCTAATACAGTCTTTCAGCCCCTGCACCGCGTCCAGCTCGCCGACGCGGATATTGGCCGACATTTCAAACGGCATCAGGTTCATCGGGCAGGCGGATACGCACTGACCGCAGCGGATGCAGGGCGAGGGTTGTTCCTTGGCGATTTCATGCGCGCCGAGGGCAAGAATGCCGCTGCTGCCCTTGATGATCGGTGCATCCAGCGAAGGCAGTTGCAGCCCCATCATCGGCCCGCCCATCAGCAGGCGTGCCGGGGTTTCGCGCAGACCGCCGCAATGTTCGACCAGCAGGCGTGCCGGTGTGCCGAGCAGCACTTCGAGGTTACGCGGACGGGCAACGGCGCCGCCCGCTACGGTGACCACGCGCGAAATCAGCGGGCGGCCAAAGCGCACGGCCTGCTGAATGGCGTACAGGGTTCCGACGTTGTGCACCAGCACGCCGACATCGGCGCTGCGTCCATCGCTGGGCACTTCCTGCCCGGTGAGCACATGGATCAACTGCCGATCCGAGCCCATCGGATAGCGCGTAGGCAGGGCGATCACTTCAATGGCGGGCACCTCTGCCGCTGCCCGGCGCATGGCTTCAATCGCCGCCGGTTTGTTGTTTTCGATGCCACACAGCGCTTTTTTTGCACCCACAGCGTGCAGCACGATGCGGATGCCTTCGATGATCTTGGCGGCGCGCTCGCGCATCAAGCGGTCATCGCAGCTCAAGTAAGGCTCGCACTCCGAACCGTTGACCAGCAGGGTATGCACCTGTGAACGCTGCCCGAGTAGCATTTTCACCGAAGAGGGGAAGGTCGCCCCGCCCATGCCGACCACCCCGGCGGCGGACACGCGTTCGGCGATCTGCGCCGGGGTCAGGCTGAAGGGATCGGTTTCGGCGCATTCGATCCAGCGATCTTCGCCGTCTGGCTCCAGCGAGACGCTGAGTACGCCCAGACCGGACGGGTGCGGCGCAGGGTAGTCGCTGATGGCGACCACCGTACCCGAGGTTGGCGCATGCACCGGGGCGCTGATATTGCCCTGGCGCGCGCCGAGCAGCTCACCCTTGAGCACATGTTGGCCGACGCTGACCACCGGCTTGGCCGGGGCGCCGCTGTGTTGCAGCAGCGGAATGTGCAATATGGCGGGCAGGGGCAGGCGCTCAATATCTTGCGGTGAGGTGGCCTGCTTGCGCGCATCGGGGTGTACGCCCCAGCGCACCATGGTGCGTCGGATGATAGGGTGATTGAGTATGTTCATGACATTTCGGCTCTCGTTCGCCACGGCATCACGCTGCGACGGCTGGCTTGTGCCAGATCCAGGATTGCAGCGTCACGGGCATTGGCGTCATGTTCACCGCCATGGTCGGGCATACATCCACGCACTTGCCGCAGCCGGTGCAGGCTTCGCGCAACACGTTATGAATCTGCTTGGGCGCGCCGACGATGGCATCGGTCGGACAGACGCGGAAGCACTTGGTGCAGCCGATGCACAGCTCCTCTTCCACGACTGCCAGCATCGGCACGCTCTCTTTCATACCCGAGGTTACGGCCTCCACGCCCAGCTTGTCGGCCAACTGGCGCACCAGCGCGCTGCCACCGGGCGGGCAGAGGGTGACCGGCGCGTTACCGCTGGCCAGCGCAGCGGCGGCGGGGCCGCAACCGGGAAAGCCACACTGGCCGCATTGCGAACCGGGCAGCATGGCCTCGATTTCACTGGCCAGGCCATCGTCCTGTTCGACGCGCAGAAAGCGCGCGGCGAGACCGAGTCCGAGACCCAGTGCGACTCCAAGGGCGGTCAAGCTGATGACGGCGATCATGTGAGTAGCCTCCCTAGAACCTGTTTACGCTCGCACGGATGGACTGAGCGTTGATATACAAAATGCGTAGGTGCGAATTCATTCGCACAATTCAGGCGCGTTTGTGCGAATGAATTCGCACCTACAATCCAATTCAAAACCAAGGCGTATCCTCCGCTCAGGCGATCTTTAGACCGGCAAAACCCATAAAGGCCAGCGACAACAGTCCAGCGGCGATAAACCCGATCGGCGCACCGGCAAACGTGGCCGGAACCTGCGCCAGCGCCATGCGTTCGCGCAGGCCAGCGAACATCACCAGCGCCAGCGAAAAGCCCAGCGCCGAACCGAAGCCGTACAGCAGAGTGTGCAGGAAACTACCGCCTTCCATCGCCGTGAGCAGCGCCACGCCAAGCACCGCGCAGTTGGTGGTAATCAGCGGTAGGTAGATGCCAAGCACCTGATAAAGTGCAGGGGCGCTCTTGCGGATCACCATTTCGGTAAACTGCACGGAGGCGGCGATCACCAGAATGAAGGCCAGGGTGCGCAGGTATTCGATGCCAAAGGGTTCGAGCAGCCAGTGCTCCAGCATCCAGGTCGTGGCAGTAGCCAGGGTGAGCACGAAGGTGGTGGCCAGCGACATGCCGATGGCGCTGTCGATTTTTTTCGACACCCCCATAAACGGGCAGAGGCCGAGAAACTTCACCAGCACCACGTTGTTCACCAGGGCGGTGCCAAGCAACAGCAGCAGGTATTCGCTCATTTTGTGTGTTCCGCTCGAATTTTTCCCTAGTGAAGCATTTCTTATACCAAGTGTCCCTGTATTCATTGGGTCATTAAAAAGATTTTGTATAACAGTTAGTTGGGTGGGTATAGATCCTTTTTGGCTTGTGTGGGTGAGTAGGGGCGGATGTGGTGGATTTGTGTTCATTGTCGGTTTTGCGACAAAGGTATTGGGTTATCTCGGGTGCCTAAGTGGCTTGAGGGGCTAGGGTTTGGTGGACTCGTCATAGCGAGTGGTAGGCCTTTTCCGTCCTCTTTGAAGCCGGCGTGGACTGGCCTTGTGGAAGCCGGGTACACGCCCCCGAGACCACGCCCCTGCGGGGTTCCCGTGCCCGACATGGCCATCGAAGGGTCGGCCTGAACGGGGCATTCTTGCCCCGACAGGCCTCAAACCGCATCCATGCGGTTTGACCCTCCGCTGTCCACGCCGGTCACGGCGCGGTCAAGGGGGAGGGAAAACCACGGCGCGCCATCCATGGCGCTTTTACCCAGCTTCCACAGGCCAAACCACCCCTTTTCATCGTTCCCACGCTCCAGCGTGGGAATGCAGCCCTAGACGCTCCGGCGTCGTGCCGCATCCATAACGCGCCGCTGGAGCGGCAAGGCATTGCGTTCCACGCTGGAGCGTGGGAACGATAAAAAAAGCTGCGCTGCTGGTCACGCTCACGCGCCAAACCCCCCTTTCAAAATCAGCCCAACCATCCGTCACGTCATAAAAGGCCTAAAAATTGCATGGCATTTTCCATAAGTGCGGGCAGAATGACCGGTACACAGGCAGGCAGGATGACGGAGTGGGTATGGCTAAGCTGGAAAAAATGACCAAGCGCTTTCCGACCGGGGTGTTTTTGGCGGCGGTCGAGCAGTCTTCGGTGGCGATTTCGATTACCGATGCCGAGGCGAAAATCCTCTATGTGAATGCGGCCTTTTGCGAGGTCACAGGCTACGGTCTGGACGAGACCTTGGGGCGTAATGAGTCGATTCTTTCTGACAAGCACACTCCGCCGCAGGTGTACCGGGAGATGTGGTCGAGTCTGGTGGCGCGCAGGCCGTGGAGCGGGCGTTTGGTCAACCGACGCAAGGATGGCACGCGCTACCTGGCTGACTTGACCATCTCGCCAGTGACTGATGTGGCCGATGGCTCGCTGTATTTCCTCGGTATGCACCGCGATGTAACTGCTTTACATCGTCTGGTGCGCGAGCTGCGCAACCAGAAGCTGCTGGTGGAAACGGTGGTGGATTCCGCGCCGATGGCGCTGGCGCTGCTGGATACCGAACAGCGCGTGGTGCTGGACAACCTCGAATACAAAAACATGGCTGCCGATCTTGGGGATGGCGAGCCTGCGTTGCGTGTGCTGGAGGCCTTGCGCGCGTCCAGTGGCATGGTGCTCGATCCGTCTGCACCCGCAGGCTGTTCGCCGGGCGAGGGGCTGACCGGGCGCGAGATCGAGCTGAAGCGCGCCGATGGCTCCAGTCGTTGGTATGCCTGTTCGGTGCGTTGCTTCGAGGAAGAAGATGCCAGCGCCGATGCCTTTTTCGACCCGCAGGCGAAAAGCTTTTTGCTGCTGGCAATGAACGATATTACCCAAGCGCGCCGCCAGCAGGAGCAGGAGCGCTTGAACGCCTTGCGCGCGGTGCTGGCCGAAAGCGAGCGCCTGCAACAGTTGCGTGAGGCGATTGCCGGGGCGATTTTCCAGATGCAGATACCGCTCAACCTGATCGGTGCGGCTTCGGCCATGTTGGCACGGCAGCAGGCCGGAGGGGATTTGCAGGCGCTGAACGGTGTGCTGACGCAAGCCATGCAGACCGGGCAGGCAGCGCTGGATACCTTGCGTCAGGGTATGCCGGAGGCCATGTCAGAAGATGAAAGCATGCTCAATCTGAATATGCTGCTGCGCGAAGTACTGGCTCTGCTGACCGAGTCGATCCTGGCCGAGGGTATCGTGGTGGACTGGCAACCGGCCTATGCCCTGCCGCCGATACGCGGGCGGGCGACCCAGTTGCGTCAGATGTTCAAACAGTTGATGCAGAACGCCATTGATGCGCTACGTCAGTCGCGCAGCCCTCTGCGCGAGTTACGCGTGACCAGCGAACGCAAGGATGGAACCCTGATTGTCAGTATCAGCGACAGCGGCACGGGCATTCCGCATGAATTGCGGCGCAAGGTGTTCGAGCCGTTTTTCACTACCCGGCGCGCGGGCGGTGGGCATGTCGGCATGGGGCTGACCCTGGCGCAGGATGTGGCGATGGGGCATGGCGGCTGGCTGGAAATCGACGATGAATACGCGCCTGGATGCCGGGTATGGGTCGGTTTACCCGTGTCCACGACGAGCGCGGAGACGGTGTTGGAACAGGAAGGAGAGACGTCATGACAAAGCCGCTCTCCGAGGTGCGCATGGCGTTTCTCGACGAAGCGCTGGAAACGCTGTACCGCGTCAGTCATGTGCTTTCGCGCTCGCTGGATCTGCAATCCACCCTCAGTGAGGTGCTCAAGGCGCTGGATGAGGGCGGCATGACGCGCGGCCTGGTCACGCTGACCACGCCGGAAGGCGATCTGCGGGTGCATGCGGTGCATGGCCTGCCTTCGTCCCGCGCCGAATCGGTGCGTTACGAGCGCGGCGAGGGCGTGGTGGGGCTGATTCTCGAACGCGGTCAGGCGGTGGTGCTCGAACGTGTGGCCGACGAGCGGCGTTTTCTCGACCGCCTGCGCCTTTATGATGCAGGGCTGCCCTTTATCGGCGTGCCCATTCGTCTGGCCGGAACGCTGGTCGGCGTGCTGGCCGCTCAGCCGGATACACCCGCTGATGGCATGTTGGATGAGCGCGTGCGCCTGATGGAAATGGTGGCCAACCTGATCGGGCAAAGCGTGCGTCTGGCCGATCAGGTGGCGCGCGAACGCCGCGATTTGACCGAAGAGCGCGACAACCTGCGGCGCACCGTGCGCGGCCAGTTTGGTTTCTCCAATATCGTCGGCCATGCCGAGAAAATGCAGCGCGTGTTCGATCAGGTGCGCCAGGTGGCGAAGTGGAATACCACGGTGCTGATTCGCGGCGAAACCGGCACCGGCAAGGAGCTGATCGCTCACGCCATTCACTACAACTCACCGCGCGCGGCGGGAGCCTTCGTCAAAATCAACTGCGCCGCCTTGCCGGAAAGCCTGCTTGAATCCGAGCTGTTCGGTCACGAAAAAGGCGCGTTCACCGGTGCGGTGGCGCAACGCAAGGGGCGTTTCGAGCAGGCCGACGGCGGTTCGTTATTTCTCGACGAGATCGGCGAGGTTTCCCCCGCCTTTCAGGCCAAGTTGCTGCGCGTATTGCAGGAAGGTGAGCTGGAACGCATCGGCGGTGCGCGCACCATCAAGGTCGATGTGCGCGTGATCGCCGCCACCCACCGCGACCTGGAAAGCGATGTGGAAAGCGGCAAATTCCGCGAAGACCTGTATTACCGCCTCAATGTCATGCCGATTCATGTCCCCGCCCTGCGCGAGCGCATGGAAGACATCCCGGAAATCGCGCATTTTCTGATCGGCAAGATCGGGCGCGGTCAGGGACGCGAGCTGAAAATCACCGAAAGCGCCTTGCGCGTGCTGCAACATCATGACTGGCCGGGCAATGTGCGCGAGCTGGAAAACTGCCTGGAGCGCGCCGCCGTAATGTGCGACAGCGGCGTGATTGACCGCGAGCAGGTGCTGATGACCGGAATGGAAGAGGGCATGGGGCGCGGTGCAGCACCCAGTACCCCGTCCAGCTCCCTGACTAGATCACCGACTAGCGCCTTGGCCAGCGAACGCCACAACGCCATGCCGGAGCTCGACGATCCCGACATGGACGAGCGCGAACGGGTGATCGCCGCGCTGGAGCAATCCGGCTGGGTGCAGGCCAAGGCCGCCCGCCTGCTCGACATGACCCCGCGCCAAATTGCTTACCGAATCAAGATCCTCGACATCAAGGTGCGCCAATTCTAATGAGCCAGACTGCAAAACCAGCGTTATTCAACCCCGAACGTGTGCACGAGGGCGGTGAGCTATTCCTCGCCCGTAGCGACATCGACGACCTGCACCAGAGCTTTGTCGAACTCATCAACCGGCTCGACAGCGTCCCCAGCGACGAATTCGCCGACGAATTCGCCCGCCTGCTGGAGCACACGCGCGAGCATTTCGCCCGCGAAGAAGCGCTGATGGTCAAAAGCGGCTTTCCGGCGATTGCCGAACACTGTGCCGAACATGGTCGGGTGATCGGTGAAATGAACCAGCTCGAAAAGCGGGTGCGTGTTGGACGACCGATGATGGCGCGCGCTTACGTGCGCGAGCAGTTGCCGGGCTGGTTTGAACTGCATACGCGCACCATGGATAGCGCGCTGGTGGGGCATATGCGGCAACGGGATTTGGGGTAGGGGGGCTATGCAGTAGGCAGAACCTTTCTTTCATGTGCAATTGCATCCTCAAATCCATCCGGTACAGGTTTGAATGGGGCAGGGGGAGAGCGAAACCTAGACTGGAATTCGCGAAGTGCCTGGATATCAATCTCGCCCGTAACGCAGTAATCGTCAATACCACCTTTTACACGTAGCACGTCACGTTGCCAGCTATCTTTGCTAGGTGATCTGATCCGACTATCGCCATATTGGCGATCATTGCATTGAATGATGTAGGCGTGAATATCCAATGCGGAGGACTCCACCAGCACATTGAATGTTTCGGTATCTTTGTTCCATTCGGGCACAAACAGTGCGTCAATTTGCCCGCGCAGTGCAGCTCGGTAAGCGATGTTGGTGAGTTCGCTGCATACCAACAGCGCAAAGCGAAAATTACCATGCTGAATAACCGGCGGTTTAGAACTCGGCCAAATATTTTCGGGCTTTAGCTCTAGACCAGCTAGAAGTTGAAGCTCTCGCTCTTCTTGCAGAGCAGGGCGTTGTTTATCCTGACGATATATCATCATCGAAGGGAAACCGAGGCCGTCATGGGAAAGAGCCATCCAAACCTGATTTCGAACACGGCCTTTGTTTGCGTGTAGATACTCAATACCGGTAATTAGTGAGATGCCACGTCCTTGCAGTTTGAGAGCAATTCGCATAAACCAGTGCGCGGGTAAAGCTAGCTCGGGCAGTATAAAGTAACGTGTTCCCTTGGGTTTTGAAATTACGCTGTTAATTAGTCGATTTAGGCGGGCATACCGCTGTACATCCGGATCGGCCATTTTCATAACTGAGGCTACCCAGCTGTTGTATTCTGTTTTCCAGCTCGATACGGCAATAGATAGTTTTTGTTCACCCTTACCATCAGGTATTTGCAGCACATTTTTTTTGTCGAGGCGTGGTGTTTTTTCATCCAATGTGAATCCACGCAGCGCCAGTACCACAGACTTTAATGATATATGTGTGGCCTCAGAAAATGGATCTTTAGCGAGTACGAATAACTCCGCCAGATTGAATGGTCGCGTGGCAAAGAGTAATCCATGTGGAAGTCCTTTGGCGATTTTAATCCAGCCAACGAGTGTAGTAACACCGGTGATAACTTCAGGCTTCAGTAGCGCTGTATCGTCGAGTAAGATGATGGTCTTTTTTGCCGGTGTACCACGAGGACGAGCCATCTCCTTGGGGAGGCCGATGAAGCGAAATGGTTGGTGAGCCAAGTCGAAGGAAAATAGCCAAGCTTGCTTCGCCTGAATTTCCTTTGTGGAGAGGTTAGCAATTTCAAGGCCGGATTCCGTCATGTGCTTACTCCAAGACAGTTGTCCCGCTTTTGATAGGTGCGGTGGAAAGGCTGCGATGATGTTTTCGTGCACCGTCTTAAATAGCTGATCTTCCCAGCAGCGAATTATTTCATGTTCTTTTGGTGCTTTATCATTAGGGCAGGCTTTGATTCTGAGAATGCATTTTTTAAGAACCCCGCAAATTCTCTCCAGATTTAGAATTATTTTACGTAATGATTCAAAATCTTCGCAGGCCGTGGCCAGCTTGATTACTCGCGGCAGGTAAATGGCTAGTTCAAAGAAGTGCGGCAAGACAAGCACATGCTGACAGAAGGCACGAAAAAACGCTTGGCGGTGATCTATCCATGCCTCTGGCAACAGGTCACGTTCGTAGGCTTCGAAATCGCGGAGTTTGATAGCAAAACGGGCACGTCTCATGGTGAGTACATCGGTTTTCCGCAGATTATCGGCCACTTCACCATCATGCTGGGTCGCGGCAACAAGATCGGTGGCGATATGATTGGCCGACATCGGTAAGTTAGGGAGTGCTCTCCACTCACTGGCTCGCTCACGAATCTGGTACGCGATGGAATCTACAAGGGTTTTACCCGTTTCTCCTTGTAGTATGAATACTTTATTTTTCTTGTTAGCGAAGTGGATTAGGCTGTTTATTAAGTAATCTGGATTGAACTGTATTTTTTCTGGTTTTGTTTCCTCTACCCAGCTGAGCAGTCCGCTAGATCGACGAAAAATCCAATCCCACAACTCTGTGGTTGACTTGAATTTTGCACCGTTTTCCATAACCAGAAGAATATCATCCACATAGCGACCGTAATAAAGTGGTACAACTTGCTGTTCAACAAAGCGATCCAGCTCAATCAAAGCCATATTGGCGACGACGGCAGAAGCTGGCAGTCCGACTGGCAAGCCTTTTTTCAGTGGTGTACATTTTGCCCACGCTTCAAGTGCCATAACGAACAGGCGGTTGAGCTTTTCTTCTTGGGGAGATAGATCTAAATTGAGGATTTTAATAAATCTATTGTCAAGCATAAAACTTGGACTTATCTGATGATAAAAACTGCTGACATCTGCGGTAAGTGAGATGACTTTTTTATTCGCTTCCAGTGCGTTACGCATAGCGTTGATGCCGCCATCACGCCAGTCACGAAATGGCTTTAGATAAGGTTCAAACGAGCCTAGTGACAAAGGGTTAATTTCTCCACTCCTCCTACGGCGTAGGCGGCTTCCATAGGCACAGTTGCCAAGATTTTTGTCGTATTTTTGGCCCACCTTGAGTATCCATAGTGCGGATAGGACATGAAAGTCTAGGGTGCACCTAGCCATCAGCCGAAATTCAGCCTCTGGTTTATTGTATTTATTGTTTTTTTCTAACAAATCACAAATGTGAGACCACTCATCTTCTGGAGAAGAGAAGATCGGGAGCGCACCGTTGTCATCGCAATATTTTTCGCGTCCGTCCCAAGATATGCCTTTGGGTGCTAAAGTCCAATCGCCAAGAAAAGTATGAGTCTGGATCCAGGTCTCGTCGTCTCCATTGATATTTTCCAGCAGAGATTTGAGGTTATTGACAAGCTCGCTTTCGTACTCAGCAATTTCTAATAGAGATGAATGTGACGAATAATACAAATCTACCTTGGCTTTACGATAGGCCAAACCTAGATCATCAAGGCTATAGCCCATAAATTAACGCTCCTTATAGATGTCCTGATATTAGCCAAAATGTTGCCATTAATTTTAGTAACCTTGGGTGTAATTCGCTGAATTGGTGGAAGGTGCAGTCTTTTTACGCCCTTACACAAATCGTTTCTTGCTAGGCCGGAATGGATGATGAGCAGACTGGTGCGCAAGCGTAGTTGCATATTCACTCCATTGGGACATTTCCATCCCCAACTTCAGCTCACCCATCCGATTTGTGCTGAAAAGCGGACAGTCTCGCCTCACTCGCTGTTTGTAGCAAACCATACAACCAAGAGCCGGTCAGCTGTGTGCTTCACAACAGTTTCTTCATCGGTCATGTTTTTGTAAAGTCTTTCCAAAACAATAAGTTACATATATAAATCCACCTTGGCACAAAGCTTGATAGGTAAGTTTCAACTTCCATATCAAACGAGGATACGCCGGTGGAACTACCTGTCCTGACTACCCCCCCTGTGGGCGCTTCCGTTGAGAAAAGCGGTTGCAGCTCTAGCTCCTGCGGCTCTTCGTCGGATCAGATGAATGTTCTGCCCGATCACATCATGAAGAAGGTGCAGGATCATCCTTGCTATTCCGAGGATGCGCATCACTACTTCGCACGCATGCACGTGGCGGTCGCGCCAGCCTGCAATATCCAGTGCAATTATTGCAACCGTAAATATGACTGTGCCAACGAGTCGCGTCCCGGTGTGGTTTCCGAGCTGTTGACCCCGGTGCAGGCGGTGAAGAAAACGCTGGCCGTAGCGGCAAATATCCCGCAGATGAGCGTGCTCGGCGTTGCCGGGCCGGGCGACCCCTTGGCTAACCCAGAGCGTACTTTCGATACCTTCCGCATGCTCAGCGAGCAGGCGCCGGATATCAAGCTGTGTGTGTCCACCAACGGCCTGACCCTGCCGGACTGTGTAGATGAGTTGGCTAAGTACAATATCGATCACGTCACCATCACCATCAACTGTGTGGATCCGGAAGTGGGCGAGAAGATCTATCCGTGGATTTTCTGGAAAAACCGCCGCATCAAGGGGCGCGAGGCCGCCGAGATTCTGATCGAACGTCAGCAGCTTGGTCTTTCCATGTTGATCGAGCGCGGCATTCTAGTGAAGGTCAACTCGGTGATGATTCCGGGCGTGAATGACCATCATCTGGCCGAAGTGTCCAGGGTCGTCAAGTCCAAGGGCGCTTTCCTGCATAACGTCATGCCGCTGATTTCCGAGCCGGAGCATGGCACCTTCTACGGCCTGACCGGCCAGCGTGGGCCGACCCAGGATGAGTTGAACGATTTGCAAGACGCCTGCTCGGGCGACATGAACATGATGCGTCATTGCCGTCAGTGCCGCGCCGATGCGGTGGGCTTGCTGGGCGAGGATCGTGGTTCGGAGTTCACTCTCGACAAGATCGAAAACATGGACATCGATTACGCGGCGGCAATGGTCGTGCGTGCCGAGCTGCGCGCCGACGTGATTGCTGAACTGGAAAGCAAGCGCGCCGCCAAGGCGGCCAAGCAGAATGTGATCCCCTTGGTGAACCTGAGCAGCGCTCCGGCCTTGCGTGCGGTGAAAATGGCGGTGGCCACGGCGGGCGGCGGGGTGATTAACCAGCACTTTGGTCATGCCAAGGAATTCCTCATTTACGAGGCCTCCGCTCAGGGTGTACGTTTCCTCAGTCACCGCAAGACCGATCTGTATTGCGCCGGGGATACCAGTTGTGGCGATGGCGAATCGGTGCTGAGCATGACGATCAAGGCGCTGGAAGGCTGCGAAGTGGTGCTGTGTTCCAAGATCGGTTTCGAGCCTTGGGGTATGTTGGAAACCGCAGGCATTCAGCCGAATGGCGAGCACGCCATGGAACCGATTGAAGACGCGATTGCCGCCGTGTATGCCGAAATGCAGGCGGCGGGCAAGCTGCTTGTGCAGCCTGCGCATCAGCTCAAATCAGCCTGAGGAGGAACGCAGCATGGCACTGATTATCAATGAGTTGTGCGTGAATTGCTTTGCTTGCGAGCCGTTGTGCCCGAACAAGGCGATTTACGAGGCCAAACCGCATTTTCTGATTAACCCCGACTTGTGCACCGAATGTCTGGGCGATCACGATGCGCCGCAATGCGCCGAGATTTGCCCGATCGAATGCGCGATTGAGGATGAATATGGTGAGGTTCTGAATCCTCCGGGTTCACTGACGGGGATTCCGTTGCAGGCCTTGCAAGCACTGCATGAGCAGTCCGTGCTCGACCAAGCTGCGGCACGATCATGAGTACCGTGCTGTTTTACGAAAAGCCTGGCTGCATGACCAATAACATGCAGAAGATCTTGCTGCGCACGGCGGGTCTGCGGGTGGTTGAGCGCAATATTTTGCGTGAAAAATGGAGCGCTGAGCGCTTGCGCACGTTTTTCACCGGTATGCCGGTATCTGCCTGGTTCAACCCGGCTGCCCCCAGCATTCGAGATGGAAAAATCAAGCCGGATGGCATGAGTGAGGAGCAGGCGCTGGCACATATGCTGGCCGAACCGTTGCTGATCCGCCGCCCGTTGATTGAAGTGGATGAGCTGCATTTTGCCGGGTTCGAGCCGGAGAAGCTGGCGCAGTCGCTCGGTGGTGACTGGCCTTCCGCCGAGCGGGTGAAGGAGTGTATGCGCCATGACGACAGCCCTTGTCCGCTACCGGGCAAGAGGGACTGAGTATGGGCAGTCTGCGCACGGGGGTGGTTGAAGGCCAAGCACTGTCCATCGCGCCCGGTGTGCACTGGCTGGGTGCGCTCGACCCTGGAATGCGCCAGTTCGACATCATTCTCAAGACTGCCAACGGCACGACCTACAACGCCTACTGCGTGCGCGGAAGTAGCGGTGTGGCGATTATCGACACGGTGAAGGAAGGCTTCTCCCAGGATTTCTTTACCCGCTTGGAAAGTGTGGCGAGCTATGACGAGATTTGTGCCGTGGTGCTCAATCATCTCGAACCCGATCATTCAGGCGCGCTGCCCGAGCTGATGCGCCGCGCGCCGCAGGCACAGCTCTATATTTCACCCAAGGCCATGCCGACGCTGCGCGGTGTGCTCAAGGGCGGGCTTGACCCGGAGCGCATTCACACCACGCTCGACGAGGAAGGTGAGTCGCGCATCATCGACTTGGGCGACCGCCATTTGCATTTTATACAAACGCCTTATCTGCACTGGCCGGACACGCAATGCACCTGGCTGGTGGAAGACGGCTTGCTGTTTTCCGGCGATGTGTTTGGCTGCCATTTCTGCGATGAGCGCTTGTTCAACGACAAGGTTGGCGATTTCCGCTTTTCGTTTGATTACTACTACCAGCACATTATGCGTCCGTTCCGCGAGTATGTGCTGAAGGCGCTCGACCTGATCGAGCCGTTGCCGCTGCGCCTGATCGCCCCGGCGCATGGCCCGGTGCTGCGTGAATCGCCCGCGGATTATGTGCGCCGTTACCGCCAGCTCGCCACCCCGCTGCTGCACCGCGAAGCAGGCGACGAAAAAACCCTGCTGATTTTTTATGTTTCGGCCTATGGCGCGACCGAACGCATGGCGCAGGCGATGCGCGAAGGCGCGGAAACCATCGAGGGCGTGCGCGTTTCGCTGTTTGATATTGCAGGCGGCGAAGTCGCGCCCTTTGTCGATCTGATCGAGGAAGCCGACGGACTGGCCTTTGGCTCGCCGACGCTCAATGGCGATGCGGTGAAGCCGATTTGGGATCTGCTTTCCTCGCTCACCTTGGTAAATGTCAAAAACAAGCTGGGTGCAGCGTTTGGTTCTTTCGGCTGGAGCGGCGAGGCCATCGGCCTGATTGAAGATCGCCTGCGTGGTCTCAAACTGCGTGTGCCTTTGAAAGGGGTGCGCCTGAAGCTTTTGCCCACGGCAGACGAGCTGGTGGTTTGTCGTGATTTTGGCCGCGACTTTGCCCTGCATCTGTGCGGACGCGCCGAGCGGCGTGTTCTTGACATATCCGAACTCGGTTGAGTTTCACTTCTGGAGAATCCCCATGCCCAAGGCCAACGTCACGTTTGAAGATATCGGCATCACCGTCACCGTGCCCGCCGGAACGCGCCTGATCGAGGTTTCCGAGAAAGTCGGTGCGGGCATTATCTACGGCTGCCGCGAAGGTGAGTGCGGCAGCTGCCAGATGCGCATCGTCAGCGGCGGTGAAAACCTTGCTTCGCCCTCGGTGCTGGAAGACAAGGTGCTCAAGGAAAACATGGCAGGACGAGCCACGCGGCTGGCCTGCCAGGCCCAGGTGCTGGGCGGGGACATTGTGGTGCGACCTGCCTGACACGACTTAAAAAAACAGCACCCACCATAACGAGGAGTAGCCAACATGGCCGACGTAACGTTTACCAGCTCGATGCACAAAGACAAAACCGTGTACGCCACGGCAGGCAGCCACAAGCAAACCATTCTGGAACTGGCCAAGGCCAACCACATCCCCATCGACTTCGGTTGTGAAAATGGCGAATGCGGTACCTGCCTGGTCAAGGTCATGTCCGTCGATCGCAAGGAGCGCATGGGTGGCCCGCTGAATGTGCGCGAAGTCAAAGTGCTCAAAGAAATGGGCTACATCACCCAGGAGCAGATTGATCAGATGTATGTGGATGACATCCCACCGACCGAATGGCGTCTGGCCTGCCAGATGGTGCTGCGCGACGAGGACATTGTCGTTGAGTACCCAAGCCGCTAACTCCAGCCACCCGGCGCGGAACGGGATAATGAGCGACGCCGACTTGCTGCTGCGGCGCGAGGAGCTGCAACAGCGCATCCTCGCCCACGCGCGCGGGCAGGCCAACGATGCACTGCTGGCGAAAATGCTTGCCAGCCGTGCTTTGGGTCTGGGGGAGCTGCCCTCGGATCTCGGCTTGGGGATGGCGGGTTTTGCCGCCATGCTGGAGCGGCATTTTCCCGGATTGCGCTGGAGTCTGGAGGATGATGCACGTCATGCCGATCGCTATGCGGAGCTGGAAGAACTGGTCGCGCTGATGCTCGAACATGTCGCCACGCCGGATATCGAAGTCGTTGCCATGGCGCGCATTGTCGCCGCCGCCTGCATGGGCGGCAATCATTTGTGGGAAGACCTCGGCCTGTGGAAACGGGCAGATCTGACCGAACTCATGACGCGTAATTTCCCCGCCTTGGCGGAGAAGAACAACCGCGACATGAAGTGGAAAAAATTCCTCTACAAACAGCTTTGCCTGCGCGAGGGCATCTACATCTGCCGTGCGCCGAGCTGCGAGGTCTGTGCTGATTACGCCAAGTGTTTCGAGCCGAAGGAGTGAGCCTTCCCGACTCGATGCCTGATGCAACGTTAGGCGCAACACGCGAGAGCAGGGCGGTTGCGGCTTATCTAGGGCTGGCGCTGGGCGACGCGCTGGGAGCCACAGTCGAATTCATGACCCCAGCCGAGATACGCGCCACGCACGGCGTGCATCAAAAGATCGTTGGCGGCGGCTGGTTGCGCCTCAAGGCGGGACAGATAACCGATGACACCGGCATGGCGCTGGCGCTGGGCGAGGCGATTCTGGCCGAAGGCGGGCGCGTGCAGGCGCAGGCCGTTGCGCACGCCTTTGATGCCTGGATGCGCGCCAAGCCGGTGGACATTGGCCATACCGTGCGCCGTGGCCTGCTGCACTTTCGGCTCACCGGCCAGACTCAGGTTCCGCTGGATGAGCACGCGGCGGGCAATGGCGCGGTGATGCGCGTGCTGCCCGCCATCCTGGCAACCCTGAGCGCGGACGAGGACGCCTTGCGCCACGCCTGCCTGACCCAGGCACATATCACCCATCACAACCCGCTTTCCGATGCCGCGATGCTGTGTGTTGCACGCATGGTGCGCCGTGCCATCGGCGGGGAGGATTTGCCCAGCCTGTACGCGGGAGAGGTTGTGCCCTTTTTGCAGGCGCATCCCGTGTTCGTCGCGCGCAAACGCGAGGAGAACCCGAGCGGTTACGTGGTCGATACCCTGCGCGCCGTGTTTCAGGCCTTGTTTGATAACCATGACTTTGAAACCACGCTGGTGGACGTGGTCAATCGCGGCGGGGATGCCGACACCACCGGAGCGATCGCCGGCATGATCGCCGGAGCGGTGTATGGTGAGGCCGCCTTGCCAGCACATTGGCTACGCGCGCTCGATCCTGTGGTGCGCGAACGTTGCACGGCGCAGGCGATGGCTTTGATTGGCATTCATGCGGCTTGAAATTGCATGCGGCATTGGATGCCGGGATATTGGAACTTGTTTATGATCTGGGGGCGTGGAGCGATAAAAGCACAGCGTGGTTTGCGTCAGAACAAAGGCAAGCGACACTATGCTGAGAACAATGACCGTGCAGCCCAGATTGCTACAGCCGAACAGAACGTCGCCGCCGTGTACCAGTAGATCATTAAACCTGCGCTATCGGCTTTGGAGTGGCAAATGAAATGTCCCAAGTGTGGTTATGAGCGTCAACCGACGGACGACGCACCTGATTGGCAGTGCCCTGCCTGCAAGGTTGCCTACGTAAAGGTATTGCACCTTCAAAACCAGGCGCCAAAACCCGTCGAGGCCGACGAACAGGATCAACCTCCAGCCACGATGGCTCAGGATGATGTCGATCATGATGAGGAAGAACGGCAAGAGAGACTTTGGCTTGCCGCAAAGGGGCAAAAGATGTTGATTTACAGCATCGTGCTCAATTTTTTGTGGCATGGCATAGAGCAAACTTTCACACTGCCATTCGTGGTTTCCTTGATTGTGCTTTCCGCTATCGGAATCTACGCATTGATTGGGGTCGTGAAGGTTTGTTCGGGCTTAGGCAAAACTCAAAGCCAAAAAATCCTGTTCATGGTTCTGTCCTTCCTCCCACTCATCAACCTTGTGACTCTCGTGTATTTGAGTATAAAAACCACCAAGGCATTACGTGAATCCGGCTGGCGTGTCGGTCTGTTCGGTGCCAAGTCATGATGTTTTTTTTATTTCTCTACTTGTTAATTCCTGTTTGCGCCACGTTTGCCGGGTTCATCGTGTGGGCAATCAATCGCGGGCAGTCATTGGATGATGGCACCCTAATTCGGGATTTCTTGATCATATTGGCGATAAGCCTATTGCTTGTTGGGGGCGCGGGCACGACGGACACCGTGCGCCTGTACCTTGATCCACAATTTCGACTGCAAACCGAGATGGATGCACATCCCGTCTATTCCACCATCAAACGTGTGTCGCCTGATGACCATACAAAACTGGATACATTTCTGGCTGTACAGATGTCGCATGGAGACACCTTGGCGGAAGCTTTTTTGCAAGCACGCCCGTTGCTGACCCAATTAACCAACCAGCGCTCCGGCTGGGCCGATCAAAAAACAAAATTAGCATGGGGGCGGGTGAGCGTCGACTCGCTCAAGGAGCTTCAGGCTATCGACCCCATGCTGTGTTACCGCACACTCTCAACGCAACCGCCGAGCCAACAAGAACTCGCCCACGCCTTCAGCGCCGACAATACAACGGCTTTTCAGCAGGCCGTCGTCAAGGTTTATGAATCGTCTGTGCTTGGTATAAGCAACAAACGTTCACCCGACGACGAAGCGCCCGTGGAGTTTAATGCCGCTGCACGCGAGTTTTACGCCATCCGAGAGGCCGTTGCCCAGCGATATGGCAAGCCCGTCGCAGAACTGGCGACCAATAAAAAGGCATTTCCAGCCACGCCGACCCAGCCGCCTGAAAAAATGTGCGCCGCAAGGATATTTCAGCTTGAAGCCATGTTAGAGCGGCCACAAGCCATGGCGGCCAGATTGATTGACAGCCTATTGCGTTGACAAGATTTGGCTGCGACTGTGCCGTTAGGGAAACGCTGATTTATTCAGTGTTTCCCGCTTGGGGCAGGATGCCCCAACATGAACAAGGACGTAAGTCTTTGATTCATGTGAGCCATCGCGGACATGTGCCGCGATGAGCGAGCTGATTTATTCCATGGATGGAATAAATCAGCATCTACTTAGGTGAACAGGTTCTGAGACGGACATAAATAAAGCCCGCATGATGCGGGCTTAAAATGATGGCGAGGCGGTGAGGCCTCGCGTATGCGGCAATTAACGCTTGCCGTAGACCATTTCGGCGCGGCGCTCTTGGCCGTAGCAGGCTTCATCGGCACTGCTGCATGATGGCTTTTCTTCACCGTAGCTAACGATAGAGATCTGCGCGCTGTTTGCGCCTTGCAGAATGAGTGCATCACGCACTGCCATGGCGCGCTTTTCGCCTAGGGCGATGTTGTACTCGGCACTGCCGCGTGGGTCGGTGAAACCTTCGATGGTGACTTGACGCTGGGCGTTGGTGCCAAGGAAGGTGGCGTTTTCGGTGATGACTGGGCGGTATTGCTGGCTGACGACATAGCTATCGTAGTCAAAATACACGGTGGAGTTGATTTGTGAAGGCTTGCCCGCGTAGAGCTTGCTTTCGTCGTAGTCGGAACCGCTCAGGCCGCTGGTGCCGGCTCCTGCGCCAGTACTCGCGCCTGCGGTGCCTTCTTCGGGGGTGGAGCTACACGCGGCAAGGCCGAGCATGGCGAGGATAAGAGCAGAAGTTTTGAGCATGCGCATGGATTGAATCCCTTAAGCTGAAGTTAAAAAGCGTGCCTGAAGGCAGTTGGGGAATGATTTTATAGGAGTATCGGTATTTTTGGGAATGCCGATGTGGTTTTTCTAGCCTATTCCGTGCCAATTTTCATAAACTTAGGACACGAGGGCGGTTGAGGTGCAGGCCGCTGAGGGTAAGTTCGTGCGAGAATGCGCACGTTTGTGACCCTTCTGGTCGGGCTTTTCTGGCTGGACTCTTCCGGGCGAGGGTTGTTTGTATGATGAAATTTGCGTAATGAATATGGTCAATGTGTTGAACGATAAAAAGCAGGCAGTCAAACTCCGGGAACAGCAGCGTGGCAAGCATCGTGCTGCGGTGTTGACGCTGCACATCGGGCGTTTTTTGCGTGAGTCGGTGTTGTATATCGCGACGTTTATCGGGGTGTATCTGCTGTTTGTGCTGCTTTCATTCGATGTGCGTGATCCGGGTTGGTCGCAGGCGAATAATGCCAAGCAGATTTTTAATGTGGGTGGTCTGCCCGGTGCGTGGATTGCCGATATTTTGATTTATCTGAGCGGCTACGCAGCGTATGTGTTGCCGTTCGGGGTGTTGATGATGGGCTGGTTGGTGCGCGGTGGGGTAGGGCGCACCCGCCTTTTTTCAAAAACCTGGCTGGCACTGCGTTTACTGGGGTTTGTGTTTGCCTGGTTGGCGCTCGCGGCGCTGTTTTTTTTACACCATCACACCGGGCAGGATGCCTTGAGCATGGGCAGTGGCGGCGTCTTGGGGCAGATGGTGGCGTTGTCGCTTACGCCCTGGATTGGGGTGGTGGGCGCGACGACCATTTTCCTGCCCATTGCGGTATTGGGCGTGACCTTGTTCAGCGGTTTTTCATGGGTGGGCTTGTTTGATGTGATTGGCGATCGTCTGTTTGCGCTGCTCGGCTGGATGAGCGGGCGACGCGGCGAGCACGTGGAGCAGGATGTTGATTATGTTGAGCCGCAGGAGCTGGGTCAGGATGCGGATTTGGCGGATAACGCGGGGCAGGGGGATAGCGATTACGCACCTTTGACCCGTTATGACGACGATCCGCCGTGGGCGACGGTCTCTCATCCGCATGAAGACGAATATGAAGATGAGCATAAGGATGATGGCGCGGTACTGGAAGATGACGAGGAGGCTGAGCCGGAGAGGTCTATCGCACCCGCGCCGATTGCCAAGCCTGTTGTCCCCGCGCCTCTAGTCGCGCCCCCTCAGCCTGTCCCGGCTCCAGTTTCGGTACGTCCCGCACCGCGTGTTGGGCAAACATTTGGCCGCTCGGCGGCGCAAAGCGTGCCGCGTCTGCCTGATATTTCCTTGCTTGATCCGCCGCGGGTGCGTGTTGGCGGCTATTCCGCCGAAACCTTGCATTCCATGTCGCGCCTGATTGAAGAGCGTTTGCAGGAATACGGTGTGCAGGCACGGGTGGTGGTGGCGCAGCCGGGGCCGGTGATTACACGCTTTGAGCTGGATTTGGCGCCTGGGGTCAAGGTGAGCCAGATCACCAATCTGGCCAAGGATCTGGCGCGCAGTTTGGCGATGATTAGCGTGCGTGTGGTGGAGGTTATTCCAGGTAAATCAACGGTTGGACTTGAAGTTCCTAATGTTCAACGTGAAGTGATCGCCTTCTCGGAAATGATCGGCTCGAAAATTTATCAGGAGGCGACTTCGCCCGTGACGCTGGTGCTGGGCAAGGATATTGCCGGGCAGCCGGTGGTGGCTGATCTGGCGCGGATGCCGCATTTGCTGGTGGCGGGTACCACCGGTTCGGGCAAGTCGGTGGGCGTGAACGCCATGCTGATGTCGATGTTGTTCAAGTCCAGCGCCGATGAGGTGCGCTTGATTTTGATTGACCCGAAGATGCTGGAACTGTCGATTTACGAGGGCATTCCGCATCTGCTCGCGCCGGTGGTCACCGACATGAAGGAGGCGGCGAATGCCTTGCGCTGGGCGGTGGGTGAGATGGAGCGGCGCTATAAACTCATGTCAGCGTTGGGTGTGCGCAACCTTGCGGGCATGAACAAGAAAGTGCGGGATGCACGGGACGGCGGCGAGCCAATCCGTGATCCGCTTTACAACCATGCTGAGGCGCTGGATCCGGATTTGCCTGCGCCAGAGTTGGAGCCCTTGCCGTATATCGTGATCGTGATCGACGAATTTGCCGACATGATTATGGTGGTGGGCAAAAAGGTCGAAGAGTTGATTGCGCGCATTGCACAAAAGGCGCGTGCGGCGGGGATTCATTTGATTGTGGCTACGCAGCGGCCTTCGGTGGATGTGATTACCGGCTTGATTAAAGCCAATATTCCGACCCGTATTGCCTTCCAGGTGTCGAGCAAGATCGACTCGCGCACCATTCTGGATCAGATGGGTGCCGAGGCGCTGCTGGGGCATGGCGATATGCTGTATCTCGCGCCGGGTACGGGGCTGCCGGTGCGTGTGCACGGGGCGTTTGTGTCCGATCAGGAGGTGCATCATGTGGTCGAAATGCTTAAGGCCTCCGGCGAGCCGCGCTATATCGAAGGTTTGCTCGAAGAACAGTCGGTCACGTTGCCGGGTGAAAAACCTGCGGCGGGTGAGGGCGGCGGCGAGGCCGATGCACTCTACGATCAGGCCGTGGCCGTGGTATTGGAATCACGCAAAGCGTCGATTTCCTATGTGCAGCGTCGCTTGAAAATCGGCTACAACCGTTCGGCGCGTTTGATGGAAGAGATGGAAGCGGCGGGCGTGGTAGGGTCGATTCAGGCCAATGGGCAGCGCGAGGTTTTGGCACCGTCGCCGCAGTGTGATTGAGCTAGCAGCCTGTCGGATTTTAGGAATCGAAGCGAAAATCTGGCTGGGCGAGGGCAGATTTCGACGATTTTTTTGGCAATAGCGGGGACTATTGGCCAAAAAATCGGTGAGATATGCACCGTCCAGACGGATTTGCAGCCGATTTCCCTAAAGTCCGACAGGCTGCTAACTTTGAACTTCATCGGGCGTTGTCCGCCCAAACCCCAAGTAACTTTTTAATGGATACCGATTGAATGCGTTTTTTGCAATTTTTGAGTCTGTTGGCAGCGATGATCGTTTTACCCTTGAGCGCACAGGCAGGGCAGGGTTTGGATGGTTTGGACAGTTTTCTGAAAAACATGAAGACCCTGCAAGGTGAGTTTGTGCAGATCCAGTTCAATGCCGACCGGCGCGAAACGCAGCGTGCCAGCGGCACCCTGGAAATGTCGCGTCCCGGCAAGTTTCGTTGGGTTTATGCCCAGCCGTATCACCAAGAGCTGGTTGCGGATGGGGAATCGCTGTGGATTTACGATCAGGATTTGGAGCAGGTGACGCAAAAGCCATTGCTGCAAGCCACCGCGCAAGCGCCAATTATGCTTCTTCTGGAAAAGAAGTCCTTGGATAAAGATTATTTACTCACCGATTTGGGTAGCGATCAGGGGCTGGATTGGGTCGGCTTGAAACCGCGCAAGGACGAGGCGGATGTGCGCGAAGTCAAGCTGGCCTTCGAGAAAAAGATGCTGGCGCGGATGCAACTCACGGATGCTTTTGGTCAGATCACGCTGATTGAATTCAAGGAAATGAAGCTGAATCCCAAGCTGCCCGAGAATGCCTTCGCGTTTGTACCGCCCGCCGGTGTGGATGTGGTGCGTGCAGCGCAGTAGCCTCTGATATGACAGACCTTTTTATGTCGTCCACACAACCTTGGCAGCCGTTGGCGGATCGTATGCGCCCGGCTTCGCTGGGCGAGGTGGTCGGACAGCCACAGCTTATGGATGAAGGGCGGCCTTTGCGCCGAGCCTTGGATGCCCGACATTTGCATTCCATGCTGTTCTGGGGGCCGCCCGGCACGGGCAAAACCACGCTGGCGCGCTTGATGGCCGAGGCGTTTGGTGCGCGCTATCTCACGCTTTCAGCCGTGTTGGCGGGGGTGAAAGAGGTGCGCGAGGCGGTGGAGCAGGCGCGTCAGTTTTCCGCCGAAGCCGGAAAGCCTACCCTGCTATTCGTGGATGAGGTGCATCGCTTCAACAAGGCGCAGCAGGATGCGTTTTTGCCGCATATCGAATCCGGCACGCTGGCGCTGGTGGGCGCGACCACGGAGAATCCTTCCTTTGCGCTGAATAATGCGTTGCTCTCGCGTTTGCGTACCTATGTGCTCAAGCCACTGGATGCCGAGGCCTTGGCCATTCTGTTGCGCCGCGCCTTGCTGGATGCCGAGCGAGGCCTGGGCGCGCTGCATATTCAGGCGGATGACGCGGTGCTGTTGCGTTTGGGGCAGGCGGCGGACGGCGATGCACGACGTGCGTTGAATATGCTGGAAATGGCGGCGGATTTTGCCCGTGATGGAGTTATTGACGCGGCGGCGCTGGCGCAGGTGGCTGAGCAGGCACCGCGCCGTTTCGATCACGGTGGCGATGTGTTTTATGACCAGATTTCGGTGCTGCATAAAGCCCTGCGTGGTTCCGACCCGGATGCCGCGCTGTACTGGCTGGCGCGTATGCTGGATGGCGGCGCTGACCCGGAATACATCGCCCGTCGTTTGGTGCGTGTGGCCACGGAGGATATTGGTAACGCCGATCCGCGCGCCTTGAGTCTGACGCTGGAGGCGTGGCAGGCGTATCAGCGCCTGGGTTCACCCGAAGGTGAGCTGGCTTTGGCGCAGGCCACGGCTTATCTGGCGCTCGCACCGAAAAGCAATGCGGTGTACATGGCGTTTAAAGCGGTGATGAAGGAGGCGCGTGAGCGCGGTAGCCTGGAGGTGCCGATGCACCTACGCAATGCGCCGACCAAGTTGATGAAACAGCTCGATTATGGCAAGGGTTACCGCTACGCTCACGATGAACCAGATGCGTTTGCTGCGGGAGAAACGTACTTGCCGGATGCGCTGATCGGGCGGCAATGGTATCAGCCGGTGGCGCGCGGCTTTGAGATTAAACTGAAAGAAAAACTCGATCACCTGCGTGAGCAGAATGCGCAGATGGGTGCGAAAAAACGGGAGGAAACATGATGAAAACGTTCAAGGCTTTGGGTGTGTTGTTGTGTGTGTTGCCGATGCTGGCGTGGGCGGAGGGCGAAAAACCCCCTGAACGCGAGGTGATGAAGCTTACATCCGAGCATGAGGCGCATGTGCGTTATGAAATGCGCGGTTTCCTCGTTTCCCTGCAGGGTATTAACGAGGCACTGGCGAAACAGGATTTCGAGGCCGTGGCGCGTTATGCACGCCAATCCGGCGCGGCGGCGCCGCAAGCCGCACCGCGTGGTCTGGGCAAGGCGCTGCCGCCGCGTTTTCGTGAGATGGGCAGCACCACCCACGCCGCCTTCGATCAGTTGGCGGTAGATGCGGCGACCATGGGCGATACGCGCGTGGTGTTGGAGCAGGTTTCCGGCATTATGAAAAACTGTATTCAATGTCATGCCGCGTACCGATTTGGAAAGTAAATTCACATGATGGCAAGCATGAGCCCGGTATTTTGGCTGGCCTTGGGTTTGGCGGGCGCTGTGGGTGCGACGGCGCGTTTTTCTTTGAATTACTGGATGATGCAGTGGTTCGGGCGCGATTTCCCTTGGGGTATTTTCAGTATCAATATCCTCGGCTCATTTCTGATGGGTTTTCTGGGAATTTTGCTGATGAGCAAGCTGCATTGGCCGGAGCCGTGGCGAATCGTGGTCTTGACCGGTTTCTTGGGTGCTTTCACCACCTTTTCGGCGTTTAGTATTGATGCGCTCACACTGATTGAACGCGCGGACTGGTTACGCGCCTTTTTCTATATTGTCGGCAGCGTGGCCTTCGCCTTGCTTGCGGCACGGGGCGGCATGTTGCTGGCCGAGCGCATGATTTGATGCGTTGTGAAATCTGTTTTTGCCACAGAGGACACAGAGATCACAGAGAAAACCCGCGATCAAAACTCTGTGACCTCTGTGTTCTCTGTGGCTAATTTTCATGGATAAAACCGCGCTCGTTGCCAAGATCAAGGCTTGGGGACGTGAGTTGGGCTTTCAGCAGGTCGGTATCGCCTCACCGGATTTAAGCCGTTTTGAAGCCGGGTTTGTGCGCTGGCTGGATGCGGGAATGCACGGCGAGATGGATTACATGGCGCGGCACGGTCTCAAGCGCTTGCGCCCGGCGGAGTTGCAGCCCGGCACGCGCTCTGTGATTAGTGTGCGTATGGATTACATGCCGGAGGGCTTGGCTCATGCGCCGCAGGTGCTGCAAGACGGGCGCAAGGCTTACATCAGTCGTTATGCGCTGGGGCGCGATTATCACAAGCTGCTGCGCGCGCGTTTGCAAAAACTGGCGGAGCGAATTGAAGCGGAGATTGGCGCCTTCGGGCATCGGGTGTTTGTGGATAGCGCGCCGGTGTATGAGACCGGGCTGGCAGAAAACGCGGGTTTGGGTTGGAAGGGCAAGCACTCGCTGGTTTTGAGTCGCGGCGCGGGGTCGTGGTTTTTTTTGGGCGAGTTGTTGGTTGAGTTGGATCTGCCGCTGGATGCGCCGACCGAGCAAGGTCATTGCGGGCGCTGTACGGCATGTATGGATATTTGCCCGACCCAGGCGATTGTGGCCGATGGCGTGGTGGATGCGCGCCTGTGCATTTCCTATCTGACCATTGAATATGCGGGCAGCATTCCGCTTGAACTGCGTCCGTTGATTGGCAACCGAATTTACGGTTGTGATGATTGCCAGTTGATCTGCCCGTGGAACCGCTTTGCCCAAGCGACGGATGAAGCCGATTTCAAACCGCGCCATGGCCTGGAGGCGGCGGATGTGCTGGATTTATGGGCGTGGACGGAAGGTGAGTTTTTGCATCGTACCGAAGGCTCGGCCATCCGGCGCATCGGCTATGAGCGCTGGAAACGCAATCTGGCCGTGGCCTTGGGGAATGCGCCGGGGGATGGCGGAATTGTTGAGGTTTTGCAGCGTGACTTGCTGCAGGTCAGCCCATTGGTTGCTGAGCACATGCTTTGGGCGCTGGAACAACAACGTACACTCAGCCTTGAGTGAATGGATGAACTCAACTAAACTACCAACAAATAATACTTATTGGTACGGAAGAGGTGCAGCTATGGCCAGAAACACGAGTATCACACTAGGCGAACACTTTGACGGCTTTGTAAGCCAACAGCTTCAATCGGGTCGTTACGGAACAGCCAGCGAAGTGATCCGCGCTGGCTTACGACTTTTGGAAGCGAGCGATGTCAAGTTACAAGTTTTGCGCACCTTGCTTGAAGAAGGTGAAAAAAGCGGCGTAGCCGATTACTCCTATGAAAAGCTTGTTGCTGAACTGGATCGTGAAACAGGCTGATGGCTACTTTTCGCTTAACAAAACAAGCGCAAGCCGATTTGATTTCGATTGCACGTTACACGCAAAAAGAGTGGGGCAGTACACAGCGCAACCTGTATTTGAAAGACATGGACACATGCTTTCACGAGTTATCTGTGAACCCATCCATGGGGAAAGCATGTAACGAAATTCGAGAGGGCTACAGCAAATTTCCGCAAGGCAAACACGTCATTTTCTATAAATCAGTTTCAACGCAAGAAATACTGATTGTTCGCGTTTTGCACCAAAACATGGATTTTGCGTCCAAGTTTTAACAGCTTGCCGCACAGGCTTGACGAAGCTGGAAAATGTCACTCCCCAGCTTACCAGTCAAGTTGCTTGGCGCATGTGTCCCAGGCTTGGGTCATACCTTCCTTGATTGACTCGCGCATATCCGGCGCGGCGAGCAGGTAGAGCGTCTCTTGATGGTATGACGAAGAGCGGGTGGATGGACAATGATCTGCGCTTACACTTTGAGTGACGCAGCGCAAATACCCAGAGTTTTTTTAATCGATTCCAATCCTTGTGTCCTTGTGGCCTAGGTTCTTCTATCGATGAACGCGACATCGGTGAACCATGGCTGCACGTGCAGAGAGTATTTCTCTAGAACACGATCATATGGAAAGCCATCCGTGCCGCGGAAGTGAAGCGCAATCCCTCTTGCTCCTTCCACCGCCGAATACAAGGCCGATTTTGCCATCGCTAGGCTCGTCAACGCAGAATTCTTATGAATCGTGTCATTCCTACGATCTTGTAGACGCTTGATCGATGAGTAGGGTTGCGCTTGCATATCAAAGGAACCGTAGCCCAGTTCCTCCGGCCACACTGCGAATACCTTACCGAAGTGCGCACGTGGCAGTAGCTCCTCATGCTTCGGGAACATTCCAGGCTTCGCCTCCAGGACTTCCCTGATGCAGTGGAAGAGCATCAACTCGACAAGATGATGTGAGGCAATCAAGAGCAACTGAGACAAGGGTTCGTGGTGGGGTTGCGTCTGCCATTGTTGATCAGGAAGTTCTTTTGTCGCGATCCAGTGCGCTCCGACATACGGGGTTGACCACCAATCTAAGTTTAACCAGCCAATTGATGTCGAGGATGATGAGATGTATGACATAACGAATCTAGGGTGTTTTAGTCATTAAATCCCGCGTGCCTGCTGCGCCGCATTGCCAACATAACTGGCTGGAGTCATGGCAAGAAGCTGGGTTTTAGCCTCAGTCGGTATATCGAGCTTTTCAATGAATTCACGCATGGAAGCGGCATTGACGCGCTTGCCTCGGGTGAGTTCCTTGAGTTTTTCATACGGTTGCTCAATGGCGTAACGGCGCATCACGGTTTGTACCGCCTCGCCCAGCACCTCCCAGTTGGCGTCCAGTTCGGCCAACATGCCTTCACGATTGGCTTCCAGTTTGCCTAAGCCGCGCCCGAGCGATTGATAGGCGATGGTGCAGTGCGCCATGGCCAGTCCAAGTGCGCGCAGCACGGTGGAGTCGGTCAGGTCACGCTGCCAGCGTGAGATCGGTAGTTTTTGGGCGAAATGCGTGAGCAGGGCATTGGCGATACCCAGGTTGCCTTCGGCGTTTTCGAAATCGATCGGGTTGACCTTGTGCGGCATGGTGGATGAGCCAACCTCGCCCGCGACGGTGCGTTGCTTGAAGTGACCCAGCGCAATATAGCCCCAGGCATCGCGGGAGAAGTCGATCAGAATGGTGTTCAGGCGCACCAGTGCATCGCAGTATTCAGCAATGTAGTCGTGTGGTTCAATCTGGATGGTGTAGGGGTTCCAGTTCAGATTGAGGCTCTCGACAAAGCTTTGCGCAAACTGCGCCCAGTCGATGTCGGGGTAGGCCGCAAGGTGGGCGTTGTAGTTACCGACCGCACCGTTGATTTTACCCATGATTTCGACCTGAGCGAGCTGTTCGCGCTGACGTTTGACGCGGTAGGCGACATTGGCGCATTCCTTGCCCATGGTGCTGGGCGAGGCGGGCTGGCCGTGGGTGCGCGAGAGCAGGGGAGCGTCGGCCAGATCATGCGCCATGCCGCGTAGCGTGTGCAGAATAGCGTCGATGCGTGGCAGTAAAACCTGATTGCGTCCTTCGCGCAGCATCAATGCGTAGGACAGGTTGTTGATGTCTTCCGAGGTGCAGGCGAAATGAAAAAATTCACTGATGGCGGCGAGTTCTGCGTTGTTTTGTACCTTTTCCTTGAGGAAATACTCGACCGCCTTGACATCGTGATTGGTGGTTTTTTCGATGTTTTTCACCCGACGTGCGTCGTCGGCGTTGAAATGCGTCACGATGTCGTCAAGCACGCTGCTGGCATGGGCGGACAGCGCAGGCACTTCGCTAATGGCAGGATGTGCCGCCAGGGCTTGCAGCCAACGCACCTCGACCAGCACTCGATGATGAATCAGACCAAACTCACTGAAGATGGGGCGCAGATCATCCGCCTTATCGGCGTAGCGGCCATCAACAGGAGAAAGTGCGGTGAGCGAGAAGTCGGCCGGGGTAAAGTGCGTCATGGAGTAGGCTCGTCGTCATGGTTTGAGTTTGGAATGAGGTGGATTTTAGCACGCGCATTCAAGGTACCGGGGGACGACGGGAGGAAGACACCTTGCTTCTATATATTCGGCACGAATTATTCGTGATGGACTGTTCGGGCTGAGCCTGTCGAAGCTCTGCACGAAGGTTCTTCGACAGGCTCAGAGCGAACGGTTGTTGTGGTATTTAAGTTAGAACTTACGCAAAATCGCCCCAGCGGCGTTCAAGCGCCTCGCCGTACTCCGTGTACTGCCTTCGGCGCGTTGCCTTGCTGGAACACGTTTGCGTAAGTCCCATAAGTGCAAAATCAATAGTCATAGGCGTTCAAGGTGGGGAGGAAGCCGCACATGCTCGCGCGGAGTCTTTTGCAGCCGTGGTAGCGTGTACGGCGGGTGAGCCGAAGAGAACGCACCAGCGAGCTTGCCAACCCCGCGCAACACGCAGATCTTGCAATATATTCAGCCATTCGTGGAAGGCGATATACAACGGGTTGTAGCTCTCCAGGCGCTGGGTCAAACCGTAGCGAATAGCGATGTTGTCGCGCTCGCGCACATGGGTACCAAACAGTCGATCGAACACGATCAAGACCCCGCCAAAATTGCAGTCGAGGTATTCCGGGTTTGATGCATGATGCACGCGGTGGTGTGATGGCGTGTTGAAAATCCACTCCAGCGGTCCAAGCCGTGGAATCCAGGTGGCATGCAGCCAAAACTGATAGAGCAGGTTAACCGCCACCATGCTCAGTACTGCAAGCGGGGGAAAGCCCAGCCAGATGAGGGGCGCGAAAAACAGGCTGCTACCCGTCAGCTTGCCCGTCCAGCCGAGGCGCAAGGCACCCGCCAACGTAAGGTCATTCGGCGAGTGATGGACAGCATGTGTCGCCCAGAACCAGCGTACGCGGTGAGCCATACGGTGATACCAGTAGTAGCAAAACTCCTGGCCGACGAAAAGCAGGGCAAATGCGGTGGGGGTGGAAAGTTCCAGGGTCGTGATGCGGTGGCTATACGCCCAGGCCAGTACCGGCGCGGCAAGGGTAAGCCCCAGGGCATCCACGGCACGTCGCCCCAGTGTGTCACCCATCGAAGCGGCATATGCGCGCCAATCGTAGCTGCGGTTGCGTAGCAGCGACAAAACAAGACCTTCGAGTGTCGCAGCGATCAAGACCACGAGCAGCAGACCTAGTAACCAAGGCAGCATTTCCGGGGCGAGTGAGGTTTTTAGATCTGATGGCATGTGGATGATCTGGCTGAGCTTAACGCGTGTTTAATGCCTGACGGCACTCGGGGCTGAATTCACTGGCATGTGTCTTGATACATGCGCGTAGTGCCGCAGCGTCCTGGTTTTCACTGGCGCAGATCTTTTTCGCCTGCTCGCGACACTCTGCAACACTGCCAAGGGATGCCAAGCAGCCCGGGGATAGCTCGGTTTCGTGCTGTTTGAGGCATTCAATAATGCGTCCGCCGCCCGGCTGCACCGAGGCACAGAAATTGCGATAGTCGGCGCGGCATGCTTCCCGTAGCGCTCCATTTGCATGGACAGGCGGCGAAATGACAGTGCTCAATGTCAGAAGAATGGCCGTCATGTTGCGGACATTTGGGATATTCAGAGTAATTTTCATAACAGACTCCAATACAGGCGGAAGCTTGTTGCCAGGCTCCACGCGCATTACAAGCCATCAAGTTACGGCGTGCGGGTTACTGAACGGGTCGTTGTCTGACCATTTGGGCCGGTGACGCTTGCATCGGTACCTTCTGCAGTGCGGTTCACATTACGTGTGGCGGTATTGCCATCCGGGCCAGTTACAGTACTGTTGACCGAGCCGGCTTCACGCTGAGTCTGGCGCGTGGTTGTCTGGCCATTTGGGCCGGTGACGGTACTGCTGGTTTCGCGTGCTTGCGCATCCAGGCTGATCAGCATCCATGTTGGAGCACTACCTAATGCGATGAGTAAGGCAAGGGCAGCGCTGGGCTTGCCTAAATGACTGGGTTGAAATAGGTTCATGACGGGTTACCTTGTAGAGGTGCTGTGTGGGTTTGGTTCCGAATGCCGGGGGATGATCTGTCGGCAAATTCATATTAGTTCTGCATAAGTTAAAAAGCTGCTGACGTTTCAATACAAAAGATGACAGTCCTGAAATATGGGTTGCGTGAGATGACTATCTCCATACGTGGATACAATGCATAAACCTTTGATCCTGCTGATTGATGATGATGCGGAGCTTTCCGATATGCTGGGGGAGCTGCTTGAGCGCGAGGGTTGGCATGTGACGGCGGCGCTCAACGCAGAAGCGGGGGAACGCGCCTTGGCTCAGCGTTTGCCCGCTGTGGTGCTGCTCGATGTGATGCTGCCTGATGCCAATGGTTACGATCTGTGCCGACGTTGGCGTGCGGCGCATCCGTCCTTGGGGCTCGTCATGCTCACCGCACGTGGTGATCCGCTTGATCGTGTGCTTGGTCTGGAAATCGGTGCCGATGACTATCTGGCGAAACCTTTCGAGCCACGTGAGTTGGTCGCGCGGTTACGTGCGTTGCTGCGCCGTCAACATAGCGCAAGAGCCGATACAGCCGCCCTGTGTTTCACTGGCCTTAGCATCGACCTGCTCACGCGCGAAGTGCGGATCGGTACACGCGCGGTTGCGCTCACCAGCATCGAATACAAGCTGCTGGTTGCGCTGGCGCGTACGCCCGGCAAGCCGCAGTCGCGTGAGCAATTGAATGGCGAGGTGCAAAATGGCTGCTATCGGCCACTTGATCGTACGGTCGATGTTCAAGTGGCGCGTCTACGCGGTAAATTGCGCGATGTTGCACCAGGCGCAGATTGGATCCTGACTGTGCGTGGAGAGGGTTATGTTTTTGTGCCACGGGAATGATCGATGAGATGAACCGAACCAAAGAGCCTGCTCAGGGGTGGTCGCAGCGATTCAACAGCCTTTTCGTGCGTTTTCTGTTAACACAAACCATGTTGGTGCTGGGGTTGGTGTTGGTGTTTTATGCGCTGTTTATGGCTAATCGCAACGCCACCCTGGCAGAGTTGTATGCCGAGCGCTGGGCACCTGTGCTGGCGCGTGCCGCTGGTTTGGCCGTGACAGTGCAACCCGTGTTACCGGTGGATGTCCGCACTGAGCCTCCCGTTGGGAGTATCAACCTTGGCTTGTATGCGCCGCGCGTGGTCGCCCTGCGTGCAGCACTCGCTGAACGCGGTGTGCCTGTGGACGCGGTGGTCATCGGCATGGATGACTCCACTCCCACCGTCTGGCTGCATGTGACACCCGCACACGGTGTTGCGCAATGGCTGGGAATGCCCGGCTTTCTGGTAACACCCGGCTGGTCGTGGCGGCTGGCTCTGGCACTGGGACTGGGCTTGATGCTGCTGGTGGGGGTCAGTTGGAGCCTGACACGCTGGCTGACTCGACCCCTCGAACAGTTGAGTACGAGAATAAGCTTGCACGCGCCGGGGAGGGCGCGTGCGAATGCGCTGCAACATGCCAAATCTCTTCGCATGAGCGCAGAAATTGCGCAAATCGACGCAGCCTTTTCAGATCTGCTAGAGCGGCAGGAGCAGTATGAGCGCGAACGAACGATGTTGCTGGCCGGTGTGTCACACGATTTACGCAGCCCATTGGCGCGCATTCGACTGGCGGCCGAACTCTTGCCCGATAGCCCGGATAGTGCGCCACGCCGTGCCGCTATCATTCGCAATGTGGGCGAAGCAGATCGCCTGATGGAAAGTTTTCTCGATTTTGTACGTGCCGCTGAATTAAGTTGTGATGAAAGCGTGGATTTAGCGGCGGTTGCACGCTCTGTTGTGGCGAGTTTGGCACATTCGGCACATGCCTTGAGTTTCGAGGTGCCGGAGACCTTGCTTTACCCGCGTTGCAATCGGCTACTGATGGAACGCCTGCTGGCCAACATGCTGGATAACGCCTTCAAACATGGCCGAATGCCTGTGCGATTGCGCATTAGTCAACAAGCGTGTGAAGTATGGTTGGATGTGCTGGATGCTGGTGATGGAGTGCCGCTGGCGGCTCGCTCGCGGATGTTGGAGGCCTTCACCCGTGGTGATAGCAGTCGCTCAGTTCCGGGCTCCGGCCTGGGCTTGGCGATTGTCCAGCAGGTGGTGTCACGCATGAAGGGGAATGTGGTCTTTATCGATGAAGTTGAGTGGCATGGCGTGCGGGTGGTTTTGCCACACCCCGCAGCATAAGGGCATGACAATTTGTGTGAATTTGTGGTTAAATGCACGCCGCAATTCGACTGGAACGATTAGGACTCGTCCGATTGCGAAATTATCTACACTCCACACGCGCATCATGATCTGATCGGCGGGGTGCCTGTACCTTTATTGCATGATGTGCAAGGGGACAGGTCGCTGATCAGGATGCGCGGAGGCTTAACCCCATAGAGGATTATAAAAATGGCTCAAGTCAGTATGCGTCAAATGTTGGAAGCGGGTGTTCACTTCGGTCACCAGACCCGCTACTGGAACCCCAAGATGGCTCCGTACATTTTCGGCGACCGTAACAAAATTCACATTATCAACCTTGAAAAAACCGTGCCGATGTTTAACGACGCACTGAATTTTCTGGGCAAAATCGCGGCTAAAGGCGGCACGATTCTGTTTGTTGGCACCAAGCGCTCTGCGCGTGATGTGATCGGCGAACAAGCTTTGCGTTGCAATATGCCGTATGTCAATCACCGCTGGTTGGGCGGCATGATGACCAACTTCCGCACCGTCAAGCTGTCGGTGCGTCGCCTGAAGACCCTGCAAACCATGGCACTGGACGGTAGCTTTGATCGCTTGGTCAAGCGCGAAGCTCTGGATATGCAGCGTGAAATGGAAAAGCTGGAAAAAGGCTTGGGCGGTATTCAGAACATGGAACACCTGCCGGATGCGTTGTTCGTGGTTGACGTGGATCATGAATCCATTGCGATTACTGAAGCGCGCAAGCTGGGTATCCCGGTCGTTGGTGTGGTCGATACCAATAGCTCACCTGATGGTGTGGATTACATCATTCCAGGTAACGACGACGCGATTCGCGCCGTTCAACTGTATGTCATGGCCGTCGCTGATGCTATCGAAGATGCCAAGGGTACAGTGACTGTGGCGAGTGATGACTTTGTTGAGGTGAGCGAAGCCGCAGCTTGATTCTGTGCTTGCTGGTTCGTCAGGGCACTGACGCTTGAATATCTACGCACGGGTCCTAATGACCCGTTGTTTTTGTCAGCTTTATGGAGAATTTTATGAGTACGATTTCTGCAAGTCTGGTTAAAGAACTGCGCGAGCGCACCAGCGCCGGCATGATGGAGTGCAAAAAAGCTCTGGTCGAAGTCGGTGGTGACATCGAAGCAGCGATCGAGTGGATGCGCAAACAAGGCATGGCGAAGGCCGATAAGAAATCAAGCCGTACCGCTGCTGACGGTGTGGTCGTGATTGCGGTGGCTGAAGATGGCAAGTCTGCGGCGCTGGTTGAAATTAACAGTGAAACCGACTTTGTGGCCAAGAGCGAAGATTTTGCCAAGTTTGCCAATGAAGTGGCTGAAGTGGTTCTGACTCAGGCTCCAGCAGATATCGAAGCGCTTTTGGCTGCAAAAATGTCCAGTGGCGAAGATGTCAACACCGTGCGCTCTGCCTTGATCGCCAAAATTGGCGAAAACCTGCAGGTGCGTCGTTTCGTGCGCATCGAAACCACGGGCGTGATTGGTGCCTACCGTCATGGTGAGCGCATTGGTGTATTGACTGAATTGACCGGTGGCGATGTGGCGGTGGCCAAAGATGTGGCCATGCACGTTGCGGCAAGCCGTCCGGTGTGTGTGTCTGAATCCGATGTACCTGCAGATTTGGTTGAGAAAGAGCGTGCGATTTTCCTGGATCAGGCGATGCAAAGCGGCAAGCCTGCTGAGATTGCGGCCAAGATGGTCGATGGACGTATTCGCAAATATCTCGCCGAAGTGGCGCTGACCGGTCAGCCTTTCGTTAAAGATGCTGATATGACCGTCGGTGTGATGCTGAAGAAGGCGGGATGTGAAGTGACTCAGTTTGTTCGCTTTGAAGTGGGCGAAGGTATCGAGAAGCAGACCACCGACTTCGCGGCCGAAGTGGCGGCACAAGTCGCCGCGAGCTGATTGAACTACAAGGATGACTATACGGTCATTCTGTGAGCCTGTTTTTACAGGCTGTTAGTTGCTTCTGTTTTTTTACGAATTCTTACATTTAGGCTTAGGGTCAAATCATGCAAGCTCACTCACTCCGCTATCGTCGCGTCCTCCTCAAGTTGAGTGGCGAGGCGCTGATGGGGGCGTGTGATTATGGTATCGACCCTGAAGTGCTCCACCGCCTCGCTACTGAAATCCTGAACCTGCAAAAAATGGGTGTGGAAATTGGTTTGGTGATTGGCGGTGGCAATATTTTCCGTGGTGCGGGTCTGGCCGAAGGAGGCATGGATCGCGTCACGGGTGACCATATGGGGATGCTGGCCACGGTGATGAATGCCTTGGCCATGCAGGATGCCATTGAGCGCCAGGGCGGCGAAGTGCGCGTGATGTCGGGTCTGTCCATTCATCAGGTGTGTGAAGATTACGTGCGTCGCCGCGCGGTGCGCCACCTGGAAAAAGGACGCGTGGTGATTTTTGCTGCCGGTACGGGTAGTCCGTATTTCACTACTGATACCGCAGGCAGTTTGCGCGCGATTGAATCGTGCTGTGATGTATTGATCAAGGCTACAAAAGTCGATGGCGTGTACGATAGCGATCCGGTGAAAAACCCGCTGGCTTGCCGTTACGAAACCTTGACCTATGATGAAGCGATTACGCGCCAGCTCGGGGTGATGGATGCCACCGCGCTGGTGATGTGCCGCGACAATAATTTGCCCCTCATCGTTGCCGACATCAATACACCCGGTCTATTGCAGAGTCTGGTGATGGGCGAGCACGTGGGAACTTTGGTGACACGGGAGATTAAATAATGATTGAAGCATTACGCAAAGACGCAGAATTGCGCATGAGTAAAAGTCTGGAAGCGCTCAAGTCTGAGCTGTCCAAAGTGCGCACCGGGCGTGCGCACCCGTCGATTCTGGATCACGTCAAGGTTGATTATTACGGTCAGGAAGTGCCTTTGTCGCAAGTAGCCAAGGTGGTGGCTGAAGATGCGCGTAATCTCAGCGTTTCTCCGTGGGAAAAAGACATGGTGAGCAAGATCGAGAAGGCCATTATGACCTCTGATCTTGGCTTGAATCCGATGAGCATGGGGATGGTCATCCGTGTGCCTTTGCCTGCGCTGACTGAAGATCGCCGTCGCGATTTGGTCAAAGTGGTGCGCAGTGAAGCCGAGGCTTCCAAGGTGGCCATTCGCAATATTCGTCGTGACGTTAACGGCACGCTGAAGAATCAGCTCAAAGACAAATTAATCAGCGAAGACGAAGAGCGTCGTGCGCAAGATGTGGTGCAGAAACTGACCGACAAGGCCGTGGCGGATGCGGATGCCATTCTGGCGGCCAAAGAGAAGGAGCTGATGGAAGTTTGAGGCAAGTCGGTTCAGTCGGGCTTTTGGGTTTTTAATTTTATATGGCACGGCTTTGAACGTTTCCTCTACATCCGTATCCACTCCGCGTCATGTCGCCATCATCATGGATGGTAACGGGCGCTGGGCGAAGCAGCATGGTTTGCCGAGAGTGATCGGTCATCGTCGCGGTGCGAATGCCTTGCGCCGCGTGGTGCGCGCCTGTGTTCAGCGGCAGATTAGTGTGTTGACGGTGTTTGCGTTTTCCAGCGAAAACTGGCAACGCCCAGAAACTGAAGTTAAAGCGCTCATGGTGTTGTTTGTACATTCCTTGCGACGTGAAGTTGAAAAACTGCACGAGGCAGGTGTGCGTTTGCGCTTCATTGGCGAGCGCGGTCGTTTTGATGCTGCATTGCAGCATCGTATGGACGCGGCTGAACGCCTGACTGCAAATAACTCCTGTATGACCATGGTCATTGCCGTGAATTATGGTGGACGTTGGGATCTAACACAGGCAGCTCGCGCCTTGGCCGCCGACGTGTTGACGGGTCGCCTTGCGCTCGAAAAAGTGGACGAACACGCTCTGTCCTCGCATTTGGCCTTGGCGGATTTGCCCGAGCCTGATTTATTGATTCGCAGCGGCGGTGAGCAGCGCATCAGCAATTTTTTGTTGTGGCAAATGGCTTATACCGAGCTCTATTTTACGCAAACACTGTGGCCTGATTTTCGTGTGGATGATTTGGATCAAGCCTTGGCGTGGTTCGCGCAGCGTGATCGACGCTTTGGGCGGGTCGAGAGCACACAGCTGAGGGTTGAGTGTGCTTAAGAAACGAATCTTGACCGCCCTGATGCTGGCCATGCTGCTCATGACCACGCTTTTTTGGTTGCCACCGCTGGCCTTCCAGTTGTTAATGGCGCTTGTGGTGGCTTTGGTTGCCTTTGAATGGGCTGCCTTGGCGGGGTGGCGCGGCTGGGTGCGTACGGCGTATGTCACCAGTATTGTGTTGGGTGGTGCGGTGCTGGTTTTTGCCCCGTTGGGCACGTCGTTTCACTTGGGATTATTGATTGTCGGTGTGGTGCTGTGGCTTTTGCTGAGTTTGCGTGTCTTTTTGGGTGCGCATGTGCCGAATGTTTTTCATCATGCGCGCTTTAAGCTGCTGCTCGCACCGCTGGTGCTATGGCCTGCCTGGTTTGCTTTGGAGAGTTTGCACGCGCAGCCGGATGGGGCATGGTGGGTGCTGGGTGCCTTAATGGTGGTTTGGGTGGCAGATAGCGCCGCGTTTTTTGCTGGAAAGATGTTTGGTCGGGTCAAATTGGCACCGCACATCAGCCCCGGGAAAACCGTGGAAGGTTTACTGGGCGCGTTAGTGGGTGTGACCGCCTATGCCTTGATTGCGCATGCTTTTCAGCCGTTTGCGCAACTGCCTTTGTGGGCCTGGTGTGCCTTGACGCTCACCGTGACCTTGTTTTCAGTGATTGGTGATTTGCACGAAAGCCTGCTCAAGCGTGAAGCCGGGGTGAAAGACAGCGGTACTTTACTGCCGGGGCATGGCGGTGTGTTTGATCGGGTAGACAGTCTGTTGGCTGCGGCACCGATCATGGCATTTGGCTTGTACTTGCTTGGTGTCAATGGGCTGGGTGTTGGTGGTTTGGCATGACGCAAGTCGTTCGGCAAGGTGTGTGCATCCTCGGTGCGACCGGATCCATTGGGCAAAGTACCCTGGATGTGTTGCGCCGCCACCCTGAGCGCTGGTCGGTTGCGTCGCTGGGTGCCAATCAGGATGTCGAGCGGATGCTGGCGGCTTGCCTTGAGTTTCGGCCGCCCGTTGTCGCCATGGCAGATGAGCAAGCGGCGGCGCGCTTAGCCACGGCATTAAAGGCTGCGGGATTGGCGACCGAAGTCCTGTCGGGTGAAGAGGGCATGCAGACGATTGCTGCGGATGCGGCCAGCGCGGTGGTTGTGGCGGCGATTGTTGGTGCGGCGGGTCTGTGCTCGTCACTTGCGGCGGTGCGTGCGGGTAAGCGGGTGTTGCTGGCCAATAAAGAGGCGCTCGTGATGTCGGGCGATCTGTTTATGGCTGAGGTTGCGGCGCACGGTGCCACCTTGATCCCCCTGGACAGTGAGCACAATGCCTTGTTTCAGTGCTTGCCACATGTATCCGCCAACGCATCACGTGCAGCCATGGGGGTTGAAAGCCTGATTCTGACAGCATCCGGCGGGCCTTTTTTAGAGTGGTCGGCGGAGCGTTTGCTTGCGGTAACACCAGAGCAGGCGTGTGCGCATCCCAACTGGTCTATGGGCAAGAAGATTTCGGTCGATTCAGCCAGCTTGATGAACAAAGGCCTGGAAGTGATTGAGGCCTTTTGGTTGTTTGGCATGCCGTTGGAGCGCATCAAAGTGGTTGTCCATCCGCAAAGCATTGTGCATTCCATGGTGGCGTATGCCGATGGCTCGGTGCTGGCGCAATTGGGCTTGCCCGATATGCGCACGCCGATTGCGCATGCCTTGGCTTGGCCTGAGCGTGTGCAATCGGGTGTGGCTGCCTTGGATTTGACCCAAATGAATCACTTGAGTTTTGTGCCGCCCGATACACAGCGTTTCCCGTGCCTGCGCCTTGCCTACGACGCCCTGCGCCAAGGTGGTTTGGCACCGGCAGTATTGAATGCGGCGAATGAAGTGGCAGTGGATGCGTTTTTGCAGCGACGCCTTGGCTTTACGCAGATTCCAGCGCTTATCGAGGCCGTGCTGAATCGTGTCACAGCGGAAAAGGCTCCAGTATTAGATCAGGCCTTGGACGATGTTTTTGCGGTGGATAGGCAGGGGCGTGCTTTGGCGAATGAGTGGGTTCAGCATCACGGTAAAGTTTCATGACACATGTGATGTTCAGTATCTTGGGCTTCTTGCTTGCCGTCGGCCTACTGGTCGTGGTGCATGAGTGGGGGCATTTTTGGGTGGCGCGTCGCTTGGGCGTCAAGGTGTTGCGTTTTGCCATCGGCTTTGGCCCCGTCATGTACGCATGGCGGCGCGGCGAAACTGAATATGCTTTAAGCGCCATCCCGCTCGGCGGTTACGTCAAAATGCTGGATCACCGCGAGGGTGAGGTTGATCCAGCCGAGGCTGGGCGTGCGTTCGATCGCCAATCCCTTGCCAAGCGTTCGGCAATTGTGGTCGCAGGGCCGCTGGCTAACCTGATTTTTGCCGTTCTTGCCTACACAGCGATGTTTATGGTCGGTGTGCAAGGTTTGGCGCCCATTGTGAACACGCCACCCACAGGGACGGCGGCACAGCAGGCCGGACTGAAAGCGGGCGCTGAAGTGGTCGCTGTGAATGGGCAGGCAATCAACACATTCGATGCGCTACGGGTGAAAGTGATGCAGGCGGCGGCCAGTAATCAGGTCATTACACTGGATGTGCGCGATGATGCGCTGAATAGCAATGCAACAACGGTGCAGCAAATTGTTTTGCCGGGCGCGCCGTATCCGCTGTTCGCCAGTCGCGAAGATCCGTTGTCGCAACTCGGATTACGCCCCTGGCAACCGCAAAATGCCGCCTTAGTTGTAAAAAAATTGGTCGCCGAGGCGCCTGCAGAGCAGGGCGGGTTGCGTGTGGGTGATGTGATTACAGGCTACGAAGGGAACATGTTGGTCAAAGCTGATGACCTGCTGAGCTTGATACGCAGTCATCCTGGGCAGCGTCTGAGCCTGGATATCTTGCGTGATGGACACACTTTGCAGGTGAGCGTCATCCCGACAAGCAAGACCGAAAAAGCTGAAAGTTTTGGCTATATTGGCGCGGGTTTTGCCTTGGATATCCCGCAAAGCCTGCGGGAACGCCTCTGGCGGCTTGATCGGCTGGGTCTTTGGGCAGCTTTTAGCGCGGCGAGCATAAAAACATGGGATATGTCTGTGCTAAGTCTGCAAGTCATGGGTAAAATGCTCACCGGCCAAGCCAGTCTGGAGTCCATCAGTGGGCCGCTAGGGATTGCCGACATTGCCGGTCACACCTTAGTGCTTGGACTGTCTACGTTTTTGGGATTCCTGGCCTTGGTAAGCCTAAGCCTTGCGATTTTGAATTTGCTACCGGTGCCCATTTTAGATGGTGGTCATTTGCTGTTTTATGCCATTGAAGCCGTCCGAGGTCAGCCACTCTCTGAACAGACGCAACTTGTTGGGCAGAAGTTTGGTCTATCCTTGCTGCTTGCACTTATGGCCTTAGCCATGTTCAATGATCTGTCACGGCTGTTTTTTTAATTCTTGGGGAAGTGCTGATTGAATCAGCGCTTCCCGTGTGGGGCAGGGATGCCCCCCCGCATCAATGACGCAAGTCATTGATGCGGGAGATAGTCCGGGCATATACCGGGTTGATCGACTTTGATTGAATCCAGGGATGGATTCAATCAAAGTTTCCTTAGCTACGCACTCAACGGGATACTTTGTATTAATGAATAGGTTCGCACAAATTCTACTAAGTGTTGGGGTGGCATTGACCTTAGGGGCGCACGCTCAGGCAGCGACCTCGGTCAAACTCAGCGATATTGAGCTACAGGGCCTGCAAAATCTTGATTCAGGCACTGTGTTTACCTATTTGCCCTATCGTGTGGGTGATGAGTTTAGTGAAACAGACAGCACCCGTGTGGTGCGTGATTTGTACAAAACCGGCTTTTTTAAGCAAGTCGAAGTCGATCAGCGTGGCAGTGTATTGATCGTGAAGCTGGACGAACTGCCAACGATTGGTGAACTCAAATTTTCAGGTAACGATAAAGTCGAGAAAGCTGATTTAGAAAAAGCGCTGAAGTCGGCAGGCTTGGTCAAGGGTCGCATTCTTAATCGTGCTGTGTTGGAGCAAATGGAACAGGAGCTACAACGTCTGTACTTCAGTATGGGCTTGTATGGCATGCGCGTTGAGGTCAAGCAAACCGATTTGGGCGGTAATCGGGTAGGCTTGGATATTGAAATTTTAGAAGGCACAGAATCTAAAATTCGTAGCGTTTCGTTTGTCGGCAATAGCGTATTTTCGGAGCAAACGCTGGCCAGTCAGTTTGATCTCGGCCCCAAGAATTGGTGGGAGTTTTACTCAAGCAAAGATCAATATTCACGTCAGAAACTTGCGGCCGATTTGGAAAAATTACGCTCTTTCTATCTGGATCGCGGTTATGTAAAGTTCAATATTGAATCGACCGAAGTTTCCATGTCGCCCGATCGCAAAGATATCTATATAACGATTGGTGTTAAAGAAGGTGATCAATACAAAGTATCGGGCGTTGAGTTCGCAGGGGCAACGGTGGTTGATGAGGCTGAGCTGCGCAAGTTAATCACGATCAAAAATGGTGAGGCTTTTTCACGCAAGGAATTAACCGAATCAACCGGTGCAATGGTTAAACGTATTGGTAACGAGGGCTATGCCTTTGCCAACGTCAACCCGGTTCCGCAAGTTGATGAGTCTAACAAGACGGTTAAGCTGACGTTGTATGTTGATCCGGGTAAGCGCGTCTATGTGCGAAATATCAACATACAGGGTAACTATCTAACAGATGAAGAAGTCTTCCGGCGTGAATTGCGTCAGATGGAAGCCTCGTGGTACTCGGGTGAAAAACTTGATCGTTCCAAGTTTAGATTGCAACGTTTGCCTTATGTCGAGAACGCCAGTATTGAAACCAAGCCCGTCGCAGGAAAGTCAGATGTGGTTGATGTCAATGTTGGTGTGACGGAAAAAATGTCCGGTCAATTCAGTGTTGGCGTGGGTTACTCCCAGTCAGCGGGCGTGTTGTTCAACCTTAACGTAGCGCAATCCAATTTCCTCGGCACGGGGAATACTGCCTCGATTAAATTGGATCGCAGTGCATCCTATAGTTCATATAGTTTGTCGTTCTTGGATCCGTATTGGACGGTCGATGGAATTAGTGCAGGGGTCAATTTTTTCTACACTAAAACAGACACGGAAAACCTAAATACCACGGTGATTAGCCGGTTTGTTCTTGATGCTTATGGTGCGGATTTAAAGTTCGCTATGCCTGTGTCTGAATCGGTCAGTGCCAAGCTGGGCTTTGGTGTTTCTAACTCCAACCTCAAGCGTACTTCAGAATCGCCTGACTGGGTTAAGGATCAGGACTATAATTTTTATTCGATAACCCCGGGTATTTCAGTGGATACGCGTGACCGGATTGTTTTCCCAAATTCGGGTATATTTTCAGGCATTTATGCCGACGTCACCATGCCGGGTAGTGGGCTGGAGTTTTATAAACTTAATGCCGACTATGCGCAGTATTTTAGCGTGTATAAAAACTATGTTCTTAAAGCTCATGGACTTGTGGGTTACGGGGATAGTTATGGAAAAAACTATAGCTACGTCAATAACCAAGGTGAAACGATTGAAACACCTCTGCCACCCTTCAGGAATTATTATGCCGGTGGTGTGCGCTCGGTGCGTGGTTATGAGGACTTTAGCTTGAGCTCAGGGGCTGGCACCATTGACAGCAATGGCGACCCGATGGGTGGAGCATTTAAGCTTGTGGGTGGCGCGGAGTTCTCAGCTCCGCTTCCATTCCTAGGGGCTGAAGTTGAAAAGAATGTTCGCTTGAGTGTGTTTTATGATATCGGGAACGTGTTTTATGACTACCGATCTTTTGATTCAAATGAACTACGCATGTCGGCAGGCGTGTCACTCAATTGGATTTCGCCCATCGGTCCGCTAATTTTGAGTTACGCTTTGCCGTTTAACGATCAGCCTAACGATCGGTTGCAGGCGTTCCAGTTCTCTGTCGGCTCTGGTTTCTGATTTTTACTTGGAGGTTTTTTTGTGATTAAGCAATCGCGTGTTTTATCGTTTATGTTGGTTTTGGCACTTTCTGGCATGGCATCCAGTGCGGTTTTGGCAAAAGAGCTCAAAGTTGGCTTTGTGAACTCAGCTTTATTGCTCGACAAAGCACCGCAAGCTGAAGTCGCCCGCGTTCAACTTGAAAAAGAGTTTTCTGGGCGTGAGCGTGATCTCGTGGAAAACCAAAAAGCTGCCCAGGCCATTGAGCAAAAACTCAGCAAGGATGGCGCCACGATGAGTGATGCGGAGCGTTCACGCCAAGAGCGTGATTTAAACCGCCGTATGCGTGAGCTTCAACGTCAACAAGTTGAGTTTCGTGATGATTTAAATCTGCGCAAAAATGAAGAGCTGGCAAAGCTTCAACGTACGGTTTACCAAGTCATTAGTGAAATGGCCAAAAGTGAAGAGTTTGATTTGATTTTGAGTGATGGCGTGGTTTTTGCGAGCCCTAGCGTTGACATCACTAGCAAAATCTTGGAACGTTTGCAGTCTGTCAAATAACTCCATTTTCCACTAAATCGGATCTATTGTGATTCTTGCTGATCTTGCTGCAAAACTAGGCATCCCCTTTCTTGGGGATGCCTCTTTTGTTATTGATGGGGTTGCTGCGCTTGATCTCGCGGAACAGACCTCGCTTTGTTATGTTCAAGACAGCGCCTACTTTGATTCAGCAATATCTTCGCGTTGCGGTGTATTGATAGTCGCATCTAAGCACTTACCCTATTTGGATAAGGCGAAGTGCTCTAACTTTCTAATTGCTGAGCATCCGCATTTTGCCTTTGCTAAGGCGGCAGATTTACTTCATCCAGTGAAGTTGCGTCAAGGTATTCACCCAACAGCGGTCGTAAGTCCAGACGCAAACATTCATCCGAGTGCCTGGGTTGGCCCTTACGTCGTTATTGAGGATAACGTTTCGATTGGTCGACAGGTGCAGATTGGAGCTCACTGCCATATTGGTTCGATGAGTCATGTTTTAGATGAGACGCAACTGTTTCCCCGCGTGACGGTATTGCATAACGTGCACATTGGTAAACGTTGTCGAATACTATCGGGCGCAGTGATTGGGTCGGATGGTTTTGGTTTGGTTCAAGAGCAGGGGGCTTGGGTGCACGTGCCGCACTTGGGTCGGGTTGTTATTGGCGATGATGTCGATATTGGTGCTAATACGACCGTTGATCGTGGAACGCTTGCGGATACACGGATTATGGATGGGGTGAAAATAGATAATCTGGTGCAGATTGCACACAATGTCATCATTGGTCGACATACGGCTATTGCAGGTTGTGCTGGCTTGGCAGGAAGCTCTATCGTCGGCGAGTACTGCTTATTGGCAGGTGGTGTTGGCCTTGCTGGACATTTGGAGCTTGCGGATAAGGTGCATATCACTGGAATGTCGATGGTGACTAACTCGATTCAACAATCGGGTGTGTACTCATCTGGCACACCGCTGGATGACAATAAGCAATGGCGTCGTAATGCCGCGCGATTTAAGATGCTTGACTCAATGGCACGCCGACTTGGCTTGATTGAGCGTCATCTTGGTTTTGGAAAAATAACAGAGGAGTGATGCGTGGGTCGTATTATAAATATTCAAGACGTTATGCGTCACTTGCCACATCGCTATCCGTTTCTTCTTGTTGATCGGGTCTTGGATTGGTCACCTAATGATTATCTTGTTGCGCTTAAAAATGTAACGTTCAATGAAAACTACTTTCAGGGGCATTTCCCTGTGCGTCCTGTGATGCCTGGTGTTTTAATTACGGAAGCTTTGGCTCAGGCGACTGGAATTTTGGCCTTTGCCAGTTTGGGTGATAAGCCTAATGACAACACATTGTATATGCTTGTTGGTTTGGATAACGTAACCTTCCGACGCATGGTTGAACCAGGCGATCAGCTTACCTTGCACGTCAAACAAAAACGTCTGGTACGGAATTTAGGTATCTTTGAGTGTGAAGCGCGCGTCGGTGATGAGCTTGCGGCCACAGCGACGATTAAATGTATCGCGAAGGATGTCACCACATGATTGATGTACACGCAGTCATTCACCCAAGCGCTAAATTAGGCGAGGGCGTTTCGGTTGGGCCATTTTCAGTCATCGGTCCCGATGTTGAAATTGGTGATCGCACATGGATTGGGCCGCACGTTGTTATCAATGGTCCGACGCGTTTAGGTGCGGATAATCGTATTTTTCAATTTGCCTCGGTGGGTGAGGAGCCTCAAGACCTTAAATATGCGGGTGAGCCTACACGACTCGAAATGGGTGATCGAAATACGGTGCGTGAAAATTGCACAATCCATCGTGGTACGGCTCAAGGGGACGGAGTAACTTCGATTGGAAGTGATAACCTCTTTATGGCCACGGTGCATATTGCTCACGACTGTCAAATTGGAAATCACATCATTATGGCTAATGCCGCTTCACTTGCCGGGCACGCCGTAGTTGAAGATTGGGCTATTCTTAGCGGTTTTTCTGTGGTACATCAATTTTGCCGTATTGGTGCGCATAGTTTTGCCGGTGGTTTTACTAAAATCACCCAAGATATTCCCCCTTATGTCATGGTCGATGGCGCACGTGCGCGTCCGATTGGAATTAACAAACACGGCTTAAAGCGGCGTAATTTTGCAGAAGAATCGATTCGTGAATTACATCGAGCATTTAAGTTATTAGTTAGGAATCGCCCGACCAAAGAAAATTGGGATGAAGCTGAGGAGATGGCTGCAACTTGCCCGGAAGTGCGTTTGTTTATTGACTTCATTCGTGCGAGTCAACGCGGGATTGTGCGTTAAATCATGACTATCCGTGATACTGAAAATTTTCGCGTTGAGCGCGATAGCATGGGTGAACTTCACGTGCCGGTGGGTGCACTTTGGGGAGCGCAAACACAGCGTGCTGTTGAAAACTTTGGAATTGGAGCGCGGCCTATGCCGCGTGCGTTCATACGTGCATTAGGGCTTGTCAAGGCCGCGTGCGCGAAAGTTAACCACGAGTTGGGTTTACTTGACGTGGGTCGTGCTGACCTAATTGTTCGTTACGCTCTTGAAGTTGCCGAAGGTGGTTTTGATCAGCATTTTCCTGTTGATGTATTCCAGACTGGTTCTGGTACATCAAGCAATATGAATGCGAATGAAGTGGTTGCCCGGCTGGCGGGGGCTTATGGTACTGATATTCATGCCAATGATCATGTCAATATGGGGCAAAGCTCAAATGATGTGATTCCGACGGCCATTCATTTGAGTGCCAGCCTTGAAATAATAGAGCGACTGCTGCCAAGTACACGTTATTTGCGAGAAAGTATTGATCGCCGTGCTGAAGAATGGTGCGAGATCGTCAAAACGGGGCGCACGCACTTAATGGATGCGATGCCAATTACTTTGGGGCAAGAGCTTTCTGCTTGGTCTGCGCAGTTACAGCTTGCTGAGCAGCGTCTTAGGGATAGTCTGGTTCGTTTGCAACGCTTGCCGCAAGGTGGTACAGCTGTGGGCACAGGTATCAACGCCCCGGAAAACTTTGCTGCTCTTGTATCTGAAAAGCTTTCCGAGCTGACCGGTGTGCCGTTTACACCGATGGATAACTTGTTTATGGGCTTGGCGAGTCAGGATACCTCCGTTGAGGTAGCTGGTCAGGTGCGAGCTTTAGCCGTTGCGCTGATGAAAATAAGCAATGACTTGCGCTGGATGAACTCTGGGCCACTCGCTGGTTTGGGTGAAATTGCTCTACCGGCGCTTCAGCCCGGCAGTTCAATTATGCCGGGTAAGGTTAATCCGGTTATTCCGGAGGCAGTCACTATGGCCTGTGCTCGCGTCATGGGGCATGACACAGCGATAGCAATTGCAGGCCAGTCGGGGAATTTTCAGCTCAATGTGATGCTTCCTTTGATCGCAGATAGTCTGCTCGATTCAATTAGCTTGATGTCAAATGCCTGCATGAGTCTGGCTGACCAGGTTATCAATGGAATGCAAGTTAACATGACGACGCTGAGCACGGCACTGCACCGTAATCCAATCCTCGTCACTGCGCTTAATCCTGTCCTTGGTTATGAAAAAGGGGCGGCTCTCGCCAAGCGCGCTTATGCCGAAGGGCGTACGCTGCTTGAGGTCGCTCTGGAGGATACGGATCTGGATGAAAAGACCTTGCGCATCCTATTGGATCCATCGGCCCTTGCCAGGGGCGGGCTTCAGCCGGGAATGAAGAGCTCAGGTGGCTGATTAACCAAGCTAAGACTTACGCAAAACCGCCCCAGCGGCGTTCAATCGCCTCGCCGTACTCTGTGTACTGTCTTCGGCGATTTGCCTTGCTGGAACACTTTTGCGTAAGCCTTACAAGCATAAAGTGTGCTGGCAAAAACTGCCTTTTGCAGGCACCGTTCAGCGAGATTATGGACAGACTCTCAGCTTTTGTCGGTGATTTTCCCAAGTGCACAGCTTACGAATGAAGTTGCCTTAGAACCAAGAGCCTGCAAACCGCCCTGGCTGCCTTTTTCCGGGTAGCCCAAAGCATTCAATGCCTCGATGGCTTGAGTGCGTACATCATGTTCTGCCGTAATGAGTATGCTCTCGCCCTTAATGTCGACCTCTACACTTAACAAGTGTGGGATTTTAGTCAAACGCTGGCGAATGCTATTGGCACAACCGCTGCATTTGATATTTTCGACTGAGATCACGATGTCCATGCTTGTCACCTTCGTAATGGATGGATGTGCTGATTCGACTGTAGAATAGCTCATCAATTGCTACAACGAATAGAGAAATCATTATGCCTATCTACCGATCCCGTACGACTACCCATGGCCGCAATATGGCTGGTGCTCGCGCCTTGTGGCGTGCCACGGGCATGAAGGATGGTGACTTTGATAAGCCGATCATTGCAATCGCAAACTCATTTACTCAATTTGTGCCGGGGCATGTCCATCTAAAGGACATGGGGCAGCTCGTTGCACGCGAGATTGAGAAGGCGGGTGGTGTGGCTAAAGAATTCAACACGATTGCGGTGGACGATGGCATCGCCATGGGGCATGGCGGTATGTTGTACAGCCTACCGAGCCGCGATTTGATCGCCGATTCGGTTGAATATATGGTCAACGCGCACTGTGCCGACGCGCTGGTGTGCATTTCCAACTGCGACAAAATTACGCCGGGCATGTTGATGGCGGCGCTGCGCCTGAATATCCCGGTTATTTTTGTCTCCGGTGGGCCGATGGAAGCTGGCAAAACCGCGCTTGCGGGCAAGGTTATCAAGCTTGATCTTGTGGATGCGATGATTGAGGCGGCCAACCCCAAGACCTCAGATGCCGATGTCGCGCAGATTGAGCGCTCAGCTTGCCCGACTTGCGGTTCGTGTTCCGGCATGTTTACGGCCAATTCGATGAATTGTTTGACGGAGGCGCTGGGCTTGTCCTTGCCGGGTAATGGTTCATTGTTGGCCACGCACGCCGACCGCGAAGCTCTGTTTTTGGAAGCCGGGCGCACGATTGTCGATTTGGCGCGGCGTTATTACGAGCAGGATGATGAGCGCGTGTTGCCGCGCTCGATTGCCACCTTCGAAGCGTTTGAAAACGCGGTGGCGCTGGACATTGCCATGGGTGGTTCGAGCAATACGGTGCTGCATTTGCTGGCCGCAGCGCATGAGGCCAAGGTCGAATTCACCATGGCAGACATTGATCGCATCAGCCGCAAAGTGCCGCATTTGTGCAAGGTTGCACCAAGTATCCAGATTTACCATATGGAAGATGTGCATCGAGCGGGCGGCGTGTTTGGCATTCTGGGCGAGCTTGAGCGTGCTGATTTGATCCATACCGGTTGCCATACCGTACATACGCCGACCATGGGTGAGGCGCTTGATCAGTGGGATATTGCCCGCCCGACGGTGAACGAGATCGCTAAAACCCGCTTCCTCGCGGGGCCTGCCGGCATTCCGACCCAGACGGCATTCAGCCAGGCCACGCGTTGGCCGAGTCTTGATCTTGACCGCGCGCATGGCTGTATCCGTGATTTTGCTCATGCCTATAGCCTGGATGGTGGGCTTGCCGTGCTTTACGGCAATATCGCGCCGGAGGGCTGTATCGTGAAAACCGCTGGTGTGGATGCGGCAAGCCTTAAATTCAGCGGGCCTGCGCGCATTTTTGAAAGCCAGGATGCCGCAGTTGAAGCGATTTTGGGCGACAAAATCAATGCGGGTGACGTGATTGTCATTCGTTACGAGGGTCCGCGCGGTGGGCCCGGGATGCAGGAAATGCTTTATCCCACCAGTTATTTGAAGTCCAAAGGCTTGGGTAAAGCCTGCGCGTTGATTACCGACGGGCGCTTTTCAGGTGGCACATCGGGCTTGTCGATTGGTCACGTTTCGCCCGAAGCGGCGGAAGGTGGTGCGATTGGTCTGGTGGAGGAGGGGGACAGCATCATCATTGACATTCCCAATCGCACGATTGAGTTTGCTGTGAGTGATGAAGAGATTCATCGTCGCCGCGAGGCGATGGAAACCAGGGGCATCCACGCATGGCATCCCGTGGCGCGTGAGCGTGAGGTCAGTCTTGCGCTACAGGCCTATGCCGCCATGACAACCTCAGCCTCACGCGGTGCAGTGCGCGATATTTCCCAGCTCAAGCCCAGGGTTGGGCGTGTGGTTTAAGACGATGGATGCACGTATCGCTGGCTTTAAGGCGCGTTTGCACAACGGAACGGTGCTGTTTGCTGAGACGCTTGCCCTGATCGGCGAGTTGTATCGTTACGTGCCGACGGCTTTCAAGAATGGCTTAGGCGATGACGCCCTGCACAGCCCAGCAGGCACGAATGAAGGCTCGTGCAAGGTTTTCGCCTTTGCCCGGCTTAATGGCTTGTCGCCCGACGAAACATTGGCCTGCTTTGGTGAGCATTATCAGGCCGTACTGGCCGACCCTGTGGGCACAGGGCATCCGAATATCCGCCTGTTTATGCGTGATGGTTTTGCCGGGATTCGGTTTGAAGGCGCGCCTCTCGTGTCATAATTGCGTCACTTTTATTTCTGTTCGTTTTTGGAGTTGCGATGTCTGCGATTAAAAAGGTAGTTCTGGCCTATTCCGGTGGCTTGGACACCTCGGTCATTCTCAAGTGGTTACAAGAAGAATATCAATGTGAAGTGGTGACTTTCACTGCCGACTTGGGGCAGGGCGAAGAGGTCGAACCCGCACGTGCCAAGGCGCAGGCGATGGGTGTGAAAGATATTTTCATCGAAGATGTGCGCGAAGAGTTTGTGCGTGACTTCGTGTTCCCGATGTTCCGCGCCAACACGGTGTACGAGGGTGAATACCTGCTCGGTACCTCGATTGCGCGCCCGCTGATTGCCAAGCGTTTGGTCGAAATTGCCAATGAGACTGGTGCGGATGCGATTTCTCACGGCGCAACTGGCAAGGGCAACGATCAGGTTCGTTTTGAGCTCGGAGCCTATGCCCTCAAACCGGGGGTAAAGGTGATTGCGCCGTGGCGTGAGTGGGATCTGAACTCGCGTGAAAAGCTGATGAGCTATGCCGAAACCCACGGCATTCCGGTGGATTTCGCCAAGAACAAGAAGAAATCGCCGTATTCGATGGACGCCAACCTGCTGCACATCTCCTACGAGGGCGGCGGTCTGGAAGACCCGTGGTGGGGCGCCGAGGAAGATATGTGGCGCTGGAGCGTCTCTCCGGAGAATGCGCCCGATCAGGCTGAAGAAATCGTCATCGGCTACGAGAAAGGCGATCCGGTATCGATCAATGGCGAGCGTCTGTCTCCGGCCAATCTGCTGCTCAAGCTGAATCAACTGGGCGGCAAACATGGCATCGGTCGGCTTGATCTGGTCGAGAACCGCTATGTGGGCATGAAATCACGCGGCTGCTACGAGACCCCGGGCGGCACGATCATGCTGCGTGCGCACCGTGCGATTGAGTCCATCACCCTGGATCGTGAAGTGGCGCACCTCAAGGATGAGCTGATGCCGCGCTACGCCAGCCTGATTTACAACGGCTACTGGTGGAGCCCGGAGCGTCGCATGATGCAGACCATGATTGATGCCAGCCAGGAGCGCGTGAATGGCGAGGTGCGCTTGCGCTTGTACAAGGGCAATGTGATTGTTGATGGGCGCCGCTCCGAGCGAGATAGCTTGTTTAGTGCGTCGATTGCCACCTTTGAAGATGACCAGGGCGCGTACAACCAGAAGGATGCTGAGGGCTTCATCAAGCTCAACGCGTTACGGATGCGTATTGCAGCCGGGCGTGGTTAGTTCCACAACCTGCTGAAGCATTATTTTTTTGCCCGCGTCCTGCGGGCTTTATTTTGGAGGAAATCTCATGCGTATTTTGCACACTATGCTGCGGGTTGGCGATTTGGAGCGTTCGATTGCGTTTTATACCGAGGTAATGGGAATGCGCTTGATGCGGCGCAAGGATTATCCCGATGGGGAGTTCACCTTGGCATTTTTGGGTTATCAGGATGAATCCGAGGCGACTGCCTTGGAGTTGACCCACAACTGGGGCGTGACGCATTACGAGATGGGTAATGCTTACGGACACCTCGCATTGGAAGTTGACGATGTTTATGCGGCGGTGGATGCCATTCGCGCGCGCGGCGGCAAGATTATTCGTGAGGCCGGAGCGATGAATGCAGGTTCGACCATTATCGCTTTTGTGGAAGACCCGGATGGCTACCATATTGAATTGCTGGCAGCCAAAGTTGGTGTCTGATGGTTTGTAGGTGGATTTATAACAGTTAACAAAGGTGTCATAAATCTGGATATGGAGCAGGAACTTAGCGTTTTATTCTTTTGTCCTGCACAGACTTTTCCACAGAAAATGTGGATGACTTTTGAGGCTAAGTAAAAAATTTAGTCCACAAGCGCTGTCAAGACCTTGACAGCGCTGAATGTCCAATTATTTTCACGGCGTGTTGTTTGTAACTCATTGATTTTATTTATTGAAAAGTGGATTGGTTGAATTTTGACCAGCGCATTGCAAGCCCTTTTCTGATGCGGGTTGGCAATGTTTTCAACGGGGTTATCCACAGCTTCATCCACGTCAAATGTGTGAAAAAGAAGTTCTCAATTGGCTCAATGTTGGCGGTTAAAATTTTTTAATGAACGCATTTGATTACGCTGCGCTTGATCTGCCTATCGTTGAAATTTTGCCCAAAGTATTGGCGCAACTTGCGCACAAGAACGTGTTGGTGCTTGAAGCTGCGCCCGGAGCGGGCAAGAGTTCGCTGGTTCCTCTGGCTTTACTTGGCCAAAACTGGCTGGGCGCACAAAAAATTCTGCTGCTTGAGCCTCGCCGCATTGCCGCGCGCGCCACGGCGGAGCGTATGGCTTCTCTGCTTGGCGAAAGTGTCGGCGAAACCGTGGGCTATCAAATGCGCATGGAGCGGCGCATTTCGGCCAAAACTCGGATCGTGGTGGTCACCGAAGGGGTTTTGACCCGCATGTTGCAGGATGATCCCGCGCTTGAAGGTGTGGGTGCGGTCATCTTTGATGAATTCCACGAGCGCAGCGTGCAGGCCGATCTGGGCTTGGCGCTGTGTCTGCAGGCGCAGCAAACCCTGCGTGGCGATTTGCGCCTGCTGGTGATGTCCGCCACGCTGGATGGGGTTGGGCTGGCGGAGCGTCTGGATGCGTCGGTGGTGCAAAGCGTAGGAAGGATGTTTCCAGTCGCGCTGCATTACCTGCCGCCTGCGCGCGGTGTTGGGCTGGAGGCGCATTTGGCCGTGGTGGTCAAGCGTGCACTCGCAGAGGTTCGCGGCGATGTATTGGTCTTTTTGCCCGGCAAACGCGAGATTCAGCGTGCGGCGGAGGCTCTGGCCGCGCATTCCTTGCCTGCGGTGACGGTTTTACCACTGCATGGCGAGCTGGATATTAAGGCGCAACATGCCGTGCTAAGTCGTGATGCCTCACGTCGTCGGGTGATTTTGGCAACCAATATTGCCGAAACCAGCTTGACGATCGAGGGCGTGCAGGCGGTGGTGGATAGCGGGCTGGTGCGGGTGGCGCAGTTTGACCCGGCTACGGGCATGACCCGCCTGGTCACCCAAAAAATCAGCCGCGCCAATGCCGAGCAGCGGCGCGGACGTGCCGGGCGCCTGAGTGCGGGCGTGTGTTATCGGCTGTGGGGAGAAAGTGAGCATACCGCCCTGATGCCGCAGACCGAGCCTGAGATTCGGCGTGCGGACATGCTGCCTTTGGCGCTGGAACTGGCGGCATGGGGAGCCTCGGCAGATGAGCTGTTCTGGCTGGATGCGCCGCCGACCGCGCTGCTGGTGCAGGCGCAGCAAACCCTGCAGGCACTCGGGGCGCTGGATAGTCATGCACGCATCACGGCGCATGGTCGTGCGCTTGCCACCATGCCCCTGCACCCGCGTTTGGCGCATGTGTTGCTGCGCGGGGCGGCGCTTGGGCAGGCGCGTCTGGCCTGCGAGCTGGCGGCGCTATTGTCCGAGCGCGAGCTTTTGCGTGGGCAGACCGTGCGCGTGCATAGCGATCTGGCGCTGCGCCTGGAGGTGTTGCGTCACGGCAAGGCAGCCTTGTCGGCCTTGTATCACAGCGGGCTTGAGGTGGACGAGGCGGCGCGAGCGCAGGCGCGGCGGGTGGTTGAAGACTTGCTGCGGCGGGTTCCGTCGAATTCATCGACATCCGCCCCAGATGAGCAGGAGAGCATCGGTGCGCTGGTTGCGCTGGCCTATCCCGAACGACTGGCCAAGGCCGTGGGCGAGGGGCGCTTTGTGCTGGCCAGCGGGCGTGCGAGCCAGCTTGATCGCCTTGACGTTCTGGCGCAGGAGTCATGGCTGGCAGTGGCTCATGTGGGCTTGAACGAAGCGCAAGGCGGCAATGCGCGGGTGTTTCTGGCGGCAAAAATCAGTCAGGCTGCGATTGAACGGCATTTTGGCGAGCAGATTATTTCCCATGCAAGTGTGGAGTGGGATGCGCGCGTCGAGGCGGTAAGTGCACGCACACAGCGTCGTTTGGGCAATCTTTTACTGGAGGACAAACCACTTTCGACGGTTAGCGAAGAAGTCAGGCAAGTCGCATTCCTGCAAGGTATTCGCGTGCATGGTCTGGCCTGTCTTCCTTGGCAGGACAGACACCACCAATGGCGAGGCAGGGTTATGTTGCTGCGTCGCGTGCGTGGCGAGGACTGGCCTGATATGGCCGATGAGGCTCTGCTGGCCGGTCTGGAGGGCTGGCTTGCGCCGTTTGTGCAGGGTATGAGCCGACTGGCGCATCTGGAACGGCTTGATCTGGACGCCGCGCTGCGCGCCATGCTTGATTGGCCAAAGCAGTCGGAACTGGAACGCCTCGTGCCCACGCACCTGTTTGTGCCTAGCGGCTCGCAGATTGCCTTGGATTATGCGCCGATCATGGAAGGCGCGGCGCAGCCCGTGCTGGCGGTCAAATTACAGGAACTATTCGGTCAGGCCGACACGCCGTGCGTGCTCGATGGCCGCGTGGCCGTGATGATCCACTTACTTTCCCCGGCGCAAAAACCGCTGGCGGTGACGCAGGATCTGGCCAGCTTCTGGCGTGGCGCGTATCAGGATGTGCGCAAAGACATGCGCGGCAGGTATCCAAAACACCCCTGGCCGGAAGACCCGCAAAATGCGGTACCAACCAGGTTGACGAAAAAGGCATTGGGAAGGGTGACAGGAAATGTTGGCGGGAGTTGAAACAGTCGTTGTCGTTCCCACGCTGGAGCGTGGGAACGACAAACTCCGTTTTTCCAAGTATTTATTCCCTGATTTCATGTGGTAGCAGCACCGTATTCCCCGGCTCACGGTCAATTAAGTCAGGGTAGTCAAGAATATAGTGCAGCCCACGGCTTTCTTTGCGTTGCATGGCGCTTTGTACGATCAGTTCGGCCACGGTGACCAGGTTGCGTAGTTCGATCAGGTTATGGGTGACGCGGAAGTTGCCGTAATACTCGTCGATCTCGCGCTTGAGCAGTTCGATGCGGTTCATGGCGCGGCTCAGGCGCTTGCGGGTGCGCACGATGCCGACGTAGTCCCACATGGTTTGCCGCAGTTCGTGCCAGTTGTGGCTGACCACGACTTCTTCGTCCGAGTCGGTGACCTGGCTTTCGTCCCAGGCCGGGATGTCGATGTCCATGCTGCCTGGTACTGGGTTTTCGCGGCGGCGGCGCGCAATGTCGAGTGCGGCGGCGCGGCCATACACCAGGCATTCGAGCAGGGAGTTGCTGGCCAGGCGGTTGGCGCCGTGCAGTCCGGTGTGGCTGACCTCGCCAACGGCGTACAGGTTGGCAATATCGGTGCGGCCTTGGGCGTCCACCATCACGCCGCCGCAGGTGTAATGCGCGGCAGGAACCACAGGGATCGGTTGGCGGGTGATGTCGTAGCCATATTCAAGGCAGCGGGCGTAGATGGTGGGAAAGTGTTCGCGTACAAACTCAGGCGGTTTGTGGCTGATGTCGAGATAGACACAATCCAAACCGAGGCGCTTCATTTCATGGTCAATGGCACGCGCCACCACATCCCGTGGGGCAAGCTCGCCGCGTGCGTCGTAGCGCTGCATAAACGGTGTGCCGTCAGGTAGAACCAACCGCCCACCTTCGCCGCGTACAGCTTCGGAAATCAGGAAGGTCTTGGCGCGCGGTTCATACAGCGCGGTGGGGTGGAACTGCATGAACTCGAGGTTGGCGACCCGGCAACCTGCGCGCCAAGCCATGGCGATGCCGTCCCCGGTCGAGCCGTCCGGGTTGGTGGTATACAGGTAAACCTTGCTCGCGCCGCCGGTGGCCAGCACGATGCAGTGGGCGCGCAGGGTTTCGATATGCCCGCTGCTGCGGTTGAGTGCGTATACACCGATACAGCGGTTGTCTTCAGGTGCTTGTGTCAATCCAAGTCGTGCGCTGGTGATAAGGTCAATGGCCGTGTGGTTATCCAGCAGGGTCAGCGTTTTACGTGCGCGCGCGGCGTTCAGCAAGGTCGTTTCCAATGCGGCACCGGTCGCATCATGTGCGTGAGCCACACGACGATGGCTATGTCCGCCTTCGCGGGTGAGATGCAGCTTGCCTTGTTCACGGGTAAACGGCATGCCGAGGCGTTGCAACCACTCCATGAGTTGTGGTGCTTCGCGCACGATGCGCTCGACAACTGCGGGGTCGGGCAGTCCTACACCTGCATCGAGCGTGTCATGGATATGCTTTTCAAAGCTGTCGTGCACGTCCATCACCGCCGCAATTCCGCCTTGTGCCCATTGCGTACTGCCTTCATCCATGGCGTTTTTAGCCAGAATCGCTACACGCAAACCCGCGGGCAAGTGCAGTGCGCAGCTTAATCCAGCGGCACCGCTGCCGAGGATAAGGACATCAAAAGGAGCGCGTGCATTTTGCATGTGGAATTTTGTCCGCTGGATGGGTTGATTTGGCAAGAATGTAACATCATGTTCACAAGCATTGCCTGCTGTATTATCTATGCAACACGAGCCAAGGCACAGGCCAGAATACAGGCCTGTGCGCCAATGATGGAACCTTCGCACCCCTTCTGCGTCTCAGGCATTCAGCTTGAATTAAGTTTGGGGTATTTAATGGGAATGCAGTCACTATGTCAGTCCGCCCCAAGGGTCAAGAACCGGGACGAATACCCTCGCCAAGGCTGGATGCTTCTGCCAGCGATCAGCAGTTGGTGGAGCTTGCCAAAGCAGGCGACCCGTATGCGTTTGAGTTGCTGTTGCGCAAATATCAGCACAAGGTAAGCAAGCTCATTATGCGTTACGTGCGTGACATGGATGAAGCGCTGGATTTAACTCAGGAAACGTTTGTCAAAGCTTGGAAGGCTCTGCCCGCGTTTCGTGGTGAGTCGGCTTTTTATACCTGGCTGTACCGCATTGCGGTGAATACAGCGAAGAACTACCTCTCCACGGCCTATCATCAGGCGCGTATGGTGGATCTGGATGCCGACGAAACGGATCAATATGCCGATACACCGGGGCTGGTCACACGCGATACGCCGGAAACGGTGATGAATGGTGAGGAATTGCACCGTGTGCTTAAAAAAGCATTGAGTGAGTTGCCTGAAGATCTGCGTTCGGCCATTACGCTGCGCGAATTTGAGGGTTTGAGTTACGAGGAAATCGCTGAGGTGATGGATTGTCCGATTGGCACCGTGCGCTCGCGCATTTTCCGCGCACGCGAGGCCATTGATAAACATTTACAGGCATTCATGGTTTAGCTTTTTCCACGTTGCCCTTTCCATGTTGGGTTAGAACATATTTTTTCGAGGTTTAATGGCATGAACACGCCCATGACGACGGCCAACGATGATGAACTGCTTTCCGCCTTCGCGGACGATGCCTTATCCGAAGGCGAAGTGCGGCAAGTACTGTCGCGTTTGCGCACTGCACCACGCGGCACGCAGCACGATGCAGCACGCCGTTTGGAGCGTTACGCCTTGTTGGGTGAGTTGATGCGCGCCGAGGCGGACTCGCCCTTATTTGCCGTGGCTGCCCAATCTCGTGCCACGCGTGATACCCCGCGTGATGTAGTAGGTACGGTGATGCAGCAGATTGCAACAGAAGCGGCGCAAGCTCAGGCTCCTCAGCCCGTGTCCGTGACACACAAGCCCAGCCGCTGGAACGACTGGTTACAAGGCTGGCGTGCTCCAGCCCTGTCGATGGCTTTGGCGGCGAGCGTGGCGGGGGTGATGCTGGTCGTGGTGCAGGATGCAGGGGTCAGCCCGGATGAGCCGGTTATCAGTGCAGACAACGCCGCACCGCTAGGAAGCGAGTATCGTGCCGCAGTGCCTGACTTAACTGAGCCGACTGTAAGAAGCACCAACCGTTTGGCTGAAGCAGACACCGTTTCGGATGCGGATGCTTTGCCGGATGCCTACTTATTGCAGCATCTGGCTAACGCTGAAGGTGGCCCGATGCGCACCTTATCGTCCAATGTACGCCTAGCTTCTTACGAGCGTCCCTAATGCGATTGAATCCTTTATTCTCTGTTGGGGTCGGCTTTATTTTTGTGCTGGCAGTTGGGGTGGCGCAGGCCGAGGGTGAAGTCGTTTTTCCGATGCCGGAGTCAGTGCCAAGCGTGGCGGATGAGGATGCGGTGCTTCTTTTGAAACGCATGGCTGCAGCGATGCAAACCACCAACTACGAGGGTTTGTTGCTGCACATGCGCGGTGGCGAAGCACGCAGTATGCGTGTCTTTCACCGTTATGATGCGGAGCATGGCGAGCGCGAACACTTGCTTAGCCTGGATGGAAAGCCATTTGAGGTGATTCAGGATGCCAATGGATGCACCTGTGTTTGGCCGCAAGCGCGTTTCATGGTGGTGGGGCAAACCCCTGCATTCAATGGACGTTTATCCACGGAGCGCTTTGCCGAAACGCGTACGCTCAGTTCCTTCTACACCATCACTCGCCAGGATTATGCGCGGGTAGGTGGCATGGCGTGTCGTTTGGTTAAACTGGAACCCAAGGATGCTTATCGTTTTGGTTATCGGCTGTGCATTCACGAGTCCAGCGCCATGCTGCTAAACCTTGAGGTTTTTGATGGTGATCGCCGCCTTGAGTTAAGCCAGTTCACCCAGTTGCGCGTGCAAAGGGGCGAAGGTGCGGATGATATGCGCCTGTTTACCAATACCGATGGCTTTCGGATCGTTAAAGATATGCGCCCTGCGCCTGCTGCGCAGCCCCCTGCCTCATTTCAGACCAGTTGGGTGGCTACCCAATTACCTCAGGGCTATCTTCTGCGCTCCGCTGAGTTACGCACGAGTCCACATACCCAAAAGCCTTTGGAACAGCTGATTTTTTCGGATGGCCTGGGCAGTGTTTCGGTGTTCATTGAGCGCTTTGAAGGCGCAGGGCTCATTCCTCCTTCTCATCCTGCCCCCCCTCCTGAGGCTGGAAGACTGCCGCCGCCTCCTCGCGGTGTCATGCAGCGCGTGGTGCGTGATGCCGATGGCTATCGACTCACGGCAGTCGGCGATGCACCTGAAGCTGCGATGCGCATGATGCTGGATGGCATGCAGCCAACCTCGGCTCGTCCATAAGGAACGGCACCATGCTGGAAACCCAGGGTCGCGTGATTGCTGTTGAAGCTGGCTTTGCTTGGGTGGAAAGCGTGCGTCAAAGCGGTTGTGGCAGTTGTGCGTCCAAAGGTGCCTGCGGTAGCCAGCTTTTGGGTGAGGCGCTGGCGCCCTCGTCCTCCAATCAGGCCTTGAATAGGGTACGGGCACAAGACGCCCTGGGCGTGCAGGTTGGCGATACGGTGGTGCTGGGGGTCGCAGAAGAAGGGGCGTTGCGTGCGGCGTTTTTAATCTACGGTCTACCGCTATTGGGATTGTTGTTAGGTGTGTTGCTGGCGCAACCTTGGGGCGATCTTTGGGCGATGGTCGCAGGCATGATGGGTCTAGGGCTGGCGATGGGGGTGGTGTGGCTGCTGGGGCGTAGCGCACGGCACGAATCGCGTGCATCGAACAACCTTCAACCGCAGATATTGGCGCGTATTGCATCGGCTCCACTGGCTGCGGATGCGGCGCGACTCAATATCATTCCCATCCAAAAGTTACATTAGCTGGCTGCCAGCGAGGTTAAGACTGTGAAGCCAAAACAGAGGTTAGAGTCTTTGAACTGCTATACTCCGCGCCTTTGTTAAACGATACGCGCACCTCATGGATCAAGCACACATTCGCAACTTCTCGATTATCGCCCATATCGATCATGGTAAATCGACCTTGGCCGATCGTCTTATTCAGCTCTGTGGTGGGCTTGAATTGCGTGAAATGGAAGCCCAAGTGCTTGATTCAATGGATATTGAGCGTGAGCGTGGCATTACCATCAAGGCGCAATGCGTGTCATTGAATTACCGTGCGCGCGATGGTCAAGAATATGAACTCAACCTGATCGATACGCCGGGGCATGTGGACTTTTCATATGAGGTTTCGCGTTCACTGGCGGCCTGTGAAGGCGCGCTGTTGGTGGTCGATGCTTCGCAAGGCGTGGAAGCGCAGTCGGTGGCGAATTGCTACACCGCGCTCGATTTGGGTCTGGAAGTCGTACCGGTGCTCAATAAAATGGATTTGCCCAATGCCGATCCCGATCGTGTGGCCAAAGAAATCGGCGATGTGATTGGTATCGATGCTTCGGATGCGGAGCGCGTATCGGCCAAAAGTGGCTTGAATGTGCCTGAATTGCTTGAGGTTTTGGTCAAGAAAATCCCGCCGCCGCATGGTCAGGTCGATGCGCCTTTGCGTGTCCTGATTGTCGATTCCTGGTTTGATAACTACGTCGGCGTGGTGGCTTTGGTGCGTGTGGTGGACGGCGAGCTGCGTTTGCGCCAGAAGATCAGAACCATGCGCACCGGTGATGTATTCCAGGTCGAAAAAGTCGGCGTGTTTACGCCTAAGCGTCGTGACCGTGAGGTACTTAAAACCGGCGAAGTAGGCTTTTTGATCGCCGGGATCAAGGAAATTGACGCGGCTAAAGTGGGCGACACGATTACCAGCGTTGAAGACCCATCGTCTGATCCTTTACCCGGTTTTAAGGAAGTTCAGCCGCGTGTGTTCGCGGGGTTGTATCCGGTCGAATCCGAAGATTACGAAAACCTGCGCGAGGCTCTGCGCAAGCTGCGTTTGAATGATTCCGCGCTGCATTTTGAGCCGGAAGTCTCCCAAGCGTTGGGCTTTGGTTTCCGCATCGGCTTTCTCGGCCTGCTGCACATGGAAATTATCCAGGAGCGGCTGGAGCGCGAATACAACCTTGACATGATTACCACCGCGCCGACGGTGGTGTTTGAGGTGGTGACAACTCAGGGTGAAACGCTGTTGATTCATAATCCAGCCGATTTGCCGCCCACGCCGAATATCGCCGAAATGCGTGAGCCAATTATCGAAGGCACGCTGCTTTTGCCGCAGGAATATGTCGGTAATGTCATTTCCTTATGCATTGAAAAGCGTGGTGTGCAGAAGCAAATGCTGTATTTGGGCAGCCAGGTGCAGCTCACCTTTGAGTTGCCTTTGGCGGAAGTGGTGATGGACTTTTTCGACCGTTTGAAATCAGTCAGCCGTGGCTATGCTTCGTTCGACTACAAATTCCTGCGCTTTCAAGCCGCGCAGTTGGTCAAACTGGATGTGATGATTAACGCTGAACCCGTGGATGCGCTATCGATGATCGTGCATCGCTCAGACTCCGAGTCGCGTGGACGTGTGTTGTGTGAAAAGCTCAAAGACCTGATCCCGCAACAACAGTTTGAAGTGCCGATTCAGGCTGCCATTGGCGGAAAAATTGTTGCGCGTACCAATATCAAGGCCTTACGCAAGAATGTTCTTGCGAAATGTTATGGTGGTGACGTGTCACGCAAGAAGAAGCTGCTTAATAAGCAAAAAGAAGGCAAAAAGCGCATGAAATCGATTGGTCGGGTGGATGTGCCACAAGAGGCATTTTTGGCCGTATTACAGCGGGACACTAAATAATGAACTTCGAGCTTATTTTGGTGCTACTCACGCTGGTGAGTGGTGTGGTCGTGGCGGTGGATCGTTTATTTTTTCGTAAGGCGCGCAACGAGCTGGTGAAGCCCGATCCACTTCTGGTGGATTATGCACGCAGCTTTTTTCCGGTATTGCTGGCCGTGGTGGTGTTGCGCTCCTTTGTGGCGGAGCCGTTTCGCATTCCTTCCGGCTCCATGATGCCGACGCTGGAGGTTGGCGATTTTATTTTGGTGAATAAATTTGCCTATGGCGTGCGCTTGCCTGTATTGCGCACCAAAATCATCCCCGTGGGTGAGCCGAAACGTGGTGATGTGGCGGTGTTCAAATACCCCAAACAGCCGGAAGTGGATTACATTAAGCGCGTGATTGGTTTACCTGGCGATCGTATTCGCTATGAAAACAAGCAGCTCACGATCAACGGTGAAGTTATGCCGCTGAACAAGCAGGGGACTTATCCGGGCGATGGTGCGAATGGACGCATGGTTGGAGCCAGCGAGTATCAGGAAGATTTAGCTGGCGTGGTACATAAGATTCTCCAGCGTTCCGGAGCCGTCGGTCCGGAAGGCGAGTTCACCGTGCCAGAAGGCCAGTATTTCATGATGGGCGACAACCGCGATAACAGTAACGATAGTCGTTATTGGGGGTTTGTGCCGGAAGACAATTTGGTTGGACGCGCTATGCTTGTGTGGATGAATTTTGATACCGAGGGCGCGCACGTCAAACCTGAACGTATCGGTACGGGTATTCATTAAGTTTTTTTGGCTTAACTCAACGGAGACATGGACATGCGGATTTACACACAGCGCGGCATGGGTTTTGTGACCCTGTTTCTTATTCTTTCGATCGCAGGCATCGCGGCGGTGGCCGGGATGAAGATCGTGCCGCTTTATTTGGACGATGCTTCGGTGCAATCTGCATTTGCTTCACTTGAAAAGCAAAATGATCCGAACATGGGTAGGCAGGAAGCCAAGGCTTTTATTCAAAAGCGCCTGTATATCAACCAACTGGATGAAAAAATCCCCTTGGACTCCTTGAAGGTTGAAAGCGCTCCAGGTGGTGGCAAGGCCATCACGATGGAATACGAGGCGCGTGCGACGGTGATGGGCAATCTGGATGCCGTGGCCAAGTTCACGCATAAGGCGGTGGTGCGTTGAGTTTGAGCGAACCTGTACATCAGTCGCTGCCGCTATTGATGCAGCGGCTGGGGTATGCTTTCAAAAATATCGAGCTGCTTGAACAGGCCTTGCGCCACCGTAGTTCAGGCAGTCGGCACAACGAACGCCTTGAGTTCTTGGGCGATGGTCTGCTCAATTTCGTGATTGCCGATGAGCTTTATAAACGCCGTCCTCACGCCAATGAAGGCGAACTGTCGCGCTTTCGAGCCAGTTTTGTGCGCGAGGCGACCTTGGTGGAGTTGGCGCAGGCCTTGCAACTTGGTGATTTTTTGACCTTGGGCAGTGGTGAGTTGAAGTCGGGTGGCTTTCGACGCGGCTCCACTTTAGCGGACGCCTTTGAGGCGGTGTTGGGCGCGGTATATCTCGACGGTGGTTTCGAGCCGGCGCACACTTTGATTTGTTTCTTGTTCCGCGATCGCCTGGAGCACATGCCTGCCGAGCTTGGGCTGAAAGATCCAAAAACGCGTTTGCAGGAGTTTTTGCAATCACGTCAACGTGGCCTGCCTGACTACCGTGTGTTGGACACGATTGGGCAAGATCATGCGCAGACGTTTATTGTCGAATGCCGCGTCGAAGGCCTGCTCACCCCCACGCAAGGACGCGGTTCGAGCCGCCGCGGTGCGGAACAAGCGGCGGCTGAAGCTGCGCTTGCCATTATTCAACCGGAAAAATTAAAAAAATGACATTTCGCTGTGGCCATGTGGGCATTGTTGGTCGCCCCAATGTGGGTAAATCGACGCTACTCAATACCTTAATTGGGCAAAAAATCAGTATCACCGCGCCCAAGCCGCAAACCACGCGGCATAGCCTGATTGGGGTCAAGACCCTACCCGATGCGCAGATTCTGTATGTCGATACGCCAGGTTTGCACAAAGACACCGGGCGGGCGATGAGTCGCGTGCTGAATCGCGCCGCGCAGGGCATCCTCGAAGGTGTGGATGTACTGGTGTTTGTGATTGAGGGTATGCGCTGGACGGAAGAGGATGCGGCGGTGCTGGATCGGATTGAACACGCCAACGTGCCCGTGATTCTGGCGGTCAACAAGGTTGATTTAACGGCAGATAAGGAAGAATTGCTGCCATTTTTACAAAGCGTTGCCGAGTTTTATCCCTTTGCCGAAATCATCCCGATTTCAGCGCGCAAAGGCAGTAATCTGGCGCGCTTGGAGGCTGTGGTGGCCGAGCGCTTGCCCGAAGGCGAGGCACTGTACGACGAAGACACCATGACTACCTCAAGCTCACGCTTTATGGCGGCGGAGTTTATTCGCGAGCAAATTACGCGCTTGTCGCATGAAGAAGTGCCGTACGGAGTGACTGTCGAAATTGAGAACTACACCATCGACGGCAAAATGATCCGCATTGATGCGCTGATTTGGGTCGAGCGCGAAGGGCAGAAGGGCATTTTGATCGGCAAAGATGGGGAAATGCTCAAGGAAATTGGCCGTCGTGCGCGCATCAATATCGAAAATCTGCAAGGCATGAAAGTGTTTTTGCGCTTGTGGGTCAAGGTCAAAGGCGGCTGGTCGGATGATGAGCGTGCCTTGCGCGCCCTGGGCTACGGCGACCCGGTCTAGCTTGGCGTGACGCAGGTCTCGGGCGCGACGGGCGAGGCAGGCTATATCCTGCATGCCCGTCCTTGGCGTGACACCAGCTTGTTGCTCGAAGTCGTGCTGCGCGAAAGCGGGCGGCGCGGGGTGATTGCGCGGGGGGCGCGTTCGAACATGCGCCAGCGCGGGCGTTTGCAACCCTTCCGCCCGCTGTGGCTCGAACTGGCGGGGCGCGGCGAACTGGCTCAATTGCGTAGCGTCGAAGAGATGCACGCTCTACCCGCGTTGCGCGGACGTGTCCTGGCCTGCGGTTATTATTTGAATGAATTGTTGATGCGCCTGTTGCCGCGTGACGATGCGCATCCTGAACTGTTCGATGCGTACGCGCGAGCACTCGCCGCCCTAGCTTGCGGCGCAAGCGAGGCTCCGGTACTGCGTGGCTTTGAAAAGGAACTGCTCGAACAGCTCGGCTGGGCACCTGATTGGAATATGAGCGAAGACGGCCAGCCCATTGAAGCCGGGCGTTTTTACCGCATGGATACCGAGCAGGGCATCATGCCCTGTCTGCAGCACGACCCCGAAGCCGTCGCAGGACTAAGCCTGCTGCACCTTGCCGAACAGAATTTTGATGCCGCCGCAACCGCACGCGACATCCGTCTGCTGCTGCATCGACTGCTCGCGCCGCAACTGGGTAGCAAGCCCTTGCAGTCGAGGGAATTATTGAAGCTGAGTTTTGCGGGTAAATAGGGTGTCGATTCCCTGCTTACGCAAACGGAGAAAGTAGGGCGCAATAGCAAAGCGTATTGCGCCGGATGGGTACGCATGAACCCACGACCGAGCACATTCGACGAGTTATGCTACGCTAATTCGCCCTACGCTGGCTTCGCTTGTGGACAAATAACGCCTAATTAGGCCTACACCAGTGTGTCACAGATTGACCAATTAGTGGTCGGCTCATCGGCACGAACTAAAGTGTGATTCTTCATGATTTGATCTAGCGAATCAGAGATAAGTGCAGACGGTTGAACGTAGCTTACGTAGCGAGATGAAAAAGAACCTGAGTTCAGTGGATCTCTCGCAGAGGGCGTGATTTCTAAATATACGACTTGAAATTCAGTCTTCATGATGCCAAGCCTCGAAATTACGGCGATCTTCTGTGGCTTCCTGTCGGCCACCAGAATGCGTAGGAATTTGTACTCGTTGCAGCTTACCTCTGCTAGAGAATTTTGTCGAACCGCCCTCTACGCTTTCTAGCAGCCCGCGCGTAAAAGAGTAATCAACCTCCTGATTCTGACCTAACACAAGGTTAGGATCATATGGGCTAAGGAGTTGCAGTTCAGATGCGTAGTCATCATGAAGTGACTTGATGATCTTGTATTGAGGTGCCGTCGGCTTTTCAATTTGCAAACCAAGTTCATTCGCCGCTTCACGCCGATTGATAGTGTAGTCGTGTGACCCGCTGTCACTGCAAAGGAAATCGAGGATGTGTTCTACTTTACCATCATCCTTTATATGGCTTGATAACAGTCTTTTGCCAAGCATGCGAATCTGCGTTCGAGACCGGTAAACATTTCCGAGGACAAGCGGATTGACTTGATGGCTGAGGCTGATTATGAGCTGCATCGTCTCACTTTCAGATTTGACTCCGAGGCTTTTAGCAAAATCGAAGTATCCAGTTACAGACTCAACGCTTACTGGGACGCGAGATAATGGATTTGGGCCAGGTACTGCGGGATTCAGTGGGCCATTGATACTCGGATCAATAGGCCCGAGCGTTGCTTGCTTGGTCATCATCAAGCTTGATGCGCCAAGGGCAATGAGTGTTGCAGTTGAGTGAGCTTTGGTTGGAATGATTACGTTCAGCTCGTCGCAGAATTGCCTGACTAGGTTGACGATGTTCCAACCTGCAAGCAGGTCGCCGCCGCGAGAGTAGATTACAAGGCAGATCTTATCTGTAACGCCTATTGTATCTAGATGATGTACGAAATGGTCAACTACGTCCTGAGCAATCTGAATGCCTAAATTCTGCCTATCCCCAGTTACGAAGCAGATCACCTTTGATTTTGTGAAGTCCTCAATTTGCCTATAGAGATCTTTTCGTTGTTCGTACATCAAATACCCCTGTTGTCTAAATTTGGAAGCCTAACGTACAGTCGACACCTAACCAAAAGTGAAAAAACGTTGAGTCTAGAGCCAGAGGTCAATGCAACACATTGATATTTAAATACCTTGATTCTGGATGGCGGGTTGGAAATGCAAGCATTAAATACACCTATCAGCCACCCACCCAAGCTGCATTCTCAATTGCATGTTCGCAACCAAGCATTACAGCATCCGCATTGAAATTCAATGATATACACATGAACTGTCGTGAGGCGACAACTCCCCCGGTTCGCCAACAGTAACAAGCCATCCATAACCGCCCATCCTAGGGCACTCTGTGGCAAAATTACTTCTTATGCCTTGGTTTTGAGAGATTGAGTTCATGCAACATGCGCTTTTACTGGGTTTGAATATCGACCATGTGGCGACGCTGCGGCAGGCGCGCGGGGAGATTTATCCTGAGCCTGTGCATGCTGCGCTGCTGGCTGAGCAGTTTGGTGCGGACAGCATTACTCTGCATTTGCGCGAAGATCGTCGGCATATTCAGGATCGGGATGTCGAGGTGCTGCGCAGTCTGTTGCAGACGCGTATGAATCTGGAAATGGCGGTGACCGAGGAGATGCTGGGCATTGCCGAGCGTATTCAGCCGCAGGATTGTTGCCTGGTGCCGGAAAAGCGCGCCGAGCTCACCACCGAAGGCGGCTTGGAGGTTGCCGGGCAGGAGGCGCGCATGTTGGAGGCGTGTTCACGCCTGCGTGCAGCGGGCGTGCGGGTGTCCTTGTTTATTGATGCCGATCACGCGCAGATTGATGCCGCAGTGCGTGTGGGTGCGCCGGTGATTGAAATCCACACGGGGCATTACGCGACAGCACGCGGAGCCGCGCAGCAGGCCGAGTTGGCGCGCATTCGTGAGGCGGCGCGCTACGCGCATGGCTTGGGGCTGCATGTGAATGCCGGGCATGGTTTGCATTACCACAATGTGCAGGCGATTGCCGCCATCCCTGAAATGCGCGAGTTGAATATCGGCCATGCCATTATCGCGCGCGCCATTTTCAGCGGGCTGGGCGAGGCGGTGCGTGAGATGAAGCGGCTGATGATTGAGGCGCGGGTGTCTTGAGGCTTGGGAAGGCGTTTAGTTTAAGCTAAGCCACAGAGGGCGCAGAGGGCGCAGAGGGCGCAGAGGGCGCAGAGGGTTGATGATGTGTAAGAAGCTGTTTGCGATCTTCGGAATCGTTCCCACGCTCCAGCGTGGGAACGATTTAAGCCTATGTTTTAGCTGATGCTGTTGCCCCCTCTCCCCAGCCCTCTCCCGCGAGGGGCGAGGGAGCTAAATCCACTTTTTGCGTAAGTCCTGATGACTTCAAACAATCATTCATCGGTTTTTAACTCTGTGTACTCTGTGATCTCTGTGGCTAATCTGGTTTTAACAGCATGATTCACGGCATTGGCACCGACATTGTCGCCATCGCTCGCATGACGCGGCTTTGGGACAAATACGCCGAGGCGCTCGCGGCGCGATTATTGGCGGATGATGAACAGCTTGCATTGCAGCATCATGCCGATCCGGCGCGCTTTTTGGCCAAACGCTTTGCTGCTAAAGAGGCCGCAGCCAAAGCCTTGGGTACGGGTTTTCGCGGCGGTTTGAGCCTGCGGCATATCGCCGTGGTGAATGATGCTTTGGGCAAACCCACATTACGCCTTGATGGGCGGGCGGCTGAACTGGCAGCGGATTTTGGCGTGCGCGCAAGCCATGTTTCAATCAGCGACGAAGCTGATTATGCCGTGGCTTTTGTCGTGATGACGCGTTAACGAGGACTCAATACACATGAATTTGCATGATTACCCCACGCTTTCGAGCGCGATTGGCCACACCCCGCTGGTGCGTTTGCAATATCTGCATGCCGGGCGCGACAACATTATTCTGACCAAGCTGGAGGGGAATAATCCCGCCGGTTCGGTCAAGGATCGTCCTGCGCTGTCGATGATCGAACATGCCGAGCGGCGCGGTGAAATCAAACCCGGCGACACCCTGATTGAGGCTACCAGCGGCAATACCGGCATTGCGCTGGCGATGGCGGCAGCGGTCAAGGGTTATCGCATGGTGTTGATTATGCCGGATAACCTGAGCGTCGAGCGCCGCCAGCTCATGCGTGCCTACGGCGCCGAGCTGATTCTGGTGACCCAGGCGCAGGGTATGGAAGGGGCGCGTGATCTGGCGCTGGCCATGCAGGCGCGTGGCGAGGGCAGGGTGCTGGATCAGTTTGCCAACCCCGATAATCCCTTGGCGCATTATGAAAGCACCGGGCCGGAAATCTGGCAGGCTACGGGCGGACGCCTGACCCACTTCGTTAGTTCGATGGGTACCACCGGTACCATCATGGGGGTTTCGCGTTACCTCAAGGAGCAAAGCCCCAGCGTGCAGGTTATCGGCGCGCAACCAGCGGAAGGCGCGTCCATTCCCGGTATCCGGCGCTGGCCGCCCGCCTATTTGCCGAAAATTTACGAGCCGCAGCGTGTCGATCAGATTATGGATGTGACCCAGGCCGAGGCCGAAGACATGACCCGTCAGCTTGCGGTGCGCGAAGGCATTCTGGCTGGCATTTCCTCCGGCGGTACGCTGGCGGCTGCACTGCGTCTGGCTGAGGGGCTGAGCAATGCAGTTATCGTCACCATCGTGTGCGACCGGGGTGATCGCTATTTGTCCACCGGCGTGTTCCCAGGGTAGTTGATTCTGCACTCAAACGGTGTAAGTAGCTGCTCGCCCTGAGCTTGTCTACAGCTGATTTTCTTCAATTAAGACAGGCTGCTAGACTAACCACTGTGAACTAAGCTGAGGGGTGATAAAAATGCACAGCGTGAATATCCATGAAGCGAAGACGCATTTGTCCGCATTGGTGGAGGCTGCGCGTAAGGGGGATGCGTTCATCATTGCCAAAGCCGGTAAGCCGATGGTCAAAGTTGTGCGTTATGACACCCCCGCAGAGCCGCCAATACGTCGCATCGGTTTTATGCTCGGCGAGATTCGTGTGCCGGATGATTTTGATCGCATGGGCGAGGCCGAGATTGCGTCGTTGTTTAATGGCAGGTCATGAAGCTGTTGCTTGATACGCATGTGTTGTTGTGGGCGGCGGGGCAGCCCGAGCGCTTGTCTGCCGCTGCGCTTGCATGGCTTGAAAACCCGGACAACACCTTGATGTTCAGCGCCGTCAGTTTATGGGAAGTGGCGATCAAGCACGCTTTGGGGCGTGACGATTTTCAGGTGGATGCGCGCCTGCTGCGCCGTGGCTTGTTGGATAACGGTTACGTGGAGCTTGAGTTAAATAGCGCGCACGCCGTGGCGATTGATACGTTGCCACCTATTCATAAGGATCCGTTTGACCGAATTTTAATTGCGCAAGCGAAGGTTGAAGGCATTGTGTTTTTGACCGCAGATGCCTTGCTTGCGCCATATTCCGCTTCGATAAGGTTAGTTTGAAAGAAGATTTTGTATGTCAAGTAAGCGCAAGGGTTTGATTTTTGAAGTCGATATCACCGGCTTCACGCACGAGGCGCGCGGTGTCGCCCATCACGAGGAAAAAGCGGTGTTTGTCGATGGCGCGCTGCCCGGTGAGCGGGTCAAAGTGCGCCTGACCAAGCCGCATCGCCGCTTTGATGAGGCGGAAGTGATTAAGGTGATTACGCCGTCGCCGGATCGGGTCGAAGCGCGTTGCGCGCATTTTGGCGTATGTGGCGGCTGTTCGCTGCAACATATGCGCGATTCGGCGCAGATTGATAGCAAACAAGGTGTATTGCTGGATAACCTGCGTCAGCTCGGTAAAGTCGAGGCCGAAAATCTATTACCTGCCTTGCGCGGGCCATTGTGGGCGTATCGTCGGCGTGCGCGTTTGGGCGTGAAATGGGTGCCGAAGAAAAACCGTGTGTTGGTTGGATTCCGTGAGCGCGGCACACCGTATCTGGCGGATTTAAGGCGTTGTGATGTACTTGACCCCAGCGTGGGCGAGCGTTTGGAAGAGCTTGGCGCCTTGATTGGTGGCATGGATGCGCGCTCGCTGATCCCGCAAATCGAGGTCGCGGTCGGGGATGAAGCCACCGCGTTGGTGTTCCGCCATATGGAAGCCCTCAGCGAGGCTGACCGTGAGCGTCTTGTGGACTACGCCAAGCTCACCGGCTTGCATATTTTTTTGCAGTCCCAAGGCCCCGACAGCGTGTGCCGTCTATGGCCGGAGCAGGGCGAGTTGTTTTACGCGCTGCCAGCGCATGACGTGCATATCGATTTTTTACCGGTCGATTTTACTCAGGTGAATGGCCTATTGAACCGCGATATGGTTGATCTTGCATTGAAGCTGCTCGACATTCAGCCGAACGAGCGCGTACTGGATTTATTTGCCGGACTGGGCAATTTCACCTTGCCGATGGCGCGACGTGCAGCCGAGGTGTTCGGGGTGGAAGGCGATGCGCCGATGGTGCGGCGTGGTGAGGAAAGCGCCATGCGCAACGGCATCACCAACACCCGCCATTATGTCGGCAATCTGTTCGAACCGGATCCAAAGCAGGACTGGATGCAGACCGGCCTAAAAGGTGGATACGACAAAATCTTGCTCGACCCGCCGCGCGCCGGGGCCATGGAAATCATGCCCTATCTAGCCAAGATGAAACCCAAGCGCATCGTGTATGTGTCCTGCAACCCGGCCACCTTGGCGCGTGATGCGGGGATTCTGGTGAATGAGCATGGTTATCGGCTGGTTTCAACGGGCGTGATGGATATGTTTCCGCATACCGCGCATGTGGAGTCGATTGCGGTGTTTGAGCCGAAAAAACGGGGCTGAAGACTGTTTTTACATTGCACTTTGGTGCGCACTCAAGTAAAGTCGCGCCCCTGATTTGTACCGGGCTAGGCTTCGGTGCGACATAGTCAGGAGCGGTGTCCGAGTGGCTGAAGGAGCACGCCTGGAAAGCGTGTATACGGCAACGTATCGAGGGTTCGAATCCCTCTCGCTCCGCCATATTTTGTAGTTTAATTGAGGCAGCTTAAGTGCTGCCTTTTTTATGCCTGATCATTTAGCCCGTTATTTAGGTGTTCGTTATGCACGTTTCTGCCCTGCAATCTTCACAGCCTCGTGTCGTCGTTGCTCTGGATTATGCCCAGTTGGATGGCGCGTTATCTTTGGCGCAGCGACTTGATCCGCAAAGCTGTCGTGTGAAGGTGGGCAAGGAGTTGTTTACGCGCGCCGGGCCTGGGGCTGTGGAGGCGCTGCAACATCTTGGTTTTGAAGTGTTTCTTGATCTCAAGTTTCACGATATCCCGCACACCGTGGCGCAGGCGGTCAGGGCAGCGGCGGATTTGGGCGTGTGGATGGTGAATGTGCATGCCATGGGCGGGCGACGCATGATGGAGGCGGCGCGTGAGGCTTTGGTAGGCTCATCCCAGCGTCCGTTATTGATTGCAGTCACCGTACTGACCAGTATGGAAAAGCAGGATTTGCATGATATTGGTCTGGATGGCGAGGTGGACGCGCAGGTGCGCAGGCTTGCCGCTTTGGCCAGAGACAGCGGGTTGGATGGGGTGGTGTGTTCGGCGCGTGAGGCGGCGGATTTGCGCCAGCTTTGGGGTGATGCGGGCGTTTTGGTCACGCCGGGCATTCGTCAGCCGGGTGCGCCTGCCGACGATCAGCGGCGCACGGTGTCGGCGGCGGAGGCCTTGCGTTTGGGGGCAAGCCAGTTGGTGATTGGTCGTCCGATTACGCAAGCGCCTGATCCGCAAGCGGCTTTGGAGCGGATTTTGCGTGAGATGAGCGTGTAGAATGCCTAACAACATTCGTTAGGCATGGGCTAGATCAATCATGAATATTATCAATCTGTTGCGTCGTGGTTTGACACTGGCTTTAGCCTTGGGCTGTAGCGGGCTGGCGGCATCCGCTGTTGCGGGTTTGAAAGAAGAACGTGCGCTGTTTCAGTACGCGTATCAAAGCGCCAAAGACGGGGACGCGCCGGATGCTGCGTTGTTGCAGTCGCTGCAAAACTATCCGCTCAAGTCCTATTTGAGCTATTTCGATTTGCGCGAGCGCTTGCCGCTGGCGGCTCCGTCCGAGCTTGCCGCGTTTGTGCGGGCCTATCCGGTTAGCTTTATGACTGATGATTTGCGCAGGCGTTATCTGCGCCAGTTGGCTAAAAATGATGATTGGGTAGGCTATTCGGCGTTTGATGATGCCAGCCTGACCACGCAGGAGTTTCGTTGTCAGCGTCTGGTGGCGCGCGGTATGCAGCAAGGGCAGGCGAGCGTGCTTGAGGAAGGTTTGACACTTTGGGATGAAGGCCTGTCGTGGCCGGTAAGCTGTCAGCCTCTGGAAGCGTGGTTAATGGATGCCGAAGCCATGCGCCCTGCGCGCGCCTGGGGGCGGATTGAGCGTTTGATGGAAAAAAATCAGAGTTCGGAAGCCTCGCGCCTTGCCGCCAGCCTCGGTAGCGATGCGCAGGCTGAGGTGACGCGCTGGAAGACGGCACGCAAGAATCCAGCAGTTTTTATGGCGCAGAACAAATCGGCCAAGGGCGATGGCGTGCTGCATTTGATGTTGGCGGATAGTGCAAAACGTCTGGCGAGTGATGACGTGGATCAGGCTTATGCGGCATGGATGGCGTTGGCTGCGCGTGAGGTGATGAGCCCCAAGGTGCGCGGCGAGGCGGAGGGTGGAATCGCTATGGCCGCAGCGCGTCAGCATGATGCACAAGCCAGCGATTGGTTTGAAGCCGCACCCAGCAGCGGTTTTGATGCGGATATGCGCGCCTGGCGGGTGCGCGCCGCCCTGCGTCAGCAGAACTGGGCGCGGGTGCTGAGGGCGATTGAGGCCATGCCGCTGGATGAGCAGGACGATGAAGAGTGGCGCTATTGGCGTGCGCGCGCCTTGGAGCAGCAAGGGCAGGGCGATTTGGCCAAGCAGATTTGGCAGGATGTGGCCAGTGATGTGAGCTATTACGGATTGCTTTCGGCGGATCGGGCAGGCGTGAGTTACCGTTTGGCGTATGTGGATTTGCCTGATGATGCGCTGGTGCAGGAGGTGGCGCAGCGCCCTGCGGTGCAACGCGCACGCGAGTTTTATTCGCAAGGTTTGATTGACGAGGCGCGCAAGGAATGGCTGGTCGCCTTGCGCGATATGGATTTGCCCATGCAGCGCGCAGCGGCGCATCTGGCGGCGCGCTGGGGCTGGATGGATCGCGCGGCGATTACCATGGGCAAGGCACGCAATGCGGGTTTGGAAGACCTTGAGGTACGCTTCCCCCTGCCTTGGCGGGATGAGGTGGAGCGTTTTGCGCGTGAGGAGTCGATAGAAAGTGGCTGGATGTTCGGCATTATGCGGCGTGAGAGTGTGTTCATGCCGGATATTGGCTCCAGTGCCGGTGCGCAGGGTTTGATGCAGTTGATGCCCGGGACGGCGAAAGATGTGGCGCGCAAACTGGCCATGCCCGTGCCAAGCAAGGGTGATTTGCATGATCCGGCCACCAACATGCGTTTGGGCAGTGCTTATCTTGGTGACGTGCTGGAGCGCTTTGATGGTAACCAGGTACTGGCGACAGCGGCTTACAATGCCGGGCCGGGGCGCGTGAATCGCTGGTTGCCTGAGAGCGGGAGCCTGCCTGCCGATATTTGGGTGGACACCGTGCCGTTTACTGAAACTCGCGAATATTGCCGTGCCGTACTGCACTATGCGACGGTGTTCGACTGGCGCTTGCATGGTGAATTCAGGCCCATGTCGGCAAGAATGCAGACGGTCTCTGGTGGTTAGTTTTGCAAGTTCAGGAACTGAGCATGGATAAGCAGGAAGTGGTCGTTGTCGATATAAAAATGCCGTTTTTATCCATGGTGGTGTTCATGGTGAAGTGGGTGGTTGCCTCGATTCCGGCCATTTTGATTCTGGTTGTGCTGTTCGGTTTTGCCAGTACGCTGCTGGGTGGATTTTTTAGCGGATTCGGGCACGTCTGATTTTTGGCAGGAGTTGGTTCTGAACAGTATTCTCTGGTACGACTACGAAACCTTTAGCGCTGAGCCATCGAGCGGGCGGATTGCGCAATTTGCGGCCATACGCACCGATGAATATCTGGCACAGATCGGCGAGCCGGTTGAGTTGTTCTGCAAGCCTTGCCTGGATTGCTTACCCGATCCGCTGGCTTGTTTGATTACCGGCATTACGCCGCAGCAGGCTGAGGCGCGTGGTGTATCCGAGCCGGAGTTTGCTGAGCGCGTCAACGCTGTTTTGGCTGTGCCGGGAACCTGTATTGCGGGCTTTAACAGTATTCGCTTTGATGATTCCTTTACGCGCTTTTTGTTTTATCGCAATTTTTTTGATCCGTATGCGCACGAGTGGCAATCCGGCAATACGCGCTGGGATCTTTTGGACGTGGCGCGTTATACCTATGCCTTGCGCCCCACCGGAATTGAATGGCCGACCCGCGAGGATGGTGCGCCGAGTTTCAAACTGACCCATTTGACCGAAGCCAATGGGCTGGCGCATAGCAACGCGCATGATGCGCTCAGTGATGTGCATGCCACGATCGCGCTGGCGCGGCTGATTCGTCAGCGACAGCCGAAGTTGTTTGATTTTGCCTATGCCTTGCGCAGCAAAAATGCGGTGCGCGCATTTTTGGACAAGGAGCAGGCCAAGCCTGTGTTGCACACCTCGGGCATGTTTCCGGCGGTTTTCGGGCATACCACGGCAATTGCAGTGTTGGGCGTGCATCCACGCATGGCAAACCGCCTGATTGTGGCTGACCTCAGGCAAGACCCGCAGCAGTTGTTGGCAACACCGGTTGAGGTGTTGCTTGAGCTTCTGTTTACGCGTGGCGAGGATTTGCCCGAAGGAGTTGAACGTCCAGGCATCAAGGAATTGCATCTGAACCGTGCGCCCTTACTGGCGCCTTTGCGTGTGTTGGATGCGGCGGGCGCGGCGCGTATCCAGCTTGATTTGGATGCATGTCAGCGGCATTTCGACTTTATTGCCGAGCATCAGGCGGCTTTTTCGGCGCTTGCGCGGGGGTTGTACGCGGCCGAGCCTGCGCCGCGTCAGGTCGATGCCGAGGCGGCTTTGTATCAAGGCTTTATTGCGGATGCTGATCGTGCACGTATTGTCCTGGCACGAGCCATGTCACCTGAAAAACTCGCGCAACTGCAAACTCAAGTGCAGGACGCGCGTTTACGCGAATTATTGTTCCGCTATCGTGCCCGTTACACCCCATCCAGCTTGAGTGTGGAAGAGGCTGCACGTTGGCAGGAATTGCGTGCATCGCGGTTATTGCACGAGGAAGGCGGCGCGGGGATGGATGCGCAGCGGTTTTTTGGCAGCATCGAAACCTTGCGTGCCGACCCTTCGTCGACAGGGCGCGAGTGGCTGATTTTGGATGAACTGGAAGCGTGGGGACGGCAGCTTTTGCAAGATGCAGGACTGCCTTCACAAGCCTAACGGCCTATCGTTGCGCTGCGCTGCGATCTTCCATGACTTTGCGGAAAAGCCCATGCAGGGTGATAAAGAAGGTCGCTTGTGCTTCTTCAAGTTCATCAAGGGTTTCGGCGTTAAGCTCCTGGCCTTGTGCACTTTCTACAAGAACCTCGCGCATCAAAGTGTGCATCTGCTGATGCAACTCCTCGATTTGCACTTTGAGCTCTTCGTGCCCGGGAGGGGTGGGGAGCTGGCCGAAGAAACCGGCCAGTTTGCAATGCAAATGTGCATCGCGAGCAATCAGATCTTCACTTGCAGGGGTTTGCAGGAGCAGTTGACGCATGCCACGTGAGTACCAAGCGTTATGCCAGTAAATGGCTTCTTCTAAACCGTCAATAAATTCGTCGTAGGGGAAACTTATGTTGCTGTCATTCATGCTGAAAATCGTCCTGAATTAAGTTGAATGGCTAGATTCCCGAATCATAGACGCAGCTTGGCTAATTGCATGATTCAAGAATTAGATGCTAGGCATAACTTAATCAATGACCTTGACGAGTTCGCGCAGCATGGTTACATCCATGATGACTTTTGACTGCGGATTGCCTAAGTTGGCAGCAGGTGCGCTGGGTTCGCCCAGGCTTTCGAGAATTATGGCCGCTTCGGAAAAATCATCATGGCGGGTGTAATCATTCACGGTGACTACCGTGCGCAAACCAGCCCCGCTGCTTGAACGTAGACCATTGCGCGAGTCTTCAAAGGCAACGCAGACGTCTGCGGGAAGCTGCATGGCTTCGAGGGCATAGGTGAAAATCGCCGGGTCGGGCTTCTTTTTTGGCACGATATCGCCAGCAGCAATCACTTCAAACCACGCCAGGCTTTCACGCCCTAGGGTCGCTTCCAATAATGCAGTGACATTTTCTGGGGTGGTGGTGGTGGCAATAGCCAAGCGCAATCCAGCTTGACGCGCTTCATCCAGAAGGCGCTTCACACCGGGACGTAGCGGAATCAGACCTTCATTGAGCAGGCGTACATAATGGCGCGTCTTGGCTTGGTGCAGAGCGGCAATCCAGGCATCGCTGTTATCCGGAAGCGTAAAGTCGGGGTTATAGCGCTCAAGATAAAAACGAATGCGCTCCTTGCCGCCAGTCACGCTTAATAGCTCGCCATACAGCGCAATATCCCATTCCCAATCCAGACCTGCTTCGGCAAAAGCAGCATTAAAAGCCGGGCGGTGACCATCGCGTTCGGTATCAGCGAGTGTTCCATCGACATCAAAAATCAGCGCTTGCAGGCTCATGAGGACTCCGTGAATGATGCTTGTTGAATTTTAAGGTCATTTTCAGGCAAAGCCTGGCTGGGGTCTAATCAGCATGACTGATAGATTCGATAAGTATTTTGAGGAAATAGGACTTACGCAAAACCGCCCCAGCGGCGGCGCACTGTCTTCGGTGCTTTGCCTTGCTGGAATACTTTTGTGTAAGTCCTTGGAAAGTAAAAAGGGAGCCGAAGCCCCCTTTACTGCTTGCCGGAATGCTCTAATCAGTGATGATGGCCGTGCTCGCCATGCGCATGACCATGCTCAAGCTCTTCAGCCGTAGCCTCGCGTACATCACGCACCGTGATATCAAAGTGCAGCGTCTTGCCGGCCAGTGGGTGGTTGCCGTCAATAGTGACGTCGTCGCCTTCGAGGGCGGTCACGGTGACGACTTCAATGCCATGATCGGTTTGGGCATGAAACTGCATCCCTACTGCGATTTGGTCGACACCACCGAACATGCTGCTGGGCAGTGTTTGGGTGAGTGCCGGATTGTTTTCACCGTAGCCCATGGCGGGTTCGATGCTGACTTTGAAGGTGTCACCGACGCTACGGCCTTCGAGCGCTTGCTCAAGACCGGGGACGATGTTGCTATGGCCGTGCAGGTAGGCGAGGGGGCCATGACCTTCTGAAGAGTCAATCTCATCGCCCGCATCGTTGGTGAGGCGGTAGTCGATCAGAACAATGTTGTTTTGGCTGATTTGCATTGGAAGTTACCTGTTTCCCATGTGATAAAAATAGTTGGTAGCGGCGACGAATCCATCGACTGAACCGCAGTCAAAGCGGCGACCACGGAATTGGTATGCTACAACACCACCTTGCCTGGCTTGCTCCATAAGTGCGTCGGTCAACTGGATTTCGCCACCGGCGCCGGGCTGGGTGCGGCGCAGGATGTCAAAAATGTCCGGGGTGATGATGTATCGCCCGATGACCGCAAGGTTGCTTGGGGCAACTTCGGCTGCAGGTTTTTCGACCATTGTGTTGACGCGATAAACGCCAGGTTCGATTTCTTCGCCAGCAATTACACCGTATTTATGAATCTCATGATGAGGAACTTCTTCAACAGCGACCACAGTACAGCCATATTTCTCCTGTACTGCAACCATTTGCGCGAGCACGCCCTGTGAGTCACTCACGCACAAGTCATCGGCAAGAACGACGGCGAATGGGTATTCATGACCAATGAGGGTTTCGCCGGTCAGTACCGCGTGACCCAAGCCTTTCATTTGGGTTTGACGGGTGTAAGAAAAGCTGCACTTTTCGATAATGCCGCGAATGCTTGCCAGCATGTTGTCTTTGCTGGTGCCGCGCAGTTGGCTTTCGAGTTCGTAGTTAATGTCAAAATGATCCTCCAAAGCGCGTTTGCCGCGTCCGGTGACGATGGCCATTTGGCGCAAGCCCGCTTCCATAGCCTCTTCAACCCCATATTGAATCAAGGGCTTATCGACGATGGGGAGCATTTCTTTAGGAATAACCTTGGTCGCAGGCAGAAACCGAGTGCCATAGCCGGCGGCTGGAAACAGGCATTTTTTAATCATGATCGATTCCGTCTGAAGAGAGGATAAAACGTGGTAATTTTCGCTCAAACCACGTCACTATAATCGCAGCATTGCTGACTGGAAAGCGCTTCAATAAGCCCGAGTGTTGCATGAATTCGCGCGATGATCGCACAGGATATTGTTTGTACAAGGGATTTTCCGAAGGAGCAGCGTACTGGATTACGACGCAGGTGTTGCGTTTAAACGACGCGCGACATCAGCCACGCGCTTTCCTAGCGCTTTGCACAAGGCCTTTTCTTCTTCCGTTAAGGGCAAACGACCATCGCCTGAGGTATGGCTCGCGCCATACGGCGTGCCGCCACTTTTTGTGCGCAAAAGAGCTTGCTCGCTGTAGGGCAGGCCAACCAGAAGCATACCGTGATGAAAGAGTGGGATCATCATTGAAAGCAAGGTGCTTTCCTGACCGCCGTGCTGACTGGCGGTGGAGGTGAAGACTGCAGCAGGCTTGCCGATCAGTGCGCCGCTCATCCAAAGACTGCTGGTTTGGTCGATAAAATGTTTGACCGCCCCTGCCATATTTCCAAAATAGGTGGGGCTGCCTAAAACCAGGCCGACACATTCGGCGAGGTCTTCGACCCGAGCCAAAGGGGGGAGATCAGCTTGCTCGCTCTCTGGAAGAGCGTCGCTCTGGTCAATGCGACGCAAGCGCGCCCGCATTCCTGGGACGCACTCGACACCTCGTGCCACATGCCGCGCCATGTTTGCGGTTCCTCCTCCGCGGCTATAGTACAAAACGAGGACTTCGGCTTCTTGAGTCAATGCTTGGATGGACGGGGCAACAGAACTTGAGGCAGGCATACTTTACTTTTGAGCGCACATGGAATTTGTTCCGGCATTATGCCACTACGTTGCGCGGAAAATTCCCCAGCAAAAGCCTGCCCCAGCAAAAACAAGTTCTATAAATTGGATTTATAGAAGTAAGCGTTGAGTGCAATGAGCGTTCCTCGTAGACTTGCAAAATGTTCTCAACCCTTAGCGAATGGAAATCCTCGTCATGATGCAAAAAATCGAACAAATTTTTGAAAAAGCTCTGTGGGAAGTGCGTTTCGTGGTGCTTATCGCCGTTCTGGTGAGTGCGGTCTTGAGCTTTGCCATGTTTTATGTGGCGGCTGTGGATGCTTATTACACCGTGGTGCATCTTTTCCATTATGCTGACTCGACCTTGAACGTTGCAGATAAGCTTGCTTTGCGTAACAGCACGGTGACGCATGTGGTCGAGGTACTGGATGGCTTCTTGCTTGGCACGATTTTGTTGATTTTCTCGTTTGGTCTCTATGAGCTTTTCATCAGTAAAATCGACGTTGCGTATGAGGGTGAGGGCGCGTCCAATGTGCTCATTATCAATAACCTGGATGATCTTAAAAACAGGCTTGCCAAGGTCATCCTGTTGATTCTTATCGTTAAATTTTTTGAGTATGGCATCAATATGAAATTTACAACGCCGATGGACTTGCTGACATTTGCCGGTGGTATTGCACTGATCGGACTGGCGTTATTCTTGTCACACAAAGCGGAAGAGCATGGTCCGATCTTCAAGTCGAACCACTGATTAAACCAGGTCAAGGCGGAAACATTTCATGAGCGCTAAAAACTCACTTATGGCAAGGACTTCCATGTTTCTTGCGCTCCTGCTTGCCTCTGTACTGGCTTCAGCCACGGCGTGGGCGGTTGAGTTTTCGCTGAAAGATACGCAGGGCAAAACCATGAATCTTGCTGACGCAAGGGGCAAATTTGTGGTGGTGAATTTTTGGGCGACTTGGTGCCCGCCTTGCCGTGAAGAAATTCCGGAGCTGATCCGTTTCCATGACACGCACCAAGCCAAGGATGCGGTGGTGTGGGGGGTGAGCTACGAGAAGGTCGATAGCGCCAGGCTTGCAAAATTTGTCGATGAGCAGATGATCAGCTACCCGGTATTGCCGATGAATCCCGGCCAACCTAGCCCGTTTGGGGCGATTCGCGGTCTGCCCACGACTGTTTTGGTCGCACCCGATGGCAGCGTGGCGCGCACCCATTTAGGTGGTATCACGCACGAGATGATTGAGCGCTACATGCGCGAATGGTGTCAAACCCCGGCTGGAAAGGAGATCAAGGTATGTCGTTAATGTCTTCTGTTGTACTGATGCAAAGGCGCCGTGTTGGCGCTTTTTTTATGTCGCTTATGCTGGTATCCGCGCCGTTAATGGCGGCGGACAGCGTATTTTTTGATGAAAACTTCGGCAATTTGAAAGACGAGTTGAGCACGGCCAAAAAAGAAGGCAAACAGGGAGTGATACTGTTTTTTGAGATGGACGAGTGCCCGTTTTGTCACAAAATGAAAACCACGGTGTTTAATCAGCCGGATATTGCAAGCTACTTCCACAAGCATTTTCGTATTGTCAGTATCGACATCAATGGCGATGTGGACATGGTGAATTTCAAAGGTCAGGCCACCACACAAAAGAAATTTTCTTTCGAGGAGTACCGCGTGCGTGCCACCCCAGTGATCGCCTTTTTTGATCTGGAAGGTAATCTGTCCACCAAATTTACCGGGCCGACCCGCGATGCCAAGGAGTTCATGCAGCTGGGCGAGTTTGTGGTGAGTGGCGCTTACAAACAGCCGGGGATGAATTTCACCGTATTCAAAAAAGCTCAAACCGCACCATGAGTTCTGCCAAGACGTGGTCACGTGCAGTCTTATGGGTTGCAGGTTTCAGCTTTAGTTGCGGGGTCTTGGCGGCGCCCCTTCCTCAGCCACTGAGCCTGCAGCATGCGCTGGCCTTGGCGGCGGATGAAAACCACTACGATCTTCAGTTGCGCGCGGCAGACATGGATGCAGCACGCGCCGGGCTGCGCACGGCACAGGGTGAAAATGATCTGCTGGTCGGTTTTGAGGCGCGCGCGCGCTACATTGATGCTGCTGATCTAAGTCCGGATCAAAGTCATAACGACAGTGCAGCGGTGCTTGTAGCGCGCAAACGCTTGTTTGACTCAGGCCGACGCGGCGCACTTGAGCACGCCGCGCTCGCCACGATCGAAAGTGAGGAGCAGCGCACGGTGTTGGCACAACAGCAGCGCAAACTGGACGTGATGCGTGCCTTTTACGATGTGCTGTTGGCCGACCGTGTGTTCACCCTGGCCAATGAGCGCATGGCCATCGCCTATGTGGATTTTGACAAGATCAAGGATCGACGTGAGCTTGGGCAGCTTTCCCAGGTTGATTTTTTGCGCGCGCAAACAAATTATGAAGAGGTTCTGCGCGAGCGCAACCTGACTGAAGGTCGCCAACGTAGCGCACGGGTCAAACTGGCTGCCGCTTTGGGGGATGTGACTCAGCTTCCGGCCAAACTGAGTGAGCCTGCGCTTGAGGGGCTGGATGCGCGCAAATCGCCCGACATGGATACTTTGATTAAGACAGCCTTGGATACGAATCCGCAATTATTGGCGCTACGCCATCAATTGCAGGCGTCCAATGATCGTGTCGCGGCTGCACGCGCCAAACGTATGCCGGTGGTCGATGCGGTGGTGGAGGGCGGAGCCTATAACCGTCATGTGGGTTCGAATGATCCTTTCCGTGCCGGTTTGGTTTTCTCGGCACCGCTGGTGGTGGGCGGTACTTACGATGGCGAGCTTGCGCGTGCGGAGGCTGAACGTCGTCGTGCGCATGCCATGATCGTGCGCATGGAGGCGGAGTTGCGCCAGCGTTTGACCGAGCTCGTGCTGGATATTGATGTTTTGCGTAAAACCGTTACGGGCGACAAGGTGCGTGCGGATTACCGTGATTTGTACATGGAGCGCAGCCGCGCGTTGTATGAAATGGAAGTGAGCACGGATTTGGGTGACAGCATGGTGCAATTGACGGATGCGCAAATGCGCGCAACGCGCACGCTGTACACGCTGAGTATGGCGTGGGCTGAGCTGGATGTACTGCTTGGCCGCCCCGTGGATCCTTTTGCAGCGACTACCCCCACGACACAGGGAAAAAACCCATGAATTTCAATCGAATAAGTACGCTTAAGCCCCCGGTTTTGGCGGCGTTCATGCTGCTGTTCGCGGCGCAAACCGTGCAGGCGGCCGAGCTTCCTGCCACCTTGATGTGGGCGGATCGCACCGCCTTGTCCTTGCCAATTTCAGGGCAAATTCAGGACGTTTATGTGTGCGCGGGCCAGACGGTACCGTCCGGCAGCCTCCTGGTTAGTTTGGATGCCCGTCGCTTGGATGCGCGGCTGGCCGAAGCGCGTGCCGGGGTTAAAGCGCTGGAGCGCAAGCACGCGGAAGCTCAGCGCGAAGCCAAACGTGCCGACGAGCTGTATGCGCGCACCGTTTTGTCCAATGTGGAGCTGGAAAAGGCACATATCGAACAACAAAAAACCGAGGGCGAGTACCAACAGGCGCTGGCTCGTCTAAAGTTAGCTGAAGTTGAGCGCGGCTACACACAGCTCAAGGCGCCCTACGATGCACGTATTCTGCAGGTCATGGCGCGCACGGGTGAATCCATCAGTGCATCCATGCAGGCACCAACCTTGGTCGAAGTGGCGCTAGCGAACACTGTGGATGCAGTCGCCATTCTCAAGCCGAATGAACTGCGTATGCTAAACCAAGTGTTGAAGTCAGGCGTGCCACTGACGATTGATGTCGAAGGGCAACGCGTGGTTGCAACGGTCGTGGGATTGGAAAGCTGGCGTGATGGTGATTATCGCTTGGTGGTACGCGCCCAAGCGCCTGCGCCTGAGGATTGGCTGGCGGGTATGAGGGCTAAGGTGATTACGCCTTGAGCGGACGCGCGGCAAAAGTCCATGGATGGACTTTTGCCGCGTTGACTTAGTTCAGCCCACTTGCTTCAGTCCCAGGCGCTGTTGCAAAAACTCGATGACCTGTTCCATCGGCACCATCTCGTTTTCAGCCGCGTCGCGCGCGCGGTATTCAAGCTGCCCGTTGGCGATACCTTTTTCGCTGATGACCAAACGATGCGGAATACCGATCAGCTCCATATCGGCAAACATCACGCCGGGACGCAGTTCGCGGTCATCCAGTAGAACCTCGACACCGAGCGCGTTGAGTTGCGCTTCAATTTTCAACGCCAGAGCCATGCTTTCGGGCGATTTGGCGATATTCAGTGGCAGTATGGCAATCACAAAGGGCGCGAGCGCCATCGGCCAACGGATACCGCGTTCATCGTGGTTTTGCTCAATCGCAGAGGCCACCATGCGCGATACGCCGATGCCATAGCAACCCATGGTCATCACTTGGCTCTGGCCTTGTTCATCCAAAACGGTGGCATTCATGGCGCGGCTGTAGGTATCGCCCAACTGGAAAATATGCCCGACTTCGATACCGCGCCGAATCGCCAAGGTGCCCTGACCATCCGGGCTGGGGTCGCCTTCGACCACGTTGCGGATGTCGGCGACATGATCGGGCTCCGGCAGGTCGCGCCCCCAGTTGACCCCGGCGAGGTGCAGCTTGGGCTGGTTGGCACCGCAGACAAAGTCTGCCATCACGGCAACACTGCGGTCGGCGATGACGGGGATGGCAGCGCGGTCAACACCAACCGGACCGAGGAAACCGGGTGGGCAGCCAAAGCCTGCGCGAATTTCTTCTTCAGTGGCGAGGCGGAAGTCAGCCAGGCCATCCAACTTGGCGGCCTTGATTTCGTTCAAGCTGTGGTCGCCACGCAGCAGCAGGGCGTGCAGTCGCTCGCCTGCCATGACCGCGATCAACTTGACGGTACGTTGCAGCGGAATGCCAAGCAGGGCGGCGACATCTTCACAGGTGGTCTGCTTGGGCGTATCAACCTGGCGCATCGACTCGCAGGCCGCCGGGCGCTCGCCTGCCGGGGGCAGGGCTTCGGCTAGCTCGACGTTGGCGGCGTAGTCAGAACTATCAGAGAAAGCGATATCGTCTTCGCCGGAGGAAGCGAGTACATGAAATTCATGTGAACCAGTACCACCGATGCTGCCGGTATCGGCACGCACGGCGCGGAAATCCAGCCCCAGACGGGTAAAGATGCGCGTGTAGGCGGCGTGCATCGTATCGTAGGTGGCTTGCAGCGAGCTTTGGTCAATGTGAAATGAATAGGCATCTTTCATCAGAAATTCGCGCGCACGCATCACACCAAAACGCGGACGCACTTCGTCGCGGAACTTGGTTTGGATCTGATAAAAACACACCGGGAGTTGTTTGTAGCTTTGCAGCTCACGGCGCGCGTAGTCGGTAATGATTTCTTCGTGGGTCGGGCCAAAGCAGAACTCGCGGTTGTGGCGGTCGTGCATCCGCATCAATTCAGGGCCGTATTTCTCCCAGCGCCCAGACTCTTGCCACAGTTCCGCCGGTTGTACGGCAGGCATCAACACTTCCAGCGCGCCCGCGCGGTTCATTTCTTCGCGCACCACGGCTTCGACCTTGCGCAAAACCCGCAACCCCAGCGGCGACCAGGTATACAAACCAGCGGCAAGACGGCGGATCAAGCCGGCGCGCAGCATCAGCTGGTGGCTGATGACTTCCGCATCCGCCGGGGTTTCTTTGAGGGTGTTGAGGGGGAATTGCGAAAGGCGCATGAAAAAAACAACCTTGAGGTAAAAGGGGGAGAAAGACGAAGGCGGCGGATTGTGGATTAGAACGTGTCGCCGTTCCAGCCCCAATGCTGGGGCTTCGCTGATGCGAACTCGATATAGATGCGTGCGGGATCAATGTGGAGTTGCCGCTGCAACAGGCTACTGAGCGCGGCGGCAAGTGGCGGAATCTGCGCGTCGGTCAGTCCGATACTTTTGCACTCAAGATAGGCGCATGGTACGTCGCTGCCGGCAAAGCACATGCTTTGCCCCGCATCAACTTTGACCATAGCCCATTGTTCCGGCTTGCCAAGTTGCGTGGAGGCCAGCGTCGACAACTGTCGAGCGGTGAGCATTTCCTGTGCGTTATCCAATTTCACATTGGTGTACAGACTTATCAATGGCATGGCGGTTACTCGCAGTATTCCTTCATGCGGGTACGCTCGTCGTCCATCATTTTCTGGCGTTCTTCTTCCGGCACGCGCTGCATCTGGCCGTCGGCTGTTTGGGTCATCAGGCGTGGGCTGGCTTCAAGTTGCTGCAGGCGGCTTTGCGCATTCTGGCATTGGGCGGCAATCTGCTCGGCTGAGATGGTGAGTATCTTCTCTTTGGGTTTTTCAGCCGCAGCATCTTTCTTGGTTGGGTCTTCAGGCTTGGCTTCGGGCGCTGTTTCAGATGCTGGTGCCGATGTCGTACCGGACGAGTAAATCAGCGGTTTGATTTCTTGGCTCTTGATGTTTTTGGGCGGTTCGGCACCAAAATGAGTCACGCCCTGAGCATCCACCCATTTATGGATGCTGGTTTCGGCCATGAGCGGGGCGCTTGCCAAAGCGATTGAACACGCGAGTGATGCAAAAATGTGACGCATAAGGACTCCGTTAAATAAGGGGTGAATCATTAGGGTTTGAATTTTCAAGGGTGCGCGCAGTGTTCTTGAAGGCTAGAATGTTGTCGGTAACTTTTCCACCCATCGAAAATACGTCGAAACTACGAATTATGCAAAATACTTTCCGCCGCTTTTTGACTGTGACAACGCTTGCTTTCGGGCTTAACGGATACATTCAGGCTGCTCCAGCCACACCATCGCCTGCTCCGGCGGCCATGCCGGCTCCGTCGATTCCAACGCCCATGAATATGCCTGTCCCCAGTGCACCGACCCTGTCAGCCAAGTCTTATGTGCTGATGGACTTCAATAGCGGGCAGCTTTTGGTTGAAAACAACCCTGATATGCGTGTGGAGCCAGCCAGCATCACCAAGCTGATGACCGCTTACATTATCTACGCCGCCATTCAGCGTGGTGACTTGAAGCCTGACACGTTGGTGAATATCAGTGAAAAGGCTTGGCGCATGCAAGGTTCCAAGATGTTCGTGCGTGTGGGTACGCAGGTTACGGTGGACGATCTGCTTAAAGGCATGATTATTCAATCGGGCAACGATGCCACCATTGCCTTGGCCGAACACATTGCTGGTAGCGAAGAAGCTTTTGCGGCCATGATGAACCACGAGGCGCAGCGTTTAGGCTTGACCGGTACACACTTTATCAATTCGACTGGTTGGCCGGATGCCAATCATTACAGTACGGCGCGCGATGTGGCGCATCTTATGGCGGCGGTGATTCGTGATTTCCCCGAGGGCTACAAACGTGAAAATGAAAAGGAATTCGTGTGGAACAATATCAAGCAGATCAATCGCAACCGTTTGTTATGGCGTGATCCCAGTGTAGATGGAGGCAAAACAGGGCATACCGAGTCCGCAGGATTTTGCCTGGCGGCTTCGGCACAGCGCGAGGGGATGCGCCTCATTTCAGTCGTGTTGGGCGCGAGCAGCGATGCGGCGCGGGCGGAACAGACCGCAGTGTTGTTGAACTATGGCTTCCGTTTCTTTGAAACCCGCTTGGTGCGCAAGGCGGGAGATGTATTGGAAGAACCGCGTATCTGGAAGGGCGCAGAAAAGACAGCCAAGCTGGGCTTGAATCAAGATTTTTATGTCACTACACAACGCGGCAAGTTTGAGCAGTTGAATCTTGTTTTGGATATCACCCCGAATTTGAGCGCGCCTTTGGCACAAGCTCAGGTGGTAGGCGCATTGCGTGCCAAGCAAGGTGACAAGCAGGAAGGCGAAGTCCCGGTCGTGGTGCTGACGGCGGTGCCTGAGGGTGGTTTTATTCGCCGCATGACCGATAGCGTGATCTTGATGTTCAAGAAATAGCATCCAGACTGTCCTCATCACTTTTTCACATACCTTCGAGCTGTGGTATGCACGGCTCGAAGGTTTTGTTTTTACAGGTCATGGAGCGAGATTAATCTCCGGGAGGATTTGGTATGAGTTTTTGCGCACTGGATGACAACCCGCCGCCGCTGGAATTTCCCTGCGACTATCCCATCAAGATTATGGGTGAGGCTACGCAGGATTTTCATGTGGAAATGCTGAGTCTGATCCGCTGTCACGCCCCCGAGGTGTGCGAAGCGGATATCAGCATGCGCGCCAGCAAGGGCGGCAAATATGTATCGGTCAGTATCCAGCTGCGCGCCCAGTCGCGTGAACAGGTGGATGCCATCGTGATTGCCCTGCGCGAGCATCCGAAGGTGTTGGCGAGTTTGTAATCCCCAAGTAAAGGGGCTCACGCTCGTGTCGCGTCTGTGCTGGGTTTGCCGCACGGGTTTGTTTGAAATGAATAGGACTTACGCAGAATGGCGGTTTTACTCCCTCTCCCTTGATGGGGGAGAGCGTAGCGAGGGGGCTGCTGGGGAGAGGGTGGAGTTGTGGCATAAGCCTATGTTTTAGCTGATGCTATTGCCCCCTCTCCCCAGGCCTCTCCCGCGAGGGGAGAGGGAGCTAAATCTACGTTTTGCGTAAGTCTTAATAAAAAAGACGCTGCTTAAAAAGTCAGCGTCTTTATTTATGAATGCAGCCGGAACACGTTCTGCCTGTCGCGTGCGTCCGGTTAAGCGCGCTTACTGCGCTGTGGTGTTTGCCGCTGCAACACCTTGTGCCGCCGCACTTTGTGCTTCTGCGCGGATCTTGGTGCGCAGTGCGTCACGCTGAGGCTTCAGCTCCTCGTGCAATGCCTTGTGTCCGGCGCGCTCCTTTTGTTCGCAACTGCGAACGTCCTCACGCTTCTGTGCCTGCTGAATGCAGGTGTCGGCCTCCTGCAAAAGGGCGATACGCCCCTGATGGCTGCGTGACTCCAAGCGCTTGAACTCGGCAAGCAACTCGCCCTTGAGCTCACCCTTGAATGCGTTGTCTCGATCACCCCGAGGATGATGACCACGGCATTCGCCGCGCGACCCCATGTGAGGGGGTTCACCATGGAAGCCCATGCCAGGCTCCATACCTGGTGCCATGCGGGGTTCGCAGTTGGGCTCCATTTCGTTCGGCTCGCCTTCGGCGCGAGCCGTGGTTGATGCGAGCAATAGACCGAGCAGAAGCGCCGGGATAAGCAGGGTTACGTTACTTTTGGTCATGATAATGTCCTCAATGTCGTCGATAGATACGGTTTTGCTGGACGAACCTGAGGTTCGAGCCTGCATCCAGGGGGCACCAAACTAGCGCTGATTCAAATCAGCGTTGTTTTCTTGACTCCCTTGATGTGCATTCTGCACGGCGAGTGTGCAGAAGCTTCGACGCTTTTGTGGAGACTTTATGGACATTCCGCAGTGGCGTTCTTTCCGACGCCCGAGCCAGCCTATGCCGATGCTATTTAGGACTTACGCAAAAGTGTTCCAGCAAGGCAAAGCGCCGAAGACAGTACACTGAGTACGGCGAGGCGCTTGAACGCCGCTGGGGCGGTTTTGCGTAAATCAAGTCGCGTCCTGGTGCGGCTTCTTCGAGTTTGCGGCGCAGATTTTTGATATGGCTGTCAACCGTGCGCCCACTGACGATGCGGTGGTCGGCGTAAATCCGCTGCAACAGGCTGTCGCGGCCAAACACGCGCCCCGGCCGCGCTTGCAAGGTCGCCAGCAGGCGGAACTCGACCGGCGTGAGATCAAGCGTTTGACCATTTAATCTGGCCTGGAAGCTCGCCTCGTCCAAAAGCAAGCCATCTGCGTGTTCGACTGCGTTTTGCGGGATGAGCTGGCCGTTGGCGCGGCGTAGCAAGGCCTTGACCCGCGAGACGACCTCACGCGGGCTGAACGGTTTACATACATAGTCGTCCGCGCCCATTTCCAGTCCGAGCAAACGGTCGATTTCTTCCACGCGCGCGGTGAGCATGATGATGGGTATATCCGAGAAGTGGCGCAGCGCGCGGCAGATCTCCAGACCGTCGCGCCCCGGCAGCATCAGGTCGAGCAGCAGCAGATCCGGCGCGTGCTCACGTACGGCGCTCTCCACCGCCAGGCCGTCGGCGACCCACAGTGTGCGGCATCCGGCTTGGTGCAGGTAATCAGTCAGCAGGCGGGCGATTTTTTCTTCGTCTTCAGCGATCAGGATGAGTGCCTGTGTCGCAGGGAGCGCGTGGCTTGTGTCGTTCATATTGTTTCAATCTGTAGCGGCAGGGTGAGGCGCAGCCCCAGCCCGCCCAGTGTGGAGGAAAAGGCTTCCAGTTGTCCGCCATGTGCCAGCACGAGGGTTTGGCACATGGCCAGCCCCAATCCTGCGCCACCATGCTCGCGGTTGCGCGAGGATTCCACGCGGTAAAAGCGCTCGAACAGGCGTGGCATGGCGGTGTCGGGCACACCGGGTGCGCTGTCTTCCAGCGTAATTCTGGCCGTCTGTGCGCCAATCTGGCAGTGCAGGTACACACGTCCCGGCGCTTGGGTGTAGCGGGCGCTGTTTTCCAGCATATTGGCCAGAACCTGATGCAGGCGCTGTGCATCCCCGAGTACGCGCGCGCGCTGTTGTGCCGGAGTGTGTGCGCTGCAATCGACGGAGAACTCCAGTCCAGCCTGACGGAAGCGCGCACGGAAACGCTCGGCAGCAGCATGGACGAGTTCTATCGGATCAAGTGGCTGCATATCGTGTGCAATCACCTCCTGTTCGGCACGCACCAGCTGGTAGAGGTCGTCGATCAGGCGATCCAGACGCTCGGCTTCCTCACGCAGCGAGGCGAGGGCGCGCGCGTCGAGCGGACGCACGCCATCCTGCAAAGCTTCGATTTCGCCTTTGAGAATGGCGAGTGGCGTGCGCAGCTCGTGCGAGACATCCGCCAGCCAGGCGCGGCGACCGCGCTCTTGATGCTCCAAGGCTTGAGCCATGCGGTCGAATTGTGCGGCCAGCTGCCCCAGTTCATCGTCGCGTTGCAGCGCAACCCGGCGGCTCAAATCACCCTGAGCGAGTCCTTGCGCGGCAAGATTCAAGCGGCGAATTGGTTGCAATAAATAGCGCGCCAGCAGGGCAGAGGCCGCCCCCGCAAGCAGCAGAGCCAGCAGGCCAATCCACAGCAGCCCCTCGGTCTGTTCGCGCAGCAAGCGCTCACGCAAGGCGTCGCCTCTGAGCCTCGGCGGGGCGAGACCCAGCCAGCCGACAGTTTGCTGATTGACGATGATCGGCACACGTTGTGCGCGTGGCGGCAGCTCAGCCTCGCCAGCGACCCGCTTGCCTTGAGCGTCAAGTAGCAGCAGGCGGCGCGCCAAGTGGGTGAAGGCGGGTGGATGGGGTGGTCGTGGCTGGCCGAACTCGGCTGTGGGCATATTTTCGGGCGGAGGTGGATGGTCCTGACGTTGTTGCAGGGCGGCGAGTCTCAATAGAGCGCCCCAGCGCTCCGGGTGATTGCGTAACACATCCCAACCTCCGTTCGCCGCATGGAACTCACCGAGATCTTGCGCAAAAAGTTCAGCGCGCTGCATATCCTGCTGCATGAGATAGCTGTTCAAGCCTTGGCTGAGTCGCCACTGTGCGGCCAGCACAATGCCGCCGATCAGCATCAGACTGACGAGCAGCATGGTAAGAAACAGGCGGGTGCCAATGCTAAGGTGCATATTTTTAGGGTGTCGAAATGGGGGCTATGGGGCGGGGCGGTGTGTTGCGCAGCCTGCCGGGAGGGGCGACATCACACAGGCGAATGCAGGGAATATAGTGCTCACGCGCTTCGCGCTCAATCCGGCGCACAGCGGTTTCATGAAAACTGCACATTTGGCGCTATCGAAGCACCCTCACCACTCCCTCTCCCGCTTGCGGGAGAGGGAATGAAAACCCGCTTTTGCGTAAGTCCCAAGTGGTTTTTTGTGCCGCAATGCGCTGTTCAGTGGGATTTTGAATAGGCTCCAAGGTTGTTGGGATGGATAATATTGATCCGGCCTGAATATGTTTTGCCTTGTAGGAGCGAACCTTGGGTCGCGATGGGCGGTAGCAGCCTTCGCGACCCAAGGTTCGCTCCTACAAAAAGTTCAAACTTCACCATACCGAATCAATAGTGCGCCATGCCAAACCTCGCCTCATCTCTGCCGCAATCCAGTGCGCCCTCCACCCTGCGCATCCGCAGTCTCGGCTGCGTGGAGTATGCGGAATGTCTGCAAGCCATGCGCGCCTTGACCTTGGGGCGCAATGCGAACACCCCGGACGAGCTATGGCTGGTGCAACATCCCGCGGTGTTTACGCAAGGCTTGGCGGGCAAGGCGGAACATGTGCTTGCGCCCGGCGATATTCCCGTGGTGCAGGTTGATCGCGGCGGACAGGTCACCTACCACGCGCCGGGGCAGTTGGTGGCGTATGTGTTGTTTGATCTGGCGCGCGCCAAAATCGGCGTGCGTGAGATGGTGGAGCGGCTGGAACAGGCCTTGATTGCGCTGCTGGCGGATTTTGGGGTGCAGGCTCATGCACGTCGGGACGCGCCGGGGGTGTATGTCGATGCGTGTAAAATCGCCTCGCTGGGTCTGAAGATTCGCCAGGGGCGCTGCTATCATGGCTTGGCTTTGAATGTGGATATGGACTTGGCGCCGTTTTCGCGCATTAATCCCTGCGGTTATGCGGGGTTGCGCATGTGTCAACTGCGTGATTTTGTGCCCGATGTCACGCTGGATGCGCTGAAAATACCCTTGGCGCGTCATTTGGCGACGCAGCTTGGATTAGAACCCCTTTTTCTGGAATAACGCATGTCAACCAACCCGCCCCCGCGCAGTATTACTCCCGCCATGCGCAGCTCCGACAAGGTTTCACGCATTCCTGTCAAAGTTGTGCCGCGTGATGAACCACTGCCCAAGCCGAAGTGGATACGCTCGCAGGTGCATGGCAGCGCCGAGGTGCAGCGCCTGAAGGGCATTCTGCGCGAGGCGCGCCTGCATACCGTGTGCGAGGAGGCCAACTGTCCCAATCTGGGCGAGTGTTTCGGCGGCGGCACGGCCACCTTCATGATTATGGGCGGGATTTGCACCCGGCGTTGTCCGTTTTGTGATGTGGCGCATGGCAGGCCTGACCCGCTGGATGCGCAGGAGGCGCCGAATCTGGCGCGCACCATTGCGGCGATGAATTTGAAATACGTGGTGATTACTTCGGTGGATCGGGACGATTTGCGCGACGGCGGTGCGGCGCATTTTGCCGCCTGCATTCGCGAGTCGCGTGCGGCGCGTCGCGGCTTGACGATTGAAACGCTGGTGCCGGATTTCCGTGGGCGTGAGGCGATTGCGATTGATATTTTGGCGCAGGATCCGCCGGATGTGCTGAATCACAATCTGGAAACCGTGCCACGTTTGTACCGCGAAGCACGTCCGGGGGCGGATTATGCCGGTTCGCTGCGTTTATTGCGCGAGTTCAAGGCGCGTGTGCCGCAGGTGCCGACCAAGTCTGGCTTGATGTTGGGTCTGGGCGAGACGGATGAGGAAATCATTGAGGTATTGCGCGATTTGCGTGCGCATGGGGTGGATATGCTGACCTTAGGGCAGTATTTGCAGCCGAGTACGCACCATCTTTCGGTGCAGCGCTATGTCTCGCCTGAAGGCTTTGATGAGCTGGCACGGGTGGCGCGTGAGCTGGGCTTCCGCCATGTGGCCAGTGGGCCATTGGTGCGCAGTTCGTATCACGCCGAACACGGCGGTTTGGCGCTTTTGGAGGGTTGATTCGCGTGTTTGCATGGACGAAAACCTGGCTGGACAGCCCGACCAAAGCCAAGCAGCGTTGTGTACGTTTGCTGGCCGAATCCGGTTTGCCTTATATGCGTGATGTGGTGATTCCCGATGAAGTGGGCGGTTACACCCAGATCGACCATGTGCTGTTGACGGCGCAGGGCTTGGTGTTGATGGAATGGCAACACTTCGGCGGTGTGCTGCATGGCTCGGATTTTTCGCAGGAATGGACGCGCTTCGAAGGCAAGGAGCGGCATGAATTCGTTAATCCCTTGCGCCGGGTGCATAAACTCGCCAGCACGCTTGATCAACTGATCCTTGGTGAAAAAGTCGGCATGCCAATGCATGGTTTTCTGCTGATAAGCGGTGGCGCGCGCTTTGCCAAAGGCTGGCCGCAAGGGGTACTGGATCAGGACGGCTTGCGCACCTGGCTGGCCGGGCAATCAGCTGTGATTCCGGCGCGTTATCAAGCCGTTTGGCGCGTCCTGCTCAGCCGGGTGGCATGCGAACCGGTGACTGAGTTGGCGCACAGCAGCCCGGCGCAGACTGTTCAAACCTCCATATCATGAGGCTCTATGTCTATCTCTGCTCCTGATTATTCCGCCTATCCCGTGCAAGCACTGCTCGAGTTGCTGGCGGCCTTGCGCCATCCTGAACACGGTTGCCCCTGGGATCAGAAGCAGACCTTCGCCAGTATTGCGCCCTACACGCTGGAAGAAGCCTACGAAGTGCTGGAAGCGATTGAGCGCAGCGATATGGCCGAGCTGCGCGATGAGTTGGGCGACCTGTTGTTGCAGGTGGTGTACCACGCACGTATGGCCGAGGAGGCGGGGCATTTTGCCTTTGATGATGTGGCGCGCAGCATTGTGGAAAAAATGATCCGTCGCCATCCGCATGTATTCGGCGAAGTACGCCACGATGACGAGGCCGCGATCAAAACCGCCTGGGAGGCACAGAAAAGCCGCGAACGTGCGGCAAAAAATGCCGATGTCAGCGTCAGCGCGATGGATGGGGTTGCACTGGCCTTGCCTGCACTGACTCGCGCGGTGAAGCTGGAAAAACGTGCCGCCCGTCTGGGCTTTGACTGGGCGGATGCTGAGGCGGTGTTTCCAAAAATCGAGGAAGAATTGACCGAATTGCGTGAGGGTATTGCGGCGCAGGATACGGCGAATATTTTTGAAGAAGTCGGCGATGTGCTGTTCGCCGTGACCAATCTGGCGCGCAAACTGGGCGTCGATCCAGAGGCCGCGTTACGCGCCAGCAATGCCAAGTTTGAGCTGCGTTTCAAGGGCATGGAAAGCCTTGCGGCGGAGCAGGGCAGGGTATTAGACGCGATGAGTGCTGAAGAACTGGAGACGCTTTATATCCAGGCCAAACGCAAGCTTGTGGAAAATAAGCCGGACGAATGACCCGGCTCGGAAATGTCTTCAGTTTCCGTTCGTCCTGAGCTTGTCGAAGGGCATGGGGGCAGGCTTCGACAAGCTCAGCCTGAACAGGGGTATTCAAACTTCATCTGGCCGGATCAGTGTTTGAGACGGCCACCCGCGAAAAAACAGTCATTCTCGTTCTTCGGCATCGCGTAACGTTTGCTCCAGCTCGTGGCGCAGCGCCTCCCGGTCGGGCAGATACAACTGATATTTCTGTACGAAAAGCTGGCTATTCAACTGGTACGTTGCATATTCCACCAGCAATTCGTCTTTGTTGCGGCTCAGGATGATGCCGATGGGCGGATTGTCGCCTTCGATGTTTTCTTCATTCGCAAAGTACCCCAGATACAGATTCATCTGGCCAATATCGTGGTGTTGCACCTCGTTGATTTTGAGATCAATCAGCACGAAGCAGCGCAGGATGCGGTGATAGAAAACCAGATCGACCTTGTAGTGCGTGTTGTTGAGGGTGATGCGGTATTGCCGCCCGACAAAGGTGAAGCCTTTGCCAAGTTCCAGCAGAAATTGCTGAAGATGATCGCATAAATGGGTTTCGAGCTGGGTTTCCGAGACCCGATAGGGTTCGGGTATTTTCAGGAACTCGAACACATAAGGCTCGCGCAGTACGTCTGCGGGTTGGGCAATCATCTGCCCCTGCCGGGCGAGTTGCAAAATGCCGGCCTTGTCTTTGCTCGCTGCAAGCCGCAGGAATAGCGCACTGTCTTTTTGGCGTTTTAATTCGCGTACCGACCAGTGTTCTTGCCCGCATTGCTGTTCATAAAAACTACGTTCAAGCGGATCATCGATTTTCAGGAATTCGATCACATGTGACCAGCTCAATAGGTGCGACAGCGTCGCACCTATTGGATAAGCCAGATAAAACTGGCGAATGCGGATCAGATTACTGCGACTAAATCCCTTGCCAAGCCGCAGACCGAGGTCAACAGCCAGCGTGTCGATCAAGGCCTTGCCATACTCGGCACGGCTTTTTCCGCTTTGTTCAAACTCGACAATGTGCCGCCCGATCAGCCAGTACGTTTCGATGAGGCGGGTATTGACGGCCTGCATCGCGCCCGCGCGCCCCTGGGTATAGGTCGCGGAAATCTGTTCCAGCAGATGCGGATAAGCTTCGGTCGTATCGAGAGTCATCGGATCAATCCTCCTTCCCACTTGTTTTGCCCTCGCCTGCTACACGGTGGATTGATGGAAAGCGAGAGCAATACTCAAGCAGAATGTTGTCCCCTTTCTTTCCTGAGTAACCGCTGCTCGTTCCGAGTCGAGTCTTGCCGAGTTGATCGACAAATTCATAGCGGATGAAATTTATATTGCCGCCATGCGATGATCGCGTATTTCCTGAATCGACAATTAAACCGGATACCGTTACCGGCTCAGCGAGCATGTACTCGTAAACAATCAGGCGGCCGCCAACGACGAATAATCCAATACCAAAAATCGCCGCTACTATCGCGCCGACAAACTGACTTTGTGATTCATTGAGTCGTATTGGCATGGTTTGTCCACTAATGCTGGAGTTAGGCCGCACGCTCTGTTGCCACGATGCCCTTGCCGCGCAGCGCGGAGAGGATGGCCTGACCCAGACGCTGAAGCAGTGCCTCATGTGTTACACCTTTGAGGCGCTGCTTCAGCGAGGTGTGTGGCTGAATGAAGATGGACCACTGAATCGCTTGTTGACGATAACCCTCACCTTCTTCCGCCATGCTCGCGCAGCCTATGGTGACTTCCGACTCAGAAGGGTCGAAGTACTCTATCAACCAGCCCCAATCCTCTCCGAGTGGATAGCTGGTGACGATTCCTTGTTGTGCAAGCGCCTGAGCCAGCCACCAAGCCAGCTCAAAGCCGTAAACCCCCGGGTTGCCCTGGCAGTCCTCAGGCAGGAGCGGAAGGAACTCGGACGATGTGAATTCGATGCGCCACATGGTTGTTTGTGCGGCCTAACGTTGTAGGTAAGGGGCGCTGCGCGGCGCTTTATCGCGCAGCGTCCAGCGACCGAAGGGAGCGAGGTTGAGCGCCGGGTTAGGCGTTTTCGATAAAAACATAGAAATGATTATTCAGTAGTCTGACTTTAAGACGAAGAACTGAACGCCTACATCAGAGTCTTTAGGCACACCAGAGAAGGTGTTTAATTCACCATCAAGCAAAACGCCGCCATCAGCAGCAGTTATCCTGACGTTCGTAATCCCACTCAAATCTTTTGCTGTTCCGCCAAGCCATAAAACCCTAGATGGGTGGCTACCTCTGCTGACATGCCCATCAGCGCCTTGCACAACCGTATCATTTTCATGTGCTATTTCGACACGTTGAGCCTCGAATAATTTTGGAGGATTGCCCGCTGTAGAGTTTTCAATAAGTAGAACGTTTGCGATATTTTCCATGGGTAAGCCCTAAAAAAGTGTTGGGAATGTTGCGGACATGCTTTTGTCAGTGTGACCAGTGTCCAATGGGGTCAGACTCCATGCCATTAAGTTAAGCCCCAACTGGTTGAGTGTAAACAATATAAACGCACCATCAACGGGTTGGGTCATTAACTTAATAGCATTGTCCTCTCCCCACCTTTTCCAAAGGGGGGAGAGGACGGAAGATCGTAAATAGGTTCTTGCGGCTTAGTGCTGACACACCGGGCAATAAAAGCTGCGGCGTTGGGCTTGGGTGATATGTTCAATCGGCATGCCGCACACATGACAAGGCTTGCCGCTGCGGCCGTACACATTGAGAGTTTGCTGGAAATAGCCGGGGCGGCCTTCGGGGCTTATAAAGTCGCGCAGGGTGGTTCCGCCTTGCTGGATGGCTTGTTGCAACAGGCTTTTGATGTGGGTGACGAGGTTTTGCGTGTCGTGCTGACTCAGGCTGTGGCTGGGGCGGCGCGGGTCGATACCAGCAAGAAACAGGGCTTCGTTGGCGTAGATATTGCCGATACCGACGACAAGATGCGCGTCCATCAGCACAGGTTTGATGGCTGTTTTGCGTTTGAGCAGCAAGGGGTGCAGCATTTGAGCTGAAAAAGTCTCATCCAGCGGTTCAACGCCAAGTTTGAGCAAAAGCGGGTGCTGCGCGGGCGGGGCGTCTGTCCACACGAGCGCGCCAAAGCGCCGTGGGTCGTGCAGCCTTAAATTCAGGCCGTTGGCGAGTTCGCATTCAAGGTGGTCATGTTTAAGTCGCGGTGTGCCGCGTTCCACCAGGCGCAGGCTGCCGGACATGCCCAGATGCACAATCAGGCTGCCATGCTCAAAGTGAATCAAAATGTATTTTGCGCGCCGTTGGATGCTGCTGGCTGCTTGATGGTGCAGTTTTTGCGCCAGATCGTGATCGACCGGCCAGCGTAGTTTGGGCTGGTAGACATGCGTGCTGAGGATGGTTTGGCCCAGCAGATGCGGTTCGATGCCGCGTTTGGTAGTTTCAACTTCGGGGAGTTCGGGCATGGATGTAACCTGGGGAGGAAATTTTAGCCACAGAGAGCACAGAGCTCACCGAGGGGTGTCATACGGAGATAATGCCAGTGGGTGTCAGGTACGACTTATGAACAGCACTATTTGTGAACAAAACAAGCCTTACTGCAACGCATAGCTCTCTGTGCCCTCTGTGTTCTCTGTGGCTAATTTCTGTGGCTCATTTTTGAGGAGAATTATGCTGATAGGTCGGTTTGCGCCTACGCCGAGTGGGGGGCTGCATTTTGGGTCATTGGTGGCTGCCTTGGCGAGTTTTTTGAGCGCAAGGCGGCAGGGTGGGCGCTGGTTGGTGCGTATGGAGGATGTGGATCAGCTGCGTTGCGAGCCTGGGGCGGATGCGCTGATTTTGCGTCAGTTGGAGCAATACGCTCTGCATTGGGATGGGGATGTGTTGTACCAATCGACGCGCAGCGAAGCGTATCGTGCGGCGCGGGATGCTTTGATGCACGCGGGTTGGGCTTATGCCTGTCGTTGTTCGCGCACGCACATTCGCGCTGCCGCCACGCGCTGGAATAGGGAGGGGGCATTGTATCCCGGCACCTGTCGTTCCTTGGGTTTGCACGCGGCCAAGTCTTTGGTCAAGAATTTAGCCGTTCGTCTGGATACCGCAAAGGTGCAGGCGGGGGCGATAGTCGAATTTATGGATGGCGCACTTGGGGCGCAGGCGTGCGATGTGGCACAGGATTGGGGCGATTTTGTGCTGTGGCGGGTGGAGGATTTGGCGGCCTATCACTTGGCGGTGGTGGTGGATGATGCCTGGCAAGGCGTGACCGAAGTGGTGCGCGGCGCGGATTTGCTGGATTCAACCCCGCGCCAGATATTGTTGCAGCGGGCTTTGGGCTTGCCCACGCCACGTTATACGCATGTGCCGCTGGCCTTGGCGGCGAATGGGCAGAAGTTGTCGAAGCAGAATCTTGCGCCGTGCTTGCCGCTGACATCGCCGGGCGAAGACTTGTGGGATGCGCTGGTGTTTTTGGGGGAGAGGCCGCCGCAGGCGTTGTGTGGGGCGTCGCCGGAGGAGTTGTTGCATTGGGCGTTATCAATGTAGGCGGCGCGTCATCGCGCCGAGGACGGCGCGCCTACTTTTTGCGCAAGCTGTGGTGCGCTGATGCGCAGCATGGGCACGGCTGAGGCGCTGTCCACACCTTCTCGCACCACTAGCAGGCTTTGCCCGTCGGCGCTGTAACTTAGGCCTTCGTATTGACGTGCGCCGGGTAGGTGGATGACCTGCGGTGTGCCTCGCAGGGCTTCGAGCCAGCTTTGTTCGGGGCTGCGCGCAAAAAGGTAAATGTGTGCGTAGCTCAAAAGCGCGACTTCGCTACGGTCAGGCGCAAAGGCCATATCGACGGGTTGATGCGTAAACGGTAGCACGCGCAAATCGCCCGGCTCGGTCGTTTCTACGGGTGCATCCAGCGGGGGAATGGAGCCTAGCAAACGCAACATTTGGCTGCTTTTGCGTTCCTTGTCTATATTTTGGGGCAGTTCGGCGCGGTAAAGCTGCGGCTTTTCATCACGCTTGCTGAGGATATAGATGGCGTTGTCATGTTCATCGACGGCCATGGCTTCGGCGTCGCGTGCACCGTCCGGGTAGCGTAGTTCCAGTGTCCATGCGGGCTTGCGGCTGATTTTTCCTTCAATGCTTTTCGGTTCATTCACTGCATGAAGACGGATGCCGCGTGAACGTCGTGCTCGGTTGTCGCCAATGTCGGCGATTAAAAGATAGGGCAGGCCGCCTTGTTTGAAATGGCTAATGGCTTCCCAGTCGTAGGGTTTGACGCCTTCCAGCCAGAGTTCGCCATGCAGTTGGCCTTGAGCATCCACGGCATACAACACGGCTTGGGTCGGTGAGGCGTCAAAAAAATTGCGGCTGTCGTTATGCGTCCAGTACAGATTGGGGTGCTGGATGGATTGCGTCAGGCCGCTGGCCTCGTCGATCTGCACCTTGGCCTGAGTTGCGTCGGCGTTTTGGGGCATGGCCTGGCAGGCGCTGAGCAGGCTCAGGCTGGCAAAAATGAGAAAAAGGCGTCGCATGGTTCCGGAGTCGAATAAAAAAGCGCGGAAAATCCGCGCTTACATGTGATGTCACAAAATCTGTAGGAGGGGTTTCAACCCCGACTCGCAGCCAAGCCGACTGAGAAGGCCTTGTCGGGGATAAATCCCCTCCTACATGATGGGGAAAACTTACAGTTTGTCAGCTTCGCTGGCGAGGTATTCAGCGACACCGCTCGGGTCGGCCTTCATGCCCTTGTCGCCTTCTTTCCAGCCGGCTGGGCAGACTTCGCCGTGTTGTTCGGTGAATTGCAGTGCGTCGATCATGCGCAGCATTTCGTCGATATTGCGACCCAGCGGCAGGTCGTTGACCACTTGGTGACGCACGGTGCCGGATTTGTCGATCAGGAAGGAGCCACGGAAAGCAACATTGCCATCTGGGGTTTCGACGTCGTAGGCCTTGCAGATGCCATGGTTCATGTCAGCCACCAAGGTGTAGCGCACCTGGCCGATGCCGCCCTTGTCGATGGGGGTGTTGCGCCAGGCGTTGTGGGTGAAGTGTGAGTCGATGGATACACCGATCACTTCAACATTGCGCTTGGTGAACTCTTCGATGCGGTGGTCAAAAGCAATCAGCTCGGACGGGCAGACGAAGGTGAAGTCCAGCGGGTAGAAAAACACCACCGCATACTTGCCTTTGATGGCGTCGGAAAAATTGTAGTTTTCAATGATTTTGCCATTGCCCAATACGGCGGCGGCGGTGAAGTTGGGAGCCTGACGGCCTACGAGTACGCCCATGCGATGTCTCCTTGGTGGGGTTGAGTGGGGTTGGATTGAAAGCCTTGCTGAGTCTAGCGGCAGGGCGCGCTGACCGGAACGATTATTTCACCCATTGATCTTGTGGTATTTGATCATCAGTTCGTCGTGGGTTTCCTGGTTGTTGGGGTCTAGCGGGATGCAATCCACCGGGCAGACTTCGACACATTGAGGGGTGTCGTAATGCCCGACGCATTCGGTACACAAGTTCGGATCAATCACATAAATTTCATCACCTTGCGAGATGGCGCCATTTGGGCATTCGGGTTCGCAGACATCGCAATTGATGCATTCGTCGGTAATAAGCAGGGACATGGTGTGTCTACCTTTGGGCGGTCAAAAATCAGGCGCGTGATGTTAGCGGAACTTGGCGTGCAGTGCAGCTATGACATTGCTGGGGACAAATTCGCTGACATCGCCGTTGAGGCGGGCGATTTCACGCACCAGGGTTGATGAGAGGAAGTTCAGGTTTTCTGCCGGGGTCATGAATACGGTTTCAATGCGCGCATCCAGACGGCGATTGATGGCGGCGAGCTGCATTTCATATTCAAAATCCGATACCGCGCGCAGGCCACGGATCACGGTTGAAGCGCCATGCTGCGCAGTAAAATCCACTAACAGGCCATTGAACGACTCGACCTGTACACCCGGCATGGATTGCAGGGCACTGCGCGCCATGGCGGTGCGTTCCTCGTGGTTGAACACGCTGTTTTTGCTGCTATTTTCGGCCACCGCGACAATCACATGCCCGAACAGTCGGGCGGCGCGCTGGATCACGTCGATATGCCCGAAAGTGATCGGGTCGAAGGTTCCGGGGTAGATGACGCTGGGCATGGGCTTAGCTCGTGGCTTGGTAGAGGCTATAACTTACCTCACCTGCCGTGCCTTGGCGTAGTTTTTCCCAGCCAAGCTCGCCGCTTTCCAGCAGGGCAGGCGGCGCGTGATGGCTGGACTGGTCAATAAAAATCAAGGCCGATGGGCTGAGCCACTCGGCCTGCTTCAGCAGCGGTAAAACCTGCGCCAGCAAATCGCTGGCATACGGTGGGTCGAGAAATACCACATCGTAAGGTTGTTGCGGTGTGGATTTAAGGAAGGCAAGTGCATCTTGCCGCTTCAGCTGCGCGCGTTGGCTTAAACGCAGAAGCTCGATGTTTTCTTGCAGTAAACGCGCCGCCGCTGCATCTTTTTCCACAAAATCACACCAGGCAGCCCCGCGTGAGAGCGCTTCAAAACCTAGCGCGCCGCTTCCGGCGAATAAATCCAATACACGCGCGCCGGAAATGTGCGCCGCCAGCCAATTGAACAGTGTCTCCCGCACCCGGTCAGGCGTCGGGCGCAAGCCGGGGCGGTCGAGGACTTTGAGTTGGCGACTACGATGCTCGCCACCGATGATGCGGATCATGGAGCGGATTCCGCGCCACCCACAATCACCGTCAACAGGCGATCAGGATGAATGCGCTGCTGCCAGGCCTGGTGGATGCTGGCTTGGGTGGTGGCTTTGACGTGTTGCGGATAGCGTTCGAGGAAATCCAGCGGGAGTTGGTAAAACGCCATGACGGAAAGCCAGCTTGCAATATCCGCGTTGCTATCAAGGCGTAGCGGGAAGCCGTCGATGATGTTTTTCTTGGCGTGTTCGAGCGCTTGAGTGCTGGGGCCGGTTTTGACAAAGCTGGCGAGGTTTTCGCGCAGCAGGGCTTCGGCTTGTTCGGCTTGGGCGAGTTTGGTTTGTACGCCCATGAGGAAGGGGCCAGGCTGTTGCATGGGCATCAAATAGCTGTACACACCATAGGCCAAGCCGCGTTTTTCGCGGATTTCTTCCATCAAAATGGAGGAGAAGCCGCTGCCGCCGAGGATGTGGTTGCCAACGTAGAGGGAGAAGTAGTCCGGGTCGCTGCGGCTCATGCCGAGTTGCCCCATCAGGATGCTGGCCTGGCTGGAGGGGAAGGGGATGCGGATCGTTTTGGCGTCCTTGAGTTCGGCAGGCGTGGGAATGGCGGGCAGGGCTTCGCCCTTGGGCAGGCTGCTGGCGAGTTGTTCGGCGGTGGCTTCGGCTTGGGCGCGCGTCATGTCGCCGACGATGACGATGCTCATGCTGGTGGTGACGTAGTGTTTGGCGTGGAAGTTGCGCACATCGTCGCGGCTGAGTGCTTGCAGGCTGCTGACCTCGCCATCGGGCAGGTAGGCGTAGGGATGTTCGCCATAGAGGGCTTTGTAAAAGGCGCGTTGGGCAACGTCATCGGGCTTTTGTTCGGCGGCTTTCAGGCCAAGCAGGGCGCGTTCGCGTTCACGCTCAAAGGCATCTTGCGGGAAGCTGGGGTGCGACATGACGCGGCTAAACAGCTTCAGCGCCGCTGGCAAGCGTTCTGGGTCACTCAAGCTGCGCAAGCTGAGACTGCTGCTATCTACTGAAGCGGAGGCTCCCATGCGCGCACCGATATTTTCAAAGCCTTCGGCAATGGCTTGTGCGTCCTGCGCTGTGCCATTGCCGGGTGCCGCAACGATGCCTTGATCGAGCAGGTCGGCGGTCAGGCTGGCAAGGCCGTGCGCCTGGCCGTCACGGGCGCTGCCAGCATCGAAGTTCACGCGCAGATCAACCATGGGCAGGCTGTGAGCTTCGAGCAGTAACACGCGTACCCCTTGCGTGGTGCTCCAGTGCTGAATCGGCAGGGTGGCCTGCGCCCAGGTTGCAAACAGTGAGGTGCTGGCAATCAAAACGGTCATAAAAGCGCGTTTAACGAACATGACTGGCTCCTTGGATGGACGTAGTGGCCTGTTTGGCTTGAGCTTCGGTCATGGGGAGTGGGTCGAGGATGCCCACGGTCAGGTGGTCATCGACGAGGTATTTTTTGGCCACCGCTTGAACCTGCTCTGCGGTGATGGCTTCGATGCCCGGAATAATGTCGTTCAAGCGCGCGTGCCCCAGGCCGACGGCTTCGTAACTGCCAAGGCGCATGGCTTGGTAAAACACCGAGTCGCGCCCGTACACATCGGCGGCGATGACTTGTGCCTTGACGCGTGCCAGTTCGGCTGCGCTGACCGGTGTTTCGCGTAGTTTGTTGATTTCATTGCGAATGGCCTGTTCGAGCTTGGCGGGCTCAACGTGGGCATTGGGCACGGCATAAATAGTGAAAATATCGCTCAGGCGTGAGTCGAGGCTGTAGCCCACGCTGACTTCGCCTGCGATTTGCTCACCGCGCACCAGGTTTTTGCTCAAGCGCGCGCTTTGTCCGCCATCCAAAACGCCCGCCAGGACTTCGAGGGCATAGGGTTCCCATGCTGCGACATCCGGGTTCTTGCTGGCGGAAAGCAGGCTGGGTACGCGGTAGCCCATCATCAAGGTAGGGAGTTTGGCCGGGGCACGCACGCTAATACGCCGCTCACCGGATTGGGCGATTGCATCGTAATAATCGCGTTGTTTGAGCTTGAAAGGCTTGAGTGGGCCGAAGTGTTTTTCAGCGAGCTGCATGACGGCGGCGGGCTTGACATCCCCCACCACGACCAGAGTGGCGTTATTCGGTGCGTAATGTGCCTGATACCAGGCGCGCAGTTTCTGAATGTCGTATTGATTGATGTCGTCCATCCAGCCAATCACCGGGTGGTGGTAGCCGCCATTCAGGTAGGCGGTAGCCTGAAATTGCTCCATCAGCTTGGCATTCGGGTTGTCATCGGTGCGCATACGCCGCTCTTCTTTGACCACTTCGGCTTCCTTGGCCAAGTCTTCGGCGCGTAAATTCAGATTACGCATGCGGTCAGCTTCCAGACGCATGGCAACATCCAGGTGTTCGCGGGCGAGGGTTTGGAAATAAGCGGTGTAATCGCGGCTGGTGAAGGCGTTTTCCTGCCCGCCATGCTCAGCAATGATTTCGGAAAACTTGCCCGGTGGCAGGGTCTTGGTGCCTTTGAACATCATGTGTTCAAGCATGTGGGAAATGCCGGTCATGCCACCGGGTTCGTCGCTGGCGCCTACGCGATACCAGACTTGCGAGGTGACGATCGGTGCGCGGTGGTCTTCTTGCACCAGGACGCGCATCCCATTGGCAAGTTGCCCCTCAAACACGCTGGGGGCGGCCTCAGCAAGGCTCAAACCAAGGCTGAGTACACCTAAAATTAACAGGGTTAACGGGCGTTTGGCGGAAAGCTGTGTCGATTGCAGCTGTGTAGATTTCATGGGCGATAAAGTCTCCGAAGGGTTCAGGAATGATACGATAAGAGCACTCTTTCCATTTGTGACACGCAGCACCTATGTTTGGTTTCCTTCGCCGTTTTCGCAAAGAGCAATCCGCCCCGAGTAATGAGGCGGTTGCTGAATCTAAAGTTGAGCTCGAAAACGAGATCGCCCATCGTGAGTCAGTTCGTGGGTCAGAGCATGAGTTAGGCCATGATTTAAGCGAAGACATTGAGCCGACTTTGTCGCTTGAGCAGGCGGAGCCTGAAGTCGAGGCAGTGGTGCAGAGTCTTGCCGGGGAGGAGCTTACCCCTCCCGTAGCGGATGTGCCTGTGAGCGAATTGAGTCATCCACTTCCGCAGCCAGCCCCCCGATTAGATCCCCGACCGAGTTTTAAAACAGAGGATATAAGCGAGCAGAAGAAAGGTTTGTGGACAGGTTTGCGCACTCGCCTTGCACGCACCCGCAAGAGTTTGACCGAGGGGCTGGCGAGCTTGGTGCTCGGTAAAAAGCAGATTGACGATGAATTGTTGGAAGATATTGAAACACGGCTTTTATTGGCCGATGTGGGCATGGATACCACGCGCACCTTGATTAGTGCGTTAACACAAAAAGTTAAGCGCAAAGATTTAAGCTCGCCGGTCGCGCTGCTTGAGGCCTTGTATCAGCACATGGTGAGTTTGCTTGAAGTTGCGGAGCAGCCGTTTCAGATCCAAAGCGATGCCAAGCCGATGGTCGTACTGGTGGTGGGCATCAATGGCGCGGGTAAAACCACTTCGATTGGAAAGATCGGGCAGCGTCTGCATGGTGAAGGCCACAGTGTCATCCTGGCGGCGGGTGATACCTTCCGTGCGGCGGCGGTCGAACAGTTACAAACCTGGGGCGAGCGTGTCGGTGTGCCGGTGATTGCCCAAGCTTCGGGGGCGGATTCGGCGGGCGTGATTTTTGATGCGCTGCAAGCGGCGCGGGCGCGTGGAGCGGATGTATTACTCGCCGATACCGCTGGGCGCTTGCACACGCAGGACGGTTTGATGGAAGAGTTGAAAAAGGTCAAACGTGTATTGGCCAAACTCGACCCGACTGCGCCGCACGAGATTTTGCTGGTGTTGGATGCCAGCATCGGCCAGAACGCGCTCAATCAGGCGATGCATTTTCATCAGGCGCTCGGTGTGACTGGGTTGGTGGTGACCAAGCTTGATGGCACGGCCAAGGCGGGGATTCTGTTCGCCATTACGCATAAACTGGGCTTGCCCATTCGTTATATCGGCGTGGGCGAACGTGCCGAGGATTTACGTCCGTTTAATGCACGCGAATTTGTGAATGCGATTCTGGATCGTGATGAATGATTGCTTTTGAGCGTGTTAGCAAAACCTATCCCAGTGGCCAAGTGGCTTTACAGGATGTTAGCTTTCATCTTCCGGCAGGGCGTTTGGCGTTTCTAACCGGACCATCCGGGTCGGGCAAGAGCAGCTTGTTGCGCCTGATTCCGCTGATTGATCGCCCCAGTAGTGGCAAAGTGCTGATTAATGGCACGGATATTGGGCGAGTGGGCGCTTGGCGTATCCCACGCTTGCGGCGCCATATCGGGGTGATCTTTCAAAACCCGCATCTGTTGAATGAATGGAGCGTGTTCGACAATATCGCCTTGCCTTTGCGCGTGCAGCATTATCCGCGTGAGGAAACGGTACGTCGGGTGCGCGCCGCGCTGGATAAGGTTGGGCTGGTTGACCGGGAAAGCGCCCGCCCGCTGGAGCTGTCCGGTGGCGAGCAACAGCGGGTGAATATTGCGCGCGCGCTGGTGGCACGGCCTTCGATTATTCTTGCTGATGAGCCAACCGGGAATCTTGACCCAGAATTATCTTTTGAAATCATGCGCTTATTTATGCAATTTAATGCAGCAGGTGTCACCATGCTGATTGCGACGCATGCCCTGGATTTGATTGATGCGTTCGATGCCCCGCGTTTACTGTTGCGCGACGGGCGGTTGACCACGGAAGGCTTGTGAGCATGAGCCGTAAACATCACCCCCAGGGCTCATCGCGCCAACTTGGCATGAAAACCCGTCTTCAGGCATGGGTAGATCATCATCAGGACAGCTTCCAGGATGCCCTGCGTCGCCTCGTGCGTCGTCCGGTTGGGCAGCTTTTAAGCATGTTGGTGATTGGCTTGAGCCTGACACTGCCGATTACGTTACTGCTTACCTTGCAATCGGCGCGCCTGGGTTTGAATGACTGGTCGCAAGAGCTGGGCATGGTGCAGATGTTTCTGCATGCATCCGCAGGGCAGGCGACGGACGGAGGCGAGGATGCGGCGCATACGCTTTTCAAACAGCTTCAGGCCGACCCACGGCTGCGCGAGGTGCGCATGATTCCACCCGAAGAGGGCTTGAAGCAGCTTGCGGAGCTACATCAGTTCGATAGCCTTTTATCCGAGATGAAGCACAACCCCTTGCCTGTCGTGATTGAGGTCTATCCGCAGCGTCCCGAGGAGCTGGCCGCACTGCGCAGCGAGCTTGCCGCACGTCCGGAAGTGGCTTCGGCACGCATTGATGCGCAGGCGGTTGAGCGTCTGCATGGCTTGATAGTGTCGGCGGAGCATCTTCTGGCTTTGTTTTTGTTGATGCTTGCGCCGACCTTGGCGATTACGGTCAGTAATACGATTCGCCTTGAGCTGGAACACCGTGTGGATGAAATTCGCTTGTTGCAGCTCATTGGCGCGACTTCGGGTTTTATCCGTCGCCCCTTGCTCTATGTTGGTGGTTTGCTCGGTTTAGGCGGTACATTGATGGCTGTGGTCATGACCTTGTTTGCAGCGCACGCCTTGACTGAAGCCATGAGCCGCGTAGGTTTTGCCTTGCCTTTAAGCTCCGCGCCAGTCCTGCTTCTGCTGGCAGCGCTTCCTCTGGGTTTTGTACTCGGTATTCTTGCGGCATGGTTGGCCAGCGTGGTGCAAATGCGCCAAATCCGGGTGATGTAAGACGACATTTTTTAAATTTTCAATGAACTCAATGCAAGAGCTAGCACTCTCACCACGGGAGTGCTAGATTCACAACCAGTGTTTTATTGAGGAGACTCAACGTGTCATTGACCAATCAACTCCCTGTTCTGCAAACCTCCGCCCACGATTCTCCACGCGAGGCGTTGACGGCTTACTTGGCTGAATTACGACGTTTTCCAATGTTGGATGCGGATGAAGAGTATCGCTTGGCCAAAAGGCTGCAAGATAACCAGGATCTTGACGCGGCCAAGCAGTTGGTTTTGGGGCATTTGCGCTTCGTGGTGCATATTGCACGCAGTTACAGCGGTTATGGCTTGCCTTTGGGTGAGCTGGTGCAGGAAGGAAATATAGGGCTGATGAAGGCGGTACGCCGCTATGAACCGGATCGCAAAGTGCGTTTGATTACCTTTGCGGTGCATTGGATTCGTGCCGAAATTCACGAGTTCATTATGCGCAATTGGCGCATGGTGCGGGTTGCCACCACCAAGGCGCAGCGCAAGTTGTTTTTTCGTTTGCGCGGGATGCGTGACGGTGAGCATTGGCTGACTCAGGATGAAGGCAAGGCGATTGCCGAAGAATTGAACGTGCCGTTGTATGAGGTGTTCGAAATGGAGTCGCGCTTGCTGGGGCGTGATGTAGCCATTGACGCTGACAATGAGGATGAAGCGCATCTTGCGCCTGCCGCATGGCTGGAAGCTTCGGATGCTGACCCGGCTCTGACCTTGGAGCGTGTGGATAGCCATAGCCAGCAGCTCGATCAGTTGGAAGGCGCGGTGGACAAGCTCGATGCGCGTAGCCGGGCGATTGTGCAGCGTCGTTGGTTAACCCCGGGTGAAAAGGCGACCTTGCATGAGCTGGCCGCCGAGTATGGCGTGTCGGCCGAGCGTATTCGCCAGATTGAGCAGGCGGCCATGAAGAAGATGCGTGCCAGCTTGACGGCGTAATTTAGGCTTGGCGCCAAAAAAAACCCGCTTGATGCGGGTTTTTTTAATGCCGATGATTCTTGCCTGATTAAGAGAAAATCACACCGAAAAAGGTCAACCAAGAAAAAATGATCAAACCGAATACGAAGGTCAGGGCAAAGTTATCAAAGTTGAACAGGTGCATGTTGCAATCTCCTAGGTTGAATTTAAGTTTTTGTCGCCGGAACAAAGAGTAATTCGGGACATGCCGCCGGTAGCATCTCGGGCTTGCCCGATCCACGCCAGATAGGGATCAATGTCCTTCACTCTTGTCGCCTGGTGAGTCTTGGCGCGGAATACGCGGGTCATCGTCATCCATCAGGATGCGGTGTGCATTACCGTCGGGATCATCGTATTGGCCGCTGCGTACAGACCATACAACACCCCAGATAAGCAGCCCCGCAACCAGCATACTGAGCGGAATCAAGAGATAAAGAATATCCACAAAATGTCCCCGTCATTGGTGCGCAAGTTACGCCGGGTTCAGGCACGACGCAAGCGTAAAGCATTTAATACCACCACAAGTGAACTTAATGACATGCCAATGGCGGCCAGCCAGGGCGGGACAAATCCGGCGGCGGCGGCGGGAATGGCGATAATGTTGTAGCCCAGCGCCCAGGCGAGGTTTTCGTGAATGATGCGCATGGTCTTGCGCGCCACGTTCAAGCCCGCCGGGATGTGGCGCAGGTTTTCCGAGAGCAGGATCATGTCGGCGCTGGACTGTGCAAGCTGCGTGCCACCGCCCATGGCAAGCGAAACCTGCGCACCCGCCAGCACGGGGGCATCATTTACGCCATCGCCGACCATCAGCACCACATCGCCATCGCCTTGAAAGCGGCGCAACTGTTCCAGTTTGTCTTGCGGATGCAAGCCGCCAAAAATCTGCTTGATGCCCAGGCTGGCGCCCATGCGTTGCGCTTCAGCCGGACGATCACCACTGAGCAGGCTGACTTTGATGCCGCGTGCGTGCAGATCGCTAATGACTTCGCGTGCCTCGTCGCGCGCCTTGTCACGCAATACCAGCCAGCCCAGTGCACGCTGCTCATTCGCCAATAGCACTAGCGTCCCGCTTTCATCAGGTGTGACAGGGGATTTTTGTGCGGCGTTTTGTTGGGCAAGCTGCGCTGCAAAATCGGCATTGCCCACGCGATAGCGTTGTCCATCCACCCAGCCTTCAATGCCTTGGCCGGGCAGGGCGCGGATGGATTCTGCGCTGATGCCCGCAGGCGCGTCGGCCAGAATAGCCTTGGCCACTGGGTGTTCGGAAGCGCGTTCCAGCGCGGCAGCTACAGCGAGTATCTGCTCTGTATCCATGCCCGCATCAGGCAGCGGAATGATTTTTTCCAGCGTCAGGCGGCCATACGTCAGGGTGCCGGTTTTGTCGAAGACTACATGATTGGTCTTGGCGAGGGTTTCCAGTGCGTGTCCGCGGGTGACCAGCAGCCCCAAGCGCGTCAGGCTGCCTGTGGCTGCGGTGAGCGCGGCTGGGGTGGCGAGGCCAAGGGCGCAGGGGCACGTAATCGCTAGCAGGGAAATCACCACCCAGAACGCGCGCGCCGGTTCATGTACCCACCACCATGCCGCCACGAGGGCGCTGGTGATGAGCAAGCCCAACACGAACCATTGTGCGGCACGGTCAGCAATTTCACCGATGCGCGGCTTTTCGGCCTGAGCGCGATCAAGCAGGCGCAAGATCGAGGACAGCATGGTGTCCGCGCCCACCTTGTCCACGCGCATCAGCAAAGGGCTTTCGACGTTGACCGAGCCACCGATCAGCACATCACCGACACCGCGCCCGCTGGGTAAGCTTTCGCCGGTGAGCAGCGATTCGTCCACACTGCTGCGACCTTCAATCACCACGCCGTCGGCGGGCACGCTTTCACCTGGGCGGATGCGCACACGGTCACCGCTGTTTAGCTCGATCACCGGTATCATTTCTTCTTCGCCTTGCGCAGTGATGCGCGCAGCAATCGTTGGCAATAGTTTTACCAGCGCATCGGCGGCGGCGGAGGCCTTGTGGCGCGCCACCATTTCCAGATAACGCCCGGTGAGCAGCAGAAACACAAACATGGTCACGGTGTCGAAATACACCTCGCCGCTCTGCGTCACCGTCGCCCACACGCTGGCGATAAAGCTCAAGCCCAGGGTCAGACTGATCGGCAAATCCATGCCCAGACGCTTGATTTTCAGCTCACGCCAAGCGGAGATGAAAAAACCCGAGGCGCTGTAAAACATCACCGGCAGGGTTAGTAACAGGCTAGCCCAGCGCAGGTAATTGCGTAGGGCTTCATCCATGCCGCTAAAGTCGCCGGAATACAGGGCAATGGCGAGCATCATGACCTGCATCATGCTCAAGCCGGCTACCCCGACCCGGCGCAGCGCCACGGTGCGTTCGCGTTTGGCGGAAGCTTCTTGCCGTCCCGCATCAAACGGATGGGCGCTGTAACCGAGAGATGTGATGGCTTGCAGGATGTCGCTGAGCTGGATCTGACGATCATCCCACTGCACGCGGGCGCGCTGGGTGCTGTAGTTGATGCTGAAGGCGATTACGCCGGGCAGGGCACGCACATACTTTTCATTCAGCCACACGCAGGCCGGGCAGGTCATGCCTTCAAGAATCAGAGCCGCTTCGCGCAGGTCGCCATCACGGGTGACAAAGCTGCGCTGCAAGGCTTCGCGGTCGTACAGGCGCAGGCTTTCCAGCTCACGCGGCACCAGCTCATGCCCTTGTGGCGATGCCTCGGTGCGGTAGCGGTAATAGTCCTCCATGCCGCCTTCGACAATCGCTTCGGCCACGGCTTTACAGCCGGGGCAGCACATGGGGCGGTCTTCGCCCAAAACTCGCGCACTGTAGGTAGCTCCCTTGGGCACAGGCAGACCGCAGTGAAAGCAGCTCAGTATGCCCTCGGGTTGCTCGGCGGCCTGCCTATCAGGGGAAGGCGCAAAGATTGCTTCAGATTCAGGCATTTAATTCGTTTGGGCTGCGACAGCGAGTACATCCGTTGAAGCACGAATTTCGTGCACATCATCCCCACGGCGCACCACGATCACCACCTGCCAAAGACCCGGCATGGGTGGGGTGACTTCGGTGCGATATACGCCGGGTTCCACTTCCGCAAGTTTAAGATTGAAGTCTTCGTTTTTATCCGATGGGCGCAAAAAGTTGACCTCAACGTTCCCACCGACAATCGGCTGGTCTTGTTTGTCGCGCGCCTGCACCTGAAAGACAGAAGCTTGATGTACCACGGCGGCACCCAACCAACCGTAATGTACTTGCCAGCCGCGTTCCTTTTGCTGTTCCACTTGATGCAGGTATTGGTTGTAGAGCGCTTCTTTCTTTTGGAAGTCGTGTGAAATGACTCCGGGAAAGTGCGAGCTGATGCTTTCGGCGTGACGAGGTTTGGGTAGCAGTATTTCTGCCACGCGCCCGCCCATTCCATTCGTCGCCAGCGTCACAAACATGGAGTCCATGGCAATGATGACGGCGAAGAAGCCGATAATCATGCCTGGTCCCCAGCGGAAACTCCGTCCGCTAGAGGGTAGTTTTTGTTCACGCTGAAAGGCCAACAGGCCGAGCACGAACACGGTCATTAAATACACCGCAAGGTGAATGGCGAGAACATCGCCACCTTCCCAGTGCAGTAATGCGTAGGGCAGATAAAAGCCTAACGTCAAAATAGCAAGAATGACTGCAGCCTGACGCCCAGGAAGGCGCAGCAAGCGATTCAAGCCCAAAAAAACCAACACGATCAGCACGAGGCCGATTGCCAAACTCAGCAGTAGGTTCATGTTTTCAACGCGGCATATTAAAGGTGGAGGACATGGAAGTCGGCGGAATCTCGCCATCCTTATCCGTGAGGACAAAGTCAAAGCGCTGCTGCGCGCCGCGTGTGGTCATCGGTTGTTTCACACGCACCAGCATATTGATGTAACCATCAATCGGTACGACGATCTCCTTCTGGGTGCCCGCAATCTCCAACTCCCCCTTGGGTAAGTCGCGCAAACTCATGTCCAGTTTAAGCGGACGCGTGAGTTTGTTATTGATTTTGACTTCATAACTGTTCTGCACCCGCCCATCGGACATCAACACGGCCAGTGGGCTGCGCACTTGTGCCACGCTGAAGTCCATTTTCGCCTGGTTGAAGATACTCCAGGCCAGCAATCCAGTGGCTACTAAAATGGCAAAGCCATAACCGATGGTTTTGGGCTTGAAAATCTGTGGTTTTTTGCCAGTTTCGATTTCGTTCTCAGAAGCGTAGCGCACCAAACCGTGCTGCCAGCCCTGTTTGTCCATGATTTCGTCACAGGCATCAATGCACAGCCCGCAGTTAATGCAGCCGATTTGCAGACCGTTACGAATATCAATCCCTGTGGGGCAGACTTGGACGCACAGGCCGCAATCAATGCAATCGCCATGTCCAGCGGCTTTGCGCTCATCCTGAGTTTTCAGACCTCGCGCCAAATGGGTACGTCCTTTTTCTCCTTCGCCACGGTTGTAATCGTAGGTTGGGATCAAGGTTTCCTTATCGAACATCACCGCCTGAAAGCGGGCGTAAGGACACATGTAAAAACAGACTTGCTCGCGCACGAAGCCTGCAACGACAAAGGTAATGGCAGTCAGTAAACCAATGGTGAAGTAAGCAGGGTGCGGTGCGGTGCCTTGGAAAAATTCGACAAACAAGGTCGGCGCATCCACCCAATAGGCGGTAAAGGTAAAGCCTGTCCACCATGCAAACGCCAGCCATGCCAGCCAGGTCAGGCCTTTGCGGGTGAGTTTTTGCGCATTCCACGGCATTTTGTCGAGCTTGATTTGCGCTGGGCGGTCGCCTTGGATCCAGCGTTCGATAAACATGAACGCATCCGTCCATAGCGTCTGAAAGCAAAAATAGCCACAGAACGCACGCCCAACCACGCTGGTGGCAAAAAACAGTAACCAGGCAAAAATAATCAACGCACCCGCGAGCCAATAAATATCCTGCGGATGCACAATCAGGTCGAAAATATAGAAACGGCGATTAGGTAGATCGTAAAGAACCGCTTGGGTCACGCTTCCGCCGTGATCCCAGCGCACCCAAGGCAGGAAGTAAAAAACAGCAAACGCCATCAGCAACATGGAAGACTTGAAGGTGCGGAAGACTCCCTTGATAGAGCGCGGGTGGATCGGCTCGCGCTTTTGGTACATGGTTTCGTCGTCTTCATGCACCACTTTGATTTTCTGCTCCGACACGGCTGGCCTCCTGAGTCACCACGTTTTTGGATATATTATTGTCGGCTAATGATAGCACCAGGCGGCTTGATGGCCTCACAATCTATGCGTCAAAACTATTAAACAGGTGTCATATGCAGCAATTCGACTCGGTGCGCGCCTTGCGCTGGACAGGCCAGGCGCTGGAGTTACTCGATCAGCGCCGTTTGCCGCACGAACGGGTTTATTTGGCGTGTGCCAGTGCGCAAGAGGTGGCCGTGGCCATCCGCGACATGGTGGTGCGCGGTGCACCGGCCATTGGCGTGGCGGCAGCGTATGGTGTGGTGCTGGCGGCACAACAAATGCCTGATGTTGAATCGGTGCGGCTTGAAATACAAAAACTGGCCGAATCGCGCCCGACGGCGGTGAATCTGTTTTGGGCTCTGCAGCGCATGGGTAAGGTTTTGGACGCGGGCGGCGATGCGGTGCGTTTAGAACGTGAGGCTTTGGCGATTGAAGCTGAGGATATTGCCGCCAATCGTCGCATGGGCGAGTTGGGGGCGGCGCTGATTGAGCCGGGTTTGGCCGTGCTGACCCATTGCAATACAGGTTCCCTGGCGACCGCAGGCTTCGGCACAGCTTTGGGGGTGATTCGTTCGGCCTACGCGCAGCAACGCATCACGCAGGTGTTTGCCGATGAAACCCGCCCGTGGTTGCAGGGCGCGCGCTTGACGGCCTGGGAGTTGCAGCAGGATGGCATTCCCGTGACCTTGCAATGCGAAGGCGCGGCGGCCAGCCTGTTGCGCACAGGGCAGGTGGGCTGGGTGATTGTGGGCGCGGATCGCATCACCGCCAATGGTGATACAGCCAACAAGATCGGTACCTATGGCCTGGCGATCCTGGCGCGGCATCACGGCGTGAAGTTCATGGTGGTTGCACCTACGACGACGTTTGACTTGAGCCTTGCGCATGGCGGCCTGATTCCAATTGAAACCCGTCCGATGGAGGAAGTGACCTCGCTAGGGGGGAGGGTGATTGCGCCCGAGGGTGTGGCAGCATGGAACCCTTCATTTGATGTCACCCCTGCGGACTTGATCGACGCGATTGTGACTGAGCGCGGTGTGATCGTGAAGCCGACGACGGAAGCGGTGCGTATGTTGCTGGCCTGATTTGCGGAACTTGTTGTAGCGTTCTATACTCACAAGAGCTAACCGTTGCCAATATCCCGAATCTCATCATGAAGCTGCTGCGCCATCTGTTTATCCTGCTGCTCACCATCGTGCTCCCCGTGCAGGGGATCGCCGGGGTGAGCATGAGCATGTGCAGTATGGACACGGCTCCGCAATCTGTGGCCGGGGACAATGATGTCGGAGTGCATGATGCAATGGCTGCGGCCTGTCATCATCATGCCGATGAGGGCATCACCGACGGCATGGACGACACCACGTCTGTGTCCGATAACTGTCCGCACTGTTTTGCGCTGGCGCATTTTATTGCCGCGCCCACGCGGGTATTTTTGCGTGAGCGCTTGCCTGACGGCGTGATCGTGCTGCACAGCGCGCATTTTTCTTCGCACATTCCACTGCCGCCGCTGCGCCCCCCGCTCTCCCTCTGAATTTTGATGAGCCGTGTCACGCCCTGATCCGTTAGGACGGGGGTGCGCGGCATGGTCTTTAATTCAGATTGAGGAGGGCTTTTGCATGAACCTTCGATTTTCGCCTGCGGCAGGCTTCGCCTTGCTGCTGTGCCTGCCTTTGAGCCTGTGGGCGCAGGATGAGCCTGCTCCTGCCACGGATCTGGCTACGGCTCCGGCCACGGCTATGCCACGAGTCGATCAAGCCGACGCAAAGCTTGCGCCGCTTGAATATCACTCGATTTTTCTTGACTACATCCCCTTTCAACCCGCCAAGCTTCTGCCCTGGTCCGAAGCCAATGCGCGTGTCGCCGGGGCATCCGGCCATGCCGGACATGCCATGGGAGGTGCGCAATGAACGCTTTCATGGCTTATGGTCGCATCCCGGCCTTGCTGGCGCTTGGTTTGACCTTGGCCGGTTGCGCGACGCTTCAGCCGGATGCGGGGCTGGGCGGCGTGCAGCGCGAGGCCGGTGCGCGCCTGCTGGCGGGCGAACAGCAAACGCTGCCTAAACAAGGCGAAGATGTCAGCACGGCGCTTGCTGATCTACTAAAAAAACAGCCGCTAAGCGCAGATGATGCGGTGCGTATCGCGCTGCTGAATAACCCGGCCTTGCGCATGTATTTGTCCGATCTTGGCATTGCCGATGCCGAGCGCGTGCAGGCGGGGCGTCTGCGCAACCCCGGTTTCAGCTATTCACGCACCGAGCAGGGGGCGGAAATCGAAATCGAGCGTCGCTTTGTGTTCGGCATTTTCGATCTGCTGACCATGCCCGCGCGCATTGAGATTGCTGAAGATCAGCTGGAGGCTGTGCGCTTGCGCAGCAGTCAGATGGTCATGAGCATTGCCCTGGAGGCGCGCAAGGCATGGGTTGATGCGCTCGCCGCCGAAGAAAGCCTGCGCTACTGGCGTCAGGTCAATGAGGCAGCCAAGGCAAGCGCCGAACTGGCCAAGCGTATGAGCGCGGCCGGCAACTGGGGGGTGCGCGAACAGGCGCGTGAGCAGGCGTTTTACGCCGATGCCACGGCGCGGCTGGCCTTGGCGCAGCAGCATGGCGTGGAGACGCGCGAGCGCCTGATTCGCCAACTGGGCCTGTGGGGCGCGCAGACGGCATTCACCCTGCCGGAGCGTCTGCCCGAACTTCCAGCCAATGCGCGCACGCAGTCCGAGATTGAGCAGCAGGCCGTGCGCGAGCGTCTGGATGTGCAGCAGGCGCGCCAACAGGCCGTGGCGCTGTCCAAAACCCTGGATCTGAGCGAGGCGACACGTTTTGGCAATGTGCTGGATGTGGCTGCGCTCAATACCAGCTACAACGAAAACCTGCCCACCAAACGCGGTTATGAAATCGAAATCGTCTTGCCGATTTTTGACCTGGGCGAGGCACGTATCGCGCGCAACGAGGCGGTGTACATGCAGGCGGTGGAAAATCTGCGCGCCACGGCGATCCAGGCGCGTTCCGAAGCGCGCGAAGCCTATTTGCGCTATCGCACCGCTTTCGATTTGGCACAACATTACCGCCATGAAATTGTGCCGCTGCGCCAGCGTATCGCCGAGGAAAACGTGCTGCGCTACAACGGCATGTTGATTGGCGTATTCGAGCTTTTGGCCGATGCGCGCGTGCAGATTCAGGCGGTGATTGGCGCCATCGAAGCGCAGCGCAATTTTTGGCAGGCCGAAGCCGATCTGCGCATGGCGCTTGGCGTCGGCAGTCCCCAATCCAGCAGCATGATGCTTGCCACCCCCGCAGCCGCTGAAGATGCAGCGGGCGGTCACTAACTAGACGAGATTAATATCATGAGCTCACGCAGAGATTTTTTGTTCAAGGCGGGCTTTGCCGCTTTAGCCAGTGGTTTGGTGCATAAAAACGCGCTGGCGGCGCTGCCCGAGGTCGCGGTGATGGATAACGCCAGCACGCAAGCCCCCGTCGCGCCCGCACAGGGGCGCCCCTATAACCCGGTGGTCACGCTGAATGGCTGGACACTGCCGTTTCGCATGAACCAGGGGGTGAAGGAATTTCACCTGGTGGCCGAGCCGGTGGTGCGCGAAATCGCCCCCGGCATGAACGCCAGGCTTTGGGGCTACAACGGCCAGAGTCCCGGCCCGACCATTGAGGCGGTCGAGGGAGACCGGGTGCGTCTGTTCGTCACCAACCGCCTGCCCGAAGTCACCACGATCCACTGGCATGGCCAACGCCTGCCCAACGGCATGGATGGCGTGGCCGGCCTGACCCAGCCCGCCATTCCGCCGGGGCAGACCTATGTCTATGAATTTACCCTGCGGCGTAGCGGCACTTTCATGTACCACCCGCACGCCGACGAGATGACGCAGATGGCGATGGGCATGATGGGTATGTTCATCGTTCACCCGCAGGACGCCGATTTTATGCGCGTGGATCGGGACTTTTGCTTTTTGCTCAACAGCTATGACATCGACCCCGGCAGCTACACCCCGCGCGTCAACACCATGCTGGACTTCAACCTGTGGACGTTCAACAGTCGCGCCTTTCCCGGTATTGACCCGCTGGTATGCCGCCAGGGCGACCGAGTGCGCATCCGCGTCGGCAACCTGACCATGACCAACCATCCCATCCACCTGCATGGCCACGAATTTGAAGTCACCGGCACTGACGGCGGCTGGACGCGCCCCGAATCACGCTGGCCGGAGGTGACGACCGATATTGCCGTCGGCCAGATGCGCGCCATCGAATTCGATGCCACGGACGAAGGCGACTGGGCGTTCCACTGCCACAAGTCGCACCACACCATGAACGCCATGGGGCATAACGTGCCCACCATGATCGGGGTCGAACAAGACGGTATTGCCGAAAAAATCAGCAGCCTTGTCCCCGATTACATGGTGATGGGCGATAAGGGGATGCACGACATGGCCGCCATGGAAATGCCCCTGCCCGACAACACCCTGCCGATGATGACCGGCTTCGGCCAGTTCGGCCCCATCGGCATGGGCGGCATGTTCACCACGGTGAAAATCCGCAAGGGACTCGCCCCCGGCAGCTACAAAGACCCTGGCGACTACAAGCAGCCCAAGGGAACCCGAGCTTACGTCTGGAAGGGACGCGCCCTTCCTGAGCCACGTCGCGCTAAAACCGCAGCCACAGCGCCAACCGTGACGGTGCGTAAGCCGTCCGGCCACAGCAACCATTGAATCAAACACGAGGACATCGCCATGAAACCCATCAAATCACATATCAATATCGGCCTTTTGGCGCTCGCGCTCAGCTTCGGCGCCCAGGTGAGTGCTCTGGCCGCCGAAACCCACGCCGACCACGATCACAGCACGCCTGAAGGCATGCAAAAACATCAGGAGCTGCTGCAAAAAGACACGCTAGCCACTCAGGCGGCAAGCGACACAATGGCCGATGGCGAAGTGCGCAAAGTGGATAAATCCGCCGCCAAGGTCACCATCAAGCATGGCCCGCTGCCCAACTTGGGCATGGGCGCCATGACGATGGTTTATCGCGTCGCCGACCCGGCTATGCTCGACAAGCTCAAAGCCGGAGACAAAATTCGCTTCCAGGCCGACAGCGTCAACGGCGCACTGACCGTGACCAAAATCGAGTAAAGCAAGCGCTGCTTGCCATGACTGTCTATGTTATCCGGCCAGCTTTATCCGTGATTGTCCGCCAGGCTGTAGGGTGCGCCACGCGCACCTTTTAGCCCATCGGTGCGCGTGGCGCACCCTACGATTAATCGTGCCAGATCAATAATGCCTGTCAGTTAAGTCTGACTGGCATTTTTTTTGGGGGCGCGGGAACGATAAATTCAAGCACTTTGGGGGCTTAACTGACTGGCATTAGCCATGGCTGCCAGCCTGTCGCAGCACTGTGGTATAGTTGCGCGCCTTGTTTAACGGTTCGTTCATAGAACCCATGATGTTGAGAGCGGGTGCGCATGGCTGATTTTGCCAAGGAAGTTATTCCGGTCAATCTTGAAGATGAAATGCGTCTTTCCTATATGGAATACGCGATGAGTGTCATTGTGGGGCGTGCTCTGCCCGATGTGCGTGATGGTTTGAAGCCGGTTCACCGTCGTGCCTTGTTCGCCATGAGTGAGCAAAACAACGATTGGAACAAGGCCTATAAGAAGTCAGCCCGCTTGGTGGGTGACATTATGGGTAAGTACCATCCACACGGCGACTCAGCGATTTACGACACGATTGTGCGCATGGCACAGCCGTTTTCCCTGCGTTACATGCTGGTGGACGGGCAGGGTAACTTCGGTTCGGTAGATGGCGACGCCCCGGCGGCCATGCGTTACACCGAGATTCGCATGGCGCGCATTGCGCACGAGCTGCTGGCTGATATTGAGAAAGATACCGTTGACTTTGTGCCGAACTACGACGGCTCCGAGCGTGAGCCCGCGGTGTTCCCAACGCGTATCCCCAATCTTTTAATCAATGGTTCGAGCGGCATTGCCGTGGGCATGGCCACTAATATTCCGCCACATAATCTGGGCGAAGTGATCGATGCCTGCCTGGCCTTGATTGATGACGAGCATGTTGATACCGAGCGTTTGTTGGAGCTGGTGCCGGGGCCGGATTTCCCCACCGCCGGGATTATTTTTGGCGGTGCAGGGCTGCGTGAAGCCTATTTAACGGGGCGTGGTCGGGTGCAGGTACGCGCACGCGCTCGTATTGAAGAAGATGAGCGCGGTCATCAGACCATTATCATTTCTGAACTGCCTTACCAGGTGAATAAGGCGCGCTTGATTGAGCGCATTGCCGAGCTGGTTAAAGACAAGAAAATCGAAGGCATTTCCGCGCTACGCGATGAATCCGACAAGGACGGCATGCGCGTGGTCATCGAAGTCAAACGCGGTGAAATGGCCGAGGTGCTGCTGAATAATCTGTATCAGCAAACCCAGTTGCAGACCGTATTTGGCTTGAATATGGTGGCCTTGGTAGATAACCAGCCGCGTACCTTGCCGCTGCGCGATATGCTCGAAGCCTTCTTGCGCCATCGCCGTGATGTGGTCACGCGCCGCACCTTGTTTGAATTGCGCAAAGCGCGTGATCGGGCGCATATCTTGGAAGGCTTGGCGGTCGCGCTGGCCAATATCGATGAAATTATTGCGCTGATTAAAGCTGCCGCCAGTCCAGCCGAGGCCAAAGAAGGTTTGTTGGGACGACGTTGGAGTTCGGGCATCGTGTCTGAGATGCTGGCACGCACCGGTGCCTCGTCCTCGCGTCCGGATGGGTTGGATGCCGATTTTGGTGCCGCCGAGGACGGAAGCTACCGCCTTACGGCCACCCAGGCGCAGGCTATTCTGGAATTGCGTCTGCACCGCCTCACGGGGCTGGAGCAGGACAAGATTGTTGGCGAGTTCGCAGAGATTCTTAACACTATCGGCGAACTGCTTGAAATTCTTGGTAATCCTGATCGTATGCGCGCCGTGATTCGTGAAGAGTTGGTGCAAGTGCGCACACAGTTTGCCGATGCGCGGCGTACCGAAATTCAGGCTTCGCGCGCTGATTTGTCGGAGGAAGACCTGATTACCGAAGAGCAGCGTGTGGTCACGCTGTCTCACGCGGGCTATATCAAAACCCAGTCGCTGTCGGATTATGCCGCGCAGCATCGTGGCGGGCGTGGTCGCAGTGCCGCCAAGGTCAAGGGTGAAGACGCGATCCAGAAATTGTTGGTTGCAAGCTCACATGACATGGTGATGATTTTCACCAGCCGTGGTCGCGTGTATTGGAAGAAAGTTTGGGAATTGCCGCTGGGTAGCGGTCAGGCGCGCGGTCGTCCGATTGTGAATATCCTGCCGCTGGAGGATAACGAGCGTATTGAGGCTCTGTTGCCGTTGCGTAATTTCGCTGGCGAGTCGTATGTCATGTTCGCCACGCAAAACGGCATTATCAAGAAAACCCCACTGGTCGAGTATTCGCGTCCGCGTCAGAGTGGCATTATCGCCATTGATATTCGTGAGGGTGACAGCCTGATTGGTGCGGCACTGACCGATGGCTCGCAGGATGTGATGTTGTTCACCAATGCTGGCAAGGTGATTCGCTTTGCTGAAACCGATGTGCGCTCGATGGGGCGCGGCGCCTCAGGCGTGATTGGTGTGCGTCTGGCGGAAGATCAGATCGTGGTGTCGATGATTATTGCGCATGGTGAGAATACGGCGGAAAGCTTGGGTGAGGGTGTGCTTGCGGGCACGCAGGAAAACAAGGGCGACATTCTTACCGCCTCGTCCAATGGCTACGGTAAGCGCACGCCGCTGGATGATTTCCCGCGCCATAATCGTGGTGGTCAGGGAGTGATTGCGCTGCAAACCAGTGAGCGTAATGGCTTGTTGGTCGGCGCAGTGCGCGTGTTGGAAGACGATGAGCTGATGCTGATTAGCGATCAAGGTACCTTGGTGCGCACCCCGGTGGCAGAAATTTCACAGGTGGGGCGCAACACTCAGGGCGTAACGTTGATTCGCTTGAGCAAAGACGAGCACCTGGTGCAGATTGAGCGTATCCAAAGCGTAGAGGCTGTTGTGATCGAAGCGGAACAAGCCGCCGAATCTCCTGCGGTTGATGCTGATAATGACATTGGGCATCAGGACGAAATTCAAGATTAATCATTAAGTTAGAGGGTTGTTGTTATGTCGAATGTAGAAAATCGGGTATTCAATTTCAGCGCAGGCCCCGCCATGCTTCCCGTCGAAGTGTTGGCGCGTGCGCGTGACGAAATGCTCAACTGGAACGGTTCGGGCATGTGCGTGATGGAAATGAGCCATCGCGGCAAGGAATATGTTTCGATTGCCGAAAAGGCCGAAGCCGATTTTCGCAAGCTGATGAACGTGCCCGAAAACTACAAGGTGCTGTTCCTGCAAGGCGGCGCGTCGGCGCAATTCAGCATGGTGCCGATGAACCTGCTGCGCGGCAAAACCAGCGCGGATTATCTGAATACCGGTCACTGGTCGGAAAAAGCCGTGGCCGAAGGCAAGCGTTTTTGCCAGGTGAATGTGATTGCCGATACCAAGGGCAGTAAGTACACCACCTTGCCCGATGCCTCTGAACTGAGCTTCAGCCAGGATGCCGCCTATGTGCATTACACCCCGAACGAAACCATCGCCGGTGTTGAGTTTGGCTACATTCCGGACACGGGTGATATTCCACTGGTGGCGGATATGTCCTCAACCATCATGTCGCGTCCGGTCGATATCTCTAAATTCGGCGTGATTTATGCCGGGGCACAGAAAAATATCGGCCCTGCCGGTCTGACGCTTGCGATTGTGCGTGATGATTTGATCGGGCAAACCCTGCCAGGCACGCCGATTATGTTTGATTACAAAACCCAGGCTGATAATGGCTCGATGTACAACACCCCGCCGACCTATGCCTGGTATATCGCCGGTCTGGTATTCGAACACTTGCTGGAAACGGGCGGTCTGGCCGCCATGGAAGCGATCAATCAGCGCAAGGCGCATAAGCTATACGCAGCGATTGATAACTCACCGTTCTATTCCAATCCGGTGGATGTGAAGTGCCGCTCATGGATGAACGTACCGTTCTTGCTGGCGAATAGCGACTTGGACAAAGCCTTCCTTAAAGAAGCCGAAGCCGCAGGATTGACCAGCTTGGCCGGTCATCGCTCAGTCGGTGGGATGCGCGCCAGTATTTACAACGCCATGCCGGAAGAAGGTGTGGACACCCTGATTGCATTCATGAATGACTTTGCTCAACGTAACGGCTGATTATTTATTAAAAATTGAGGAGTTAGACGATGTTTAAGATTCTTACCCTGAACAATATTGCCGCCGTGGGCTTGGATCGTTTGCCGCGTGACAAGTACGAAGTGGCTTCTGAAGTGCAAACCCCCGATGCCATTCTGGTGCGCTCCGCCAAGATGCACGACATGCCTGTACCCGCCAGCCTGAAGGCGATTGGTCGTGCCGGTGCCGGTGTGAACAATATCCCGGTCAAGGAAATGAGCGAGAAGGGCATTGTGGTCTTCAACGCACCGGGCGCAAATGCCAATGCGGTGAAAGAGTTGGTGATTGCCGGTATGTTGCTGGCGGCGCGTAACATTCCACAGGCTTGGAAATTTGCCACTGGCTTGAGCGGGGACGACACGTTTCTGCACAAGGCGGTTGAAGATGGCAAGAAAAACTTTGTCGGCTTCGAGCTGCCGGGGCGCACTTTGGGCGTGATTGGCCTCGGTGCGATTGGCGTGCGCGTGGCCAACACGGCGCGTGCCCTGGGTATGAAAGTGGTCGGTTTTGACCCGGGTATCACGGTTGAGCGTGCATGGGAGTTGTCTGCGGATGTTCAACAGGCCAATAGCGTGGATGAATTGTTGGCGCGTGCCGACTTTGTGAGCTTCCATGTGCCTTTGATCGAGGCGACGCGCAACCTGATTAATGCCGAGCGCCTGAAATTCATGAAGGACAACGTGGTGGTGTTGAACTTCGCGCGCGAAGGCGTGGTGGATGAAGCTGCCATGGTTGCCGCATTGGATGCAGGCAAGGCGCACGCTTATGTGTCGGACTTCCCGGTGAATGCCACCAAGGATCACCCGCGCTGCATTACTTTGCCGCACCTGGGTGCGTCCACGGGTGAGGCCGAAGACAACTGCGCGATTATGGTCGCCGATCAGGTGCGCGATTTCCTTGAAAACGGCAACATCCTGAATTCCGTGAATTTCCCGGAAATCAAACTGGCACGCAAGGGCGATCATCGTTTGGCGATTGCCAACAAAAACCTGCCGGATATGGTCGGTCAAATGTCGCATATCCTCGGTGCGCACAAGGTCAATATCGTGCACATGGTCAATGATTCACGCGGCGATGTGGCTTACACCTTGATCGATATTGAAGGCGACATTCCAACCGATGCGGCGGAAGCGATCCGTGGCATCAATGGCGTATTGAATGTGCGTGTGATCTAAGGTTGGAGATGGGTATGGAGGAGGGCGGGCAGCCGATATTGCGGCTGGAAGGCGTGCGAGAGCGTATTGATGCGGTCGATCAGCGCCTGCTGGAGTTGTTGTCTGAGCGTGCGAATCTTGCGCATTCGGTGGGTGAGATCAAGCGCGCCGCAGGCAACGAGGATGCCCAATTCTATCGCCCAGAGCGGGAGGCGCAGGTGCTGCGCCGTATCCAGGATCTGAATGCAGGTCCTCTGGATAATGCCAATGTGGCTTGGTTATTCCGCGAAATTATGTCGGCCTGTCTGGCACTTGAACAACCCATGCGTGTGGCCTATTTGGGTCCGGCGGGGACGTTTAGCCAGCTGGCGGCCTTGCGCCAATTTGGTCATGCGGCTGAATTGGTGCCCTGTTTATCTATCGCCGAAGTGTTCCGTATGGTCGCTTCGGCCAGTGTGTCTTATGGCATTGCGCCGGTGGAAAACTCTACCGAAGGCGGGGTGTCGCAAACGCAGGAAGCCTTATTGGCGCACGATTTATCGATCTGCGGTGAGGTGGCTCTGCGTATTCATCATCAATTACTCTCGCGTGAAACTGACCTTGGCGCGGTGTGCCGCGTGTATGGTCATGCGCAGTCACTCGCCCAGTGTCGGCACTGGCTGGATGCGCATCTAGCGCAGGCTGAACGTGTGCCGGTGAGCAGCAATGGCGAGGGCGCACGCTTGGCGGCGCAAGAACCCGGCGCGGCGGCGATTGCGCCCGATGTCGCCGCTGAGCTGTACCAGCTCGGCACCCTCGCAAGCAATATCGAAGATGAGGCGCACAACACCACACGTTTTGTGGTGCTTGGCGCGCAGGATGCGGGTGTCAGCGGGGTAGATAAAACGTCCCTGGTGCTGTCCACCGCTAACAAGCCAGGTGCCCTGTTTCATTTGCTCAAGCCCCTCGCTGAACGCGGTATCAGCTTGACGCGCATTGAGTCACGCCCCTCGCGCACGGCGGCTTGGGAGTATGTGTTTTTTATTGATGTAGAGGGTCATCGTGCCGATCCGCAGGTGGCCGAAGCTGTGCGCGAGCTTGAGCAGCAGGCCGCCTGGATGCGGGTGCTTGGCTCCTACCCCAAAGCGGTGTTGAAAGCATGAGTGCGCCCAATAATTCACAATTAAATCCTTGGTTAGCGCGGGCTTGTACGCAGGTTTGCGGGCTTGCTCCCTATGTGCCGGGTAAGCCGCTGGATGAATTAGAGCGTGAGTTAGGCATTCAAGGTGCCATCAAACTCGCGTCGAATGAAAATCCGCTCGGCCCTTCGCCGCTTGCCTTGGCCACCATGCGCGAGCATGCCGCCAGCGCGCACCTCTATCCTGATGGTAATGGTTTCAAGCTCAAGCAGGCTTTGGCGCAAGCCTTGGGTGTGGCGATTGAGTCGATCACCTTGGGTAATGGCTCGAATGACGTTCTGGACTTAATCGCGCGGGCATTTTTGGGTCGCGACCAGGCTGCGGTGTTTTCTGAATATGCCTTCGCGGTGTATCCGATCAGTACGCAGGCTGTGGGTGCGCTTGCACAGGTTGCGCAAGCCTTGCCCGCCGACCATGCGCATCAACCGTATGGGCATGATCTTGCGGCCATGCGCGCCGCCATCACTGAGCAAACGCGGGTGGTGTTTTTAGCCAATCCGAACAACCCGACGGGAACGTGGGTGGAAAAAGACGCGCTGTATGCGTTTATTGCGTCGGTGCCTGCCGATGTGCTCGTGGTGGTGGATGAGGCTTATATCGAGTTTGTTGATGACGATGCGGATTTTCCGAATGCCTTGGCCTGGTTGGAGGTGTTCCCGAATCTTGTGGTCACACGCACTTTTTCCAAAATTCACGGTTTGGCGGGTTTGCGCGTGGGTTACGCCGTGTCGAACCCGCAGGTGGCCGAGGTGCTGAACAGGGTGCGCCAACCGTTTAATGTGAGTTTGCTGGCGATGGAAGCTGCTGTTGCAGCATTGAACGATACCGAGCATGTTGAGCGCACGCGAGAACTGAATAGCGCAGGTTTGGCTCAGGTTCGCGCAGGTTTGGCCGACTTGGGGCTAAGCGCCTTGCCGAGCATGGGGAATTTTTTGTGCATTGACATGCGCCGCCCCGCGCACGCGGTGTACGACGGCTTACTGCGCCTGGGTGTGATTACGCGCCCGGTGGCAGGTTATGGCATGCCGCAGCATTTGCGCGTGAGCATAGGCACCGAAGCTGAAAACGCACGCTTTTTGACTGCGCTCAAGATGGTTATGGGCGACTTGGCGTGAGTTTTTTCAGTCGGCGAGTGTGTGTTATTGGCAGCGGTTTAATCGGCGGTTCACTTGCGCTGGCGCTGAAGCAGGTTGGCGCAGTGGCTGATGTCATGGGTTGCGGGCGCAATAGTGCGACGCTGCAACGCGCGCTTGAGCTGGGCATTGTTGACCACTACAGCACCGACATTGCAGAGGCCGTGCAAGGCGCTGACATGGTGGTGTTATCCGTGCCGATGCTGGCCATGCGCGACGTGTTGGCGCAGATAGAACCCGTTATGCAACCGGGCATGATCGTGACCGATGTCGGCAGCGCCAAACAGTCGGTGATTGACGATGCGCGCGCGGTGCTGGGTGACAAACTGGGGCAATTCGTGCCTGCACATCCAATTGCCGGCACGGAAAAAAGTGGCCCGGATGCCGCCTTTGCCGAATTATTTGCCCAGCGCCGCGTGATCGTTACGCCCTTGGCGGAAAATAGTGAGGCCGATGTGGCTCGCGTGGTGGCGATGTGGGAGTGCGTGGGAGCCATGGTTGAGTGCATGAGCGCGGAGCATCACGACCATGTGCTTGCCGCCACTAGCCATTTACCGCATTTGCTCGCGTTTACCTTGGTTGATAGTTTGGCGCGCATGGATGAGTCGCGTGAAGTATTTCGCTATGCGGCGGGCGGCTTCCGCGATTTTACCCGCATTGCGGCGAGTGACCCGACCATGTGGCGTGATATTGCCTTGGCAAATTCTTTTGAAATCAGTTTGATACTACAACAATATCAACAAGAGCTTGAAGACCTGCAGCGTGATTTGCAGACCAGGAATGCTCAGGCTTTGTTTGCGCGTTTCAGTCGTGCGCAGACGGCGCGCGAGGGGATCAAGCTTTAATTTTTTGCCACAGAGGACACAGAGATCACGGAGAAATCAGGTCGTTGGCAAATCGGCTTTCATCACTCTGTGCGCTCTGTGTTCTCTGTGGCTAAATCGAATTTTTAGTATTTAAAGGCTAGACAATGAACTCCAATCTCCAATTTGTGTTGCAACCGGGCGGCGTTTTAACGGGGCGTATGCGTGTGCCTGGCGATAAGTCGATTTCGCACCGTTCCATCATGCTGGGCGCTTTGGCCGAGGGCGTGACTGAGGTTTCAGGTTTTTTGGAAGGTGAAGACAGTTTGAATACCCTGCGCTGTTTCCGCCGCATGGGGGTCAAAATTGAAGACCCGGAAACCCTCGGTGCGGGGCGCGTTCGCATCCACGGTGTGGGGCTGCACGGCCTTAAACAGCCGGATGGCACACTTTGGTTGGGGAACTCAGGCACGTCGATGCGCCTGATGTCGGGCATTATCGCCGGGCAGGATTTTGATGCGGTAATGGAGGGTGACGAGTCGCTTTCGCGTCGCCCCATGCGCCGGGTGACCGAGCCCTTGGCGCTGATGGGTGCGCACATCGACACCCAGGAGGGCGGTCGTCCGCCCCTGCGTGTACACGGCGGTAGCGCTCTCAAAGGCATTAACTATGTGATGCCGATGGCAAGTGCGCAGGTGAAATCGTGCGTGTTACTTGCAGGCTTGTATGCGACAGGTGAAACCTGTGTCACTGAGCCTGCCCCCACCCGTGACCATACCGAGCGCATGTTGCAGGGGTTTGGTTATGACGTGCGTCGTGTGGCGGGCGAGGGCGGTGTTAGTACAGTCTGTTTGACCGGCGGCGGTACCTTGAAGGCCACAACAATCGACGTGCCGGCGGATATTTCTTCGGCGGCCTTTTTCCTGGTAGCAGCGAGTATTGCACCGGGTTCCGATCTTGTTTTGGAGCATGTGGGTGTGAATCCGACGCGTACCGGTGTCATTGAAGTTTTGCGGTTGATGGGTGCGAGCATTGATGTTTTGAACCTGCGCAGCGTGGGTGGTGAACCGGTGGCGGATTTGCATGTGCGTAGCGCGGAACTTAAAGGTATTGCCATTCCTGAAAGCTTGGTGCCGCTGGCGATTGATGAGTTCCCGGTTCTTTTTATTGCGGCGGCTTGTGCGCAGGGCGAAACGGTTTTGACCGGAGCAGAAGAACTGCGCGTGAAAGAATCGGATCGGATTCAGGTGATGGCGGACGGTTTACAAGCTTTGGGTGTCGATGCTCAGCCCACTCCCGACGGCATGGTGATTCGTGGTGGTTCAATGCGCGGGGGCACTGTGACCACACACGGCGATCATCGCATTGGCATGTCGTTCGCGGTGGCAGCTTTGCGTGCCACGGGTGAGATTCGGATTGAGGATTGTGAGAATGTGAATACCTCATTTCCGGGCTTTGTTGAGTTGGCACAACGTGCGGGCTTGAGCATTCGTGCCGAGGTCGGTGCATCATGAGCGTGCCAGTATTAACGATTGACGGCCCAAGTGGCTCGGGCAAAGGTACAGTCGCGCGCTTGTTGGCGCAGCGTTTGGGTTGGCATTTGCTGGATTCTGGCGCCTTGTATCGAATTGCCGCATTGGCCGCACAGCGTCGAGATGTTGATTTAAATGATGCTGCTGGGGTTGCCGAGCTTGCCGCGCATTTGAATGTACGTTTTGTCGGTGAGGATGAAACCTGCGTGTTGTTGGACGGTGAAGATGTTTCCCTGCTGATTCGCAGTGAACAGGCGGGCGAAGCGGCTTCTGTGGTCGCCGCACATCCTGTGGTACGTGATGCCTTGCTGGATTTTCAGCGACGCTTTGCCCAGGCACCTGGACTGGTGGCTGATGGACGAGACATGGGCACGGTGGTTTTTCCGGATGCTCAGGTGAAAATTTATTTGGATGCCAGTGCCGAAGTCCGTGGTGAAAGGCGTTATAAGCAGTTGAATGAAAAGGGACTTGGTGCTAACTTAGCGCAGATTATTCATGACATACGCCGTCGTGATGAGCGTGATATGCAGCGTCCGGTTGCCCCGCTCAAAGCGGCTGATGACGCGCATCGGATTGAAACGAGTTTTTTAACAGTGGAACAGGTTCTGACTGAGTGTCTCACCCTCATGGGTGTCTAAGCTCTTTTGGTGTTGTATTCACGGCCCCGCGCACAGGTAGGTGCGCGGGTTTTTTTATTTGACCCTGCGCACAAGGACGCTCACGCAGGCGAAACCCTGGAATCCCTTAACCCATCATGATTGAAAGTTTTGCCGAACTCTTTGAGGAAAGCCTCAAATCCACCCAAATGCAAACAGGCTCGATTGTTCAAGGAACAGTCGTTTCTGTAAGCTCTGATTTTGTCGTCGTTAACGTTGGTCTGAAAACGGAAGGTTCGATTCCTACCGAGCAATTCCGCGAAGACAATGGCGATTTACTTGTTCAAGTCGGCGACATTATCGAGGTTGCTATTGATGCCCTCGAAGACGGATTTGGTGAAACCCGTCTTTCACGCGAAAAAGCCAAGAAGGCTCAAGCCTGGATCAAGCTCGACAAGGCCTTTGCTGACAATGCAATTATCGTTGGCCGTGTGAGTGGCAAGGTCAAAGGCGGCTTTACCGTGGATATCGGTGAAATTCGCGCCTTCCTGCCGGGCTCTTTGGTCGATGTGCGTCCTGTGCGTGACACCACCTTCATTGAAGGCAAGGATATTGAAGTCAAGCTGATCAAGCTGGATCAAAAGCGCAACAACGTGGTTGTGTCGCGTAAGGCCGTGGTTGAGCAAGAGTACAGCGCAGAGCGTGAAGCCTTGCTGGACGGCTTGGAAGAAGGCCAGATGGTTAAGGGCTTCGTGAAGAATTTGACCGATTACGGCGCATTCATTGACTTGGGCGGTATCGATGGTCTGTTGCACATTACCGATATGGCATGGAAACGTGTCAAGCACCCATCGGAAGTTGTGAACATCAACGACGAAATTGAAGTTCGCGTCTTGAAGTTCGACCGTGAGCGTAACCGCGTTTCCTTGGGTCTGAAGCAAACTGGTTCGGATCCCTGGTCGGATCTGGTGCGTCGCAAGCCCGTCGGTACCCGTGTATTCGGTAAAGTCAGCAATATCACCGACTACGGTTGCTTTGTTGAAATCGAAGACGGTATCGAAGGTCTGGTGCACGTTTCCGAAATGGATTGGACCAACAAGAACGTCAACCCAGGCAAGATGGTTGCCATGGGTGATGAAGTTGAAGTCATGCTGTTGGATGTTGATGAAGAACGTCGCCGCATCTCCCTGGGCATGAAGCAGTGCAAAGTCAATCCTTGGGATGAGTACGCTGCGACCCACCAGAAGGGTGAGCGCGTGGTCGGTCAGGTCAAGTCAATCACTGACTTCGGTGTGTTTGTTGGACTGGAAGGTGGCATTGACGGCCTGATTCACCTGTCAGATATTTCCTGGAACGAGCCGGGCGAAGAAGCCGTGCGTCGCTTCAAGAAGGGTGATGAAGTTGAAGCCGTCATCATTGCGATTGACTCTGAGCGTGAGCGTATTTCTCTCGGCTTGAAGCAGCTCGATCATGATCCGTTCACTACTTTCGTAGCCGATCATCCGAAGGGCAGTATCGTGACCGGTACCGTGCTGGACGTGGATGCCAAGGGTGCCACCATCCAGTTGGCAGATAGCGTTGAAGGCTATTTGCGCGCCTCGGATATTTCACGTGATCGCGTGGAAGATGCACGCAATCTGCTGAAAGTTGGCGATGAGGTTGAGGCCAAGTTTGTCGGCGTTGACCGTAAGAGCCGTGCGATTTCCTTGTCCATCAAGGCCAAGGATAGCCAGGAGGAAGCGGAAGTAATGAGCGAGTACAGCCGTTCTAACGCGCCGACGACTCCAACCTTGGGTGACCTGCTCAAGGAGCAAATGGGTCGTAGCGAGTAATCAACGACTCGTGCCTCTGCCCCCACTCGTTCCTGAAATGTGTGGTGGGTATGCGTTTTGGTGCGTCCAGCCCCGTGTTTGGGCGCATTTCTTCCCTTCACTCCAAGACTCCAGGATATGACCAAGTCTGAATTGATTGAGCTCCTTGCCCAAAAGCAAGAACATCTGCCTGCTCGGGATGTGGAACTCGCGGTCAAGACGATTCTTGAACTGATGAGCGACGCATTGGCGACGGGAGAACGTGTTGAGGTACGCGGTTTTGGCAGTTTTACGCTGCATTTCCGTCAACCACGTCAGGGGCGTAATCCCAAAACAGGTGAGCAAGTGACCTTGCCGGGTCGGCATGTGCCACACTTCAAACCTGGAAAAGAGTTGCGTCTCATGGTTAATGGTGACGAAACAGATACGGCTTAATTAAGTCTGGTTTGTTGCGTTTAAGCCCCCATTCGGGGGCTTTTTTATGCGATACGCGTTTTCCTGTCGTGGCCTAAACACGCTACGATTCTTTCAAATAAAACCTCGCAGTGACGAGCCAAGGCTAAACTCGGAGGCAAACCAAGTGATAAGTACGCAGCGTTGGCATGTCGAAAACCAAGATCACGCTTTAGTGATTGCAGGGGACATTACACTGGCAACCATTAATCCAGTGCTGGCTAGGGTCACGAGCCTGACGCAAGCCAAGCCTGCTGAAAACGTGGATTTGAGCGGCCTGGGTCTGTGTGATAGCTCAGCGGTGGCGCTGGTGCTGGAGTTACGACGGTGTGGTGTAGTCAATGTACTGCATGCGCCTGCGGCCTTTTCCGCCATTGTGCAGGCTTGTCAACTGGGTGCGCTTTTTCCTGATTTAGCGCAAAATCGCACGGTTCCTTAGATCTGCACTTTTAGACCTGTTTTTTTCTTGGGTCGGCCTCAGGCTGGCCTTGGATTGGTGCAGCACGTAAACACAATGAGAATTCATGAATAAATTATTGATTCAAGGGGGCATCCCGCTGAGGGGTGAGGTGCGCATTTCGGGTGCCAAGAACGCCATTTTGCCCATCATGGCCGGTGCGCTGCTGGCAGATGCCCCGGTAGTGATTGAGAACGTGCCGCATTTGATGGACGTGACTACCATGATGGAGTTGCTGGGTGGTATGGGCGTGCAGCTGACGCTAGGGGATCGGATGAGTATTCATATCGACCCGCGTCCGGCGCATAACTTTTCCGCGCCCTACGACTTGGTGCGTACCATGCGCGCCTCCATCCTGGTGCTTGGTCCGCTGCTTGCGCGTTTTGGGCAGGCTGATGTGTCTTTGCCGGGTGGCTGTGCGATTGGGTCACGTCCCGTGGACGCGCATCTCAAAGGCTTGGAAGCTATGGGTGCCGAGATTCGCGTCGAGGCTGGGTTTATCCGTGCGCGTGCTGAGCGACTGAAAGGCGCGCACATTGTGATGGATATGGTCACGGTCACGGGTACAGAAAACCTGTTGATGGCCGCCTGCCTTGCAGAAGGCACCACCGTATTGGAAAACGCGGCGCGTGAACCGGAAATTGTCGATCTGGCCAAGTTCCTTAGTGCCATGGGTGCGTGTATCGAAGGCGCAGGTACGGCAACCATCACCATTCAAGGTGTCGAGCGTCTTGGTGCATGCACGCATCGCGTCTTGCCAGATCGAATTGAGTCGGGCACGTTTCTGGTCGCCGTAGCCATGACCGGTGGGCGGGTACGCCTTAAGGATGCTGATCCTTCCAGTCTGGATGCCGTATTGGCCAAACTGCGTGAAGCGGGTGCAATCATCCAGACCGGCGAAGACTGGATTGAGCTCGACATGCAAGGACGCCGACCGCGTGCGGTCGATATTCGCACTGCGCCGCACCCGGGCTTTCCCACAGACATGCAGGCACAGTTTGTAGCCATGAATGCCATGGCCGAAGGCACGGCAACCGTGGTGGAAACGATTTTTGAAAACCGTTTTATGCACGTGCATGAGCTGCTGCGCATGGGTGCGCACATTCAGCTGGAGGGTAATACCTTGATTGTGCGCGGGGTCGAAAAGCTTTCGGGCGCACCGGTGATGGCGACTGACTTGCGTGCATCCGCCAGCCTGATTCTTGCGGGTCTGGTGGCCGAGGGTGAAACTGAAGTCAGCCGTATCTACCACATTGATCGTGGTTATGATGCGATTGAAGAAAAATTAGCCAAACTGGGCGCGAATATTCGCCGTGTACCCGGTTAAGGAGCTGCGATGACTGAAACACTGACCATCGGCCTGTCGAAAGGCCGCATTTACAAAGAAACTCTGCCGCTGTTGGCTGCGGCAGGCATCGTGCCGAGCGAAGACCCGGAAACCAGCCGCAAGCTGATTCTTGATACCAATGTGCCAGGCGTGCGCGTGGTGCTGCTACGCGCCTCGGATGTGCCAACTTATGTCGAATATGGCGCGGCGGATGTCGGCGTAGCGGGCAAGGATGTGTTGATGGAACACGGTGGCGATGGCCTTTATGAACCGCTGGATTTGCAGATTGCACGCTGCCGCCTGATGGTGGCGGGCAAGCCGGGTGTGCTCGAAGGTCGGCATCGTTTGCGCGTCGCCACCAAATATGTCGAGAGCGCCCGCGCACACTTCGCTCGCCAAGGCCGCCAGATCGAGGTCATCAAGCTCTACGGCTCGATGGAGCTTGCACCGCTGGTTGGTTTGGGTGATTGCATTGTCGATGTGGTCGATACTGGCAATACCTTGCGCGCCAATGGCCTGGAACCGCTGGAGCATATCGCCGACATCAGCTCGCGTTTAATCGTGAATCGCACCGCCATGAAGATGAAATCAGCACGGTTGCGTGAGTTCATTGACAAGATTCGTCATGCGGTTGAAACACGTAATTAATTTTTTCTTGCCACAGAGAACACAGAGGGCACAGAGATGATCTCTAGGTTGTGAAGCTTTACTCCCTCTCCCGTAGGCAGGAAGGGTGAGAGGGAAGCAACACAGGCTCACGACTCATCATTCCAATCCCCCCTCCGTGTTCTCTGTGACCTCTGTGGCTAAAAAATAAACTATGAATATCCAAAGACTCTCGACTTTTGAAGCTGATTTTCAAACCCGCCTGAAGACCCTGCTGGAATGGGACGCGGCCTCCGACGACAAGGTCTTCGCCACCGTGCAGGGCATCCTGCGTGACGTGCGTGCGCGCGGCGATGCCGCCGTGCTGGAATACACCACGCGTTTCGATCATTACGCAGCCACTTCGATGGCCGAGCTGGAAGTTTCCACTGCACGCATGGATGAATCGCTGGCGCGCATCCCAGTTGCCCAACGCGAAGCACTGGAACAGGCCGCCGAGCGCATTCGCCGCTATGCCGAGCGCCAAAAGCTCGAATCGTGGAGTTACCGCGAGCCTGATGGCACCTTGCTCGGGCAGCAAGTCACGCCGCTGGATCGCGTAGGTCTGTATGTGCCGGGCGGCAAGGCAGCCTATCCATCGTCCGTGCTGATGAACGCAATTCCGGCCAAGGTGGCGGGCGTGGCCGAACTGATCGTGGTGGTACCCGCGCCGCATGGCGAATTGAATGATCTGGTGCTGGCCGCCTGCCGCATTGCCGGAGCCGACCGGGTGTTCACCATCGGTGGCGCACAGGCCGTGGCCGCGCTGGCCTACGGCACTCAGACCATCCCGCAAGTGGACAAAATCACCGGCCCCGGCAATATCTACGTCGCCACCGCCAAACGACTGGTGTTTGGCACGGTGGGGATCGACATGATTGCCGGGCCATCGGAAATTGTGGTGCTGTGTGACGGTCAGACCGACCCGGACTGGATTGCCATGGATTTGTTCTCGCAGGCCGAGCACGACGAACAGGCGCAATCCATCCTGATTTCCCCGGATGCCGCCTTCCTTGAAGCCGTGTCCGCAGCCTGCGACCGACTGGTTGAAGAAATGCCGCGCGGAGAAATTATCCGCGCCTCCATGGAAGGTCGGGGGGCACTGATTCATGTGCGTGATCTGGACGAAGCCGCTGAAGTCATTAACTTCATCGCCCCGGAACATCTTGAGCTATCGCTCGACGATGCCGAAAGCTACGCAGGTAAGATTCGCCACGCAGGCGCGATTTTTATGGGACGCTACACCGCCGAAGCGCTGGGCGACTACTGTGCCGGGCCGAATCATGTGTTGCCCACCTCGCGTACCGCACGTTTCTCCTCACCGCTGGGGGTGTATGACTTCCAGAAGCGTTCCAGCCTGATCGGCTGTTCGGCGCAGGGCGCGTCGGAGCTGGGCAAAATTGCCCGTGTGCTGGCGGAGGGTGAGGGGTTGTTTGCACACGCGGCATCGGCGGCATATCGGGTCAAGGATTGATCTGCCATGAAGGCGGGTATCTTGATCCAGAAGACGGAGCTCAAGGATGCGCCCGCTATAGCTGGCCTCGTTGGGCGATTGCTCAGCGAAATTATGGATGCGACGGGCGTTCAATCGTTCAGTTTTGATCTAGAGGCTACGACAACTCGTTTGAGGCAGTTCATCGAGCGGGGCAAATATCACGTGCTTGCTGCATGGGATGGTGAGCAGTCGATAGGCTTTTTGAGCCTTTACGACAGTTATGCGCTTTACGCCGAGGGCGAGTTTGGCACGATTGCCGAGTTTTATGTTGCCCCGGCTTATCGTGGTCAAGGTCTGGGGCAGGGCTTGCTGAATGAAGCCAAAAAGTTTGGCCGAGAACGTGGGTGGATGCGGTTGGAAGTCACAACACCACCGCTTCCTGAATATACGCGCACGCTGGCTTTCTACGAGCGGGAAGGTTTTGCAGTGGCCGGTGGTCGAAAAATGAAGGTGTTGTTATGAGTCGTTTCTGGAGCCCCCTGGTATCCCGTCTTTCGCCCTATGTGCCGGGCGAGCAGCCGAAGATGACCAATTTGACCAAGCTGAATACTAATGAAAACCCCTACCCACCTTCGCTGAAGGTGCTGAAGGCGATTCGCGCTGAAGTGGGCGATAACCTGCGCCTGTACCCTGACCCCGACTCCTTGGTCTTGAAACAGGCGATTGCGGCCTACCACGGCGTGCAGGTCGATCAGGTGTTCGTCGGCAATGGCTCAGACGAGGTGCTGGCGTTTGTTTTTCAGGCGTTGTTCAAACACGATGCGCCGCTGCTGTTCCCGGATGTGACCTACAGTTTTTACCCGGTGTATTGCGGGCTGTATGAAATCGACTATCAGACCGTGCCTTTGGCGGATGATTTTTCGATTAAGATCAATGACTATCTGCGTCCGAACGGCGGCATTATTTTCCCCAATCCGAACGCACCCACAGGACGTTTGCTGGCTTTGGCTGAGATTGAACGCCTGCTGCAAGCCAATCTAGATTCAGTCGTCGTGGTGGATGAGGCGTATATCGACTTTGGCGGTGAAACGGCTATTTCCTTGGTCAATAGTTATCCCAATCTGCTGGTTACACATTCACTGTCCAAGTCGCGAGCCTTGGCGGGGTTGCGGGTGGGTTTTGCGGTGGGGCATCCAGATTTGATCGAAGCGCTGACTCGGGTTAAGGATAGCTTCAACTCCTACCCGCTCGACCGACTGGCGCAGGCCGGCGCGGTGGCGGCATTTGCTGATGAATCCTACTTTCAGAAAACCCGTCACGCAGTGATGGACAGCCGTGAGGCGCTGGTGCAAAGCATGCGCGCGCTGGGTTTCGAGGTCATTCCCTCGGCAGCCAATTTCATTTTTGCGCGCCATCCTGCGCATGATGCAGCGGCGCTGGCCGCCGGGTTGCGCGAATTCGGCGTGATCGTGCGTCACTTCAACAAACCGCGTATTGAGCAATACCTGCGCATCACCATTGGCACGCCGCAGCAAAATAACACCTTGCTTGAAGCCCTGAACAAGGTGCTGCCCGCATGATGCAGCGCGCCAGTGACGGCGCCGAACTGCGCGCCATCGTGCGCAGCTTACGCGCACATGGGGCAGGGCGGGTGGCCTTTGTACCCACCATGGGCGCGCTGCATGACGGCCATCTCGCCTTGGTCAAAACAGCGCGTGAGCACGCGGACGCGGTGGTGGTGAGCATTTTTGTCAACCCGCTGCAATTTGGAGCGGGCGAAGACTTCAGCCGCTACCCGCGTCAGATTGAGCGTGACGCCGCTTTGCTGGAATCGATTGGTGCAGATCTATTGTTCCTGCCCAACGTGGCCAGCCTGTTTCCGCACGGACAAGAGGCGCAGTCGCGGGTTGAAGTGCCCGTATTGTCGGATATTTTGTGCGGCGCCTCACGCCCCGGCCATTTTGTCGGCGTGACCACCATTGTCAGCAAGCTGTTTAACCTGGTGCAGGCCGACCTTGCCGTGTTCGGCGAAAAAGACTTTCAACAACTTGCCATCATCCGGCGCATGGTGGCGGATTTGAATTTTCCGCTGGAAATCATCGGCCAGCCCACCACACGCGAAACCGACGGGCTGGCGATGAGTTCGCGCAATGCTTATTTGAGTGACGACGAACGCCAACGCGCCCCCGCGCTGTATGCAACGCTCAGGCTGATGGCGGAGCAACTTCGGCAACGCCATCACATGGGACGCAGCGATATTGAGCGTCTGGAAGCCGAAGGGCGTGCCGCGCTTTTAGTGTCTGGATTTATGCCGGATTATGTCGCCATTCGTCGGGCGGATGATCTGAGTGAACCGGATGAGGGAGTGGGAGACGAAAACCTGGTGATCCTGGCCGCTGCCCGCCTTGGACAGACTCGCCTGATTGACAATATTCGGGTATCCACATGACATTGGTCGAAGTGGTTGGCGCGGTCGCGGCGTTTTTCACCACCTTGGCTTTTGTGCCGCAAGTGATCCAGACATGGAAAAGCAAACACGCCCGCGACCTCTCGCTGGGCATGTTTTCCATGTTTACCACAGGCGTGGTGTTGTGGTTGATTTATGGGCTGCTGATTGGTTCGTGGCCGATCATTATTGCCAATACCGTCACAGCAGGGCTGGCCGGGACGATTTTGTATTTCAAACTGCGGTTTGGATGAGTTTTTTAGTCACAGAGAGCACAGAGCTTACCGAGAGGTAGGGTGCGCCGTGCGCACCGATGTTCTACCGGGCTGGCCGGGACGATACTGCATTTCAAGCTGCGGTTTGGGTGATTTTTTTAGCCACAGAGAACACAGAGGACACAGAGTTAATCCATGCGGTAGGGTGCGCCGTGCGCACCGATGAGCTAAACGGTGCGCGTGGCGCACCCTACGCCCTCATTCTTTCAGGATGTTCAAAGGACAGGCTATACCGGATTTATCTCTGTGCTCTCCGTGTCCTCTGTGGCTAACTTACTCAAAGAATATAACGACTTAAATCCTCACTCTTGGCGAGTACGCCGAGTTTCTCGTCCACATCGCTCGCATCCAGACGAATCGTCTCGCCGCTGCGCGTGGGTGCGTCGAACGCGAGGTTTTCCAGCAGGCGCTCGACCACGGTGTGCAAACGACGCGCACCGATGTTTTCGGTACTGGCATTCACTTCAAAAGCGATTTCAGCCAAGCGGCGAATGGCGGTCGCGGTAAATTCAAGATTCACCCCCTCGGTCGCCAGTAGCGCTTGATATTGCTTAATCAGCGCGGCATCCGGTTCGGTCAGAATGCGCACGAAATCATCGGCGCTCAGCGCACTGAGTTCGACGCGGATCGGAAGGCGGCCTTGCAGTTCGGGAATTAAATCCGAAGGGCGCGAGACGTGGAATGCGCCCGAGGTGATAAACAGGATGTGATCGGTGTTAATCATGCCAATCTTGGTAGTGACCGTGCTGCCTTCAATCAGCGGCAACAGGTCGCGCTGCACACCTTCACGTGAGACATCGCTCCCGCTGTATTCACCCTTGCGACAAATTTTGTCGATCTCGTCGATAAAGACGATGCCGCGCTGTTCAACCAGCTGGATGGCTTCGAGTTTGAGTTCGTCATCATTCACCCGACGCGCCGCTTCGTCTTCGGTCAGCACGCGCAAAGCCTCATCCACGCGCATTTTCTTGCGCTGGGTTTTGCCCGTCCCCATATTCTGAAACATGCCCTTGAGCTGGCTGGCCATGTCCTCCATGCCGGGCGGAGCAAAAATCTCCATGCCGGGGCGTGCCGCGTCGAGCTCGACTTCAATTTCCTTGTCATCCAGGCTGCCATCACGCAGTTTTTGGCGGAATTTCTCGCGTGTATTGCCGTAAGCCTTCTCGGTATGGCTGTCTTGCTCCCATGCGCCGGTTTCCTGTCCCAGCGTGCGTGGCGGGGGCAGGAGCGCATCCAAAATCCGCTCTTCAGCCGCTTCAGCCGCCTTGTCACGTACCTTGGCCTGCGCGCTGACGCGCAGCATTTTCATGCCGACTTCAGCCAGATCGCGGATGATGCTTTCCACATCGCGCCCAACATAGCCCACTTCGGTGAATTTGGTGGCTTCGATTTTCAGGAACGGTGCTTCGGCCAGTTTGGCCAAACGGCGGGCGATTTCGGTTTTGCCTACGCCGGTCGGGCCAATCATCAGGATGTTCTTGGGCGTGATTTCCGTGCGCATCGGCTCGGCCACGTTCTGGCGACGCCAGCGGTTGCGCAGGGCAATGGCGACGGCGCGCTTGGCATCGGCCTGGCCGACGATGTGTTTGTCCAGTTCGGCAACGATTTCGGCAGGGGTGAGTGTGGTCATGGGGGTATCTCTATTTATTCTCGCCTAAGGCTTCAATAGTGAAATTGCGGTTGGTGTACACGCAGGTTTCCGCCGCAATCCCTAGCGAGGCTTCGACGATTTCGCGGGCGCTCAGAGATGAATGTTGCAGCAGGGCGCGTGCGGATGATTGGGCATAGGCGCCGCCGGAGCCGATGGCGAGCAGGTCGTGTTCGGGTTCGAGCACATCGCCCAGGCCGGAGAGGGTGAGCATGGATTCACGGTCGGCCACGATCAGCATGGCTTCCAGACGGCGCATGGCACGGTCGGTGCGCCAGTCTTTCGCCAGTTCGACCGCAGAGCGCAGCAGATTGCCGCCATGTTTGACCAATTTGTCTTCAAAACGCTCGAACAGGGTGAAGGCATCGGCGGTTGCGCCAGCGAATCCGGCAATCACACGGCCTTCGTACAGGCGGCGTACCTTGCGTGCATTGCCTTTGACGATGGTCGCACCGAGCGAAACTTGACCGTCGCCGCCGATGACTGTTTCGCCGTTACGTCGCACGCAGAGGATGGTGGTGCCGTGGTAGCTTTCCATGTGTTTTTAGCCTTGTTGTGGGGTCATTGCGCTTCATTTTGGGGTTTGTTTGCCAGCTTGCAAGGCTATTCGATGAAAAGCATGGATTATTGCGCATCTGTCGAGGCGCGATGCTTGGTCGGCGCGGTATCATGCAGCGATTGTATTTTGTGGAATAGTCTGTGAGCCAATTTGTATTTTTTGCCAGTGCCGCCAAGGGTCTGGTTTCTGTGGTGGCCGAAGAGTTGCGCGCGTTGGGGGCGACCGAATTGCGCGAACATCCGGCGGGGGTGCATTTTTCCGGCGATATGGCGTTTGGCTATCGCGCCTGTCTGTGGCTGCGTGCGGCCAGCCGGGTGTTGGTGGAAATTGCGCAGATTGATGCCGATGATGCCGAGCACATGTTTAGCGAGGTGCATCGTCAGGACTGGCAGCGTTGGTTGAACCCGGCCAAAAGTTTTGCCGTGAGTTTTCATGGTGGTAACGAGAACATCAACAACACCGGTTTTGGCGCGCAAAAGGTCAAGGATGCGATTGTGGATGCGTTTTTTGAGCGCCACAGTCGCCGTCCGCTGGTGGAGCCTCAGCGCCCCGATCAGGTCATTCATGTGCATTTATCCGGGGCAAAGGCGCGCGTTTCGCTGGATTTAATTGGCGGTGAGGCTTTGCATCAGCGCGGTTATCGTATCGAGGCGGGTGATGCGCCCTTGCGCGAGACACTGGCGGCGGGATTGTTGTGGCGCGCCGGGTGGCCGGCCATAGCCAAGGCGGGTGGCGGCTTTGTTGATCCGATGTGCGGCTCGGGTACTGTGCTGATTGAGGCGGGTTGGATGGCGGGCGATGTTGCACCGGGCATTTTGCGCAAGCAATGGGCCTTGCAGCATTGGCCGCAGCATGGGGTCGAAGTATGGGCTGCGCTGCAAGATGAGATGCGCAATCGAGCCGATGTGGGTTTGGAACAGTTGCCGCTGATGCTGGGTTTTGATCGGGACGCGCGCATTATTCCGGTGGCGCAGGCGAATCTGGAACGCGCCGGGCTGGATGAATTTATCCAGGTTATGCAGGGGCGGGTTGAAGATTTGCATCTGCCGGAGGCATTGCCTGAGCACGGTTTGATGCTGACCAATCCGCCGTATGGCGAGCGTTTGGGCGATGTGAGCACTATGCCCGCCCTGTACGCTGCGTTGGGTGAAGCCATGCGCCGCGAGTTGATGGGCTGGGAGGCAGCCATGATTCTGCCCAAGGAGGCTGAGTCATGGTATCTCGGCTGGCGCGCCTTCCGTGCGCATGATGTGCTGAATGGGCCGCTGGAATGCCGCCTGCTGCGTTTTCATTTGCAGGAAGACCAACGTTTGACGCCGCGTGTGCAGGATGATGGTTCAGCGGCGCGCTTGGTGCGTGCCTGCGCGGCGATGGCAGAGTCCAATGGCGCGCAGATGGTGGCCAATCGTGTGCGCAAGAATCTGAAGGAATTTACGCGTTGGGCGGCGCAGGAAAGTGTGAGCTGCTACCGTGTGTATGATGCCGATATGCCAGAGTATTCGCAGGCGATTGATTTGTATCATGATCTTGATGGTAAGCGCTGGGTGAATGTGCAGGAATACGCCGCCCCGGCGCAGGTGTCGCAGGAGGATGCGCGCCGCCGTTTGCGTGAAACCATGTCGGTGCTGCCTGATGTGTTGCAGGTCGAGCCGGAGCAGATTTTCCTGCGCATTCGTGAGCGTCAACGCGGCGAAGCGCAGTATGAAAAGCAGGACGAGCGCGGTGTGTTCCACAAGGTGCAGGAGGGTGCAGCCAAGGTGTTGGTGAATTTCACCGATTATCTGGATACCGGCTTGTTTCTCGATCACCGCGTCACGCGGGCATGGTTGGGCGAGTGGGCGCAGGGCAAGGACTGCCTGAACCTGTTTTGCTATACCGGTGTGGCCAGTGTGCACATGGGCTTGGGCGGGGCGCGCTCCACCACCTCGGTGGATATGTCGCGAACTTATCTTGAGTGGGCACGGCGCAATCTGGAGCTGAATACGCTGAGTAAAACTAAACATCATCTGGTTCAGGCCGATTGTTTGGCTTGGATGGATGAAGCTGCGCAGGCGCGTGAACAATACGATCTAATTTTTTTGGATCCGCCGAGTTTTTCCAGCTCAAAAAGAATGCAGGGGACTTTGGACATTCAGCGCGATCATGTGCCCATGTTGCGCCAGGCTTTACGCCTGTTGCGCAAGGGTGGAAAGCTGGTGTTTTCCAATAACTTACAGCGCTTTAAATTGGATACGGCTGCCCTGGATGATCTTGTCATCGAAGACATGAGCAAGGCTTCGATTCCGCGTGATTTTGCACGCAATCCGCGCATTCATCAGTGCTGGGTACTTGCCTTCAAAAGCTGAATGGGCATAATCGAACCAAGTCCAAAAAAACAGGTGAGAATCGCTTGAAACAAAGCAGTGCACTGTCCCCAAAGCGGACGACCCCTTGGAACAGCCCTTCGTTACGTCGGGCTGGTGTTTTTTTACCTCTGCTGACCTTGGGATGCGCACTGAGTTTGACCTCGGGCTGTTCTATGGTCAGTGAGAAGAAAACGGCGTCGCTCAATCATCACTATCCAGCCCCCCTGCAGGAGAGACCCGCGGCGACACATCAGGCAGCCAAGGCGCTGGACGTGGCGCTTCAACAGCGTGGTGTGGACTACCGTCCCGGAGGAGATAATCCTGATCAGGGCTTCGATTGCAGCGGGTTGGTTAATTTTTCCTATGGTGCAGCAGGCGTGCAACTGCCACGCGATTCGCGCAGCATGTATTCAGTCACCACCCGCGTGCAAACCTCCGATTTGCGACCCGGTGATTTGGTGTTCTTCCGTCAGCGTTCATCACGCATCAGTCATGTTGGTCTGTATGTTGGCAGCGGGCAGTTTGTGCATGCGCCATCATCGGGCAAGGATGTTGAAATCACCAGTCTGAGTGATGCGTATTGGAAAAAACGCTATGTGGGAGCAGGGCGGGTTTAGCTGAACGCTGCGCCGCAAGCGACCGAGTTTCAGAAAAGGGCTTTTTGCCCTTTTTTCTTGTCCGCCGTTGGGTCAGTGACAGGCTCGACCTGCTGCACCGCGCAATGCACGATGGCATCGACCAGGCGCGCCTGGATGCGTTGCCCTGGATGCAACGCCGCACCATGTGTAATCAGGCGTCCATCATCCTGTTCCAGCAGGGCATAGCCGCGTTCCAGCGTTGCCAGAGGGCTGAGCAGATGCAGGCGTGCGCCGAGTTGATGCAGCTGCGCCTGCTGCGTGCGCAGGCTCTGTTGGCTGCAAAAGTGCATGCGTTCGCGCAGGGATTGCAGCTGAGCATCCAGTAAACGCACTTTCTGCGCGGGATGACGGTTAAGCAGGCGCTGCTGCAGCGTCTCAATGCGCTGGGTACGCAGCATATCCAGGCGGGCTTGCGCACGCCCCAAACGCGCCGTCAGCATGTGCAGGCGCTCATCCATGCGGCGCAGGCGTTGGCGTGGATGCTGGGCTTTGAGCTGGCGCTCCAGATTGTCCAAATGAATCGTGCGGCCTTCCAGATGACTACGCATGTGGCGCTGCAGGCGCGTGGCGAGCTGGGCGATCTGTTCCCGCATATTGGCCGCATCGGGAACCGCCAGTGCCGCCGCTGCACTCGGTGTGGGTGCGCGTGCATCCGCCACAAAATCGGCAATACTGAAATCGGTTTCATGCCCGACGCCGCTAATCACCGGAATGCGGCTGGCACGAATGGCACGCGCCAAGGCTTCATCGTTGAAGGCCTGCAAATCTTCCAGCGAACCGCCGCCGCGCACCAGCAATAAAACATCGCAGTACTGTTCATAATTAGCCTGCCGCAGTGCCTCGATCAGTTCTTGAGTGGCGAGTGCACCTTGCACGCTGCTGGCATAAATGCGTAATGGAATCAGTGGAAAGCGGCGTGCCAGCACATGCAGCACATCCTGCACTGCTGCACCGCTGGGCGAGGTGATAATGCCGATGCAGCGCGGCAGAGTGGGCAGGGCTCGCTTGTGCGCCGCATCAAACAATCCCTCAGTCGCCAAGCGCTGCTTGAGCAATTCAAAGGCACGTTGCAAGGCACCCAAGCCCGCATCTTCCATATGCTCAACCACCAGCTGCAAATCGCCGCGCGCCTCGTACAGCGTGATGCGCGCGCGCAGCAACACCTGCATCCCATCCTGCGGACGCATGCGCAACAACCCGGCACGCGGGCGAAACATGGCGCAACGTACTTGAGCGCCGGCATCCTTGAGCGTGAAATACAAATGCCCCGAAGCAGGGCGCGCAAGGTTGGATATTTCGCCTTCGACCCACACCAGCGGCAGGCTGGTTTCAATCAGGTTTTTCAGTGTATTGACCAGTTGGCTGACACTTAGGGGGGAGGCGGATACAGGAGCAGGCATGAGTCATTCCGTGGAGATAGGTGTTAGCAATGGTTTTCGATACATGCCAGCTTACTCCCGAAAGTGGCAATGCACTGAGAGGCCAGCACTACAGCGCCGATCAACGCTTCAAACTACGCGTACACCCTGCATGTTTACCGCCAGGATGCCGACCGCCCGGAAGAAGCCAACTGACAGGAAGTAGACAAGATACTGCACTGGCAGGATGGACAACTTGGACTCAGCCTGATCGAAGACCCCACACTGCCGCAGTCGGAACTGATCCACGTCACGGGCTCACGGTTCACCCGCGTCTGGGGCGGCAATGATGCCCTGCTGGCGATAAACATCGACAACGGCCGCAAATCATGGATCAGCGCCAGCAACCTGGACGACTGGCTCATTCTTGGCAGCGACAATGACATCGCCCTCGGCTCCACCGGCAATGACCACATCGAAGGCAACGCCGGTAACGACTACCTGCTCGGTGGGCCGGGCGGCATCAGTCTCAATACCCGCGAGAATGCCGACAACGACCGCAACACCCTGATCGGCGGCGACGGCATCGACATTCTCAATGGCGGCGTAGGTGACGACATCCTCTACGCAGCGCTTGGCGCAAACGGCAACGACGCCGACGGCGGCACCACCCAATGCGACTGGCTGATGGGACGCGAAGGCGACGACCATCTCTATGGCAGCACTGCGGCCGACATCCTCCTCGGCGGCTCCAACAACGACACCGTGCATGGCGGCGGCGGCAACGACATCATCCTGGGCGACGCCTACCTCGAACCCTGACGCATCAGTCACGCGCTGAACGACCTCAACATCACCACCGAATACACCTGGAACAGCACGTCGAATAGCTATGTCCCGAAAACCGCAGGCGGCTTTACCCTGTACGGCAGCGCCACCTTCCAATGGGAAAGCAGCTTTAGCGCAAGCGACTACCAAATCACCCCCGTGGACGGCCTCAACACCGACACCCGCGTTGACCACGACGGCGGCAGTGACGAGTTACACGGCGGCGCAGGCAACGACAACTTGATCGACGCAGCGGGCGATAAAACCTACGTGCTCACAGGTGGCGGTACAGACACCCCCAGTGATAGTTCAGGCAATGATACTTACCTGATTTTTAGCGCAGCGCTTCAAGCCGGCGGCACACTCAACATCAACGATGGCGGTGGCCAAGGCGCAGTGTACTTTGACGGCACACGGATCGAAGCCAGTCAACTCACCCAGATTGATGCCACCCACTGGCAAGCCAACGACAACCGCTACAGCCTCACCCTAGGCGGCGGCGGACTCATGATTCACGCCCAAAGCGCCCCGTCCGCAGGCCACGTACTGCTGCAAGGCTTCAGCAACGGCGATTTTGGCATTGACTTGACGTCAGTCGTGACCCCACCGCCAGCCCCGATCAACCATGCGCCGACTGTTCTGATATTTAGCCAGCCACGGATGCGCGGGGATCAAGCCGCCAATGACATGAACTGGCAATACGCAGCCTGAAAAGCACAGATCAATATTCAAAAAACATTCACACTCCTGTCATTGACTTCGAGGGGGGGGGGCAAACTACGATGCGTTGCACCAAGCCGTTATGCGGAATAGAACATGGCACGTTGGCGAATACTGCCATCGACATCCTGACCCATGTCCCCACGCTGACTGACTTTCTTCATACCTACGATACTCACCCCGCAAGGAGTCACCGCCGATGAACGCCACACGCCGTCGAATGTCCTGGATGCACCGCGCCCCTGTGCGCGGGTTGCTGCTTACATTGACCCTGCTGTTTGCGCCATGGTCAGGCACGCCTGCTGCTGAGGATACCGAGCAGGAGATTGGTAGACCCGTACCGATACTGCCTGGGATCAAATACTGCTCCAGCGAGGTACTGTTGCCGGACAAAGATGCCTTTTATACCGTGCGCGATGGCTTGTTGTCGGAGTACCAGATCAAGCCCTTTAAGCGGGTGCGATCCGTAGCACTTGAATTGGAACAGCATCGGGATTTCGGGCGGCTGAGTTGCTGGATAAGGACCACTGAAGATCACAGCAAGGTGATTCTGTACAACTACAAGACTCTTCTGCTTCTGGATGCGAATAATGGAAGTCTCCTGAACTCAAGCCTGCTACCGGATGGTATGGACATTATTTACGCCGAAATTAATGGCGATGAGATTCTATTGCTGGTGGAGTCCGAATCCGCCAAGAGAAACGAGGGTTTGGGAAACAAGGATCGTTATCAACTGTTTGTATGGGATTTGAACACCCTGCGGCATAAGAAATCGATCCAGTTGGGTGAGCATGCAGGTTTTTATCGTAATGCAGGCCTATATCCAGGGATGTCCATAACCGATGAGAAAATTTATCTTAATGATTTAAGCATTTTTGTTGTTTTAAACAGGAAAAACTATACTCCAGAGCTACGTGCCACCCCTGCATCTTCACTTGCATTATATCCTGATTACAATCGGCTTTATTTTATAGCAAAGCAAATATTTGATTTTACACAGAATAAAGTCATTTTCACTTCAAATGGCGGAAATACGGCGCTGATTTTCAATCAGCACGACCGAACATATAAGGAAGTAAATAAAATGGATGGGCTCGCGTCGAGGATGCAGTCCGTAAAGCCAGTCCTTGGAGGTCATAATTCATCAAGAAACAGTAATGCATGGATGAGGGAGGGGGAGATATATCCTGATATGAATAATTTGTCTTATAGGTTTTATCAGTACGAAGCTGGCGAAGCCATCATGATGCATTGTAAGTCAGTGGTAGGTGAGAGTGAAAAATGCGCGGCGTTTGAAATGACACCTAGCGTCCGGAAATACATGCAGATGAAGGTCAATGAAGAAAAGGATAAGCCGTTGAAAGAGGTAAAGGCTCTACCAATCAATGATGCTACCTTTGATAAATACTATATCAAGGGTGTCACGGATTAATAATGATGGCGCGACCCATGCGCATTCATGTCAAGTATTTGTCGACAAGACCACGAGCCTGATGTGGCGGGTGGGTCTATTCTCCTGCACCTCCTTGGTGTGAGGGGTGAGTTTTATTTTGGATGGTCTTTACTTAATCAAGAGGGCGTTGCTGTGAATATCGAACAATTTATCGGAAGCTATCTTCAATCCGGCAATGTTCCAAGTGTTGAAGTGACTTTGTTAAGGGTGGCTGCAAAATTCTTTGAGAATCACTATTCGGCTGTTGATGTGATGGAGCAACCTTTTTTGGGGGCTAAACCCGGAAATGAGATCAGTCCCATTGTATATGCGGGTAAAGCTTCAACAGGCCTTGGAGGTGATGGCTACATCATCACACTCATCGCCTCTGGCCAAAACGGTGCTTTGAAAGGTGCTCCGGTGGGCGATCTTCCCGGCTGGGAAAACCGGACGTTCATGTATTATGACTCTGATATAGGACTGCCCCACGAGCTCTCGCACGTTATCCTCGGGCTGCTGGGTATTTCCGCTTACAACGGGGAACATAGTGAATTAATGGTGGCCGCCCTGGCCAAAGTGGCCAGTGTCGCGGGTATTGGTGGAGTTTCAGCGAATTTTACCGATGATGAAGCTGTTCTTATGGCGGAGAGCATCCGCACACTGTATGGCGTATCGAACGACCTGAATGCGACCGGAGCCTACGTTCAATTCAATGCGATCCCTGCAAATTACGACGCTGTCCGCCCGCACCTGATCGCCTGGGCGAATGGCCCGGATGGCAGTTACGAAAACATCTTCAACGCGGATCGTGATTTTTACGAACTGGCGGGTCTTGACCCCGAATACATCCCCAGCGCCTACCGGGTCGGTTATTACTTCCATCAGGATTCGGCGGCCGCCAACGAGGATGGCGCCTGGAGAACCTACGCTCCCGATGAGGGCGGCGATGCCCAAGGGCGGTTGGATAACCTCATCAAGAAAGGCGAAGACATCGCCTGGCTGGGCAACCAGTACGCCAACGTCATGACCGCAGGCAATGGCAATGACTACCTCGACGGCGGCGCTGGTGATGACACGCTG
>NCGK01000020.1 GCA_002281735.1 Gammaproteobacteria bacterium 28-57-27
GTAAATTCGGTTGCAGGCTCAGTTTTCAGCACGGTATTTTCCATGTAAATCCAACACCCGTGCCACGTATTCCGTGGTTTCGTTGTACGGTGGAACGCCACCGTATTTCATCACCGCGCCCTCGCCGGCGTTATAGCCCGCCGCCGCAAGGCGCACATCACCATTGAATTTATCCAACAAGAAACGCAAATACGTCACACCGCCACGAATGTTTTCCTGCGGATCAAACGCATTACCGACTCCAAAACGCGCCGCCGTACCCGGCATAAGCTGCATCAAGCCCATGGCTCCGGTGCGCGATACCGCCGTCGGATTGAAACTGCTTTCCGCATGAATCACTGCGCGCACCAGTGCCGGATCAACGGCCTTTTCATTCGCCATCGCCAAAATGGCTTCGTTATAGGCCTCGCGATTGAGCTTCCAGTTGGCAGATTTGAACAGGCTGCCTGTCCAGCCTTTATCGAACGTCTGATACGCCGAGGTCGAAATCAAAGTCAACGCGCGTTGGGGAACATTGGTTAACAGCGCCGCGCCATTGCTCTGCTTGTAGCGATAAACATAGGTTGTGCGGGCTTGCCCCGAGGAGGGTGCGAGCGTGGCTACCGCTTTCACTGCGGGTGGTGCTGCAATCGTTTGTGGCGTTGCGTCCATCGGCTTGGGCAACGAACTCGGTACCCGCGCAATGGACTGCGGCTTTGGTTTCGCCGGCGTGGCTGCATGGACATTAGTGCAGTTTGTCACGCCCTTTTTATCCACAAAACAGTGAATTTTTGCATCACCTGCCAATAGCAAACCAGGCAGGCTTGTCAGCACGCAAAAAAGTAGAAGCGGGGCTTTAAGGTTTGGATTCATAGTCCGAATAATAGCCTCACCTGAAGCGGGTGCAAGCACGCATGGTCTTCGCGCAACACATATCACGCCAACCCCGGAAACAATTCCTGCAAACCATCCGCCATCATCTCCACCGCAAGCGCGGCGAGAATCAAACCCATCAAGCGGGTTACAAGATTGACCCCGGTGGTTCCCAAACGGTCGGAAATAAATTCTGCCGAACGAAATACCAAGAAAACACTCAAGGCCACCACCACAATGGCCAAGGCGAGGGCAAGATACACGTCCACCCCACCGCCATACTGGTGCGACTGTACAATCACATTACTCATCGCCCCAGGCCCCGCCAGCAAAGGCACCCCCAGCGGCACCACCGCCAACGCGTTACGCGCCTCGGTTTCATCGGCCTCCTCCGGCGTTTGGCGCATTTCCATCTGGCTGGCCTTCATCATCGACAGCGCCAACATCAGCAAAATCAACCCGCCCCCGACCGAAAATGAGGCCAGACTGATGCCAAATACACTCAGCAAGCCCTCGCCGAGCAACATCGAAACCAGCAACACCACCAGCACCGTTAATGCTGCCGCGCGCGCCGCCATGCGAGCACGCTCCCGCGTCCAGCCGTTGGTCACACTGAGGAAAAAGGGCACAATCCCCACCGGCTCGACAATGGCGAACAGGCTCACGGTCATTTTCATAAAATCGCTCGCCTGAATCATGTCACGCCTCGCTTCCACCTGCTGTAAACATTAGGACTTACGCAAAACCGCCCCAGCGGCGTTCAAGCGCCTCGCCGTACTCGGTGTCGGTGTACTGTCTTCGGCGCTTTGCCTTGCTGGAACACTTTTGCGCAAGTCCTAAACATAAAGCAAACCAGAGCGTTCGCACACAAAAAAAGCCGGGGCATCAGCCACCGGCTTGAGAAGACATACGTTTGAGCAATCAGCTCGCTTTCAATTCCTTCACCCAAGCTTCCATCGCTGTGGTAGCAACCGGCATAGGCGGCTCCATGAAGTTAATCACAAACTTGTCACCCAAGTCTGCTACACCGATTGAACGCGGGCGCGCGCAGGAAGGTGATAACCTCGTCCACGCTCTGCATCGTGGTTTCGGCTTTGGGAAGCTCCATCTCAAAGATTGGGTAACGCTCCATCAAAATGCTCTGCTTCATAAACAATCCCCTCACAATGATTAGTTAAATCGACACCAAGATAAACTGAGCTGATTATCCTCCAATGAAACCCACTGCGTCCAATCCTGATACACACGCCAAGTTACTGCGTCTGGCAACCCAGGCCAGCCTGAGTGTTGCGCTCGTACTCATTAGCGTGAAAATCAGTGGCTGGTGGTTCACCGAGTCAGTGAGTTTACTCGCCTCTCTGCTGGATTCATCCGCTGACCTTGTAGCTTCGCTGCTGACTTTTCTTGCCGTGCGCTGGGCATTGATTCCACCCGACCACGATCATCGCTTTGGTCACGGCAAGGCCGAAGCGCTGGCGGCGCTGGCGCAGTCCATGTTTATTCTCGGTTCCGCCGTCATGCTCGCGCTACAAGCCGTGGGTCGGCTAACCAATCCTCAGCCCATTCAACACACCGAGCTGGGCATTGGCATCATGCTTTTTTCCATGGTTTTAACCGCGCTACTGGTCATGTTTCAGCACTCCGTCGTACGGCGCACCGGCTCGACCGCGATTCACGCCGATGCCATGCACTATGCGACCGATTTATTGAGCAATTTCGCCGTGATCGTTGCCCTGCTGCTAAGCACCTGGGGCATGGTGCGTGCTGATGCACTGTTCGGCTTGCTGATTGCCGCCTATGTTGCTTGGAGTGCGGTACAAATCGCTCGCGAGGCGCTCAATCAGCTCATGGATCGCGAGCTCCCAGGCGAGATTGTGCAGCATGTGCACGAACTGGCGCTTGGCATTACCGGGGTGCACAGTCTTGCCAGCCTGCGCACCCGCCAGTCGGGCAATGTGTATTTCTTTGAGCTGTACATCGTGCTTGATGATCGCCTGCCGCTGCGCGCCGCGCATAACATTGGCGACCAAGTGAAAGCCGCGCTCTGCGCCGCCTATCCCGCCGCCGATATCATGATTCATGAAGAACCCGCCAGCGTGGCCAGCACAACCGTTGTTGGGTAAAACGCCCTACTGCGGCACAATAGCCACCTTTATTTTCAAGCTACTCCCACCGCATGACCACCCCCATCCTGCCCAAGCCTTCCGATATTCTGCTTTTTCACCTTAGCCACATTGACCTTGACGGCTACGGCGCGCAATACATGACTCGCGCGGCTGGCTACCGTGCGCGCTATTACAATGCCGACTATCGTGATATTCCCTATGCGCTGGATCAAATTTTTGACGACATGTCCAAGGCCAAAGAGCCATGTATGTTATTGATTACTGACCTGAATTTAACGCCTGAGCAATCCGACATGGTGGCGCAGCGGATTCAGAGCCAAGGCAAAGGTACGCCGTCGGGTGGCAAAAAAACTGGCAAAGCGCCCGCTAAATCCAGCCTGCTTTCCCCGGAAATGGCCGCCATGCTCAAGGGCGCGCTGGCCGCCAGCAGTGATGAACCGGAAGAAGAAGCCGTCAAACCGCTGTTGCAACTGCTTGACCATCACGCCACAGGCGAAGATTCCGCCAAAAAACATGCGTGGTATTACCTCGATACCGAGCGCTGCGCCACACGCCTCACCTTTGAGGCGGTTGCGCCTTATCTGGATGATGACAAACGTGCGTTGTATGCCAGCCGTGCGGAGTTCATCGATGTTGGCGACCGTTGGTTGAAGGACGATCCGCGCTTTAATCGAGCCATTTACCTGATTGGATTGATTATGGAGGACGACCAGCTCGCCCCACCGCTGGTTGAGCTCAAGCGCGAATATCGCTTCCACATGACCGAATCATTTTTCCAACTGATGGAGCAAGGTGCCACGCTGGAAGAGCTCGAACGCGGCGTGTATGACTACCGCAAAGGCTTTTTGCGCGAGCGTATTGCCAGCGATTTCTGTGAAAATCCGGAAAACACGCTCAAGGAAAAATTCCACCGCCTCGCCGCCGATGCCGTTCTGCCCGAAGATGTTCCCATGTTGCGCATTGATAGCTACCGCACGGGCATTTTCTTCAACTGGCCGCACGATGTGTTTCGTGGCGTGGTCATGGTGTTGATGGAACAGCGCGGTCAAATGGATATTGCCATCCGTGTCGGTGGCAATGGACGCATGTCGCTGCGCGCCAACGAGAACGTGGATGTCGGCATTATCTCCGGCATGTATTTTGAAGGCGGCGGCCACCCCGGCGCGGCATGGACGCATGTCGCTGCGCGCCAACGAGAACGTGGATGTCGGCATTATCTCCGGCATGTATTTTGAAGGCGGCGGCCACCCCGGCGCGGCGGGCGGTGTATTGCGCGACAATCGCCTCAAAGATGTCGATCAAGCCATGCGCGCGATTAGCATGGCGGTCACGGAGAAAAAGGGGCTGGTACAGGCCTGCCAGATGCAGCCGCCGAACCCCGTGGAAAAAGCCTAATTTTTTTTAGCCACAGAGATCACAGAGCTCACCGAGATAAATCATGTCTTTGGATTTTTTCTCTGTGGGCTCTGTGACCTCTGTGGCTAACTTTAGGATTGATATGCCATGAGCACCTCCAAATACATCACCCCCGAAGGTCATGCCCGCCTGACCGATGAGCTGAACGAGCTTTGGCGCGTACAGCGTCCCAAGGTGGTACAAGCCGTGTCCGAGGCCGCCGCGATGGGTGACCGCTCGTTTTTTACGCAAACGGCTGGAGGGCATGACCGTGGTTCATGCTCAACCTTCCGACACCTCACGCATCTTTTTTGGCGCTTGGGTGCAGCTTGAAGACGATGAGGGCGTAGAAATCGAGCTACGCATCGTCGGCCCGGATGAATTTGACCCCAAGCGCAACTGGATCAGCCTGGACTCGCCCATGGCGCGTGCGCTGTTGCGTCGCTGCGAGGGCGATGAGATCCGGGTGCAGCTCCCGGATGGCGAGCGTAATTATTGTGTGCTGAGCGTCCGTTACGGGTAGGCCATACGCCCGCAAATCTTCGTTCATTCAGCCTCTTCCGCGACAACCCACGCCTTGCGATGCGCCGGCGCTGTGCGCATCAGCCGATAGTCAAAGCGTGCCGGATGCAGGGCGTGGATTAAATCCTGCGGCAAGGGCTGTGTTTCACCGCTTATCATGCAGGCCAACGCCTCACCCAGCACACCCGCCCACACCAGACCGCGTGCGCCATGTCCGAGATTCAACCACAGGCCGGGCAGCACATCCGCCATGGAAAAACGCTGCGCCGTGCCGCCAAGATGCAGGTGGGCAAAACGCTCACGAAAGCTCAGCGCATCATGCAGCGGCCCGAGCATGGGCACACGATCGGGCGTGGCGCAACGGTAGCTCACCCGCCCAGCAAGCTGCGCAGGATGCAAGGACTTGGCCTGCGGAAAAATCGCCTGCAAACGCTCGATATTGCCCTGGTGTTCCGCCTCGGACGGCTCGCGCCCATTCGCCTGGTGGGCGAAGCTTGCGCCGAAACACACCTGCCCGTCGCGTTCCGGAATCACATAACCTTCACGGCAGGCCACGGCGTGTAGCCGAGTCCAAGCCTGCGCGTCACTCGACACAGAAGCCAGACTGATTTGCCCACGAATGGCAGCCAGAGGCAGAGCTTGGGCATATTCATCAGGCAATAGATGCAAGGCGTCATAGGCATTGGCCAAAATCACGTTTTCACTGCGCGCCAACACGGTGCCGTGTGTATCCAATACGCTCCATTCATCCGCTTCGCGGCGCAATTGGCCGACCTCAATTCCGGTATGCAGGGCAATGCCCTCGTGCTGCAAAAGAGCCCGCACCAAGGCTGGCGGGCACACCGAGCCGCCACCGGCAAACCACCATCCAGGCTGCTCCACCGGCACGCCAACCAAGGCTGTGCCCTCCTCCGCACTCACCCAGCGCGCAAAGTCCGCTGGAAAATCCCATTGCGCGGCAATTTTTTCCTGCTGCGCTGCATGACGCGGATTGCGCGCCAAGCGCAATACACCGCTGGGCTGCCAATCGACTCGCATATCGTCCTGCATCAGTGCGCTCATGCGCTGCTGGGCATACGCCATGCCCAGCCGAGTCAAATGGCTTAATGCATTGCCCGTGCGGCTTAATACCGGCAATACGATCCCCGCAGGGTTGCCCGAAGCCTCTTGGGCGGGAAGCGCATGGCGCTCCAAGACCTGCACGGCAAAGCCACGCTCAGCCAAGCTGCGCGCCACACTTGCCCCTGCGATACCCGCACCAATCACCACAACATGACAGTCACGCGCTGCCTGCCCGGCGGGAAACCAAGGTGTCCTAGTCATCAAGCTGGATCATCAAGTCGAAATCAAGATGGGTCGGTCATTATCGGGAGTGTCGTCAAGGCTTGTTCATCGCGAATATCTGCAAAAACCTGGCTCATCAATTCCGGTCTGGACAACGCATAACCCTGTACAAAGTCCACACCAACGGCCTCCAGCACCGCGACATGCTCCATACTCGTAGCGTACTCAGCAATGGTCTTCATACCCATGACTTTGCCGATATGGTGAATGGTTTCAACCAAGGTTCGATCAAGCGGATCGTGCAACATATCGCGTACAAACGAGCCATCAATCTTCAAACACTGCACCGGCAGGGTTTTAAGATAACCGAATGACGACATGCCACTACCGAAATCATCCAATGCAAATTGGCAACCCGTCGCCTGGACTTGGCGCATAAATTCCACGCCTTGACTCAAATAACTAATCGCCGAGGTTTCGGTAATTTCAAAGCAAATCACACGTGGGTCGATATTGCTCGACAATATTTCCAAGCGAATATATTCCGGCATCAGTGGATCAATAATCGACAAACCAGAAAGATTGATGGATAAATGGACTCGGCCACTGGCGCACACTTGCGCCGCTTGACGTAAGGTATGACGGATCACCCAACGGTCGATGTGCGGCATCACTCCATAGCGCTCAGCGGCGGGGATAAAGCTGTCCGCCGGCATGATGTCACCCTGCTCATTACGCAAACGCAACAACACTTCAAAATGCCGCATATTCAGGCTTTTGGCTTCGACACTCATGGGATGGATTTCCTGCACCATGAGCAAAAAGCGATCTTCGCGCAGCACTTCGCGCAACCCCGAAGCCACCAGCATTTGCGCGCGCCGACTCAAGATCGCTGTATCGTCAGAGCGATACAAATGCACACGATTCCGCCCCTCTTCCTTGGCGGCATAACAGGCCACATCGGCCGAACTCAACACTTCGGCGGTGGAGTGCATATCACGGTTCAGCATCACCAAGCCTATTGACACACCAATCTGAAACACCTTATCGCGCCAGACAAAACGGAAATCATGAATCGCTTCACGCAAAGCATTACCGATATTTAGAGCGCGTTCTTCAGGGCAATTGGGCAATAGCACACCAAACTCATCTCCACCCAAACGCGCAAAAACATCGCTTTTGCGCAGGGTTTGCTGCATTAAAAACGTCACCTGACGCAGCAATTCATCGCCGGCCATGTGCCCGCTGGTGTCATTCACGATTTTGAATTGATCCAGGTCGATATACATCAGAGCGTGATCCGCGTGCGTTGCGCGATCATCCTTTTCCATGTCGATGAGCTGGCGCAACTGCGCCTCGAAACTGCGCCGGTTCATCAAACCAGTCAGGCTGTCATGATTAGCCTGCCAGTGCATTTCCTCCAGCATCTCGCGCTTGGTGCTCACATCCTGGAGCACCAAAACCACGCCACTTAAATCACCGTGTGCGTCGAGAATGGGGGCAACCGTATCCGACACAAACAAGCGTCGTCCATCGCGAGTAATGAGCAGGGCATTCGCATCCAAACGGGCAAGGCTGCGCTCACGCAAGCAGCGTAGCACGGGGTTTTCAATCGGTTGTTCTGTGTCGCCATGCACCAAGTCAAGAACAACCTCAGCGGGTTGCCCTTTCGCTTCAAGCAGCGCCCATCCCGTTAATACTTCAGCCGCTGGGTTAAAAAACACCACCCTGCCTTCCAGGTCAAAGCTTATAACTCCATCGCCAATCGAACTCAGCGTGACTTGTAAAAACTCTTTTTCATGCGTGAGCAGGACGTGGGTGGCTTCGTTATCCAGCATGCGCTGTTGCAGAGCATGTGCCATCGCATTAAAGGCTGCGCCCATGCGTCCAACTTCATCCGCGCCTTCAGTTAAAGGCTTGAAAACAAACTCACCGCGAGCGATCAACTCACTGGCCTCCGTCAAACGCATGAACTTTCGGGTGAGCAATTGCCCCATAATGCCCAGAGATATTACGGTCAAAGAAATAGCCAGCATCGCGATCAAACCGGCCTGCCAGAGCAAGTCTCGCCGCGCTTGCTTAATATGCTGAAGATCCAAACCGATATGTAAATGGCCTAAGTTCTGATCATCGATGCGCAGAGGAATGAGCGCATCCATGCGCCCATTCAGCATGTCCATCGACTTGGTTAAATTGAGAGTCGGTTCTGGGAACGCCTGCATTTTGGGCCAGCCTACCGAACCAAGCAGAGCCCCCGTTGGGCTTTCAAGACCTAGGTAAACAATGCCCGGAGCCTGGCTGGCGAGATTCAACACGCTTTGAACGGTGACCATATCCTCCTGCAACAAGGGGGCAATCAGGGCAGCCTCCAGCGCGGGGGTCAAACGTCCAATACAGCCGTTGGCTTGCGCGAGTAAACCTTCCTCATAAATGTCAGATGTTCGCCCGATCAAGACCGCCAACATCACAATCTGCACCAGCATAGCCAACACCAGCAGACGAGCATGCACTGTTTTGGGAACTATCGATTTGAGTAGCATTTATGATCCAGCCTTCTCAACAATAGATGGGGCGAGCAAAAGACGTAAAGCCTGAGCATAAGGCTCCATCATTTCCAGTTCTCCTGGGTTTAATGGGCGATAACCCAGAAGTTTTGTGCGCGTAAAATACGCCTGTGCCTCCGGCGCGTTGGCAAAAGCCTCCAGAGCCGCCAAAAAGCGAGCACGATCATCCTCTAAACGTGGGTTAAGCATATAAACTCGGCCAACAAATAGCGGGCTATGCGCGAGAATATGTAACCTGGCTCTAACATCAGCACCAAGCCGGTCGTAATTTGACTGCGATAAAAACCCCGCAGCAACCTCACCCGCCAGCACGAGTTCCGCGATACTGTCCGAAGCACTGATATAATGCATCCGTTCACCGACCACGCCCTGCTCTTGCAACCAGTGCGACGACCAAAGGGTTACCAGACTTGTAGGACTCAGATTAGCAACGCTCTGTCCGCTCAAATCCTTGGCTTGCTTGATTTTTCCTGATGCAGCCACCACGGCAATCCCTGAAAAATCGGCCTGATAGGTCACCAAGGGTAAATAACCTGCATCCGTTTGCAGAAGGCGCGCCTGATGCCCAGTGGTAATCGCCAGATCATAACGCCCTGCCAGCGCACGCCGCAGGTATTCATCAAAATTAGGCGCTGTGACCACGCTCACATCACGTTGCAATGCTTTTTGCAAAAAATGGCGCAACGGCTGATAGTCAGCAATCAATTCACGTACGCTGGTATGCGGTGCCACACCAACAATCAGCGGCACATTCACCTTGGTATTTTGTGCCCCAGTTGACCTCGTTTCATCAGCCCACGCCACACCGTTTAGGCCGTTCAGGCATAAAAGTGTCACCGCATAAAGCCATAAACGAAGACCCAGATTTAACATTGCCAACCTCTGACCTGAAACAGGTTTACGTTTACGCCGTTACACTCTGGCTGAATATAGACGAAAAAAAAACCATTGCGCTTGACGCAGGCACGTTCAACGAATGCCCAGTCGAGCCTGCAAGGTATTCCACATCAACATCGCCACTGTCATAGGCCCTACCCCACCCGGCACCGGCGTAATCCAGCCTGCGCGCTCGCTCGCCGTGTCAAACACCACATCCCCCGCCAATGAGCCATCAGCCAGACGATTGATGCCCACATCAATCACCACCGCCCCCGGCTTGACCCATTCGCCTTTCACCAAGCCCGGCTTGCCCGCCGCAACCACCAATAGATCAGCCCGCGCTACATGCGCCGCCAAATCCTTGGTAAAACGATGGGTAACTGTGACCGTCGCGCCAGCAAGCAGCAATTCCAGCGCCATCGGACGCCCCACAATATTGGAGGCGCCTACAATCACCGCCTCCATGCCTTTGGGATCAATCGCATAGGTTTCCAGCAAGCGCATCACCCCAAACGGCGTGCACGGACGCAAACCGGGCATACGCTGCGCCAAGCGTCCGACGTTGTAGGGGTGAAAACCATCCACATCTTTATGCGGTGCAATGCCTTCAATCACCGCCGCACTATTCAAGCCCGGCGGCAAGGGAAGCTGCACCAAAATCCCATCAATTGACGCATCCGCATTCAAGCGCTCAATCAGCGCCAGCAACTCGTCCATGCTCGTGGTCGCAGGCAGATCAAAAGCGGTCGAAATAATCCCGGTACGCTCACAGGCGCGCCGCTTATTGCCCACATACACCTTGGAAGCGGGATCATCGCCCACCTGAATCACCGCCAACCCCGGCGCGCGCAGTCCTTGCGCCATAAGCTGTTCAACGCCAGCGCGCACTCCAGCCAAGACATCCTCCGCCACCCGCTTACCATCCATCAATTGAGCCGCCATGCACCACTCCTCTTAAAAATCAATCCGTAGGGTGCGCCACACGCACCAAACCTCAACGGTGCGCACGGCGCACCCTACTAAGACATCACCCCAAACCACATACAAACGGCTTGGGTGCCAAGCCTTGTGCAATCTCCCGAATCAACTCCGGCCCCTGATAGATAAAGCCGGTATAAATCTGCACCAGACTTGCCCCAGCCGCGATTTTGGCCTGCGCGTCCGCAGCAGACATAATCCCACCCACCGCAATAATCGGTAATTCACCCGCCAACGCAGCACTGAACTGACGCACCACTTCAGTGGAACGCACAAACAATGGCGCGCCCGACAGTCCGCCTTTCTCCTCAGCGTGAGGCAGTCCCTCAACCCCCTCACGACTAAGCGTGGTGTTGGTCGCGATCAGGCCATCAATGCCTTGACGACGCAAGGTGTCAGCAATCGACTGGATCTCGTCCACATCCAAATCCGGCGCAACCTTCACCGCCAGCGGCACATAGCGTCCATGCTGCTCGGTCAGGCGTTGCTGCTCCACTTTTAGTTTGGACAGTAGATCATCAAACACCTCGCCGTGCTGCAAACCACGCAAACCCGCTGTATTCGGCGAGGAAATATTCACCGCGACATAGGACGCATGGGCATACACCCTGCGCAGACAAAAAATATAATCATCCGCCGCCTTCTCCAGCGGCGTATCAAAATTCTTGCCAATATTCAGCCCAAGAATGCCACCCTGCTCGCGAAAACGGCTGTGTTCAACATTGGCAATGAACTGCTCCACGCCAAGATTATTGAAACCCATGCGATTGATAATCGCGCGAGCCTTGGGCAGACGAAACAGGCGCGGCGCTGGATTACCGGGCTGGGGGCGCGGCGTGACCGTCCCCACCTCGACCGAGCCAAAACCAAGGCTGCCCAAGGCGTCAATGTAGCGTGCGTTCTTGTCCATGCCCGCCGCCAGCCCCACCGCATTGGGGAAGTTCAGCCCCATGACCTCACACGGACGATCCGTCACGCGCGCGCGCATCATCCGCGCCAAGCCACCGCGCAGCGTCAGCCGCATCATTTCAAGCGAGAGCTCATGCGCTGTTTCAGGCGGAAACATAAACAAACCCCGACGAACCAACCCATACATCAAGCTCATGCGCACCCGACCTTCTAGCGTTTTTTGTTATCGTACCACCGCCACAACTAATCCATGCCCCATAGCCCGAATGTTTCACAAATTACACCCGCCCTCGCTTGTCTCTTGTCCGTACAAGGAATTTTCCTCACTCGACCGTATAGCCCGATACGGCGCTCCTTCGAAAAATCCCTTGTACGAACAATATCCTGCGCGATCATCGCGCGAATTTATGATAGGACTTACGCAAAACCGCCCCAGCGGCGTTCAAGCGCCTCGCCGTACTCGGTGTACTGTCTTCGGCGCCTTGCCTTGCTGGAACACTTTTGCGTAAGTCCTATATGAAACATTCGAGCTAGCCAATGAATACCACCACCCGCCGCCAGTTCTTTGAACGCCTGCGCGCCCTCAATCCCAAGCCTGTCACCGAACTAAACTACAGCTCGGCATTCGAGCTACTGGTCGCCGTCGTGCTTTCTGCCCAGGCGACTGACAAGGGGGTCAACCTGGCCACTGGCCGCCTTTTTCCTGTCGCCAACACGCCACAAGCCATCTTCGACCTTGGTGAAGAGCGCCTGCGCGACTACATCAAAAGCATCGGCCTGTATCAAACCAAGGCCAAAAACATTATCGGCCTGTGCCGCCTGCTGCTGGACAAGCACCACAGCGACGTTCCACAAACCCGCGCAGAACTCGAAGAACTCCCCGGCGTGGGTCGCAAAACCGCCAATGTGATCCTCAACACCGCCTTCGGTCAGCCCACCATGGCGGTGGATACCCACATTTTCCGCGTCGCCAACCGCACCGGCCTTGCCCCCGGCAAAGACGTGCGCGCCGTGGAAGAGCGGCTTATGAAGGTCATCCCCAAGGAATTCATGCTGGACGCGCACCACTGGCTGATTTTGCATGGCCGCTACACCTGCACCGCGCGCAATCCAAAATGTGGCGAATGCCCAGTATGTGACCTGTGTGGTTTCAAACTCAAAACCGCGCCCTGCGCAGGACTTATCGCATCATGATTTTTTCCAACGACCGCAACAAATTGCGCCTGATGTATGTACACGCCTGGCAAAAACGCCTGCAGAACCTACCCATGGATGCTCTTGAACACATGATCGCCGACGTGATTGCCATGCACCCCGAATACCACGCGCTGCTGAGTGATGAAGAGCGCGCCCTCGCCTTTGAAGAGTCCAGCGAACAGGGCAGCAGCAATCCCTTCCTCCATCTGGGGATGCACCTCGGCCTGCGCGAGCAAATCAGCACCGATCGCCCCGCCGGGATTCGTGCCGCCTATGAAAAGCTGCTACGACGCACGGGCGATGTGATGGAAAGCGAACACCGCATGATTGCCTGCCTGCTGCGCACCTTGCAGGATGCCTCTGGGCATGAGCCGGATGAGCGTCTTTATCTGGAATGCATCCAACGCCTGCCCTGACAGACCACTGAAATACGTCTGAGCGACTATCCACAATCCCGCTGAACAGCGCAGTGCACGCGTTGATCAAAATCGTGCGCAGGTTCTGACAAGAACCTTCAGTCTGAAGCTTTTCTTCGGAAAATCACGCGAGTAAAACGAAGCTGCAACAATTCGAAGTCACCATAACATCAATGAATTTGACCCATACATAGGGAAAAACGATTGGCCTGCAGTCAATAGACACACTATTAACATGCCTATCTCGTTGTGCGAATCATGAGGTCTCAGCTCTATGCAAAAGTCAGCCCAAGAACCTGCACAAAATACCACTCGAACCCGTCCCGTTTTTTGGCGCGTGGATGCCATGGGAATGCCCCACTCCGAGGTCGTACTGGCCGAAGGTGGATCCGAGGCGGATGGAGATTTTCTCGCTGCCATAAGTTGCGCGCTCTACACCCATGCCATGAGCATGGCCAAGGCCTTCGATCTGGGCGCGCTGCACGCCGTCGAGTGTCACCTGACCGATGGAACTGTCGTCATGCATCGCGCAAACACCTGTGGTGATCTGCATATTATCGAGACGACCGGGTCGCTCAATCCGCCGAACTGACTCCAGGCTCGCCGTTCCAAAGGCGCACTCCCTGAGGCACACGCTCTGAAACACGAGCTAGAGACACATCAGACCAGCGCAAAAAAATAAACCCCGCTGCACATGCGCGGGGTTGATGCTTGGTTTGGGCAATATGGTTCAGGAATCATCAACTACGAGATGCCGAACCATCACACCTGTCCATCCTTGGACAGGCCTGAATCAGGCTTCAGCGGTTCGCGCAAAAGCCAAATTCAGTCGCAGCACCGGGTTGCAGATAGGCATTCCAGTCCTCGCCCTGAGCAGAGGCCTGTGTACCGTTTTGAGTCAGGCGCGCGCTCCAGCTCGCTGCGATTGTGCCCTGCATGGCAAAGTTCGTTGTCCAGGGCAGCACATCGCCCGTCGTATTGCTGACACGCACCGCCATGCAGTACCCCGTGCCCCAATCGGCTAAAACCGTCAACTGTGCGGGCAACTCGCTCGGGGTCACACCGCCCGCGCCCGGCTGGGTGCGTGATGCGCAGTAGCCGTACTGGGTGGATTCACCCGCCCGCAAACTGTCGTTCCAACCTGCACCCTTGGCCTTGATACTGGTACCCTCGACACTCAAGGCCGCATTCCAGCCATTGTCCATGCGATCATGGAAGCCAAACGTGGTTGTCCAAGTTCCTTCATGCGTACTGATATTCTGCACTGTATAGGTCACACAGTAGCCTGAGCCCCAATCCGAATCCACGCTGCGCTGAACGTTGATCTCATTGCCTGTAAGAACGGGTAAAGTTGGTGTTGGTGTTGGTGTTGGTGTTGGTGTTGGTGTTGGTGTTGGTGTTGGTGTTGGTGTTGGTGTTGGTGTTGGCGTCGGGGTTGGGGTTGGTGTCGTTACACCCCAAAGTTGGTGAAGCTTTGCCAACTTGTCCGTCCACACATTTGTCCAATCGTTTTGCAACAATCCGCCGGTATCCGAGCTATTCGGATTCCACGACCAGAAGAAGCCATCCCGCATATCCTTCTGCACCAGGAAGTCGATCGCCGCATCAAACCAAACCTTGTCCAAGGCTAGTCCACCATCGTGACCGTAACGGCTGCCAAACTCGGTTGGGATAACCGCATAACCCAAATCCTTGGCAAAACCAAAATTGGTATTCCAAATGGCGGGCATGTTTAACGGGAAGTCTGGCGCATTGAAATAGCTGTACATATACACGTCAGGGCCATAGAAATGCGGTGTCAGCACAAGCTTGTTCTGCGGAATACTCAATGGCATGCAGCGTAAAGGCTCAAGATTTCCGCCCCATCCATGCGCGTGCGGACTGGAGCATGTCGCCTGCTCGTCAATGCCTGCAACAAACACCACGAGATTCGGACTCTTGGCCAGCACCGCAGCTGAGGCGCGCTCAGCAGCAAGATTCCAGTCCGTCGCCACATTGCCCGTACCCCAGGTCACACGACCATGCGGCTCGTTTTTCAGATCAATACCAAACACATGCGTTACGTTCTTGTAACGATCCGCCATGAACTCAAGATCAGCAATCCACTGCGCTTCGGAATAACTGTCGGTGTACCACAGTTCGGAAATCGCATAATCATCAGGGCGATGATGGTCAAGAAGGATATAGATGCCGGCCTGATCGAGTTTGTTGACGATGTAGTCCAGCGTCTGCAAGCCGTTCAGGTTGGCAAGATTCGGATTCAGACCAAAATCAACACTGGTCACGCCATACCCACGTAGAGTACCCGGCGCGACAGGCAGACGCACTGCAGTGATGTTCAGCGACTTCATCTGAGCGATCATATCGTCCGCGTTGCGCGCCCAGAGTCCGTGCGGCGCATGACTAGTGGTTTCAAAACCAAACCAGTTCACACCGTTGAGCTGAACACGCTGTCCCGCATCGTTGTAGATTTTTCCTGCCTGAACCTGATAAGCCTGAACCGTCTGCACCAGACCCAGACTCAATGCGACCCCGAGCGCAATAGCACTGGCCTTTTTTGTGAATAAATGGGTGAAATTTGTCATGTGATATGCCCTTTTGGATAAAACTTGATGGACAATCACGAAAACAGATGAGCGCGGAACGTCAATCTTGCGATTTACGGCAACCCGGCTATCGTCCGCTAGGGTACGACCCGTGGCTTTGCGTCACCGGCTTTCGCACGGTTTTGCCATATGAATTGATGCTTGTATCAATTCGAGTCTGAGTCTAGGTATATTCCATCTGGGTGTCAAAAATACACTTATAAAACATTAACAACAAAAACTGGTTATACATTATGAGCATCCATGTACACGGCATTCCAAACTGCGCCACAGTCAAAAAAGCCCGTGCCTGGCTTGCGCAGCACGAGGTTGCAGTCGTGTTTCACGACTACAAAAAAACCCCCATCACACCAGAGGAACTCATCGCTTGGGAAGCCACTCTGGGCTGGGAAACTCTGCTGAAAAAAACCGGTACCACCTGGCGCAGCCTGCCCGACGAACTCAAGGCCGACTTGTCTCGTGATAAAGTACTGCGCCTTCTGCACGACCACCCCAACCTGATTCGCCGCCCGATCACTGTATTGCCGGATGGCCGTGTTCTAGCGGGTTTCATCGAAAACGAATACCTCAAAGCCTTCCAACCCAAGGATTAAGCCATGTCCGACGTACTCAAACTTGCGAGCGAGCTGATTTCCCGCCGCTCGCTCACGCCCGACGATGCTGGCTGCCAGGCTCTACTCGCGGAACGTCTGGAAAAGCATGGCTTCACGCTCGAATGGATGCCGCATGGCGGCGTACTCAACCTGTGGGCGCGGCGCGGCACACGCCCCCCGCTGCTCTGCTTTGCCGGACATACCGACGTGGTGCCCACGGGCGCAGAAAGCGCATGGACATCGCCACCCTTCATCCCCACCGTGAAGGATGGAGTGCTCTACGGACGCGGCGCAGCGGATATGAAAGGTGGCTTGGCGGCCATGACCGTGGCGGCCGAACGTTTTGTACACGCCCACCCCGACCACGAAGGCTCAATCGCCTTTCTTCTGACTTCCGATGAAGAAGGCGTTGCCGTCAATGGCACGGTCAAAGTCATCGAAACCCTGGAAAAGCGCGGTGATAAAATTCACTACGCCATTGTTGGCGAACCCTCCAGCCGCACGGTGCTGGGCGATGAATTCAAAATTGGCCGACGCGGTTCGCTGACTGGGCGACTCAAAGTTCATGGCGTGCAAGGCCATGTCGCCTATCCACATCTGGCCGACAACCCTGTGCACCGCACCGCCCCCGCCCTTACCGAACTCGTCAGCACTGAATGGGACAAGGGCAACGCACACTTCCCACCCTCCAGCCTACAAATTGCCAATATCAATGCGGGCACCGGCGCAAACAATGTCATTCCCGGCGAGTTGTCGGTGGAGTTCAATATCCGCTTCAACACCGAATGGACGGTGGAACGCCTGCAAGCCTGCATTAGCGCCATTTTTGAGCGTCACAAGCTTAACTACACCCTTGACTGGAACCTGTCTGGACTGCCCTTCCTCACCCGTTCCGATGGCGCGCTGGTCGATGCAGTACAGATTGCCATTCGCGATGTGCTAGGCGTGGAAACCAAACCCTCCACCTCCGGCGGCACCTCGGATGCGCGCTTTATTGCCCCCACCGGCTCAGAAGTGATTGAACTTGGCCCGCTCAACGCCACCATTCATAAAGTGAACGAATGCGTCGGCGTGGAAGACCTGGATCGCCTTGCCGCCGTGTATGAACGCATACTTGACCTGCTTTTGCTGGAAGAAGAATAAGTCGAATTTAGCCACAGAGGACACAGAGGGCTAAATGTAGGTGCGAATTCATTCGCACACCACGCTGCAACATGTGCGAATGAATTCGCACCTACACAAACCGAGACATTATGGATATCTGGATGTTATTGAAGGCCGCCATTCTCGGCCTACTTGAAGGCGCAACTGAGTTCCTGCCCATCTCCTCCACTGGGCATCTCATCATTGCCCAGGATCTGCTGGGCTATAACGACGAAGCGGGCAAGGTCTTCACCATTGCCATCCAGCTCGGCGCCATTTTCGCCATCTGCTGGCACTACCGCGCCAAAATTTTCAGCGTGGTCAAGGGGCTGCCCAGCGAACCTAGTGCACAGCGTTTCACCGTGAACCTGATGATCGCCTTCATCCCCGCCGTGGTCTTCGGCCTGCTGTTTCACAAGCTCATCAAGGAATACCTGTTCAGCCCGCTGACCGTGGCCGCAGCGCTGATTGTCGGCGGTTTCATTATTCTGTTGATCGAGCGCTACAAACCCGCTCCACGCATCCACAGCGTAGACGACATGCGTTGGAGCGATGCGCTCAAGGTCGGGCTGGCGCAGAGTGTGGCTTTGTTTCCCGGCACTTCACGCTCCGGCGCAACCATTATGGGTGGCATGGTGTTCGGGCTGTCGCGCACGGCGGCCACCGAATTCTCATTTTTCCTCGCCATTCCCACCATGTTCGCCGCCGTGGCCTACGATCTGTACAAAAATGCCGCCCACCTGCACAGCGAGGACATGGGCATGATTGCGGTCGGCTTTGTCATGGCTTTCATTTCCGGCCTGGCCGCCGTGCGCTTCCTGCTGCGCTATGTTTCCAGTCACAGTTTTGTCGGCTTCGCCTGGTATCGCATTGTGTTCGGCTCGCTGGTCTTGCTGTATTTCCTGTAAACGAAGCGCAATGAAGACCATCTTTGCCACAGAGAACACAGAGGCTCGCTCGGTGGATGCGCTGCGCTTCTCCCCCCTACAAAAAACTAAAAAAACGTGTAGCGATGCCCAATCCACTCACTGCATTTGAGCGGCGCTGGCTGGCTGAAACCCTGCGTCGGCATGAGGCGGAGCATGGTGTCATGGATGATGCGGCGCTCTTGCCTGCACTGAGCACGGCGACGCACGACACGGAAACCCGCATTCTGCTGCGTGCTGAACGCCTGATCCGCGCGCACTATCCACGCTGGCTGACCGAAATGCGCACATGGCAGACCCAGGCGCGCTGGATCGTGATGATCTTCAGCCTCCTCGCCCTGTTGAGCGGCTTTTTTTCCGCGCTGAGCCTCATCAACGTCGGCGCACATACCGCCGACGGGCGCATGGTGAACGTGGTGTGGATGGTGCTCGCCCTGCTTTTTGTCCCCATGCTCAGCCTTGTGGCATGGCTGGTTTTCATCCTTCTGCCCGGCAGTCGTGGGCAAACAGGGCTGGGGCAGCTGGGTCTTTGGCTACAAGCTCATCTACCCGGTCAATCCCTCGAACGCCTGCATCTCGGTCAAGCCTTGCTCAGCCTGCTTGGCCACCACCGCCTGCTGCGTTGGGGCATGGGCAGCCTGAGTCATGGGCTTTGGCTACTGGCACTGGCCGCCGCCGTATTGGGGCTGCTGCTGATGCTCGCCACCCAACGGCATGTCTTCGTCTGGGAAACCACCATTCTGCCCGGCAGCATCTTCGTGGATTTTGTCACCCTGCTGGGCAAGTTCCCCGCCCTGCTCGGCTTTGCCACGCCCAGCCCGGAGATGATTCTTGCCAGCGGCAGCAGCCACACGACGCAATCCGAACTGGCGCGCCATGCCTGGGCATCGTGGCTTATTGGCTGCATGCTGCTGTATGGCCTACTCCCGCGTCTGCTCGCCCTGGCGCTGAGTTTTGGCCTGTGGAAACACGGCCTTGCCAAGCTGCGTTTAGACCTGCAACAACCCGGCTACGCCATGCTGCGCGCCCGTCTGCATCAAGACAGCCAAGCCCTGGGCGTGGTCGACCCCGCCCCCGCCGCGTTGCCCAGCTCAAAGCTGCACGCATGGTCTGCACATGGCGCAGGCGATGGCGCACGCCCGGCACTGGTCGGATTTGAGCTGGCTGACGACCTGCCCTGGCCGCCCAGCAACGCGGGGCAATTCAATATCTTTCCGCGCATCGAAAGCCGTGAAGAACGCCAACGTCTACTAGACACACTCAACGCCGCCCCACCCGGCAGTCTGCTCATCGCCGTGGATAGTCGCCTTTCCCCGGATCGTGGCAGCCTGAGCTTTATCAATCAACTGGCACAACACAGCGCCACAGCGCTGGTTTGGCTCGTGCATGACCATGAGCGCAGCGCACTCTGGCGCAGCAGCCTGCGTGCAGCGGGCTGGCCGAATGATGCGCTATTGGACGATGCAAGCGCGCACCTCTGGTTGCAGGGTGCCGCCGCATGACCCCGCTCAAGCTCGCCGTGGTCGGCCATACCAACACCGGCAAAACTTCGCTGCTGCGCACCCTCACCCATGACACCGGCTTTGGTGAAGTCTCCGCCCGCCCCAGCGCCACCCGGCATGTCGAAGGCGCGCGCCTGATGGCCGAGGATGAGGCCATTATCGAGCTCTACGACACGCCGGGTCTGGAAGATGCGATGAGCCTGCTGGACGTGATCGAAAGCCAATCCCTGCCCAACGAACGTCTGGATGGCCCGGCACGCATCACCCGCTTTCTCGCCAGCCCAGAAGCGCACACCCGCTTTGAACAAGAATCCAAAGTGCTGCGCCAGCTCCTCGCTTCGGATGCCGGTTTGGTGGTGATTGATGTGCGCGACCCGGTGCTGGCCAAATACCGCGATGAGTTGAGCATTCTCGCCGCCTGCGGCAAACCACTGTTGCCGGTGCTGAATTTTATCCAGAGCGCGGACAACCACGCCGAGGCATGGCGCACCTCCCTGGCGCGACTGGGTTTACACAGTGTGATCGGCTTTGACACCGTAACCCCCGAGATCGACGGCGAACAGCGCCTGTTCGCCAAACTCGCCCTGATGCTCGATGCCCATGCGCCCGCCTTGCAACGCCTGATTCAGGCGCGTCAAGTCGAAGCCGATGAACGCAGTCAGGCCGCAGCTCAACGCATCGCCGCACTGCTGCTGGATGTTGCCGCCTACCGCGTCAGCGTGCCGAACGCCGATGAAGATAGCCTGCGCGTCCCCATCGAACAGATGCGTGACAAGGTGCGCCAACACGAAGTCGCCTGTGTGCACGAGCTGCTCAGGCTCTACCGTTTCCGCCCGGATGATGTGCAGTTAAGCGGCCTACCCATGCTTGATGGACGCTGGGACAACGACTTATTCAGCGCCGAAGCGCTAAGCCAGATGGGCATACGCCTGAGCCAGGGGCTGGTCGCCGGTGCGGTGGCGGGGATCAGCGTCGATCTGGTTCTGGGTGGCCTGACCCTCGGCGCGGCAACGTTGGCCGGAGCGCTGGCGGGTGGCCTGTGGCAATTGGGCAATCTGTATGGCGAGCGCGTGCTCGGCAAACTGCGCGGCTACCGCACCCTCACGGTGGACGACAGCATCCTGCGCCTACTGGCTTTGCGCCAAAGTTGGCTGCTGCATGCCCTGCAACAACGCGGTCATGCCGCAATGCAAGCCATTCAACTCGACAGCCCGGCAGCCAAAACATGGCGCGAAGGAACCTTGCCAGATGGATTGAAAAAAGCGCGCAGTCACGCCGAATGGTCGGTGATGAATACCGAATTCCACACCTCTGAAGCGCGAGAGCAACAGGTTCAGACTTTGGCTGAGTTGTTTGTGCGCGAGAGCGTGGAAAGCTAAATCCAGGTTTTGCGTAAGTCCTGATTTAGGCTAAAAAAAATAGCGCTCTTTACATAGCCCGAAACCCCGGCTAATGTACACACTAAGTACATCCACTCAAGGGGCTTAATGATGCACACGACCCGAGTTTTCAAAAATGGCAATTCACAGGCTGTGCGGATTCCCGCAGACCTTGCCTACGCACGCACCGATATGGAGCTGGAAATTGTGCGCGAAGGCGACGAAATTCGTATTCGCCCTGTGCGGCGCTCATTAAGCGGGGTGCTCAGTAAATTTGCCCGCTTCTCGCCTGATTTTATGGCAGAAGGTCGAGGCGATCAGGAACAAGCAGAGCGGGATACCTTGTAATGCCCCGTTACATGCTGGACACCAATATGTGCATTTACTTGATGAAACACCAACCGCAAAGTGTTGCCGAGCGTTTTGCGCAATGTCTGGTGGGCGATGTCGTTATGTCGGCGATTACCTATGCCGAGCTGGAGTACGGCGTTGCCGCGTCGGCCAACGCTGCGCTTGAACGGGAGAATCTTGCCGCGTTGATCGAAAACATCAAGGTTGAAGCGTTTGATGGGCGGGCGGGCGTGGAATACGGCAGTATTCGCATGGCCACCCGCGAGAGCAAAAAAGACCAACTCGATAAATTGATCGCCGCACACGCCGTGTCACTTGGAGTCACGCTGGTCACCAACAATGTACGCGATTTTGCGCGTTATCCCGGCGTGATGATTGAAAATTGGCTGGATGCATCGCATTAGCAAGCCTTATGCACCTCGCGGACTTGCGGCCAACCTCGTCATGCACGCATTGTTGAACAACATCGTCTTGGCCGGAGAGTGGGCTTATTGCTGCGGGGTGAGCGCGCGCCCACAATGGCTCGCAATCTATCTGTACACATTCGGCGGGTTGCACCCGCCCTACATCAGGCATTGCGGGCTATTGGCTACCCATTGGCTTGAGCGATTTGTTAGGCAACAATTTCTTCGGATATAAGCTCATAGTCACTATGGCCTTTTTTTATCTGATAAAAACTATTGCAACCAGAGTACGTTCTCGCAAGCTCAGTGATTAACTTAACGTCTGAAGACGATGACCTCAAGCCAAAATATACTCTACGTAATGAATATTTCGGGAGATTAATGATTCCACTCTGCCTTAGAACGAGTCTGCCTTCTTTTTCATACTGCCATGAAGGGCTTTTTGTTAAAAGATACTTGCGCAGCAAAACTTCGGCGAATTTATCTAGGTCTTGAGGTGCATTCAAAATACACTCTACAAACCCATTGTCTTGATATTCAACGCTATTGCAAACAACCAAGCCATTATCTCGGTCTTCTCCCATAAGATTTTCAGTAATAAATTCCTTATGAAGAGTATACTCGATGCAAACGCCTCTATGTTCGTCTGCATAATGTGACCACATAAGCGGCTCAGAAATTATTTCACTGTTTATGAGGGAAAATGAATATACTCCCTTGGTGCTGATTACGTTTTTCCAGTTCTCGATAAATGATTTATTTTCATAGAATGATTTGATGAATTTCAGTTTTTCATCTGAAGCTAAAGATATTGCTCGCTCAAAAACTCTTTCTAAGTCTACCTGACAATCAAATGGATCATTTAAGTCAGCTGGCCTTGGTGCAAATATTGTGCGATGGACAACTGACTCAATTAGCCACTTACTTATTGGTCTAAACTTATAAAAATGGAGAGATTCTGACATGCCTGTTGCCCTACGTTAAATAGTCACCATGTGGCGAAATAAAAGATTATTGGACACCTCTGATAATCTCGTTAAGGTCGTAACACACTGGTTCATATAAACCACTTTGTCCAATAAGGCCATTCGAACAGGGCAGGCTTATGTCGGCTGGATCAAACGATACATCATTTTCCACGGTAAACGCCATCCACCCGCAATGGGCAACCCGGAGCTGGGGTTGTTCCTGACTTCGCTGGCGATGCAGCGCAATGTAAGCGCGTCGCCCCAGATGCAGGCGCTGCCGGCGCTGCTTTTTGGAAGATCCGTCAACCCGGCAAGCGCCCATACAGCGCAATCGCTTCACGCATTCGTTGCGCACGTTCAAGCGTGCATTGCGTTTCGTCGTACTGCCACGCCCAGTTGCCGATCGTGGTGCCCGGGGTGTTCATGCGCGCCTCGGTGCCCAGTTCGAGTAGGTCTTGCATGGGGATGATGGCGAGCTGGGCGACGGATTCCAAGGCCACACGAATCAAGAGCCAGGGCATCGGTTCGGGCAGGTCTTCGCCACAAAGGTAGTCATGCACATACGCGCACGTGCTTTCGTCCAGGCCTTCCCACCAACCCAGCGTGGTGTCGTTGTCGTGCGTGCCGGTGTAGACCACGCTGTCCGGAGTGTGGTTGTGCGGCAGGTAGGGATTGTCTGCACCACCATCGAAGGCGAATTGCAGAATGCGCATTCCCGGTAGGCCGTGCTTCTGGCGCAGGGCGGTCACTTCTTCGGTGATGATGCCCAGGTCTTCGGCCACTACGGGTAAAGCTCCAAAGGTTTCACGCAAGCAGCTGAGCAAGGCTTCGCCCGGTGCCAATACCCACTCACCATCCATCGCGGTTTCACATTCCGCTGGAATCGACCAGTACGCTTCCAGCCCACGGAAATGGTCGATGCGGATGATGTCGAACAGTTTGAGCTGGGTGGCGAAGCGCGCTTTCCACCAGGCGAAGCCGTCGGCTTCATGCCGCTCCCAGCGATACAGCGGGTTGCCCCAGCGTTGACCGGTGGCGGAGAAGTAATCCGGCGGGACGCCCGCCACGGTTTCGCATTGGCCTTGCGCATCGACACTGAATAGCTCCGGTTGTGCCCAAACTTCAGCAGAATCATGCGCCACATAAATCGGCATATCGCCAAACAGCAGCACGCCGTGCGCATGGGCATAAGCACGCAGGGCAAACCATTGTTGGAAAAACAGGTACTGCTCAAAATACAACTGTTCGATGCGTGCATGCAGCTCGCCACGCGCCTGCTGCAAAGCCTCTGGCTCTCGTTCACGCAAGGCTTGCGGCCAATCAAACCAGGCGCGCATTCCCTGCTGCTCGCGCAAGGCCACAAACAGGGCGTAATCCTCCAGCCAGTGCGCTTCCCTGCTCACAAAGCCGGCCAGATCAGCTTTGGCCTCGGCATCCGCCTGCCGCTCAAAGCCTTGCCATGCGCCCGCAAGGTTTGTGGCATCGGCTGGGCACCATGCCGCCTGCTCGCCTAGCAAGGCATAGTCAATGAAGCCCGGACTACCCGCATGAGAGGACAAGCATTGATAGGGCGAACCATCGCTATGCGTCGGACCAAGTGGCAGCATTTGCCACACACTCACCCCACACGCAGCGAGGTGCTCGACAAAACGGTAGGCTGCGAGACCAAGCGTGCCGCCAACCTGCCCCGCAACCGAAGATGGCAATGAACTGGGATGGAGTAAAACACCGGCGCGACGTTGCGCCAAAACCTCTGGTAATTCAATAGACTGCCCAGTTGCAGACGTGGCTGATTCGTTCAAACTATGCTTCAATTTTGCTGCCCTGTGCGCATGACCCCGCCCGCCTCGGGATTACCTGCACCCACGGCCATAACGGCCGCGAGAGCCGCAGGCGGCTCTTCGCCGAGCAGCTCATACAATCTAACCAAATGCAGGCGGAACAGGCGCTCAAAATCGCGCACTGCTTCCGCCGAGTTGTAGTCACCAAACCACCAGAACCAATCCGAGCCTTCGCAGATGCCAAGCTGGAGGAGCACAGCGTGTTCCTGCTCTGAGGTTAAACGCCTGGTTGCCAACACTCTGTCGCACACCTGTTTGGCCGCAATCAGATATTCCCAGGCACGGTTTTTGTCTTTCTCGCCAATCCAGGTGGAAAACGTGCCATACACCCAGCTTCCTGCCACCAATTTAGGCAGCGGGGTCGTTACGGGTTCCTGTTTGAGTAGCTCTTGATAGGTGGTCAAATTCAGGCGCGGATGATTTGCAAGCCGTTTATACAGCGCATCCAAGAAGTAATAACCATTTTCAGGATAATATTCCCAAGCGTTTTCGCCATCCATAATAATGGAGGCGACATACTTCCCATCGAGGCAGGTATCAGCAATGTGTAGCAAATGGTTAATCAAATCACCTACCGCATCATCCGCGTGCCAAGTCGAATATTTAAAACCGATCATATCGGACAAGCCATCATCACGGAACACCAAGCGCGGACAACCCTTGTGTGCATTATTTTTTTCTGGGTCAACAATGTCCAGACAATAAAAGCGGTGCAAACAACGTTTGTATTGCTCATAAATACCGCTTTGTTTCAGGCTATTGTGCAAAACCTGACTACCTGTTGCCGCCCAGCTAAACCCTGCTTCAGCCAGCAACGGCAGGGTTGCCTCACTCAAGCTACCCTCCGAAGGCCAGCAACCCACCGGGCTAATGCTAAATACACGTTCGAACACGCGCCGCCCCTCGGCCAAGTGCCAGCGTACACGCTCCTCCCCGCCCGGATACTGCGCCAGCGCGCCATTCTCCTGGGGCAAAACCACATCCGGCCAAGCTTCGCGTGCAGATGGAATCTCCAACAACAAGGGCATAATCGGATGCGCATAAGGAGTCATGCTCAGCTCAACCTGACCGCGCAGCGCCAAAGCACGATAGCGTGGAATCAGACCCGTCGTCAGCTCAGCAATCACTTCCAGCAACATCTGACGGTCGTGAACATCAAAGCCATGACCTTTATTCATCAGCTTGATAATGCGCACGTCGGTGCGGCGCACGGTTTCCGCCATCCAAGCCAAGTGATACCAAACGCATAAATCAGCAAAAAAGGCATGACCAAGATAACGCAGGTGCAGCGGATGCTTGAGAAACTCCCGTGCCATATCCGCCAGATCAGCATAAGCCGGAAAGCGTTTAATCAGACGCTGCTCATTCGCACGCAAACAGGACTCAATCAGCTCAATCCGCTCCGCTTCATCCTGTGGCGCACCGTCTGCTGCCAACGCCATCAACAGTGGATCAGGCAACAGAGCATGACGATTGAGCAAATACGCCTGCAAAGCTTCGGCATAGTTTTCAATCTGCTCCAGCAGCACTGGCACAAAATTGACCACGGCACGCGCTTCGGGATGTGCCTCGATATGCGCCGCCATATCGACATAATCTTTAATCGCGTGCAGATATGTCCAAGGGCGTTGAAACTGCCCGTTAAACGGATCGCGGTACTCCGGCTGGTGCATATGCCACATCAGCACAACACTCAGGCGCGAGGCGGGGGCTGCTGTAATACTCATCCGGACATCCCCACAATGGTCTTATTAATTCGGAACAAAGAAGTCTGGATAGCCATTGTTTGATCTCCCTTCTGTAGGAGCGGCGCCCCGGAAAAGCGCTGTCGGGAACAGCGCTGGATCGCGAAGTGAACCCGAAAGGCGCCGGATAGGGAAGCCCGGCACCCACGAGGCCATCGGCTCGGAGACGAGCTTCCTACAGTCTTGGTCTTGTGCAAATAGTCAGACTTTTTCGAGCCCGGACTATAACTGTCAGCGCACATGATGCAGTTGTTGATTGAGCATTTCCGGCGTGACCAGCACCACACCACCTTCACTGACTTCAAAGCGTTGGCGATCTTGCTCAACATCTTCACCAATCACCATGCCAGCGGGGATTTCACAACCCTTGTCCAACACAGCCTTGCGCACCCGCGCGCCTGCACCAATGTTGACATTCGGCAGAACCACACTGTCTTGCACCATCGCGCCGTCATTCACCACCACGTTGGAGAACAGCAGCGAATGGCGCACAGTGGCTCCGGAGATAATGCAGCCGCCGGAGACCATCGAGTCCACCGCCATGCCGCGACGGTCATCATCGTCGAACACAAATTTCGCTGGTGGAAGCTGCTCTTGATGCGTCCAAATCGGCCATTCGTGGTCATATAAATTCAGATCCGGCGTGACACCAATCAGCTCAAGATTACCCGACCAATACGCATCAATCGTCCCCACATCGCGCCAATAGCTTTGCTTGCCACTTTGCACATCGTGGAAGGGATAGGCAAACACGCGATATTTATCAATGACTGACGGAATAATATCTTTACCGAAATCACGCGACGATTTTTTATTATCGGCATCACGAATCAACTGCTCATACAGAAACTTGGTGTTGAACACATAAATCCCCATCGAGGCCAGCGCGGTACCCGGCTTCCCTGGAATATCATCAGGATCTGCAGGCTTCTCGCGGAAACGCAAAACGCGACCACCTTCCTCAATCCCCATCACACCAAAAGCTTTGGCTTCGCTTGTCGGTACCTCAATACAGCCAATCGTCATATCGGCTTGTTTTTCCACGTGGTAGGCCAACATCAAGCCGTAATCCATCTTGTAGATATGATCGCCCGCGAGGATCAGCACATACTCCGGGTTGTGCGAGCGAATGATGTCAATGTTCTGGTAAACCGCGTCCGCCGTCCCTGCATACCAAGAGTTTTCGTCGATGCGCTGTTGCGCAGGCAACAGCTCGATGAACTCCCCCATGGCCGGGTTGGAGTTGCTCCAGCCAAGCTGAATATGACGAATCAGGGAGTGCGCCTTGTATTGGGTCAACACGCCGATACGCCGAATACCCGAGTTCACGCAATTGGAAAGAGGAAAGTCGATGATGCGAAATTTGCCGCCAAACGGTACGCCAGGCTTGGCACGCCAATCGGTCAACTGCTTGAGACGCGACCCGCGCCCCCCCGCAAGCACCAAAGCCAAAGTGCCGCGAGTAATACGACTAACGAGACGTTGCGGCTGTTCGATCTTCATGACGACGTGTCCTCACACAGGTTTGAATCGGGTCTTAAGGCCTATACTATGCCCGAAGAGTGTTAAAAAACCACTGCAAAAAAGCGTATTTGAATAATGCCGTATTGAATGGCTTAATTGAGACATGACTCGAACCACCATCAGCGCACACGCAGGAATACACGCCATGCACCAAGCTCTTGACCCGTCCATCGAACGCCTGTTTGCAGGCTGCCATCACGACCCGTTCAGCCTACTGGGTCGCCACCCCATTGACGGCGGGCGAGTGGTGGTACGTGCATTTTTGCCCTCCGTGCGCGCGGTGCGCCTAGCTCACAAAAGCTTGGCCCACAACAACGTGACCTTGAGCCTGGTTGACCCACGTGGTCTTTGGCAGATCGAAGCAGATGCCGACACAGTTCCGCAACATTACAGCTTGGTCTGTAGTGGCGACGACGGGCATGAATTCAGCGTCATCGACCCCTACACATTCCAGCCCCTGCTGGGTGAACTCGACCTGCACCTGTTTGGCGAAGGTAGTCACTGGTACGCCTACCGTATGTTGGGAGCGCATGCGCAACGCGTGGATGACATTGATGGCGTGCGTTTCGCTGTGTGGGCACCGAGCGCCGAACGGGTCAGTGTGGTCGGCAACTTCAACCAGTGGGATGGTCGTCGTCACATGATGCGCGTGCGCGGCGGCAGCGGTGTGTGGGAACTCTTTATCCCCGGTCTGTGCATTGGCGATCTGTACAAATTTGAAGTGCGCAACCGCGACAGCGGCGCGATCATGGTCAAGATCGACCCCTACGCCGCACAGTTTGAAACGCGCCCCGGCACCGCATCCATGGTTGCCGCCAACGCCCATCACACATGGAGCGACGGGGACTGGATGCAGCAGCGCGGTGAAGCTGGCTGGTTGCAGCGCCCCATGTCGATTTACGAATTGCACCTTGGCTCGTGGAAGCGCGATGCAGAAAATGGCTTCCTGAATTACCGCGAACTGGCGCACCAGCTAGTGGATTATCTTAAGCCGCTGGGCTTCACCCACATCGAACTTCTACCGATCACCGAGCACCCGCTGGATGACTCTTGGGGCTACCAGACCACCGGTTATTTCGCGCCGACCGCGCGCCACGGCACACCGGATGACTTCCGCTATTTCGTCGATCACTGCCACCAGAACGGCATTGGCATTATCCTCGACTGGGCACCCGGTCACTTCCCCAAGGACGACTGGGCGCTGGCACGCTTTGATGGCAGCGCCCTGTACGAGCACGAGGATCCGCGCCGTGGCGAACATCGCGACTGGGGCACGCTGATTTTCAACTACGACCGCAATGAAGTGCGTAACTTCCTGCTTGCCTCGGCAGTGCACTGGTTGCAGGAATACCACCTCGACGGCCTGCGCGTGGATGCCGTGGCTTCCATGCTGTATCTCGATTACTCACGCGACCCGCATGACTGGCTACCGAATCAATATGGCGGCAAGGAAAACATCGGCGCGATCGACTTCTTGCGCGAACTGAACTGTGTGGTGCACGACCAGTTCCCTGGCGCAACCGTGATTGCCGAAGAATCCACCGCCTGGCCGGGCGTGACCCGCCCCACCGATCATGGCGGCTTGGGCTTCTCGATGAAATGGAACATGGGCTGGATGCACGACATCCTCAGCTACATGAAAAACGAGCCGATTCACCGCCAATACCAGCACAATCAACTCACTTTCGGCCTGCTTTATGCCTTTACCGAAAACTTCGTCCTGCCCTTCTCGCATGACGAAGTGGTGCACGGCAAAGGCTCGATGCTTGGCAAAATGCCTGGCGACGAGTGGCAGCGCTTCGCTAACCTGCGCCTGCTGTATGCCATGATGTGGAGCTATCCCGGCAAGAAATTACTGTTCATGGGCGGCGAGTTCGGTCAGGTCGCGGAGTGGAAATTCTCTGGACAGCTTGAATGGTGGGTCGCGCAATTCCCGTTCCACGCCGGAATGCAAAGGCTGATTGGCGACCTCAACCGCCTGTATGCGGGGGAAAGCGCCCTGCATGCACGCGATTTCGATTGGGACGGCTTCCACTGGCTGGATTGCACCGATGCCAGCCGCTCCATCCTCAGCTACATCCGTCAAAACGGCGAACACAACATCATCGTTGCGCTGAATTTCACCCCGGTGGTGCGTGATGGTTATCGCCTTGGCGTGCCCAGTGCCGGAACCTACCGCGTACTGTTAAATTCCGATGCCGAAGTCTATGGCGGCAGCAATGTCGGCCTGATCGAAGCGCAATCCGAAAATGTGCCATGGATGGGCATGGAGCACTCCATCGTGCTGACCTTGCCGCCACTGGGCGCGCTGTATTTGCAACGCATCGACTAAAATTTATAGTTTAGTAGGGTGGATAAGCGTAGCGCATCCACCGAGGCCATCATGGCGGATGCGCTGCGCTTATCCACCCTACAAACTTTGTGATGCTTTTTCTGGCTCTGTGGCCTCTGTGGCCTCTGTGGCAAAAATGATTTCACGCCTCCTAGGAAACCCTCATGCGCGTTCTGTTTGCGACTTCTGAAATTCATCCGCTGATGAAAACGGGCGGACTGGCGGATGTATCGGCCAGCCTGCCACACGCCCTGTTTGAACTTGGCGTGGATATTCGCTTGGTCATGCCAGCCTATGCCGACACCCTCGCCCGCCTCAAAAGCTGGCAGGTGGTCAGCGAACTGAATCTCGGCATCTGTGGCATGGCTCGCCTGCTCAGGAGCAAGATGCCGGACAGCCCGGTGCCGCTGTATCTTATCGAGCATCCTGATTTCAGCACCCGCAGCGGCAATCCCTACAACGACACCACGGGGCACGCATGGCCAGATAATGCCGAACGCTTCTCTCTTTTCAGCCGCGCCTGTGAAATGCTGGCGCTCGATCAGGCCATGCTCGACTGGCAACCCGACATCGTGCATGGCAATGACTGGCAAACCGGTATTCTGCTCTCCCTGCTGCGCGAAAACCCGCTCGCGCCGCCCAGTCTTATCACCATCCACAACCTCGCCTATCAAGGCGTGTTTAGTCGCGCCACCTTCAATCAGCTCGACCTGCCGCAAAGCTTGTGGCGCCCCGACGCACTGGAACACTGGGGCGAGATGAACTGCCTCAAGGCCGGCCTGAATGCGGCGCGCAAGATCGCTACCGTCAGCCCCAGTTATGCACGCGAAATTCAGACCCCCACCTTCGGTCAGGGGCTGGACGGCATGTTGCGCCAGCGCCATACCGATGTAGTCGGCATGATTAACGGCATCGACATGGAAGCCTGGAACCCGCAAAAAGACGCTTATCTTGCCGCACCCTTCTCGACCGACACACTTGACGACAAGGCACTCAACAAACTCGCACTGCAAACCGAAATGCAACTGGAAAACGATGCCGATGCCCTGCTGATCGGCATGGTCGGACGCATGGCTGAACAAAAAGGTCTGGACGTGGTGCTGGCCGCCGCCGACCGGCTGATGCAGCTTCCCATCCAGCTCGCCATTCTTGGTGGCGGTGATCCTGTGCTGGAAGCCGGTTTCCAAACCTTGATGCTGCGTTATCCCGGTCGCATCAGCGTGCGCCTCGGTTACAACGAAGGACTTGCGCACCGTATCGAGGCTGGCAGCGATGCGTTCCTGATGCCCTCGCGTTTTGAGCCTTGCGGTCTGAACCAGTTGTATAGCCTGCGCTATGGCACGCCGCCCATCGTGCATGGCGTCGGTGGACTGAATGACACCGTCATTGACACCTACGAAGCTACTCTAAACAACGGCACAGCCAATGGCTTTGTCATGCGCAACCTCGATGTCCCTGCCATCCTTTGGGGCGTCAATCGGGCGCTGGAGTTTTTCCGGCAACCCGAAGTATGGCGAACCTTGCAAAGCCACGGCATGACACAGGACTTCGGCTGGGCATCCGGCGCGCAAAGCTATCTTGAGCTATATCAAGAGCTTGCCGCAAAGCCTGGCGAAACTGTTCCAGCCCTCACGCCGCCCCCCTCGCCAACTCGATCACGCGCCCGCAGCAAAGCATGAGCCTGCCCATCCTTAACGAACGGGCGCAGCACCTGCTGAAAGTTCTGGTTGAACGCTATATTGAGGAAGGCATCCCGGTCGGCTCGCGCACCTTGGCACAAAGCTCGGCGCTTAGTCTCAGTCCGGCCAGTGTGCGCAACGTGATGGCTGATCTTGAGGATTTGGGTCTGATTCACGCGCCGCACACCTCTGCCGGGCGTGTGCCCACCATTCAAGGCTATCGCCTGTTCATCAACAGGCTGCTCACCACCCGTCAACTGGATGAGCGCGAGCTACATCATTTGCAGGGCGAATTGCAGCACGCCCACGGCTCACGCCAGCACCTGATTGCAACCGCCTCGCAGATGCTTTCACAGCTTACCGGCTTCACCGGGCTGGTCACCCTGCCCAAGCGCGAGCAGGTCAATCTGCTGCATATCGAACTGATTCCACTCTCCGCCCAGCGCGTGCTTGCCATCTTGGTCATGAGCGACGGCGAAGTACAAAACCGCGTTCTGCCGACCACCCGCGCCTATTCTGCACACGAGCTGCATCAACTCGCCGCCCAGCTCACAGAGCGCCTCGCCGGGCACGACCCCAGCCGAGTGCGTGAACATTTGCTACACGAAATGGACAGCCTGCGCAGCGACCTGAATAGCCTGATGCAAGACACCATCCGTCTGACCGAGCAAGCCCTCGGCCAAAATTTCGGCGACGGCACACCTGACTTAGTGATTAGCGGCCAATCCAAACTCCTGGGGACGGATGCCATCAGCAACCGCAGCCAGATGCAAAGCCTGTTTGCGGCCTTTGAAAGCAAGCGTGAGCTGCTGCACTTTTTCGACCAAAGCCAACGCGCCGATGGCGTACAGATTTTCATCGGCAGCGAATCCGGCTACGCCCCGCTGGAAGAATGCAGCCTGATTACCGCCCCCTACCGCGAAGAAGGTCGCGACGATGGGCGCATCATTGGCTACCTTGGCATCATCGGCCCCACGCGCATGCCCTACGACCAAATCATTCCGCGTGTGGACATGACCGCCCGCCTGCTCGGCATGGCCTTGAATCCTGCCAACCCGCCCGCAGTTTGAAGTCGATTTTTTTTGCCACAGAGAACACAGAGAGTACAGACGCGCTTAGTGATCTGCCTTGTCAGGTGGACAAACGTAGAACATAACGCTGGCGTTTCACGATGACTACTTCAAGCTCAGTGAACTCTGCGCCCTCTGTGGCCAATTTTTTACCAAGTACCGCCCCCCCGGAGCACCACCATGAGCCAAGATCAAAACACCAAGCCTGAAACGACCGAGACCGTCCAAGCTGTTGAAATCCCGCCTGAAACAGCTCCCGAAGCCAGCGGCAACGAAGAACCCAGCGTGCATATGCTGCTGGAAGATGCGCGCAGCAAAGCCGACGAACACTGGAACGAAGTACTACGCCTGCGTGCCGACATGGATAATCTGCGCAAACGCACCGAGCGCGATATCGACAATGCACGCAAATACGCCCTGGAACGCTTCATGGACTCTCTTCTCGGCGTGGCCGACAGTTTGGATCTTGGCCTGAAAGCCTGCATGGAAGCCAGCGAAGTCGAACCGCTGAAAAAAGGCACGGAAATCATGTACAACCAGTTTTTCCAAACGCTGGAACGCTACGGTGTCAAAGCCATCGACCCCAAGGGCGAACCCTTCAACCCCGACCTGCACCAAGCCATCTCCATGCTTCCGGGTGAGGTTGAGCCCAACACCGTGCTGCAAGTGCTACAAAAAGGCTATCAACTCAACGAGCGCATCCTGCGCCCGGCCTTGGTGATCGTTTCCCAATAAAAAACTCTGAATGAATCCGTCCATGGATTCATTCAGACTCGATCAGTCCGGTACATGCCCGGACTGTCTCGCGCATTTCAATGACTAATGTCATTGATGCGACGGGGCATCCATGCCCCGGAAAGAAAGCTCTGATTCAATCAGAGCTTTCATAAAAACCTTTTCTTGCGCCTTGAAATAGGCGCATTTGCCAACAACATTAGCTGCAACAAACACACTCAACTCATTTCGGAGCATTTCCCATGGCTAAAATTATCGGTATTGACCTCGGCACCACCAACTCCTGCGTCGCTATTCTTGAAGGCGGCCAACCCAAGGTCATCGAAAACAGCGAAGGCGCACGCACCACCCCGTCCGTGGTGGCCTTTACCAAAGACGGCGAAGTCATTGTCGGTCAACCCGCCAAGCGTCAAGCGGTCACCAACCCGCAAAACACCCTGTACGCAGTCAAGCGCCTGATCGGTCGCCGCTTCCAGGAAGACGCCGTGCAGAAAGACATCAAACTGATGCCCTTCACCATTCTCAAAGCCGACAACGGCGATGCGTGGGTCGAAGCCGTGGGCAAGAAGATGGCACCGCCCGAAGTTTCGGCACGTATTTTGATGAAAATCAAAAAGGATGTGGAAGCCTATTTGGGCGAAGAAGTTACCGAAGCGGTCATCACCGTACCGGCCTACTTCAACGACAGCCAGCGCCAAGCCACCAAGGATGCCGGCCGCATTGCCGGCCTGGACGTGAAGCGCATCATTAACGAGCCCACCGCAGCGGCCTTGGCGTATGGCTTGGATAAAGTACAGTCCAAAGACATGAAAATCGCTGTGTACGATTTGGGCGGCGGTACGTTCGACGTGTCAATTATTGAAATCGCCGACATCGATGGCGAAAAGCAATTTGAAGTGCTCTCCACCAACGGCGACACCTTCCTCGGCGGTGAAGACTTTGACAACCGCTTGATCGACTTCCTCGTGGACGAGTTCAAAAGCGAACAAGGCGTGGATTTGCGCAAAGACCCGCTCGCCATGCAGCGCGTGAAAGAGGCAGCCGAAAAAGCCAAAATCGAGCTGTCATCTACCGATCAAACCGACGTGAACCTGCCGTATGTGACCGCCGATGCCTCCGGCCCGAAGCACATGAACGTCAAAATCACCCGCGCCAAGCTCGAAGCCTTAGTGGATGATTTCATCACCCGCACCATTGAGCCTTGCCGCATTGCATTGAAAGATGCCGGCGTGACCACCGCGCAAATCGACGAAGTGATCCTGGTCGGCGGTCAAACCCGTATGCCCAAAGTACGCGAAGCGGTCAAAGCCTTCTTCGGCAAAGAGCCACGCAAAGACGTGAACCCCGACGAGGCCGTAGCCGTGGGTGCCGCGATTCAGGGCGCGGTGCTGAGTGGCGAGCGCAAAGACGTGCTGCTGCTCGACGTCACCCCTCTGTCCTTGGGTATCGAAACCATGGGCGGCGTGATGACCAAGCTGATCGAAAAGAACACCACCATTCCGACCAAGGCCAGCCAGGTGTTCTCGACCGCCGACGACAACCAGACCGCTGTCACCGTGCATGTACTGCAAGGCGAGCGCGAAATGGCGAATGGCAACAAATCGCTCGGTCGCTTTGACTTGAATGACATTCCGCCTGCACCACGTGGTATGCCGCAGGTTGAAGTGAGCTTTGACATCGATGCCAACGGTATTCTGCATGTATCGGCCAAAGACAAGGCCACCGGCAAGGAGCAATCCATTCGCATTACCGCCTCCAGCGGTCTGAGCGAAGCTGAAATCCAGCGCATGGTGGACGACGCCGAAGCGCACAAGGAAGAAGACCACAAAATGCGTCTGCTGATTGATGCGCGCAACCAGGCTGACGGCATGATTCACGCCACCGAAAAGTCGATCAAAGATTTGGATGGCAAGGTGGACGCCAGCGAGAAGCAGGCGGCTGAAGCTGCAATTGCCGACTTGAAAGAAGCCATCAAGGGCGACGACAAGGATGCAATTGAAGCCAAAACCGAAGCCTTGGCGAAGATCTCTGGCGAAATCGCGCAAAAAGCCTACGCGCAAGCGGCACAGAACGAAGGTGGCACACAACCCAATGCGGGTGACGGCAAGCCGGGTGACGATGTCGTCGATGCCGAGTTCGAAGAAGTGAAAGACAAGTAAGCTGCTGATAGATATATCTTTTAGCCACAGAGAGCACAGAGCACACAGAGTAGGAATATCCTTCTCTCTGTGACCTCGGTGACCTCTGTGGCTTGTTCATTGACGGAAGCATCATGGCAAAGCAAGACCTCTACGAAATCTTAGGCGTAAGCAAAAACGCCAGTGAAGACGAACTGAAAAAAGCCTATCGCCGTTTGGCGATGAAATACCATCCTGACCGCAATCCAGACGACAAGGATGCCGAGGCCAAATTCAAGGAAGCCAAGGAAGCCTACGAAATTCTGACCGACGCACAAAAACGCGCCGCCTATGACCAGTTTGGTCATGCCGCTTTTGAAGGTGGCATGGGTGGCGGCGCGGGTGCGGCGGGCGGTTATGGTGGTGCGGGCTTCTCTGACATTTTTGGCGATGTGTTCGGCGATATTTTCGGCGGCGCTCGCGGTCAAGCGGGCGGACGTGGTAGTTCACGCGCCTACCGTGGCTCGGATTTGCAGTACAACCTCGAAATCAGCCTGGAAGAAGCTGTCGCAGGCACCACCGTCACTATCAAAATCCCCTCCAGCGAAGAATGCACAGCCTGTGGTGGCAGCGGCGCGAAAAAAGGCAGCAAGCCCAAAACCTGTCCCACCTGCCACGGCGCAGGCGCGGTACGCATTCAGCAAGGCATTTTCGCGGTGCAGCAAACCTGCCCCACCTGTCAGGGGCGCGGAGAGATCATCGAAGACCCCTGCCCGGTTTGCCACGGCCAGGGACGCCTCAAGACCCAGAAGTCACTCTCGGTCAAAATCCCGCCGGGGGTGGATACCGGCGACCGCATTCGTCTGTCCGGCGAAGGCGAGCATGGTGGTCAAGGCGGACCAAATGGCGATTTGTTCGTGGTCGTGCACGTCAAGGCACACCCGATTTTCACCCGTCAAGAGGCCGATTTGTACTGCGAAGTACCGGTCAGCTTCACCACGGCGGCACTCGGTGGCGAAGTGGATGTGCCCACCCTGAGCGGCAGTGTGCGCCTGAAAATCCCGCAGGAAACCCAAAGTGGCAAACAGTTCCGCCTGCGCGGCAAAGGCGTGACACCGGTGCGCGGTGGTGCGATAGGCGACATGATCTGTAAAGTCACCATCGAAACCCCGGTCAAACTGAGCGAAGAGCAAAAGGAATTGCTGCGCCGCTTTGAAGAATCCCTAAGCGGCAATCACCACCGCCCACAGGAACATTCATGGCTGGATCGCGTGAAAAAGTTCGTGGATGACTTGCGTAGCTGAGTTATCACCTGGCTCACACTCTCGCCCGGAGGTTTCCGGGCTTTTTTACGCATTCATTTCAGAGGGTGTTTTCAAAACGAAGTGACGGACTCGCCACAGCGAGTGACAAGGTTTTCCCTCCCCTTTGAAGCCGCCGTGGACTGGCCTGTGGAAGCCGGGTAAAAGCGCCATGGATGGCGCATTTAGCCCCAACGCGACATGGATGTCGCGTTGGGGCGACCCGGCTGGAGCAGGTCAGTCCACGGCTTGCCCGCAGGGCGACGGAATCCATCCATGGATTCCGCCCTTACGGGGGACGCTGCGCGTCCTAACGCTGTTCCTGACAGCGTTGTTGCTTCATCGGGGTGCATTTCTTTGGTGACTTTCTTTGTGCAAGCAAAGAAAGTCACTCGCCCGTATCAAACATGCTTTGTGCGAAGCCGCACCCGGGAAACGGGCGAAACAATGCCACCGTCCTGGAACGGCTGGTGGGCTTTTTCGCCCGTCTTGACGCAGATGCTTCGTTGCCAATGACGTTGGCTACGGGCGAGTGACTTTTCTTGTTCGTGTGTACGGACCGGACACCTAGGTGACAGGTGTGCGAAGACATGGTTGACGGATTATGTCCTTCCTTATGCCCTCAAGTCGATCTGCATCAGCTTGTGAT
>NCGK01000027.1 GCA_002281735.1 Gammaproteobacteria bacterium 28-57-27
GGAAAGTTTCGGCGAGTTCAAAAACAGGGCTCTAGGCATAAATTTTTACGCCGAACTTACGTCAACTTACTTATCAAATTTTTATGTTGATTTTGGAAACATAGGGGTATTAATCGCCTCCCTTATATATGGAGCAATACTCCAGGCGCTATGGCTCATGCTTCGGAACAACAAGAAATACATCATTATCTATACAGTCAACGCCGCAACATTGATTTTTTGTTTTTATGCATTTTATTACGTATACTTTTACGCTTTTTTCCAAATAACTCTAGCGATATACACAACCATATTCATAAAAACAGAAAAAAAACAATGAAGATAAAACTTATATACAAAGGTGATTTTGGTGAAAATCTTCGTGGCCCAGAAATGCGCTACTTGTGCGTAGCACGATCCCTTACTGACATGGGACACGAAGTCACAATCAAGGCAAATAAAATCAGTGAAAAACACCTTGAGGATGGCATACATTTCTCACCAATACGATTTACTGATGAAATAAAAAACCTGTTCAACAAAAACAAATATCAGGATTGCACCATTATTCACGGCGGTGGGCCCTGGATACTTTTAAATGCTCTTGTGGCAGGTTTTTTTGGTAAAAAAATCATTCTTGACAACTATGTTCCACACTGGATTGAGCTTGACGAAGAGGCCACACACACACGAAATTCGCCTAGGTTACTTATCAAATCATCGTTCAATGCGTTGCGAGCCCTGCTCGGAAGTTTGGTCTTTGATGCACTGATTGTTGCCAATCAACGGCAGCTTGATCTTGCGCGTGGTTTTAGCTCACCTTTTTCACGAACCGAAGGCTTTGATCGTGTCCACATCATTCCCTTCGGTTGCGAGCCCTATCAAAACTACTCAAGGTCACGCGGAATTGAACTACTTAATCAGCTTATGCAAAGTAACGAGAAACTAAAACCCTCCGATTTTCTTGTCGGATGGATTGGGGGAACCTATGGATGGTTTGATCTCACCACGCTTCTTGAGCATCTGATGCCCGCCATTCAGTCAAACGCCAATATAAAACTTGTTTTTTTCGGCGCTGGTAAAGAGAAACAAAACGAGATGCTTGATGCACTGCCAACAGAACTGCATGGCAATATCATCTTCCTTCCCTGGGTTCCCTTCGCCCAGCGCTTCGAACACTGGTCAGCCTTCGATCTGTCACTCGTGTGGGGCTCTCGCGGCTATGAAAACGATTACGCTTCTCGCACACGAAATTTCGACTGCTTGACGCTCGGGCTACCCATCCTGCAAAACGAGGACGACGAATGGGGTGCTCGCCTGAAAAGCTCTGGGGCAGGTCGCGTCACTGACACAGAAAGACTTGCGGATGATTTGCTCCGGCTAAGCCACGATCCAGAAACCCTGCGCTCCATGAAAGGAAAAATGCGTGAACTCGCCCCCGAGTTTCACTGGGATCGTTTTGCAGACAAGCTTCTCGATGTAGCCGCCCGCCCCACCATGTCTTTTGGTAGGAGACTGAGCGGCCTACTGACATTTTTATTACTTATCCCCTCAGCGCTGGTGATGTTTACTTACAGCCTGTTCAGCACCTGCACCAAGAAGTAGTCACTTTGAAAAAACTCATTATCACAGGAATTCGCGGTGTACCCGCAACTCACGGCGGTTTTGAAACATTTGCCGAAAACCTTACCCTGTTTCTAGTCAATAAAGGGTGGTCTGTCGATGTTTACTGTCAAGAATCCAAGACTGAGTACCCGAGTATTTTTGAAAGCGAGTGGTGCGGGGTAAGGCGCATCCATATCCCCGTACATGGAAAAGGAGCCAAGGCAACAGTCCTGTTTGACTACTTGTCAATCAAACATGCCTCAGGTATGAACGGCCTGGTTCTAACTCTCGGCTATAACACCGCCATATTTAATGCCCTTCTTCGTGTCAAGGGCATAAAGAACGTTATCAACATGGATGGCATAGAGTGGAAGCGTGCTAAATGGTCGTGGTATGAAAAGGCGTGGCTTTACATGAATGAGCGAGCTGCCTGCCTGATTGGTCATCACCTGATTGCCGATCACCCTGCGATTGCGCAGCATCTTGGCTCACGCACGCGTGACGACAAGATCACCATGATTCCTTATGGGGCAAGAAGCGTCACATCAGCTGACGCCTCATTGATAACCACGTTCGGCATCCATCCAAAAAGCTATGCTGTGCTAATTGCCCGCCCTGAGCCTGAAAACAGCATTTACGAGATAGTCAAGGCATTTTCATCCAAAACAAGGGGGATGAGTCTCGTGGTTCTTGGTCGATATGACGAAGACAACACTTATCACCAAAAAGTCATACAAGCTGCCAGTCATGAGGTTCGGTTTGTGGGGGCGGTGTACGAACACGCCATTCTGGATGCCTTGCGTTTCCATGCCGCCTTGTATATCCACGGGCATACTGTTGGTGGCACCAATCCGTCTTTGATTGAAGCCTTGGGCGCCGGCCAGGCAATCCTCGCTCACGATAATCCGTTCAATCGATGGGTGGTCGGTGAAGGCGCTGCTTTTTTCCGGGATGAAACCACATGCTCAGAGCTTCTCGACAAATTGCTCAAAGACACAGCCCTGTTGGACATGATGGCTGTGGCCAGCCGCAGACGTTACGAGGAAGAATTCACTTGGGATAACATTCTTCTGCAATACGAAAAGCTTCTGTCGAGGTGGTGCCGAGTTTAAAAAGTGTGAGCCCCTGTTTATGCTTGTAACGCACCCATCATGAACAAACTCACGAACCTTCTACCATGACGAGCTGAATCAATGCGCTTTCGATCCCACTCAGTAAGCACGCATGACGCGCTACCGCTCCTCATCAAGGGACTGGATGCTTTCGTCGTGGCATTGGCGGGAGTTTTGGCTTACTTGTGGCGTTTTGGTATAGAAAACTTCCCAATACCTGCCCACTACACCATGCTGATGATCACAGGCATTGCGGTATTGCTGGCCGTTTACAGTAGTACTGGCGTGTATCGCTCGTGGCGAGGGGGGAATATCGCACAGATGTTTGTGCACATGCTCATGGGATGGATGGGGGCGCTGACCATCCTGCTTGCCCTGCTTGCCATATTAAAGACTTCGGATGACTACTCTCGTCTTTGGCTGGGAACGTGGGCGGCAACGACCGCGATACTCCTCTTGATTGAACGCTCGCTGCTGTACTACCTCCTGAGCTGGCTTCGTCTGCACGGAAAAAATCACAAGCAGGTCATTCTCATCGGACATGCCGACATTGCCCACGAGCTCATCCGACGCATCAACTCTGCAACATGGACCGGCTTTGATGTCATAGCCATATTCGACGATCAGGCTAAACCCCATACAGAAATAGATGGCGTGACGCTCCATCAAAACTTTGATGAGGCCCTTCAATACATCAAGGATCATTCCGTATCGGAAGTCTGGATTACACTCCCTCTTCGTGAAGAAGCCTGGCTGCACACCCTCCGCCACAGCACTGCCAATATTCGCTATGTACCGGATATTTTCGCCTTCCGTTTGCTCAACCACGGCGTCAGCGAAATCGCGGGCATTCCCATGCTTGACCTGTCCACCACCCCCATGACCGGGATCAACCGGCTGGTCAAGGCGCTTGAAGATCGCGTGTTGGCGCTGCTTATTCTCATCACGATCAGCCCGCTGCTGCTCGGCATTACCTTGGCGGTGAAGATGAGCTCACCCGGCCCAGTATTATTCAAACAAAAACGGCATGGTTGGGATGGGCGCGAAATTACCGTGTACAAATTCCGCTCCATGTTCGTGCATCAGGAGGATGGCGATAAAATCACTCAGGCGCGGGCGAGCGATACACGCATCACACCGCTCGGAGCCTTTCTGCGGCGCACCAGCCTCGATGAGTTGCCACAGTTTTTCAATGTGTTACAAGGCCGCATGTCGATCGTCGGCCCGCGCCCACACGCGCTGGCACATAACGAGCACTACAAGGAACTGATCGAAAGCTACATGCTGCGCCACAAGGTCAAGCCCGGCATTACCGGATGGGCGCAAGTCAATGGTTATCGTGGTGAAACCGATACGCTCGAAAAAATGCAAAAACGCATTGAATACGACCTTTACTATATTGAGCACTGGTCGCTCGCCCTCGACCTGAAAATCATCCTGCTGACCCTGTTCAGAGGATTCAAACATCCGAATGCCTATTGACTTGCGCAAATCCGTTGGTATAGCACTCATAACACAGCACTACCGCCTGCGCGACGACGCAACAGACTCGGCATAGAATGCCACCCATCCCAACAGCAATTACGGAACGGAACTCAATTTATGTGCGGCATCGTCGGCGCTATCGCAGAACGTAACATCATCCCCATTCTGCTCGAAGGTCTGCGTCGCCTTGAGTATCGCGGCTATGACTCCGCAGGCTTGGTTGTTCTGGATGAGCGCGGCCTGCTCCAGCGCCGCCGCGCCTTGGGTAAAGTCGAAGCCTTGGTGCAACACCTGCAAAGCGACTCGCCCGCCATCGGCGGCGTATTGGGACTGGCGCACACCCGCTGGGCAACGCACGGCATTCCCGCCGAACGCAACGCCCACCCGCACATATCCTGCGAGCGCCTGAGCATTGTGCATAACGGCATTATTGAAAACCACGCTGCCCTGCGCGCGCAACTCATCAACCTCGGTTATGCGTTCACTTCAGATACCGACACCGAAGTCGCCGCGCACTGGATTGAACACCGCCTGCGTGAAAGTGACGACCTGTTAAGCGCCGTGCGTGCCGCCGTGGCTGATTTTGACGGCGCCTATGCTTTGGGCGTGATGTGCCGCGACGAGCCACAGCACCTGATCGCTGCGCGCAAAGGCAGCCCCTTGGTCATCGGCCTGGGTTTGGGCGAAAACTTTATCGCCTCGGATGCCGCCGCGTTGTTGCCCGTGACCCAGCGTTTTATCTACCTCGAAGATGGCGATATTGCCGACATTCGGCGCGACAGCATCATCATCTACGACGCGCAAGGCCAGCGTGTCGAGCGCCCGATCAAGCAATCGAGCCTCAGCGCCCACGCCGCCGACAAAGGCAACTATCAGCATTTCATGCAAAAGGAAATCCATGAACAACCACGCGCTGTGGCCGACACGCTCGAAGGGCGCATCAGCGGGCATCAAGTCCTCGCTGGGATATTTGGAGCGCGCGCCGATGAGATTTTCAAGCGCATCAAACGCGTGCAAATCATCGCCTGCGGCACCAGCTTTCACGCGGGTCTGACTGCGCGCTACTGGCTGGAAGACATTCTCGGCCTGCCCTGCCAAGTCGAGGTTGCCAGCGAATTCCGCTACCGCAACCCGGTCATCAGCGATGACGCGCTGTTCGTGACCCTCTCCCAATCCGGCGAAACCGCCGACACCCTCGCCGCGCTGCACGAAGTCAAAACACGTTGCCCCCTTGTTGCCACCCTCACCATTTGCAACGTGGCCGAATCGTCGCTGGTGCGCGCCTCTGACTTGGTGTTTATGACTCATGCTGGCCCGGAAATCGGCGTCGCTTCGACCAAAGCTTTCACTACGCAACTGATTGCTCTGGCACTGCTGCTGCTCAGTATCGGCAAGGCACAAGGCCGCCTCACGCCGGAGCAAGAAACCCGCATCGTGCAAGGTCTGACGCGTATTCCCGGCAAAATTGCCGAAGCCTTGAAGCATGAAAAACGCATCCT
>NCGK01000021.1:0-55000 GCA_002281735.1 Gammaproteobacteria bacterium 28-57-27
CACCCTGATCAACCCCATTGCGATGGAAGAAGGCCTGCGCTTCGCGATTCGCGAAGGCGGTCGTACTGTCGGCGCAGGTGTTGTTGCCAAGATCCTTGTGTAAGACAAGGCATTTAAGTTCTTTTTGAGTATAAGTAAGTTATGGCTAAGCAAACCATCCGTATCCGCTTGAAGTCCTTCGATCACCGTCTGATTGATCGTTCGGCTGGCGAGATTGTTGATTCGGCCAAGCGCAGTGGTGCTCGTGTGAAGGGGCCGATTCCTCTTCCCACCAAAATTGAGCGTTTTACAGTTCTTACTTCACCGCACGTCAACAAAGATGCGCGTGATCAGTATGAGTTGTTGACCCACAAGCGCTTGCTTGAAATCGTTGACCCTACAGACAAAACAGTTGATGCATTGATGAAGTTGGATCTCGCCGCAGGCGTGGATGTGCAAATCAAGCTTAACTAATTAAAAAAAGTCTGTTATAGTCACAAACTCGCTCGACCCGGAGTGCTTTTTAGTCCTCCGGGTCAGTGTTTTTGTAGATGTTGATTGAGTTGGTGATTGAATTAGGTAAGGCGCTGGTCAATCGTAATTGGCGCTGTAACGAGGAATAATCATGTCGCTAGGTGTTGTTGGTCGTAAGGTCGGCATGACCCGCGTTTTTGATGACGCAGGTTTGTCGGTAGCGGTCACTGTTATCGAAGTGTTGCCAAACCGTGTGACCCAGGTTAAGAGCCTTGAGGTTGATGGTTATGAGGCACTTCAAGTGACCACGGGTGCGCGTCGCGCATCGCGTGTGACGTCTGCGGCTGCTGGGCATTTCGCTAAGGCGGGTGTTGAGGCGGGTCGTGGTATGTGGGAGTTTCGTGTTGCCGGGGATGTGCTGGGTCAGTACGTTCCGGGTGCGGAAATTTCTGTTGAGTTTTTCGAGGCGGGTCAGTCCGTGGATGTCACTGGTACCAGTATTGGTAAAGGCTTCCAGGGTACGGTCAAGCGTCACAATTTCCATATGCAAGATGCTACGCACGGTAACTCGCGCTCGCATCGTGTGCCGGGTTCTATCGGTCAGCGCCAGACCCCAGGTCGTGTATGGAAGGGTAAGAAAATGTCGGGTCACATGGGTGATGAGCGCGTGACTGCGCAAAATCTTACCGTAGTGCGCATTGATGCAGGGCGTGGTCTGTTGCTCGTCAAGGGCGCGGTTCCGGGTTCTGAGGGTGGCGATTTGATCGTGCGTCCGTCAATGAAGGCGAAAGCTTCTTCCAAAAATGGAGGAGCCAAGTAATGGAAATTAAGCTTCAAGCTGGCGGTTCCTTGCAACTTGCTGACGGCGTTTTTGGGCGCGAGTTTAATGAAGGTTTGGTGCATCAGGCTGTTGTTGCCTATATGGCGGCATCACGTCAAGGCACCAAGAAGCAGAAGACCCGCTCAGAAGTCAGTGGCGGCGGCATCAAGCCGTGGAAGCAAAAGGGCACCGGCCGTGCGCGTGCGGGTACAACCCGTAGCCCGATCTGGCGTACCGGTGGACGTGCGTTTGCTGCTCAGCCGCGCAACTATGAGCAGAAAATCAATCGTAAGGCTTATCGCGTAGCGATGAGCTCGATTTTCTCCGAGTTGATTCGTCAGAATCGCGTGTTGGTGGTGGATTCGATTGATGTCGAAGCACCAAAGACCAAGCTCGTGGTCTCCATGTTGCTGGGTATGGGCTTGTCAGGGGTAACTCTGCTGGTTCCAGATGCAGTAAGTGAAAACTTGTATCTTGCTTCACGCAACTTGGGTGATGTGGGTGTTCTTGACCCGCTATCGCTTGATCCTGTGAGCCTTGTCGGCTCGGATCATGTGGTCATCACCGCTGCGGCGCTGAAGATGGTTGAGGAGTGGCTGTCATGAATGCAGAACGCATCCTACAAATTCTGCGCGCGCCGCAGGTAACGGAAAAAGCTTCTTTGGTGAACGCCGAATCCGGTCAGCATGTTTTCAAGGTTGCAACCGATGCAACCAAGTTTGAAATCAAAATGGCCGTTGAGTCTTTGTTCAAGGTCTCTGTCGAGCAAGTTCGTGTACTGAACGTTAAGCCTAAGCTGAAGCGTTTCCGTGCCAAAGAAGGCTCACGCAAGGCTTGGAAAAAGGCTTATGTGAAGCTGGCTTCTGGTCAGACTATTGATTACGGCGTTGGCGCCTAAGCACACGAGGTTCGAAAGTCATGGCTCTTAAAAAAGCAAAACCGACTTCACCGGGCCGCCGTGGCGCGGTGATGATCGATAAATCCCATCTGTGGAAAGGTGAGCCTTGGGCTCCCTTGATGGAAAAAAAGTCCAAGTCTGGCGGTCGTAACCACTACGGTCGCATTACTGTTCGCCATATTGGCGGCGGTCATAAGCAACAGTATCGTATTGTTGACTTTAAGCGTGACAAGGACGGAATTCCTGCGGTGATTGAGCGTGTTGAACACGATCCTAACCGCACGGCACACATCGCGTTGTTGAAGTATGCAGATGGTGAGCGTCGTTACATTCTTGCGCCCAAGGGTAGCAAGGTGGGTGACGCGATTCATTCCGGTACTGATTCACCGATCAAGCCAGGCAATTGCATGCCACTGCGCAATATCCCGGTCGGTTCAACCATCCATGCGATTGAGTTGAAGCCTGGTCGCGGTGCGCAAATGGTGCGCAGTGCCGGAACATCTGCTCAGCTTGTTGCGCGTGAAGGCGCGTATGCCACCGTGCGCTTGCGTTCTGGTGAGATGCGTAAAGTGCATGTTGATTGTCGTGCCACTTTGGGCGAAGTCAGCAACCACGAGCATAACTTGCGTAACTACGGTAAGGCGGGTGCGAAGCGTTGGTTGGGTATTCGTCCAACCGTACGTGGCGTGGTCATGAACCCGGTCGATCACCCGCATGGTGGTGGTGAGGGACGTACTTCAGGTGGCCGCCATCCGGTCACGCCTTGGGGCGTTCCGACCAAGGGCTACAAGACGCGTAACAACAAGCGTACTGATAAATTCATCGTGCGTCGCCGCACGAAGTAATCGAGGGAATTTAAGGTGCCACGTTCATTGAAAAAAGGTCCATTCGTGGATCACCATCTTTTCAAGAAGGTTGAGGACGCAGTTCAGGCGGGCAATAAGCGTCCCATTAAAACCTGGTCACGTCGCTCTATGATCCTGCCAAATATGGTAGGTCTGACCTTCGCTGTACATAACGGCAAACAACATGTGCCAGTCATGGTGACTGAGCAGATGGTGGGTCATAAGCTCGGCGAATTCTCCCCTACGCGCACTTTTAAAGGGCACGTAGCGGACAAGAAAGCCAAGCGCTAAGGAGTGATGTGATGCAAGCTGTAGCTAGTCATAAAAACGCACATATTTCACCGCAGAAGGTTCGTCTGGTGGCGGATCTTATTCGTGGTAAGCATGTGGCTGATGCCCTTCAAATCCTCAAGTTCACCAATAAAAAGGCTGCTGGCCTGGTGAGTAAGGTGATTCAGTCGGCCATTGCCAATGCCGAACACAATGCAGGTGCCGATATCGATGCGCTGCATGTCGCTGTCATTCATGTGGATGAAGGTCCCGTGATGAAGCGTCTGCATGCGCGCGCTAAAGGTCGTGCAAACCGCATCGTGAAGCGCACAAGTCACATTAATGTGACTGTCGCTGAGAAATAAGGGAACATTCGCATGGGTCATAAAGTACATCCAATAGGTTTCCGCCTCGGTATCTCGACTGATTGGAATTCCACTTGGTTCGCAGATAGTAAGACGTATGCCAAGTATCTGAATAATGACATTCAGGTGCGTAATTATCTGAAGAAGAAGCTTGCCCACGCCTCAGTGAGCAAGATTCGTATCGAGCGTCCTGCGCGTTCTGCCTTCATCACCATTCACACGGCGCGTCCGGGTATCGTGATTGGCAAGAAGGGTGAAGACATTGAGCGTCTTCGTGCAGAAGTTGCGCCGATGTTGGGTCTTGATGTGTCGAACATCAAAGTCAACGTTGAAGAAATTCGCAAGCCTGAACTTGATGCGCAACTGATTGCTGAAAGCATTACCCAGCAATTGGAAAAGCGCATTATGTTCCGCCGCGCGATGAAGCGCGCGGTGCAGAACACCATGCGTGCAGGTGCTCAAGGTGTCAAAATCACTATGTCTGGTCGCCTAGGTGGGGCTGAGATTGCTCGCGTTGAGTGGGTTCGTGAAGGCCGCGTGCCTTTGCACACTTTGCGTGCGGACATTGATTTTGGTTTTGCTGAAGCTGCGACCACGTACGGAATTATCGGCGTGAAAGTTCTGGTCTACAAAGGCGAAGTCTTTGGTGTCCCGGATGCTGCGGCAAAAAAGGCTAAGGTCTGAGGTCTAAACCATGTTAATGCCAAAAAGAACCAAATTCCGTAAGCAATTCAAAGGTAAAAACCGCGGCCTGGCTCAAGTCGGAAACGAAGTGAGTTTTGGTGAGTTCGGTCTCAAGTCTCTGGAACGCGGCAATCTAACGTCACGCCAAATTGAGTCAGCGCGTCGTGCGATTACTCGTAAGGTGCGTCGTGGTGGTAAGTTGTGGATTCGCGTCTTCCCGGATACGCCGATTACCACCAAGCCTCTTGAAGTGCGTATGGGTAAGGGCAAGGGTAGTGTTGAGTACTGGGTGGCTAAAATCCAACCTGGAAAAATGCTTTATGAAATCGAAGGCGTTACTGAAGAGATTGCGCGCGAAGCCTTTGGCTTGGCCTCTGCCAAACTCCCGGTCAAAACTGCCTTTGTGACCCGGACGATAATGTAATGAACATTCAAGAATTACGCAGCAAGTCGAATGACGAGCTAAATCAGGAGCTGCTTGCACTGCGCAAGGAGCAATTTAACTTACGCATGCAGGCGGGTTTGTCTCAGCCTGTGAAGCCCCATCAAGTTCGTCTGGTACGCCGTGAAATCGCGCGCATCAAGATGGTTCTTGGTGAGAAGGTGGGGGGTTGATAATGCCAAACCAAACAAAGGCCAGTGAAGTTCAGGTCAGTGAAGTTCAATTGGAGCAAAGCAAGAGTACCGTAATGGGTACTGTGGTGAGCGACAAAATGAACAAATCCATTACCGTGTTGATTGAACGTCGCGTCAAGCATCCGGTATATGGCAAGTACATGACCCGTTCAAGCAAGCTGCATGTTCATGATGAAAATAATGAATCTCGTGCGGGTGACAGGGTGGAGATCGTCGAATGCCGACCGATGTCCAAAACCAAGGCATGGAATTTGGTGCGCGTTGTAGAACGTGCCACCGCTGATTGAGGGTTAATCCATGATTCAGATGCAATCCGTACTGGATGCCGCTGATAACAGCGGTGCCAAGAAAGTACAATGTATCAAGGTGTTGGGCGGCTCGCATCGTCGTTATGCCGGTGTTGGTGATGTTATCAAGGTGAGCATTAAAGATGCGATTCCGCGTGGCAAAGTCAAAAAAGGCGACGTGTACAACGCTGTCGTTGTGCGTACTGCAAAGGGAATCCGTCGTGCTGACGGTTCAGTCATCCGTTTTGATGGCAATGCAGCCGTTCTGTTGAATAACAAACTCGAGCCCATTGGCACGCGTATTTTTGGACCAGTGACCCGCGAACTGCGCGGCGAGAAGTTCATGAAGATCGTGTCCCTCGCGCCCGAAGTGCTCTAAGGTTGGGGTGCTAGTTCATGCGTAAAATTCGTAAAGGCGACGAAGTCGTCGTAATTACCGGCAAGGATAAGGGGCGTCGTGGCTCCGTCCTGAAGGTTGGAGCCGATAACCGCATCGTGGTTCAGGGTATTAATTTGGTCAAAAAGCACCAAAAACCTAACCCGATGGCAGGTGTGGCAGGTGGCATCATTACCAAGGAAATGCCTGTACAGGTTTCTAACGTAATGTTGTTTAATCCCGCGACCCAGAAAGGGGATCGCGTTGGCTTTCGCTCGTTGGAGGATGGACGCAAAGTGCGTTTCTTCAAATCCAACGGCGAAGTCGTTGACGCATAAGGTGCGGTAATGGCAAGACTACAAGATTTTTATCGTCAGACCGTTGTTAAGCAACTTCAAGACAAGTTGGGTATTAGCAACGTGATGGCCGTGCCACGTTTGGAGAAAATCACTCTGAACATGGGGCTGGGTGATTCTGCGCGTGACAAGAAAGTGATTGAAAACGCAGTTGCTGAGATGTCAGCAATTACGGGTCAAAAGCCGATTGTGACTTATGCACGTAAATCCATTGCGGGCTTCAAGCTGCGTGATGGCATGCCTTTGGGCGTCAAGGTAACTTTGCGTCGTCAGCAGATGTATGAGTTTCTCGACCGCCTTATCACCATTACCACGCCACGTATTCGTGACTTCCGTGGCTTAAACCCGAAGTCATTCGACGGTCGTGGTAATTACAGTATGGGCGTACGTGAGCAGATCATTTTCCCTGAAATTGATTACGACAAAATCGATATGCTGCGTGGTATGGATATCACCATTACAACCTCTGCCAGCTCGGACGATCACGCCCGTGCTCTGCTAGAGGCTTTTGAATTTCCATTCCGTCGCTGAGGGTAAAGAGATGGCTAAAACATCAATGCTGATGCGCGAACAAAAACGCGAAAAGCTCGTGGCGAAGTATGCTGCCAAGCGTGCTGAGCTGAAAAAAACTATCCTCGCGGCAGACATTTCTTTTGAAGAGTTGTTGTTGGCTAATGCTAAGTTAAGCAAGCTACCACGCGATTCAAGCAAGTGTCGTCTGCGTAATCGTTGCGCAATTACAGGTCGTCCCAAGGGTGTTTACAGCAAGTTCGGCCTTGGCCGTAATAAGCTGCGTGAACACACCATGCAGGGCGATGTACCTGGTTTGCGTAAGGCCAGCTGGTAAGCTTGAGGTAATGTTATGAGTATGAGTGATCCCATTGCCGATATGCTGACCCGTGTGCGTAACGGTCAGATGGCAGGCAAGACAGAAGTGTCCATGCCTTCATCAAAGCTTAAGGTATCCATTTGCCAAGTTTTGAAAGATGAAGGCTACATCAGTGATTTTATCGTCGTGGGTGATGTTCGCCCGGTGGTAACGGTCAAACTGAAGTACTTTGAAGGCCGTCCGGTCATCGAAAAAATCCAGCGTGTAAGCCGTCCTGGCTTGCGTATTTTCCGTGGTTCAAGTGAGCTACCTAAGGTTTTGAACGGTTTGGGTGTGGCGATTGTTTCCACGTCCCAGGGCGTGATGACCGACCGTCAGGCTCGTGCTGCCGGTCAGGGCGGCGAAGTGCTCTGCACGGTTAGCTAATTTTTTAAGGTAATTAAAATGTCTCGAGTTGCTAAACAGCCAATCACAGTACCCAAAGGCGTCGAAGTGGTGCTGGATGGTGAATTCCTTCGGGTTAAAGGCCCGAAGGGTGCACAGAATTTGCGTATCCATGCGCAAGTGAATGTGAAGATCACAGATGGTGTGATCCACTTTGAGCCTAATCAAGAACTTCAATCAGCTGATGCGCTGGCTGGAACCATGCGCGCCGTTGCCAATAATATGGTAACTGGCGTGACCACGGGTTTTGAGCGTCGTTTGCAGCTGGTTGGTGTAGGTTATCGCGCGCAGGCACAAGGTGCCGTGCTTAATCTGGCGCTTGGTTACTCTCATCCGATCAACTATGCACTGCCTGATGGCGTTTCTGCTGAAACCCCGACCCAAACTGAAATCGTCCTCAAGGGTGTCGATAAGCAGCTTGTCGGTCAGGTTGCAGCAGAAATTCGCGGCTACCGTCCACCTGAGCCTTATAAGGGCAAGGGTGTTAAGTATGCTGGCGAAACCATCGTCCGCAAAGAAGCTAAGAAGAAGTAAGGCCGAGTAACTAAGGGTTATCGTATGAATCTCAAGAAACAACAGCGCCTGCGTCGCTCACTGAAGAGTCGCTCAAAAATGAGCGAACTCAATATGCCGCGCTTGTGCGTCAACCGCACACCGCAGCATATTTACGCGCAAATTATTTCATCCGACGGATCGAATGTCGTTGCAAGTGCTTCAACTTTAATGGCAGAGATGCGTTCCACCCTGAGCAGCACCGGTAATACGGACGCAGCTGTGGCTGTGGGGCGCGTTATCGCTGAGCGTGCGAAAGCCGCGGGTATCGAGGTGGTTGCATTTGACCGTTCTGGCTTCAAGTATCATGGTCGAATCAAGGCATTAGCTGATTCCGCACGTGAACACGGGCTTAAATTCTAAAGGGTGTCACGATGAAGGCTGAAGCCAATAATGTAATTAGCGATGGAATGATCGAAAAGCTTGTTTCGGTTAATCGCGTTTCAAAAACTGTTAAGGGTGGTCGTATTTTCTCCTTCACCGCATTGACGGTAGTGGGTGATGGTAATGGCCGCGTGGGTTTTGGTTATGGCAAGGCGCGTGAAGTGCCTGTTGCTGTGCAAAAGTCCATGGAAAAGGCACGTCGCAATATGTTTGATGTGTCTTTGAACGGCGGCACCTTGCAGTATGACGTTAACGGTCGTCACGGTGCAGCGCATGTATTCATGAAGCCTGCAAGTGAAGGTACGGGTTTGATCGCCGGTGGCGCAATGCGTGCCGTATTTGAAGCGGTAGGTGTGCGTAATGTGCTGGCCAAATGTAATGGCACGCGCAATCAGATGAATATGATTCGTGCGACCATCAACGGTCTGCGTGGAATGAATTCTCCCGAGCGTGTTGCTGCGAAGCGCGGTAAGCGCGTCGAAGATATTCTGGGGTAATGTCATGTCAGAAGTAGCGAAAATTAAGGTGATGCTCGTCAAGAGCCCGGCCGGTCGCTTGCAATCCCACAAGGCTTGCGTGCGTGGTCTTGGTTTGCGTCGTATCAATCACACGGTTGAAGTGATCGACACCCCGGAAAACCGGGGCATGATTAACAAGGTGTCTTACCTTCTGAAAGTGGTGGGTGCTTAATTATGAATCTTAATGATCTAAAACCGGCTGAAGGCAGTAAGTTTGCTCGCCGTCGCCTTGGTCGTGGCATCGGCTCTGGTTTGGGTAAAACCTCCGGACGTGGTCACAAAGGTCAGCACTCGCGTGCAGGTCATTTCAAAGTCGGCTTTGAAGGCGGTCAAATGCCCATGCAGCGTCGTCTGCCAAAGTTTGGTTTTGTTACCAAGAAATCACTGATCAGTGCAGAAGTTCCTCTTTCTGCTTTGAATAAAGTTGAAGGCATTGTTTCCTTGGCAAGCCTTAAAGATGCAGGTCTGATTCGTCATGATGTGCGCTTTGTCAAAGTGGTTTTATCTGGCGAAATTACCAAGCCAGTCGTAGTGAATGGCATGCGTGTCACCAAAGGGGCGACAGCGGCCATTACACAAGCTGGCGGACGAGTGGAGTAATCTGTGTCATCCCAAACAACTCTTTCAGGCCTCGCGGGTTCCGGCAAGTTCACGGAACTTCGCCAGCGCCTTTTGTTCGTTGTTGGTGCTCTGATTGTTTATAGAATAGGGACGTTCATCTCGTTACCTGGGATTGATCTTAATGTCATGCAGGCATTATTCGATCAGTCGCGTGGCTCGATCCTGGAAATGTTCAATATGTTTTCAGGCGGTGCGCTTTCGCGGATGTCGATTTTTGCCTTGGGGGTGATGCCCTATATCTCGGCATCCATCATCGTTCAGCTTCTGACTGTGGTTGTTCCCAAGTTTGAACAGCTCAAGAAAGAAGGGGATGCCGGGAAGCGCAAAATCACGCAATACACCCGTTATGGCACCTTGGTGCTGGCGCTGTTTCAGGCTGTGGGTGTGGCGATTGCTTTGCAGAGCCAACAGGTCGGCTCCAATCCGTTAGTCATCAACCCAGGCATGGCGTTTTTGTTCACTGCCACTTTGTCGTTGGTCACGGGAACGATGTTGCTGGTTTGGCTGGGCGAGCAAATCACCGAGCGCGGCATTGGTAACGGTATTTCACTCATAATTTTCGCGGGTATCGTTGCGGGCTTGCCTGCGGCGTTTGCTGGGACGTTTGAGTTGGTGCGTACTGATCAAATGAGCATCCTGGTGTTGCTGCTGCTTTTGGTATTGGCGATTGCCGTGATTGGTTTTGTTGTGTTCGTTGAGCGTGGACAACGTCGGATTACGGTGAATTACGCCAAGCGTCAGCACGGCGGTCAAATGACGGGTGGTCAGACGTCATTCTTGCCGTTGAAGTTGAATATGTCCGGTGTGATTCCGCCTATCTTCGCTTCAAGCATTATTTTGTTCCCGGCCACGATTGCTGATGTGTTTGGCCGGTCTGAGAATATGACCTGGCTTAAGGATATTGCTACCACAATTTCTCCTGGCCAGCCGTTGTATCTCGTTCTGTATGCGTCGGCGATTGTTTTCTTTGCGTTCTTCTATACGGCGCTGGTATTCAACTCACGGGAAACAGCAGACAACTTGAAACGTTCTGGTGCCTTTATTCCGGGGATTCGTCCGGGCGAGCACACGGCACGTTATGTGGATGGCGTATTGACGCGTCTGACCTTCTGGGGTGCGATCTACATTACCCTGGTTTGTTTGTTGCCCGAGTTTTTGATTTTGTATTGGAATGTGCCGTTTTACTTCGGTGGTACATCTTTGCTGATTATCGTTGTCGTCATCATGGACTTTATTGCTCAGGTTCAGTCTCATCTCATGTCTCATCAATATGATGGGTTGATGCGCAAGGCACATTTGCGTGGCTTGGGTAGTCGCTAATCCGATGTAGTGGGATGTTGTATTGATTTGAATCATGCTGGGGTGTATTATCCCCGGCTTTCCGTTTTAGTTGGGGGAGTTATGGCGCGTATCGCTGGTGTAAACATTCCGGTGAATAAGCATGTCGTGATTGCGCTTTCCGCGATCTACGGCATTGGGGCTACTCGTGCAAAGTCAATTTGTGCGAATGCCAATGTTCGTCCTGAGTCTAAAGTAAAAGATCTAGTGGAAAGCGAAGTCGAGGCGTTACGCGCTGAAGTCGCTAAGTTTTCTGTAGAAGGTGATCTTCGTCGCGAAGTATCCATGAGCATCAAACGTTTGATGGACATGGGTTGCTATCGTGGTCTCCGTCATCGTCGTGGCCTGCCTGTGCGCGGTCAACGTACGAAGACTAACGCGCGTACTCGTAAGGGTCCGCGTCGCCCGATCAAGCGTTAATTGGCAAGCGTTAATTCGCAAGTGCTAGTTAGGGTACGCGTTGATTTGGGCTTAATGCTTCTGTTATCAGAGTAGGATTCAATGGCAAAACCATCCGCGCAAACGCGCAAAAAAGTTAAGAAAGTTGTCACCGACGGCCTCGCGCACGTCCATGCATCTTTCAACAATACCATCGTGACCATCACTGACCGCCAGGGAAATGCACTTTCCTGGGCGACCTCAGGTGGCTCAGGTTTCCGTGGTTCACGCAAGAGCACCCCGTTCGCCGCGCAAGTTGCGGCAGAGCGTGCTGGTGAGGCTGCAAAGGCTTATGGCCTGAAGAATCTTGACGTACACGTCAAAGGTCCAGGCCCTGGCCGTGAATCTGCGATTCGTGCGCTAAATAACATCGGTTACAAGGTTAACAATATTGTTGACGTGACCCCTATCCCCCATAACGGTTGCCGCCCTCCCAAGCGTCGTCGTGTGTGATGGAGAATAAATAAATGGCACGTTATATCGGTCCTAAATGTAAGTTAAGCCGTCGCGAAGGCACGGATCTTTTCTTGAAGTCAGGTGTTCGCGCGCTTGATTCTAAATGCAAACTCGAACGTCCACCCGGCCAGCATGGTGCTTCGGGTCGTCGTCCAAAGATCTCTGACTATGCGTTGCAGTTGCGTGAAAAGCAGAAGCTGCGTCGTATCTACGGTGTTTTGGAGCGTCAGTTCCATAATTACTACACCAAGGCTAGCTCGCTGAAGGGTTCAACAGGTGAAAACCTGTTGCGTCTTCTGGAGTCTCGCCTGGATAACGTAGTTTACCGTATGGGCTTTGCCATGACTCGCGCTGAAGCACGTCAGTTGGTGTCGCACAAATCAATCACCGTGAATGGTCAGTCGGTCAACATCGCGTCTTATCAGGTTCAACCTGAAGATGTGGTGGCGGTGCGCGAGAAATCACGTCAACAAAAACGCATCAAAGAGTCGTTGGATTTTTCTGCGAATCGCATGGAAATTTCATGGATTGCGGTTGAAGCGTCCAAGTTTGAAGGCGTGTTCAAGCGTTTGCCTGACCGTGCCGACTTGCCGGCGGACATCAACGAATCTCTCGTTGTTGAACTTTATTCGAAGTAATTCTGGGGTTCCCTTTTGATGCAGGACAATATCAGTGAGCTGTTGAGCCCACGTTCGATTCAGGTTCGTTCGCACAGCACCCGTCAAGCGCGTGTTGTTTTAGAGCCTCTTGAGCGTGGATTTGGCCACACCTTGGGGAATGCGCTACGTCGGATTCTGTTGTCGTCCATTCCAGGTACAGCGGTGGTTGAGGCCGAAATCGAAGGCGTGGTGCATGAGTACACCGCCATTGAAGGCGTTCAAGAGGATGTGATTGAGATTCTGTTGAATCTTAAAGGCTTGTCTCTTGCGCTGCATGGTCGTGCTTCATCCACATTGAATCTTCGCAAGAAGGGACCATGTGTGGTGACTGCGGCTGATCTGAGTGGCGATCCTTCGGTTGAGGTTCTCAATCCCGAGCATGTGATTGCCCACCTGAATAAAGAGGGTGAGCTGAACATGAGCTTGAAGGTGGAGCTCGGTCGTGGCTATGTGCCCGCATCGACCCGCCGTGAGGGGCTTGAAGAGTCATCTTCGGTTGGACGTCTACGTTTGGATGCGTCGTTTTCGCCGGTGAGCAAAGTGTCTTATGCCGTTGAGCGCGCTCGCGTTGAGCAGCGTACCGACCTTGATTCATTGGTGCTTGAGATCGAGACCGATGGTTCAATCTCACCTGAAAATGCGATCCGCAATGCGGCTGCGATTCTTCGTGACCAGCTGGCCGTGTTTGTTGATCTGAACACCGAGTTGATGGATCGTCCTGTGGTGCGTGAGAGTGGTGTTGCTCCCATTCTTCTGCGTCCTGTCGATGATCTTGAATTGACCGTGCGTTCAGCCAACTGCCTCAAGGCTGAGAATATTTATTTCATTGGCGATTTGGTTCAGCGCTCAGAGATGGAGTTGCTTAAAACTCCAAACCTTGGCAAGAAATCGTTGACCGAAATCAAAGATGTCTTGGCAAAACATGGCTTATCTTTGGGCGTTGCGCTCGATAGCTGGCCGCCCGTTGAACTTCAAAATTTGTCAGACAAGTCCGCCTGATTAGGTTTCCCTGATCTGGAAGGACAAGTTTAAGGAACGTTACTATGCGTCATCGTAAAATCGGTCGTCAGCTGAGCCGTGATAGCTCACACCGCAAGCTTATGTTGCGGAACATGACCAACTCGCTTTTTTTGCACGAAATTATCCGTACCACGGTGCCTAAGGCCAAAGAGCTGCGTCGCTTAGCCGAGCCGCTCATTACCTTGGGTAAGGATGACAGCGTGGCTCATCGTCGTTCGGCATTTGCCCAGACGCGTGATGAAGTCATTGTTGCCAAATTGTTTACCGATTTGGGTCCGCGCTTCAAAACCCGTCCAGGTGGTTACATTCGCATTATGCGTTGTGGTTTCCGTCCGGGTGACAATGCGCCTATGGCCTATGTTGAGTTGGTGGATCGTCCTAATGCCCCCGATGTGGCGGCTGCGGAATAATTTGCTGTACTCGACGCAAGTCGAGCTTTAAAAAAACCGGGATTTTCCCGGTTTTTTTATGCCCGCTTATTCGATTCCGGGTTTGACCGTTTCTGCGCAGGCGACGGAGTACATCGGCAAGTCCGGGTCATCAACTTGAATGGTGCTTAAGCGCCCACCCCATAAACACCCTGAGTCCATAGCCAATGCCTCGACCGTATGTTTGGGCAGGCGAATCTGCCCGAGCGTTGACCAATGTCCAAAGAAGACACGGGCACCCAGCGGCTGGCGAGGCATGTCGTACCACGGAATCAGCTGCGCGGGTGACTGTGCTGGGGCGCCCTTGTTTTTGAACTCCATACGGCCATCCGGTTTGAAGTAGCGCATGCGGGTAAAGGCGTTAATGCTGTAGATCAGGCGTTCGCTTTGCGTCATGTCATTGCGCCAGCGGTCGGGTTGGTCGTTGTACATGATGCTTAAAAGTTCGGCGGCATGATTGCTGCCCAAAACCTGCTCCACTTCATGTGCGCGCGCCAAGCTGGTTTCGATGTCCCATGCGGGAGGGATGCCGGCGTGGACGAGTAAGGCCGCAAGTGAGGGTTCGTGGTGCAGCAAGGGGCGCTTGCGTAGCCAGTCCAGCAGTTCCTCTCGATCTGGCGCATGCAGAATGTCGCCCAGCGTATCTTTGCCTTTGCTTTTTTTACCGGTGTAGGCCACGGCAAGCAGATGCAGGTCATGATTACCGAGTACCGTGATTGAGCAATGTTCCAGCTCGCGCACAAAGCGCAAGGTTTCCAACGATTGCGGGCCGCGATTGACCACGTCGCCGACAAACCACAGCTTGTCTTGGTCGTAATTAAACTGGATTTGGTCGAGGAGACGTTTGAGCGGGTCGAGGCAACCTTGGAGATCGCCGATGACGTAAGTGGGCATAGGCTTTAGTCGTTTGAGCAGCACCTCGAAAAACCTACTGCGCGACTGAATCGCGTCCTCGCGTCCTTGCTCACCCCTCGCCTATCAACTTGATATGTCTCGGGGATTCGCTGCGGGGCTCCTTGCGCTTCAGCCGCTCGTGACGGTTTTTCGAGGTGCTGTGAGTTAACAGGTTCTTTGTGTAGCACGATGTGACGAAACCAGCCGCGAAAGAGGGCGGGTTGATCGTACTGTACTTTAAGCGTTACACATTGCGTGAGTATGTCTTCAAACACCACATCGGTGCGGGTGGCGAGATTACGCGTCAGGATATTCAGAGCGCGGCGCAGAGGGGCTTTTTGACCGGGGCGTAAAAACTTGTCCAGAATGAGAATTTTTCCGCCCGGCTTGAGTACGCGAGCAGCCTCGGCGAGTGCGCGCTGAGGTTCGGGGACGACGGCAAGAATCAGATGCAAGATGACGCGGTCGAATGTTGCATCTGCAAAATCCAGCTGCATGGCATTGCCGGGTAAAAGCTCGATAGGCGTGCCGCATTGTTGGGCGCTGTGACGCGCACGTTCCAGCATCGCCGGGGTAATGTCGATCCCGGTGTAATGCGCTCCTTTCGGCAGCATGGGGATGTCCAGCCCCGTACCAATGCCGGAAATAAGCACTTTTTTATCCGCCCAATCATCCAATAACGCCAGGCTGCGGCTTCGCGCCCTGTGAATGGCGGAGGCGCCGAGCAGGATGTCATAAAAAGGTGCCCACAGCGTGTAGGCGTAGCGCAACGCGTTGGTGTTGGGTTGCTTGGCGTTCATGTTTAATGGAGTACACGCGGAACCGAAAGCGTGAAGCAGGGAATGGGCACCATAAAGCGTTCGCCATCGGCGCGGATAAACAGGTAATCGCCCTGCATGGTGCCCACCGGGGTGGGAATCACAGCGCCGCTTGAGTAGGTGTAGCTTTCGCCGGGTTCGAGCAGCGGCTGTTCGCCTACCACGCCGGGGCCGCGCACCACCTCGGTCTGGCCGTCGGCGTGGGTGATAATCCAGTGGCGCTCCAGCAGGCGTGCCGCCATGTGCCCACGATTACGCAAGGTAATGGTGTAGGCGAACACATAGCGGTTTTGGGTCGCATCAGAGTGTTGGGCTAGAAACGAAGGAACGGGAGTGATTTCAATGTCTGGTTGAGAATCGTCTGGCTGAGGGGTGTCGGTGTGCATAGGGTATTGGCTCAATCAGGCTGGCGGGGTGAATGGGAGGACGCCGCCTGGTCGATGTGCCATTCAAGTTCGGCTTGGTGTTGCAGGCGTGCGATCGGTTTGCTGGAGAGTGGATTGTGCATGACTTCCAGCAGCGTGGCACGCTTGTCTTCGCCGGTAACGAGTACCATGCGTGCTCTGGCGGCTGCGATGACGCGCCGCCCGAGTGAGATACGCCAGGCATTCAAGGCATCGACCCACACGGGCAGCACCAGCGTTTCGCGGTCTTCGACCGCAAGCGTGCCGGGAAACAGTGAGGCAAAGTGTCCATCGGCACCCATGCCTAAAAGCACCAGATCGAAGCAAGGTGGCGCGTAGGCCTCATCTTCCGTCAGGCGTTCGCGCAGGAGTTGCGCGTAATGTGCCGCATCTTGTGCCGGATGTTCAGGATGTTTGACCATCGGGAAAAACAACGGCGGCTGTGCCAGTTGATCGAGCAAACTTTCACGCACCATGCGCGCATTGCTATCGGCGTGGTCGGCGGAGACACAGCGCTCATCGCCCAGATACAGTTCAGTTTGTGCCCACGGCATACGCTCACGCCAGGCTGGGCTGGCCAGTAGCGCATAAAGCGCACGCGGGGTGCGTCCGCCGGAAAGAGCCACGCTAAAACGCCCGCGCTGTGCAATCGCTTGTTCGGCCAGCCTGAGCCAGCGCTGGGCGACGGCGGCGGTGAGGGCTGGAATGTCGGGGTGGATGTGCAACTGTGGCATGGATTACCTCGCGCTAGACGGGCTTCGCTTGGCGACTGAGGGTGGCAAATTCATGCAGGCTCAGGGTTTCCGCGCGACGCACCGGGTCGATGCTGGCCGCCGCAAAGCCTGCGTCGTCCACCAGCCCTTTGAGTCCATTGCGCAGGGTTTTGCGGCGCATGTTGAAGGCGCGTGAAACCATGAGCGCAAACAGCGCATGGTCGCCGACATCCACCGGCGGCGTGGTGTAAGGGGTCAGACGCACGATGCCGGAGTCCACCTTGGGCGGAGGGTCGAAGGCTTCCGGGCCGACGTGGAATAAAAACTCAATGTCGGCGTGGTACTGCGCCATGATCGACAAACGACCGTAGTGCTCGCTGTTGGGCGGGGCAGCAAGACGTTCGCACACTTCGAGTTGCAGCATGAAGGTCATGTCGCTGAAGAGAGGGCTATCTCCTTGGCGCTGTTCAAATAAATGAAACATCAGCGGCGTGGAAATGTTGTAGGGCAGGTTGCCGATAACGCGCAGTTTTTCGCCATGCTGAGACAGGCTGGAAAAATCAAATTGCAGGGCATCGGCTTGATGTACGATCAGCTCGCCCTTGTTTTCTGCTGCGGCGAGCAGGAGCGGGATCACATCACGATCCAGCTCCACCACGTCGAGTTGTCGGCAACGTTGCAAAACAGGCAAGGTCAATGCGCCAAGACCTGGGCCAATTTCGACCAGGCGCTCGCCAGAGAGGCTCATGGGTTGTGGGGCAATCGCGTCCACAATGTGGGCAATCACGCCTTGATCGTGCAGAAAGTGTTGGCCGAAGCGTTTGCGTGGAACATGATTCATGTTGGGGTGTGGGTGGCCATGGTATGTGCCATCAGGATGGCGTGGTGCAGGCTGCCGACATGGGCGCGACCCGTGCCAGCGAGGTCGAGGGCCGTGCCGTGATCGACCGAGGTACGAATCAGCGGCAGGCCAAGGGTGATATTGACGGCTTCGCCGAAGCCCGCGTATTTGAGTACCGGCAAGCCTTGGTCGTGGTACATGGCAAGCACGGCGTCAGCCGCATGCAAGCGTTCACGGGTGAACAGGGTGTCGGCGGGTAGCGGGCCGATCAGGTTCAGACCTTGTGCGCGCAGGGCATCGAGTAGCGGTTCGATGATTTCGATTTCTTCGCGGCCAAGATGCCCGCTCTCGCCGGCGTGGGGGTTGAGTCCGGCCACCAGAATGCGCGGTGTCGGAATGCCGAAGCGCGTGCGCAGGTCGTGGTCGAGAATGCGGCAGATGCGCTCCAGGGTGGGAGCGGTGATGGCATCGGCCACGGCACGCAGGGGAAGGTGAGTGGTGGCGAGAGCCACGCGCAATGTACCTGCGGCCAACATCATGACGGGCAGCGGTGTCTCGTCGCCATCAGGGGGGCAAAGCTCGGCTAAAAACTCGGTATGCCCGCTAAACGGGATGCCCGCCTCGTTGATAATGCCCTTGTGGACTGGACCCGTGACCAGCGCGGCCATTTCACCGCTCAAGCAAGCGCGGGTAGCAATGCGCAGAGTATCCAGCACATACGCCGCATTGGCGGCATCAAGCAGGCCGGGTTGCACCGGCGCGCGCAGGGGCACAGGGTATATTGTTAGCTCGCCCGCATTGGACGGGCGAGCGGGTCGGTGATGATCGTGTGCGACTAGGTGCAGGGGCAGGCCAAGCTGCTGTGCCCGTGCCATTAAAAGCTCAGGATCGGCAAATATCACCGGTTCGATGGGCAGAGCTTTTTGAGCGAGCTGGATGACAAGATCCGGGCCGATGCCCGCAGGCTCACCGGGGGTGAGCGCGAATTTCAGGCACGGGGGATTGCTCATGGCTTGCTAGGCGCAGCACCGAGCAGAATTTCCACATAGGCTTCGTCGCGGATGCGGCGCTGCCAGCGCTCCAGTTCTTCTTCGGCACGACGGCGGGTGAGTCCTTCACGGGTCTGCTGGCGCAGAAACTCGATATTGCCGCTGGCGTCGCGGGTTTCCAGCACTTCGAGAATGTGCCAGCCAAACTGACTGCGGAACGGTGCGCTGACTTGACCCTTCGGGGTGCTGCTCATCACGCGCTCGAATTCTTCCACCATCATGCCCGGACGCGCCCAGCCTAAATCACCGCCGCGTTCGGCAGAGCCTTTGTCGTTGGAGTAGGTCTTGGCCAGGGTCGCGAAGTCCTCACCCTTGGCGAGGCGCTGGCGAATATCTTCCAAACGGCGACGTGCCTCGTCGTCGTTCACTACGTCACTGGTTTGAATCAGGATGTGACGTGCGTGCGTTTCGATGAGCTTCACCTCTTGCGTGTTGGCAGCATTGGCCGCCGCGCCGCGCGTTTCTTCAAGTTGAACAATATGGAAGCCACTGGGGCTGCGAATCAGCTCGGAGACTTGTCCAGGCTGCATCGACATCACCGCTTCGGTGTAAATACTGGGCAAATTGTCGGCACTGCGCCAGCCCAGATCGCCACCTTCCAAAGCATCGCGCGCACCGGAAACGCTGGCCGCCAATGCAGCAAAGTCGCCGCCATTGCGCAGGGCTTGCAGCGTGTTTTCCGCTTTGCTGCGTGCTTTGGCGATATCTTCAGGCGTGGCGGATTCGGGCAGGGCGATCAAAATCTGGCGCACATGATATTCCATGTTGGCTTGACCGCTTTTTTGCTGCCCGCGTTTGACGTTCAGTGCATCGTCGATTTCCTTGTCAGAAATTTGAATGCGATCAATGACTTCGCGTTTTTGCACACGATTGATAATGATTTCACGGCGAATCTGTTCGCGGAAATCACCCCAGCTTGTACCTTCTTTGGCGAGTGCTTCGCGGAATTGCTCCACACTCATGCCATTGTCGTTGGCGATCCCGCGCAGGGTGTTGTCGAGAGACATATCATCAAGGGTCACTCCGGCGCGTTTGGCGAGCTGGAGTTCCGCCAGTTGCGTGACCATTTGGTCGAGCACTTGAGGAAGCAGTACATCCGTCGGCGGCAGTGGACGCTTGTTGGCGCGCAATTGGTTGCTTACCAAGGCCATTTGGCGCAGCAACTCGCGCTCGGTAATCACATCATCGTTGACAATGGCGACGATGCGATCCAGTGCAACCGGGGTCGTACTCGCTGGTGTGATTGCCACAGCGCTGGTGGCCGCTTTTGTGGCCGCTTTGGCTGGTGCCTTGACGGGCTCCGCTGCAAGAGCGTGCGCGCTGGCAAGACTTAGAAGTAGGGTGGTGATGCTGAGTGTTAAACGAGGCATGTGGACAACCGCCAAAATAATAATGAGGTGAGAATGCGATTAGAGCGTGTGTTGCAGGCCTAAAACCGGGATGGTTCATCCGGCTGGTAGCCAAGAATAGCACGTTCAAAGCGCCGGTCAGCCTGCGAGCCTGCGCTGCCTAAACCCTTGAGTTCAAATTGCAGGAGCGCCGCAGTGGAGTATTCGACGATGTCGGGGTTCGGGTTGCTGATGGCATAGTATTCTGCACCGAACTTGACGCGCCAGCAGCAGCTTTCATAGGCCAAGCCGGCGAGGAGTTGCACCGGTTTTTTGGCATCCAAGTCTTGCGCCACATTGCCGAGGATTTGCCATTGGCGACTCAGTGGCCAAACAAACGACACACCGAGCTGGTTCACGCTAGGCAAACCGGTGATTTCGGCTTGATTGCCATAGTACAGATTGATGGCGTGTTGTTGATGTGGCAGCTCCTCTGCCGAGGCAAGTTGCAGCGGGCGGTAGCTTAAAACCGCATAGGTCTGGCTTTCGGATGCGGTAATGCGCGTGCTCCACTCGCGGCTAAAGCCTGCGTTGAGTTCGGCAATGGCTTCGCCCGCGCCGCGCTCGGTGATCGGGTCGCCGGGATTGAGTGTGACGCGCTCTTCGCTGAAACGGTATTGCTGACCGAGGCCAAAACTTAAGCGCTCATAACCCTCTTTGGCATCCAAAGCGCGCCAGGTCAGGGCATAGCTGAGGGCGTTGGCATCACCTTGGCGGTCGCGACCAATAAAGCGGTTGGAGCTGAACAGGCGCGACAAGCTGGGGAGCGGTAAGTCGGTGTCGAACAGCGGCGCGCTTTGTTCGTGGTAAGGCACGTAGAGGTAGTACAGGCGCGGTTCGAGTTGCTGGTTGAAATGCTCGCCATATTGGTCAAAGAAAAAGCGCGCATCCACACTACTTACAGGGATGTTTTGCGAGGTGGTTTGCGATGGGGTGTTCGAGGTATCGAGTTGGTATTGCAGGCTGGTCAGGCTCACGCTCGGGGTAATGCTGTACCAATGTTCGCCCAGCGGCAGCGCGAGTGTAGGAATGATGGCGTAGCGCTCGCCTTCCGGATTGTTGGCGTACTCGCTTTGAAAACGCACGGCTTCGGTCAACAGACTCAGGCGTACTGGGCCAAGAGCCTGTGTGCCGGACAGCAGCACTTGCGGCATGCGTTTGTAGGGCAGGCTTGCACCGTTCACGCTGAAGCTCAGGTTTTGATACTCCTGCGCCAACAGCGAGAGATTCCACTGGCCGGCTTGGTCGTTGATTGAGCTATTAAACGAGCGATTAGCACTGAAATGTGACTCAAGATAGGCGGTGTTACTGAGCGTGGAGTAGGTGCCGAAATCACGCATGTAGTCGATGTCGGACACGCGGCGCACGGCCAGTGAGCTATCCCAAGCGTCAAGGCGGTGTTGCGCTTGAATGTCATACAGGTAGCGTGATTCGCCAGTGTCGTTGTCATTCGGCAGCCAGTCGCCGCGCAGGCTGCCGCGCCCCTCCTGCCAGAGTTGGCGGTATTCGGCACCGAGCATGACGCCACGCTGGGTCATCGGGCGCAGGGTGAAGGTGGCATCACGCTCGGGGGCGATATTCCAGTAATAGGGTACGGTGATGCTGGCACCGACTTGGCTGTTGTAGTTGACGCTGGGGTAGAGAAAGCCGCTGGCGCGACGGTCATCCAGTGGAAAATCAAAATAGGGCGCGTACATCAAGGGCACGCCTTTGAAGTTCAGCCAGGCATCACGCGCCACGCCGCGTCCAGTCGTATGGTTGAGGTCAATCTGTTCGGCATTCAGCGTCCAGTCGCGCACTTCACCGGCTTGGGGTTCGGGGCAACTGCTTAGGCTGACGTGTTTGAGCTGATCCTGCTGGGCATTGAGGCGTGTGACCTGCGCGCTCTTACCGGAGAGGTGTGGCGCAGGTAGCCAGAAGCGCACATTTTCCGCTTGGCCTTGCTCAAGACTGGGTTGGAATACACCCTGCTCGGCGAACAGGATGCGCGTGCTGTCCCAATAACGCAGTGCGCCTTGGGCTTCGACCTTCTCCGGACTCAGGTTGTAGTCAATCCGTTCGGCCAGCAGGCGTTGATCGTGGTATTGAAGCTGTGCCGCGCCTTCGAGGGTGGCGAGCTTGCCGTCGTAGCGCCCCCGATCGGCTTCGGCCTGCGCCGGGGTGTTGATGCCCAGCGCAGGCAAATCAGGCAATTCGGGGGCAAACGGCGGGCACAAGGCGAAGTTATTGGCGCCCCATGCGGAGAAAGTGGGCAGCAGAAGTAAGGCTGCGGTAGGCAGTGAAATCCGGAAATTAGCCACAGAGAACACAGAGCTCACAGAGAAAAAACAAGGAGTACACCTCAACGCTGGGCGTTGAAGGTTCACGTGCAAAAGGCTTCCGCAAAGATTTCAAACTCTGTGCCCTCGGTGTTCTCTGTGGCTAAATTCGGCTGCTTAGGCTTGCAGCGGATCCAGGACGGCACGGAAGTCGTTAAAAATCACATCCATTGCGCGCTGGCCGTTGATGCGATGCAGCTTGCCGACCTGGTCATAAAACTCGATCAGCGGTGCGGTCTGGGTTTCAAAGGTGTGCAGGCGCTTGGCGACGGTGTCTTCATTGTCATCGGCACGCTGAATCAAGGCCTCACCCGAAACATCACAAACCCCTTCTTGCTTGGGCGGGTTGGTGTAGATGTTGTAGATCATGCCACTTTCCACCGCAGTGCGACGACCGGTGAGGCGGCGCATCAAATCATCAAATGGCACATCCAGCAGCACGGCGGCTTGGAGTGGTTTGTCTATTTCGTTGAGCATTGCATCCAAGGCTTCGGCCTGCGGGATATTGCGCGGGAAGCCATCCAGGATGAAACCGTTTTGCGCATCCGCTTCGCCCAGACGATCCCGAATCATACCCAGCACAATGGCGTCACTGACCAGTTGTCCATTGTCCATAGCCTGTTTGGCCTCAAGTCCGAGCGGCGTGCCCTGGCTGACTTGAGCGCGCAATAGGTCGCCGGTGGAAATTTGCGGGATATTGTAACGCTCAACCAGGAACTTCGATTGAGTGCCCTTGCCTGAGCCTGGGGCGCCGAGTAGGACGATGCGCATGATTTTCTCCATGTAACAACGACGGTCGGGCAATGCAGCGCTGCCGTCTAAAACGATTATGATACACGCTCCATCTTTCTTAACGAGGTTTGCGCTATGTTGCTCGACAATATCCCCGCAGGTAAAAGCTTGCCTGAAGACATTAATGTGGTGATTGAAATTCCTGCGCAGGGTGCGCCGGTCAAATATGAAATCGACAAGGACAGTGGCGCGCTGGTGGTGGATCGCTTTATGGCCACGGCCATGTTTTACCCCTGCAACTATGGTTTTATTCCACATACCTTGTCCGATGATGGCGACCCGGTGGATGTGTTGGTGGTCACCCCGACCCCGCTGCAGCCCGGTTCAGTGATCCGTTGCCGTCCGGTGGGCATGTTGCGTATGAGCGATGAGGCGGGCTTTGATGCCAAGCTGGTGGCTGTGCCGTTCGGCAAGCTGACCCCGCTGTATGACCATGTACAGGAAGTCACCGATCTGCCGGAATTGCTGCGCGCACAGATTGCGCACTTCTTTGAGCAATACAAGGCGCTGGAAAAAGGCAAGTGGGTCAAGGTGGATGGCTGGGCAGATGCTGCGGCGGCACGTGCGGAAATCGTCGCTTCGGTCGAGCGCCTGCAAGCGAGCATGGCTGATTAAGTTTGCCATGTTGACCCGGCACGTTTTGGTATGAAGCGCATATGGAGAGAGCCAAAGGCTGCTTCGCGCTCAATGGAGGATGAGGCGCGTGTGCGTGACATCCTCCTGCGACGTGCCATTTTTGCCGGGTTGGTGTGTTTTTTTGTGCTGGCTGGGGTGGTGGCGCGGGTGGTCTGGTTGCAGGTCACGGCACACGAGCATTTCACCGAGCTGGCAGAAAAAAATCGCACCCGATCTGAACCGATTCCGCCTTCACGCGGGCTGATTTACGACCGCAACGGCGTGCTGCTGGCCGATAACACGCCGTCGTTTCAAGTGGAGTTGGTGCCGGAGCAGGTCAAGGACATGGACGCCACGCTGGCGCTGTTGACTGAGATTCTTGGGCTGGATGAAGATGAGCTCGATCGCTTTCGCAAGGCGCTGAAAAATGGCCGTCCCTTCGACAGCATTCCACTGAAATTCAATCTGAGCGAGCTTGATATTGCGCGCCTGGCGGTCGAGCGTCCGCGCCTGCCGGGCGTGGAAGTGCAGGCGCGTCTGACGCGCATTTACCCGCAGGCGGGTTTGACTGCCCATGCCGTGGGGTATGTGGGGCGCATCAGTGAACGTGAAATGGAAACGATTGATCGCGAAGCCTATGAGGGAACCTCGCATATCGGCAAAACCGGTTTGGAACGTTTCTACGAGGACAGGCTGCGCGGCAAGGTTGGCTCGCGCAAGCTGGAAGTGGATGCGCATGGGCGCAGCCTGCGGATATTGGAAGAGACTCCTGCCACGCCGGGCGAGGATTTGCACCTGAGTCTGGATGTGCGTTTACAGGCGGCGGCCGAGGCTGCGTTGGGTGATTTTTTGGGTGCGATTGTGGCGCTTGATCCTCGCAACGGCGAGGTGTTGGCTTTTGTCAGCAGGCCGACCTTTGATCCTAACCTGTTTGTGAATGGCATCCGCAGCAAGGACTATCGCGCGTTGATGGATAATCCGGATCGTCCGCTGTTCAATCGTGCCTTGAGTGCGGCCTATCCACCCGGCTCGACCGTCAAGCCGATGATGGGGTTGGCCGGGTTGGAATATGGTTTGATTACGCCGGAATACCGTATGTTTGCCGGGCCGTATTATCAGTTGCCGAATGACGATCACCACTACCGCGACTGGCGCAAGGGTGGGCATGGCTGGGTCGATCTGGATCATGCGATTGCGCAATCCTGTGATGTGTATTTCTACGATCTGGCCTACCGCATGGGGATTGATCGCCTGCATGATTTTGCACTGAACTTTGGTTTGGGGCGCGTGACCGGCGTTGATTTACCCAGCGAGGTTGCGGGATTGGTGCCGTCCAAGGATTGGAAGCGCGCAACCAAAAAACAGGCGTGGTATCCGGGTGAAACGCTGATTGCGGGCATTGGTCAGGGGTTTATGCTGTCTACGCCGCTGCAACTGGCGCAGATGACCGCGACGCTGGCGCAGCGGGGCGCCTCCTATCGTCCGCATCTCTGGCGTGATGCGCCGCCGGAGGCTTTGCCCGTGATTAAGCTTTCCAAAGCAAGTTTCTGGGATGCGGCCTTGGGTGGTATGGAGCATGTGGTGAATGCAGATTACGGTACGGCTAAGCGGATTAAAAATGCGCCGTATCTCATCGCTGGTAAGTCGGGCACGGCGCAGGTGTTTACGGTTAAGCAGAATGAAACCTATAACGCCAAGGGCTTGAACAAAAAGCTGCTCGACCACGCGGTATTTATTGCCTTTGCCCCGGTTGATGCGCCGCGCATTGCCGTCGCGGCGTTTGTGGAGCACGGTAGCAGTGGTTCGGGTGTGGCGGCACCGATGACGCGCAAAGTGATGGACGCGTGGCTATTGGGTGAGACACTGGACAAGAATGCAGTCACGTTGGATGCCGTAACCACCGGAGGGCGTGAATGAGCGCGTGGCGCGAAAAAATGGGCAGTACCCTTGCAGGCTTGCGCGTGGATGAGGGGGTGCTGCTGCGTTGGTTGAAACTCGATCCGTGGCTGGTGTTCGCCTTGCTGCTTTTGCTGGGGGTGGGCGCGGTGACGGTGTACAGCGCCTCGCACCAAAACATGTCGCAGATGGTGAATCTTGGGGCGCGTATCGGCATGGGGCTGGTGCTGATGTTGTTGATGGCGCGTATTCCGCCCACGGTGTATCAGTTTTGGTCGCCGTGGCTGTTTGGCTTTGGCGTGCTGCTGTTGTTGGCGGTGGAGCTGTTCGGACATGTGGGTAAGGGGGCGCAGCGCTGGCTGGATCTTGGTTTTGTGCGCTTCCAGCCTGCGGAAATTTTGAAGTTGGCCGTGCCGATGATGGCCGCGTGGTATCTGTCTCTGCGCGCCTTGCCGCCCAGACCACTGGATATTCTGATGGCTTTGCTGATTATCGCCGTGCCGATGGGCTTGATTATGCTGCAACCAGATTTGGGGACGGCGATTTTGGTGGGCGCAGCGGGGATGTTTGTTTTATTTCTGGCCGGGCTGTCCTGGAAGTACATCGCCGGGTTTGTCGTCGCTTTGGCGGGTCTGCTTCCCCTGCTGTGGCAGTTCGGTCTGCATGATTATCAGCGTCAGCGCGTCCTCACCCTGCTCGACCCGGAGGCCGACCCACTGGGCACGGGCTACCACATCATCCAGTCGAAAATAGCCATCGGCTCCGGCGGGGTGTCGGGCAAGGGCTGGCTCAATAGTACCCAGTCGAATCTGGATTTTTTACCCGAGGGGCATACCGACTTTATTTTCGCGGTGTTTTCCGAGGAGTTCGGTCTGGTGGGTGTGGTGCTGCTGCTGCTGTTGTATCTGTTTATCATCCTGCGCGGCTTGTATATCGCGGTGCAGGCACCGACGGTGTATGGTCGCTTGGTGGCGGGTAGTTTGAGCTTGAGTTTTTTCGTCTATGTTTTCGTCAATACGGGCATGGTCACGGGCTTGCTGCCGGTGGTCGGTGTGCCCCTACCTCTGGTGAGTTATGGCGGTACGGCTATGGTGACCCTGATGGCGGGTTTCGGTATGCTCATGTCCATCCACACTCACAGACCTTTTATGGCGGCACGTTAATGAGCATATCGATGATTTCACCTCCCTGGCTGCGCCGTGCAGCGCTTTTGGGTTTAGCCTTGACACTGCTGCCCGTGCACCTGGCCTGCGCCGAGCCTGCGGGCAGTGAATTTACCGAGCGTGCCGATGTGCGTGAATTTGCCCGTGAAATCAGCGCCCGCAATGGGCTGAACGAGGCCGATGTGTTGGCTGGCTTGGCGCAGGTTGACCTTCAGGATTCGATCATCCAAGCGATGCAGCGCCCGGCGGAAAGCAAGCCTTGGCATCAGTACCGCCCCATTTTCATGAATGAAAAACGCATTGCCGATGGGGCGGTGTTTATGCGTGAGCACGCGGCGTATCTGGCCGAGTTAGAAAAGCAGTACGGTGTACCGGCAGAAGTGTTGGTGGCCATTGTGGGTGTGGAAACCGGTTATGGGCGCAATGTCGGCAAATACGATGTGTTGGATGCTTTGGCCACGCTGGCGTTTGAATACCCGCCGCGCGCGCCCTTTTTTCGCAAAGAGCTGGAACAGTTCTTCCTTTTGGCGCGTGAGGAAAACGTACCCCTGGCCTCAGTGAAAGGCTCGTATGCCGGGGCGATGGGGATGCCGCAGTTTATGCCCTCCAGCTACCGTCAATGGGCGGTGGACGGCGATGTTGATGGCAAGCGCAATTTGTGGACGAGTACTGATGATGTGTTGGCCAGTGTGGCAAATTACTTTGTGCAGCACGGCTGGCAACGCGGCGCGAGCGTGACCGTGCCAGTGCAGTTACCGGAAAGCCTGCTCGACTCGCCGGAAAAACTGGATGCCATGCTTAATCGTGGGCGTGACTTGACCGCTAAAACCACCTTGGGCGAGTTACGCGCCCTGGGCGTGAGTGTACCGATCAGCCAGGGAGCAGAAAATTTGCCAACCATGCTGATGGCCTTGCAGTACGAAGACTCAGTGCGCTATGTGGTTGGTTTGCCTAATTTTTATGTGATTACGCGCTACAACCATAGTGCGCATTACGCGATGGCGGTGTGGGAGTTGGCGCAGGCCATCCGCCTCAGGGCGAAGGCCTAGCCATGAGCTTGGTCATGAAGATGCCCAAGGCCATGCAGCGTTCCCTTATCGTGCTGGGCATGGCACTGGGCACTGCATGGCTGGTAGGCTGTTCGTCCACACCCAAGCCGCCACCCAAGGGGGCGGATGGTTACAGCAAGTACGGTAATCCGAATAGTTACGAGGTTCTGGGCGAGCGCTACGATGTGATGCGCGACAATCGGGGCTACAAGGAAACCGGGATTGCCTCGTGGTATGGCCCTGGCTTCCATGGCAAGCGCGCCTCGGCGGGTGAAACCTACGATCAGAATGCCATGACAGCGGCACATAAAACCCTGCGCATTCCTTGTTATGTCGAAGTCACCAACCTGCAAAATGGACGCAAGGTTGTGTTGCGGGTGAATGATCGCGGGCCGTTTCACGACAATCGCATTATTGATCTTTCCAAAGCGGCGGCGGAAAAACTTGGCGTGATTGCCACTGGAACAGCCATGGTTGAAGTGCGGCATATCGACGGCGAGGCACCTGTCGAGTCGCTCGATGGTACGCTGCAGGCCATGGCGCAGCCCGTCGCTCCCGTTCCGACGCCGCCAGTGACGCCGACTCAGTCGCCCAGTGTGATGTTCAGCGAAACGCAGCAACCTGTGCCTGAGTGGGGGGGGAATATCTATGTTCAGCTCGGTGCGTTTAGTCTGCGCCCGAACGCGGAGCAATTGCGCAGTAAATTAGAAATGGCTAATATACGCGGCGTTAATGTGGTGCAAAAAAATGATGGCCTGTTCCGTGTGCGCATCGGTCCGCTCGCTTCGGTGGATGACGCAGACGTTTTAGCCGCTAAACTCGATGCAGCCGGTGTGGGGAATCGTCACATGGTGGTTGAATAGCCTGAGCGGGCTGATGACCACTGCGTGATGTGCCGGTTCGAGTGCATCGGGGCAAATAATCTGAGAATGAATATGAAGCAGGATGTCTTGCTGCGGTTCAGACCGCGCGCATTGTGGGTATGGTCGTTGCTTGTGGTGTTAGGTACAACTACATCCCTGGCCGAATCTATGCAGAGCATGGATTTTTCTGCGTGCGTGCAGCGCGCTCTGGCGCAAAACCCTGAAATGGAGATGAGCCGGGCACAGATTGAGCAGGCTTCGGCTACCGGCACCTATTCGAACGATGCGATGAACGTCTTCGGCATGAAGCTTGGACAAAGACAGGCCACCTTCGGCGACTTTGGCTTTGGTCAGTTTGATGCCACCAATCCGAACATCCTCAATGTCGTGCCGAATGACCTGAACAACCCTGGCGGCACGGGTAACGTCAATTCACGCATCGAATTGCTGGTGCCGGTGTACAACGGCGGCTTGGTGGATAGCTATGTACAGCAGGCGCGGGCGCAGGTGCGGGCAGCGCAGGAGGGTGATGCCGCGGCGCGTCAGGCTCTGGTGAAACAAGTCACCATGGCTTATGAGGGCGTGCATGCGGCGCGTGCGTTTGTGAAAGTGGGTGAGCAGGCGCGTTTGGCCTCGCAAGAATATGTGCGCATTGCCGAGAAAATGCTGGCGCAGGGCGTGTCGCTGAAAAGTGATTATTTGCTGGCGCAGGTGCGTCTGGATGATGTGCAGGTACAGCTGGCACAGGCGCGCAACCAGGAGGCCGTGGCGCTCGATCAGCTGCATCTTCTGCTGGGAATACCGCTGGAGGCGCCCTTGCAACTGGGGGCATCAGTGAGCCTGCCTGCCGCCGAGGGTACGCCGGAGGCTTGGCAAAACGAGGCACTGGCCAACAATCCGCAACTCAATGCAGCCCGCCACCAGCTCGCCAGTGTGAGCGCGGGGGTGGATACTGCGCGTGCGGCCGGTTTGCCGCAGGTGAATCTGATGGCGCGTCAGGAGTGGAATGATCCAGGGCTGGAATTCGGAGCGAACTCCTACACCGTGGCCGGAGTGATGAGCTGGAGCGCGTTTGATGGCGGCGCGACGGCGGCGGCGGTGGATCGCGCGCAGGCCGCGCGGATCGAAATGAGCACCAAGCTACGTCAGGCAGAAGATGGTGTGCGTTTGCAGGTGCGTGATGCGGCGCGCAAGGCACAGGAAATCGAAGATCGGCTGGTGGCGCGCAAGCGGGCGCTGGCGCAGGCGGAAGAAGCTGTACGCCTGATGAAAAAGCGCTATGAAAACGGCTTGGCGACTATGTTGGAGTTGCTGACGACTCAGGCCCAACAGGATAAGGCGAATGCGGATCTGATTTCCGCGCGCTATGAGCAGGTGGTGCAGCGCGCCGAATGGATGCGCCTTTTGGGGCGTTTGACGCCTGAGCATCTGGGCGCTGATCCGGCAAAGGCGTCGGCATCATGATTTTTGAGGAAGCGGATATGAAAGACAGGTCATCACGCACGGCGGGTTGGATATTTTTGGTGGCGCTGCTGGGCAACGCCCTGACGGGGTGCTCACACGAAACAGACTCATCAAGTGCGCCACAACCCGCCCGGGAGATGCGGGCGCAGGTGGTTGTGGTGCAGATGGCGAGCTTGCCGCAGACCTTTCCGGTGGCGGGTGTGATTGAGGCGGTGGACACCGTGCAGCTCAGTTCGCGGGTGATGGGGCATATCCGCGAGCTGAAGGTGGTGCAGGGGCAGGCGGTCAAGCGCGATGAGGTGCTGTTTGTGATCGATCCAGTCGATACGCAAGGTGCGGTCGATCTGGCCAAGCAAAATCTGGTGCAGGCCGAGGCGGCGCTGAAAGATGCCAAGTTGGACTATGAGCGCTTCAAGAATCTGTATCAGGATGAGGCGGTCAACAAGCAGCAGCTTGAGAAAATGCGCACGAATTATGAGGTGAGCGCCAGCCGGGTGGCACAGGCCAAGGCGGGTTTAACCGTGGCACAGGGGCAGATTGGCTATACGCGCGTCAGTGCGCCGATGGATGCGATTGTTACGGCCAAGCTGGCGAATGAGGGTGATATGGCCAGCCCGGGACATCCGGTGCTGGTGCTTGAGGACACGACGCATATGCAGGTGCGGGTGGCGGTTCCCGAAGCGGTGTTTCGTACTATCAAGCTCGGAGATACGCTGAAGGTCGAGGTGGACGGGCAGGCTCAGCCGCTCGAAGCCCGCGTGGCGCGCATGACGCCGACTGCCGACAGCTTGGCGCATACCTATCCGCTGACGCTGGATGTCGCTGCGCCCAGCTTGAGAAGCGGTGCGTTTGCGCGCGTGCTGTTCCCGCAGGGCGCACGTCAGACGCTGCTGGTTCCTGCCAGTGCGGTGCTGGATCGTGCCGGTGTGCGCGGGGTGTTTGTGCTGGATAAGGACGCTATCGCGCATTACCGCATGGTGCGCACCGGCGCGACCCAGCCGGACGGCATGGTCGAGGTGCTGGCTGGCTTGGCCGCCGGGGAGCGCGTGGTTTCGGATCATGCTGAAGGCGTGATTCAAAACGGCGATCGGATTGTGGACTAAGCCATGCAAGACAGCACAGCACACCAAGGGCATGCCGACGCGCCCCTGAATATCGCCGGCAAACTGGCTCAAGCCTTTATCCACTCCAAAATCACCTTGCTGATTATTATCGCGATCAGCCTAGTGGGGCTGTTGGCATTGGCGATTACGCCGCGTGAGTACAACCCGAAAATTGTGGTGCCTGCGGCGAATATTATCGTCGCCAAGCCGGGGGCGAGTGCCTCTGAGGTGCGCGATCTGGTGGTGCGTCCACTGGAGGCTATCATGCGCGCGCAGGCCGGGGTTGATCACACCTTCGGTTACGCGGTAGATGATGTTGGTGTGGTCACGGTGCAATTCAAAGTGGGGCAGAACCAGGAAGATAGCCTGGTTAAGCTGTACAACCAGTTGATGCAGAACATGGATCGCATCCCGCCGGGGGCGATGCAGCCGGTCGTCAAGCCGATCAATGTGGATGATGTGCCGATCATGACGTTGGCGTTGGTGGCCTCGAGTTCTCAGGCCGTTGACGAGCTCAAGCTGCGCGAAGTGGGCTTGTTGTTGATGGAGCAATTGCGCAATGTGCCGGGGGTATCCTTGACCGAGGTCGTCGGCGGGCGCGCGCGGGCGGTGAATGTGTGGCTGGATCCGCTGCGTATGCAATCGCGCGGCATCACGATCGAGCAGGTCAGTCAGATGTTGCAGGGCAGCAACGTCACTGCCCCTTTGGGTGAACTGGTCGCCCAGAATGCCTCCATTCCCTTGCGTCTGAGCGGTGCGCTGCATACAGCGTCTGAGGTGGGCGAGGTGATCGTCGGTGTGTCGCCGCCACCCAAGGGGGCAACACAAGGACAACCGATTTATCTGCGTGACATTGCCCGCATCGAAGACGGTGTGCGCGAAGTCGAGAGTGTAGGGCGCTTGGGCTTTGGCGGCGCGGCTGAGGCCGCGCCGTTCCGTGGTGAAGAGCCTGCGGTAACCCTGGTGCTGGCCAAGCAGGCGGGTACGAATGCGGTGGTGGTGGCGGATGCTGTGCTGGCCAAGCTGAATGAACTCAAGAAATTGGCCTTGCCGCAGGGCGTCGAGGTGGTGGTCACGCGCAACGACGGCGCCAAGGCCAATGAGGCGGTGAATACTCTGTTCGAGCATCTGGCGATTGCCATCGGCTCGGTAGTACTGATTCTGATTTTCTTCCTTGGCTGGCGTGAGGCGGGGATTGTGACCCTGACCGTGCCGCTGATTCTGTTCGTGGTGCTGGCGACGGGGCTGCTGATGGGGCAGACCATCAACCGCATTACCCTGTTCGCGCTGATTCTCTCGCTGGGTCTTTTGGTGGATGCGGCGATTGTGGTGATCGAAAACATCCACCGCCACATGCACGATTACAAGGGTGGAGGTGAGGGCGGGGATTTTTCCGCCATGCTGGTCAACGCGACCAATGAAATCGGCAATCCGACCAATGTGGCGACTATTGCGGTGATTCTGGCCTTTATCCCGATGGCCTTTGTCAGCGGCATGATGGGGCCGTTCATGCGGCCGATTCCGCTGAATGTGCCGGTGGCGATGATCGCCTCGCTAGTGGTGGCCTATGTCGTGGTGCCTTGGGCTGCGCGCATCTGGTTGTCCAACAAGGCGGCGGCGCGTGCGCTTATCAATTCCAGCACGCTGGAGGAAATGGGGCACGATCAAAAAGACATTTTGCACCGCACCTATGTCGCCGTGATGGAGCCTTTGCTGCGCACGCGCTGGATGCGCTGGATGACCATTTTCATGGTGTTGGTGCTGCTTGTCGCCGCGATGCTGATGCCAGCCTGGCAGTTCATTCGCCCGAGCGGAGTGGGTGGACCACTCTCGCCCTTGGGTGTCGAGCTGAAAATGTTGCCGAATGACAATACCAACACCTTCCTGTTGCAGGTCGATATGCCACAAGGCACGGCGCTGGCGGATACCGACCATGTGGTGCGTGCTGTGGGTGAGGTGTTGGCGGCGCATCCGCAGGTGCTGGATTACAGCAGCTACAGCGGCATGACCGCGCCGATTGACTTTGCCGCGCTAGTGCGTGGTGATCTGGTCAAGCGCGGCACGCAGATCGCACAAATTCGGGTGAATCTGCGCGACAAGCACGCACGCAGTGCAAGCTCGCATGAACTGGCCGAACAGCTGGATCAAGCGCTTGAGGGCGTGCGTAGCGCCTTTCCGCAGGCCAAGCTGAAAATCTACGAAACGCCACCAGGGCCGCCGGTGCAGTCGCAAATTTTGGCCGAGTTGTACGGGCCGGATTATGCGCTGTTGCGTCAGTCTGCCGCCTTGGTCGATCAGGCCTTCAGTACGACGTATGGCATGATTAACGTGGATGATTCCGTGGGCGCTGATGTGCAGACCTACCGTGTGCTGGTGGACAAGGAAAAAGCCATGCTCTCGGGTGTGGCAGCAGGGCAGGTGGCGCAATTGTTGCGGGATGCCGTGTCCGGTTTGCCGGTGGGTACCTTGCACGAGCTGGGTTCGCTGAATCAGGCGCGTGAGCCGGTGGAGATTGTGTTGCGCCTGCCGCAGGACGAACGTGCGCTGCCTGCGCGCCTGCTGAGCATGGGTGTCAAAAATGCCCAAGGCGTGTTTATCCCACTTTCAGCGATTGCTTCGCTAGAGCGTGTGGACGGTAACAAGCCGTTTCTTGATCGTGACCAGCATCCGATGGTGATGGTGGGCGGCGAGCTGCTACGCTCCAGTCCGGTGTATGCGGTGCTGGCCTTGGATAAGGCGCTGGATCAGCAGAGCCTGCCGAACGGGGTGCGCTTTACCACCGGCAATCTGGGCTTTGTGCAGGCCGAGCCGAAAGACATCGTGGATTACACCCTGCTTTGGGGTGGTGAAATGCGCCTGACCCTGGATGTGTTCCGTGATTTGGGTTCGGCGTTTATCGTGGCGATTATCCTCATTTATTTGATGCTGGTGGCCTATTACAAATCCTTTATGCTGCCCTTGATTGTGATGGGGGCGATTCCGCTGACTTTGGTCGGCATCTTCCCCGGGCACTGGGTGACCGAGCAGGCGTTTACCGCCACCTCCATGATTGGGGTGATTGCCCTGGCGGGCGTTGTGGTGCGTAACTCATTGCTGTTGATCGACTTTATTCTGGATTATCGCAGGCAGGGTTACAGTCTGGAGCAGGCGGTGATCGAGGCTGGCGCGGTGCGTTTCCGTCCGATTTTGCTCACCGCGCTGGCGATCATTCTTGGCTCGGTGGTGATGGTGTCCGACCCGGTGTTCGGTGGTCTGGCGGTGTCGCTGATTTTTGGCACGCTGGCTTCAACGCTGTTGACCTTGGTGGTGATTCCCTTGGTTTATTGGCGTTGGCAGCGCAAGAGCGCGCTGGCTGCACAGGCTTGAGCCTATTTTTGCGTTAACAGGCCGTTAAAAAAAATTGTTCAACGGCCTGTTAAATACCCCATGCCCTTATAAATGTGCTAGATAGCGGATAGAATGAGTAAGCGAATTCTAATAAGGAACTAGACATGGCCGATCGCAGACTCAAGGTTTTCTACACCGTGGCACGCTTACTCAGCTTTACCAAGGCGGCTGAATCCTTGCACATGACCCAGCCGGCGGTGACTTTTCAGGTGCGCCAGCTTGAAGAGCATTTCGATACTCGTCTGTTTGACCGCACCCATAACCGCGTGACGCTGACTGATGTCGGTGTGGTGGTGTATGAAGTGGCCGAGCGCATCTTCGAGCATTACGACGAGATGGAGCGCCGGGTGCGTGAGATGACCGGGGAAATGGGCGGTTCGCTGAATATCGGTGCGAGCATGACGGTGGCAGAGAACATGTTGCCTGCCCTGCTCGGGCAGTTCAGAAAGAAACATCCCGACCTGAATGTGCGCCTGAAGGTGGGCAACAGCGAGTCCATTGTGTCCATGGTTGAGCATAATGTGATTGACTTGGCGATTGTCGAGGGCAGCATCAGCAATAAAAACCTGCTGGTTGAAGCCTGTCGTGACGACGAGCTGGTGGTCATCATGCCGCCCGATCACCCACTGGCAAAAAACGAAACCCTTACGGTCGACCAACTGATGCCATATCAGTTCATCTGCCGCGAAGAAGGCTCCGGTACGCGCGAGGCGATTTTTAATTACCTGATCGAGCAAGGCTATCCCGACGGCTGGACGGTGTGCATGGAATTGGGCAGTCCCGAAGCCATCAAAGGGGCGGTCGAAGCAGGCATGGGTCTTTCGGTGATGTCCAAGTTGGGCATTGCCAAAGAGGTCAAGCTTGACATGTTGGTCAGTGTGCCGCTGGATCCGCCCTTGCTGCGCGGCTTTTCATTTGTGCGTCAACGCCACAAGTTCCGTTTGCCCGCCATGGAAGCGCTGCTGACGTTCGCACGCGCGTTTTGCTCCAAGCAGAGTTGATTTAACCTGAGCCTGAGGCATTGAAAACAAGGCGACTTTGGTCGCCTTGTTGTTTTTTATGGAGTTCATTATGTTGCGATATTTATCTGCGGTAGTGTGTTTTTCCTTGGCGCTGCAGTTATCGGCTGTGGAGGCGCAAACGCTAGACGAGGGCGCGATTGAAAAACCCGTGGCGACGCAAGAGGAGGTCGATGCGGTGTTGCTGCTCCCCTCGTTGCAAAACGGTATCAGTTACATTGGTGGCGGAATTGGCGTGGTGGAGCGCGCGGCGCTGGAGCAATGGGCAAAAAATTATAGTTTGCGCATTGAAATGGCGACCAAAAGTGGGGCGTATGTGGGGGATATGCGGGTGCGCGTGTTCAATGCCCTGGGTTCGCTGGTTTTGGATGCACCCTCGGATGGCCCGTTGCTGTATCTCATGCTGCCGGACGGACGCTATAAAGTTGAAGTCAGCGGCCTCCGATCCGATGAATATGTTCTCCAGAGCCGAGAGGTGAACGTGCTCGGTGGCAAGCAGGTGCGGGCTTTTTTTGCCTGGCCGTAGATCAGGCTATTTCTCCAGCAACCTTGGCATGAGTTCGACCATATTGCAGGGCTTGGTGCGGTAGTCGAGCTGTGCCTGGATGAGCTTGTCCCAACCGTCGCGGCAGGCGCCGGACGAGCCAGGCAGGACGAAAATGTAGGTTCCGTTAGCCACGCCCGCCGTAGCGCGCGATTGCAGGCTGGAGGTGCCGATGTCGGCATATGAAAGTACGCGGAACAGTTCACCGAAGCCTTCGATTTCTTTGTCGAACAGTGGGCGCATAGCCTCAGGCGTGCCGTCGCGGCCGGTCAGCCCGGTGCCGCCGGTACTGATGACCACTTGGACTTCACCGTCGGCAATCCACTCCGAGGCCACGGCGCGAATCGCGTAGGTGTCATCCCGAACGATGCGGCGCGCATGAACCCGGTGCCCAGCGCCTTCGATGCGATCCACCAGGGTTTGACCGGAGGTGTCGTTGTCGAGCTGGCGGGTGTCGGACACGGTGAGGACGGCGATATTCAAGGGGACAAAGGCGCGTTCATGACTCATGGTTGGCTCGCTTGCGAAGGAAGGGGTGGGGGCGATATTAACCCGGCGGACGCCCCTGCCGAATGGGTTTGAATGAGTTGAAGAACGAACATGGAAAGCATGGCGGCAAAAAAGCACCATACCGAAGTAAAGGCGTGATCGAAGTAGATTGCACTCAGCACTAGGGAGAGGGCTATTAATGCGCCAAAGATGCGCAGCTTGGGCATGGCGGACGCCAGTAGCGGTAGCGTTATGACCAGCGCGTAAATGGTACGCACCACCCAGTCACCCCACTGAATATCAAATAGCGGGCGGTGCTGATACAGGATGGAGTTTTGCACAACACTGACCTGAAGCTGTGCGTCACCGAACAGCAGGGAAAGGTACAGCAGCGTGCCCAATACACCGACGAAGAGCGCAGTCGCCAGAAGAATACGGCGCGGGCGCGGGCGCTCTTCCAGTGCACGGGCGGCCAACGGCACGCAGATTGGCCAGAACAGGTACACAAAGAACAGGAAGCCCAGAGCCGAGGCTTGAGTATATTGCGCATGAAACCCGCTCAGATTGAGCCAGAGCAGGCCTTCAATGAATTGCTGAACGCCGAAGAACAGCGGAAAAGCGGCCAGTCCAAGCAGGCGACGATCCGATTGCCACGCAAGGTGCAGGCTGCGTAATCCGATCGGTACCAGCAGGGCGGCAGCAGCGAAGCTGACGGGGGCGGAAAAACACATGCGCGCCTCGCAGCTTGGGGGATTATGGGTTGCTAAGGACGCGACCCCACAGGTCATGCTCGCCAAACTCGGTGATTTCGACTTCAACAAATTGACCGGGCTTGAGGTGAGTGGCGCCATCGATGAATACGTTGCCGTCGATTTCAGGCGCATCGGCATAGGAGCGCGCCACTGCGCCCTCTGCGTCGATTTCATCCACCAGTACGGTCATGCGCTTGCCCAGTTTGTATTCAAGGCAGCTGGTGCTAACTTCCGTCTGGTGTGCCATAAAGCGGTGCCAGCGTTCTTCTTTGACTTCTTCCGGCACCGCGCCGGGCAGCTCGTTGGCGGGCGCGCCATCCACCGGCGAGTATTTGAAGCAACCAGCACGGTCGATTTTGGCTTCGTCAATGAAGTTTAATAGCTCTTGGAAGTCGTCTTCAGTCTCGCCGGGAAAGCCGACAATAAAGGTGGAGCGAATCGCCAGTTCCGGGCAGATGTCTCGCCAAGCTTTAATGCGCGCCAGGGCATTCTCGCTGGAAGCCGGGCGTTTCATGGCCTTGAGGATGCGCTGGCTGCCGTGCTGAAAGGGGACATCAAGGTAGGGTAGAATTTTGCCTTCCGCCATCAGCGGAATCACATCGTCCACATGCGGGTAAGGGTAGACGTAGTGCATACGCACCCACACGTCCAGCTCGCCGAGCGCTTGCGCCAGGTCGTAGAACTTGGTTTTCAGCGGGCGGCCACCCCAGAAGTCGGTTTTGTATTTCAGATCCAGGCCGTAGGCACTGGTGTCTTGCGATACCACAAGCAGCTCTTTCACCCCGGCTTTGACCAGGTTTTCCGCCTCGGTCATGACCTCGCCAATCGGGCGGCTAACCAGGTCGCCACGCAGCTGCGGGATGATGCAGAAACTGCAGCGATGGTTGCAGCCTTCGGAAATTTTCAGGTAGGCGTAATGCGCCGGGGTGAGCTTGATACCTTGCGCCGGAATCAGGTCAAGAAACGGGTCATGCAACGGCGGTAGGTGGTCGTGTACCGCGTGCATCACTTCTTCGTAGGCGTGTGGGCCGGTAATGGCCAAGACACTGGGATGTGCCTGACGCACCAGCGCGCCGTCCTCGCGTGCGCCCAGACAGCCGGTGACGATGACTTTGCCGTTTGCAGCCAAGGCTTCACCGATGGTGTCCAGCGATTCTTCGGTGGCCGAGTCGATAAAGCCGCAGGTATTGACCACCACCAGGTCGGCATCCTGGTAGCTTGGAGAAATGGCGTAGCCTTCGGCGCGCAACTGGGTAAGGATGCGCTCAGAATCTACCAGCGCTTTCGGGCAACCCAGGCTAACGAAGCCGACCTTGGGGGCGGAAATGTTTTTAGAGATCATCAAGCGGTACTTCGGTCATTACGCCGTCGGCAGTCTGGCGATGCGCCTTGAGGTTATTGGCACGGGCGAAACCAAGAATCTGTTCGTACATGGCCGGCGCCTGTTCCTTGAGCAGTGGCTCAATGGCCAGGCATTTTTCACCCTTGATATTGACCGGGTGCAGGCGTTCAGAGAACACGAGGCGGTGTTGCGCGAAGGTGGCATCCCAGCTGGATAGGCGGTCAATCCAGTCGCTGGGGCGGAAACGCTTGCCGTCTTGCGTCACACTTTCGATGATGTAGCGGAAGGACTGTGCCTGTTCCATGGGTATACTCTGACGTTTGATTGAAAATTGGTCGCTATTCTATGTGAAACACGGGGTGTCCGCACTTTGAACATGCGTAGTGAAACAACAGTTTGCTTTGGACGTGCGATGGGGAGCGATACATGAGCGATGTTTTGGTGCTCAATACCGGCGGAACCTTCAACAAGCGCTATGACCCGATCAAGGGTGAATTGTTTGTGCCGCAGGATAATCACGCAGTGGAGGCCATCGTGGCCGAGTTCCACGGGAATCTGTCTTGCCGTATTCAAGGGCTGCTGTACAAGGACAGTTTGGAGATGAATGAACAGGATCGTGCCGTGATGACGCAGGCGATTCTTGATGCCGATGAGACCCGCGTGCTGGTGGTGCATGGCACCGACACCATGCACCTGAGTGCGGCGTGCCTCGCACAGGCCTGTCCAGCCAAGCGCATTGTGCTGACCGGAGCCATGTTGCCGTATGCTTTGGGTGCGCAGGAAGCTGTAACAAATTTTGCCTTGAGCCTGGGTTGGTTGCTGGCGGGATATGCGCCGGGGGTTTGCATCGGTATGCATGGCCTGGTTTTGCCCCATGCGCAAATCGTCAAAGACCGGCAGAATGGCGTGTTTCGTGCGGTATCGGGCTGATTGTCCGATGGTTGCCCAAAGTCATTACGTTATCCAAGGCTTACGCAAAACCGCCCCAGCGGTGTTCAAGCGCCTCGCCGTACTCGGTGTACTGTCTTCGGCGCTTTGCCTTGCTGGAACACTTTTGCGTAAGTCCTATTATCAATTGAGCTGGAGTTATTGAATGAGTATCCAATCCGATCACTGGATTCGGCGCATGGCGCAGCAACATGGCATGATCGAACCGTTTGAACCTGGGCAGGTGCGTGAGGCGCACGGCCAGCGCATTATTTCCTATGGCACGTCGAGCTATGGCTACGATGTGCGTTGTGCCGACGAGTTCCGGATTTTTACCAATATCAACAGTACGATTGTGGACCCGAAAAACTTTGATGAAAAAAGTTTTGTCTCGGTCAAATCGGATGTGTGCATCATTCCGCCCAACTCGTTTGCCTTGGCGCGCACGGTCGAGTACTTCCGCATTCCGCGCTCGGTGCTGACCATTTGTCTGGGAAAAAGCACCTATGCGCGTTGCGGCATTATCGTGAATGTCACGCCGCTGGAGCCGGAGTGGGAGGGGCACGTGACACTGGAGTTTTCCAACACCACGCCGCTGCCTGCGAAAATTTACGCCAATGAGGGTGTGGCACAGATGTTGTTCCTTGGCGCCGACGAAGTGTGCGATGTGTCGTACAAGGATCGCGGCGGCAAATATATGGGGCAGACTGGGGTGACCTTGCCCAGGGCGTAAAACAAGTTAGCCACAGAGACCACAGAGTTCACGGAGAGTAAAGCGACTGGGACTGGGTTGGTTCATAAATAGGACTTACGCAGAATCGCAGTTTCACTCCCTCCCCCTCGCTACGCTCTCCCGCGAGGTGGCTAAAGTCGTAGGGTGGATGCGCTGCGCTTATCCACCCTACTGTGTTCCCGCGAGGGGATAGGGGGCTAAATCCTCGTTTTGCCTAGTTTTGCGTAAGTCCTAATAAATTGAGAGATAGGTTTTGAGCCTCCTCAGTGTTCTCTGTGATCTCTGTGGCTAAATTGACGAGTTTTAACGCAATGAAATATGCGGCCAGCCACGGCGTGCGGCTTCGGCAGTCAGTACAGGGTCAGCATCCACGGCGACCGGGTGGGTGACCTGCTCCAAAAGCGGCAAATCATTGCGTGAGTCGCTGTAAAACCAGGTTTTTTCAAACGCGGCTCCTTGTGCTTGCGTCCAGTCGTGCAGGGCTTTGATTTTGCCTTGCTGGAAGGTGGGCGTGCCGAGGTAGTGACCGGTGTAGCGTCCATCCTGCATTTCGGGTTGAGTGGCAAGAATGTCCCTCACGCCCAGGCGGCGCGCAATCGGCTCGGTGACAAAAGCATTGGTCGCCGTAATGATGAGCGGGTAATCGCCACGTGCGCGGTGCTTTTCAATCAGTTCGATTGATTGCGGCAGGATGATCGGCTCAATCAACTCGCGCATGAATTCAGCATGCCACGCATTCAGTTGTTCAACGCTGTGCAGCGCAAGTGGTGCCAGCGAAAAACGCAGGAAGGCATCAATGTCCAGCGTGCCTTGTTTGTAGGCTTCGTAAAAACGCTGATTGGCGGCTTCGTACAGTTCAGGATCGACAATGCCCCGTTCGCACAGAAAGCGTCCCCATAAATAGTCGGAGTCACCGGCGAGCAGGGTGTTGTCAAGATCGAAAATGGCTAGATTCATGGCGTTATTGAGGTTTGGAAGGAGTGAGACGCATTGTAATCGCGTATGCTTTGGGCAGATGCTTTTTTGCGCCTGCGCAACGCTTGTGGAACAATCCCTTCCAATTACAAAATTATTGTGTTTAACCATGATCGACTCAGAAGGTTATCGCCCCAATGTGGGCATCATTCTGGTGAATGCCGAAGGTCGAGTGTTTTGGGCGCGTCGTCTGGGGCATGACTCATGGCAGTTTCCGCAAGGCGGAATTCACTGCGAGGAGTCGCCGCTGGAGGCTATGTTCCGCGAATTACACGAAGAAACCGGCCTTTTGCCTGAGCATGTGCGTTTGTTGGGGAGTACGCGCGACTGGCTGCGCTATCGCTTGCCGGGCAACCTGGTGCGCAAACGCGCTTTTCCGGTGTGCATCGGTCAGAAGCAGAAGTGGTTTTTGCTGCGTATGGTGGCGGAGGATCACAGCGTGCATTTGAATGCGACCGTGCATCCAGAGTTCGATGCGTGGCGCTGGGTGGATTTTTGGCATCCCTTGCGTGAGGTGGTGTCGTTCAAGCGTGAGGTCTACCGTCGTGCCATGCACGAACTCGCGCCGTTGGTGTCGGTGCACGAAGTTGCGGTTCAGTCTCCTTTGGGTACAAGCCCTTTGGGTCGTTTGGGGGAAGCATGATTCTCGATACGCTACGTCAGATTGTTGGACACGTTGGACGCGCGCGTGATTTGGATGCTGCCTTGAAAGCCATTGTGCATGGGGTGCGTGACGCCTTGGAAGTGGCGGTCAGTTCGGTGTATTTGTTGCCGCGCACGCAGGTGGGACGCCCTGATGCGCGCTTGGTGCTGATGGCAAACGAGGGTCTGGCCGCCGAGGCTGTGGGACACGTTTCGATGGGGCTGGATGAGGGTTTGGTGGGGCTGGTGGCGCAGCGCGCCGAGCCGCTGAATCTGGATAATGCGCCACTACACCCACGCTATAAGCATATCGCTAACATCGGCGAGGAGGCTTACCACGCTTTTTTGGGGGCGCCGATTTTGTTGCGTGGTGAGGTGCTGGGTGTGCTCGTCGTGCAGGATCGTGAGCCGCGCCATTTCTCTGACGATCAGGAGTCTTTTCTGGTCACGCTGGCGGCGCAGCTTGCGAGCAGTATCATCCAGGCTGAAATCAGCGAGGCCGTGATGGTGCCGACCGGCACGTCCAGTCGTCAGCTATCCCGAGCCGCCGAGCCGCTGCGCGGGGTGCCGGGGGCAAGTGGTGTAGCCTTTGGCGTGGCGGTGGTGATGTATCCGCTGGCCGATCTGGAGGGCGTGCCGGATCGCGTGTGTGATGACCCACAGCAGGAGCTCCAGCGCTTGCGTGTGGCGCGCGAAGCCGTGCGTAAAGATTTTGCTTTGTTGCGGCAGAGCATGGCCTCGCGGGTGACCGAGGAGGAGTGCGCCCTGTTTGATGCGTTTGCCATGATGCTTGATAGCGAAAGCCTGTTGCAGGGTATGGAGCGACGCATTCTTGCCGGTCAGTGGGCGCCTTCGGCTTTGCGTGACACGGTGCGCGAGTACGCGGCGGTGTTCGCAGGCATGGATGATGATTATCTGCGTCAGCGTGGCGATGATGTGCGCGATCTGGGTAGCCGCATTCTGGAGCATTTGCAGGATGTTGAGGGGCTGGAGCTCGATTACCCTCCGCGCACAATTCTGGTGGGGCGGGAAATTACCGTCACCCATCTGGCCAGTGTGCCGGAAGGTCGTTTGGCGGGCATCGTATCGGCGCGTGGTTCCAGTTCGTCGCATGTGGCCTTGCTGGCGCGCGCTTTGGGTGTGCCCGCCGTCATGGGGGCGACCGACCTTCCCGTTGAGCGTCTGGACGGGCGTGAGCTGTTCCTTGATGGTTATCGTGGTGCGGTGCATGTCGAGCCGCAGGGCGTGTTGCGGGAGGCACTGGAGCGCCTGGTGGGTGAGGAGGCTCAGCTTTCCGCCGAACTTGCCACGTTGCGTGATGAGCCTGCCATTACGCCAGATGGCGTGAGTGTACATTTGTATGTCAACGTCGGTCTGCTAGCCGATATGGCACCCGCGGATAATGTGGGTGCGGAGGGGATTGGGCTGTATCGCACCGAAATTCCTTTTCAGGTGCGCGATAACTTCCCTGGCGAAGATGAGCAGGCGCGAGTTTACCGCGAAGTTTTGGCGGCCTATGCGCCACGTCCGGCGGTGTTGCGTACTCTGGATGTGGGTGGCGATAAGCCCTTGAGCTATTTCCCGATTATTGAAGACAACCCGTTTCTGGGCTGGCGCGGGATGCGTCTGACGCTCGATCACCCGGATATTTTTCTTACCCAAGTGCGTGCCATGCTGACCGCAAATGTGGGTTTGGACAACCTGCGCATTCTATTGCCGATGATTAGCGGCGTGGGTGAGCTGGATGAGGCGCTGGAGCTGATCGCGCGCGCGCGGGACGAGTTGCGCGAAGAGGGCTTGCCAATAGGCGAGGTACCCGTGGGCGTGATGATCGAAGTGCCTTCGGCGGTGTATCAGATTGATGCGCTGGCCAAGCGGGTGGATTTTCTTTCCGTGGGTACGAATGATTTGACGCAGTATTTATTGGCGGTGGATCGCAACAATGCTCGCGTTGCGCCGTTGTATGACAGCCTGCATCCATCCGTGCTGCGTGCGCTGGCGGAAATTGTTGCCGGTGGGCGGCGCGCTAACTGTCCGGTGAGTGTGTGCGGCGAATTGGCGGGCGACCCGCTGGGTGCGTTGGTGTTGTTAGGTTTTGGCATTGGCTCCCTGAGCATGAGCGCAGGCAGCTTGCCGCGTATCAAGCGCGTGATTCGCAGTGTGCCCCTGGAACATGCGAGTCGTTTGGCGCATGCGGCGCTGGATTGTGAGCGTGGCGAAGATGTGCGTCAGCTCCTGCGTGACGCGCTACGCAGTTACGGCTTGGGCAGTTTGGTGCGCAGTGATGCGGACGTGTGAAGCAGGGGCGCCACGAATCACGGGTATGGGGCCTGTCATCGCTGTGGGTTAATACGGAGCTTTTTACTCCGCAGCCTTAACCCGTTTTTTCAGCGTGTCACGCACAATCTCCAGTACGCGCAATCGCCCGAACTCTTTATTTTCGTTGGCTACCAAATGCCACGGCGCGAACTCGGTGTCGGTGCGCAGTACCATTTCATTCACCGCCAGTTCATAGGCTGGGCGTTTTTCACGATTGCGCCAGTCATCGGGGGTGATTTTGTAGTTTTTCCAAGGCGTGTTTTGACGATCTTCAAAGCGGCGTAACTGCTCCTCAGGCGAGATGTGCAGCCAAAACTTGAGCAAAAGTCCCTTGTGGTTGACCAGCTGCTCTTCAAACTCATTGATGTCGTGGTAGGCGCGCTGCCACTCGGCTTGGCTGGCGAAGCCTTCCACGCGTTCGACCAGCACGCGCCCATACCAGGAACGATCAAAAATGGCCACGCGCCCGGCACGCGGGACTTGTCGCCAAAAGCGCCATAAATAATGATGCGCAAGCTCATGCGAGCTGGGCGCGCCGTAGGGGATGACGCGGTACAGTCTTGCGTCCATACCTGCGGTGAGCTTGCGAATGGTGCCACCTTTGCCAGCCGCATCCCAGCCTTCAAACACCAGGTAGGTGCTGATGCCGAGAGCGTGGGCTCTCCACAGCAGGCTGCGTATTTCGTTTTGCATGTCGGCAAGTTCGGTGTCGTAACTGGATTTGCTGATATTGGCACTCAGGTCAACATGGTCGAGAACGGTGATACGTGCGCTGGCCGCTAAGGGCAGGGCGGGCTCTGGCGGCGGAATGTCGGCGCTGCGGCGGTTGTTTTGTACAGCCAAGCTCTTTTCGATGCCTTCCAGTAAGGTGTAGCCTGTGGCAAGGTCGCGGTAGCGTACGTCTTCGGCTTCAATCGAAAACCATGGCGCGTCGGCGGTGTCGCTGTGGCGTAAAATGCGTTCGGCCCATTGTGCCAGGGCTTCGCGCCCTTTGATGGCAGCTTTGATGCTGGGCCAGCGATCATCCGGCGTGGAGTGCTCTTCCTTCAGGCGTTGCTCCTGAACTTCGCTTGGCAAGTGATACCAAAACTTGAGAATCAGGGTACGGTCACTAGCGAGCATGGCCTCAAGCGCTAATATTGGCGTGAGGCGGGCATCCAAATCGCCGTTTTTAATACGCTCATGCGTGGCGTCGGTGATGATTTCGCGATACCAGCCGCCAAGGAACAGAGCGATTTCACCCGCGCCGGGCAGCACGCGCCAAAAACGCCAAAACGCCGGGCGTTCGAGTTCTTCGTCGGAGGGGTTCCAGAACGTGTGGGTTTGCAGGCCGCGCGGATCCAGCCATTCATGCAGCTTATTGACCACCTCAGCACGCCCTGATCCGTCCAGGCCTTCGATAATAATCAGCACACGTATGCCTGCAGTACGGAGGGCGCGTTGGGCTTCGAGCAAGCGTGATCGCAGTTCAGGCAGTTCTTTCTTGTAGTCTTCTTTACTGACGCTGCGGCCTAGATCAATCGAATTGCGCATGTGTGGTTCACCTTGTCAACATGGATGTGTGGCGTGATGATCCGCCGTTGTCGTATGAAGTCAACCTAGACTCAAAACCACGAGGAGTTTGTCGTAAATGCGACAATAGTCAGCGGGGTGCGTACGTAGATCGTCGCAAAGCCGCATTCCAGCGCATTCTTCACGATGGCATCTCAACGGCATGATCCATGCTGTATTCGCTTGCGTAGGCAGCACGCCGGTTGATTGCGGCTTATTGCTTTTATGTATGGGAATCATTATCATTTGCCGTGCAGTAACTCTGTAGGCATTTTTGTGGCATGGGGGCGGTATCAATGAAGCTATCTTGTTTGCGTTGTGGTGAGTTGGCCTCCGTGACCTGCGTTGAGGGGGATGCGTGTTTTGTGCGGCGCTTGCAGGCTTTGGGTGTTCACCCAGGTCGAGCGGTCAACGTGGTGCGTCGCGCCGCGTTCAATGGCCCGCTGCATTTGCGTGTCGGTTCGACGGAGTTTTTCCTGCGTGCACGTGAGGCCGATGCCATTTCGGTGCAGAGCGCGGGTTAAGCGTTTTTCTTAAGCTCTCTTTGAGGGACTTTATCCCTTGCCCAAGCGCGTTGCCCTTCTCGGTATGCCCAACACGGGCAAATCCACTTTATTTAACCGTTTGACCGGGGCTTCGGCGCGTACCGGCAACTGGCCTGGTCTGACGGTCGAGTTATTGGCCGCCAAATTGCCGCTGGGTGCGGACTTGGTTGAGCTGGTTGATCTTCCCGGTTTTTATGATCTGCATGGCATGACGGAAGACGAGCACGTGGTGCGGCGTTTTCTGGAGCGTGTGCCGCTCGATTTTTTGGTGGTCGTGCTGAATGCGGCGCAAATTGACCGTCAAATCAATCTTCTATTGCAGGTTAAGGCCTTGGGCGTACCCATGTTGGCTGTGCTTAATATGAGCGATGAGGCCAAGCGTTTTGGGGTGAGTATCGATGCGGCACGTTTGAGTACGGTGCTGGGTTTTCCGGTGCTGGAAATCAGCGCGCGTCGTGCCGAGGGTTTGGATCTGCTGCGTCAGGCGATTGCCGACGGTTTGCGTGTGGTCAACAACGTGTCGCAGGCGGAGTTGGCGCTACGCCTTGCGCCCGATGAAACGGTGCAAGACGAGGCCGATGCGCTGCTGCGCATGACGGTGAAGTCGCCGCGCGAGTTGTCGGATGGCATGAGTGCGCGCTTGGATCATGTGTTGTTGCACCCTTTGTGGGGCTTGCCGATTTTCTTCCTCAGCCTGCTTTTGCTGTTTCAATTCATTTTTACGGTCGGTGCGCCGCTGCAAGATGCGGTGGCCTATCTGCTGGATCTTCTGCGTGATGCCATTGTGCAGCCGGTGGCGCATGTGTTGCCGCCGTTTGGAGAGGGCTTGCTGATTGGCGGTGTGTATGACGGTGTCGCCACCGTGGCGAGCTTTTTGCCGATCATCGCGCTGTTTTTTATTGTGATGTCGGCGGTGGAAGATTCCGGTTATCTGGCGCGCGCGGCGTTTTTGGTCGATGGTTTCATGGCGCGCATCGGGCTGGACGGGCGCGGTTTTGTGCTGCATTTGTTCGGCATGGGCTGCAATGTGCCAGCGGTGATGGGCACGCGGGTGATGCGCTCGCCCGCGCTACGTGCGCTGACCATGCTGGTGCTACCGTTTGCCTTGTGCGCAGCGCGCTTGCAGGTGTTTCTGTTTTTGATTGCCGCCCTGTTTGCTCCGGCGCAAGCGGCTTTGGTGTTGTTTAGTTTGTATGTGTTGAGCCTGTTGGCGGCCGTGTTGACGGCGGCGGTGTTCAAACGGCGTTATCACGCAGTGGAACCGGTGATTCTGGAGTTGCCACCCTACCGTCTGCCGCAAGTGGGCACCATGCTCAAATCCGCGTGGAATGAAATTTCAGGATTTTTGCGCCGCGCCACGCAGTTTATTGTGGTCGGCGTGGTGGCGATTTGGTTGCTTACGCATTTGCCTTGGGGTGTGGAACCTTCGAGCCCCGCGAGTTTTGCCGGGCAATTGAGCCAGGCGGTGGGCTTTATTTTTGCGCCCTTGGGATTTGATGCGCTGTTGGGTGTGGCCTTGTTGTTTGGTTTTGTGGCCAAGGAAATCGTGCTTGGCGGTTTGGCCGTGTTGTATAGCGTGCAAGAAGATGGCTTGACTCAGGCCGTTCAACTGCACATGGACTGGGTGCAGGCCTACAGTTTCATGCTGTTTACCTTGCTCTACACACCCTGCGTGTCCACCTTGGCAGCGATTCAAGCCGAAGGCAAAAATTGGCGTTTGACCCTGACCAGCGTGCTCTGGTCGGTCGGGTTGGCCTATGCAGTGAGCTTCGCGTTTTATCAGACGGCGCGCTGGTTGGGGTATTAAGACGAATTTAGCCACAGAGAGCACAGAGTACACAGAGGAGAGTAAAGGCGGCTACCTTTCTCTGTGAGCTCTGTAGCTAAAATTAGTTCTTTTCCAACATGCCCTCAATCAATCCTTTCACCTTATCCAAGTCGAAAATGCCGATTTTTTGGTACACCACCTGTCCTTGTGGGTCGAGCAGGAAGGTGGTCGGTGTCAGACGCACCGTGCCCATGGCCGCGCTGACACTGCCATCCTTATCCCATGCCAGCGGGTAGGCAACCTGTAAACGATCACGCAAGGCGCGTATTTGTGGCTCTTTGTCGTAATTCATGGCCACACCAATCACTTGCAAGCCGCGCGCGGCGTAAGTTTTGTGCAGCTCGCTCAGGAGTGGAATCTCTTCGATGCAGCCGGGGCAGGAGGTGGCCCAAAAGGTGAGCAGTACCGGTTGGCCGCGCAAGGCGGCCAGGGAGGTGGCGGGGGCGTCCAGCATGGCTAATGGAGCATCCGGCGCGCTGTCTTTGGAGGCGCAGCCACTGAAAAGAAACGGTGAGATAGCTAGTGAGCAGGCCAAAAAACGGCGGCGTGTGAGCATTTTTCAGGGCTCCGTAGGGTTTATCGGCGTGAGATGCGGTTATGATTCAACGTATTCAAACACTTTGGCAAGAGGAGCTTACACATGATTCGCGTGGGTATCGTCGGTGGTACGGGATATACGGGCGTGGAGTTGCTACGTTTATTGGCACTGCATCCTGAAGTCGAGTTGGCGGCGATTACCTCGCGCGGCAATGTCGGCGAGAAGGTGGCGGAGATGTTTCCCAACCTGCGCGGTCATGTGGATCTGGCGTTCAGCGATCCTGCTGCAGCAGACCTGAAATCCTGCGATGTGGTGTTTTTTGCCACCCCGAATGGGATTGCCATGAGCGCGGCGCGTGAGCTGCTGGACGCGGGCGTGCGCGTGGTGGATTTGGCGGCGGACTTTCGTATCCAGGATCTGAATGTGTGGTCAAAATGGTACGGCATGACCCACGCCAGCCCTGATTTAGTGCGCGAAGCGGTGTATGGCTTGCCCGAATTGAATCGTGAGGCCATTCGTGGGGCGCGTTTGCTGGCCAATCCGGGCTGCCATGTGACTGCTGTGACGCTGGGGCTTTTGCCCTTGGTGCAGGCCGGTTGGGTGGATAGCTCGTCCTTGATCGCAGACTCCAAATCTGGGGTCAGTGGTGCCGGGCGCAAGGCCGAGATTCCGACCTTGATGGCGGAGGCGGGTGAAAGTTTCCGTGCGTATGCCGTGGGTGGACATCGGCATCATCCCGAAATTTGCCAAACCTTGAGTCTGCTGTCCGGTCAGCCGGTCGGGCTGACCTTTGTGCCGCATCTGGTGCCGATGGTGCGCGGGATCGAGGCCACGCTGTATGCGCGTTTGACCGCCGAAGCCATGCGTGAGCGGGTTGATGTGCAGGCGCTGTTTGAGCAGGCGTATGCCGACGAGCCATTTGTGGATGTGATGCCGCCGGGCAGTTTGCCGGAAACACGCAGCGTGCGCGGCAATAATATGTGTCGCCTTGCGGTTTACCGTCCACAAGGTGGCGATACCGTGGTGGTGTCTTCGGTGATCGATAACCTGGTCAAGGGCGCCTCGGGGCAGGCCGTGCAGAACATGAATCTGATGTTCGGTTTCCCCGAGGATATGGGGCTGCGCATTGTTGGGTTATTGCCGTAAGGTAAAAACGTATGCTTGGCGTGCTTGGTGCTAGAAATTATTTAATGTTGGAGAAAGATTATGTCGAACGAATTTGAAGAACCGCTGATTTTTACGGATAGCGCCGCGGCCAAAGTGCGCCAGTTGATCGACGAAGAAGGTAACGAAGCACTCAAGCTACGCGTGTTCATCACCGGCGGTGGTTGCTCCGGCTTTCAATACGGCTTTACCTTTGATGAAAACGAGCAGGAAGGCGATACGCGCATGGAGAAAGCTGGCGTAGCGCTGCTCGTTGATCCGATGAGCCTGCAATACCTGACCGGTGCCACCATCGACTACACCGAGGGCTTGGAAGGCGCTCAATTTGTGATTCGCAACCCCAACGCCAGCACCACCTGCGGTTGCGGTTCCTCGTTTTCGGTTTAATTTGGAAGGATTCACCATGAGTACAGATAGCGGCGCCTACATTCCCGGTTTGCAAAATGTGCCTGCCACCCGTTCGGCGATTTCATTTCTCGATGGTCAAAAAGGCATTTTGACCTATCGCGGTTATCCTATCGTCGAGCTGGCCAAACACAGTAGCTTTGAAGAAACCTGCTATCTGCTGCTGAATGGTGAATTGCCCAAGACGGACGCGCTGGCGACGTTTTACAACGAATTACGACTTAATCGGCGCGTGAAATACAACGTGCGCGAGATCATGAAGTTTTTGCCCACCAATGGGCATCCGATGGAAATGCTGCAAACCTGCGTGGCCAGTTTGGGCATGTTTTATCCCGGTAGCGAGCGCATGACTGCCGAGGGCAATGGCCCCAGCGACGAATTCGTCAATGGCACAGCGATCAAGATTCTGGCCACCATGGCGACGATTGTGGCTATGTGGAACCACATTCGCAAAGGTGATGACCCCGTGCCGCCGCGCGAAGACCTGAGCTATGCGGCGAATTTTCTCTACATGATGAACGAGCGCGAGCCGGACGCGGTGGAAGCGCGGATTATGGATGCCTGCCTGGTGCTGCACGCCGAGCACACCATCAATGCGTCCACCTTTGCGGCCTTGGTGTGTGGCTCGACCTTGGCCGCGCCCAATCTGGTCGTTGCCTCAGCCATTGGCACGCTGGCGGGGCCATTGCATGGCGGTGCCAATCAGCGTGTGTTGGAGATGTTGCGTGAGATTGGCTCGCCAGAAAACGCTGAAAGTTGGCTGGAAAAACGCCTCGCCAATAAACAAGTGGTCTGGGGCTTTGGACACCGCGAATACAAGGTCAAAGATCCGCGTGCCGATATTCTGCAAAGCATGCTGGAAGAGCTGCGCGAGCATCGTGGTGGCAATATCAGCCCGCTGTATGAGATTGCCAAGGCGCTGGAAACAGCGGCTTATGAGCGCCTGTCGCAAAAAGGCGTGCATCCCAATGTCGATTTTTATTCCGGCGTGCTGTATGACGCGCTGGGCATTCCTGAAGATCAATTCACGCCAATTTTTGCCATTTCACGCACCGCAGGCTGGCTGGCACATTGGAAGGAGCAGATTGCGAATAACCGCATCTACCGTCCTACGCAGGAATATGTTGGGGCAGAGGCACGGGAGTATGTTGAGCTTTCCGCGCGCTCAACTTAAAGGGGGATGCGCCGGCTCAATGAGCCGAGTAAATCGCACCCAAAACCCGTAACCCCTTCGCGCCGGTCACTGCTGGCAAATTACCCGGCAGGCCGAGCATGGTTTGCCGTGCCAGCCAGGCAAAGGCCATCGCCTCAACCCAGGCCGGCTCGATGCCGTAATCTGCGGTGCTTTCGATGAGCATCCCTTTTGCCAGTGCGCGCAAGCGCTGCATCAAGGCCGTGTTGTAGGCACCTCCGCCACAGATAAGCGCGCGTTTTGCATCGGGAGCATTCGCTTCAATCGCCGCCATGAGGCTGTGCGCGCTAAGTTCAAGCAGCGTGGCTTGAGTATCTGGTGCGGGAAGCGTGTCGAGTAAGTCGCCTGCCCGAGCCTGCAACCATGCCAAATTAAACAATTCAGGGCCGGTGCTTTTGGGGGCGACTTGCGCAAAATAAGGTTCAGCCAGTAAGCGCGCGAGTAGGTCTGGCTGCGCTTGACCACTTTGCGCCCACGCACCTGCGCGATCATAGGCGTGTCCAAGGTGGCGCTGTGTCCACGCATCCATCAAGGTGTTGCCGGGGCCGGTGTCAAAGCCGCGCACAGGCGTTGCCGGGTCGTTTTTGGGTGGCAGGATGGTGATATTGGCAATGCCACCGATATTGGCGATCACGCGGGTTTCAGTGGTATCCGCAAACAGTGCCGCGTGAGCGGGCGGCACCAGCGGCGCACCTTGCCCCCCGGCGGCAATGTCGCGGCGGCGAAAGTCGGCCACGACGGTTAAGCCGGTGCGTTCGGCAATACGATGCGGGTCACCGAGTTGTAGGCTGTAGGGATAGTCGCCATGCGGGTCGTGGTGCAGGGTTTGTCCGTGCGAGCCAATAGCTGTGATGTCGCTGCGCTTGAGCATGCTGCGCTCAATCAGATCATTGGCAGCCTGGGCAAAAACCTCACCGAGCCATGCATCCAGTCGCGCGACGCGAGGCATGGCGCGCACGGCATCCACATGCATGAGGGCGCGCAATTCGGCCAGCAAATTATCCGGATAGGGCGTGGTGTGCTGGGCAATCAATTGCGCACGACCATCATCGGCGAAATCAACAATGCAGGCGTCCATGCCATCCATGCTGGTGCCGGAAAGCAGGCCAAGGTAAAGCGACATGGATGTGTTTAGGCTTAGTTGTTGCGGGTGTCGGTGTCGATGCTGGCGGTTTTGGCTTCGTTTTCCATGCGTGCCAGTTGTGTCATCAGTTGCGCTGACTCATTCAGGAAGCGTGCGTGCTGATTGGTTGCAATGGGCGTGGCTTCGGGCAGCTTGGCGGACAGAGGGTCTTGGTGTACGCCATTGACGCGGAATTCGTAGTGCAGATGGGGGCCTGTGGCATAACCCGTCGCACCGACATAGCCAATGACCTGGCCTTGCTTGACGCTTTCACCTTGGCTCAGGCTGGGCTCAAAGCGTGACATATGTCCATAAACGGTACTGTACGCGCCGTCATGTTGCAGCATGACAACCTTGCCGTATCCACCTTTCCAGCCTTGGAAGGAGATCTTTCCATCGGCGGAGGCGCGGATCGGTGTGCCAGCAGGAGCGGCAAAATCAACGCCTTTGTGTTCGCGCACGACATTGAGAATAGGATGCAGGCGGGCATGGGTAAAGCCCGAGCTAATGCGTGAGAATTCAACAGGATAGCGCAGGAATCCGCGCTCCAGGCTTTTGCCATCCGGGGTGTAGTACGCGGTGTTGCCGCTGCTATCGCTATAGCGCACGGCTTGATAGAGCTTGCCATTATTGGTGAATGAGGCGGCGAGGATGTCGCCGGTAGTCACTTGCACACCGTCCTTGTACACCGATTCATAAAGGATGCTGAAGCTGTCGCCATCTTTAATGTCGGTAAGGAAGTTGATTTTCCAACCGAAGATCTCGGCGAGCTGCATCACGATGTCTGGTGCAATGCCCGCTTCAGTAGCGGCGTTGTAAAAAGAATCGTGAATGGTTCCGTGACCGAGAGCCTGGCGGTATTCGAGCGGATGTTGTTCAACTTCGGCTTTGAAGTCGCCATCTTCAGTACGCACGATGTGCAAGGTGCGTTCCATGCCTAGGTTGTAACTCAAGCGCTGGAGTTGCGGGTTGCCGTCCTGCTCGTCTGAGAGCTCAAGGTTGATCGATTCACCGGCGCGCAGGCGGGTGAGCGATTTCGCATCACTACCAAGCTTGATGATTTGATCCAGCTCGCTGGAAGGAAGTGAAAGTTTGGCAAAAATCTTGGAAAGGTTGGAGCCTTTTTCGATGGTGACATCGACGGTTTTGAGCGCTGGATTTTCGGCTGAAGTGCCTGGAACAGCTTCAGGGGTGTTTGTCTCGCCTGGCTGGGCAAGGTTCGCTACGGGCGGGGCCAAATCGGCCGAAGGCGTGAGCGAAATAACGGGGGGGGGTAATACGGTGGCGCTTAATTGATTAGAGGGCGCGAGTGGGTCGTCATGCGTGCCAAAAGGATGCTCACCGACTTTGCCGATGACAACACCAAGACTGGTTAGGCCGACTGCCAGAACGCTAAAACGTAATAAATTGTGTGAGCGTTTGCGGAAGGAGAGCTGACTGCGATTCTTGATGGCCATGGGTCGGTGCATACGCAATTCTCTAACGGCTGTAATAATCTGGTTAAAATAGCGCCCACTTTATCATCGGTCAACAAAATGAGGCTTGACATGCACACTATTGAAGGCGCTTTGCGTGAGATACGCCGCGGCACCGAAGAAATTCTTGTCGAGGCAGAACTCGTCGAGAAATTGAAGCAGGGGCGGCCATTGCGCATCAAGGCTGGATTTGACCCTACTGCGCCGGATTTGCATCTTGGGCACACAGTGCTCATTAATAAGCTGCGCACCTTTCAGGAGTTGGGGCATGAGGTTATTTTTCTGATTGGCGACTTCACCGGCATGATTGGTGACCCGACTGGAAAGAGCGCTACGCGCAAACCACTGACGCGTGAGCAGGTGTTGGAAAACGCACGCAGCTACGAGGAGCAGGTGTTCAAGATTCTTGATCCACAGAAAACGCGAGTCGAATTCAATTCAAGCTGGATGGGCAAGATGGATTCGAGTGAAATGATTCGTTTGGCCTCCCGTTACACGGTAGCGCGTATGCTGGAGCGCGATGATTTCAGCAATCGCTATGCCGGGCAGCAGCCCATTGCCATTCATGAGTTCCTCTATCCGCTGGTACAAGGATATGACTCGGTTGCGCTGGACGCCGACATAGAGCTTGGCGGAACCGATCAAAAGTTTAACCTACTAGTTGGGCGTGAATTACAACGTCAGTATGGCAAGCCGCAACAGGTTGTGATGACGATGCCTATTCTCGAAGGCTTGGACGGCGTACAAAAAATGTCGAAGTCCTTGGGTAACTACATTGGTGTCAGTGAGCCGGCGCACGAAATGTTCGGCAAGTTGATGTCGATTTCCGACACCTTAATGTGGCGTTACTTTGAACTGCTGAGCTTCCGACCGCTGGAGCAGATTGTTGAGCTCAAGCGACAAGCGAGCGAAGGGCGCAATCCGCGTGACATTAAATTTGAGCTTGGCGTGGAGCTAGTCAATCGCTTTCATGGCGACAGCGCGGGTGAGCAGGCTTGTCAGG
>NCGK01000021.1:57500-59457 GCA_002281735.1 Gammaproteobacteria bacterium 28-57-27
TGTTCTGGTGAAGGCCAGATAGCTCTGTAATGAGTGCGTTCTTTAACAAAGTATATTTATTGCAAACGTAGAGGTTGCATCAACTTGAAAGAGTTGGGGTAACAAATGCGAGGTATATTGCATGTCAGCGAGAGAGAACTCCGTATGACCCTTTGGGGTTATATGGTCAAGTGAATAAGCGCATACGGTGAATGCCTTGGCGATAAGAGGCGATGAAAGACGTGGCAGCCTGCGAAAAGCGTCGGGGAGCTGGCAACAAGCTTTGATCCGACGATGTCTGAATGGGGAAACCCGGCCGCAAGGTCATCTTTAGGCTGAATCCATAGGCCTTTAGAAGCGAACGTGGGGAACTGAAACATCTAAGTACCTGCAGGAACAGAAATCAACCGAGATTCCCTGAGTAGTGGCGAGCGAAATGGGAAGAGCCAGTCATCTTTAGCATCTGATCTAGTGGAATGGTATGGAAAGGCCAGCAACAAAGGGTGATAGCCCCGTACACGAAAGACAGATGTGGAACTAAGTTGACGACAAGTAGGGCGGGACACGTGAAATCCTGTCTGAAGATGGGGGGACCATCCTCCAAGGCTAAATACTACTTATCGACCGATAGTGAACTAGTACCGTGAGGGAAAGGCGAAAAGAACCCCGGCGAGGGGAGTGAAATAGAACCTGAAACCGTATGCGTACAAGCAGTGGGAGCAGACTTGTTCTGTGACTGCGTACCTTTTGTATAATGGGTCAGCGACTTACTTCTCAGTGGCGAGCTTAACCGAATAGGGGAGGCGTAGCGAAAGCGAGTCTGAATAGGGCGTTTAGTCGCTGGGAGTAGACCCGAAACCGGAGCGATCTATCCATGGCCAGGATGAAGGTTGGGTAAAACCAACTGGAGGTCCGAACCCACGCCTGTTGAAAAAGTCGGGGATGAGCTGTGGATCGGAGTGAAAGGCTAATCAAGCCCGGAGATAGCTGGTTCTCCTCGAAAGCTATTTAGGTAGCGCCTCGTATCTCACTCTCGGAATCTATGCTCAGTGGGAAACGATGTGGGAAGGCATAGACAGCCAGGAGGTTGGCTTAGAAGCAGCCACCCTTTAAAGAAAGCGTAATAGCTCACTGGTCGAGTCGGCCTGCGCGGAAGATTTAACGGGGCTAAGCATAGTACCGAAGCTGCGGATGCCGCAAGGCATGGTAGAGGAGCGTTCTGTAAGCCTGTGAAGGTGAGTTGAGAAGCTTGCTGGAGGTATCAGAAGTGCGAATGCTGACATGAGTAACGATAATGCGGGTGAAAAGCCCGCACGCCGAAAATCTAAGGTTTCCTGCTCAACGTTCATCGGAGCAGGGTTAGTCGGACCCTAAGGCGAGGCCGAGAGGCGTAGTCGATGGAAAAAAGATTAATATTTCTTTACCTCGTTATATTGCGATGGGGGGACGGAGAAGGTTAGGCCAGCCTGGCGACGGTTGTCCAGGTTTAAGCGTTTAGGCAGAATCCTTAGGCAAATCCGGGGGTTCAATGCTGAGTCGTGATGACGAGTCACCAAGGTGACGAAGTGGTTGATACCATGCTTCCAGGAAAAGCCTCTAAGCTTCAGATATAACGAGACCGTACCACAAACCGACACAGGTAGATTGGTCGAGAAGACTAAGGCGTTTGAGAGAACTTGGGTGAAGGAACTAGGCAAAATAGCACCGTAACTTCGGGAGAAGGTGCGCCACGGTAGGGTTAATAGCCCGAGGTGGCTGCAATGACCAGGCCGCTGCGACTGTTTATCAAAAACACAGCACTCTGCAAACTCGAAAGAGGACGTATAGGGTGTGACGCCTGCCCGGTGCCGGAAGGTTAATTGATGGGGTTAGCGCAAGCGAAGCTCTTGATCGAAGCCCCGGTAAACGGCGGCCGTAACTATAACGGTCCTAAGGTAGCGAAATTCCTTGTCGGGTAAGTTCCGACCTGCACGAATGG
>NCGK01000062.1 GCA_002281735.1 Gammaproteobacteria bacterium 28-57-27
CACCAGCCCATTGCGGAAATGTCCCGCGTGCAAAAACAAGCCCTGAATCTCGGGATGCGCGCCAAGGTAGGGAATCCCCTGCGGACTGCCCGGGCGCAGTCCCGCCCAATGCGCTTCAATCGGCACACCCGCCAGTGCCGGGCAAAGGCGCAGCGCAAAGGCATGCAGCGACTCGCGCGCCGCCGCGCTGGTCATTTTCTCGAATCCGGCATATTCCAGCGTGCTGCCCACCAACACCCGGCCATCCTTGCGCGGAATCAGGTAGCGCCCTTCCGACATGACGATGCGCTGCAAGCCACTGTGTGGTGCGTTGAGCACCATCATCTGGCCACGAACGGGCTCAATCATGGGCAAATGCAGCGCGCCAGCACCCAAATCACGCAGCAAGCGGGCGCTCCAAGCCCCCGCCGTCACCACCACCGCATCCGCCAACATCGCCTGCCCGGACACGCGCAAACCCTGCACCCGCCCGTGCGCCACCTCCAGAGCCTGCACCTCGACCTGCTCCAGCAGGCGCACGCCATGCACATCCAGCGCCGCCCGCAAGGCACGCACCAGACGCGGATTGCGAATCTGCATCACCTCCGGCATCCGTAATCCCCGCCTGCAATCCAGGCACTGCGTCGCCATGCACGCGCTGCAACACCACCCCGCGCGCATTCGCCCAAACCAGAGGATCAACTCGCGACACGGACGCCGCATCCTGACCAGCCACATCATCCAGCATCAACAAACCGCTGCTAAGCAGCTCGGGATCCACTCCGGTGTCTGCCAACAGGCGCTCTGCCAACGCCGGATAAAGCTGCTGCGAACGCTGCGCCAGGGCATTCACCGCGTCGGCGTAATGCCAAGGATACAAAGGCGAGAGAATGCCGCCACCCGCCCAAGAGGATTCTTGACCCGCCTGCTGACGATCAAGTAGCGTCACCGCATAACCACGCGCACGCAGCGCCAAAGCGGTTAACATGCCAATGGCACCCGCGCCCACGACCAGAAAATCGCTCATGACTCTTACCGAACTCCGTTACATTCTTGCCGTCGCCCGCGAGCGTCA
>NCGK01000022.1 GCA_002281735.1 Gammaproteobacteria bacterium 28-57-27
CTCTACTACGATCACCTCAAAGCCCAAGACCTTTCCCTGCGTTATGTGGATGACCTCAGCCAACGCGCCGAACAGCACGCCCAAGCCCAACCCTACACGCCGCAACACCACAGCGCCGCACTCGTCACGCCGCGCCGCGAACAGGTCAAAAGCCTGATCGCGAACCTCATGCAGCAACACAATGTCCCACATATCAACCTGATTAAACCCGGCATCGGCGAAGCCACCCGCGTTTTGCTTCGCCGTAGCCCCGGCTTGCTTATACTCAGCAATCAAGCAGGCAACGACGTGACCCACATGCACAGCCTCGCCGTCGATAAAAACGTGCCCATCCTTATCGATCACAACATTGCACCCTATCAAGCCATTGCCATTATCAAGGACATCCACCATGCAAGCTCATGAAGTGCCCGCAACTCAGCCGCCCACCGAAGGACACCTGGCAGAACGCCTGGGTGCCTCACTCTACGTGCCCTGCACCCACAGCGATCTTGCCCTCATCGCCGAAGGCAACAAATACCCGTTTTTACGTTCAGTCATTTTCTGCACCGAAGATGCCGTCAGCGAATGCGACCTGCCCGATGCACTCGACAACCTTGCCCACACCCTGGCCAGAATGCCCGCCCACAGCGCCACTCTGCGCTTCGTGCGTGTGCGCAATATCGCGGTCATGCAGCAGGTATTAAGCATGCCGGGTAACGACAAACTCGACGGCTTCGTGATTCCCAAGGCCACCCGCCACAACATCGAAAGCTATCTGGCGCCCATACAACACACCCAACACTTACTCATGCCCACGCTAGAGACCCACGAAGTGTTCTGCGAACGCGAAATGCGCATGTTGCGCAAAAAACTCAGCGCGCCGCACATCAAACCGCGCATCCTCGCCCTGCGCATCGGCGGCAATGATCTGCTCGCCCTGCTCGGCATCCGCCGTCCGCGCCACGTCACTATCTACCGCACCCCCCTCGGCGGCATCATCGCCCGCCTCGTCACCACCATGCGCCCGCACGGCTTTCACCTCACCGCCCCCGTATTCGAGCACATGGATCGCATGGAGCTCCTGGCCGAAGAGGTTAATGAAGACTTGCTGCACGGACTGATCGGCAAAACTGCCATCCACCCCAATCAAGTCCCGCTGATCGAAAGCCACTATCGCGTCTGCCCCAATGACATCCAGACCGCGCAGATGATTTTGCAAGAACACAGCCCCGCCGTATTCAGCCACGAGGGCAGCATGTGCGAAATCAGCACACACAAAAGCTGGGCCAAGGCCATATTAACCCGTGTGCAGGCCTTTGGTTCCGTCATATCTGCGCCCCAGGCATGAACGAAACCTCAACACACGCCTTGCCATAAAGTCTGCAAACGCATATTTTGCAGCGCCATAACCATAAGATCGTTTTAGGAGCATTTGTATTAATGATTAAGCACAGCCTTTTAGCTTTAACCGCGTCACTTGTCATCAGCACTTTAGCCGCGAGTCCCCTGGCTAGAGCCGATGAGAGCAACACATTTCCCCTGCGCAAAATCTACCCTGAAATCAGAGTCATCGACACTACAACTCTCGCAGGCAAATTGGATGATTTGACTGTTATTGATGTACGCCCGTCGTTTGAGTACGAACTCATCCACATCAAGGGGGCGATCAATCTTCCCATCGAAGATAGTAAGTTTGTCGAAAGCACAAAAAAAGCGAACGCCGAAACGGGTAAGGCTCTGGTGTTTTATTGCGGGACAGAAACTTGTGCGAAATCATACCAAGCAGCGATGAAAGTTCGTCAAGTCATTGGACTTGATCGCACTTGGGCCTATGACAGCGGTGTTGAGGTTTGGGTTAATACTCATCCAGAACTCACTATTTCATTGAATCGCCCCCTCGATCCAAAAAAGCTGATCGGTGAAGACAAATTCAAGGCGCACCTACTTCCTCCAAAAGACTTCATCAGCAAGGCAACCGCCGACACCAATGCCAAAGTGGTTGATTTACGCGATCGCTTCCAAACTGATGGGGTATCTTTATTTCCCCTGCGCGAAATTCGTACCAACTTGGATATCGTGAGTTTAAAAAAGATCATCGCCGATGCGAAGCAAGCGAATCAGGCTGTTTATTTTTATGACTATGCCGGAAATAAAATCAAATCGCTGCAATACCTCCTCGAAGATATGGGTATGAAGGACTACTACTTCATGACGGGCGGTATGGGCGGCTACTTTGACATGCTGCAAGGCAAATAACGACGCGCTGTATAGCAGTACAAAAAAAAAGCCCGGCACATGCCGGGCTTTTGGCTTGATGTGCTCAATAAATTGAAGAATTAAACCTTCTCGAATGATCTGCTCGGCATCCGCCGTCCGCGTCACGTCACCATCTACTGCCCCCCACTCGGCGACATCTTCGCCCACACGGCTTCCACCTCACCGCGCCCGTATTCGAGCACATGGATCGCCTGGAACTCCTGGCCGAAGAGGTTAATGAAGACTTGCTGCACGGACTGATCGGCAAAACGGCCATCCACACCAATCAAGTCCCGCTGATCGAAAGCCACTATCGCGTCTGCCCAAATGACATTCAGACCGCGCAGATGATTTTGCAAGAACACAGCCCCGCCGTATTCGGCCACGAGGGCAGCATGTGCGAAATCAGCACGCACAAAAGCTGGGCGAAAAATATCCTCACCCGCATCCAACCCTTTGGAGCGATAGCCACCTGATTAATGACTGCCAAACGCCACACAGCTGCTATATTCCAGAGGGCGACGTCTTTTGCATTGCCTTAACTTTCGCAAGGGAATACATTCAACGACGTGTCCTTCAGCTCATTTATTAGGTCACTTAATCAGGCCATTACCAGGCCACTCATCAGGAGTCTTTCAGCATGCACAAGCGCCATTTTTTGGTTTTAACCGCATCACTCGTTCTTGGCTCCTTGGTCTCTGGCTCGCTCGCTTTTGCGGAGGATGCCGAAAAATTTCCGCTACGCAAAACGTTCAATGAAATCAAGGTGATCGAAACTGCGGATCTGACCCAAAAAGCCGGGGAATACGCCATTGTCGATGTGCGCTCGCCATTCGAGTATTCAATCATGCACATCCAAGGTGCGATCAACCTGCCCATTTCTGATAAAAAGTTTGTTGCGAATGCTAAACAAGCCGCCGCAGATACGAAAAAGCCCTTGGTGTTTTATTGCAATGGGCATCGTTGCGCCAAATCGTATGAAGCCGCCATGATGTTGACCAAAGCAGGTGATAGCAACGTCCTTAGCTACGACGGCGGTATCAGCGATTGGGCGACAAGCAACCCCCAATTGACCGTTTTGCTCGACAAGCCGCTCGATCCCAAAGCGTTAATTAACGATGCGCAATTCAAAGCCCATGCACTCAGTCCCAAAGATTTCATGAGCAAAGCGCAAGCCCAGCCCGCGGCCTATGTAATTGATGTGCGTGACAGCTTTCAGGTTGAAGGCGTATCCCTGTTTCCTGGTCGCGACATTCGCACCGGCCTTGACATTGCCAAGCTGAAAAAAGTCATCGGCACCGCCAAGGAGGCCAACCAGCCCATGTATTTTTATGATGCGACTGGGCTACAAGTAAAGCCTTTGCAATACCTGCTCGAAGACCAAGGCTTGAAGGAGTATTACTTCCTGCAAGGTGGTATGGCGGGTTATTTCGACATGCTGAGCGGCAAAGCCAAATAACACCCATCTGTAACGCCCATTTGTGTATGCGCACAAAAAAGCCCGGTATATGCCGGGCTTTTTGCTTTTTGCTTTATGCCGCCAGTGCTATCAACCAGCGCTGTCAATCAGCGCATCCATAGCTTAAATCTGCTCAATGGACACACCCAGAGTTTCAAGCTCCGCTCGCGCCCCCGTATGAGTGACGATGCCGATACTGGCCTTTTCCGGCACCAGGTAGGCACTGGCCACACGGCGCAAATCGCTTAGCGTGACATCCAAAAGGCGTGCACGGTAAGCCATGCGCCGCTCTGGGGTTACGCCATGCAAGGCGCTGTAAAACGCCTTTTTGGCCTCACCTGCCGGAGAGCTTGGCTTATCAATGCTGGAAATCACTGACAACAACGCCTCTTCCAAGGCTTGCTCAGTGTGGCCACCGCCGTGCAACCAATCCAATGCCCGGTCGAAGTCATGCAGCGTTTCGCTTAAACGTGGATCGCGGTAGGAGTAGAAGCGGAAGCTGGCCGACTCGGCGTCGTAGCTCGCGCCACCACCATAGGCACCGCCCTGCTCACGAATGGCGCGGTGCAGGTAGCCATTACGCAAGTAGGCGCCCAGCAGAGCCAGTGCCCCCGCATCCGCATGATCCAGCGGCACCGCAGAATAAGCCTTGGCACAAAAATGCACTTGGGTGTTGGTCAACCAAGCCTCGCGTGTCGGCTCACGCGTCGCGGGCAGCGCCATATCCCACGAATTCGCGGCAGATGACTCACCCCAGGTTGCACGCTGCGCAGCGGCCAGCGCATCGAAGTTGCGTGCTTCAGCCACAAACAACCATTCACGCGCGCTCACGGCAAGCTTCTCGTGCAGAACCGACAGGCAGGCGGCAAAACCTGCCAGCTCGACCTCATCATCCAGCACATCATCCAGCTTTTTAAGTCGCTGCAAGCCCAACAGCCCACCCCAACGATGCGACAAGGCCGCCGACGGCGACAACCGCGACGCGGCAATGCCCATCGCATGGCTATGTCCAGATGAAGTCACCCCCTGCTCGCGTGCGGCACGGGTTTGCGCCACCAACTCACGCAGGCGCGGTAATTCATCAAAACGTGCTGATTCCAGCGTTTCACGCATTAAATCCTGCAAGGCCGCAGCATTGCGCGCCAATGCCTTACCGGAAAGCACCCAATGCGCATGGGTTTGTTGCTCGTTTTCCACCGTGGCGCGCACCGAGGCATACGCATGAATGCCACCGGTCACCGCCGATTGGCGTTGCTGCATCTCCAGATAATCGTGCTCGCCCGCACCGAGCTCACTCATCATGCCGACCACAAAGGGCAACAGCTCCAACTCATCCTCGGACAGCGCCGGCAACGGCATGACCACTTGGCTGTAGACCAAACCATTGGTGCTGGCGTCAAACCATGTGCTGCGACGCGGTGCGGCATCGACATGATGCGCCATCGGCGTCTGCAAAGTTGCTGGAATATCGGCACGAGTCACTTCGGGCAAAATATCCGGGTCATCCTGCTGCGCCTGACGCAGCTGCAAAGCCTGCGCCAAAGCCAGCACCGATTGCTTATCCGCATCGCTCATGCGTGCTTTCATCTCTGCCAAACGCAGGGTCTCAAGCGCCACCTTGCGCGCGGCAAGCTCAGTATCCGGCACCAAGGCCAGGCGCACACGATGCGGGTTATCCAGCAACAGGCGACGCACCAAGCCCTTGATGTAGTCCGGGTTTTGCACCCGCTCACGCAAACGCGCCAGCACTGGCTCCAAATCCAGCAGCGCCACCGGATCGCCTTCATGAATCGCCGCAGGCAGGGCGTGCAAAATCAATTGCAGACCATACGGATAGGAGCTGCCGCTAATCTCGCGCTGCGAAAGCTCAAGCTGGTGCAGCACTGCTTCCACCATTTCAAGCGGCACGCCGTTATCAGCCACATCATTCAACACATCAAGCATCATCTGTTCAACCGCGCCCGCCTGCTCCGGATTGGAGCCTTCCACCCCGGCAGCAAACAGCATCTCGCGCTGCGAGTCTTCCAACCCGCACAGCGGCGAGGGCGCATTGCCCAGCTTGGTGGTTTCCAAGGCCAACATCAACGGTGAGGCGCTGTTGGAAAGCAGCACACCGGCGAGCAATTGCGCCTCCAGCAAGCCTTCAAGATCGGTGTTTTCACCCAGCAACCAGCCTACGACAACATGGGTTTTATCTGCCGTATTGCCTTCTGAATCGGCCTCCGCCACATACGCCTCGCTCACGGCCTGCGGTGTGCTGAAACGCTGCTCGGCAGGCACTTGCGTGTGCGGATCAATACGGGCAAAACGCGACAAGGCACGGCTGTGCATCATCTCTTGCACATCGGGCAGCGACATATCCCCATAGGTCATAAATACCGCATTCGACGGATGATAATGCCGCTGATAAAACGCCACCAGTTGCTCATGGGTTAAATCAGGAATCGCCTCCGGCTCACCGCCGCTATTGTGGTGATAGGTCACCGAGGGATAAGCATGTTTGGTCAGAGATTGCCACAATACACTCACCGGATTGCTCATCGCGCCTTTCATTTCATTGAAAACCACGCCCTTGAATACTAAATCGCTGTCTGGATTCTCAGCCTCGGAAAATTCCACCCGATGACCTTCCTGCGCGAAATCCAAGGCATCCAGGCGCGCGAAAAATACCGCGTCCAAATACACGTCCAGCAAGTTGAAAAAATCTTTTTTGTTTTGGCTGGCAAAGGGATACGCCGTCCAATCGCTGGAGGTAAACGCGTTCATGAAGGTATTCAACGAACGCCGCGTCATCATGAAAAACGGGTCGCGTACCGGGAAACGCTCACTGCCGCAAAGCACCGTATGCTCCAAAATATGCGCCACGCCGGTGGAGTCTTGCGGCACAGTGCGTAACCCTACCAGAAATACATTGTTATCATCCTGCGCCGCCAGATGAAAATGCCGCGCCCCCGTGGCCGGATGCTCATATTCATCCACATGCAGCTTTAAGGCTTCAATCCATTGGCGACGCTTAAATACAAAGGCAGGATGATGTTCAGGACATTGCTCGGGAATGGCATTCATTAATATAGGTTCTCGGTACATTGTTAAACAGATGAAACGGCGCTACGGAACAGGCCCGTCAGGCGCGTGATGCTAGCATGCAAGCACACGGCATCGCGTTAAACTGTGGTCATTCACAGGGTTTCCAAGGTTTGAATAAAGCGTTACCCGCAACAATCCCACAAGGCAAAGGCTTTTTATGTCACGTTCCCAACACCTCACACTCAACAACCTACGCAGTGGTCTGCTCGACGAAACGGCGCAGCGAGCTTTACTCGCCCAATCGCTTGCCGACTTCACCACATCCAATAACCGCGACGATGCTGCCGCACAAGCCCTTGCCGCACAAGCATTTGAAGTTGCTGATTATCTGAGCTACGCGCTGCTCAATCAGCAGCGTTATGCCGAGGCGCGTGCGATTGTTGAACAGGCACTCCAGGCGGGCGAGGACAGCGCCTTGCTACACACATTGGCCTTGAGCGAGCACGCCTTGGGCGAAAGCAAGCAGGCCATGACGCACCTTGAACAAGCCTTAAAGCAACTCGGTGAGACCGCGGATGCAGAAACCAACGCCATGCGCACCGACCTGCTGGAACATCTTGCACAGATTCAACAGAATCAAGGCCAGCATCTGCGCGCCATCCAAAGCCTTGAGCGTGCCGCCGAACTGCTGCACGCCAACGCAGAGCTGGAGGGTTACATGCGTTGCAAAACCGAACTCGCCAAACTGGCACATGACCTCGGTGACGCGCTGCAAGCCAGCGACCACTGGCTCGACATTCTCGGCGTGGCGCGCGCGCCCGAGGTGAACAACGCCTGCAACCAACATGCTGCGCGCGCCCTGCTCCAGCTCGCCGAGCTGGCACGCGAAAGCGAGAACACCGAAATGGAAATGAGCTTGCGCGGCGAGGCGCTAGAGGTACTAGCTGAGGCCGGCATGGTCAAAGAACTCGCTCAGACCCTGTTTCAAATCGCACGCAGCCAAAATCAGCGCGAACCGATGTGGCAAGCAGTATGGCTGATGCTTGCCATTACCCAGAATATTGACGGCTTAATCAACGCCCATGCGTGGTTGTATATGCGAGAAGATCAAAAATCCGACCCAGACGCCAGCCTTTTGGCGGCGGCAATTTGGGCCACCATCGAAAGCCTGCCCAATGACAAAGTATCCGAGGATATAGCTAGGCAAGCCCGTACTACACGCATGGCATTATCCCAGTTATTCACCTGCGCACGGATTCAAGGTGTACATGAAACCGAAATTACCGCATGGATGGAACATGAAAAACTGCGCCTGAAAGACGGCGTAATTCAAGCGATGCTCAGTCGAATCGAAAGCCAACTTGAACCCTCGATATGGTTATTCGATCTGCAAAAATTCAAACATTAAAGTGCTTTATTCTTGCAAATACCTTTTATTTGTAACCAGTCTGATTTAGACTACATTCGCCTCGAAAGCACGTTTACATAAACAAAACCTTAGGAGTCAATTATGAGCATTGAAACACTGGACTTAAACACCTATTCGATTGAAGAACTCAGCAATTTAATTTCTCGCGCCGAAGCCACCATTCGTCACAAAAAAGTTGAAACTGCCGATGTGCTGCGCAAACAAGTCGAGCAAACCGCAGCCGCCTTGGGCGTAAGCATCAATGAATTACTCGGTTTGGATAAATCATCCAAGCGCGTCGCCGCGACAGGCAGCAAAACCAGCACCAAAGTTGCCCCGAAATATCGCGATGCTCACGGCAATACGTGGACAGGCCGTGGTCAAAAGCCTGTTTGGATGCGTGATGCTATTGCCCAAGGCGCAAAACAAGAAGACTTCCTTATTGGTTAAGTTCTTCATGCGCTAAATTCCAAAATGCTCAGGAAACTCTGGATTTTTCAGAGTCTCCCTAACATGACCCCGCTCCGGCGGGGATTTTTATGCGTCACTATCAACTTTATGCAAGGCCGTTTGCGCCTCCAAAGCATACTGATAATGGGCTTTTTTGCGCCCACCCAATACCTCCTCTGCAATGATCGCTGCAGTTTTCACCGACACCCCATGCTTAAGCAGGCTGTCCAGCAAAGCTGCTGCGGTCACGCCGGATTGATCGGGGATATCCTCAGCCTCGTGCCCGCGTAGCAGCACCACACTTTCACCACGCTGCTGATCCTTGTCGGAGCTCACCCAAACCACCAACTCGTCCAAGGGTGCCATGCGTACCGTTTCAAAGGTTTTGGTCAACTCGCGTGCCAGAGCCGCTTCACGCGTGCCGCCCATCACCTGCACCATATCCTGCAATGACTCCAGCAAACGGTGCGGAGCTTCAAAAAAAATCAACGTGCGCGTCTCGTTTTTAAGCAGCTGCAAACGCGCACGTCGCGCCGAGGCGCGTGCGGGTAAAAAACCTTCAAACACAAAACGATCACTTGGCAAACCACAGACCGATAGCGCCGCCATCGCCGCACTCGCGCCAGGAATGGGCGACACTCTCACCCCCGCAAGCAAGGCCGCACGCACCAAGGGGAAGCCAGGATCGCTCACCAGTGGCGTTCCGGCATCACTAATCAGTGCCAGCGACTGACCGTTCAGCAGCCGTTGAATCAGCTCATCCACTCGCTCATTTTCATTGTGCGCATGCAGCGCAATCAAGGGCGTGCCAATCCCAAAATGTTGCAACAAAGGACGACTGTGCCGCGTATCCTCGGCCGCAATCACGTCCACCGCTGCCAACACCTCGCGCGCACGCGCGCTCCAGTCGCCCAGATTACCGATCGGTGTTGCCACCACGTATAAAATCCCCATTGTGCCTGTGGACTTAAAATGAGCAGATGTTGTATTCATGGTCTGATGCTTTCCGCTAGGCTGCTGTCTATGGCTATACTCTACCGCGTCGCGACATTAAACATGACCTTGTCATCACTCACCTACCTTGGCTACGGCATGAGCACCACCCTTTTGACCTTCCCGTCCTCCCGCATAATTTTGTTTTGGCTCGTTGCACTACTGGCGTCAAGTCTTGCGCTCAGCGGCTGCGCGCCCACTGCATCACGTCCTGATGCACAGCTTGAGTTAGCGATTGCTCAAGCAGAAAAAGCTGACGATGCACCTCGGTTAGCGAATGCACTCTGGGCAAAGTCACTGGAGCAGGAAGACAAGGACGCGGCAAATCTGCAACTGCGCGCCATCGAAACCCTGATTGACAGCCCTAAAGCCATCGAAGCGTCCGCGGCCATGACCTTCATTAAAGACCCGCGCGCCAAGCCAATGGAGTGGCGACAATATTTCCCGCGTCGCGCCATGGTGGTACAGGCTTTTGAATTACTGCAACATCATCAGGCTACCGTAGCCACCCGCCTATTGAACAACCTGCCAGCCCCGCTCGAACCCGCCGAGGCAATACGCCGTCTTGAGTTGTTGGCGCAAGCCAGCAGCATGGACAATCAACCGCTACAAGCCGTGCAACAACGTATTGCCCTGGATGCCATGCTCAGCGAACCGCGGCGCATGAGCAATCAGGAAGCCATCCTTGCACAGCTTGGAAGCATGGATAGACCCAGTCTGGAACAGGCGCGCAAAGAATCACAGGATACGGCGCTAAGTGGCTGGCTGGATTTAAGCCTGGCCGAGCGCAAAGGCATCAAGGCGCTCGACCAATGGCGCCTGTCATATGCCAGTATTCCGCTGCTACCCGCCCTGTTTGAGCAGCTCAAACGCGACGTTGCCGCACGCAAACCCGCCAGCGCCGCGCATATTGCTCTGTTGTTGCCCAATGATGCCAACTTTGACGCGGCCACCCGCGCCGTACTCGCAGGCGTGACTCAAGCCCATGAGGAATCCGGCGAAGCTTCGCCCGAAGTGCGTGACTACCCCTACAACAGCCAACGCAATGACTTCCGCAGCCAACTGGATGCCGCCGTGCAAGCCGGAGCCACCGCAGCCATCGGCCCGCTGGATCGCCCCAGCCTGCAAGCCATCGCCTCACTTAACCCCGCGATCCCTCTGGTCGCGCTCAACACACTGGAAAGCGGCGATACGCCTGCCAAACTCGTCCAGTTTGGCTTGCCACCGGAAGACGAAGCCAGCGCCATTGCTGCACGCATGGCCGCCCAAGGATATAGGCGCGTACTGATCCTGGCTCCCTCCGATACCTTGGGCGAGCGCATGACGCAGGCCTTTAGCCAACGCCTCAGCGCCGAAGGTGGCAGCGTCGTGGCGGTGGAAAAATATGCACCGAGCAGCGGGCGGGCGAATGACTGGAACATTCGCGTGCAACAACTTTTGCGCCCCCAGCCGAATCCGCTGACCGGCAAGCCCGCCATGCGTGAAGATGCCGATGCACTGTTTCTGATTGCGCGCGCAGCCGATGCACGTCAAGCGCTGCCCTACCTGCGCGCCCAGGGCGGTGGCGACTTGGCGGTGTACGCCAGCTCGCATGTGTATGAGGGCGTGCCCAAACCCGAAGCCGATCGCCCACTGGATGGCGTGGTGTTTAGCGACATGCCGCTGATGCTGGCCTATGTACGCTACATCGGCCAGAGCGAACCGAATCGCTTCGAACACGCCGTATACAGCGGGCAGCCACGCTTGTACGCGCTTGGATTTGATGCCTACAAACTTGCCCAACAGCTCGCTGCAGCCAAAGGCCCTGTGGGCTTACGCGGTCAAACCGGTCAACTCACCCTGGGCACGGACGGGCGCATCCAACGCACCCCCAGTTGGGGTGTCTTCCGTAGCGGTCTCGCCAACCCCGTGGGCAGCCCGGCCGATAGCACACAACCTTGAGTTCAACACCTGCGCGCAAAACCGGTCAGCAAATAAGTGGTCAAGCGGCTGAGCAGGCCGCGCTGGAACATATCCAACGCCACAAACTGCGCCTCGTCACACGCAATTTTAATGTGCGTGGCGGCGAGCTGGATTTGGTGATGTTGGACGGTGCAACCCTTGTGTTTGTCGAAGTTCGCCTACGCAACCGCAGCGGTCTAGTGAGCGCGGTGGAAAGCGTAAGCTTGACCAAGCAACGTCGCCTGATTCATGCAGCACAATGTTTTCTCGCTGCACACCCTGAACATGCCGCGCGCCCGTGTCGTTTTGATGTGATTGGCATTCAACACAGCATAGGCATGAGTACGCAAACGCTGGAATGGCAGAAAAATGCTTTTGAAGCAAACTCCTACTGAAACTTAACTCAAAAAATCATGAATCCCGCACTCGCCCAACACATTGAAGAAAGCACCGAAACCCGCTTGGAGCACGTGCGACGCAGCCTGCACAGCACCTCCTACATGCTGGCGCGCGCCGCCGACACCTTGCTTGACAGCATGATGCAAGGTCAACGTGTGGCCTTGTGCGCCCGCAGCAAAACCCTATTTCTTGCACAGGTCGCCAGCGCACTGCTACAACGCGGCATGGTGCAGCCGCGCCCTAGCCTGCCCGCCATGTTGCTGGCGCCCCTGCCGGATGAACGCACGCACTACCCGCAGCACTTCGGCAGCCTGGTTTCACCCGGTGACGTGCTCTGGGTGTTTGCCCTCAGCGAACACGATGAACTCAGTAGCCTGATCGACAGCGCCCACGAATTGGGCATGAAGCTGATTATTCTCAGCGCACCGCTACCCAATACGTTAAGCCAGCAACTGAGCGAAAATGATGTGCTCATCCAACTGTCCGCCCCCACCCCCGCCAGCCTGTTGGAAAGCGCATTGAGTGCCGTGCATGCGGTATGCGATGCACTGGATCAGCGCCTGCTGGGACTGATCTAATGCTCACTGAGCCACAGCTCCAGGCACTCATCAAAGCCGCCGGAGCCGACAACCTCAGCACCGAACACGCCACCCTGTGGGCGTACGGCATGGACAACAGCCGCCGCCACGCTGTGCCTGATGCCGTCATTTTCGCCACCGGGCACGCTCAGGTTCAACGCATTGTGCAAGTCTGTCAGGCGCAGCGGATTCCACTGACCGCACGCGGACGCGGCACAGGAACCACGGGCGCGACCGTACCGATCCACGCCGGGGTGGTGCTCAGTTTCGAGCGCATGAACCGCGTGCTTGAAATCAACCCGGATGACCGCCTGATCGTGGTCGAACCCGGTGTAACCAATGCCGAAGTGCAAGCTGCCGTGCGCCCCCACGGCTTCTTCTGGCCACCGGATCCCACCAGCGCCGCTTTTTGCACAGTCGGCGGCAACCTGGCCTATAACTCCGCCGGGCCGCGTGCGGTTAAATACGGCACAGTGCGCGACAACGTGCTGGCCTTGCGCGCCATCACCGGAGACGGGCGCGAATTGCGCAGCGGCACCCGCACCACCAAGGGCGTGGTCGGCTACGACCTCACTCGCCTGATCGTGGGTTCGGAAGGCACGCTGGCACTCATTACCGAAGCCACCCTCAAACTCACCCCGCTGCCCGAAGCTATCCGCACGGCTCGCGCCCTGTACCGTGACATGCAAAGTGCCGCCCACGCGGTGGCACGCCTGATGGCGCAGCCGATCACACCCTGCGCGCTGGAGTTCATCGACGGCGCGGCCATGGACATGATCCGCGGCCACACCGCCGCCGATCTGCCCGCCCATGCGCGCGCCATGTTGATGATCGAAGTCGATGGCTCCCCGGCCTGCCTGGATGCCGCGCTGGCTTCGGTGCGCCGAGCTGCCGAGATCGATGGTCTGCTTGAATGGCGCGAAGCCGCCGACCCAACCGAAGTCGAAACGCTTTGGGCGACGCGCAAGGCGCTCTCCCCGGCCTTGCGCAAAGTCGCACCCAAAAAGATCAACGAAGACGTAGTCGTGCCGGTATCGCGCATTCCAGAGCTGATTGCAGCACTGGAACAGCTTTCACACGCCCATGCCATCCCCATCATCAATTTCGGCCATGCGGGCAACGGCAATATCCATGTCAATTTGCTGCTCGACCCCGATGCCCCAGGCGCATGGGAACGCGCCCACACCTGCCTGGACGACGTCTTCGCCAAGGTACTGGCGCTAGGCGGGACACTCTCTGGTGAGCATGGTGTCGGCATCGAAAAGCGTGATTTTATTGAGCGTGAACTTGATGCTACCGCCATCGACCTGATGCGCCAGATTAAGCAGGTGTTCGACCCGATAGGCATTCTTAACGCGGATAAAACCCTGCCCTTGTTTGAAGGTGCGCCTATAAATCCGCAGCCTCCGCGCTGACTGCGTAAAAAAGTGGGTTAAACTGAGCACACTCCTCAAGGATTCACGCATGCTTCTCTCGCTTGGCTTCGGTATCGCAGCTTTAATCGCCTACGCCACCGCCACCACCCTTTTATGGCGGCGCTTGCCTGCGCTGCGCCAAGGCGAAAACCCCAGCAAAACGCCGGCGCTGGCTGCCGCTTTTATTGGGGCGCTATGTCATGCGGGCGTCTTGGCCTCATGCGCCTGCGACAGCGACGGCGTGGATCTCGGCGTGCTCAAGGCACTCTCGCTGTCTGGCTTGGTCACTCTCATGATCGTGTTCGTCTCCAGCCTGCGCCAACCGCTGGAAAATCTCCTGCTTCCTGTGTTGCCGCTCGCCATGCTGACCCTTGCCGCCCAGCTGGCTTGGCCTGCCGCGCCGCAAAACATCATCGGTCACCAGCCCGCGCTGGAGATTCACATCATGCTGTCTATTCTGGCCTACAGCTTGTTCACTTTGGCCGCATTGCAAGCCCTGCTTCTCGCTAATCAACACCGTGCCCTGCACGCACGTCGCCCCAGCGCATTTGCTCATATCCTGCCGCCACTGGAGGACATGGAAACACTGTTATTCCGCATGATTGGTGCCGGGTTTGTTCTCCTGACTTTCGCGTTGCTGACCGGCTTCATGTATCTGGAAAATATTTTCGCCCAGCACTTGGTGCATAAAACCATCCTGAGCATCATTTCCTGGGCGGTATTTGGCGCGCTATTGATTGGGCGCTACTCCATGGGCTGGCGCGGCCAAACTGCCGTGCGCTGGACGTTAAGTGGGTATGCCGTGCTGCTTTTGGCCTTTATCGGCAGCAAAATTGCCCTCGAATGGGTTCTGGGCGTTCAACGCTGAAAAGGGTTTTTCATCGGCACGCTAATCGCCTATCATCCTTGATGTCTCAATTACCACGTACATCTTTTGGACGACATATCCCTTAGCGTGCTAGTCGGCACGCTCATCGTTTTAATCATGCTCTCGGCTTTTTTCTCCGGTTCTGAAACCGGCCTGATGACGCTCAACCGTTATCGGCTACGCCATCTTGCCTCCCAAGGCCACCGCGGCGCGCGCCTGGCGCAAAAGCTGCTCGAACGCCCCGACAAGCTGATTGGCTTGATTCTGTTGGGCAACAACTTCGTCAACGTCATGGCTTCCACGCTGGCCACCGTGATCTTTATGCGCTTGTTTGGTGAAGCGGGGATTGCCGTCGCCGCCGGGATATTGACGCTTACCCTGCTGATTTTTGGTGAAGTTGCTCCCAAAACTTTGGCCGCACTTCACCCGGAACGTATCGCCTGGCCCGCTGCCTACGTCTACACCATACTGCAAAAAATCCTCGGCCCACTGGTGTGGGCGGTCGGCTTGTTTTCCAACGGCCTACTGCGCCTGTTTGGCGTCAAAGTGACCGCCAGCGGTGGACACGACATCTCCCGCGAAGAACTACGCACGATACTAGGCGAAACCGGCGGACTGATTTCCGAACGCTACCGCGCCATGCTCACCGGCATTCTTGACCTTGAAGAAGCCTTGGTCGAGGACATCATGGTGCCGCGTCAGGAGATGGACGGCATTGACCTGGAAGCCGACTGGGAAGAAATCCTGCACCGCATCAGTTCCTCGACCTATGCCCGTCTGCCGGTCTATCGCGGCGCGCTCGACACCATCGTGGGCACCATCAACCTGCGCCATTTGTTGCCGATTGCACAAAAGAGCGAGCTCAATCTCAAGACCTTTGTGCGCTCCATCCAAGAGCCGTACTACGTGCCTGAAGGCACTTCGCTGCACACCCAGTTGATGAATTTTCAGCGCGAAAAGAAAAACATGGGTCTGGTGGTTGACGAGTACGGCGACATTCTTGGTTTGGTCACACTTGAGGATATTCTTGAAGAAATCGTCGGTGAATTTACCTCACAACCCGATGATGAATCACCTGAAATTCAAACTCAAAGCGATGGTAGCTACCTGATCGACGGCCAGACGCCGCTACGCGAAATCAACAAGCGCCTCGGCACCGAACTCCCCACCGATACCGCCAACACACTGAGCGGTTTGATCCTCGAACACCTGCAAACGCTACCCCAAGTCAGCATGAAAATTGAAATGTATGGTTGCACGGTCGAAGTGACCCGCATTGCGCGCAAAGTCGTTGAGCAGGCTCGCCTCTGGCCATCCCTCGAATCCATTGATGAACTTGAGCCCTAGCGCTGCCTTATGGCTCTCAAACCAAAAACCCACTACGTCTGTGCCGAATGCGGCGCCAGCAGCCCCAAATGGGCGGGCCAATGCGGCGAATGCGGCGCGTGGAACAGCCTGAGCGAGCAGGTCGCCCCCAGCGCCGCCGATACATCCAAGCGCGCCATCATGCAGTACGCGGGGGCGCAAGAAGCGCGCCGTCTGGGGGATGTGCAACTCGCCGACACACCACGCCTGCCCACCGGCATGGACGAACTCGACCGCGTGCTCGGCGGTGGCCTCGTGCCCGGCTCGGTCATCCTTTTGGGCGGTGACCCCGGCATCGGCAAATCCACCTTGCTATTGCAAACCCTGGTTGCCCTGCAACCCACCTTGCCCGGCCTGTACGTCACCGGCGAAGAATCGCTGGCGCAAATCGCCCTGCGTGCCCAGCGCCTCAACCTTGAAGCCGCCGACCTGCAATTGCTGGCCGAAACCTCGGTCGAGCGCATCGTGCAGCAAGCCGAAATCATTAATCCCGGCGTGATGGTGGTGGACTCGGTGCAAACCCTGTTCTCCGACAAACTCACCGCCGCACCCGGCTCGGTCTCGCAAGTGCGCGAAGCCGCCGCCCTGCTCACCCGCATGGCCAAACAGCGCGGCATCTGCGTGTTCATCATCGGCCATGTCACCAAGGAAGGCGCCATTGCCGGGCCGCGCCTGCTCGAACACATCGTCGATACCGTGCTCTACTTCGAAGGTGAGCCCGGCAGCCGCTACCGTCTGGTGCGCGCGGTGAAAAACCGCTTCGGCGCGGCGAATGAAATCGGCGTATTCGCCATGACCGAACACGGCCTCAAGCCGGTCAGCAATCCCTCCGCCATTTTTCTCTCGCGCCACGAAGAGCCGGTCTCCGGCAGCGTCATCATGGTCACCCGCGAAGGCACGCGCCCGCTGCTGGTCGAAGTGCAAGCCCTCGTGTCCGATAGCCCGTTCGGCCAGCCGCGCCGCGTCACACTGGGGCTGGAGCAAAACCGCCTCGCCATGCTGCTGGCGGTCATGCACCGCCACGGCGGCATCACCATGTTCGATCAGGACGTATTCATCAACGTGGTCGGCGGCGTCAAGATCAATGAAACCGCCGCCGATTTGCCACTGCTCTGCGCCGCGCTGTCCAGCCTGCGCAATCGGCCGCTGCCCGCCGACACCGTGATCTTTGGCGAAGTCGGTCTTGCGGGCGAATTGCGTCCCGTGCCGCATGGCCTGGAACGTCTACGCGAAGCGCACAAACATGGCTTCAAACGCGCCATCGTGCCCAAAGCCAACTTACAGGGCAGTCCACCCAAGGGCATGGAACTGCATGGTGTGACGCGACTGACTGAGGCGTTGGAACTGCTTTAAGGCTGTCATTTTTTAGCCACAGAGAGCACAGAGTACACGGAGGAAAAGTGCTTAGCATCTGGCACGCGAGGCACTAACATCCAACGACCGCTATCCCTCGGAGTCGCCCCATGTCTCATGCCCTCAAAATTGTCCCGCCGCATTACACCTACGACGACTACAAACTATGGGAAGGCCGCTGGGAGTTGATCAAGGGCATCGCGCACTCCATGCTCCCTACGCCTTCAGTTATTCATCAAACCGTCAGCAATCACATTGCTTGGGTTTTGGGGTCGCAGCTTGATAAATGCCCTACGTGTACGGCTCTGCTCCCCGTGGACTGGCGCATCGACGAAGACACCGTGGTGCAACCGGACAACCTGGTGGTCTGTCATCCCGTCGCCGGAGCCTACCTCACCCGCGCCCCGGTGCTGATTTTTGAAGTACTCTCCAAATCCACTGCGCTCAAGGACCAAAACACCAAATTCAGCCTCTACGAACGCGAGGGCGTGAAGTATTACGTCATCGTCAATGCCGAAGACCGCTGCGCCAAAATCTTTGTCCTGCACGAAGGCTGCTACATCAAGCTCTGCGATGTCGGCAACGAAAGCGTGGACTTTGACCTCGGCAAATGCAGCATTCACTTTGATTTCTCACTAATTTGGCCGCAAGAAGATTGACATCAAAAGGTCATAAGCGCGGCTTGTGCGTGCTAGAATCACGAACTTTATTTTGTTATAGCGTCCCGCATTATGGCGACCCGCCCTCGCAAAACAACTGAAACCGTCACACCTGCGCCTGAGCTTGCATCCAATGCTGAGCCCAATATTGAGCAATTCGAATCCTCGCTCAAAGAGCTGGAGGCCGTGGTGGCGCGCATGGAACAAGGCGAGCAGCCGCTGGCAGAATCACTGCGCGACTTTGAGCGTGGCGTACAACTCACCCGCCAGTGCCAAGGCATGTTGCAAAGCGCACAACAGCGCGTGGACGTCTTGACCCGTGAAGGCAAACTTGAGTCCTTCAGCACGCCTGATGATGCAAGCTAAGGTGCTGAACGCCGCGCTCAAACACAGCGCCGCGCGCAGCGAACAGGTGTTGAATCGCCTCCTGCCTGCCGCCGATGCGCAACCCAGCCGCCTGCACCAAGCCATGCGCTACGCTGCCTTGGGCGCGGGCAAGCGCGTGCGCCCGTTTCTGGTCTACAGCGTGGGCACGATGCTGGGCGCGGATGAAAACCAGTTGGATGCTCCCGCCTGCGCGGTGGAGCTGATTCATGCCTACTCACTGGTGCATGATGACCTGCCAGCGATGGACGATGATGACTTGCGCCGTGGCCGCCCGACCTGCCACCGCGCCTTTGATGAAGCCACCGCGATTCTGGTGGGTGATGCGCTGCAAACGCTGGCTTTTGAGGTTTTGACCACCGCGCCCGATCTGGATGCCAACACACGCCTTGCCATGCTCAGCACGCTTGCCCACGCCAGCGGCTCACAGGGCATGGCGGGCGGCCAAGCGCTGGATCTCGCCGCCGTAGGGATGCGCCTCGACCTCGCCGCGCTCGAACACATGCACCGTCTGAAAACGGGCGCGCTGATCGCCGCCAGCGTGCAGCTAGGCGCACTCGCGGCTCACGCCAGCGAGACCGCGCAAGCCCAACTTGCCCACTACGCCCGCGCGATTGGCCTCGCATTCCAGGTGCGCGACGATGTTTTAGACGTGACCGCCGACAGTCAGACTCTGGGCAAAACCCAAGGCAAGGATGCAAGCGACGACAAACCCACCTACGTCAGCCTGCTCGGGCTGGACGCTGCGCAAGCACTCTGCATGAGCCTGCGTGATGAAGCCATTGCGGCGCTGGATGGCCTACCCATGCCTAGCGAGCTTTTACACCTTCTGGCGCATTACATCGTGGCACGTGAGGCATAACCCGAATGTCCCTACTCGAATCCATCCGCACGCCGCATGATCTGAAAGCCCTATCCACCGTGCAGCTCAACCAGCTCGCGGGCGAAGTGCGCCGCTTTATTATCGACAGCGTGTCCAACACCGGTGGGCATCTTGCTGCAAACCTGGGCACAGTCGAACTCACGATTGCGCTCCACCGCGCCCTTGACCTGCCGCACGACGCACTAATCTGGGATGTCGGCCACCAAGCTTACGCACACAAAATCCTCAGTGGACGACGTGCAGCCATGGCCACTTTGCGTAAATTTGGCGGCTTATCCGGCTTTACCAAACGCAGCGAGAGCGTATACGACCCTTTCGGCGCAGGGCATTCGAGCACATCCATCAGCGCGGCCTTAGGCTTTGCCAAAGCCTTCAAAATTCGCGGCGAAGCGCACCAAGCCGTGGCGGTGATCGGCGATGGCGCGCTCACCGCCGGGCAAGCGTTTGAAGCGCTGAACCATGCGGGTGCGGGCAAAGCCAACCTGCTGGTGGTGCTCAATGACAACGCCATGTCGATTTCCCCCAATGTTGGCGCGCTCAACAAACACCTCGCCCGCCTGATTACCGGGCGCACCTATCAACGTGTGCGTGAAGACGGCAAACAGGTTTTTAGCCTGCTCGGCATGGCGCAACTCGCGCGCCGTGCCAAGGACCAGGTCAAAGACATGCTGACCCCGATCGAAACCCAACGCACGCTGTTTGAAGAACTCGGTTTCCGCTACGTCGGCCCGGTGGATGGTCACGACCTGGAAACGCTGACCGATGTGCTCGCTAATTTAAGCACCCAAACCGGCCCGCGCCTGCTGCACGTCCTGACCCAAAAAGGACGCGGCTATGCGCCCGCCGAAGCCGACCCGGTGCGCTACCACGGTGTTGGCTGTTTCAATCCCTACAAAATCGAACCCGCACAAAGCAAGCCCAGCACAACATTTACCAGCGCCTTTGGCGATTGGTTATGCGCGGCGGCAGAACGCCATCCTTCCCTGGTCGGTGTCACCCCCGCCATGTGCGAAGGCTCCGGCATGGTGGACTTCTCCATGCGCTTTCCCGAACGCTATTTTGACGTGGGCATCGCTGAACAACACGCGGTCACCTTCGCCGGAGGACTGGCTGCCGCGGGCATGAAACCGGTGATGGCGATTTACTCCACCTTTCTGCAGCGCGGTTACGACCAGGCACTACACGACATCGCACTGCAAAACCTGCCGGTGTTGTTCGCCATCGACCGAGCCGGTCTGGTGGGTGCCGATGGTGCGACCCATGCGGGCTTGTATGACATTGCCTTTCTGCGCTGCATACCCAATATGGTCATCCTTACCCCCTCGGACGAAAACGAGCTGGCGCGCATGTTGAACGCAGGTTTGAGTCATGATGGCCCCGTCGCCGTGCGCTACCCGCGTGGTGGCAGCGGTGGCACAGGCACTCCACTCGCCACGCCGGATGAAACCTGCCCGCCAGGTCAAGCCGTGTGGCGCAAGCGCGGCTCAGCCGATGGACAATGCACCGCCATTCTCGCCTTCGGCCCTCTTCTGCACGAAGCACTTAAAGCCGCCGAGTCACTGGATTGCAGTGTGATCGACATGCGCAGCGTCAAACCACTCGACATCAACATTCTGCGCGAAGCCGCCAGCACCCACAGCCAGCTCATCACCCTCGAAGACCACGCGCTGATGGGCGGCGCAGGCAGCGCGGTGCTTGAAGCCTTGTGCGAAATGGGTATTCACATCCCCGTGCGACGCCTTGGCCTACCGGATGTGATTACCGTGCAGGGTACCCAGAGCGAGCTGTACCGTCATTACGGGTTGGATGCTGCGGGGATTCTTCAACGCCTCACGTAGGGTGTACCGTGCGCACCCATCTGCACGCCTCATGCTGCGCACGGCACACCCTACAACCCACTAATAAATCATGGCATTCCTTGTTAAGCCGCAACGCCCCCCTTACCATTGACCTATATTGCAACTGTTAAAATCTCATGACTGCTCAATACACCCTTAAAGTCCTTGCCGAATTTGCCGCCGCGCACCAATTACACGGCTACCCCGGCAATTGTTCGCGCATGCACGGCCACAACTGGAAAGTCGAAGTCGAAGTCAGCGGCAGCACGCTCGACCAGGTAGGCATGGTCACCGATTTCAAAACCATGAAGCGCGCCGCACGCGACGTGGCCGAGCGTCTCGATCATTTCTATCTCAACGACATTCCGCCATTCGACACCATCAACCCCACCGCCGAAAACCTCGCCGCGTGGTTTTACCGCGAAGTCGGCGCGTTGTTGAACAATGAACATGCTCATGTAAGCGCCGTCACCCTGTGGGAAACCGACCGCGCCTGCGTCACCTATAAAGAGACCTTAGCTTGATGACCGAAATCTGCCCCATCCCAGCCACTATTCCAGACATCCAAAGCCAGATCGACACCCGACGCATTGCCATTGACGCAGTCGGCATCAAGGGCTTGCGTCACCCGATCGTGATTCACGACCATGCGCAAGCACCGCAAGCCAGCGTCGCCACCCTGAGTTTCACCGTCAGCCTGCCGCATGACCGCAAAGGCACGCATATGTCGCGCTTTGTCGCCCTGCTCGGTGATGCGCCGCGTGATATTTCCATGCCGAAGCTTTTGGATTTACACCACGAAATGCTGCTGCTCCTGGAAGCCGAATCGGGACAAATCAGTTTGAGCTTTCCCTATTTTGTACGCAAAACCGCGCCGCAATCGGGCGTAGCCAGCTTGATGGACTATATGGCGCACTTCAGCGTGCAAGGTGATGTGCATGAGCGCGATCTCATTATGGGTGTAGAAGTCCCCGTCACCAGCCTGTGCCCCTGCTCTAAAGAAATTTCGCAGTATGGTGCGCACAACCAGCGTTCGCATATCCGCGTCGAGGTTCAAGCCGAGGCCAATCTATCGCTCACCGAACTCATCCGCATGCTCGAAGCGCAAGCATCATGCGAGCTGTACGGCCTGCTCAAGCGTGCCGATGAAAAACACATCACCGAACAAGCCTACGAAAACCCTAAATTCGTCGAAGACATGATCCGCGACGTGGCGTATGTGCTCGGTGAGGACGAACGCATTCACGGTTTCAGCGTCGAGGTTGAGAACTTTGAATCCATCCATAATCACTCAGCCTATGCCCGTCTGAGTCGATAATGCCAATTTAGCCACAGAGGACACAGAGCTCACGGAGGAGAGCCCCTATAAACTCTGTGCCCTCGGTGTTCTCTGTGGCTCACAGAATTTTTGATTTCAATACCTATGCTCAATCATCCACTCATCCAACGCGCACGCGCTGTCCTCGCCACCGAAGCCGAAGCCATTTTGCGCCTCGGCACGCGCTTGGATGTAAGCTTTGTCCATGCCTGCGAATTGATGCTTGCTTGCTCCGGCAGAGTCATTGTCAGCGGCATGGGCAAGTCTGGGCATATTGGCGGCAAAATCGCAGCCACGCTGGCCAGCACCGGCACGCCGGCGTTTTTCCTGCATCCCGGCGAGGCCAGCCACGGCGACTTGGGCATGGTCACGCGCCAGGATGTACTGCTCATGCTGTCCAACTCCGGCGAAACGCCCGAGCTGCTGGCTATTTTGCCGCCCATCAAGCGCATGGGCATTCCAATCATTGCTGTGACGGGGCGCAGCGAGTCCACCCTGGCGCGTGAAGCCACGATTCATCTGGATGCCAGTGTCGAGCAAGAAGCCTGCCCGCTCGGACTTGCGCCCACGGCCAGCACCACCGCCGCCCTCGCCTTGGGCGACGCGCTGGCCGTAACCCTGCTGGAAGCACGTGGCTTTACCGCCGAAGATTTCGCCCTTTCTCACCCTGGCGGAGCCTTGGGGCGACGTTTGCTGGTCTTGGTGCGTGATGTCATGCACAGCGGCGACGACCTGCCCGTGGTCGCTTTCGGCGCGCCGCTGCGTGATGCACTGATGGAAATCACCCGCAAGGGTTTGGGGATCACGGCGGTTGTGGATGAGCAAGGCGTGTTGACGGGTGTGTTTACCGATGGCGACTTACGCCGCGCACTCGACCACAAAACACTGGATTTACGTGCTGCCCGCGTCGATGACATTTATACGCCAGGCGGCAAAACCTGCCCGGCACACATGCTGGCTGCCGAGGCGCTTGGATTGATGGAGCGTACAGCAGTGAATGCGTTGATTGTGGTGGACGAGCAGCAGCGCCCTATAGGTGCGTTCAATACCCATGATCTGCTACGTGCCGGGGTGATCTAGTCATGCAATCTCTGATTGAACGCGCCCGCCCCGTGCGCCTGGTCATTTTTGACGTGGACGGCGTGCTCACCGACGGTCGCTTGAGCTACTCCTCGCACCCGGATGCCCCGGAAAAAGAACAAAGCAAAGTGTTTCATGTGCGCGACGGTTTGGGTCTGAAACTGCTTATGCAGGCGGGCGTGGAGATTGGCATCATTACCGCGCGCAGCTCGTTGGCCGTGGCGCGGCGCATGGCGGATTTAGGTGTGCCGCATGTGCATCAAGGCCAGCACGACAAGCTCGCAACCTATCAAAACCTGATCGAGCGCCTTGGACTGAGTCATGAACAAGTGGCCTACATGGGTGATGACATCATCGATCTGCCCGTGCTGCGCCGCGTCGGCTTTGCCGCCACGGTGGCGGATGCGACGGCTTTCATGCAAAGCCAGTGCCACTGGGTTTCACAACAACGCGGCGGCCAAGGTGCGGCGCGTGAATTGTGCGAGTTCATCCTCAACGCACAGGGTCGTTGGGATGAAACCCTCGCCTATTATCTGCGTTGATTGGCGATAATCGGCGATGATAAAACGGCTTCCATGGTTGGCGTTGCTGGCACTCGCTGCGCTGAGTACCTGGGCAAGCTTTTCGCTATACCGGCCTTTGCCTGGCGCCGAAAAGCGCCAAGCGGGTGCCGATCACGCCTTTATCCAGCCCGATGCCCGCGTGTTTGACAAGGATGGGCAAGCCGCTTACGACTTGCGTGGCACACGACTCGAACACCGCGCCGAAAGCGATGAGCTGATTTTGACTCAAGCCAAGATGCGCCTCTACGCACAGGACACAAGTAACGAGGCGCCCGAGAATGAGTCTGAGTATTGGGATATCCAAGCTGAGCGCGCACGCATTATGGCCGACCGCGAGCATGTTCAACTGGAAGGGCAGGTTCTCGCCGAACGCGGCGGTGTTTTGCCCGAACAGCGCATCACACTGCATGCGCAAGATGTTACCCTTGCCCACAAGGCACAAACCGCCAGCAGCGCCCAACCAGTCATCGTGGACGGTGCCCACTGGCAAAGCCAGTCCAGCGGTTTCCAAGCCGATTTATCCACCGAACAGCTCGAACAAACAGGCCGCGTCCATGATCGCTACCAACCGCCCCAACCTTAGTAGACCCTTGCTTGTTCTCCTGCTCGCACTTTTAGCCATCAGTCTATGGCCCATGAGCCTCTGGGCAGCCAGCGCTGACCGCCAACTGCCGCTCGAAGTTGAAGCCGACCGTAAACACACCGATTACAAAGGCGGACAAGCCGTGTACGAAGGCAAGGTAGTGATTCGTCAAGGCCGCATGTTGATTCACGCCGACAAAGCCATCCTCACCCTGCGCGACAACCAGCTCGACCGCGCACAACTTGTAGGCAAACCCGTGACCTATCAAGACGTGGACGAGCAAGGACTCCCGCTCAGTGGCCAGGCGTTGAATATGGATTACAAAGTCGACAACACAGCCATGGGCAAAACCACGGGCGACGTCCTCACCCTCACCGGGCAGGCCAAAATCGAGCGCAACAAAGACAGCCTGAGCAGCGAACGCATCACTTACAACCTTAAATCCGAAGTCATGGATGCCGGTGGCGGCCAAGGTGACCGCGTACACATGATCTTGCAACCGCGCCCCAAAGATGGGGCTGGTAAAGAAGGAACCAGCAAGGACACAAAAGCGCCATGAGTGCGGTGCATACCCTGCGCGCTGAAGGCTTGAGCAAGCGCTACGGCAGCCGCCAAGTGGTGCGCGACGTGAATCTTCAGGTGCATAGCGGCGAAATCGTCGGCCTGCTCGGCCCGAATGGCGCGGGAAAAACCACCAGTTTTTACATGATGACCGGGCTGGTGCAGGCGGATGGCGGACGCATCAGCTTGGACGAGCACGACATTTCCCGCCTACCGATCCATGCCCGTGCGCGTCTGGGTTTGGGCTATTTGCCACAAGAACCGTCGATCTTTCGCAAACTCAGCGTGGAAGACAATCTGCTCGCCGTGTTAGAGCTGCGCCCTGAGCTTGATCGCCACAGAGCACGCCAAGCCGTGTGTGACGAGCTACTGGAGGAGCTGCACGTCACCCATGTGCGCCATAGTCTGGGTCAAAGCCTCTCCGGTGGCGAACGTCGCCGCGTGGAAATCGCCCGTGCCCTGGCCGCCGAGCCACGTTTTTTGCTGCTTGATGAACCCTTTGCCGGGGTCGATCCGATCAGCGTGCTCGACATCCAGCGCCTGATTCGCCACCTTGCCGAGCGCGGCATTGGCATCCTGATTACCGACCACAATGTGCGCGAAACCCTGCGTATTTGCGCCCACGCCACCATCATGCACGATGGCCAAGTGCTGGCAACCGGCACGCCGGATGAAATTTTGAACAACGAGCATGTGCGCCGGGTTTATTTGGGTGAGAGCTTCTCGCTTTAACGCGTGTTCACAAACCGAAGGTTTGGCGGACTCGCTTTGCGCACGAAGTGCGCGGTTTTCCCTTCCCCTTTGGGGTCGCCGTGAACGAAGTGCTGGAGGCATGGTAAACAGGCCATGGATGGCCTGTTTAGTCCCATCGCAACAGGACGTTGCGTTGGGACG
>NCGK01000028.1 GCA_002281735.1 Gammaproteobacteria bacterium 28-57-27
CATATTAACACGCTTTCTTCTTTTGTCAACTACCGAATCATTCTATTTTTCGGTCAATCAATCTACTTAAGTTAGTAAATCAATCTTCATTCACAATAAGGAGGCGCATTATATTGATGATTTAATTTCTGTCAACCATCAATTTCGAAACCTTGGTGGGTCGTGCGGGGCTCGAACCTGCGACAAATTGGTTAAAAGCCAACTGCTCTACCAACTGAGCTAACGACCCAAACTTTCAAGTATTGTTTTGAAGCAATATTTGAGGTTGCGCATTCTATATCTGTTGAAAAGTTTGTCAAGTCAGATAGAGAATAATTTTTTTCTTGGTGGGTCGTGTAGGGCTCGAACCTACGACCAATTGATTAAGAGTCAACTGCTCTACCAGCTGAGCTAACGACCCAAGCGAAGCGCGGCATTCTACACGCAGTATGGTTTGGCGCAATATTTTTTACGGCTACGCGTTTGCGTAGCGTGTTGGATCAGGCAGTCCGGCCTCATTGAACCCCATTGAACGTAGACGACACGCGTCGCAGCGCCCACACGCGCGTCCTTCATCATCCGCCTGATAGCAACTGACGGTCTGTGCATAATCAACGCCGAGCGCCAACCCGCGTGTCACAATCTCCGCTTTGCTCATGCGCAGCAAAGGCGCATGAATCGTAAACCCCCGCCCCTGTACGCCGGCTCTGGTCGCCAGATTGGCAAGCGTTTCAAACGCAGCAATAAATTCAGGCCGACAGTCTGGATAGCCCGAATAATCGACCGCATTCACGCCCAAGAATATATCTCGCGCACCGAGCACTTCAGCCCAACCGAGAGCAATCGACAGCATGATCGTATTGCGGGCAGGGACATAGGTGACAGGAATGCCCGGTTCAATACTTTCTGGCACAGCGATCCCCGCATCCGTCAGGGCAGAGCCCCCCATTGAGCCTAAATCGACATGTACCTGCCGATGCGCATGGGCACCCAACATCGTTGCAACCCGTTTTGAGGCTTCAAGTTCCGCCTTGTGTCTTTGGCCATAGTCCACACTGAGCGCGTAACACTCGAAGCCTTGGCTGCGCGCAATCGCCAATACCGTTGCCGAGTCCAAGCCGCCCGAGACGAGCACGACGGCGCGTGCAGCCTGCTGTAATCCCTCAGTATTCATCGCCTCAGTACTCATCGTCCTTGCACCTCATCCCATAGCATTTTGTGCATCTGCAACTGAAAGCGCACCGGAAGATGATCTTCCAATACCCATTCAGCCAAGTCGCGCGGTGCAAGCTGATTAAACACCGATGAAAACAACACCGGACAGCGTTGCGCCAAGGCATAGCGGCGCAGGCACTCCACCGACCACAGATAGTCTTCGCGATTACTTATCACAAACTTCACTTCATCCGTGGGTCGCAAGAGCTCGATATTTTCATACCGGTTACGCTGCACCTCACCGGAGGCGGGCGTTTTGATGTCCATAATGCGACTGACGCGCAGATCGACGGACGCAATATCCAAGGCACCGCTAGTTTCGAGACTGACGTCATAACCCGCATCGCACAGGGCGCTCAAGAGTGGCAAACAGCTTTTTTGCGCCAACGGCTCGCCTCCAGTGACGCACACCCACTTGGTTTGATGCTGGGCTACCTCGTCCAGAATGGCGCGAATGCTCCACTTCTCTCCGCCCGTAAAGGCATAAGCACTATCACAGTACACGCAGCGCAATGGGCACCCCGTTAAGCGCACAAAAACCGTCGGCAGCCCTACCCGCGTGGACTCACCTTGCAAGGAATAAAAAATCTCCGTGATGCGCACATTCACATCATTGCCAGTCAACTCACTCATCAGCAATCACACACCCTCACTCTGCATACGCTTAAGGCGCTGGTCAGCCAAGGTCGCAGCTTGCGTGCCTGGAAATTGAGTTTTAACTTTATTCAAGGTTTCACGCGCACGCGCATAATTCTTTTGGTCGTAGTAGATATACCCCATCTTCAGCTGCGCATCCGCTGCTTTTTGATGCGCCGGACTACCCTGTACCACCTGTTCAAACGCATTCAAGGCCGACTTCAAATCACCCAGCACCACATAAGCCTCACCGGTCCAATACAATGCATTGGGTCGATTGGGACTGGCCGGATTCGCCTTGATGACCTGGTCAAACATCTTGATCGCAGGTTGATATTGCCCTGCTCTGAGCAACTTCAAGCCTTGATCATATTTTGCTTGATCGTCCGCACTCACCGTTTGGGCTGGCGGTGCAACCACAACGGGCGGAGGAGGTGAGGTTGGCACAACAGCGGGGGTAGTTGGCACCGGAGTGACCTCCGTCGGCACCGAGCCAGCGCCCGCTGTCGGACGAACTATCGCGTCCAACGCACGAATGCGTTGGTCGGTATCCATATAAGCCTCTTTATTGCTACGTTTGAGCATTTCCAGCTCATACCCTTGACGCTCAACCAGGTCGCGCAGCTCGTTGAGCTCAGCCTGCATTTGCTGCTGGCGACTCATCATCTCGCTGAGGACACTCTGCGCTGGCATCGCGAGCGGCTCAGCAAGCAAGGGCGTTGCAGCACCGAGCAAACACGCCACAGCCACCACTTGAGTCAATGTTTTGGGCATCCAACCCAAACGCCCGATGTTTGAATGCTGCTGTTTCATTGACGGAACGGCCCCCATGCCGGATCACGCACTTTGCCTTTCTGCAGGCTCAGCGTGCTATTGGCCTGCCCCAATACGGACGCCACGCGCAACACGCCGCCACCGGAGGCGTACAGCAACATGGCGCTGTTGGGCGCAAAACTTGGCGCCTCATCCTGCGAGCCCTTGGACAAGGTGCGCGAAGCACCCGTTTTCAGGTCAAGCACCGCGATACAAAAGCCGCCGCCACAGGATTGCACCGTGGCCAAAAATTGACCATCCGGCGACACGCTAGGGCGTGCGTTATAGCCGCCATCAAAGGTGAGGCGCTTGGGCGCACCACCGCCCACACCCACTTGGTAGGTTTGCGGACGACCGCCGCGATCCGAGGTGAACACTACGCCGCTGCCATCCGGCAACCAGCTGGCTTCGGTATCAATCGCTGCACTATTGGTCAGACGCGTAGTTTGGCGCGTGGCCACGTCGAGCACATAAATTTCCGGGTTGCCATCCTTGGATAGCGTCAGCGCTAGCTTGTTACCACCGGGTGCCCAGCTTGGCGAACCATTGATCGAAGGGAACGAAGCCACCAACTCGCGCCGCCCGCTGTACACATCCTGCACATAAATGCTGGAACGGCGACTTTCAAAGGAGACATAGGCCAGTTTGCGACCGTCACGCGACCACGCGGGCGACATGATCGGCTCTTTGGACTCAAGAATGCTCTGCGGGTTATAGCCATCACTGTCGGCCACTTCCAAGCTGTAGCGGCGCATTGGCGGCTGGCCGGTTTCGGTAATGTAGGCAATACGCGTAGCAAACGCGCCTTTCACCCCGGTAATCGCCTCATACACAATATCCGCGACCCGGTGTGCGCCCATGCGCAAATCCGCACGGGAAGCACTGACACTCATTGCGGTTAGCTGCTGGCCGCTGATGACATCCAGCACATAGAACTCCAGCGCAAAATTAACCGCATCCGGACGCACCACGCGACCGACCACCAGATAATCACGCTTCACCGTGCGCCAAGCGTCCAGATTGACCTGTTGTGGATCAATCGGCTGCTCTGGCATGGCGCTCGGAGCCAGGGTGTTGAATTGGCCGCTGCGCGCCAGATCAGCACTGACGATCTGCGCAATATCCTCTGGCGCACCGCCGCCGAAGGGTACGACCGCAATCGGCATGGTGCCATCGGTACCTTGGGTGATGTCGATTTGCAAAGCGGCGTGCGCTGGAAGGGTCGCGAAGATTAACAACAGGGCGATAAATAAACGGGGCATAGGTGCGGCCTCTAGATTTCAGGCTGGGGTTCAGTCTGGGTTCAGGTTAAAGCGTCGGTTTGAAAATAAAAACAAGGTCGCGTTCAAACACAGCAGGGTCTGGCGGTGAAGGTAAAGGGCTGGCTTTTTCCACAGCGGCAATGACCGAACGCTTGAACAAGTCATCGCCAGTGCATTTTTCAGCGCGTACATTCATCACCATGCCGCCGGGCATCTGCGTGACATGCACTTCACAACTCATGCCGGCTTGCACGCTTGAGGGTTGCAGCCAATTACGCTCCACCTTGGCGCGAATGGAGGCAATGTATTGATTGCGCAAACCACTTAAGCGCTTGTCGCTCGCCGCCTTGGCATTGGCCGCGTCCTCATCGGCCAATGACTTCGCCAATTCTGCCTTACGGCGCTGCTCGGCCTCAGCTTTCTGTTTCGCCGCAGCCTCTTGAGCCGACTTGGCCTTCTGTGCTGCTTCCGCATCCGCTTTAGCCTTGGCATCCACCTTAGCTTTGGCCTCAGCATCGGCTTGCTTCTTTAACTCTGCGGCTTTCGCGGCTTGCTCCGCTTTTTCCTTGGCCTCGGTTTCAGCTTTGGTTTTCGCGGCGCTCTCTGTCTTAGCCTTCGCGGCTTCTGCATCGGCTTTGGCTTTGGCATCCGCTGCTTTTTTCACCGCCTCAGCCTCGGCCTGCTTCTTTAACTCTGCGGCTTTCGCGGCTTGCTCAGCCTTTTCCTTAGCCTCGGTTTCAGCTTTGGCTTTCGCTGCGGTCTCTGCCTTGACCTTCGCGGCCTCTGCATCCGCCTTGGCTTTGGCATCCGCTGCTTTTTTCGCTGCATCAGCCTCGGCTTGCTGTTTTTTCAACTCTGCGGCCTTACGCGCGGCCTCTTCTTCAGTTTTCTTGGCGACGCGCTCTAACTCTTGCTGCTTTTTCAGCGCAATTTCAGCTTGTTCCCTCGCATGCTGCTTGGCCTGTTGTTCGGCCTGCTGCTCGGCTTCTTTGGCCGCCTGCTTGGCCGCTTGC
>NCGK01000029.1 GCA_002281735.1 Gammaproteobacteria bacterium 28-57-27
GGGCGGTGTGTGCCGCCTGCAGCCACTTTGGCTTGGCCTCCACAAGCCGCCGGTTCTTGGCTCAAAGACAGCTGCCAAGGGATCTGGCTGCGGTACCAAGTGGCACAATATCGAGATGAAACGAGTCTTCAAAACCCGCCATTTCGCCCGATGGATGCGCAAAACCGAATTGACCGATCCCCTGCTTTGTGCCGCTGTCATCGAAATGGCTCAAGGGCTGATCGATGCCGAATTGGGCGGGGGCGTGATCAAGAAGCGCATCGGGCTGGCTGGGCGCGGCAAGCGCGGTGGCGCCAGAACGCTGGTTGCTACCAACAAAGGCAGTCGCTGGTTCTTCGTTTACGGCTTCGAGAAAAACGACCGCGCCAACATTGCAGACGACGAACTCGAAGCGTTGCAAGGTATTGCCAAAGAACTGTTGAACCGCTCAGGTTCTGAACTTGATCTTGCTGTGAAAGACGCAACCCTTGAGGAAATTTGCCATGACAAAAATCGCTAAACCCAAAGCCAGGAGCCCCATTCTGGAAGCCGTGCATGAAACAGCCACCGACTTTCATCGCCTGGGTTTCATCCACAAACGCAACATGCACAAGTTCGACGCGCTGTGTCTGCAGCCCGTACCCGACTACGACAGCGAAAAAATTCGCGCGCTGCGTGACCACCTGCAATTGAGCCAGGCCGTACTGGCCGCCGTGTTGAACACCAGCCTGTCCACCGTGCGGAAATGGGAGGGCGGTGAAAAGCACCCGAGCGGGCCGTCTTTGAAGCTGCTGAGTTTGCTGGAGCGCAAGGGGCTGGAGGCGGTTCTGTGAAGTCGTCTGACGATATTTTGTAAGTCAAATCAGCCTGTAGCCGATTCAGTACCTGCGCGAGCAGCTCCTGATTTAATAGCGACTGGCCGCCGGTAGGGATGCGCGCGCAGCAGGCACTCAGGCCTGCCACAGCACGCCGGCAGCAGCTTCCACCCGCCGCGCCCGCCCCAGCGCTTCCAGCGTCTCCAGAATGCGCGGCAGGCCTTTTTTCCACGGGCCTTTACCCTTGAAGCTGGCTTCCAGCGCGGCCAGCGGCAGGGCGGCGGTGGCGGTGCTGAGGACTTGCGCCACGGCGCGCACCTGCTCGGGCAGCGTGCCGGGCCAGGCGGGCAGGCCGGCGGCGGCTTTGGCTGCTGGTGGCGGCACATTGAGTGCCAAATCGGCCTGTAGCCCAGGTAATACCTGCGCGGGCAGCTCCTTATTTGATAGCGAGTGGTCTGGCGCTGCGGCTTGTGGATTCTGGAATTCGGGACGCAGCCAGCGGATGCGGCCGGCTTTTTCTTCTGCCGCGCGCTGGGCGTTGAGGGCGACCAGGTGGGTGAGCAGCGCGTCCGTGGTCAGTCCGCAGGCCAGGCCGTAAGCCTGCAACACCGCCGCGTCGAGTTCATCGTGCAGCTCTTTCAGCACCCCGACCAGGCCCTGGGTGTGGATGGTTTTTTCCTTGGCAGTCAACACCCGGACGACCGGGGCCCGACCCTGTTCTTGCTGCGCCTCATCGCGTTGGTGCTGCGCGCCACCCCGTTCGTTCTGAGCCCCAACCTGTTCGCCCTGAGGTATCGAAGGGCCGTCCTGAGCCTGTCGAAGGATCTCCAGCACGTTGTACATCCCGGTCAGCGTCAGGCCGGGGTGCGCCGCCTGCTGGCGCTTGCGGTGCGCGTCGATTTGTTCGGCGAGCTGGGCGATGCGGTCGCGCAGTTCGGGGGTGAGGCCGGTGTCTTCGTCCGGGAAGGGAAAAGTTTCGAAGCAGCGGGAAGTGTTGTAGACCGGTCGATCTTCCAAAGTTCCGCCAGCTTTGAGTGACCATTTAACGTGGATTTGGCTCGAAAGAACACCCAATACTAATGCGCTGTCATGCACGACAACCCTAATCTTTTGATCTGGAAAGATGTCCCCTTCGATAAACGAGAAAACTCGGTGCTTGGAAGTCTCTGCAGTACCGATGTAGCGCCTCAGCCCTTTTACAGCGACCCTAAACTTGGGCACCGACTCCCCATACAGCCACCAGTTTTTTCGCCGGGTCTCGCGGTTATCTTGATCCCGCTGAGGCTGAACCCTTTCTTTCAGCCATTGATAGGCAGCGGGGAAACGTTGCATTAACTCGACCGAAGTCAATCCGAAGAAATCCAGTGCAAGAATTTCCCGCGATTTCCCCATCAAATCCTTGCCGTTGAGGTATCGCTTGACGTGTGGAGTCAAAGCTGAATTAGACCCATATCCTAGGTTGATTGCTTCGTCTTTTGTAACCCAAAATCCTGCTCCGAGAGGAATCATTCCCATGAATGAAACGCCGCCATTCGCAAGAAGTTTTCCGGCTGCGGTGACATTGGCACCAATCGTCAAATCAGCGTGTATCCGGCCGACGACTTCCGTTAATACAACGTCCACCTCCCCAAACTCGCCCACTTTTTCATCGATGACTTGTTGAAGGCGGCCATTGCCTTTTTTTGCAACAACAGTCATAGCAATACGAACCGCCGCGCCGTTTGCGTTGTCGACCCACGGATGATCAGGAATGGCATAGGTCAACACCAGTCCTGAACCCAGATAGGACTGAACCACACTTCGATTGAAAACCATCGTGAGGCTATTTGTAGTGATGAGTCCCATGCGGCGCGTCTTTCCTTCTTGAACCATCGCGGCCGCCCGAGCCCACCAGTAAACAACAAAATCCGCAGTATCTGGAACGTCTACCCATACTTTGCGTAGCGCCTCCACATAGCCGTCGCCAAGAGCCTCGCGCATGCGTTTGTTGCCAATAAACGGCGGATTCCCCACAATGAAATCGGCCTTCGGCCATTTCGCCTGCGCGGGCCGGATGTATTGCCATTGCGGCACCAGCGCCGCTTCGTCAGGCACCAGCGCGCCGGTGACGGGATGCGTCTTGAAGGTCTTGCCGTCCCAGCGGCTGAGCAACTGGCCGTCTGCATCATGGGCAAGGTCGGTATCGCTCCACGCCAGCACGGCGTCGCGGTGTTCGATGTTGCCGTAGTCGTGCACCACCGGCTCGGCCACGGCCTTGTTGCCGCGCGTGCGGATGTGCCACTGCAAATAACCAATCCACAGCACCAGCTCGGCCAGCGCGGCGGCGCGTTCGTTGATCTCGATGCCCAATAGTTGCTGCGGCGTGACGGTTTCGCCTTCGAGGCCGAGCATGCTTTGTGTCTCGCCCATCGCCTCCAGCTGGTTCATCACCTCGCCTTCGAGGCGCTTCAGATGCTCCAGCGTGACGTACAAAAAGTTGCCGCTGCCGCAGGCCGGGTCGAGCACGCGCAGGGTGCAAAGCTGGTGGTGAAACGTGCGAATCTCGCCGCGCGCCTCATCCATCTTCTGGTGGTGTGCCTTGCCTGACAGCCCGGCGGCCTCGGCAGCCAGCAGCACAGCAGCGGCCTGCGCGTTGGCCCAGTCGGCGCGCAGCGGCTCGACCACCGTGGGCAGCACCAGCCGCTCGACGTACGCGCGCGGCGTGTAATGCGCGCCCAGCGCGTGGCGCTCGGTCGGGTCCAGCGCGCGTTCGAGCAGCGTGCCGAAAATGGCCGGCTCCACTTCGCGCCAGTTGCTGCGCGCCGCCAGAATCAGCCGGTCGATCTGCTCTGGATTGAGTAGCAGCGAATAGCCGTCGTTGTTGGGTTGCTTGAACAGTTTGCCGTTGAACTTGAGCACCTGCACCGCCAGCGCGGCGGAAAAACCGCCGTGGTCCATGTCGGTCCACAAAATGCGCAGCATCTGCTGCAGCGTGGCGGGTTGCTCGCGGTGGCTTTGCAACAGCTTCAAAAAACTGCCCTTGGGCAACAGTTCCACGTCTTCGGCAAACATGCTGAACAGGCTGCGCGTGAGGAAGGCGGCCACATGGTCGGCGCGGTGGCCCGATTGTTCGAGCGACTTCGCCAGCTCGGCGAGTTGCGCCGCCACCTCGCGGGTGATGCGGGCGCTCAGGCGCGCCGGGTCGAGCGCCAGCGGGTCGGTCCAGATCAGGCGCAGCCGCTCGCGAATGGCGGGACTTCGCAGGTCGCCCAATGCGATGCGGTGGCTGCGTGGGTCGGGGAAGGGTGTGTAGCTGGCGCCGCTGCGCGTGAATTCGGCATACACCTCAATGACGTTGCCGACATCGGCCACCAGCACGAAGGGCGGCCGGCCGGCGGCGATCTCGCTGGCGGGCAGCGCGCGGGCGTAGTTTTCAGCCTGCGAACGGGCCGTCAGCATGGCGCTGTTGAAGGCGGCGCCGCCGGCGTTGACATAACGCAGCTTTTTGCTTTCCCACACAAAGTGGCCGCGCCGGTAGCAGTTGATGCGGCCAGCGCTCGTGCTGCCGTCGCCATGCGCGAAGGTGATGGGGCGCTCGAACACGTAGTCGAGCGCGTCGTTGGGCAGCGGCGTCGGCACGCCCAGCAGCGCGCAGAGTTCAAGCACAAAGGTTTGCGAGGTCGAAAGCTCGGTCGCGGCCGTGAGCGCCACGCCCTGCCAGCGGGCGATGAACTGCTGAGCATGGCTGTCAGCCGTGTCTTCGCTGCTGTGCTGGCTGGTGTGCGTTGCCTGCTCGCCGGGGGTCTTTTGCATGCGCGCAATGATAGCGGCAGGGGGTGCGCGGGCGCGCGTCGTGGCACGCCCAGGAAGGCGTCGATTCGAGTCAAATCGGCCGCTGGCCGAGGTGATACCTGCGCAGGCAGCTATGTTATTAATAGCAAACCTGCATTGCACCTTGTTCCAGAGTCCTGGGGGCAATACTGTTCGCTTAACCGTTCGGGCTGAGCCTGTCGAAGCCTGTTTGCGCTGGCACGACCCTTCGACAAGCTCAGGGCGAACGGCGTGAAAGCGCTTCCATGAACAGTAGCGAGCCTATTGCTTCGGCCTGATGAAGTCTCGATTTCTGTTCGGGCTGAGCCT
>NCGK01000004.1 GCA_002281735.1 Gammaproteobacteria bacterium 28-57-27
CTCCGGCACGACACGTCTTGAATGTAGGTCGGGCTTTAGCCCGACATGTCGGCATGAATGCCGACCTACAATCACGGATAAAGCTGGCCGGATCAATAGTAGGGTGGATAAGCGTAGCGCATCCACCGCGCCCGTGGTGGATGCGCTACGCTTATCCACCCTACCGCGATAACTTGCAAGCACTGCCATTGGGAGAACACATGAACAATACCGAAACGCAGCACGACACTACCCACTTCGGCTACCGCCAAGTCCCGCTCGGCGAAAAAGCCAAGCTGGTGCGCGGTGTGTTCGACTCCGTCGCCGGCAAATACGATTTGATGAACGACCTCATGTCCCTGGGCATTCATCGTTTATGGAAGCGCATCACCCTCGCGCGTACCGGCCTGCGCCCGGGTATGCGCGCCCTTGACCTGGCGGGCGGCACCGGCGACTTATCCTCCGGCATGTTGCAACAAGTGGGGCGCACAGGCCTGGTGGTGCTGTCTGACATCAACGCCGAAATGCTGACCCGTGGGCGCGACCGTCTGATTAACGAAGGTGCCAGCCAGGCAGCGCAAACCGCGCTGGTGAATGCCGAAGCCATCCCCTTCGCCGATAACAGTTTCGATGCCGTCACCATCAGCTTCGGCCTGCGCAATGTCACCGACAAAGACAAGGCGCTGGCTGAAATGCTGCGCGTACTCAAACCCGGTGGCCGCGCGCTGGTGCTGGAGTTTTCCCATCCGCGTCACGACCTGACCCAGAAACTCTACGATCTGTATTCCTTCAAAGCCCTGCCGCTCATTGGAAAATTCGTCGCCAAGGACGAAGCCAGCTACCAATACCTGGCCGAGTCGATCCGTATGCACCCCGACCAGGACACGCTGCTCGTCATGATGCAGTACGCAGGCTTTGCGCATTGCGACTACCTCAATATGTCCGATGGCATCGTGGCCCTGCACTGGGGCTTCAAAGCGTGATCCCCGAACTGGCCGAACTCGCACGCATTGGGCTGGAAAAAGCCATCAATGCCGCGCTGGCTGCCGACCCCGACGCGCAAGCCAACCTGGCTGCACTGCATGGCAAGCGCCTACGCATTGAATTCAAAGGCTTGTTCAGCCTGGATTGTTTGCCGCAAGCCGACCAAGTCATCATTGCCGCAGCCAGCATCGACACGCCCGATGCCACCCTGCGCGCTTCCCCCTTCGGCTTTGTGCGCGCCAAAATGCGTGGCGATTTAATGCACGGCGATCTTGAGCTTTTGGGCGACAGCCATACCAGCCTGCGTGTCGCGCGCCTGCTCAGTAGCCTCAACCCCGACATTGAACTCGCCCTGGTTCCCAACGTTGGCAACCTGCTCGCGCATCAAATCGCCCGTGTATGGCACGCGATGCGCTTTGAACTGGCGCGCATGGTGCAGCACCACACCCACAACAAAGCTGATTTTTTGCACGATGAACTCGATGTCAGCCCGCGCCAAATCGAACTCGAAATCTGGTTGGATGCCATCGACCCATTGCAAAATCGCGTCGCCGCATTGGATGCACGCATCCGCGCCCTTGAAGCCGGTTTGTCAGAGAAGAACACATGACCCATCCGCGCCAATTTCTGCGCCTGTTCACCATCCAGTGGGTGCTGATGCGCCACGGCCTCGACGAACTGCTGTTTGCCATTCCGTGGTTCAAGCCCGCCAGCTTCCTCATGCGCTTCTCGCCCTGGCGGCTATTTGGCGAAAGCACGCTCCGCCCGCGCGCCGAACGTATCCGTCTCGCCCTCGAAGAACTCGGCCCCATCTTTATCAAATTCGGCCAAGCGCTCTCCACCCGCCGCGACCTGTTGCCCGAAGACATCGCCGACGAACTGGCCAAACTGCAAGACCGCGTGCCGCCCTTCCCCGGCGAGCTGGCGCGCCAGATTATTGAAACAGCACTCAAAAAACCGATCAGTGAACTGTTTTTAGACTTCAACGAAACCCCACTGGCCTCCGCCTCCATCGCCCAGGTTCATCCGGCCACCCTCAAGGATGGACGCGACGTGGTGGTCAAAGTCGTGCGCCCGAATATCCTGCCGGTGATCGAACGCGACCTCGAAGTACTGCGCACCCTCGCCTATCTGGCCGAAAAATCCTCCGCCGACATCCGCCGCCTGCATCCGCAGGACGTGGTCGGCGAATTCGACAAAACCATCCACGATGAACTCGATTTAGTGCGCGAAGCCGCCAACTGCGGCCTGCTGGCGCGCAACTTTGAAGGCTCGCCGCTGCTGCATGTCCCCGCCATCGACTGGGATTACAGCCACCCCAACGTCATGGTGCAAGAGCGCATTTACGGCATACAAATCAGTGACCTGGAAGCCCTCGAAGCCGCCAAAATCAATATGCAAATACTCGCCGAACGCGGCGTGGAAATTTTCTTCACCCAGGTTTTCACCCACAACTTTTTCCACGCCGACATGCACCCCGGCAACGTCTTCGTCTCGCGTGAAACCCCGGATACCCCAACCTACATGGCCGTCGATTTTGGCATCATGGGCAGCCTCACCCCGGATGACCAACGCTATCTGGCCGAAAACTTCCACGCCTTCTTCAACCGCGATTATCGCCGCGTGGCCGAACTGCATATCGAATCCGGCTGGGTGCCCGCTGACACACGCCTCAATGAATTTGAAGCCGCCATCCGCACCATTAGCGAACCGATTTTCCAGCGCCCGATCCGCGATATTTCCTTCGGCAAATTCCTGCTGCGCCTGTTCCAAACCGCACGCCGCTTCAATATGGAAGTGCAACCGCAACTGGTGCTGCTGCAAAAAACCCTGCTCAATATCGAAGGACTAGGCCGCCAGCTCTACCCCGACCTGGATTTATGGACCACCGCCAAACCCTTTATCGAACGCTGGATGATCGAACGCGTCGGCCCCAAAGCCGCCCTCAAAACCCTGCGCCACGAACTGCCGCGTGTATTGGCCTTATTGCCCGAAATGCCGCGCCTCACCCACGAAGCCCTCACCGCACAAAGCAAACAAACCGAACTCATGCAGCGCCAAACCGCCGAACTCCATGCCCTGCGCCAGCAAATCGCCCGCACCCAAACTTGGATGTTGGTTTTGTTTGGCTTGCTCGTGCTGATGGCGGGATTGATCGCTTATGCTTTGCTGCGGTGAAATAGGCTGACCGGCAAGTAGCTTAAGCGAAGAGTATTGGACGAGTGCTGAATGTGTAGCTTTAGCTTATAAAAGCACTTGCTTTTTCATTTTGATTTAAAAACAAGATGATATTTTGGTGCGGCGCACGTTATACACCGGCCTCACCAAAACTTGGACACCTGACAAGGCACACATTTCACCCACATGACTATTCTCATCCCCAATCTGGCCATAGCCGGCTACCGCAGCTTTGGGAAGAAGCCCCAGTATTTCGAGCAATTCGCAAAGGTGAACATTCTCATCGGCCAGAACAACGCAGGGAAGTCAAATGTCCTGCGGTTCTTACACGAAATCTATTCGCAATCCTCCAAAAGGGACGGGCTGAAATTTGATTCACTGGCAAGGCACCTGCCTGATCAACCACCAATCATTCTTGGAATCGGCGAGGCAGTCGACCGAACCGACCCCAACCGTCCTGTGCTGCTTGACAGCCACAGGCTCATAGTCGAAGAGAAGAATGGTCACAAGAAGAAAACTGCAGCGGCTGTATTCGGAAAGCTCTTCTCCGAGAAGTCTCGACTAGATCAAACCACCCTATGCTGGACGCTACTAACGCTTCCTGATCTAAAGGATCAACAAGAGTCTTGGTCCAAGGCCGCAAATGCACTTCAGAATCATGAAATGCAGCAAGTGTGGACCATGCTTACAGGAATGAGCGGAGGCGACCGAAAAAGTAGCTGGGAGCCCCAAGTACTTCGAAACATGCCAGCTACTCCGGTATCAATCAAGACGCAACTGATTCCCGCCATTCGCCAAATCGGTATCAAGGGCGGCACTTCGGACGCATTCGACGGAACTGGAATAATTGATAGGGTTGCAAAGCTCCAGAATCCTGATGTACACAGCCAAACTAGTCGCCAGAGCTTTAACGCAATCAGAGATTTCTTGCGCGACGTCATCGACCGACCGGAAGCAACCATCGAGATCCCTTATGAAAGGGACACAATCTTGGTGCATATGGATGGCAAAGTGCTTCCGATTGAATCGCTCGGATCGGGAATCCACGAAGTCATAATCCTGGCATCGGCTGCAACAGTCCTGCAAGATCACGTGGTTTGCATCGAAGAACCTGAACTGCATCTCAATCCGATTCTTCAGAAGAAGCTACTTCGTTACCTCGCGCAACACACTCAAAACCAGTACTTCATCACAACGCACTCTGCCTCGTTGATGGACACACCGGGCGCTGAGGTCTATCACATATGCTTACGTGACGGCGCTTCGATTGTTGAACGTGCAACCACCAATGAACATCGTTCTGCGGTTTGCGAAGACTTGGGATACCACCCGTCCGACTTGCTGCAGGCAAACTGCGTTGTTTGGGTAGAAGGCCCCTCTGATCGCATCTACCTAAACTGGTGGCTCCGTAGTGTGGACTCCAATCTAGTAGAGGGTATTCACTACAGTGTCATGTTCTATGGTGGACGCCTCGCGGCGCACCTTTCGCACGCTCCAGACAGTACGGAGATCAACGATTTCATCTCACTTCGACGACTAAATCGAAGGGGTGTGATGATAATTGACAGTGACCGCGACAAGCCACATACGCCCATAAACGCCACTAAGCGGCGTCTACAAAATGAATTTGATACTGGACCGGGTCATGCATGGATTACAGATGGGCGCGAGATTGAGAATTACTTGCAACCCACCCAGATAACAAGGGCAATATCTGTGACTCACCCTAAAGCAACTCAGATCACGGAAGCAGGGAAACATGCCAGTCTTCTACTGATCAAGTCATCGAAAGGAAGGCAGACGGTAGCTTCAAAGGTAGAGGTAGCCAGGTACATTACCGAGAACTTTGAGCCTGATTTGAGTGCACTAGACTTGAAGAAACGAGTCCTTGCGCTGCGAAACTTCATCCTAGACTCAAACCCAAAAACCGGCACAGTCGCTAGTGCGGCCTAACCCCTCACTCAAGCGGAGCGCTAACGGCAGGCCACAGAACCGAGCCTGTGTTATTCCGTAATTGTCATAATGACATTGCTGTCAGACTATTAAAGAAAGCCCCCGCCATTGTTAGATGAAAAAGGTACCGGAGCAACCAAACCAAGTAAGGAATAAATCCAGCGTCGCCTTAGCGGTATTTTTTGAGGTACATCACTTCAAACATGCGCTTGCCCCAGTGCAGCAGGCGGCATGGAGGCAGGATGAACGTGCGCTTGGGGTCGCGGTAAACCAGAATACCTTTGTCAAGTGCGTCCATAATGCAGATCAGCTCCCAACGGAAGGTTGTGTCTGCGGGGGTGCCGCGCATGGCGGCGAGCAGGTTTTGCGCTGCGGCCACGGCTTGCAGATCAGCCATGTGCGCCTGCTTCGGTGCCCAATCCGGACCGGGGAAGCTGCCGGAATCGCCTGCGACATACACCTTGTCGAATCCTGCCACGCGGCAATGCGCATCGGCCTGGATCAGGCCACCCGGCGAGGTGGGAAGGCCACTGCCTTCCATCCACGTCGGGCCGGTCATGCCGGGCATGAACAGGATCAGATTTGCTGCAAATTCTCCGCCCTCGGTGACGACCTTGTCGGCTTCAAAGCGCACCATTTTGTGCCCGAGCTGCGTTTCGATGCCCAGCTTGGCCATACGCTTGAGCAGTGCGTCAACCGCAGCTTCGCCGAGGCGGTTGCCCGGACGCGCGGCAGGATTAAAGAACACCAATTTGAATTTATCGCGTCGCCCCTGACGGCGCAGCATGGTGTCCAGACCTAGCATGAGTTCGAAAACCGGACCACCGCGCACGGCGGAGGGCTCGTTGGGGTTGCCGCCGAAGCCGAGGGCAATGGTGCCGCCTTGCATGCTTTCAATGCGGTCACGGATGCGTTCGGCGGCATCAATCCCTTCGCAGAGGGTGATGGCGTGTTCGATGCCGGGCAGTCGCTTGATAAAACGCCCCCCGCTGGCAATGATGAGGCCGTCGTTGCTCACTTCGCCATGCTCGGTCACGACGATGCGACCGCCGTCCTTCAGGCCGGTCACGCGCCCGGCGTGGAATTGAACACGTTGACGGGCAAAGAAATTGCGCAGATCAATACGTAGATCGTCACCCTTGCGTAGGCGTGACGGAATCCAGATCAGGCTTGGTGCGTAGATCAGCTCAGCCTTGGGAGCGATCAGGGTAAGCTCGGCTTCGGGATCGTGTTTACGCAGCTCGATGACGGCGGTCAGGGCGGCAAAGCCAGCCCCAATGATAGTGATGCGACTCATGTTCAGGCGGTCTCTTGGATGTTTGCTTCGGATGTTTGTTTCGGATTTAGCCGTTGTTAAGAGTGCAGCGTGCGGCGCTATTGATCCGGTCAGCTTTATCCGTGATTGTCCGCCGGGTCGTAGGGTGCGCCATGCGCACCTTTTAGCCCATCGGTGCGCATGGCGCACCCTACGCTTTCATGGATTAATCGTGCCGGATCAACAGGCGCAGCAACACTAAAAACAAGGCTTGGTCATAAGTTTTAAGTATAGGCTTATGCCGTTTTTAAATCACGCACCGCGCGCCCCTTCGTTGCTGCTATCCCCAAATAGGGCGCGCCCGATGGCAAAAAAAACCGACAAATCGGGGTGTTCAGTCATCCAGGACTAACGCAAAAGCGGGTTTTCACCCTCCAAAACATGCGCCTTTAATCGCCCCCTCACTGGGCAGAGCTAAACGGATAACTCCCTGACATCGGCATACACACTCTCCACCGACAATTCCATATCCAGGCACTCCAGCCTGAACGTGCCTTCGGTGTAAATGTCATGCTCGTCTTCAGGGTAGCGGAACACCTCAATCTGCGGCGTGTCTTGATGCACCAAGACATACTCGCGCAAGCTCGGCAGAGTGCGATAAGCAAAGAGCTTTTCACGGCGGTCAATGCGAAAGGTGCTCGGCGAAGCGATTTCCACAACCAAACAAGGACGGCGACGGTAATACGCCGATTCACGGTCATCCGGGTCGCAGCTTAAAAGCAAGTCAGGGTAGTAAAAAAAGCTGTCCCCCTTTTCGTCAATACGCACTTTCATATCGGCCATAAACAACTGGCAGCGTTTTTTGCGAGCATACGGGAGCAATTCCGCACCAAGCGCCATCGCCAATAAGCCATGCCGATCACTCGCCCCGGCCATGGCATAGGCTTCACCCGCGCCGTATTCGTGACGTATCTCGCAATCACGTTCGCCTGCAAGATAATCTTCAACTGATAGATGGGGTTTTAGTGCAAGCATGGGTGCCATGTCATATCCTCGTTGGTCAAAATGCTGATCCGGTCAGCTTTATCCGTGATTGTCCACCGGGTCGGTGGGTGCGCCATGCGCACCTTTTAGCCCATCGGTGCGCATGGCGCACCCTACGATTTCATGGATTCATCGTGCTGGATCAATAATGTGTCACGTCTAGCCACAAGCCTGAGCCTACTTCGCATCTTGCAGACGATCAAGCCGCAGGCGTTGGCGCTCATCAAACAGCCGCCGCGTGCCGAGTTCAATCGCCAGCATCGTGCCGAACCCTGTGGCGCTTGTAATCAAAAACATCAACAAAATCTGATACTTAACCGCCTCAATCGGTGAGGTTCCGGCCAGAATCTGCCCGGTCATCATCCCCGGCAGGCTCACGATCCCCGCCACCGTGAGCATATTGATGGTCGGTACCATGGCGGTATGCAGACTCTCCTGACGTAACTTGCGCGAGGCTTGGCGCATGTCGTAACCAAGCAATAACTGCGCCTCGATTTCTCGCCGACTGGCCGCTGCGCCCATAGTCAGGCGATTGAACCCCAAGCCGATGCCGGTCATGGTATTGCCAAGAACCATACCCAACAGCGGAATCGCGTATTGCGGCGTGTACCAAGGTTGCACGCCAATCAGCAGCACCAGACTGAACACGGTCAAACTGAACGCAGGCAAAGCCATGGCCACCAAGCCGATACCATAGCCCCAACCCCCGCGCAGCCGCCGCTTTTGCCGCGCCACCACTTCCCAGCCCGCGACCGCGAGCATCACCAAACCCATCAACAGCACCAGCCACGGATTATTCAGCCGGAACAGCGCCTCCAGCACCACGCCAATCAGCAAAAGCTGCAGCACCATGCGCAACGATGACACATACAAAGAGCGCGTCAGCCCAAGGCCGCTCAAGGCCACCAGCCCGCCTAAAATCACCACCAACAGCGCAGCCAGCCCTAGATCAAGAGCCGTCAGTTCGATCAAATTCATGCGGCGCCCTCTCTTTGCATCAACGGCATTTCCATACTGCGATCGGCAATACGCTCACGTTGCAGTGGATCATGACTCACCCAAATCGCTGCCGCCTGCGCCTCATGCAGGTAGGCACGTATCACCTGTTCCATTTTCAGGGTGCTGTCCGGGTCGAGATTGGCGCTCGGTTCATCCAATAAAATCACTTGCGGGCGCTGTACCAATAAACGCAACAAGCCCAGACGTTGGCGCTCGCCGCTGGAAATACCATCCACTTCACGCGCCAGAATCGCCTCCTCCAAGCCAAGGCTTGCCAACGCATCGCTGCTTGGCTGCGTCGCAAAATGCTGCCCGACCCGCACTGCCCACCAACCCGATTCTGCCGGAAGATACGCCACCTTGCGCCGCCACAGATTTGCCAGCATCTGCTGTTGTTCAACATCCTGCAAAAACACCGCGCCCTGATGCAGCTCAAGATCAACCAAAGCACGCAAAAACTGCGATTTACCACTGCCTGACGCTCCAAAAAGGCACAGCATCTCGCCAGCACCAAGCTGAAGGCTTATCGGCGCAAAATACGCCCCAGCCAATGCGTGCACATCCAGCACAATCGACCTCTGCACGTTACTCACTCACACCCCCTCCAGCGTAAAAACACACAGCCAGTCGATATGCCCATATAAAAAACCTATCAACCCCATGCCGAAATACAATTTCATATTGATACCAGCATTACTTATATTGATTACACGCACCACGCCGTGGTGTGTTGTCCAATGAAACTTGAGGAAAACCCCATGTCCGAAATGACCGTCTCCCTGCCCCGTTTGAACGAACGCGCGCCTGAGTTCGACGCACCCACCACCTACGGTCGCAAGACCCTGAAAGACTACGAAGGCAAGTGGCTGGTGCTGTTCTCGCACCCCGCTGACTTCACTCCAGTGTGCACCACCGAGTTTATCGCGTTTGCCAAAGCCCACCCGGCCTTCCAGGCGATGAACTGCGAACTGCTCGGCCTGTCCATCGACAGCCACTATTCGCACATTGCCTGGGATCGCAATATCAAAGAAAAATTCGGCGTGGAAATCACTTTCCCGATCATTGCCGACTTGTCGATGAACGTCGCCAAATCCTTCGGCATGGTGCACCCAGGTGCCTCCGATACCCAAGCCGTGCGCGCCACGTTTGTCATTGACCCCGAAGGCGTGCTGCGCGCCATGCTCTACTACCCGATGAGCAACGGTCGCTCCATCCCGGAAATTCTGCGTCTGGTCAAGGCACTACAAACCTCCACCGAGCATGGCGTCGCCACCCCGGAAGGCTGGCAGCCCGGCGACAAGGTGATCGTACCGCCACCCGCCACCGCCGAAGAAGCCGAACGTCGTTTCAACAGCGGCGAGTATGAGTGTGTTGACTGGTACTTTTGCAAGAAATCCATCTAATCTGTTCGGCTTAAGCTGAACGCCCAACCCCGGTACTTGCCGGGGGTTTTTCTGTTCGCGTTCAGCGTGATTCACGTATTCTTGCAATCCTTTATCAATCAAAGGGCACTTCTATCAATTCGATCAAGCCGACCAAGCTTATGTCTGGGGCAAGCCAAAAAACGGCGAAAAAGCGCAGCATACATGCAGTATGTGAGCATTTTGAGCCGGTTTTTGGTGCAGCAGACGCGGCTTCAGCGGATTGATAGAAGTGCCCTGAATTTTATGGAGACATCCTTATGGCACCCTGGCCACTCAGACACCTCAGCCTCATGGCACTGGTCGAAGCCGGCTCACTGATTGCCCTGTTCCTGATCGCCATGCCGCTCAAATACATGGCCGACCTGCCAATCGCCGTGAAAATCGTCGGCCCGATTCACGGTGCCTTATTCCTGTGGACGCTCGGCTTTCTGATGTTTGTACTGGCGCGCCGCCAACTACCGCTGCTCAAGGGACTGCTGTTTTTTATCGCCATGCTGATTCCGTTTGCCGGTCTGTTGTCGCACCGCATGATTGACCGACGTATTGCCGAATACGCCCAGAGCTAGAGTTCTGTTCACGATCTTGACCAACGGATGCAGTACAAGGAAGTAATTGACCGAAAATGCGACCGCTGCCCTCTCGCTTCCCAGCTTAAGCGCATCCACCCTACTATGTGCCATTGCAAAGCCATAGGCCGTGGCAATCCAGATACTCCCAACGACGACCAAGCGCCCCAAGTGGCGCTTTTTTTATGCGCGGCCTAACATGCGTGCACCTCAACCCAAGTCCAACACCATGACACCCCTGCAACAGCAAATCGCCGCCGCCCACCTTGAACTGATTCAACTCACTCTTGCCGCCGCGCACGACCCACACGCCCAGGCGCAACTCATCATCCTTCTGGACACCATGCACGGCGACGGCTGGCAAGCCCTCAGCCACGCAGTGCAAACTCGCCTCGGCCTGAGCACCCAAGAGCACACAGCCTGCGCACTGGACGACGAAGACCGCAGCATTCTCGAACTCATCGAACATGCACAACAACAACCTGCCGCTTTTCAGGAATTCGCCCAACAGGCCGCCGCGCACAACCTGCAACACACCGCCCAAGCCCTCGCCGCCCTGATCTACGCCGCCACCCAAGGCGAACGCGAAGCCCTGGAAACCCTCGCCGAACTCCACCAAGCCGCCGACACCCCCGCCGCCCTCGCCACCAGCGCCGCCCTCATCCACATCGTCGAAGGCGAACGCCAAATCGACGTACTGAGCCAAATGCTCCCCGAAGAACAGGCGCAACTGATTCAGATGGTGCTGACGGCACTGCATGAGATTGAAGCCTAAAGTGTGCTCGGTGACGCGATCAGGCCAGCACGGTAAATCCGCCTTGTTTTGTAGGATGCTTCTGCTGTTACCTACGTTCAATTGAACCTACGCGATAAAGCCGCGTAGGCCTACTAGCTCCACATTAGAACGCTTCGCCCATCCCTTCCCTCACTAAGAACGACCGACATGAGCATGATTGAAACCCCAAGACCCCCGTTTCCGCCATTCAATGCCGAAACCGCAGCCCAAAAGGTTCGCATGGCAGAGGACGCTTGGAATACACGCAACCCGGAAAGGGTTTCACTCGCCTACACGCAAAATAGCGTTTGGCGCAATCGCTCGGAGTTTTTGTCGGGTCGCGAAGCCATTGTTGAGTTTTTTACGCGAAAGTGGAGCAAGGAATTGGATTACCGGCTCATTAAAGAACTTTGGGCATTTCACGGCAACCGGATCGCCGTGCGTTTCGCCTATGAGTGGCATGATGACTCCGGGCATTGCTTCCGCTCCTATGGCAACGAAAACTGGGAATTTGATGAGCATGGGTTCATGCAGCGGCGCATCGCCAGCATTAATGATCTGCCAATTCAAGAGAGCGAACGGAAATTCCATTGGCCGCTCGGTCGTCGTCCTGACGATCACCCTACTCTTTCCGAACTTGATCTGTGACACCGCTATTGTCATAACCTTGCGCTTGAAGAAACCGCGATCACACTCAAAGCTGAGCACAAACCCATGCCTGTCATCTCCTATTTTTTCGGCATATACATTCGCATGTACCACGGAGACCACCCACCCGCACATATCCATGCCGAATACCAAGGGCACGAAGCGTATATATCCATTGAAGACGGCAAGATCATCGAAGGCCACCTCCCTAAAAAGGCGGCTCGCATCATAGAAGAATGGATCGACACACACCGCGCCGAGCTGCTTGAAAACTGGCAGCGAGCTCGTAACCTAGAGCCCCTACAACGCATACAAGGAGCTGATAATGATTAAAATTATCCAGGCCGAAACCATCGGGCAACACCAGCTACGCCTCGTATTCTCAGACGGTACACAAGGCACGTACGACTTCGGCAAAATCATCGCCAGGAATACTGTCCTCACCCAAGCCCTCAACGACCCAGTGTTTTTTAACGCACACTTCATCGAACTCGGCGCACTTTGCTGGAAAAACGGCCTGGAATTTAGCCCCACCGCCCTGCACCGCGAACTTCAGGACATGGGCAAGCTCACTGAGACTCAAAAGGCAGCGTGATACGTCGGAAGGCAATTAAGCAACGGAGCGCGATTATGTAGCCAACCTACATTCACCAGCTTTGAACTCGGGTGAGTTTCCGACTATACGCCCCCATCTAATTGTCCCGCTCCACCGGAACCCGCCACGCCCAAGTCCAGGCATCCCGCGCGCAATGCAGCTCCGGCGCTTGTCCTTCGTGCAAACGCAGCTGTACCCGCCCACATGACGGGGTATCCACCACTTGCACGCCTTGCGCCACATAGCGCGCCATCACCTCCGGACGCGGGTGTTTGAACGGGTTGCGATAGCCTGCTGAGACCACCGCCAGTTGCGGATTAACCGCCACAAGCAGGCGCACATCCGACGACGTTTTACTGCCGTGATGCGGCACTTGCAGCACTTCGGCGCGTAAGTCTTCGCCCGAGTTCAACAGTGCCAGCTCCGCCCGTCGCTCGATATCTCCGGTCAATAACACGCGCCCACTCGGCGACTCGATCTTGAGCACACAACTCCAGTCATTATCTTTGTCACTGCCAAACCCCGCCCCCGGATGCAGCACTTTGAAGCTCACGCCATCCCACGCCCAATACAAACCCTGACGGCAAGCCTGCGCGCCCTGCACCGTTTCCCCACCCGACCACACGCCATCCAACGCAACGCCCTGCTCAATCGCCCGCAAACCACCTGCATGGTCACGATCACTATTGCTCAACATCACGACATCCAGCGCACGGACACCCAGACTGCGCAACACCGGCAAGACCACCTCCTCACCCGCATCGCGCCCGCCGAAATTCACCGGCCCCGCGTCGTAAAGCATCTGATGCGTGGCCGTGCGCAGCAACACCGCCTGCCCCTGCCCCACATCCAGCCACTCCAGCCATAGCTCACCCGGCGCAGGCTGCTCCAGGCGCGGCAAGAACAGCGGCAAAAACAACAGCAGCGCCAAGCCGCGCAGCGGGACACCGCGTGGAGCAAGCAACCAAAATACCCCCGGCACGACCAATACAAACGCCCATCCACTGGGCGTCGGCGGAAACCACAGCGCCCACGGCACCGAGGTCATCTGCGCAAGCAACCACATCAAACCATCCAGCGAGCGCAAGGCCAGCCAAAGCAGCATGTCGCCAAGCGGCGCATAAACGAAACTCAGTAACGTGCCCAACAAGGCTAGCGGGGTCACCCACAAACTCACCCAGGGAATGGCAACCAGATTGGCCAAAGGACTGACCCAAGACCCACGCTGAAACAGCAACACGGTCAGCGGCAACAAGCCGACAAACGCTGCCCACTGCGCCGCGCCCAGCTCACGCCACCATACAGGTCGCACCAACCGCCCACTGGAGGCAAAAATCAGCAAACCCACCGCCGCAAACGACAGCCAGAAGCCCACATCCAGCACCGACAGCGGATCCCACAACAGCACCAGCAGCAAGGCCAGCCCCAAAATATCGCGCGCCACCAGCTCTCGCCGCACCACCACCGCCAATACCAGTGCCAGCAACATAAACAAGGTGCGCTGCGTCGGCACCGAAAACCCGGCCAACAGGCTATACGCCAAGGCTGCCAGCAATCCCGCCAACGCACCTGCCACCTGCGCCGGAATCCACAACGCCAAACGCGGCAGCCGTCGCCAGCTCCAAGCCGCCAGCCACCACACCATCCCGGCAATCATGGTCACATGCAGCCCGGAAATTGCCAGCAAATGATTGGTACCGCTGGCCAGCAAAACATCCCACTGCGCTTCGCTCATCAAGGAACGATCACCCAGCACCAGCCCCAACACCAACCCCGCCGACGGCTCACCCGCCATCCGTCGCATTAAATGTTCGCGCACCTGCCAACGCAAGGCATCCACACTCCATGCCACGGGCACAGCCACCCGCTCAGCCGACGACACCGAGCCTGTCGCCTGCACCCCATGCCGAAACAACCAGGCCTCATAATCCATGCCCACGCCGTTCACGGTGCCATGCGGACGCTTCAAACGCGCCGTCACCCGCCACACCTCGCCAGGACGCAGCAGGGGCGGCTCGTCATACCAATGCAAACGCAACTTCCTGGGAAAGTCTTCGACACCCGACGGCGCAGAAACCACCTGCGCCACAAATGCCGTCCCACGCGCACCCGGCTCAGACAGACCAAGCACACGCACCTCAAACGTGAGTTTTTGCACCTCCAAAGCCGCAGGCAACCAACCACTACGCACCTCGTGCACCGCCAGCCCGCCCCAGGCCATGCTCAACACAAGCCACGCCAGCACGACAAAAACGGCACGCCGTGCTGTAAAAAACCACGCTCCCAGCGCAAGTAAAAGCGCAATGCCCACAAGGAAAACGACCTGCAAAGCCAGCCATGGAAACGCCAACACCAAGGCCGTTCCCGCCAACAAAATCAGCGCCATCTGCCAAAGTGGCAGCACAACGCATTTGGCGCTGCCCATGTCATCACCTAAACTTTCGGCAGGTTTCAGCATCGAAGTTCCAACATTAGCGAGCGACCATCAGCATGCACATCCACCCCATCCCCGCGTTTGAAGACAACTACATCTGGCTACTGGTCGATGGCAACAACGCCGCCGTTATCGACCCCGGCCAAGCCGATCCAGTCATCGACTACCTCGAAAATCACCAGCTCAAGCTCAAAGCCATCCTGCTCACCCATCATCACTACGACCATATCGACGGCGCACAAACCCTGCGCGAACGCTATGCCTGCCCTGTTTATGGCGCAAAAATGCACGAGATCGACACCCTTGCGCAAAGCGAAGGCGACAGCATCGACCTAAGCACTGACGGCTTGGGACGCTGGCAGGTCATGACCACCCCCGGCCACACGCTTGACCACCTCGCTTACTTTAGTCCGTCATCGCCGCCCGTGTTGTTCTGCGGGGACACCCTCTTCGGTGCCGGTTGCGGCAAACTGTTCGAAGGCACGGCAGAGCAAATGCAAAGCTCACTGCAAAAAATCCGCGCCCTGCCGGATGACACCCTGATCTATTGCGGCCACGAATACACCGAAGACAACCTGCGCTTCGCCACCTTGGCCGAGCCTGACAACAGCGCGATTCACCAGCGCATCGCCAGCTCCCGCGCCCAACGCGCGCACAACGAACCAACCCTACCCAGCACACTGGCGCTCGAAAAAGCCACCAATCCTTTTTTGCGCTGGGACGATGCTGAACTGCTGGCTCAGGCTGAGCACCACGTCCAACATGGCCTTAGCACCCCCGCTGCCATATTTGCCGCCGTGCGCGCATGGAAGGATGCGTTTGACAGCCAGCCCCAATGAAACACGAGGCACGCTATTTGCATCAAAGCTCAACTCATTCAATGCCTTGCCTCATACCGCACACCTCGGTACGATGCGTCCTTGCCACCTTTGAGTCCACGGCAGTTATGCGCCTACTATTTATACTTTTTGGCTTTACCCTTCTCGCCCTCAGCGGCTGTGCGCAAATGGACACGCACGAGGACGACAGCACCCTCGCCCAAGGGGAGACAAATCGCGAAGAGCTTTACCGCCTACCTTCCACACCGACCGCTGCTCCGCAAGAGCAGACGACCCCGCGTGCGGATTACGGCTTGTGGACGCGCCTCGGACAAAACTTCACCCTACACACTATCGAAAACGAACGTATTGATGCCGAAGTCTTTTTTTATCAAGCCCGCCTTGACCAACTGAATCGCACCAGCAAACGCGCCGAGCCCTACCTGTTTTTTATCGTCGAACAACTGCGCGAACGCGGTATGCCGCTGGAACTCGCCCTCCTGCCTATCGTGGAAAGCTCCTATCAACCGCAAGCCACCTCGCGCTCACAAGCCGCCGGATTGTGGCAATTCATCCCCAGCACCGGCACGCAATATGGCCTGAAGCAAAACTGGTGGTACGACGGTCGCCGCGACGTGCAAGCATCGACGCAAGCCGCCCTCGACTATCTGCAATATCTCAACAATATGTTTAACGGCGACTGGGCACTCAGTCTGGCGGCCTACAACGCTGGCGAAGGCACCATCAGCCGCGCCGTGCAAAAAGCCGAAGCCAAAGGCGAGCCCAGCGATTACTGGTCACTCGACCTACCGGATGAAACCGAACACTACGTCCCCCGTCTGCTGGCTCTGGTGCGCATGTTCCATAACCCCGAAAACTGTGGCCTCATACCCCACCGCGTTGAAGACACCCCGGTTTTCACCCAGGTCACCTTCGACAAACCGCTGGATTTATCCAAAATTGCCAGCGCCGTGTCCATGAGCGAGGCCGATTTGTATCGCTTCAACCCGGCCTTCAAGCGCGGCGTGAATGGACACGGTCAGGATGTGGTTGCCCTATTACTGCCGCGAGACAAGGCCGAACAACTGCGTGGCCGTGACATGGAAGAGTTCTGTGTCACCCTCGCTCCACCACGCAAAATCACCCTGAAAAAAACCGAAAGCCTGGCCTCCATTGCCAAGCGTTACGGCGTGAGCCAAAGCGAGATTCGCGAGATAAACCCTCGCTTGGGTAAAACACTCAAACGCGGTCATGCCCTGTTGATTCCATCCAACCGCATGATCGCCACTCGCGACAACAACATCGTCGCCGAAGCGGAAACACCTGCACACACATCGGCACAGCCCGACCCGCTCAAATTACCCGCCAAGGAACGTTACGCTGTCGCGCCAAAAATCACCCACTCGGTCAGCGCAGGCGACAGTCTGTTCAATATCTCGCGCAAATACGGTGTCAAAGTCAGCGAGCTGGCCTCATGGAATAAACTGAATACCAAATCCGAACTCAAGGCTGGACAGAAATTAACCGTCTATTGCGAGCTACCCAACAACTCGACCGCGACCGCAAACCCAAGCGAGAGTAAAAACACTTCCGCCAAGAATGCCGCTGTGCAAACCAACACTAAAGACAAGGCTCAGACGAGCGCCGAAAAACCCGCCCTCAAAGCCACCACCTACACCGTCAAAAAAGGTGACACGCTGCACGCCATCGCCCAACGTTTCAAAGTCACAGTCGCTCAACTACGCGATTGGAATCACCTCAAATCCAATCAAAGCATCAACAAGGGGCAGACGATTATCGTGGCCTTGGCAGAAAAAAAGACGAACCCCGTCTCGTAACATGCTCGTCACATAAATCCCGCAGGCTTGCAGCATTTTCACCTCCAGAGATCATGCCATGCCAGCCAACGACGACATGCAGCACCGCCTCAACAACGAAAGACTCGACAGCTTCGACGAATCGTTTGAGCTTGAGCTTGAAGATGATCTCGCCGACCATGTTCTCGGTCTGGATGCCACGCCCCTTGATGAAGCCAGCCGCAACCAGCGCCTGCACTATTTCCGCGAGCTGCTGCGCCTGCAAGGCGAACTGGTCAAGCTGCAAGACTGGGTGCAGCACACCAAACAAAAGATCGTCATCCTGTTTGAGGGCCGTGATGCCGCTGGCAAAGGTGGCGTAATCAAGCGCATCATGCAGCGCCTCAACCCGCGCGTCTGCCGCGTGGTCGCGCTGCCCGCGCCCAACGACCGCGAGCGCACCCAATGGTATTTCCAGCGCTACGTGCCGCATCTGCCCGCCGCCGGTGAAATCGTGCTTTTCGACCGCAGCTGGTACAACCGCGCCGGTGTCGAGCGCGTGATGGGCTTTTGCACCGATCACGAGTACGAAGAATTCTTCCGCAGCGTGCCCGAGTTTGAGCGTATGTTGGTGCGCTCTGGCATGACCGTGATCAAATACTGGTTCTCGATTACCGACGACGAACAACATCTGCGCTTTACCAGCCGCATCCAGGATCCGCTCAAGCAATGGAAACTCAGCCCGATGGATCTCGAATCCCGTCGCCGCTGGGAGGATTACACCAAGGTCAAGGAAGTCATGCTCGAACGCACCCACATCCCCGAAGCCCCATGGTGGATCGTGGAAGCCGTGGATAAGAAAAAAGCCCGCCTCAACTGCATCCACCACCTGCTCAGCCAGTTCGACTATTTTGAAGTCGAGCGCCAGATGGTTGTACTGCCCGAGCGGGTACGCAACGCCGAGTACTACCGTCAGCCGGTTCCGGAGGAAATGATCGTACCGGAAGTGTATTGATCATAAACATGGCTTGAGTTAGCGTTGCGTAACACGAGTCCCTAAGGGCAAACATGATGTTAACAACGCTTTACGAACATGATTTTTACGGTTGGGTGAACGAACAGGCACGTTTGCTTAAAACCCGGCAATTTCAAGACATCGACATCGAACACCTGATTGAAGAGATCGAAAGCATGGGCAAAAGCGAAAAACGCCAGCTCAAATCGCGCTTGCGCGTTTTGCTCATGCACCTGCTCAAATGGTCATTTCAACCCAGTTTGCGTTCGCATAGTTGGAAAATAACCATGCGTAACCAACGCCGCGACCTTGCCGAACACCTGCTGGAAAACCCCAGCCTGAAAAACGAGTTGGACAGTGTTTTAACTTCGGCCTACGCCGGGGCACTAGGCGATGCCGAAAGCGAAACCGGACTGAATGAATCGACCTTCCCAGCCGAATGCCCTTGGACGTTCAGCCAGATCATTGACCCCGGTTACCTGCCAGATTAAATCAATCCCCCAGCTCATCCGCCAACAGCAACCACTTTTCCTCCACCTCAGCCAAGGCCGAATCAACCTGCGTTTTCTGCGCCAGGGTCTGCATCAAGCGCGCCTTATGCGCCTCCTCGTAAATCTCCGCTTCACTCAAGGCTGCGCTCAACGCCGTCTGCTCTGCACTCAAACGCGCCACCTCTTTTTCCAACTTGGCCAAGGCCTGGCGCATCGGCTGCTGTTTTTTACGTAACTCGGCATCCAGCCGCCGCTTATCCTTGCGCGCCGCCGCACTGTTTTCCGCTTCGGCCTCATCACCCGTCGGCTGCTCACGAGCCTTATCCAGTGCCTCCTGCTCGGCCAACCAACGCGGATAATCGTCCAAACTCTCCTCAAACTCGGTCACCTTGCCGCCGCGCACCATCCACAAACGATCCGTGGTGGCACGCAGCATGTAACGGTCATGCGACACGATCACCATCGCGCCCTCAAAGTCCTGCAAAGCCAAAGCCAGCGCATCGCGCATTTCCAGATCCAGATGGTTGGTCGGTTCGTCCAATAGCAAAAGATTCGGCTTTTGATACACCAACAAGGCCAACACCAGGCGCGCTTTTTCCCCGCCCGAAAACGGCGTAATCGGCGCTAAAGCCATATCACCGACAAAGGCAAAACTGCCCAAATAATCGCGCAGCACCTGTTCGGCCACCTGGGGATGCGCATGGCGTAAATGTTCCAGCGCCGACCATTCCGGACGCAACTGTTCCACCTGATGCTGGGCAAAATAGCCAATACGCAACTCTTGCGACGGCACGCGCTCACCCGCCAGCGGCGCAATATCGCCCGCCAACAACTTAATCAGCGTTGATTTACCCGCCCCATTCACCCCCAGCAAACCAATCCGATCGCCCGGTGCCAACGACAATTTCACACCAGAAAAAATCGGTGTTTCGCCATAGCCCGCACTCACGTTATTCAGCTGCAACAGCGGATGCGGCAACTTGTCCGGCGTGCGCATCGAAAACGTGAACGGCGAATCCGCATTCACCGCCGCCACCAGCTCCATGCGTTCCAGCGCCTTCACCCGGCTTTGCGCCTGACGCGCTTTGCTGGCTTTGGCCTTGAAGCGCTCCACAAAACTCTTGATGTGTGCCACTTCGCGCTGCTGACGGAGATACGTTGCCTGCTGTCCAGCCAGACGCTCGGCGCGCAGGCGCTCAAACGCAGTGTAATTGCCACTGTAAAGATTCACCGCACCCTGCTCGAAATGAATCACATGCGTACACACACCATCCAAAAAATCACGATCGTGCGAAATCAACAACAAACTGCCGCGATAGGATTTTAACCAACCTTCCAGCCAAACCACCGCCTCCAAATCCAGGTGGTTGGTTGGCTCATCCAGCAGCAACAAATCCGAACGACACATCAACGCCCGCGCCAAATTCAGCCGCATCCGCCAGCCGCCGGAAAACGAAGCGACCGCACGGTGTTCCTGCCCAGGCAAGAAGCCCAGCCCATGCAGCAAACGCGCCGCTCGACTCGGCGCGTCGTAACCGCTAATGGCATCAAACTGCCCATGCAGTTGCGCCAAACGCAAGCCATCATCGGCGGCCTCAGCCACTGCCAGCGCCGCCTGCACGGCACGCAGCTCTTCGTCACCATCCAATACATACTCCAAGGCCGGGCGCGGATCGGCCGGGGTTTCCTGCGCCACATGCGCCACCACCCACTCACGCGGAAAGCTCGCCTCGCCCGCATCCGCCCCCAGCTCGCCACGCAACAGCGCAAAAAAGCTCGACTTGCCGCAGCCATTCGCCCCGGTCACCCCCACGCGCTGACCGGGATAGACCTGAAAACTCGCCTCACTAAACAACAACTTCGCCCCACGCCGCAGCGCAAGCCCAGACACCTGAAGCATAAACATCCCATTCCACATAAAACTTGTGGCGCATAGTAAAACAACGCGAGGCATGCGACACGCTGCCCCAGACATTAAACCAGACATTAAAAATAAAGCGTCCGTTGATGAGCGCGTAGACGAGTGCTCTGAGCTTAAAGTTAAGCCCGTAAAAAAGCCTCCGCAGCCGGGAGGCTTTTTCCAGACTTATTAGCTCACCTGGTTGTTATACAACCCGCTCGCTTAATAATTTTTATTTTGAACTTTGAACCAAACCTGGTGGAGCTTTCATCCAGTCATATCCTTTGATGGCTTGATCGTAGCCACGCTGATAAAGCGCTTTCATATAGGCTGAATTGAATACGCCAGCATCCGGGTGATTAAAGTCCGCCGGGATATACGCAAGATTGAAATCCAGACCGTCTTGCTGCGCGGTCACATAAAGACGATAAAGGTCACCGATACCTTGGTTATGAATTAAAGCACCCACCGCACGTCCACCAATATTGAAAAGACTACGTTGAGTTTCCGCCCACTCGGTGTCGATACGTTCGTTCATGATGATATAAAGGTTGCGCTTACGCACAAACCCATTCGCTTTGGACATTTCGTTTAACTTGATTGAAGACGGATAGATAAAAACCTGCGCCATCGTGCCGCCATCCACGTGCATTTCTTGGTAAGTTTTGCCATCCGCTTCAACCTCAATCATCACGGGTGGAAAAGCCACGGGAATTGATGCCGAGGCAAGCATGATGTTTTGAAACAATTCCAAGGCTTTCGGATCCTGGCTGGAGGCGATTTTGGTCATATTCCACATGACGCCCTTGGTTGCATCAATATTGGTCGTACCGATTAGCAAAATCCGCCCTTTTTGGTATTCGGCAGCGACTTCATCGAGAAAAGCGCGCGTAATCTGCTTTCTGATAATCGCTCGCAGAGGCGTGGTATCCAAAACCGAATCCTCGGAAACAAGCGCCAAAATACCGCGAGCTTCAACCAGATCCTTACTTGATGTATTGGTATACATTTCCTTCAGCTCAGCATCATGCGCCGAACCCAAAAAAGCATACGGCGCAATTAAAGCCCCTGTACTGATGCCGGTCACAAGATCAAACGTGGGGCGCGTACCCGCTGCCGTCCAACCGTTGAGTAGCCCTGCGCTATAAGCACCCTTGTCACCGCCACCGGAGAGCGCAAGAAAATTAGCCGGCGGCAGATTATCGAGCGACATGCCCTGCGATTTCAGATAGGCCTGTTTTTTGGGCAGCAAATCAAGCACATCAAGCCGCATCCGCTCAATGTCACGCGCATTACCGGCAATGTAGCGCACATCATTCAAACCCGGGACAAAGGCCTTGTGGGTTTCGGGTTCAGGAACCGCAGCCTGACGCGGCAAGGTTGAACAACCCGCCAAAACAATGAGGGTGAGAGATACCAGCAGGCTGCGATGAATCATTGGATGAGACTCCTTAAATTAGCTATAGAACGAACCGCATTTGGGTGATTTTACCCATGCAAAAAAGCACATCCACACGTTGACGATTTTACACAACGGAAGCCGTTTCATTCGCCTAAAAATCACATATCGAAGACATGGTTCCACATTTTTTCTTTATCAAGGGTTAGAATCAACGAGCCAGAAACCTCCAACTCTAATCCAAGGAGCATGTATGAAATCGCACATTATCGCCCTGCCCATCCTCGTCGCCGCCCTGGCTCTCGGCGGCTGCGCCTCCACACAACAGACCATCCAGGACAACCCCAATACCGCTGCCGGCGTAGGCATTGGTGCCGTGGGTGGTGCATTGATCGGCAGCGCCGTTGCCGGCAAAGGCCAGCGCACCGAGGCCGCTGTGATCGGTGCCGTCGTCGGCGGCTTGGCAGGTGGCATGATCGGCAACCGCATGGACGAACAGGAACGTGCCCTGCGTCAGCAAATGGCGAACACCAACGTCGATGTCGAGCGCCGTGGCGAGAATATCGTGCTGGTCTTTCCCGATAACATCACCTTCGCCACCGGCAGTTCGCAGATCAAGCCGGCGTTTATGCACGCACTGGATAGCGTTGCCCAATCCTTGCAGCAATATCCCGACACACATATTCAAATCGCCGGGTTTACCGACAATGTCGGCTCGCCCAGCAGCAACCAGCGCCTGTCCGAAGATCGTGCCTTCCGCGTGCGCGACTACTTGAGCGATCGCGGCGTCGCGGTACAGCGCATGCAGGCCGTGGGTTATGGGCAAAGCCGCCCGGTGGCCAGCAATGCCAATGCGGATGGACGTGCACAAAACCGTCGCGTTGAGATTACGGTTATTCCTAATAAATAAACGTTCTGTTTGAAAATGCGACCAACCCGCCAGCGTGCGGGTTTTTTATTGCCCGCTAAATCACCCCGCGCTCGGCCAACGACACCGGCTCACCATCACCCACCACAAAATGATCGAGCAAACGCACCTCCAGCAAGGCCAAAGCCTCGCGCAAGCGTTTGGTGAGCTGCACGTCGGCGCTACTCGGTTCGGCCACGCCCGAAGGATGGTTATGCGCCACAATCAAGGCCGCCGCATTGTGCTGCATGGCGCGACGCACAACTTCACGCGGGTGCACCGTGGCTTCGGCCAGCGTACCCAAAAACATCTCCTCCGCCGCCAGCAGGCGGTGGCGATTATCCAGAAACAGCACCAGAAACACCTCACGCGGCGCATCGCGCAGGCGGGCGCTCAGATAAGCGCGCACTGTATCGGGCGAGCTGAAGGCATCGCCACGTTCCAGACTTTCGCGCATGTGACGGCGCGCCATTTCCAGCACCGCTTGCAACTGGGCGAATTTGGCATCGCCCAAGCCTAGCCCGCTGCAAAATTCACTGCGCGAGGCTTTCATCAAGGCACGCAGGCCGCCGAAGGTGGTCAGTAATTCACGCGCCAAATCCACGGCAGACTTCCCCGTCACCCCAGTGCGGAGAAAGATAGCGAGCAACTCGGCATCGGATAGCGTGCTTGCGCCATGTTTTAACAATTTTTCACGCGGACGCTCATCTTCCGGCCAGTCGGTAATTGCCATATAGCTCGCTCTTTTCGCACCTGATAGCTGACGAGTGTAGCCATGACCCGCTAAACTGCGCGCATGGGTTTAATTTTGAGACCAACATCCATGAACACGTCCATTGTGAACATCACCGACGAAGCCTTGCATTTGCCTGTTGAAGCGCGGATTGCCTTGGCGGATAAATTACTGGAAAGCCTGAAACCCTCTCTGCAACAGAACACGAACGACGAATATGAAACTGTATTTCGTCATCGCGTTTTTGCTGGCATTGCCTCGGCGGAGGTGGGGAGAGTTGTCGCTGCTGAAGACGTTGAGCACGAGTTTGCACAGCGTCGCGCAGAAACCATGCGCCGTTTGACATCCAATCAATGAAGCTTGTCTGGACGCAGGAGGCGCTGGAAGATCGGCGCATTGTCTACAGTTATATCGAAGCCGAAAATCCGCGCGCTGCAATCAGCATCGACGAATTGTTTGCAGAAAAGGCAAATTTATTACGTCAACATCCGCACCTTGGACGAACCGGACGCATCGAAAACACCCGCGAGTTCGTTGTCCACAACAATTATTTGTTGGTTTACAACATCAAAAATGATGTGGTATGTACCTTGCGTTTAATGCACGCAGCACGCCAGTTTCACGCATGAATTTGCAGCACAAAAACATCCTTCTCGGCATCTCCGGTGGCATCGCCTCCTACAAAGCCTGTGAACTGGTGCGTCGCCTGCGTGACGCAGGCGCAGAAGTGCGCGTCGTGATGACCGACAATGCCACACGCTTTATTACTCCGCTGACCTTGCAAGCGCTGTCTGGCCATCCGGTGCGCGTGTCGTTATGGGATGAAAACCACGAAGCCGCCATGGGGCATATCGAACTGGCACGCTGGGCGGATGCCATCCTGATCGCTCCGGCCAGCGCCGATGTGATGGCGCGCCTGGCGGCGGGTATGGCGGATGACTTGCTTACCACGCTGTGTTTGGCCTCTGAAGCCCCAATGCTGCTCGCCCCGGCCATGAACCGCATCATGTGGGCGCACCCGGCTACGCAAGCCAATGCGCAAACGTTGCACCAACGCGGAGCCAGCATTCTTGGCCCAGCCGCAGGCTCGCAAGCATGCGGTGAAACTGGCGAAGGACGCATGTTGGAAGCCGTAGATCTAGTCAAACAACTCGCCGATGTTTTAGCGTGTAGGGTGGATAAGCGCAGCGCATCCACCCTACACGGCAAGCGTGTGGTTATTACCGCCGGAGCGACCCGCGAAGCCATTGATCCTGTACGCTTTATTTCCAATCGCAGCTCCGGGCGCATGGGGTATGCCGTGGCCGAGGCTGCGCGGGATGCGGGTGCCGAAGTTGTTTTGATCAGCGGTGTCACCCATTTACCCACCCCACCCGGCATCCGCCGTATCGACGTGGAAACCGCCTTACAGATGCGCACAGCCGTACTTCAAGCCATGCCCTGCGACATTTTTATCGCCACGGCCGCCGTGGCCGATTACCGCCCCGCCGACCCTGCCACGCAGAAAATCAAAAAACACGCCGACACGCTGAGCATTGAGCTTATTAAAAATCCCGACATCCTCAGTGAAGTCGCCGCCCTTGAGCGGCGACCCTTCAGCGTCGGCTTTGCCGCCGAAACCGAGCATCTGCTCGAACACGCGCGCGACAAATTGCAACGCAAAAACCTTGATCTGATTGCCGCCAACCGTGTCGGCGAAGGTTTGGCGTTTGACCAATTGGACAACGCCTTGAGCGTGCTGTGGGCTGACGGGCAGATCGAATTGGCGCACACCGATAAATCCACCCTCGCCCGCCAACTGATCCAAATCATTACCGAAAGACTCGAGTCGCATGCATAACATCCAACTTAAAATTCTCGACCCGCGCATCGGCCAAGGCATTCCCTTGCCCGAATACGCCACCCAAGGCTCAGCGGGACTTGATCTGCGCGCCTGTATGGATGCTGCCATCACGCTCGAACCCAGCCAAACCACGCTGATTCCCACCGGGATTGCCATTCATATCGGCGACCCAAGCCTTGCCGCCGTGATCCTGCCGCGCTCCGGGCTCGGCCACAAACACGGCATTGTGCTCGGTAACCTAGTCGGACTGATCGACTCGGATTACCAGGGTCAGCTTTTCGTCTCGGTGTGGAATCGCGGCCACGCGCCCTTTACCATCGATATCGGCGAGCGCATGGCGCAACTGGTATTTGTACCCGTGGTGCAGGCACATTTCGAGGTGGTGGAGGAATTCCACGCTAGCGACCGAGGCACCGGCGGTTTTGGCTCCACCGGACGCACCTGATTTTCAACACGATTCAACGCACGCTTTAATTTAAGAGGAATAACGACATGGATACATCGGTTGCACAAAATACGGCCAAGGTTCTGATTGAAGCCCTGCCCTATATCCAAAAACTCAATAACAAAAGCGTCGTCATCAAGTTCGGCGGCAACGCCATGGTGGATGAGGCGCTACAAAACGCCTTTGCCCAAGACATCGTGCTGCTCAAGCAGATCGGTATCGATCCGGTGGTGGTGCATGGCGGCGGCCCGCAGATTAACCAGATGCTGGAAAAAATCGGCAAAAAAGGCGAGTTCATTCAAGGGATGCGTGTCACCGACCGCGAGACCATGGATGTGGTGCAAATGGTGCTCGGTGGACTGGTCAATAAGGACATCGTGGCGCTGATTAATCGCCACGGTGGTCGCGCGGTGGGTTTAACCGGACGCGATGCCGGCTTGGTGCGCGCACGCAAACTCAGCATGACGCATAAAACCGTCGACATGGACGAGCCCGAAATTATCGATCTCGGGCAAGTGGGCGAGGTGGCGGGCATCAACCCGGCCATCCTCAAGGCGCTGGAAAAAAAGGACTTCATCCCGGTAATTGCCCCCATCGGCGTGGGTGATGATGGCTCGGCCTATAACATCAACGCCGATGTAGTGGCCGGTAAGCTAGCGCAGGTGCTTCAGGCCGAGAAACTGCTTTTGCTCACCAATACGCCAGGCGTGCTGGACAAGCAGGGCAAACTTTTAACCGGCTTGAGCGCAGCAGATGTAGAGGCCTTGATCGAAGACGGCACTATCTACGGTGGCATGTTGCCGAAGATCGAATTCGCGTTGGATGCGGTGCGTGGCGGGGTGAAGACCGTACAGATCATCGACGGGCGCGTACCGCACGCGGTGCTGCTGGAACTGTTGACCGACAAGGGCGTGGGTACCTTGATCCGGGGATAATCTGCGGATTAATCAGCGGTTATTTTTTGGGCGCCACGCCGTTTGCATACTCGGATGACAAAGGCGAGGGGCTTAGGAGCAAGAATGTATCCGTGACTGGCACCATGGGTGCCATTTTGGGATATAAGCCTTCGTGGCGCGCCTTGGCAATACGCCACAATGCCGTAATTCGATCAAAGTGCGTGTTAACTGTCTCTTTTTCGGCATCCACCCTCTGCATAGCCACTTCCTCCACCGCGAGTTTTTTCTTCAGTTCTACCAGTTCTTTGCTTTGCGGCTTGCCTTGCGCGGCTTGCTCAAGCAAAAACTCAATGCGCGCGCGCAGGCTACTGGCATTCATTTCGTGAATCCTGCGTTTACCTTCCGTGGTTTGCAGCATGGATTCCCGCGCAGATTTAATAGCGTCTTCGCTACCATAAAGCTGCAACAACAGTTCTTCACGCCGCACCCGCTCATCGGCAACGCGCTGGGCGGCTTCTTGCACTGCACGTTGGCGCTCCTGCTCGGCACGCGCCTCCGCGCTGGGTTCAGGTGCTACCTCGCCTTTTTCGCGTCCTAGGCTATCCAACACGCCATAGCCTTTTTTGGCCTGCGAAGCTGGAACCTTATCGGTATAAGTCACCCGCCCGTGCTCATCGACTATGCGGTAGAGTTCAGCTGCGCTCAGGCAGGGAGCAAAGATTAAGACGAGCACACATGCTGCATAAAAACGCACGCTCACACCCCAACCCCATGCCCTCCAACTGCATTCACGCAAGCACTGCACTCGTGTTCTCCATTCAAAATTGTGCCTGCGTTCAGAATAGCCGATAAGGCATCTCAATGAATACCGGCAGGCACTTGAAGTGAAAATATGAAGATCACCATTCAGCACACTCGCTTGCCGAAAGCAAAGTTTTATGCACAGAAGAACATTCTTTCATCTAACTCATTGATTTGACTTGGATACATTAAAAAATACGCGAAATAAACACGTAACCTATTGATTTATTTAAACTTAAAAATTATGGCTAAATTGTGACCAGCACGTTTCAAACCCCAATCGGATGCGGGATTGGCACGCTGCATGACAATGCACTCACAGTTTTATCCACAGAATCTGGGGATAAAAGCCATCCTCATGATTGAACAATGACTTAGGTTCTGTTCATGCGACTTCAGCTTCAATGCAGCCGTTATTTGACGGATTTAATCTCAGCCTCAAAGCGCCACGCCACATAGCCACCCGACAACAGCATCGCCCCGCCCACCAGCCAGAACGGCGCACTCAGCCCCCCGCTCCACTGCGCCGCCAAGCCGAGCATCAAGCCTCCGACGGCATAGCCCAAATCACGCCAGAAGCGATAAATTCCCAAAATAGAGGCACGACGCGCCGGTTCAGCCAAGTCTGCCACCGCCGCACCCAACGTGGGATACAACATCGCCATACCGATACCGATCATGACCGATTCCAGCGCCCACAATACGGGCGAGTGACTCAAGCCCACCGCCATCACACCCACCCCGCACAGCGCCATACCCCACACAATCAAACCTTTGCGCCCGATACGATCCGACAACGGCCCGGTAACCAGCTGCCCCGCACCCCAAACGAGGCCGTAAATCGCCACCAAACCGCCCGCCTCGACCAAGTTCAAACCCTGTGCCACAAAAAACACCGGGAAAAACAACCAGACCATCGCATCGGTGAATTTTTCCACCAAGCCCGCCTGATGCAGGGCGCGCAAACGCGGATCATGCCAGGTCGCAGGCCAGAACAACGTCGCCAGCGACGAAGGCGCAACCGCCTGAGCATGCGCACCCTTTGACGCCTGCTGATGCGCCAACTGGTGCGCCATCGCCCATGGCCGCGTTTCCCTTACGCCCCACAGCCCCAGCGCCAAAGCCAGCACCACCGTGACCATGCCGAAGGCGAACAATCCTTCGCGTGCACCGAACTCCAGCGCCAGCCACGCGGTGAAAAGCCCCGCCAGCGCCACGCCTGCATAGCCCGAAAACTCGTTCAGCCCATTGACCAGGCCGCGCTGATCGGCACGCGCCAAATCCAGCTTGCTATTCAGCGCCATCGACCAACACAAGCCCTGATTCACCCCCAGCAGCACCGTGGCAGCAATAATCCAGCCCCAGCTTGGCGCATACAGAATCAAAAACGGAATCGGCAAAGCCGCCACCCAGCCCGCCAGCAATACCCGTCGCCGCCCCCACTGATCCGACAAACGCCCGGCAAAAAGATTGAGCAGCGCCTTGACCAAGCCGAACACCACCACGAACGAGGCCAGCGCCAAAAAAGACCCCTTGGCCAAACCGAAGTCCGACTCCGCCAACACCGGCAGCACGGTGCGCGTCATGCCGATGGTGGCGCCAACAAAAAACACCTGGAGTAGATGCAGGCTGAACTGCGCAAGATTGATGCGGATACCGTGCTGGATGCCCATGTGAAAACTGCCCGTTAAAGTTTCGATGGGTTTTATCCTAACGTCTATTGACAAAACATTCAATTGATTGCTTGAATATAAGCGCCATCACTTTGGCACCACCCACATTCCCCGGAGGAATCAGCGCATGTTTTTCATCCAGCACCCCAGTCCCCTCGCCTCGCTCGCCTATCTGTTTGGTTGCACCGGCAAGCGCGCAGCCATTGCCGTGGACGTCCACGCCGGCGACGAGGCCGCGTTTCTTGCCATGGCACAGGACAAGGATGTTGAAATTCGTTATGTGATCGACACCCACGTCCACGCCGATCACATTTCCGGCGGGCGCAAACTCGCCCAACTGGCGGGCGCACATTACGCCCTGCACGAAAGCGACAGCGGCGTGCTGCCCTACGATTTCATGCCGCTGCACGATGGGCAGGTGCTGGAGGCGGGCAATGTCAGCGTACAGGTGCTGCATACGCCGGGGCATACCGATGACAGTATTTCGCTGCTGGTGACCGACAAATCACGCGGTGACGAGCCTTGGTTTCTGGTCACGGGTCATACGCTATTCGTCGGCGCGGTGGGTCGCCCCGACCTGCGCGGGCGCGAGCGTGAAATGGCGGAAAAGCTGTATGACTCGCTGTTCGGCAAGCTATTGAGCCTGCCCGACCACCTCGAAATCCTGCCCGGCGCGCAGGCGGGCAGCGTGTGCGGCGGCGGCATCAGCGGCAAGCCAGTGTCTACCCTGGCCTTTGAAAAACGCTACAACAAAGGGCTGATTCGTGACCGTGCCGCCTTCGTCGAGGCCATTCTCGAAACTGCTCTCGCACTCCCTCTGCCGGAAGGCATGAGCGCGATCATCGCCGCAAATATCGCCGCCTAGTCGTGTAGGGTGCGCCGTGCGCACCAGCCGCGCCCGCCTGCGCTTCATGGTGCGCACGGCGCACCCTACTAAACGCCCATGCCATATGCAGATAACATTATGATTTATAAAATATTAGGAAAGACTCAATGGAACCCACCAGTACCCTACTGTTTGCCCTGTTTGGCGTTGCCCTCGTCTTCGGCGCGGCCTCGCAGTTCTCGCGCATCTGTCTTATTGGTGGCCTGCGCGACTGGTTTGCTCAAAGCCAAGATCGAAGTCAGGGCGCACGCCTCGCGGTGTACCTGATCGCCGTCGGTGTGGCCATCATTGGCGCTGGCTTGCTGCAAATATGGGCGGGCGTTGATCTCAACGACACCAAGCCCCCCTTCCGCAGTCCGCAATTCGCTTGGGGGCGTTATATCCTCGGCGGCTTTCTATTTGGCATCGGCATGGTGATGGCGCGCGGCTGCCCGCTACGCAATATGGTCAAACTAGGTCAGGGCAGCCTGCAAGCCCTGCCCATCCTGATTGTGGTGGCGCTCACCACTTATGTCATGACGCGCACTTCGGTCTATGCGGACTGGTTCCTGCCTTGGGTGGGTGGCCTGTCGTTTGACCTGACCAGGTTGGGTGTTCAACATCAAGATCTTGCCAGCCTGTTCGGTGGCGGCGCGGCCTTGAGCCTGACCTTATCGCTCCTGATCGGTTTTGGACTTTTATTACTTGCCACACGCGCCTTGCCCATCATGCGCGGCTGGGTCGGCTGGCTGGGCGCGGGGTTGGTTGGCGCAATGGTGACGGCGGCGTATTACCTGACTGGCGGCTCGCTGGGCAAGGCGGCGCAAGAAGCCGCCGAATTGATGGACGCACCACCCGAAGGCTTGGGCACGCAGTCGTTTAGCTTCGCCGCACCGCTCGGCGACGTGGTGAATTACCTCAGTCATCCCGAACACACCGCCGCGATTACGTTTGGCGTGGTGGCGGTGGCCGGGGTGCTGCTCGGCGCGGTCGCAAGCGCCCTCGTGCGGCGTGAGTTCAGCTGGCAAGGCTTCGGCAATCTGCGTGAAAGCGCGCTGAATTTGGGTGGTGCACTCTTGCTTGGTGTGGGCAGCGTGCTGGCCATGGGCTGTACCGTCGGTCACGGCTTCAGCGGCATCGCCACACTTGCCGTCGGTTCGTTCCTTGCAATGGCAGCGATTGTCTTCGGAACCTGGGTTGCCCTGCGTGTGGAGGCGGCGCTTGGCCGCCAACCCGCAGCAATCTGTCGTTAACATTTTGTAGGGTGCGCCGTGCGCACCAGCCAGCGCATCATGGTGCGCACGGCGCGCCCTACACGGACGCAGCTACTCACACGCTTCAAATCAAGCCTTGCCAGACCCACAAGAACGACTAGAATGCACTCATTCAAACACTACATTGAACGAAAATGTCCGGCTTCAAACAAGACCTCAACGACCAGTTCGCTCGCCTCGGAAAAATGCTCTCCAATGGCCGCCGTCTGGAGCTTCTGGAATACCTTGCCCAAGGTGAGCGCAGCGTGGAGCAACTCGCCTCGGTCAGCGGCCTGAGCATTGCCAATACCTCGCAACACCTCCAGCAACTGCGCCAAGTGGGGCTGGTGAACGCACGCCGCGACGGCAAGCACATTCTTTACACGCTTGCGGGGGATGACGTGGTGCGCCTGTTGGAGGTGTTGCGCACGGTGGCGGAAGGGCATTTGGCCGAAGTGCGCGAAATGGTGAGCAAGGTACTCACCGCGCGCGACAGCCTGGAACCGGTGCAGGCAGACGAGCTGCTGGAGCGCTCACGTTTGGGTCTGGTCACGGTATTGGACGTGCGCCCGCCGGAGGAATATGCGGCGGGGCATTTGCCGGGTGCAATCAACATCACCCTGACCGAATTGGAACAGCAACTGGATCGCCTGCCCGTCGATAAGGAAGTGATTGCCTATTGCCGAGGCTCGTACTGCGTCCTCTCGTTTGAGGCCGTGGCGCGTCTGCGCGAGCGTGGCTTTCAAGCACGGCGCTTGGAGCAGGGTTATCCCGAGTGGAAATTAGCCGAAAAAACCAGAAACGATCGAGAGGTCACACCATGAGCACCTTGATAATTTTTAACCGCGAACCCTACGACAACACCGATGTGACTTGGAACGGCCTGCGCCTGGCCGAGCAACTGCACGCCACCGGGCAAGCGGTGAGGCTGTTCCTGATGAACGATGCGGTGGATATGGCACGCGATGCCTGCGTGCCGCCACCGGGTTACGATCAAGACTTGGCGGGAATGCTTAAGGCGCTCATTGCCAAGGATGTACCGGTGAAAGTATGCGGAACCTGCATGGCGCGTTGCGGCATTTACAAAAACCAGCCCTATTTTGCAGGTGCGGAACAGTCCACCGTGGCCGCCTTGGCTGAATGGGTGGTGGACAGCGACAAGGTCATGACCTTTTAACCAGAACGTACGCAAAACCGCCCCAGCGGCGTTAAAGCGCCTCGCCGTACTAAAGTGTACTGTCTTCGTCGCTTTGCCTTGCTGGAACACTTTTGCGTACGTCCTGAGGACAACCAAAAAACCGAGAACACCATGAACGATATGACCCCGTTAAATGCCCTGCGCAGCTATCTTGAAAGCGTGATCGTCGGCCAGCACGAGCTGCTCGACCGTTTGTTAATTAGTCTGCTCACCGGCGGGCATTTGCTGGTGGAAGGCTTGCCCGGCCTGGCGAAAACCACCGCTATCAAAACGCTGTCTGAAGGCGTACATGCCAGTTTCCAGCGCATCCAGTTTACCCCGGACTTATTGCCCTCGGATTTGACCGGTGCGGAAATTTACGACCCCGAAACCCATCAGTTCAACTTCCGCGCCGGGCCGTTGTTTCATGAAATCGTGCTCGCCGATGAAATCAACCGCGCCCCCGCCAAGGTGCAAGCCGCACTGCTCGAAGCCATGCAGGAACACCAGGTCACCATCGGCGGCGTATCCCACCCGCTGCCTGAGTTGTTTATGGTGATGGCGACCCAAAACCCGCTCGACCAAGCCGGAACCTATCCTTTACCCGAAGCGCAACTCGACCGCTTTCTGCTGCATGTGGTGCTGGACTACCCCACCGAGACGGAAGAGCTGGAAGTTTTACGCCGTCATCGTGCCGGAACGAGTGCTCGCACCCAGCCGCCGCAGATTGATGTCGCCTGGGTATTGGACGCTCGCCGCCGCGTTTTAGCCGTGCATATCGCGCCTGAATTGGAAGCGTGGATTGTGCATCTGGTCGCCGCCACCCGCGACATGGCGGCGCATGTTCCCGCAGCCGCCGGACAGATTGAATGCGGCGCGTCGCCGCGTGCCTCACTGGCTTTGGCACACGCCACGCAAGCCCTCGCCTTCCTGCGTGGGCGTGATTTTGTCACCCCGGAAGATTTGCTCGACATTGCCCCGGATGCCCTGCGCCACCGTTTGCTGCTCAGCCCGGTCGGCCAGCTTGCCCGCGTCAATCGTGATGCACTGATTGCCAAGCTCTGTGATGCGCTTCCGATTGTTTAATTTCTTTGGGCTTAATCTTTTTGGACGGCATCGTCCCAAAGCTAAACCCGCGATTCACGCCGCATTGCTCAGCGACAGCGAGCTTGCCGAAATAGCAGCATTTGCAATAGAAGCCCCCGCTGGGCGGCGCATGAGCGAACATCTGCAACGCGGCGAGCAAGCCTCGCGCTTTCGTGGCGCAGGCATCGACTTTGAAGACCTGCGCCCCTACCAGCCCGGCGATGACCCGCGCCGCATCGACTGGCGCGTCACCGCCCGCCTAAGAAAAACCTTTGTGCGCGTCTACGGCGAAACCCGTCAGGCCGCCGTGTGGGTGATTGTCGATCGCGGGGCGAGTATGCGTTTTGGCACCCGCACTCGCCTCAAGGCCGCGCAAGCGGCACGTCTGGCGGCACTGATTTTATCCGGTGCCACGCGCGCGCACGAGGCCATTGCCCTCAGCCTGTTGGATGGCGAACAGCACATCAACCACCCGCCGCGTGCCGGGCGTGCGCCGCTCTACAGCGCGCTTGCGTCCCTGCGTGCGCCCTGCCCGCCCGTGGCAGAAAGCGCAGCAAGCGCGTGGGCGGAATTACTCGGCGAGCTTGAAATCAGCCTGCCGCACGGCTCACGTTTATGGATTTTTTCAGATTTTTTGGGTTTGAGCGCGGCGGATGAAATCCTGCTTGAACGCCTCGCCGCCCGCGCCGACGTGCGTCTAGGCTTGATTGAAGACGCTCAAGAAATCGAATGTCCCAACCTTGGGCGCATTCATTTAATCGCTCACGGCACGCCGATTGAAGTAGACACCAACGCCGCCAGCCTGCGCCGCAGCTATGCCGAACACCATGCCGCGCATCGTGCGCGCTTACATGCGCTGGCCTTGCGTTTACGCGGACATCTTGTGCTAGCACGGGCGGACGAGGACTTAAGCTCGCTTGCCACCTTATTGGCCGAGGCTCCTTAAATGGAAGGCATGAGCGATATTCTCCCCCCCGCCGCCGTGCATGAAGGTTTGGCGGCCTTGCTCGCACCCACGGCAGCGCATCCGTGGTGGCTGCTTGCCGCCATCATGCTGCTGCTCGCCGTGATTGCTGCACTGTGGAAACGCCAGTATTTGCAGACATCCTGGCGCTTGTGGCAAGCCGAGCGTGCCCTGAAAAGCCACCAACCTGCACCCGCAATGGCCACGCACATTGAGCGCCTGTTGCGTCAACAGCACCAGATCAACGTCCTACATCCCGAACACGCACCGTGCGGCGTGGATGCAGCAGCGTGGCGGCATTTGATCGACACCCTGCACGCGGCAAAATTCAGTGGGAAGCCCGTGGATTTAAACGCAATTCGACCCGCACTCGCCGCGTGCTTTGCACCCGGCAAAGCTCATGGAGAACGGACAATCGTAGGGTGCGCCGTGCGCACCGATCAGGCATGTGATGGTGCGCACGGCGCACCCTACGGATCACGCCTTGATGCTGAACACGCCCGCCTCCCTCTTAAGGACAAGGACACCCAAGCGAGCATCCGGTCATGATGCCCAGCTTCGCCCATCCCTGGCTGCTTATCCTCCTGCCCCTCGTGCTCTGGCTCGGCTGGCGTTTGCGCTCTGGCGCGCCCGCCGCCTTCAGCCGCCCGCCGATCACCCTACGCCACCCTATCCTCGCTCGCCTCAATCTAGCCGACACCCAAAGCGCAAGCGCGCCGCGCCTATGGTTGCCACTAGTCGCCGCGTTGTTGGTTCTCGCCGCCGCGCAACCGCAAACCCAAGGCGGCTGGCTACCGCCCATTGGCGAAGGCCGTGACATTCTGCTGCTGATCGACACCTCGCCCAGCATGGCGATTCAGGACATGAGCCTCGACAACCAAACCGTGCCGCGCATGGAAATACTCAAACACGCCGCCCGAGACTTTATTGAAAGCAGGACGAATGACCGCCTCGGCATGATCGTATTCAGCGACCACGCCGCCACCATTATTCCGCTGACCCACGATCACACGGCCGTACAAGCCCAGCTTGCCCGCCTCAGCTCCGGCAACACCGGCGCAGCCACGGCCATCGGTGAAGGTTTGGGCGTGGCCTTACGTCAAATCGAAGCCGCCAAAGGCTCGCCCCCCGTCATCGTGCTGTTTTCCGACGGCGACAACACCGGCGGCATCCTGCGCCCGCGTGAAGCACTGGCTTATGCCGAACGTTTGGGGCTGCGCCTGTACAGCGTGGCTGTCACGCCCGATGCAACCCCACCCGCTGCGCAAGCTGATGGGCTACGTGAACCCAGTCTGAGCGAAATGAGCGAACTCACAGGCGGACGCGCCTATCAAGCGGGCGATGCCTCCAGCCTGCAACGCATCCTCAGTGACATCGATCAACGCGAGGCCGCCCATACACCGCCCCCCAGCGAACGCGCCAAGATCGAATGGTATCCGCTACCACTAAGCCTTGCCTTGCTGCTGCTTGCGCTGGGGCAGTGGTATGAATTGCGCGGTCATCGAACATGAACGAACTCACTCAACTGCAATGGCAATGGCCGTGGGCATTTCTGCTCATGTTCCTGCCGCTGGCTGGGATTTTACTCACCCTGCGTCAACGCAGCCGCGTGCTTGACTACGCCGACTCCGCGCTGCACCCGTGGGCGCTACTCGATCGTCCGCAGGCCGGACTTGGGCGCTTGGGATTACACCTCGCCGCATGGTTATTGCTCGCCGCAGCGCTGGCTGGCCCACGCTTACCCGTTACAAGTTCAAACGCCACGACGCCTGATCGTCATGATGTGCGCGTTATGACCTTGCTGGATGTCTCCGACTCCATGCAAGCCACCGACATTGCCCCCTCCCGCGCAGAGCGTGCGCGCTTGAAACTGCATGCTTTGCCAGATGCGTTGGCAGGCGAATCGCTTGGACTCGCCGTATTCGCAGGCACCGCCGGCGTGGTGATGCCGCCCAGCACGGATCCCGCCGTGTTCCGCTATGCCCTCGAACACAGCGAGCATCTACTCGACGACGCGCCCGGCAGCGAACTGGCTGTTGCACTTGATGCCGCTGCACGCGGTCTGCCCAACATAGGCGAATCCGCACGCGCCATCCTGCTTATCAGCGATGGCGAAACCGATATGGTACGCGGCAACGAAGTGCTCCAAGCCGTGGAAAAACTGCGTGAAGCGGGCATTCCCTTGTTTGTCCTCGGGTTGGGCACTCCACAAGGCGCGCCGATTCCCAACGGCGCGGGTGGTTTCCAGCAACTCGACGAGCAGCCCTTCCAAAGCCGCATGGACAGCAGCGCCCTAGCCGAAATGGCACAGCGCACCGGCGGCATTTTTGTCCCCGTCAGCGATGGCGACGATGATTTACGCACACTGGTCAAGGCCATCCACGCACTTCCCAGCCACCCCGCGCCCGGCACAAGCCGCACATGGAATGAGCTATTTTATTGGCCGCTGTTGCTTGGTCTAGGCTTGTTGCTTCTGGCCTATGTGCCGCGCTTTAGTTTCAAAGCCCAGCACGCGGCGCTGATTCCCACCTGTTGGCTCCTGGCTCATAGCTTGACCTTCACGCCCGATGCCCAAGCCGCAACCCAGCCCCCCGTCGCCAGTCCATCTGCGGCTTACGCGGCATGGCAACGCGGCGACTTCGTGCAAGCGCAATTGCTCTACGCCCGCCTGCCCGGCACGCAAGCACGTATGGGCGAAGGTGCTGCGGCCTATCGACGCGGTGATTTCAACCATGCGGCACAAGCCTTTACCAGCGCATGGCTGTTGAGCGACAGCGACCCTGCCCGCGCCAACGCGCTCTACAACCTCGGCAATGCCGAACTGCAAGCCGGACGCAGCGAGCGCGCCGTTGCCGCCTATGAGCAAGTCTTACGCCTGCGCCCAGATGATGAAAACGCCGCAAGCAATCTATGGTTGGCACAACAACAAGCCGAACAAAAACGCATGAAAAAAAGCCGCCCAGAAGACCCGCCTGGGCGTAAACCGACCGACTTCGCACGTTATAACGAGGATGTGACCCCCGACTTCCCGCCCGATGACACACCTAGCGGCGGTGATCTCTCGGCGGGCGGCTCCGGCGCGGGGCAAAAACGTCCAACAGGTGAGCCTGCTGCATTAAATCTGAGCGAAGCCGACCGCCTCGCCGCTGAGAAAAAAATGGAGCTGCTCGACGACCAACCCGCCCCCGCGTGGCGCGCCATGCTGCGCCGCGATACTCCGGAACGTAAGAGCGAGGGTTTGCCGTGGTAAGAGCCTGTTTACGATCTTGGCTGGATGATGCAAGTTGGCGTCGAATAGGCATTGTAGGTGCGAATTTATTCGCACAAACACGCTTAATACTGCGCGAATTTGTCGCTCCTACGCGCTCGCCACCTCAATTTTCACTCAATCAGCGAGATCGTGAACAGATTCTATTGATCCAGCCAGCTTTATCCGTGACTGTAGGTCGGCATTCATGCCGACATGTCGGGCTAAAGCCCGACCTACGTTACAAGACGTGTCGTGCCGGAACTATAAGGCTCGTTCTAACACTGGCACTCTGCGCCATGGCCCCACTGACCCATGCCGACATCAGCATCCGCGCCCATATCGACAACCCAAACCCTTGGGTACGCGAAGAAGTATTACTCACCGTCGAAGTAGTGGACGACCGCAGCATCATCGAACAAACCACCGTGCCTTGGGCGCCGCCTGGGGTGAGTTTACGCCCACTGCACGCCACCGAAGAACGCATCCAGACCGCTGAAGGTATCCGCATCCTGCGTCGCCAACACTGGGCAATCATGCCGCTCTATGCCGGCGGGCTCACCCTGCAAGCCCCCACAATCGACCTGCGCGTCACCGGGCAAGGGCGGCTGAGCCTCACCCCCGACGCACTCAAACTCAATGCGCGCGCGCTCAACCCCCTACTCCCCGCCGATGTCCCCGTAAGCGTGCTGCAACTCAAACTCGCCCCCCCGCCCGCAGCTGTGCCTCGCGGTCGCCCATTTAATGTTAATTTCAGCATCCTGGGCAGCGGCCTCTCCGTACGCGGCCTGCGTCACTGGCTGGACGAAAGCCTGCGCAGCACAGGTGATTTACGCATCTACCCGCCCGACATTCGCCTGATCGACAACATTGATCCGACGCAGCCACTGCTCCAGCAAGCCGATGTACGCCTGACGTTTGAATCCCAAGCCAGCGGTCAGCTTACCCTGCCCAGCCTCATCCTGCCGTATGTCAACCCGCAGGATGGCAGCATCCAACACGCCACCCTGCCCGCCAGCAGCATGCGCATTGAACACCCGCTCTGGCTGGCTCTACGCCCATGGCTACCGTGGGCGGCGGGCTTGGCGCTATTCATCGTGACCATTCTCGGCAGTTGGCGCATCGCCCACCCACGCTGGCAAGCCGCCAAGCAACGCCGCGCCTGGCTGCGTGCGCTGCAGGCGGCCGATTCACCCAAGGCATTGCGCCAAATTTGGCAACACATTCCCGCCACACCACGCGCACAAACCTTAACCCAGCAACTTGATGCGGCCTGTTACGGCAGCCAGCCTATCAGCGCGACCGCGTTTAGCGCCCTGAAAGCCCGGCTCATCGAACATTGCTTAAGGCTTTGATTCCTCAAGCGGATTACCAAAGCCATCAAACCCCGACCCGGCCAACTGCACGCCAATACGCTGCAACCCGGCCATCAACGCATCACCATGCGCCAAACGCCAACCGTGTAATTCAGCCAACGCTTCCGTTTCCTCTTCCAAAGCTCGCACACACACCGCGCGCAATCCAGCCCACACCGGTGGCAGAGTCCACGTCGGCGCAAGCTCCATATCCAGCGCCAAATGCACATCTGCTTCCACCTGCTGCCCCATCAACATACCCACATAGCGCGGCAAGGCGGCGCGTAACACCTGCACATCATTCACCCGCCCTAGCGCATCCTGCCCACGGCGTAGCGGCTGCATTACATCCCCTGCGCCCAGAGCATCCACCAGCGGCTCCAACAGATAACGCAACTGCTTGGCAACCAAGCGCACCGCGTGCAAATTATCAGGAAGATGCGGCACATCCTCGATCAAAAACGCGGCCACATCCATCCACTGCCCAGCCAGCCACTCGCCCAATGGCTCATCATGCTTATCCAGCGGATGCAGGGTTTTCAACGCATGTTCTGCGCCCGCCAATGCCTCCGGCAAGGTTTCCAGCAACAAAGCCCGTTTCCGCTCAAAATCCTCGTGCAATACCGTCAACAACGCCTGCTGGCCCAGCTGCTCAGATTCTTCGAGCTGCAATCCCTCCAGCCAAGCTAACTGCACCTCCATGTCACGCACTGGCGAACTCTCGCGCGCAAACGCACGCAAGGCATGACGATTCTTGTTCGACACCGCCACGGCATCCCCCGCCAGCTTCAACCACACCCGCGCCCGACGAATTGCCACGCGCGCATCATGCAGCGCCTCCTCGGTCTGTGGCGCATCGCGCAAGGCTTGTCCACGCTGTAGGAACTCCTGCAAACGCAGGCGCACCACATGCGCGCAGCCCTCGGACACCGACCCGGCCAGCTCTTCAAGCTTTAGCATGGTTCTACCTCCCTTTGGCAATGAATTAGGACTTACGCAAAAGTGTTCCAGCAAGGCAAAGCGCCGAAGACAGTACACCAAGTACGGCGAGGCGCTTGAACGCCGCTGGGGCGGTTTTGCGTAAGTCCTATGAATGAACGCGAAAACTACACCGCATAGGCTGCACTCACATGACAGTCCATCACATCAAGCCCGCCTCAGTGGCAAAGCCGCCAGAAAATCCTCATACAGCAACACACGATGCTCATGCGCCTGAAACACACTCCAGCGCCGCCATGGCTCCCCCGGCAGATGTGCGCCAAAACGCCGCAGCACGCCTTTTTTTTCACAGCGCGAACCGCGCCTGAACAATACCTCCCCCAAAGGCCGCCGCCCCAAACGCTGCAGCCCCAGGCGCAGCACGCCCGCCCGTCCCGCAAAGCTCACCGCATGAACGTAAGGCTGTGCGTCACAACGCAACACCACCTCACGCCGCCACACCCACACCCCACAAGGCACGCCAAGTACCCTCGCCACCACAGAATCGGCGCGCACCCACCCCTCGGCCAACACCTCAACGCGCAATAACCCTGGACACACCCGCCGCAAGCGCTTGGTCAACGACCCCGGCGCAACCAACCACGCACGCGGCACGCGCTGCTCGCTCATACCCAAAAAACTCACCCCAATCCACGCCTCTAATGAAGCCAAGCCTACACCCAAGCCCCTTCGGCCACGGCATTGTCATCAAAAATAAACAAAACTAATCCATAAAGTGCGGGCTTTGCATAACAACCAACTTGAAAAACCACAGAACGGAGACTGTTCCATGAACCCACGTTTGCTTGCCCTGTTCCCCTTGACCGCCGTTGCACTAGCTGTCGGCATTGCCCTCACCGGCTGCGGTGGCGATGATGTTGTCGCTGAACCTACCCCTGTTGCACCCACAGTCAAGACTGTTGAGTTCACTGAAACTCCGGTGTCCACCGCCACCGCCGACATGATCAAGACTTACACCAAGTCTGTGGCCAAAGTCACCATGACCGACGGTTCCGTGAAGGAATACCCGCTGGCCTATAACACCCTGTTCAGCCTGAAGGACAAGGTCGCCAACAACCCGCATCCCGCGGGCCAGGCCTACGACCACAAAATGAACCCGCTGATGGATCCGTTCGGCAAGCCTGTTGTCATGGAAACTCCTGATGCAAACAGCCTGCTCAACGTGGATGGCAATCTGTGGCTGGTTACTCACCTTGAGTACGACTGGCTGCTTTCCGACAAATCCGAAGCCACTGGCCGCGTTCCTACCGGCATGTTGCTCTCCGGCATCAGCCAGGACAAGACCTCCGGCAAGCTGACTGTCGCCAGCCAGAAGCCTTTGGACTTCTCCTCTGTCAACGGTACCTGGATCAACTGTTTCGGCTCACAGACCAACTGGAATACCCACCTTGGCTCTGAAGAAGACTACGATCTCCAGCAAAACCCGCTATCCGAGAGCACATCCACCACTGATGGCATCAAGGCGATGACCGAGTTGTATTTCAATGGCTTCCCGACCGCCAACCCCTACCACTACGGCTGGATTCCTGAAGTCACTGTAGCCAAAGACGGCAGCAGCAAGATCGTCAAGCACTACGCCATGGGTCGCGGTACCTGGGAAATGGCCAAGGTCATGCCGGATAGCCGTACCGCCTATCTGGGCGATGACGGTACCCACGGTCTTATGACCATGTTCGTGGCCGACAAGGAGAAGGATCTTTCCGCAGGCACGCTGTATGCAGCCAAGTGGAACCAGACTTCAGATGCCAACGGCGGTGTAGCCAACCTGACCTGGGTCAAGCTGGGCAAGAGCACCAATGCTGAAATCAAGGCCATCATTGATGGCGGCGCAAGCTTCGACAAGATCTTCAGCTATGTAGCCTCGACCAAGGATGCCGCTGGCAACCCAACATGCGAAGCCGGTTACACCCGCGTTCGCTCCGGTTCGACCTCTGACGAATGCCTGAAAGTCAATGCTGGCATGGAGAAGGCTGCCGCCTTCCTCGAAACCCGTCGTTATGCCGCTCTGTTGGGCGCAACCACCGAGTTCACCAAGATGGAAGGCATCGCGGTCAACGCCAAGGATAAGAAGGTTTACATGGCCATCTCCGCCATCCGCGACAGCATGACCTCCATGGCCGGCGAACCCGCTGACCACATCAAACTGAAGAAACTCTCTGCCGGTGCAACCTACACCATCGACCTCGCATCTGGCCAGAAGACCATCAACGGTGGCGAGAGCATCGCTTCTGACTACGTTGGTGCCAAGATGTACGTTGAAACCGACCTGCTCGGCAAGGACATCACTGCCGATGCAGTGGGCAACACCGCTGACGTGACCAAGGTCGCCAACACTGACAACGTGTTCTTCTCTGAGAAGATGCGCACCCTGTTCATCGGTGAAGACTCCGGTATGCACGTCAACAACTACGTGTGGGCCTACAACGTCGACACCAAGAAGCTGGTACGCATCCTGTCCTCTACCGCAGGTGCCGAGAACACCGGTCTGCAAGTGGTTGATGACATGAATGGCTTTGCTTACATCATGAGCAACAACCAGCACTTGGGCGACCTGCCGAGCAAAGTACCGGCTAATCTGAAGACTGAGCTGGGTACCAAAATCAACGTATTCGACGCTCCAGTCGGTTATATCGGTGGCTTGCCTGCCATCAAGTAATGCTCCGCAAGGCGCATGACTTGTTAGACATGACTTGATTGACTGAGCCGGATCCTTGTGATCCGGCTTTTTGTCTTGGTCTTTTTAGACCATGCCTTAGCACATCGTAGGTTGTTCTAAGGCATGGTCCTATCGAAATGAGTATCCTCGAATGAAATACCCTTACGCCCTGCTTACCCTGTTTATTGCCATCGCCACAGGTTCCACCCTCTATCTGCAAGGCTGTGGCGGCTCATCCTCCAGCGATAGCGCAAGCAGTTCACCGACGCCAACACCGCCCCCTGCCAACCCAACGCCTGAACCGCCGATCAACCCAAGTGGAAGTTTGCGTGGCGAAAAAATGTCCACCCTGCTGTTTTCCAATCCTTATCCGCATATTCCCGCGCAGTGCTATATCGAGACCTCGAATGGCACACAAAACGCCTGTCAGTTCTGTCACACCAACGGGGTGTACGGCATCCAGCTCGGCAACAACCTGCCGCAGGCTGGCGCAGTGGCGCGTTTGGGCAATCTGCAACTGGATTACAGCTTCGCGCCATTTGACCAACTGGCTCCCCTGGCGACCGTGAATCGCTGGGAAAACACCCTGACCCCGGAAAAACTGCTCGAAGCCGTCAAAACGCTGGGTATGACGCCGGCAAGCTGGGACATGCGCAGCTATATCCGTGAGGACAACTGGAGTGCCGCCTTTGCGCAACGCCCCGGCAATCCCAAAAATTGGGATGGTCAGGTCGATACGCCTTTCCGCCTGTTCCCTGCGCTGGCGCCAGCTGACCTACCCGCGCAAAGTGATGGTTTTGTACGCAGCCTGGTGGAAGCACGCGGCTTTTTTAACGACGGGCAAGGCTGGAACACCGGCTGGCGCGCGGTGAACTTCATGCCCTACGGCATTTTCAGCCCGATGACCGGCTCCGTCTCCGGCATCTACATCCGCCTGCCCGTGGCCTTCATGCTGACCGAAGGCGGCACATTCAGCCTTGATATCTACAAGCGCAACCTTGATCTGGTGGAACGCGCCATTCAAGACCGCCTGACCCCAGCCGATGGGGCAAACTACCTTGGTTTTGCCAAAACCGCAGCTCTATTGCGCGGGGAATACCCGGTCGGCACCGAGTTTGCCCACCCCTTGCATTATGTGGATGTCGCCGCCGATGGTAGCAATCCGGGCATCAGCCGCTTCCCCGGCGCCCGCGCCCAGCGGGTCAAGGAAATTCGCTACATGTACAAATGGAAGGAATTCCATCATCAAGACTTCCGCCCAGGCGACAAGGAAGAAGGCTTACCCGTGTTTGGCAACAACAGCCAAGGCTGGGTGGATAACGGCACAGGCTGGTTCCTGGCTGGCTTTATCGAAGACAAGGATGGCGCACTGCGCCCGCAAAACATGGAAGAAATGACCCAGTGCATCGGCTGCCACAGTGGCGTATACCGCACTGAGATCAGAGCAAGTTTCACCTCCGGCACCGGTAACACCATCGACAGCACCTGGGCCTTACCACGCAAATGGGCGGGCGATAGCGGCTGGGGTGAAATGAACTACCTCGGCTACCAGGCCAAAACAGGCCTGACACCTGGCGAAACCCCGGGCAGCGCGCACATGGGTGACCCGATCAATCGTTACGCCAATAAAGGCGAGTTGCGCTACTTCCTCGACAATGTCGTTGGAGCCAGCCTGTACGGCGATATGCCAGCGTCCATCGAAAACGCCCTTGCCAGCAGCATTCAAAAGGCACGCGGCTATGCGAGCGACTGGCCGCGCATTGACACCTCAAGCCCCGAGGCATTCAAACAATCGCAACAGGCACGCCAAGCCCTGATGCGCACCATGACCGCACGCGGTGACTACCTCACTGCAGAAGGCCATGTGCAAGGCGCGCTGCTCTATCCACCTGAACAGGATGCGCTGGCTGCGGCGGCGCGCTACCGCCAAGTGGTGGTCACCCAGCGCTACGCCAAGGGCAAGGATGTCTTCCCGCAAACCCCGGTCAATTACCACTATCTGCGCACAGAAAATGAAGCCTTCACCCACGCCGATGACACGCCCTACGCCCAAGGCCAGGTAATTACCGATCGCGCCGTGGATCGTGAAAGCCCGGTTAAAGACAGCTATCTTGTAGGCAATGTGCCAACGCTGATTGATGAAAACAAAAGCTTTGCCGAAGGCGGCACCTATAACGCTGACTACATACCCTTGATGAAACCGGGCGCGTTTGAGGTCAAACCTTAAACCTTGGCCAACTCAATGCCCGCGCCCACCCAGCGCTCGATCAGCGGCTCGACCGCCTGCGGATGATCGCGTAACAGCACATCCGCCGCTTCGCGCACCTGGGGGATGATGTCACCATCACGTGCCAGATCGGCAAAGCGCATCCGCGCCAACCCGGTCTGCTGCGTGCCCAAAAACTCGCCTGGCCCGCGTAGCTCCAAGTCTTTTTCCGCAATCAAAAAACCGTCATTGCTCTCGCGCATCACCGCCAATCGCTCTTTGGCAATTGCTGACAATGGCGGGCTGAACAGCAGCACGCAACTCGATTCGACCGACCCGCGCCCCACCCGCCCGCGCAGTTGATGCAGTTGCGCCAAGCCCAGCCGCTCGGCGTTTTCAATTATCATCAACGAGGCATTGGGCACATCCACGCCGACCTCGATCACCGTAGTGGCCACCAGAATATCCAGCTCACCGGCTTTGAAGCCCTGCATGATCGCGTCCTTGTCACGCGGCTTCATGCGCCCATGCACCAGGCCGATGCGCAGATCGGGCAAGGAGGCCGTCAAAGACAGATGCGCCTCTTCCGCCGCCTTGGCTTCGAGCTTGTCGCTTTCTTCGATCAGCGTACACACCCAATACGCCTGCCGCCCGGCGCGACAAGCCGTGCCCAAACGCGCCATCACCTCATCCCGCCGACTGTCCGGCACGGCGGCGGTCTGCACCGGCGTGCGTCCCGGCGGCAGTTCATCCAGCACCGACACGTCCAGATCGGCATAGGCGGTCATGGCCAGGGTGCGCGGAATCGGCGTGGCGGTCATCACCAGTTGATGCGGGTGGCGCTCGCCCTGGCGTCCTTTTTCACTCAGCGCCAAACGCTGCTGCACGCCGAAACGGTGCTGTTCGTCGATTACGATCAACCCCAGCTCGTGAAAAGCCACCCCTTCCTGAAACAGGGCATGGGTTCCGGTCACGACCCCGGCATGACCTTGTGCCACCGCCTCCAGTGCTTTGCGCCGTGCCACGCCCTTCAAGCTGCCTGTCAAGGCCACCACCGCCACTCCCAAGGGTGCAAACCAAGCGGTGAGATTGCGCTGGTGCTGTTCGGCCAACAGCTCGGTCGGCGCCATCAAGGCCACCTGTTGCCCGGCTTCCAGCGCCGCACAGGCGGCCAAGGCCGCCACCACGGTTTTGCCCGCGCCCACGTCGCCCTGCACCAAGCGACGCATCGGGCGCGGCCTGGCCATGTCTGCAGCAATCTCATGCAACACCCGCGCCTGCGCCCCGGTCAGCGCATAGGGCAAGCCCGCACGCAAACGCTGCGCCAGCGCCGCCTGCTGCGGCAAGGGGCTGGCTTGATGATTTTCGGCACCACTTTTCCAGCGACGCATAGCCAGTTGTTGCGCCAGCAATTCCTCGAACAGCAGACGCTGCCGCGCCACCTCCGCGCCAGTCTCATGCGGCGACGGCTGATGCAAGCGCAACACTGCCTCGCGCAAACTGCCCAGACCCTGCGCTGCCAGAAGCTCGGTGGGCAGGTATTCCGCTAATAATTGCGCATCGCGCGCCCACAGGCTCAACGCCTCGCTCACCACGCGGCGCAGCAGCGTTTGCGACAAACCCGCCACCGACGGATACACCGGTGTCAGCGCGGTGGCCAGCGGAGAAGGCAAGCGAATCAGCTCCGGGTGCGCCATATCGAAACCCACCAGCCCACCCTTGACCGTACCGAACACGCGCACCGCCTGCCCCGGCACCAACGCCGCCAACACACCCGGCGGCGGATTGAAGAACCATAGATTCAACACTCCGCTGTCATCCGCCAGGCTCGCGCGCCAGATGGTTTGCTGCGCGCGGTTCTTCTGGCCTTTATCCACACTTTGGATCACGCCTTCCACCAGCGCATCTTCGCCGTGCTGCAAACGCTCAATCATGCTCAGGCGGGTGCGGTTTTCATAGCGCAGGGGCGCGTGCAGCAGCACATCACTCACACTACGCAACCCCAAGCTATGCAAACGCGCCAGGGTCGCCTCGCCTACACCGCGCAAGGCTGTCAATTGCATGTTGTCCCTCCGCCGCTTTGCATTTTCTTAGAACCTGTTCACGATCTTTTTTGAGGCTAAAAACCTTCGTGAAACGACGCTGTAGGTGCGAATTCATTCGCACAAACGCGCCTGAATTGTGCGAATGAATTCGCACCTACACGTTTTTGGCGACCATTTTCCGTTCAATGGCGAGATCGTGAACAGATTCTTAACGCAGCCAGTATCCATTAAACAACAGGCAATAAAAAACCCGGAGCCTGTGCCCCGGGTTTTTATCGCTGTCGGACGGTTACGGATTACTGCTGCAGCAAGCCGTTCTTGTCATAAATCGCCTGGGTCGAGTACTCGCTCACCGGCAACTTATTCAGTACCTTGGTCTTCTTGGTGTAATCCACGAAGGACTGAGCATAATCAAGGTAGGTGTCCAAGAAGCGACCGCTATCGGAAACCTTCTTGAAGGTGGCATAGCCATCGCTGCCCTGAGCAAGGAAGTTGTTGGTCACGACCTTATAGCTGCTGCTCATGTTCAAAGCACTCCAAGCGCTGTCCTTTTTGCCCTTATATTCCAAATTGCTGAAGCGCGAACCCGCCGGCTTGGACAGATCCACTGTCCAGCGCAGACCGGCGGCATACGGATAAGCGCCGGTTGAACCGCCGGTCTTGACCGCATATTCCACCGCCTCTTCCAGCACCGCCTTGATTTCCGTACCAGTCATATCCAGCTCGGTCAACGTGTTGGCGAAGGGCAACAGGGTATAGGCCGTGCCGATGGTGATATCGCCCGCAGGAACGTCAATACGCACACCACCTGCATTCTGGATCGCGATCTGCGAGGTGATGCTCATGTCGCGGAAGGCATAAGCCACCAGGTTGGAAATGTCGCCGCCATGGGCATTCGTGGCTGCGGTACAACCCGGCGTTTTGGAGGTGCCACCACCAGGAATACGCTCCAGGCAAAGCAACTCGGTCGCTGTGCCGATCACTTCCTTCTTCATTGCATCCACCTTGTCGGCGTACCCCTTGAGCACGGCCTCGGCGCTGGCATTCGGCTTGAGCGACCACAGCTGGGCATCCTTGGCGATAATGGCCTTGACCTCGTCAAGATCAGCACCCGCCAGGGTCACGGTCTTGCCTGCAGCATCCTTGCGAGTGAAGGTTTCACCCAACAACAGGTGCTCCTTGCCGGAGCAGCTGTCCACGCTTTGCTTGGCATTGAAGTTGACGGTCAGCTCGCCCATGGCCTTGGCATATTCCCAAGCCTGCACGATGCAGACATTGTCGCCATCCTTGTTCTTGGCCATGGTTGCATAGCTGCCAGAGGACGAGGTGATGCCGTAAGCGCTGAAATCACCCAGCAGGCTGTGCGAATCACCACCCACAATCACGTCCACATCAGTCAGCTTGGCGGCAATGCTCTTATCCATGCTGTAACCGATGTGGCTAAGCAGCACGATGCGCTGCACACCCTGCGCCTTGAGCGCGTCGATGGCCTTTTGCGCGGCCGTTGCTTCATCTTCAAACACCGTGGTCGACAGCGGGCTGGAAGAACCCTGCGTCTTGCCCTTGATGGTCAGGCCAACGATAGCAACCTTCTGTCCAGCGAAATCCTTGATGGTGTAGGGCTTGATGTAATCGTCCACTTTGGTCGGTGCCAGTGGCGTGCCAACCTTGGGGAAAACGTTGGCGGAAAGCACCGGGGTCTTGCACGAACCGGCCTGCAACATAGTGATAAAGCTCTTCAGACGCTCGTCGCCTTCGTCGAATTCATGGTTGCCGATCGCCATGGCATCGAAACACACGGTATTCATCATCGCCGCATCGGCTTCGCCCTTGAACAGGGTGTAATAAAGCGTACCCGACAGAGCATCGCCGGCGTGCAGCTTGAGCAGATTGGGCTTGCCCGCCATCTGATCCATCGCCGTCTTCACTCGCGCGAAACCGCCAATCTCAGCGGTGGTGTCCTTGCCATTAAACTTGAGGCTTTGCGACAGCGTGGCGAGGTTGGAATGGTGGTCGTTGATGTGGGCAATGGTCACGGTCATCGGCGGGGTGACCACTTCGGGCAACACCACAGCATCATCACCGCCACAGCCAACCAAGACTGCAAAAGGCAGTGCCGCCAAAGCAAAAACAGGCTTGAACTTCATAACACCAGGACTCCATAGAATTAAGACCCCGGAGGCTAGTGGACTGGGGTTACAACCCCATGACGCAGAGGCACGACTAAAGGCATCTCACCACCACTCCACCCAGTTGCGTCCATTTTGCTTGGCCTGATATAGCGCTTGGTCTACGCGCAAAAACACCGTGTTCAGCGAAATCGAAGACAGGAAAACCACGCCAACATGGTCAAGATGATAAAACTCGCCTATCTTCCACGCTGGTCTTGCACTAATTGCGCACGTTGGAGCTGGCATGTTTTCTTTTGACCGATATTCATCTCACGTTGGCCTTGGCCTGCTTTGTGTAACTCTGCTGACCGCCTGCGGCAAGGACGCACCTGCGCCTGCCCAGCGCCCGGCTCCGGCGGTTGTAATGCAGACCATCGTGCCGCAACCCCTGCCTGCCGACATGGGTTTTGTCGCGCAGACCGAAAGTTCGCAGCGCGTGGAAATCACCGCGCGCGTATCCGGCTTTCTTGATGCCATCCATTACACCGAAGGCAGCGCGGTCAAAAAAGGGCTGTTGATGTTCACCATCGATCCCAAGCCTTTTCAAGCCCAGCTCGATGCCATGCAGGGGCAGCTGAAAATGCAGCAGGCGCGCCTGAGCACCGCCGAGGCCAACTACGCGCGCATCAAGCCGCTGGCCAAACTCAATGCGGTTTCGCAGAGCGACCTGGACAACGCCACCGGGGAGCTCAACGGCTCGCGCGCCGCCGTGTACGCCGCCGAAGCCGCGGTCGAGGAAGCCAAACTCAATCTTGGCTACACGCGGATCTATGCGCCGCTCGACGGCCAGGCCAGCCAGGCCATGCAGCGCCAGGGCGCGTACATCAACGCCATGTCCGATGACTCCAAGCTGACCTACATCGCCGCCCTCGACCCCATCTGGGTGAGTTTCAGCGTGTCGCAAAACCAGGAAGAACACCTGCGCAAGCTGATCGTCGAGAAAAAAATCGTCATGCCCACTGAAAACAAGCTGGAGGTGGAGCTGACGTTGCCCGGCGGTCAGGTTTTCCCGCACCGGGGACAGATCGATTTTTCCGACCCCTCCTACGATGCCAATACCGGCACCATGCTGGTGCGCGCCGTCATCCCCAACCCGGATCGCAGCCTGCGCCCCGGCATGTTCGTCAACGTGAGCATTCTCGGCGCGATGCGCCCGGACGCCATCGTCATTCCGCAACTCGCGGTGATGCAGGGGGCGAAAGGACACTTCGTCTACGTCATCAAGAGCGACAATACCGCCGAAATGCACCCGGTCGTCGTGGGTGATTATGTTGGCGACAAGAACATCCTGATCGAAAGCGGGCTGCAAGGCGGCGAGCGCGTGGTCATCGAAGGGGTGAGCAAGGTGCAGCCGGGCAAGCCGGTGAGCATCAGCGCCGCACCCGCCGCGCAAAAAAGCTAAAGAGCAGTCAGGCATGTTCACTCATTACTTCATCGCCCGGCCGATTCTTTCCGCCGTCATCTCCATCCTCATCCTGATCGGCGGCGCGTTGTCCATGCTGGTCACGCCGGTGGAGCAATACCCGGACATGGCGCCGCCGCAGGTTTCCATCAGCGCCAGCTACCCCGGCGCGACCGCCGACGTGATCGCGCAGACGGTGGCCGCGCCGATCGAAACGCAGCTTAACGGCATCGACAACCTGCTGTATTTCTATTCCAACAGCTCGTCCAGCGGCAATGTCGGCATCAACGTGCTATTCACGCCGGGCAGCGACCCAGACATCAACCAGGTGAACGTGCAAAACCGCGTCAGCCAGGCCATGTCACAACTGCCGCAGGCCGTGGTGCAAAAAGGCGTGACGGTGGAAAGCCAGTCCAGTTCGATGAACATGGTGGTTTCCGTGTTCGCCACCGACGAGCGCTTCGACAGCACCTTTGTCGACAACTACACCAATCTCTACGTGCTCGACGAACTCAAGCGCGTGCCCGGTGCCAACCGCGCCTCGGTACTCGGCTTGCCCGACATCGCCATGCGCATCTGGCTGCGCCCGGACTTGCTGGCGCAGTTCAACATGAGCACCGATGAAGTGGCGCGCGCCATCCAGAGCCAGAACCAGACCTTCGGCATCGGCCAGCTCGGCGCGTCGCCCACCCTGTCGGGCGTGCAGCAAAACTTCGTGGTCACCGCGCAAGGCATGTTGAGCAACCCGGATGAGTTCGGCGACATCATTATCCGCACCGACCAGAACGGCGCGGCCATCGTGCGCCTGCATGACGTGGGGCGGGTGGAACTGGCCAAGCTGGACTATTCGGTCGCCAGCCGTATGAACGGCAAAATTGCGACCACGATTGCCATCTACCAACAGCCGGGTGCGAATGCGATTGAAACCTCAAAACTGGTACGCGCCCGCCTGGCTGAATTGAAAAAACAGTTTCCCGATGGATTGGATTACCGCGTGGTCAACGATTCCAGCGTGTTCACCCAGGAATCCATCGACAAGGTCGTGCATACCTTTTTCGAGGCCGTCATCCTGGTCGTGCTCGTGGTGTTTATCTTCCTGCAATCGCTGCGCGCCACCCTGATCCCGATTCTGGCCGTACCCATCTCGATTGTCGGCGCGTTTATCGGCATGCACGCGCTGGGCTATCACATCAATATGCTCACCCTGTTTGGCCTGATCCTGGCCATCGGCCTGGTGGTGGACGATGCCATCGTGGTGGTGGAAAGCGTGGAAGAACACATGCAGAAACATGGTCTTCCCCCCTTGGAGGCCGCCAAGCGCGCCATGAGCGAAATTGCCGGCGCGCTGATTTCCATCGTACTGGTGCTGCTGGCGGTGTTCATCCCCACCATGTTCCTCGGCGGCGTGACCGGCACCCTGTACCAGCAATTCGCCGTCACCGTGGCCGTGTCCATCGTGATTTCCGGTATTGTCGCCCTCACCCTCTCGCCCGCGCTGGCGGCTTTAGTGCTGAAAAACAAACATGCGCAGAAAAAAGGCTTTTTCCTCTGGTTTGAAAACGCGTTCGAGCGCATCCGTCAGGGATACCTCTCCGGAGTACGCTGGATGTTGCACCACAAGCTGATCGGTTTTGCGCTCTATCTTGGCGTGATTCTGGCGATTGTCGGCCTGTTCCACCTAGTGCCGAGCAGCTTTGTGCCGGATGAAGACCAAGGCTACTTCTTTGTGGTGATGCAAACCCCGGATACGTCCAGTGCCGAAGTGGTCAAGCAGCTCTCCACCAAGGTGGAAAACATGCTGCTGCAAAACCCCGCCGTGCAGGATGTCGGCGTGGTGGACGGCTACAGCCTGCTGGACGGGCAGATCAAGAACAATGCCTCGCTGGCCTTTGTGCTGCTCAAGCCTTTTGCCGAGCGCACCGACCCCGCGCTCTCCAGCTTCAAGGTCGTGCCGCAGTTCAATGCGCAGTTTTCCCAGTTCAAGGACGGCGTCGCTTTCGCCATCAACCCGCCGTCCATTCCCGGACTGGGCACCACCGGCGGCTTCGAGTTCTATCTGCAAAACCGTGGCGCAGGGGATACCGCCACCACACAAAAGGTCATGCAGGATTTTCTGACCAAGGCCAAACAGCGGCCGGAGCTGCAAGGCGTAAGCACCACCTTCAACGCCTATAGCCAGCAGTTATTTGTCGACCTGGATCGCAGCAAGGCCGAGCTGCTGGATGTGCCGGTCGCCGATGTGTTTCAAACCATGCAGGCGCTGTTCGGCTCGCAGATTGTCGGCCAATTCAGTCAATACAGCCGCATTTGGTGGGTGGTCATCCAGGCCGATGCCTCCTACCGCATCAAGCCCTCCGACTTTGAAGGCGTGTACATCAAATCGCGGCGCGGCGATATGGTGCCACTCTCCACGCTGATGACCACGCGCTACATTGCCGCGCCCAAACTGCTCACCCGCTTCAACGGCTACCCAGCAGTGAAGCTCACCGGCAATGCCGCGCCGGGCTTCAGTTCCGGCCAGGCGATTGCCGCCATGCAAGCCGTGGCGCAAGAAGTCTTGCCCAGCGACTTTTCCTACGCCTGGGCGGGGCAAGCCTTACAGGAAATCGGCTCGGGCAATACCTCCACACTGGCCTTTGTGTTCGGCCTGATCGTGGTGTTTTTATTGCTCGCGGCCAAATTCGAGAAATGGTCGCTGCCGCTGGCCGTGGTGTTCAGCGTACCGTTCGCCATCCTCGGCGCATTGCTCATCACCTGGGCGCGCGGCATGGAAAACGACGTGTACTTTCAGGTCGGCCTGGTCATTCTGGTGGGCTTGTCGGCGAAGAATGCCATTCTGATCGTCGAATTCGCCATCGAGCGCGTGCGCCTGGGCATGAACACCGTCGATGCGGTGATCGAAGCCGCCGGACTGCGCCTGCGCGCCATCGTCATGACCTCGCTGGCCTTTATCCTCGGCGTGATTCCGCTGGCGATCGCCACCGGCGCCGGAGCCAATAGCCTGCACGCCATCGGCACCGGGGTGATCGGCGGCATGCTGTTCTCCACCCTAATCGCCACCTTCTTCGTGCCGCTGTTTTTTGTCACCCTGGAAGACATGGGCAAGAAGGCGACCAACACGGAGGGCACGTCATGATGCGCAGACTCAAGGATTTAGCCCCCTCCCCCCTCGCGGGGGAGGGTTGGGGAGAGGGGGGCAAGGCCATGCTGCACCCCCACTCCATGGGAAATGCGAACAACACCCCCGGCGGCATGATTAGAAAAACCACACTTCCCACCCTACTACTCATTGGCAGCCTGCTAAGCGCCTGCACCGTCGGCCCGGACTACGTGCGCCCAGAACCTCAAATGCCGGAACAATGGCGCACAACCACGAGCGAAACCTTAGCCGACACCGACCTCCTCTGGTGGCAAGGCTTCAACGACCCAGTGCTCAACCAACTCATCACCGACGCGGTCAGCAGCAACAAAGACATCCAGCTCGCCCGCGCGCGCGTCGATCAATACCTCGGCGCGCTGCAAACCACGCGCTCGGCCTATTTCCCGCAGATCGGCGCAGGCGCCGATGCCAGCCGCACGCGCAGCACCGAAGCCAGCGCGTCACCCTTCCCTTCCAGCGTCGCCAATCCCTCCGGTATGTATGCCGCGCAATTCAACCTGGCTTGGGAAATCGACCTGTTTGGCCGCACCCGCCGCGCCACCGAGGCCGCGCAAGCCCAGGTACAAGCCACGGAAGAAGAGCGCCGCGCGGTGATGCTCAGCGTGGTTGCCGGGATCGCTTCCAGCTACATCGCCCTGCGTGCCAGCGACGCCAAACTCGCCATCGCCCAGGCCACGCTGAAAAACTATGCCGACACCCTGCATATCTTTGAACTGCGCTTCAAAGGCGGAGTCATCTCGCAACTTCAGCTTGCCCAAGTGCAATCGCAATACCAGCTTGCCCAGGCCGCCATCCCCGGCATCGAACAGCAAATCGCCGTGCAGGAAAACCTGCTTTCCACCCTGCTGGGGCGCAATCCCGGCGAGATTCCACGCGGCAAGCCACTCGACAAACTGGCCATGCCGCCGATTCCCGCAGGCCTGCCCGCCAGCCTGTTGCAACGTCGCCCGGACATCCTCAGCGCCGAAGCGCAACTGGTCGCCGCCAATGCCCAAGTCGGCGTGGCACGCTCGCTGTATTTCCCCAGCCTGTCGCTTACCGGCGCACTCGGCACGGCCAGCAACCCGCTCTCCAGCCTGTTCAGCGGGCAGGCACAAGCCTGGAACATGGCCGCCGGACTCACCGCCCCACTGACCACCTTCGGCCAGATCGAAGGCCAGGTGCAATCCGCCGAAGCCGTATATGAACAAGCGAAAATCCGCTATCTGCAAAGCGCCCAAACCGCCCTGCGCGAAGTCAACGACGCCCTGACCGGCATCGACAAAACCCGCCAGACCCTCAGCGCGCAACAAAAGCGCGTCCTCGCCCTGCAAGAATCGGCCTATTTCGCCCGTTTGCGCTTTGATAATGGATTAACCAGTTATCTGGAAGTCCTTAATTCCGAAGATGATTTATTTAGCGCCCAACTCACCGCCGTCGATGCACAAAGCGCAGGTTTCGGCGAAATGATTAATGCCTATAAAGCCATGGGCGGGGGCTGGGTGGATAAAGTCGATCCGGTAAAGGATAGTGTTAAAAATACAAACTCATCCTCGGCGGGGTCGTAGGTTTTTTTCGCCGGTGTTATTTAATTCGACATGGTGGCGTGCTAATTTCCATCAGTCTTTTATAAAACAAGGTGTTTGCTTATCGGCAGATGCGTTATGCTCATTTCAATTTAATACATATACACCTTATAAGATGCATATTTCACGTTAGGGCTACTCATCAGGGGTATATCACATGCAACACGTTTTGATCATTCACGAAGTCGAAGCTTATCCGGCATGGAAGACGGTTTTTGACAAAGCAGCAGGCATTAGAAAAAATGCCGGGGAAATAAGAGAAAAAGTTGGCGTAAAAGCTCCCGACTTTATCTATCTGCAGGAAATAGAACGTGGTGTGCTATAGCCCTAACATGGCGTTCGAGAGGGACGCACCAAAAGCGGTGCGCCCCTCAACTTTACGTTATGCATTTCAGATGGTAATCACGAATCGCTATGCTTGAAATTAAAACGGTCTTGCTCTTTCTGGTAACAGCTGTGGCCGAGATTATCGGTTGCTACCTCCCCTACCTCTGGCTCACGCAAGGGAAAAGCGTGTGGCTTCTCATTCCCGCAGGTTTGAGCCTCGCAGTTTTTGCATGGCTTTTGTCGTTGCACCCAGCCGCAGCTGGGCGTGTCTATGCCGCCTATGGTGGCGTTTACATTTTTGTGGCCATTCTTTGGTTATGGGCAGTTGACGGCATAAGGCCCACAGTTTGGGATCTGGTGGGTTCGTCTGTTGCCCTTGTAGGCATGTCAATCATCATGTTCGCGCCAAAGAATGCATAACCCTGCGTTCAAGCGGGACGCCGCAAAAGCGCGGCGCCCCTTAGCTCCACGTTAGACCTTTGGAGAAATTGTGGCCTGGCTCATTACAAAATATTTTCTGACTGCCGCAGTCGTCGTGCTCGTATCCGAGCTTGCGAAGCGCAGCGACAAACTCGGCGGCTTTGTTGCCGCGCTGCCCCTCGTAACGGTTCTTGCGCTTATCTGGCTGTACGTTGAAAACCAACCCCAAGAAAAAATCGCAAATCATGCGTGGTACACATTTTGGTATGTTGTCCCAACATTGCCAATGTTCCTCGCATTTCCGGTACTCCTTCCGCGCATCGGTTTCTGGCCATCTTTATTGGCCTGCGTCATCATCACCGTTGTTTGTTTCGGCCTGTTCGCTCTGGCGGTTCGCCGCTTCGGCGTGGAGTTGCTCTAGGTAGATGCTGATTTATTCCATCCATGGAATAAATCAGCTCACTCATCGCGGCACATGTCCGCGATAGCTCTCATGAATCAAAGACTTACGTCTTTGATTCATGTTGGGGCATCCTGCCCCAAGCGGGAAACACTGAATAAATCAGCGTTTCCCCTAGTGAGTAGGTCTAACCCTACGCTCAAGCGGTGTAGGCAATGGTGGAAGTGGTAGAGAAGCGGGGTCAGACTCGATCGAGAAGGGCTATAGGGTCAGACTCGATTGGAATTAAACCCTTAATTGCTAACTACACATGAAAAATCCCGCGCCATTTTGGGCGAAGCATGATAGCTGGAGCCGTTGTTCAACAGTGTTTGACGCCAAAATATCCCACCCATATACTGCAAACAAAAGTTCAACAATGTTAAACAGGTGTTGCAATGGATGTCGTGCTTCGTAAATACGGGAACAGTACCGTAGCGGTATTGCCGCCGCTCGTATTGAAGGACTTGGGTTTGGCGGCTGGACAGGCGATGTCTCTCCATACGACCGGCGACGGAAAAATCGTCTTGGCGCGCAAGCGCAAATACACCTTGGACGACCTGCTCGCTCAGTGCAATCCCGAGGCTGCGCCACCTGCCGATATGGTGCTTTGGAATACAGCCAAGCCCGTAGGCCAAGAGGTGTGGTGATGCCCGTTTTTGAACGGGGCGATATTGTGAATGTTCCGCTTGATCCTGCTCTGGGTCATGAGCAAAAAGGTACGCGGCCAGCCCTCGTGCTTACCACCAAGAAGTTCAATCAACTGGGTGATGTGCTGGTTGCGCCGATAACCCAAGGCGGCGACTTTGCGCGCTATGCTGGTTTTGCCGTCAGTTTGACGGGTACAGGATGCAAAACACAGGGTGTTGCGCTTATCAATAAAGTCAGGATGCTTGATCTTGTGGCGCGAAAGGCGCGCAAAATTGAGCATGTTCCGCAAGTTGTACTCGATGATGCCCTTATGCGCTTAATGGCGATGCTTGATTGTTAACGGTCACTCAAGGCACGTCTAAATGCTTGCAACCATGGCAGTGGAGCAGACTCGATTGAATTTAGGCCTCAACCCAGTTTTCCAGCGACAAGCCTTCGACGCGCTCAAACTCGCGCGTGTTGTTGCTCACCAGCGTCCATCCCCGCGCCCGCGCATGAGCGGCAATCCAAAGATCGTTGTTGCCGATAACCTCGCCCTTGCGTTGCAACTGCGCCCGAATCTGACCGTAATGTTCGCCGACATCGGGCGATAATTCACAGACTTCGATCACCTGCCCAAGCTGCTCGATCGTGCGTAGGGCGCGTTCGCGTGACGCACTCTTCTCTGCACCAAAACGCAACTCACCCAAGGTCACGACGGACATGGCAAGCTCGGCAGCCTTGTGTCTGGCAAAGCGCGCGCGCACTTCAGGCGGATGATGCTTGGCAATGTAGATGCAAATATTGGTATCCAGCAGATAACGCACGGTCATTAAAAGTCCTCGCGCTCCTGCGGAACGGTATCTTCGCGGCCATCACACATAAAATCATCGGGAAAGGTCTGCAAGCTGTCAAAAATGGCTTCGGCGCTTATGGGGTGCTCGCGCAATACGATTTCATCGCCACGCCGGAAGATGAGTACTTTGTCCACGTTCACGCGAAACTCTTTGGGCAGGCGCACGGCTTGGCTATTGCCGGATTTAAATACACGCGCGTAACTCATGGTCGCCTCCGCAAAAGATAGATACGTCGAATATATACATTCAACGATGAAGCGCAAGCCTGGACTACAACCCACCCACCCCCTGCCCCAGCTCTTCCAGCAATTCCGCTTGGTGCGCCTGGTTCAGCGGCTCGATCACTTGTTCCAACGCGCCTTGCATCAACTCGTCCAGACGGTACAACGTGAGGTTGATGCGGTGGTCGGTCATGCGCCCCTGCGGGAAGTTGTAGGTGCGGATGCGTTCGGAGCGGTCGCCTGAGCCGACCAGTTTTTTGCGCTCGGCGGCCTGGGCACTCTGGCGTTCGTTACGCTCGATATCCACCAATTTGGCCTTGAGCCAGCCCATCGCCCGCGCACGGTTTTTGTGTTGCGAACGCTCTTCCTGGCATTCGACCACAATGCCTGACGGCAGGTGGGTGATGCGAATCGCCGACTCGGTTTTGTTGACGTGCTGCCCGCCCGCGCCGGAGGAGCGGAACGTATCCACCTTGAGCTCCGCCGGATTGATGTCGATTTCTTCGGCTTCATCCAATTCCGGCAAAATGGCCACGGTGGCCGCCGAGGTATGCACGCGTCCCTGGGATTCGGTTTCCGGCACGCGCTGTACGCGGTGCGCGCCGGACTCGAACTTCAAACGCGAATACGCGCCCTGCCCCTGAATGCGCGCAATGACTTCCTTGTAACCGCCGTGCTCGCCCGGGCTTTCGCTCAGAATTTCCACCGGCCAGCGCTGACGTTCGGCGTAGCGCGCGTACATGCGCATCAAATCACCGGCGAAAATCGCCGCTTCATCACCGCCGGTTCCGGCACGAATTTCCAGAAAAATATTGTGACTATCGAACGGGTCTTTGGGTAGCAAATGGGTTTGCAGTTCCTTTTCGTAGATGTCTAACTGCGCTTGGAGTAGCCCAATTTCCTCTTCGGCCATCTCGCGTAATTCCGCATCCCCGCCCGCCGCCATCTCACGCGCCGCCACAAGATCAGCTTGCGCCGCGTCGTAGGCACGCAAACTCGCCACCACGGGTTCGAGCTGGGCATATTCGCGTGAAAGATCACGAAAACGCGTCTGATCGTTAATGACTTCCGGACTGGACAGCAGCGCGCTCATTTCTTCAAAGCGCTCGGCCAAACGCTGTAAGCGTTCAAAAATAAAATCTTGCATGGGGTTTGGATGTTGTTTTTATGTTTGGGGGGGGAAAGTAGGTGCGACAAATTCGCACGCTTTCGGGTTGTTGTGCGAATGAATTCGCACCTACGACCAGAGTGATCGGGCTAAAGCCTGCTAATCATGCGGCAAATCAAACAGCCGCCGCGTGGCCAGCGCCAGCTCATTGCGCCCGTCCTGACTGGCTTCACGCAAGGCCACGGTAGGTTCATGCATCAGCTTATTGGTCAGCGCATGTGCCAGATGACGCAAGGTATCTTCGGCGGAATGCCCATGCGCCAACTCACGCAAAGCGCGCTCTAACACTTCATCACGCACTTGCTCGGCATGGCCGCGCAGCTCGCGAATCACCGCCACGCCGCCCTGCACCCGCCACCAATCGACAAAATGCCCGACCTGGGTGTCGATGATCTCTTCAGCTTGCAGCGCGGCTTCCTGACGCGAACGTCGCCCTTCGTCAATCACCTGCTCCAGATCATCGACGGTGTAGAGGTACACATCCTCCAACGTGCCGACTTCCGGCTCAATGTCGCGCGGCACGGCGATATCCACCATAAAAATCGGGCGGCGCTTGCGGCGTTTGAGCGCGCTTTCCACCGCGCCCTTGCCCAAAATCGGCAAGGTGCTGGCGGTGGCGGTAATCACGATATCGGCTTCATGCAAATGCTCGCCCAGTTCGCTCAAGGCAATGGCATACGCACCCAGCGGCTCGGCCAACGCATGGGCGCGTTCAATGGTGCGGTTGGCAATCACCATGCGCCCGATGCCATGACTGTGCAGATGACGCGCCGCCAGCTCAATCGTTTCGCCCGCACCGATCAATAACGCGGTTTTGCGATTGAAATCACCAAAAATCTGCTTGGCCAGACTCACGGCAGCAAACGCTACCGACACCGGGCTGGCACCAATCGCAGTATCGGTACGCACCTGCTTGGCCACGGAAAAGGCATGTTGAAACAATCGGTTAAGCAGCGGGCCCACGGCACGCATTTCACCCGCATGGGCGTAGGCAGTTTTGATTTGCCCCAAAATCTGCGGTTCACCCAACACCAGCGAATCCAGCCCGGACGACACGCGCAACAGATGCCGAATCGCCTCGCTCTCATGATGCACATAAAGATAAGGACGCACTTCGGCATCCGTCAGGCCGTGGGTTTCAGGAAACCAGCGCAGCACCTCTTGCTCGCCCGTCTCACCTACCGCCGCATACACCTCGGTACGGTTACAGGTGGAGACAATCGCCCCCTCGCGCACCTGCGGCAGACGGAGCATTTCACCCAAGGCCTGCTGCATCCGTTCCGTAGTAAAGGCCACACGCTCGCGCACCGAAAGCGGCGCGGTACGATGATTAAGACCTAAGGCAATGATGGACATGGAAGTAATAGTGCCAGCCCGTGCAAGATGCGGATAACAAAGAACGTGGGATTTTCCGGCATTCGCGGCTTATTGACAAGCCGACACCCCCATATTCGACACGGAAATACCGCAAGCAGGCGCTGCACTGCGGCGCAGGCTGCGAACATCCTGCTAGAATGCGCAAGCCTTATGAGGATAATCCATGTCCAAACCTATTGTTTTGCCGTTCTCGCTCTTTGCCTTGTTGGGGCTGGGCGCAAGCCTGAGCCTTAACGCCTGCGTCAGTTCTCCCAACACCCAACCATCTGGTCTGAATGCTTCATCCGAGGAATCTGCTGCGCCTTCGCATGCCCTCGAAGCACTGACCATTCTTCCGGCACATCAAGGCTTGGGCAGTGCGAACGATCAACGTGCGCAAGCCTTTTACCTGCTTATGCAGGCCGAACTGGCTGGACAAAAGGGCAAGGTTCTGGAGGCGGGCAAACTCTATTTACAAGCCGCACAGCTGAGTCGTGACCCACGCACCGCCGAGCGCGCCGTTAAAATCGCCCTCCTCGCCCGTGACAGTGCCACCAGCGAGCAAGCACTGGCCTTATGGATCGAACTCGAACCACAAAACGAGGAGCGCTGGCCGTTGGAAGTTCTGTCGGCTGTGCGTCAACAAAACGACGCACTCGCACTCAAACTCATCACGCAGAATCTGCCCGCCAAAAACCCTGAGCGCAAAGAACGTTATCAACAGATTCTCGCTGTGCTGGTGCATGAGGGTCCCAGCATCCTGCCGGTATTGCATCAGCTTGCGCAAACACAAGTGAATGATGCCGATGCCTGGTTTACGCTGGCACAAGCTGCACTGAGCTTCAAAGAAACAGACAGTGCTCGTGCTGCTTTGCGCAAAACCATCCACCTCGACCCGACATACAAAGACGCCTATCTGCTGCTCGCGGAAAGCTATTTCAGCCAGAAGGATTCCGTCGCCGGTGTCGATGTTCTGTACGATATGGTGCAACAATTCCCCAAGGATCAACGCCTGCGCATGACCTATGCCCGCGCTCTACATGAAGCGGGGCGCACTCAGGATGCGCGCGACCTGCTCAGTAAAATGCTGCAAAAATCTCCCAACGATCAGGACTTGCGCTTTGCTGTGGCGCTGCTGGCCATGGAAAGTGGCGATTTCAACGCCGCCGAACGTGAATTAAAAATCCTGCACCGACAAAAAGATCGTGCCGCCACCACGGCTTACTACCTCGGTCGCCTGGCAGAGCAGCGCGGCCAAAACGATGCCGCCTTGCGTTGGTACGCCCAAACCCAAGGCACCGAATTTGCCACCGAAGCCCTGTTGCGCATGGCACAGATCGACATGAGCGCAGGCCGCATGCCAGCGGCGCGTGATCGGCTGGCACAGGCGCGTGCCCTCAGTCCCACCGATGAGGAGCGGGTGCGTTTTTATCTGCTTGAAGCGCAATTGCTACGCCAGTCCGAGCACATTCAGGAAGCCTACGATTTAATTCAGCAGGCGCTGAATGAAGTCCCCGGCGAACCCGACCTGTTGTATTCGCGTGCGCTCTTGAGCGAGCAGCTCGGTTTGTTTGCCCAATCCGAGGCTGATTTACGCGCCATTCTTGCCCAGGATCCAAGCAATCCTGAAGCCCTGAATGCACTGGGTTTTACGCTGGCTGAGCGCAATGTCAAACTGGACGAAGCCTATGCCTTGATTAGCCAATCGCTCCAGCTTGACCCCAAAAGTGCCGCGACCATGGATAGCATGGGTTGGGTGCTGTATCGCCAAGGCAAGTTAAGCGAAGCTGAAACCTACCTGCGCCAAGCATTCGCGCTTGATCAAGATGCTGAAATCGCTGGGCATTTGGTTGAAGTACTCGCTGCGCAACAACGCCACGCTGAAGCACGCAAGCTATTGGATGAAGCGCTCAAGCGTGACCCGCACGACACGTCCCTGCTTAAACTTGACGCTCGCCTGCGAGCAGAAGCCCCTCTGCAACCGTGATACATCGCCCCATGAACCTGTCCCCCCGCACATTCGTATTGCTGAGTATGTTGGGTCTGTTATTAGGCTTGAGTGGCTGCGCATCGCTGCCGGAAACAGCGGAAAGCAGTACACCGCCCAGCACCGAAGGCGCGCTTGATCGTGATGCACAACGCCTCGATTTATGGCTTGCCCGGCAACATGCCATGCAACAACTCAATAACTGGCGCTGTGAAGGACGCGCCGCCATCCTTACTCAAGATGGCGGCGGCCAGATTAGCTTCGATTGGTTGCGCACACCCAACGACCAAATTTTGAGCATCAAAACACCGCTTGGTCAAAATGCCTTACAGCTCACCATCAACCCCAGTGGGGCGACGCTCATCGACCACGAGGGACAAGTCACCCAGGGTGAGGATGGCGAAGCAATGCTCAACCAAGCACTCGGCTGGAGCGTGCCGATTGAATCGCTGCGTGCCTGGCTGCTTGGTCTGCCTGCCACAGGCGATGACAGCTACACCCTTGATGCCCAAGGCCGCATCCTCACCCTCAACAGCCAAGGCTGGAGCATCGAATACAAACGCTACAGTGAAACCAATGGCCCAGGTCTGAGCATGAGCCTGCCCAGCAAATTTGAGCTGCGCCGCAGTGAAATAACCCTGCGTTTGGTAATTGACCGATGGACGTTCTGACGGTCGGCAAAACCTGGTGGCCGGCACCTGCCAAGCTCAACCTCATGCTACGCATCACCGGCAAAAGGGCAGATGGTTATCATCAACTGCAGACCGTGTTTCAGCTTTTGGATTATGGCGATCGCCTCGCGTTTGAACTGCGTGACGATGGGCACATTCGCAAACACACCCCGCTGCATGGCATTGGCGAGAATGATGGATTGTCTACCCGCGCTGCCCGCCTGTTACAGCAGCGCTGTGGCACGCGCTTGGGTGTGGATATTTTTCTTGAAAAACACACCCCGCTCGGCGCTGGCCTGGGCGGAGGCAGTTCCGATGCCGCCACCACCCTGCTGGTGCTCAACCAACTATGGGGCTGCCAGCTAACCATCGACACCCTCGCCGAGCTTGGTGCACAACTCGGCGCGGATGTGCCTGTGTTTGTGCGCGGACACAGCGCTTGGGCTGAAGGGATAGGCGAAAAGCTTACCCCCATGACCCTGCCCGCCGCGCGCTACCTGGTAGTCTGTCCGGAAGTACACCTCAGCACCGCCAGCATGTTCGCCGACCCTTTGCTGGTGCGTGACCAAGCGCGTATCAATCTCGGAGACTTTGAGCAGGGTGAACGCGGCAACGTCTTCACCTCCGTGGCGCGCGCGCGCAGTCCAGCGATTGATGCGCTGTTCAAGCTGCTCGCGGCCTATGCCTCGCCGCAACTGACCGGCTCAGGTGCCGCTGTATTTTGCGCATTCGCCCCTGATGATCCAACACTTGAACGAGTTGCGCAGACCCTGCCAAAAACCCTGCCACGCTTTATTGCTCAAGGACTTAACGTGTCGCCGTTGCACGCCATGCTCGCAGGCCACATATAAAAATAAGCGAGCCCTAAGTAAAAAAACTTGCACAACGCCGCTCAATCCCTATAATGCGCAACCTCAATTGGGCCGTCGCCAAGTGGTAAGGCACCGGATTTTGATTCCGGCATTCCAAGGTTCGATCCCTTGCGGCCCAGCCAAATTTCTCTCCTGAAAACTCGACGAAGTGGAATCCTCCCATGCTGATGGTCTTCGCAGGGAACGCTAATCCCGAACTCGCCCAGCGCGTGGCTGAAAACCTCGACCTCCCCTTGGGCCAGGCCACAGTCACCCGCTTCAGCGATGGTGAAACTTACGTTGAAATTTTGGAAAACGTGCGCGGACGCGATGTTTTCATCATCCAGCCCACCAGCCATCCCTGCAATGACAATCTGATGGAATTGATGGTCATGGCTGATGCGCTGCGCCGCGCCTCCGCCGGTCGCATCACCGCCGTCATCCCCTACTACGGTTACTCGCGCCAAGATCGCCGCGTGCGCTCTGCTCGCGTGCCAATCACGGCCAAAGTCGTGGCGAATATGCTGCAAGGCGTGGGCTTTGACCGCGTTTTGACCATCGATCTGCACGCCGAACAAGTCCAGGGCTTTTTCGACATCCCCGTGGACAACATCTACGCCTCCCCGATTCAGCTCGGCGACATCTGGCGCCAGGCACACCAAAACCTCACCATCGTGTCCCCCGACGTAGGCGGCGTGGTGCGTGCGCGTGCGCTGGCCAAGCGCCTGGATGATGTAGACCTCGCCATCATCGACAAACGCCGTCCCAAGGCCAATGTCGCCGAAGTCATGCACATCATCGGCGAAGTCAAAGGCCGCAGCTGCGTGATTATTGATGACATCGTCGATACCGCCGGAACGCTGTGCAAGGCCGCCGAAGCGCTCAAGAAGCACGGTGCCAGCAAAGTGATTGCCTACGCCACCCACGCGGTTCTCTCCGGCAAAGCCATTGAAAACATCAACGGCTCGGAGATTGATGAAGTCGTCGTCACCGACAGCATCCCCTTGAGTGCAGCAGCCAAGGCCTGTTCACGTATCCGCGTGTTGTCCGTGGCTGGAATGCTGGCTGAAACCATTCGCCGCATTCATACCGATGAATCGGTCAGCTCGCTGTACCAGGATTAATTTTTCGTCGCTCGCTGGACACAAACCAGTCGAGCGGCAAAACGACCGGGTTGGTCGCGCCCCGGTCGCCCCTCCCCGCCGCAAGGCGGGTTTTTGTTTGATTATTGTTCTTTTTTTGCTGGAGTTATAACCATGAGTATTTCCTTCACCGTGAAGGCCACCCGTCGTGACGATCTGGGGAAAGGTGCGAGCCGCCGCCTGCGTCACGCTGGCCAAGTGCCTGCCGTGGTCTACGGCGGCCATGCCGAGCCTGTTTCCCTCACCATCCTGCACAAGGATTTGTGGCACAGCCTTGAAAACGAAGCCTTTTATTCCCACGTCCTCGAACTCGACATCGACGGTACGGTTGAAAAGGTTGTCCTGCGCGACCTGCAACGCCACCCTTACAAGGCACTGGTGATGCATGCCGACTTCCAGCGCGTTTCATCCGATGAAGTCATGCATGCTGAAGTTCCACTGCACTTCATCAACGAAGCTACCAGCGTTGGCGTGAAAAAAGGCGGCGTCGTTAGCCACCTTGTCACCGAAGTTGAAGTCACCTGCTTGCCCGCCGATCTGCCCGAGTTCATCGAAGTCGATTTGGCTCAGCTTGACCTCGACCACACCCTGCACCTGGCGGATTTGACCGCACCCAAGGGCGTGGCTTTCCTCGAACTCGCCGCGCATGACAACAACCTCGGCATCGTGGTCATCCACATGCCCAAGGGCGTGGCCGTTGTCGAGGCTTAATCGCTAAGTACGCCTCAGCATGTCCACCCATAGTGTGCCTCAAGCCGACATCCGACTCATCGTCGGCCTTGGCAACCCTGGGGCACAATACGAAGATACCCGCCACAACGCGGGTTTTTGGTTTGTGGACGAAGTCGCCCGTAGCACGGGCGCGACCCTTCGTCCCGAACCCCGTTTTCATGGTTTAGCTGCCCGCGTCATGCTCGAAGGACATGAGCTCTGGCTGCTCAAACCCACGACGTTCATGAACCGCAGTGGCCAAGCCGCCGCCGCGCTTGCCCGCTTTTACAAAATCAGCCCGGAACAAACGCTGATCGTCCACGATGAAATCGACCTGCCCGTGGGACAGATCAAGCTCAAATACGCGGGCGGCCACGGCGGCCACAACGGACTGCGCGACCTGCACGCCCACTTCGGCACCCCAAACTACTGGCGGCTGCGTATCGGCGTCGATCATCCCGGCAGCAAAGACCTGGTTGTAGACTACGTGCTGCACGCGCCGTCCAAGGTGGATCGTGCCAAAATCGACAGCGTGATTGACGAAGCGCGCCATCAGCTCCCCGCCCTGCTGCGTGGCGAGGCTGCCCTGGTCATGAATCATCTGCACAGTCTCAAGTAAGCTAATCATCCCGGCCCTATCTTTGGGCCAACAATCAAGGAGTCGGTCATGGGTTTCAAATGCGGTATCGTCGGCCTGCCCAACGTGGGCAAATCCACCCTGTTCAATGCGCTGACCAAGGCCAATATCCAGGCCGCCAACTACCCGTTCTGCACCATTGAACCCAACGTCGGCATGGTACCGATGCCCGATCCACGTCTTGAAGCGCTGGCCGAAATCGTCAAGCCCGAACGCATCCTGCCCACCACCATGGAGTTTGTGGACATTGCAGGCTTGGTCAAAGGCGCATCCAAAGGCGAAGGCTTGGGCAACAAATTCCTTGCCACCATTCGCGAGACCGATGCCATTGCCCAAGTGGTGCGCTGCTTCGATAACGACGACGTCATTCACGTCGCCGGGCGTGTCGATCCGCTGGATGACATCGAAGTCATCAACACCGAACTGATTCTGGCCGACATGGACACCGTCGAACGCAATCTTGAGCGCGCCATCAAAGCCTCCAAATCCGGCAATAAAGACGCGCTGGTTAAAAAAGACGTTTTAGAGCGCATGGCCGCACACCTCAATGAAGTCAAAAGCGCACGCAGCCTGGAAATGACGGATGAAGAAAAGCTCGCGCTGCGCGATCTGCATTTACTCACCATCAAGCCGATCATGTACATCGCCAACGTCAACGAAGATGGCTTTGAAAACAACCCCTACCTCGACCGCGTGCGCGCCCATGCACAAACCGAAGGCGCCGTTGTTGTCCCGGTATGCGCGGTGATCGAAGCGGATATTTCCGAGCTGGATGATGCCGATAAAGCTGAGTTTCTGGAAAGCATGGGACTGGAAGAACCCGGCCTCAACCGCGTGATCCGCGCTGGATACGACCTGCTCGGCCTGCAAACCTACTTCACCGCTGGCGTGAAAGAAGTACGTGCCTGGACGATCCACAAAGGCGACACCGCCCCTCAAGCCGCCGGTGTGATCCACACTGACTTCGAGCGCGGCTTCATCCGCGCCCAAACCATCGCTTTTGAGGATTTCATCCAGTACAAGGGCGAACAAGGTGCCAAAGAAGCCGGCAAGATGCGCGCCGAGGGCAAGGACTATGTGGTCAAGGATGGAGATGTGTTGAACTTCTTGTTTAACGTCTAAACCCGCTCCACCCACACCGCAAACCGCTCATCAAACCCGCGAATCGCCTGCACCAGTGGCTTCGCCGCCACACCATGCGTCACAAACACATGCGCGGCGTAGGCATGAACATGGCAGGCGGCGGGCGGGCGGATGTTTTGGCGCAGGGTTTCCCGCATCCTCGGCAGGAAAATCCACTGCAACCACATTTCCAAGGGCATGGCATCGCAGGCAAACGGCGTTTCACTGCTTAATGCCCCTGCGGATGGCGGTTGAAGCGACCACAGCCCCATGCAGCGCAACTCACTCTCAATCGCCTCAAGCTGGATCAACATGGCTCGCAATGCAGTGAAGTCAGATTCAGTGCAGTCGGGCATAGCTCACTTCCCCCTCATCCTGCATATCATCCCCTTCGCTATTTCCCCAGAACAGGCGGTTCGGCATCATTTGCCCGCGCCCAAGTCGGTAGGCCTGTTCCAGCGTTTGCCAAGTGTAATCTTGCGCTTGTTCAATCGCAGTCAACGGTTCATTGCCATGCGCCATCAGCCCGGCAATCGCCGAAGCCAAGGTACATCCCGAGCCGTGATAGCTCTCAGCCAAGCGCGGCCATGAGTAGGTTTCAAGCAGGCGATGACCACCAAATAACAAGTTTTCTACCTCGTCGGTCGGCTCATGCGTGCCCGTAATCAGCACATAATCGCTGCCCATTTCCAATAAAGACAAGGCGCAGGCCTGCAGATTATCCGCACCTACGGCCAAGCGCCGTGCCTCTAAACTGTTGGGGGTCAAAATTGTGGTTTGCGGCAGCAACAGCTCGCGCATGGCGGCAATAAGCTCATCATTGGCCACATCCATCCCGCCACCCGCTCGCAACACGGGGTCAAACACCACGGGGATCTGTGGCAAATCACGTAACAGACTATGAATAGCCTCGATCATGCCCACGCTTCCCAACATGCCGATTTTGACCGCGGCAATCGGCATGTCTTCGATCAGCGCACGCGCTTGTTCGATCACCCACAGTGGATCCACTGTGCGCACATCCAAAACATTGCGCGTGTTTTGCACCGTCAACACGGTGGCAATTGGCGCGGCATGGCAACCTTGGCTCACAATCGCCTCGATATCCGCCGACAAGCCTGCACCACCGGTCGGGTCTAAACCTGCAAACACCAACACCACCGGTGGCGGCTGGATTTCCTGCATCATAATGCGCGTCCTCTTGAGTTTGGGGGGAGCATAGACACCTGCCCCCGGACGCGCAATCATGCACCCCGACATATGGAAACAGGAAGCAGGTATGGCTTGGTTTTATCTGGTGATCGCAGGTCTTTTTGAAATCGGCTGGCCGGTGGGTTACAAACTGACTGCGCTGCCCGGCCTGCGTTGGACGGGCTTGATCGTTGCGCTCGCCTCGCTGACTCTAAGCGCGATTTTTCTCTGGCTTGCCCAGCGCGACATCCCGATTGGCACCGCCTACGCGGTGTGGACAGGGATCGGTGCTGCAGGAACCTTTCTCGCCGGCGTGTACTTCTTCAACGAGCCCGCCAGCCTGATGCGTTATTTCGGTGTGATCTTGATCGTGTCCGGCGCAATCTTGCTCAAACTGGCTGCTTGAACTCACGTGCTGACAGCGCCTGCAAACGTGCGCGCGCCAAGGCCTGTCCGAGTGCTGCGCCGCTCAAACCTTGCGCCAACAAAGGCTGCACTGACACCGCTTTAATCGCCGCGAAGGCGCGCCGCATTGCATCGGCTTGCGGATAATCCACACTCTCAAACCCCGTGCGCCCACGCGCATCGGCCTCGCACACCAATAAAAACTGCTCAAAACGCTGTGGTCGACGCACAGCGTCCACCGCCTCCAGCAGCTTCAACAACGTGGCGGGGCGCAGCTCCATCACCTTGTGCACATGCCCATGCCAGCGCGCGCTCATCACCGCCAAATCACGAAACTCCTGCGGCAGGCGCAAACGCTCGGCCAATGGCTCAATCAAGCGTGCGCCACGTTCCTCATGACCATAATGGTGCGGCCACTCCTCGGGCGGGGTTGCCCCCTTGCCCAAATCATGCAACAAAGCCGCCCAGCGGGTTGGTACATCAGCACCCAGATGCACCGCCTGTTGCAACACCATTAGACTGTGCACACCGCTGTCAATTTCCGGATGGTATTTCTCCGGTTGCGGCACACCAAACAGCGCATCCAACTCCGGCAATAGGCATTTGAGCGCCCCCACCTCGCGCAAAACCTCGAAAAAACGCGCCGGATGCTGCGTTGATAAGGCCTTCACCATCTCCTGCCACACCCGTTCCGGCACCAGTGCATCGACCTCAGCATTCATAACCATCGTGCGCATTAAATCCAGCGTTTCATCGGCGACACGAAAGCCCAAACCTGCAAAACGCGCCGCAAAACGCGCCGTGCGTAAAATCCGCACCGGGTCTTCCATAAAAGCAGGCGACACATGCCGCAACACCCGCGCGGCAAGATCCGCCTGCCCGCCATACGGATCAAGCAAGCAACCATCTTCAGTTTGAGCCATCGCATTGATGGTCAAATCGCGGCGTGCCAAATCCGCCTCCAGGCTCACCTCGGGCGAAGCGTGCATCACAAAACCATGATAGCCAGGCGCGGATTTACGCTCAGTGCGTGCCAACGCGTACTCCTCACGCGTTTGTGGATGCAAAAATACCGGGAAATCCTTACCCACCTGCTGAAAGCCCCGTGCCAGCATCTCATCAACGCAGGAACCCACCACCACAAAATCGCGCTCATGCACCGGCAACCCCAACAAAGCATCACGCACCGCGCCGCCCACCAGATATGTCTTCAATGAAATTCCTCCTAGTGCGTGGCATAATCCGCCAACGAGTCTATACGAATCAGTCCCGCTGATACGATAGAGCCAAATATCAGGAACGAGGCGTAGGTATGCACCACTTTTCTCAACTTATGACCCAATCTCCAATGCTGGAAACGGTCATTCGCTCGGCTCAAATTGTGGCACGCACTGATGTCAGTGTGATGCTCACCGGCGAAACCGGCACGGGCAAGGATCTCATGGCACAAGCCATCCACCACGCCAGCCCGCGTGCACAGCGCCCTTTCATTGCCATTAACTGTGCGGCGCTGCCTGAAACGCTGGTCGAATCTGAACTCTTCGGCCACAAGCGCGGAGCCTTTACCGGCGCGACCGAAGATCGCCTGGGGCATATCCGTAGCGCGCATGGTGGCACCTTGTTTCTGGATGAAGTTGGCGAATTGCCGCTGGCTGCGCAGGCCAAACTGCTGCGCTTTCTCGAATCTGGCGACATTATCCCCGTCGGCGAAAGCCATACCATCAAGGTGGATGCGCGCATCATCGCCGCAACTCACCAGGATTTAAGCCAACTGGTGCGTGAGTCGCGCTTCCGGGAGGATCTGTTCTATCGCCTGCAAATCGTTCCAATGGAAATGCCCAGCCTGCGCGAACGCAGCGGCGACATCGACATGCTGCTCAATCGCTTTTTGCTACATTTTGCGGGCGAACACCAATTACCTCTGCCCAAATTGGCGCAAGAAGTGCGCAGCGCGCTACGCCGCCATGGCTGGCCGGGCAATGTGCGCGAACTGCGCAATCTGTGTGAGCGGCTGGTGGTTTTATTTCATGGGCGCACGGTCGAATTGGGTAACTTGCCCGCCGAAATAACCCGAAGCACACAACCCATGCATAGCGCACTCGGTCTTTCGTCCACCCACGGACGTGGTTTTAGCTTGCCCGAAGAAGGCATCGACCTTGAATGGCTAGAGTCGGATATTATTCGCCAAGCCCTTGATCGCGCACGTGGAAACAAGAGCCGCGCCGCGCGTCTGCTTGGCATTACGCGCGACACCCTGCTCTACCGCCTCAAGAAGTTTGACCTGGCTTGAAGCACTGTTATTGTGCAAAAAAACAACGACCCCTTAGATTTTCCGCCCTCAAATGCGTATCATCAAACAGAACAAGTCGTACCAAAAGCACGATTTGCCCCCTTGCAAACACACCTACGAGATAGGAAGAACCACATGAAGAACTTCACTGCTCTGAGCACCGGCCTGTTGGCTGCTGCAATTATGGCCTCACCTGCTTTCGCTGCTGGCGAAGGCTACCCTGGCTGCATCAAGTCCGACACGGACAAGTGCACTGCTTATGTTTATGACGGCATGGGCAAGGTTGTCCGTGATGACGTCATGAAGAAGTGCGTCCTGAACGGCCACATTCCTTTGGAAGCATCATCTGCCATCAAAGAGTGCAACCCAGAGTTCTTCAAGGACACTGCGCGGGTTGAAGCACCTGTTGCTCCAACCGTTTCTGCCAAGGCTATCACTCTGAACGCTGACGCATTCTTCGACTTTGACAAATCAACTTTGAAGCCTGAAGGCAAGGCATCATTGGATGCTCTGGTCAAGGACATGAAGATTGAGCAGGTTGAGTACATCACCGTTGTTGGTCACACCGACCGTATTGGTAGCGACGCTTACAACCAAAAACTGTCTGAGCGCCGTGCTGACACTGTTGCCAAGTACCTGACCGCGAAGGGCGTACCTGCCACCAAGATCAAGTCAAGTGGCGTGGGCGAGGCTCAACCTGTCAAGGAATGTAAGGGCAACAAGGCGACTTCTGCACTGATTAAGTGCTTGGCGCCAAACCGCCGCGCAGTCATCACTGTAGGCGTTTCTTCTAAGTAATACCTATCCTTTTGGATAAAACTTAGAACCTTGATTAGGGCACCTTTCGGTGCCCTTTTTATTGTTCGTCTATCCATATCAGAGAGTTATATGGAACTTGTTGAGCACTCTGCGCCTCTCATGGGGCTCCACGGATCTGTCTACTTGCATAGTTATAGGACTTACGCAAAAGTGTTCCAGCGCCTCGGTGTACTGTCTTCGGCGCTTTACCTTGCTGGAACACTTTTGCGTAAGTCCCAAATTGGTCATGCGTGAGCCATGCTGAGCCACGCACTCATTTAATGCACCCACGGTCATTCACCTGATTACTCAATCCAATAAAAAACTTGAGCCTTCTTGCACTTTTGCACCCGTGGGTGTTCTGGTTTTATTTTTATTGCCTTTGATTTGGCTCATCTACAGCTTCAATCGTCCACCGCTGATTTTGCCTGACGATTCGCCACGACTTGCTCCGTCGCAACTTGAAACCATCCTTGGCAAGGGTGTTCTACGCGTCGCGACCCGCTCAGGACCTTTGACCTACTTCAAAAATGAAGAAGGTGTGATTAGCGGACTTGAGGCTGATTTGTGCAGCCTGTTTGCGGCCAGTTTGGGCGTGAAAGTCGAATTTGTGCTTGCCGAATCCATTGCGGAAATTCACCAACTACTACGCACAGGCCAAGTGGATATGGCGGCTGCAGGTTTGATTCGCAACCCGCCACAGTCACCCGAATTTCGCTTTGGAACAAGCTACTTACAATTACGCCAACAGCTTCTAATGCGTGAGGATGGTGAAAAGCCCAAGAAATTGGACGATATCGACAATGCTTTCATCAGCGTTGTCGCAGGGAGTGGGCACACTGAAACCGCACGCGCCATCAGCGAACGCCACCCTGACATCGTTCCCCAGTCATTGAACGCCGCATCGGGCATGGAGCTGGTTGCCAAGCTGGCGCGCAAGGAGCTGGATTATGTATTGATTGATTCCTCCATGGCACGCTGGGCGCAAATGCGCTTTCCCGAAGTCAAGTTGGCACTCGATATTGGTGAGCCTAAAGATTATGCGTGGGTCTTTTCAGCCTCGACCGCCATGTGTGCTCAAGCCACAGAGGATAGTCATTGCAAAGGGCGCGACAACGACAGCTTGGTGCAAGCGGCCGAAGATTTCATGAATACGCTCAAAAAAAGCGGCGAACTTCAGCGCATTATCGACGGCTATTTTGATTATCTCGACACACTCGACCCCGATGGCTCGCGTCAATTTCTGCGTGCGGTGCGCTATCAGCTTCCGCAATATCGTACTCACTTTGTCCAAGCAGGACAGCGCCACAACATCGATTGGCGACTTTTAGCGGCGACCGGCTATCAGGAATCCAAATGGGATCCCTCGGCAGTTTCAGGCACTGGCGTGCGCGGCATGATGCAATTCACCATTGCCACCGCGCAAAAAATGGGCATCAATCCGCATGACCCACGCTCCAGCATCGACGGTGCAGCGCGCTATCTAAAGCTTATTGACCAGCAACTTCCACGCAATATCCCGCCTACTGAGCGCCCTTGGTTTGCTCTGGCTAGCTACAACATCGGCATTGGTACAGTGCTTAATGCGGTGCGCACCCATCAACGCAAACACCCCAAGGACACGCTGTACTGGCAGGACTTCAAAGACTCACTGCTACTGGAAAATCAGGGCAGCACCTTCACCCGCCAACGCAGGAATCTGGCTCTGCATTACGTGGACAGCATACGCAACTATTACGAATTACTGATTTGGCTGACCGAACGCAGCCCGAACATTGGCGAAGCGAGCTCCAAACCTAAGTCTTAGTGACATACACATCAAAGCGCACAGCCTTGCCGCGATAATCTAAAGTCGGCGCGCGTCCGGCCAAGTGTTCGGCATGCAACGGGCGTTTGACCACCACCCGACGCAGCGCACGCGACAAAGCTGTCTCCAGCAACAGACCCGCGTCCTCATCTGCCCCCACCAAAGCATGGAACAGGCGCATCGGTTTTTTCACCAAGGCTGACTTACTGCGCTCAGGAAACATGGGGTCGAGCACAATCACGTCATAGGCACCCATGCTCAGCGGATCAAGCACGTGCACGGCAGCATCTTCGGCACATAAACGCATACGCGACAAGGCGGCAAGACCTTGCTCAGCAGCGCGCAGCAAGCCATCCGCCAACAGGGCATGCACCACCGGATGGCGCTCACACAGCGTCACCTCGCAGCCCAGGCTGGCTAACATGAACGCATCGCGCCCCAAACCTGCCGTGGCATCCAGCACACGCGGCAAGGGACTGCCTTTGACACCTACGGCGCGCGCCAGCAATTCATCACGCCGAAAACCGGCACGCTGCCTGAAACCAAGCGCACCTCCAGCAAAATCCACGCGCAAGGGTTCATCGCGTGGCGCATCGCAATCCAGCAAGGACAACCCATTGAAACCCAAGCACAGCACCCTGCCGGAATCCGGCCGTGCCGTCAGTACCTGCGAACCCAGGTGCACGGCCAGCCGCTCGGCCTCAGGAAGAAACTGAACATGCTCAACGAGCAGCGAGGTGGGTAAGCTCAGCAAAACGAAGTTACCCAAGCCATATGGCTTGAATGGAGCACAGACACATCAAGATGGATTCGTCGCACTGCCAGCAGCGCTCAAAGCCTTGGTAAACACTTTCGACCTACGCTGCGCGTTGTACATGGCCTGACGCTCCACAGGCAGAGCATCGACCTGCGCCTGCGCAAAACCATGCTCAATAAACCAGTGTGCGGTATGCGTCGTCAATACAAAAAGCGTCTGCATTCCGCGCTGTCTGGCTTCTTTTTCCATGCGCGCCAACAAACGTGAGGCTCGCCCGCCGCGTCGATACTGCGCATTCACTGCAAGGCAAGCCAACTCAGCGACCCTGGCTTCGATAAAAAAATGCAGAGCAGCGGTGGCGATAATTTGCCCATCCAGCTCAACCACCCAATAGCGATCGATCTCCAGCTCAAGCTGCTCGCGCGGACGGCGCACCAACACGCCCTCTTCCTCCAATGGGCGAATCAGTTCCAAAATACCCGCCACATCGTCGATGCTGGCACGGCGCATTTTTTCCAGTGACTCAGCGGTGAGCAAAGTTCCATGCCCCGCACGACTGTACAACTCCTGAATCAACGCGCCCTGCGTTCGCCGATCGACCAGATGCACCCTCTCCACACCGCGCCGCACCGCCTTGCACGCGCTTTCCAGATGCAGCGCCATTTCCATGCTCAAGGAGGCATCATCCAACAGCGGCTGGGCTTCAGTCACCGTCATTTGCTTCGGCAATTCGACTGAGGATTCGGTCAGAAAAATCAGCTTATCGGCTTGTAAACACGCGGCCAGCTCCAAGGCCACATCTTCCGCACGCAGATTGAACACCTCACCCGTCGGCGACGCACACAAACAGGACTGCAACACCGTATGCCCCGCATCCAGCAAAGAGCGCAAACGCGTCACCTCAACCTTGCGCACCTCGCCCGTCCAGCCCAGATCAACGCCTTCACGCACACCCATCGGCCGCGCCACCACCGCATTACTGCTCACCACCGACAAACGCGCACCTTCCAGCGGTGTATTCGGCAAGCCCATTGACAGGCGCGCCATCATGTCCAGCATCTGCACGGCCACGGCGCGCTTGATCGACGGCATAGCCTGCTCACCGCTCACCCGCATCCCAAGATGCTGCCGGGTGCTCACGCCATCATCCAGCAACTCCGCTTCAATTTGCGGACGCGAACCGGGCACCAGCACCAGACGCACGCCCAGCGAAGTCAAAAGTGCAATATCGGAAATCAGTGCATCCACACTGACGCTATCACCTTCAGCCAGCGCTTCACCGGCAAAAGCAAGCACAAAAACACGATCCTGATGCGCATAGATATACGGCGAGGCATCGCGCAGCCATTGCGCCATTAAGGACAGTTCAGGCGTGCTCATAAGATGCTTGGCTAATTAAGTAATTGATTAAAAGGGGACTTCAAGCAAAAACTCCAGCAAAGCCTTTTGCGTGTGCAGGCGATTTTCCGCTTCGTCCCACACCACGCTCCAGCGCCCGTCGATCACCCCGGCCTCGACTTCCTCGCCGCGATGCGCGGGCAGGCAATGCATAAACAAGGCATCGGCACGCGCCTGTGACATCAGCGCTTCGGTGACATCAAATCCAGTAAAATCACGCAGACGGCGTTCGTTTTCCTCTTCCTGCCCCATGCTGGTCCACACATCGGTCACCACCAGATCCGCGTCGGTGCAAGCTTGTACTGGATCATGCGAAAACGTGACGCGATCAGCTGCGGCTGCAAGCATCTCGGCATCCGGCGTATAGCCCGTGGGTGAAGCAATATTAAGCTTGAAATCAAACACCTGCGCCGCATTGATAAAGGTGTTGCACATATTGAAGCCATCACCCACCCACGCCACCGTCTTGCCCTGAATCGAACCACGATGCTCTTCATAGGTCATGACATCTGCCAAAAGCTGACAAGGGTGGAATTTTTCGGTGAGCGCATTGATAACGGGAACCCGCGAATAGCGCGCAAATTCCTCAATATCGGCATGACGATGCGCACGGATCATAATCACATCCACCATGCGCGACAGCACGCGTGCGCTATCGGCAATCGGCTCGCCACGCCCAAGCTGGGTATCACGGTGCGACAGAAAAATGGCATGACCACCGAGCTGCGCCATGCCCGCTTCAAACGACACCCGTGTGCGCGTGGAAGACTTCTCGAAAATCATTCCCAAGACACGATTTTGTAAAGTGAGCACCGGCTCGGAACGGGCGCGAGCTTCTTTCAAGCGACGCGCTCGCGCCAAGACTTGGCGTAGTTCGTCCTGGCTTAAATCGTCCAGCGTTAGAAAATGGCGCACACTCATACCTTACTCCCTTGTGCCAAAAATGCCGTGATAAGTTCAGCAAGCTGCGCGATCAAGCTTTCAGTCTGTTCATCCGTCATCACCAGCGCCGGCAGCAAACGCACCACCGAATCTGCTGTGACGTTAATCAACAAGCCTTGCTCTAACGCCTGCCCCACTAGGGGAGCGCACGGACGATCCAGTTGCAGACCAATCATCAAACCCAAACCACGTACTTCCAGCACACCCGCCACACCTTGCAAGCGTGCACTCAGGCCATCACGGATACGCTGCCCAAGCTCGGTCGCGCGCGCCAGCAAACCATCACGCTCAATCACTTCCAGCACGGTATGCGCTACACGACACGCCAAAGGATTTCCACCGAAGGTCGAGCCATGATTACCCGGCCCAAACAACTCAGCCGCAGCGCCCGCTGCCAGACACGCCCCAATCGGCACGCCATTGCCCAAGCCCTTGGCCAGGCTCATCACATCAGGCAGGATGCCCGAATGCTGAAAGCCAAACCATGCCCCAGTACGCCCGATGCCCGTCTGAACCTCGTCGACCATCATCAACCAACCATGCGTATCACACAGCTCACGAATCCCCTGCAAATACGAAGCCGGCGGCACACGGATTCCGCCTTCACCCTGCACCGGCTCAACCAAAACCGCCACGATATTGCGATCATGCGCCGCCACTTGACGCAGCTTTTCCAAGTCGCCATAGGGCACACGCACAAAACCACTCACCAGCGGCTCAAACCCGGCTTGCACCTTGCGGTTTCCGGTGGCCGAAAGCGTCGCCAAGGTACGTCCGTGAAAACTTGATTCCATCACCACGATATGCGGATCGGACAACCCCTTGCGATGGCCATGCAAACGCGCCAACTTGATGGCGGCTTCATTCGCTTCCGCACCCGAGTTGCAGAAAAACACCTTGTCCATGCCGGAAATCGCAGCCAAACGATCGGCCAGGCTTTCTTGCCAGGCAATGCCATAAATGTTCGAGGTGTGAATCAAGGTGCGCGCCTGATCGCAGATCGCCTCGGCAACATCCGGTTGAGCATGACCCAAACCACACACTGCCACGCCCATAATCGCGTCCAGATAGCGCTTGCCCTCGGTGTCCCACAGGAAAGCGCCTTCGCCACGCACAAAGGTGACAGGCTGACGGTTATAGGTGTTCATTAAGTGATGCGTGGTCATGGCCATATTCCCCATGATAAAAATTGAAAACATAAAAATGATAAAGACCCCAAAAGGGGTCTGGTTGACCTGAGTTTAACCGCGCCACATGGCATTGTGAAGTGGCATGGGGCGATTAAGGGCGTCTTAAAATCAGCTGCTACCCGATAAAAATCAGGCCTTGAGTGCTGCGTAGCGACGGGTCACTTCGTCCCAGTTCACCACATCCCAGAAGGCGTTGATGTAATCCGGACGGCGATTTTGATAGCGCAAGTAGTAGGCGTGTTCCCACACATCCATGCCCAAAATCGGCGTGCCCTTCACTTCGGCAATATCCATGATCGGATTGTCCTGGTTCGGGGTCGAAGACACCACCAACGTGCCTGCATCATCCACCGACAACCACGCCCAGCCTGAACCAAAACGGGTTGCGCCAGCTGCCGCGAACTTCTCGCGGAACTTGGTAAAATCGCCAAACGTGGCTTCAATATCCGCCAACAACGCGCCCGTCGGCTGACCACCACCGTTCGGAGACAATACCGTCCAGAACAGGCTGTGGTTGTAATGACCACCACCGTTATTGCGCACGGCGACTGGAAGTTTGGAGATATTCGCCATCATTTCTTCGACGGATTTATCTTCCCACTCCGTACCCGCGATTGCGTTGTTGCAGTTGGTGACATAAGCGGCGTGGTGCTTGGTGTGATGGATTTCCATGGTGCGCGCATCAATGGATTTCTCAAGTGAATCATAAGCGTAGGTCAAATCAGGAAGTACGAGAGCCATGGATTTCTCCTTGATAACAACGGGGGAAGAAGGTTTCGACAACGAGGGGGCGTTGTCTTGAGCGGCTAGCAAAGCAGACTGCGCGGCACTTAGCAATCCCCCCGTCAAGGCAAGACCTTGACGCAAAAAGCGCCGCCGACCCGATTCAGGCACGCGATCATGATGCTTGAACATAGACAGTCTCCGCATTTAAGAGCGAAACCAATCTAGCCCTCTTGACATGACAAAACGATAGATCACGCGCTTAATGCAGGGGAATTCACGCCAGCGCATCCGCCTGCATCAATCCGCCCAAGGTCTGAAACGCGCTCTGCCGCAAGACCTCGACAAAGCGCTGACGCAAGGCCAAATCATCACTGCGGAACGCAGCGTACAGGCTGCTCCACAAGCCCTGTTCCCCGATGGGGCGCGCCTGCACATAACCGCGCTCGATCTGCGCCTGCGCCGCCCAGCGCGGCAACGCGGCCAGCCCGCGCCTCGAGGCCACCAGCTGCAAAATTGCCACCGTCAACTCCGCCGTGCGCCGTTCCGGACTGATCCCCGCCGGTTTGAGCACCCGCTGTACCACATCCAGCGCCTGATCCGGCACCGGATAGGTAATCAGGGTTTGTCCGGAAAAATCCTGCGCGCCCAGCCAGGGCTTATCCGCCAACACATGCCCTGGTGCGAGCAAGGCCACGATTTCATAGCGAAACAGCGGCAAGTAGCTCACACCCGGCCAATCGCGCATGGTGGACACCACCGCCAGATCCGCGCGCCCATCCAGCAACAAATCCAGCGGCTCGGGCAAAAAACCACTGACCAGATCCAGCTCGGCTTCCGCAAACTTTGCGCGGTAGGCATCCATGGCCGGCATCAGCCAGTCAAAACAGGAATGGCACTCCACCGCAATACGTAACTGCTCGGGTGCGTGCTTGTGCGAGAGGCGCAAAACCTCCGCCCGCGCAGCCTCCACCTCTGGCAACGTGCGCCGCGCCGCCAGCAACAGACGCTCCCCCGCTGCCGACAGGCGCAAAGGTCGCCGCGAACGATCCAGCAGGGTCACACCCAAATAGCGCTCCAGCGCCCCCAACTGATGCGACAAGGCCGATTGGGTCAGGTGCACCCGCTCTGCCGCCGCCGACACCGAGCCGGTCTCGGCCAAGGCCTGAATCATGCGTAAGTGGCGTAATTCGATCACTTTATTCCTTTACTGTTTTCTAAAGCCCGTGCGGCCATTGGCGTAGAACGTAAAGGAATTCGTAAAGGATTGGAACCAGCCATTCGCCTGCACATTCGCCACAATCTGGATTTCAGGCTCGGGTGCCGCCGAGCTGGCAAGATTGGCAGCGGATGTAATGGCCGCGCCAGCGTTCAGGTTCCAGGTCAAGCCCGCAAAGGATTCATCCACCTTGAACGCTACGCTTGGCATCCAGTTGCCGGGCACGGACGGATTGGCTGCATTGTAGTAGCCGTCAATCCGGAACTTGGCGTGGAACAGCGTCATGGTGAAAAGGTTTTTGCCCTCGTAATCCACAACCGCCGAGGTTCCGCTGACGGAGTAGCCATAATTCTCGTAGTTCTTGTCCTTGACGGACAAAATCGAGGTGTAAGCGCCATCTGCCTTGGTCACCGGACGCGCGTCCTTGATGATTTCCCAGGCAAATTTTGCGACATCCAAACCCAATTTGCCTGCTTCCACCGCGACCTTGGCGGCATCGGTGACGGGGTCACCCAAGGGACGCGCCATGCTGGCGGCTTTGGCCGTTTTGCCCTGAACGAACTCGGAGATAAATGTGCCAAGAGAATCTAGCGAGCTGGCGTAGCCCTGATACAGCGTGGTGAAGGTCGCCCCTTGGGCTTTCATCGCGGCTAAAAGCTGCGGCCAAGTGATGCCCTTGCTGTCGAGTACGCCTAGAAAAGCGGCGATATTCATGCCCGTGAGGTCAAGAAAGTTTTCGATATCACCTTCGGCGCTCACATAATCCGGAAAGTTGGCATCCATGGCCTCAAAGAATGCAACAAACGCATCGACCGAGCTCAAGCCCGAGCTCTTGTACTCCGCATACACGTCTTCAAGCGGCATATCAAAATCGCCCAGCTGGAGTGCAGCATCACGGGAGGAGGCATCTGTGTAATGCTTGCGGATGGCGGCGACGAGCTCTTCGGTAAAGACCACCATGCTCGCCTGATCGACAGCTTGTGGCGTGATAAGCCCGGCGTTCAGGTAAGCGACTGACATGGCCTTGACCTGACGCGACTCTCTGAGCGCAATATGTGGCAACTGCGCGTTTTCGGCCTTGGGCTCGACGACCAGTCGCCCGGAGTCTGTCAATGCGTAATAGCGATAGGTTTCACTGAGAATCTCCTGCCCATCGACTTTCATGCTGACATACAGCGGGTCGCCAGCCTGCGGTGTGCCTGTTGCCGTCGAGGGCGTGTCGGAGGCGGCGGGTTGGATGTCCGAGGAACCGCCGCACCCGGCAAGCATCATGGCGATAGAGGTGCTCAATAAGCCAAGTTTTTTCATTTTTTCCGATCCTGTGGTCTGGTTCTGCACGAAAACGTTGTTTGCTATACAAGCAACCCTAGCGCCCATACGTCCCATCTGCGTCCTACCCAGCTGCCCTGACAATCGCCCTACCCTTTGTGTATGTATTTCATCTGTCACTCCACTCTGGCAAAATCCGTGGGCTTTGCGCCGCCGATAGAGCCACCGCTTTCTGCGCAACCGACTTCCGACCAAGACCAGGGCTCTCGTGACCACTCCAAATTCCGCCCCCCCGCTCATGCTGCGCCTGCTCGGCACGTTCCACTTGGAAAAGACTGGTACGCCCATCCCGCTTCCCCGTTACCAGCGCGCACGGGCGCTGCTGGCCTTTCTGGCCGTGGAAAAAGGGCCGCACTCGCGCGAGTTTCTCGCCGATCTGCTGTGGCCGATGCAGGATGCTGTCAGCGGACGCGAAAACCTGCGCAGGATGCTGTTTCAACTCAAGGAACTACTGCAAGCCTCCCCACTGGAAGCGACACGCACCACGGTTCGCCTGCCGCATGGCACCGCGTGGCGGCTCGATGTCGCCGAATTCATGGGCGAGAGCGAACCTGTCCATCAGGCGGACATCATGCAGCGCCTGGCCAGCTATCGGGGGCATTTCATGTACGGATTCGCCCTGGATGACTCTCCCCCGTTCGAGCAATGGATGGAGGCACGGCGCGCCGAATACCAGTCGCGCTTTGTCGCCCTTAGCCTGCGCCTGGCGGATCTTCTGCAACGCAGCGAGGGTTCAGCCTCAGCCATCGGCATTGCCCGCCATCTCGTGCTCATGGCACCCTGGGCAGAAACTGGCTGGCAATGTCTGCTCCGCCTGCTGGTTGACAACGGGCGCATAGAGGAAGCGCGCGGCGAACTTACCCGCTGCCGTGCCGCCCTGCAGGATGAGCTGGGCATCGAACCTTCGGTGCAGACCCTAGCTCTGCTGGATGCGTGTGCGCCGCCCGCTGCGCCGCGCACAGATGAGGTGCCCGAGCGCCGCCAGATGACGGTGCTGCACTGCGAGCTTGGCGTCCCTGACGAGACTGATCCCGAAACGCAGACGCAACGCTTTGAACGTGCGACCCAGGCTTGCCGCCAGGTTTTACTTGAAGCTGGCGCGCATGTGACACCCACGCCCGGCGGTCTGTTGGGCTATTTTGGCTTTCCGCTGGCACGCGAGGGCGATGCCCGCCGCGCCGCCCATGCCGCGCTGGACTGCATCCGCACCGCCGCAGATGTGGGCGCCAATGAAGCGGGCGGCGGCGCACAGGCGCGCATCGGTCTGCACAGCGGCATCGTCATCAGCCAAGCGGGGCAAGCCAGTCCCGACATGGCCGGGCTGGTGGTCGGCCTGGCCGCGCGCGTGCGCGAAGCCGCCGCGCCGGGCGAAGCCTTGATGAGCGCGAGCACGCGCCGCCTGATCGCACACATCTGCCGCGACGAGGCGCACGGCAAGGTGCGCGACAGTCTCTCGGGACGCGAAATCGAAGTGTTTTCCCTGCTGGAAGTAGGCGCACGGCGTGCGCGCTGGGCGGGGGACAGTCCGCTGGTGGGACGGACGACGCAACTGGCCGCGCTGGAGGATGCGCTGCAGGACGTGCTCGCCTGCGGCACGGGGCGGCTGGTGCTGCTCAGCGGCGCAGCGGGCAGCGGCAAGACCCGCCTGCTGCGTGAACTGGCAGCGCATATGGCCGCACGCGACCTGCCGCCGCCGGAGGTATTCAGCTGCTTGCCGGAGCGTTCGGATAAATTCTTCCATCCCTTTCTTGACTGGCTAAAGGCCGCGCTGGAGCCGGCGATTGAGCAGAATCTGAGCGCATCGCTTGCTGCGCTGGATCTGCCTGCGGAGGCGACTCCGGTCATCGCCAGCTTGCTCGGCATTGATGCGACGCACGAGTCCACCTTCCGCCACTGGCAGGCAGGCCAATGGTCGAAACTCGCCATCGCCGCGCTAAGCGGCCTGCTGCGCCACGCCAGTATGGGAAGTCCGGCCGACCAGACGCCAATCTTCGTCGAGGATGTGCATTGGTCAGATCCGCTGACGCGCGAGCTGTGCATTGCACTGGCCGCCGCGACGCCTGGACGGCTGGTCGTTCTCACCACGCGCACGGGATTCGAGGCGCCATGGCTCGGCAGTGACACGCTGCATATTGCACTGCCGCCGCTGGATGGCGACGAATCGCTGGCCTTGGCCAAGGTCGCGCTGGCCGAAAACCCGCTGGATATGGCGCAGCTTGCGCGGGTGGTGAGCACAAGCGGAGGGGTTCCGTTGTTCATTGAAGAGCTGGTGCGCCAGATGAGTATTGACGGCGAGCTACTCCCCCTCACCCTGCACGACACGCTTCAGGCGCGCGTCGATTCGGCGGGCACGGCGCTGCCCACGCTGCGCCTGTGTGCGTCCATGGGTGCGAGCGTTGACGCGGCACAGCTCGCCCTGATCGAAGAGCGCGCCACGCAAGATGCGCTGCGTACGCTGGAAACACTGACCGAGCTTGGCCTGCTGGAGCCTCTGGCACCCGGGCGCTTTGGTTTTCACCATGCCCTGCTGCGCGAGGCCGCCTACCAGTCGCAAACGCGCAGCGCACAAGCCGCCGCGCATCAAAAAATCGTCCGCGCCCTGCTGCAACACCAACCCGACGCCGCCAAGCAAGATCCCGAGCTGTTCGCCTGGCACTACACCCGTGCGGGCGAGATCGAAGCGGCGATCCGCTGTCATGCCATGGCAGGCGGACATGCTGCGGCGCGCTCGCTCTACCGCGAGGCGCTCACCCATTATCAGACCGCGCTTGATTTGATTGAAAAACTCCCCGAGGGCACGCCAAGCGCCGCGCTAAAAATTGAACTGCGCCTGGGGTGTGGCATTCCGCTGCTGGCACTGCATGGCAACGGTTCGGCACAAGCGATTGACAACTTCCGCGACACCCTCGCTTTGGCCGCGCCCATGGGCAATGATCCACGCCTGTTTCAGGTCTACTGGGGCTTGTGGCTGGGCTCCAGCTCGCTGGAAAACTTTCACCTCAGCCGCGAATTTGGCGAAAAACTAGTCGCCCTGGCGCAACAGAGCAGGCATCCCAATACGCTCTCCCACGCGCACTACGCCCTCGGCAACAGCCTGTTCTGCCTGGGGCGCTTCGCCGAAGCCGCGTGCGAACTGGAGCAAGGCACTGCCCTCTACGATGCCGCCACCGCCAGCCTCGAACTCGGTGAAGACCCGCTGGTCACCAACCTGAGCTTTCTGTCCTGGGCCGATTGGTTTTGCGGTCGCCACGACGAGGCGCTGGCTGCCAGTCGCCGTGCCGTAGCCCGGGCGCGGGAGCTGAATCATCCCTACACTCTGGGATACGCTCTGGTCTTCGCTGCCATTCTGCACCGCCTGCGCCGCGAACCGGAGCAGGCAGAAACCCATGCCACCGAGGCCTTCAATCTAGCGGAACGCTTTGGCATCGCCCTCTGGCAAGCCGCCGCCCTGGTCATTCTTGGCTGGTCGCGGGTCATGCGCGGCGACCCGGAAGGCATGAACACCATTTTCAACGTACTGAGCATGGTGAGCGCCATCATGGGCGGCGTCGAGAGCATGTTCCTCGCCCACCTGATCGAGGCCAGCCACGCCGCCGGAATGCCCGAACCAGGACTTCAGGCCGTTGAACGCGGCTTGGCGGTAGCCGAGCTGCGCAAGGATTGGCACTACCTCGCAGAATTCCAGCGCATGAAGGGCGAACTGCTGCTGAGTCAGGGCGCGAGCGCTGACCAAGCAGCGCCGTGGTTTGCGCAAGCCGCGCATACCGCCGCTGAACAAGGCTCGCCCTCGCTGCAATTGCGCGCCGCCATCAGCCAGGCGCGCTGCTGCATCCACGCAGAACCCGGCAAGGCGCACAACCTGCTCGCCACCGCACTCGCACGCCTTCCACCACACACCGATACCGGTGACGTGCGCGAGGCGCTTGAGCTTGCGCAGCGTGCGGGCGAACATGCCGCACTGATCTCAAACAATCCACTCAGCCCCGCCGATTTTCGATAAGGAACACCAACCCATGTCTCACACCCATTCTGAAACACCCTGGTTGCCCTTCTTGTCCAACAGCACACTATGCGAAGCCGTGCGTCACTTGCAGGATGTCGCCGATTCGGCGCGGGTCAAAGCTGAAAAGGATGGTGGGCGCAACGTCATCGACCCATTTACCGCCCTGTTTCAAATGCAGCTTTTGCACATCACACCTGAAGACTGGCCGTTGATTGAGCAAAACCGTCAAATTGAAAAGTCGCTGCAAAACGAAATCGGCAACTTTCACCAAAAAATTCTGGGCGGCATTCAGGGCTGGCAAAACTTGCACACGGGTGTGGTGGTGGACTTGGTATGTCAAGAGTGCCGCATCCTGGCCGAAGTCAAAAACAAGCACAACACGCTGAAAGCCTCCGATCAGGCCTGGTTGTACGACAAACTGCGCGATTTGGTGCGCAAAAAAGGGCAGGAATACGCCGGTTACACTGCGTATTACGTGGAAATCATCCCGAAAAGACCCGAGCGCTACAACCAGCCGTTTACCCCGTCAGACAACACGACCGGCACACGCAAGCCCAGCGACGAGCTGATTCGCCGCATTGACGGCGCGAGTTTTTACGCATTGGTCACCGGGCAGGACGATGCACTTGAACAACTGTTCCACGCCCTGCCCAAGGCCTTTACTGCCCTCGGCATGTCCGGCGCAGGCGTCGTGCCTACGTTACTGGCCGATTATTTTTCCGCCGCGTTTGGGTCAAGCGCATCAGGCAGCAGCTGATCGAGCATCTGGCGCAAACACATCCCCAAATGAAACCCTAGATTGACCGGCACGGCATTACCGATCTGGCGATATTGCGCCGCCACCGAACCGGTGAACTGCCAATCGTCAGGAAAGGACTGGATGCGCGCATATTCACGCACGGTCAGCGGGCGGGTTTCGCTGGGATGACAGCGCTCGGTCTGCTTCTGCGCGGGGTTGCAGGTCAAGGTCAGCGAGGGTTCATCCCAGCTCAAACGGCGCGCCATGCCGGTTTTGCCGCCACCCATGAAAAAACTTGCGCCCATGTACTCACGCTGCAAATCTTCGGGCAAATCGCGCCAGTAACCGCCTTCGGGAATCTGTGCCATAACCGCATGTTTGCGCTCGGTATAGGTTTGTCCTGCGGAGGGGGATACATCCGCGAGCGCATCACGCAAGCACAGGGTGTAGCCACGCTCCTGCGGAAACACATGCGCAATCGCCAAATCCTTGCGCACACCGATCATCACCCAGCGTTCGCGTTTTTGCGCCACATCCAGATACTGCGCCCGCACCACCCGCCATTGCACCGCATAACCCAGTTCATCCAATACGCCCAGCATGGTTTGCAGGGTGCGACCTTGATCGTGATTGACCAGTCCACGCACGTTTTCCGCCATAATCAGCTTCGGTCGCACCGCGTTCACAATGCGCGCATACTCAAAAAACAACGTGCCACGGGTGTCTTCAAAGCCCATTTTCTTGCCCGCATAACTGAATGCCTGACAAGGAAAACCGCCAGTGACAATATCCGCTGCGCCCTCGGGAAATTGCATATTCGCCACATCTTCGGCATGCACATCCCAGTACGGTCGATTGAGTTTCAGGGTATTGGCTGCGCGCGCATCAATTTCCACCAGGGTTTTGGCATTCAGCCCCGCGTTCTCAAACCCCAAGGCCAAGCCACCCGCGCCCGCGAACAGCTCAATCACCGTGTACGGACTTGGCGTTTCCGCTTTGAGCACCGTAAAACCCCGGCTGGATTTGTCGGTGAGTTTGCTCTGCAACAAACGCACCTCATCCAGATCAAAAATGCGCTGCCCGCGCGCATCACGCTGCCCGCGAATCAGCCCTTTTTTCTCCCAGCGCCGAATGGTATCGACGGACACATCCAGCGCCCGTGCGACCTCGCCCACCTGCATGGCAGACACATCAGAAAACAATGGAAAATTGAACATACAAAACCTTGAGTAGCCTTTACCTAGGCAAAGGTTACCTAAACACCTTCACCCACGCAACGCCGCCACCGGCGTCGAATTCAACACCCGCCGCCCCAGCCAGGGCACAAGCACCGCGGTCAAGGCCAGTCCCGCGCTGAGGCCGACCAGCCATAGCGACGCATCAAAGCGCATGGGCAGATTGAACAGCTTCCAGGCCAATAGCGCGCCCAGCAGCCCTGCGGCCAGCGCCGCCATCAGCCCGGTCAGCACGCCCAGAACGGCGAACTCGACCCACAGGCTGTGCCAAATCTGCGCCTGACGTGCGCCGAGCACGCGCAAAATCGCTGTTTCGCGCAGACGTGCGGCCTCGCTGGCGTGAAATGCGGCCAGCAACACCACCCACCCCGCCAGCAGGGTGAACACAAACACGTATTGCACCGCCTGGCTGGCGCGTTCGATCAGTTTGCGCACCTCGCCCAAAATCCGGCTCAGGTCAAACAGGGTCATGGTGGGAAATTGCTGCAACAAAGCTTTTTGCTGCGCGATATTCGGCCCTTGCACATTCGAACCTGGCAGGTGAAAGCTGGTGACATACTGCGCCGCACTGTGCGCCAATAATTCCGGCGTGCCGATGATGAAAAAATTCGGTCGCATCGAATCCCAGTTCACCTTGCGGATGCTGGTGATCGCTGCGCTGACCTCCTGCCCTTCCACGCTAAACGTCAAGACATCGCCCAGCTTCCAGCCCAACTGCTTCACCATATCCTGCTCCACCGACCAACCGGGCGTGTCGAAACGCCACTGCCCCTTGAGCAATTGGTTATCCACAGCCAGCGTCGGCGGCATCACCGACAGATTCAGTTGACGGTCGATCAGCGACTTGGCGCGCCCGACGACCTGCGCAGGGTCGAAGGCCACTCCGTTCACCGCCGCAAGCCTCGCGCTGTGCATGGGATACACGCCTGCGCCATGAATATTTTGCGCACGCAAGGCCGATTCCAGCGCCGCCACTTCATGCGGTTGGATATTGATGGCAAACACATTCGGCGCATCCGCTGGTGCCTGATCGCGCCAGGCATCCAGCAAATCGCCGCGCACCACCCCCAACAACAGCAAGGCGGTCAAACCCAGACTCAAGGCCGACACCTGCACCGCGCTCGCCCAAGGTGAACGCGCCAGCCGCGTCAGTCCAAAACGCGCCATGCCGCGTGTCGGCAAGCGGCGCAAACCTTGCAACAACAGCCACACCACACCCATGAACAGCACTAGGCTCAGCAGCAATCCACCCAGCACATACGCGGTCAGCAGCCCATCGCGCGCCTGCATCCACACCAAAAGCCCCATCGCCAGCAAACCCGCCGCAAACAGCAAGCTCGCGGCAGGCGGCGGCGCGGCAAGTTGCTGATTCAACACCCGCAAGGGCGGCGTATCCTGCAAACGCACCAACGCGGGCAGCGCAAAGCCGAGCAAGGCCAACAGCGCAATCGCCACACCCAGCCCGATTGGCGCCAGCGAGGGCGGCGGCAGGGCAAAGTCCAGCACCGCATCCAGCAAAGCCGCCAAGCCCGATTGCGCCAGCGCGCCGAAGATAATGCCCGGCACCGCCGCCAACAGCGCCAACATCCCAAGCCGCAAGGTGTACAGCCAGAAAATCGTGCGCCGCGACGCACCGAACGCGCGCATCAAGGCCGCCGGGTCTTGCTGCACGCGGTTATATTGCTGCGCCGCCAGCAACAAGGCCGCCCCGGCCAGCAACACCGCCACCATCGCCGCCAGCCCCAAAAAGCGCGCAGCGCGCTCAAACGCGGTTTTGAAGGCGGGCTGGCTGTTTTCCGGGCGCTTGATGGACAGACCGGCAGGAAGCCGCTTGCTCATCTGCGCCAATAAGTGTTCCCGCTGCGCCGGTTCAGCCGCCAGCAACAGATGATGCTTCACCCGGCTTTGTGGCGTGACCAACCCCGTGGCGGCAATATCCTGCAAATTCAGCATGGCGCGCGGCGCTGCCTGAGCAAAGAAATTGCCCACATCCGGCTCACGCAACAACACCGCAGCCACCGTGAAATGCGCCTGCCCGATCTGCACCGCATCGCCCACCTTCAGATCAAGCAAAGCCATCACCCGCTCCGCCAGCCACAGCGTCCCGGGACTAGGGCCTTGCGCCAGCGTGGTCGCTGGCGCGTCCGCCGCTGTCTGGATACTCAGCTCACCGCGCAAAGGATAGCCCTCCCCCACCGCCTTCAGAGTGACCAGTTGCGCGTTGTCACCGGCCACCAGCACCGTAGGAAACTCCAGCGTCTGCGCCGTGCGCAACCCCAAAGCCCGCGCCTGTTCAAGCTGGGTTTGCAACGGCTGCGCCGCATCAACCCGCCCATCCGCCGCCAGAAACTCCGCCGCCTGCGCGCGCATTCCCGCATCCACCCGGTCGGTAAAAAACCCCACCGCCGTCACCGCCGCCACTGCAACCACCAAAGCCAGCAGCATGGTAGTCAGCGCGCCATTTTTAAGCTCACGCCACAAACCGCGCCAGGCCAAGGCCAGTAATCCCATGCGATTCAATGCCATAGCTGGAATACCTCTGGAATTAATTGATGAACATTATTCATGGATCGCCATTGAGATTACAAAATGCTGCTGGAGCATCTATCGTTCCCACGCTCCAGCGTGGGAATGCAGCCCCGGACGCTCCAGCGTCACGCAACACGCTCAACGCGCCGCTGGAGCGGCAAGCCGTGCGTTTCCACGCTGGAGCGTGGGAACGATCTCATGAAGCATTCGGGATAACACCCTGCCATTCCCAAGGATTGAACACACCCACTCCCGTGAGCTGAAAATCAACCACGTTGCGCGTGACCACCGTCATACCATGCACCAAAGCCGTTGCTGCAATCAGCGCATCACGCTCGCCGCGCCGGTCAGGCACATGCAGCCGGGCACAGCGTTGCGCCACGGCGGTATCAATGGGCAGCGTGCGACCAGCGAACTCGGGCAACACCTGTTGCTCCAACCATGCGCGCAGCACGGCGCCCTGAGCCGAATCCTTACGCTCAATCGTCAGCACGCCAAGCTCCAGCTCCATGATCGTAACCGCCGACACAAACAGATCGGCGGCATCCACGCTGTCTGCCCACGCCGCCACACGCGCGTCAGCCTTGCCGAGCCGCACCTTGCGCAACTCGGACACCACGTTGGTATCAAGAACATACATCACGACAAATCAACCGCTTGGGTTTCGATGGTCAAACGGGGCGGCTCAAACTCAATCTCAGCCGCATCAGGCATGGCCAGCGCGTCGGCAATATTGCGCCGTTGCTGCGTGAGCCGCTGATAGTCCTCAAAGCTCAACAACACATGCGCAGGCTTGCCGCGATCAGTGATAAACACCGGACCAAGCCGCGCAGCCTTCTTGGCGCGGCTCACATCCTGGTTCAGCTCGCGACTGGATAGGGTTGTGATTGTCATGGCGGCCATTCCTCAAAGAATCTTGTAGGCAAGTTACTACATTAGAAGAAGCTTGCAACAGACTTATTAACTCCCTCCCCCCTCGCGGGGGAGGGTTGGGGAGAGGGGGCTGCGACATCAGGCAAAGCACAGGCCATGCCAGTCTCACCACCCTGTTTCCTGTTGCGACATAACCAGCTCAAATTTTTCGACAAAACTCGCAAGCGACAACCCACAGCCAAAGCAGTAGTCCCGCACCTCGACAAAATCCAGCCCGCGATCCCCCGACTCAATCTTGCTGACAAAACTTTGTGGCTTGCCCAAGCGTGCTGCAAGCTCAGCCTGCGTCAAGCCGCACGCAACACGCTGTTCGCGCAACAATTTTCGCAAAAAAATGCGCTGCTGTTCCCAAGGTTTGACCATGGGAGCACGCTAAATCCTATTGCGGTATATCCAGTTTTAGGATATTAATTTAACGACGAAAATAAATTGAGATCATCCTGTACCTCAGTGATTTTTTCCGTCATCCCAAACTTAAAGAGGATTTTTCCATGAAGAAGGTGTTACTGGCGATCTGTCTGGCAATTGCTTTTGTCTCTAGTGCGCACGCTATGACGCGTTGCCCTGATGGTACTTACGTCAGTGGTGACGAATGCGTGATTACACCGGGCGGCAAATTCGTAGGTAAGTAAAACTTCACTTACTAAAACGCAAACCAATGCAAACCAATGGGGTCAGACTCGATTGGAAAAAGCACCAGCTATTGCTCACCAATCGTGTCTGACCCTATTGATATTGCCCTTGCTTTACTGTGCGGATGCTGCAATGCATTCACCCGAATGCAATCACGCACCAGATCAAGCAATTTCGGCGCAAGTGCGGCGGGTGTACTTAAATCCATAAAAGTGCCTTGTATTTTTCGTTTTCACTGTAAAATCAGCATGATACATTGGCATTGTTTTAGATAGACACCGATTTACAAAAAATAAAGACACCTGACAAGGTGTCTATTACACGTTAGACCACTCTTTAACTACCTTTGGAGAACATTATGTATTTTGGTACAGGTAAGCACAGCATTCGTAAAATAGAAAATCTTGGAGAAACCATCACCCTCGATGACAACTCACGTTGGAAAGTTTCATTTATTGATAAAGTAAAATCAATGCAGTGGCTTCCAACAGATGATGTAAACGTTTCGTCTTATATTGGGGACAAGTTTAACATCACCCACATAGAACGAAACGAGACAATTGAAGCTACTCACCAACAGGGATAAGTACCCGGACATCCAGTACGGTATATTTCCCTGGCGATGAAACCTTTCCGTCTATACCTACGGATTCATTGTCAGTGGTAATACGGGTTACGTTTGCGACTTGGATTACGTTAATACCGTCTTTTTGGAGGCAATTAACACAGTGCGTTATTTCATTCATATTATTTTCCTTTGTGGTGTTGTTAAAGTCTAACAGTTAGTTCAAGCGGACAAGCCGCCATATGAAACCAATGCAAACCAATGGGGTCAGACTCGATTGGAAAAAGCACCAGCTATTGCTCACCAATCGAGTCTGACCCTATTGATATTTAACCGAATGGAGTTCCTAATGAAATTTAAAATGCTGCTTGTAACAGCCATCTCCGTAGCGGCAATCTCCGGGTGCGCATCATCATCTCAAGGACTTATGCAAGGTGGTCACAATGGGAAACCATATTGGAATCCAGGAAATTGTGAACAATACAAATACAGTATGAAAAACTCCGATGAAATAAATTGTGTCGACTCAGACGGAGAACCCAATGGCACCGTTTTATTACCACTAAGCCAACAAGAGATTGAGAATCACCACAGAGCAAACCTATCGTCCGATAGTAATTCAGGAATGCAAGGCCTGCGAGACTATCTCAATAGCAGGAGATCTTTTAGTTGTACAACGACTGGTACAATTCATGGTGCTTACACAATTCCTAGTGCCACCACAAATTGTTATTAGTAGATAGGAGGGGGGATGGGGTCAGACTCACTGCTGTCCCAGATAATTTCTCCGTTTAAAACAGACCAATAGGACGGCGCGCTCAAATTCCAAGTGCAACATTTTTCGGGGAAAATGCTGCATGAAAAAAAACTACACACACCTAAACCAATGGGGTCAGACTCAATGCCATTAAGTTAAGCCCCAACCAGAACCAATGGGGTCACGATCAATGGGGTCAGACTCGATTGAAAATAACCACGGCAACTTCTTAATCCCTCGTAGTCCGCTTCACGTTCAGCGCAATCCAGGAAGTGGCTCACCCGTGGCACGTATAGGGGATCAGGGGCGTAGTCTTGACAGGCTAAGCGCAACTACTTAAAAACGCTTTTAAACACCCCTTTAAGAGCGCTCGAATATGACTCGTCTTGTACTCGCTGACTTTACGGCAAGCATCAGTGAACTTAAGAAAAACCCCATGTCAACGGTGATGGCGGGTGCGGGCGCGCCGGTTGCCATTCTTAACCGCAATGAACCTGTCTTTTATTGTGTTCCTGCCAAAACCTACGAGGCAATGCTGGAGCGGCTGGACGATATCGAGCTGAACCGCGTCGCCGAGGCTCGCATTCAGGATGGCAAGCCCTTGGTGCGCGTGGCGCTTGATGACCTATGAGCTGGACTTCCATCCCGATGCGCTCGACGAATGGAGCAAACTGGATGGGTCAATCCGCACGCAGTTCAAGAAAAAGCTCGCCGAGCGGCTGAAAGAGCCTCGCATCCCTGCGGCCAGGCTCTCGGGACACCCGGATCGCTACAAGATCAAGCTGCGCACGATTGGTTATCGCTTGGTGTATGAAGTTCGGGATGATGTGCTGGTGGTGATTGTTCTGGCGGTAGGGCGCAGGGACAAGAATGCAGTCTATCGAATGGCAGAAGAGCGTTAACCTGCGCAACATCCTCGTGCGGGTGATTTGATGCAAGGAACAGGGGGCGTTCGCAAGTTGCGTTGGGGGCGTGCTGGTCGTGGGAAAAGCGGGGGTGTGCGCGTCATTTATTACTACCACGATGTCCGCATCCCACTGTTTTTGTTAACTGTTTTTGGAAAAAATGAGCAAGCCAACCTTTCGCAGGCTGAACGCAACGTCCTGTCTAACCTGGTTGATCGGCTTGTCGCAACCGCACTGGAGAAAAATCATGGGTAAAGCCTTTGACAGTATCGCCCAAGGACTTGTTGAGGCTATCGCACTCACTCAAGGTGATCCGGGTGTCGAAGCCCGCACTCATCAGCCTCAGCCTGTGAATGTTGCAGAACTGCGCAAGAACCTTGGGCTGACACAGATGGAATTTGCCGCCAAGTTTTGTATCAGTATTGGAACGCTACGGCATTGGGAACGCGGCGATCGAACACCGCATGGGCCTGCTTTGGCGCTTCTGAATGTTGTCGCCAAGGAGCCGCAAGCCGTGCTCCGAGCCTTGGGCTAATCACTCAGCCCCGTGCAGCCCCGTGCAGCCCAGTGAGCTGAGATTGTGCTTGGAAAGTGCCTGACTGGCTTGAGTCTGTTGCTCCCTCCCACGCCTGCACCACTCCGGCCTTGATTTCATACCCCCGATCACAGCGCGCCGCCAGCGCTGGATCGTGGGTCACCAGCACCAGCGCGGTGTTGTGGCGGTCACGCAGGGCGAACATCAAATCCATCACGCGCGCCCCGGTGGCGGTGTCCAGCGACCCGGTCGGTTCATCAGCGAACAGGATGGCAGGCGTGCCCGCAAACGCCCGTGCCAAAGCCACGCGCTGCTGTTCGCCGCCCGAAAGCACTTTGGGAAAATGGCGCAGACGATGCGCCAGGCCGACTTCATCCAGCGCCACCCGCGCACGCGCTTCCGCGTCATGGACGCCCTGCAACTCCAGCGGTAGCGCCACGTTTTCCAGCGCGGTCAGGCCGTCAATAAGCTGAAAAGACTGGAACACAAAGCCCACTCGCCCACCGCGCACCGCCGCGCATTCATCTTCTGACAGGGTGTTCAAACGAAACCCCGCCAGCTCGATGTCGCCACCACTGGGACGATCCAGCCCCGCCAGCAAGGCCAGCAGAGTTGATTTGCCCGCCCCCGAAGCTCCGACCAAGGCCACAGCCTCACCGGCAAAAACCTCCAGGCTGGCTTCATGCAGAATCGTCAACGCACCGGAATCATTCGGCGCGCTGACCGTCTTACTCAGCGCGCTTGCCCGTAAAATGGGTACCTTCACGTTATTTAAGGACATTGTGATGCTGTTCCGATTCGTTGTTTTGATTCTTAGCTTGACGGCAAACCCCTCGTTTGGACAAGCACTATCCCCCACAGCCCCCAACCCACAAACCATCCTCGTGCTGGGGGATTCGCTATCCGCTGCGCACAATATCGCGCAAAACAAGGGCTGGGTGACGCTGATGGCGCAACGTCTGGCGCAGACAACGCCGCCCTGGAAAGTCATCAACGTGTCGATCAGCGGCGAAACCACCTCCGGCGGGCTGAGCCGCTTGCCCGCCCTGCTCGCCGCGCAGCGTCCGCAATGGGTGTTGATCGAGCTGGGTGCGAATGATGGCCTGCGTGGTTTGCCGCTCAAGATCATGCACCAGAACCTGCAACGCATGATTGAACTCAGTCAGCACAGCGGCGCCAAGGTGTTGCTGATCGGCATCATGCTTCCGCCGAATTATGGCGCCATGTACACCACTCCGTTTACCGCCATGTTCCAGCAGCTCGCCGAGGAATACCGCCTGCCGCTGGTGCCGTTTCTGCTGGATGGCGTGGCCAGCGAGCCGAGTCTGATGCAATACGACGGCCTGCACCCCAACGCCGCCGCGCAAGGCAAGATTTTTGACAATGTCTGGCGCGTGGCGGAGCCGCTGTGGCGTTGACCAATCATTAACCCATTGATACATAATGATTTATACGTGATTGTAGGGTGCGCCGTGCGCACCTTTTAACCCATAGGTGCGCATGGCGCACCCTACAATCACGGATAAAGCTGGCCAGATCAATAAGGCATAACAATGAATTTCATTCATTAAACAATGAAAAACATTCGTTTGAAACATACATCCAGCTTGCGCATGATGCTGCTCATCTATTCATACCGAGCCAAACATCATGTCCAAACCGCATACCACTATTCACACGCTGGGCTTTCCACGCATCGGCAGCCAGCGTGAACTCAAATTCGCCCTTGAAGCTTTCTGGCGTGGCGAAATTGATGCCACCGGCCTTGAGGCCACCGCCAAGGAACTACGCGCGCGCCATTGGCAATATCAGCGCGACGCCGGGCTGGATTATGTCAGCGTGGGTGATTTCGCGCTGTATGACCATGTGCTCAACCACACTCAGCTGCTCGGCTGCGAAGCGGCGCGCTTCAATTTTAATGACGAAGACGAACTCACCCGCTATTTCATCCAGGCGCGCGGTCGCCGTAACCAAGATGCCAACGCCTGCGACCCAACGCCCACCGCCAGCGACCCCAGTGTCTACGCGGCTGAAATGACCAAATGGTTCGACACCAACTATCACTACCTCGTGCCCGAGTTCACTACCGAGACCACGTTCAAGCTCAACTCCGAGCGTCTGTTCAACGAAATCGAAGAGGCGCAAGCCCTAGGTCACACGCCCAAAGCCGTGCTAATTGGCCCGCTGAGCTTCCTCTGGCTGGGCAAAGAAAAGAGCGAAAACTTCGACAAACTCGATCTGCTGGAGCGCCTGTTGCCGGTGTATGGCCAGATTCTCGCCCGCCTGAAGGCGCAGGGTGTGGCATGGGTACAAATTGACGAACCGATTCTCGGTCTCGACCTGCCCGCCGCGTGGCGCAGCGCGTTTGAATCGGCGTATAACCATCTCGCGCACAATCGCCCCAAGTTACTGCTAACAACGTATTTCAGCCCGCTGGAAGACAATCTGCGCTTGGCCTGCCAACTGCCCGTGGATGGCCTGCACATCGACGCGGTGCGTGCGCCGGATGAACTCAACCGCGTAGCCGACTGGCTGCCTGCGCACAAAGTGTTGTCGGTCGGCCTGATCGACGGGCGCAATATCTGGCGCACGGATTTAGACGCGGCGCTGAGCAAACTCAAACCACTGGCCGCACAACGTGGTGAGAACCTTTGGCTGGCACCGAGCTGCTCGCTTTTGCATGTGCCGATTGATCTGGATGCGGAAACCCGGCTGGATGGCGAAATCCAATCCTGGCTGGCCTTTGCGCGCCAAAAGCTAATCGAACTCAATGTGTTGCGCCATGCCCTGCACGACGAAGCCAGCGTCAGCGGTCAACTTGCCTCCGCCCGCCGAGCACAAGATGCCCGTCGCGCCAGCCCGCGCGTACACAATAACGAGGTGGCGATACGCCTGCATGACCTGCCCGCGCAGGCTGAGCAGCGCCCCGCCGCGTTCGCCGAACGCCAACGCATTCAGCGTGACGCACTTGCGCTGCCCGCCTTCCCCACCACCAGCATCGGCTCCTTCCCGCAAACCATGCAGCTGCGCGCCGCCCGCGCCTCGTTCCGGCGCGGCGACATCACACAGAGCTCTTACGAAGCCGTCATCCAGCATGAAATCGCCCAGGTGGTGCAAAAACAGGATGCTCTCGGCCTCGACGTGCTGGTGCATGGCGAGCCGGAACGCAATGACATGGTCGAATACTTCGGCGAACAACTGGCCGGATTCGCCTTCACGCAGAACGGCTGGGTGCAGTCCTACGGTTCGCGTTGCGTCAAACCGCCGATCATCTACGGCGATGTCAGCCGCCCGCAGGCCATGACCGTGGCATGGACGGCTTACGCGCAATCGCTGACCAGCAAACCGATGAAAGGCATGTTGACCGGCCCGGTGACGATTTTACAGTGGTCATTTGTGCGTGACGACCAGCCACGTCGGCTCACCTGTGAACAGATTGCGCTGGCCATTCGTGATGAGGTCGCTGATCTGGAACAGGCCGGCATCCGCGTGATTCAAATCGACGAACCGGCCTTCCGCGAAGGCCTGCCGCTACGCAAGGCGCAATGGCAGACGTATCTAGACTGGGCGGGGCGCTGTTTCCGCATTAGCGCCAGCCCGGTCGCCGACAGTACGCAGATTCACACCCACATGTGTTATTCCGAGTTCAACGACATCCTGCCCGCCATTGCCGCACTGGATGCCGACGTGATTACCATCGAAACCTCGCGTTCCGACATGGAGCTTTTGCACGGCTTCGGCAGTTTCAAATACCCAAACGAAATCGGCCCCGGCGTATGGGACATTCACTCGCCGCGCGTACCAAGCGTGGAGGAAATGGAGCGCCTGCTGCGCAAAGCCGCTGAGGTCATCCCAGCGCAGAATCTCTGGGTCAATCCGGATTGCGGGCTGAAAACCCGGGGCTGGGCTGAGTCGGAAGCGGGTTTGCGCAATATGGTTGAAGCGGCACGGCGCTTGCGTGCGGAATAACTCCAGTCGCACTGCCGCGTCCACACGTAGGTGCGACAAATTCGCACACCCCACTTGCTGCAAATCCGGCGGGCTTGCATGATGCGCTGCTCACAACTCAAGCAGCCCGCCGGATCAGCTCATGTCCAAAACCCAATTCCACGCCCTCGCCCCTTTTGTCGCGCTGGGCGTTTTCATTCTGGCGCATTTTTTTCATGGCGAAGCTTGGATTGTCGGCCTGGGTGGCATGACCATCCTGGTGGCGGTGATGACCGCCGTACACCATGCCGATGTGGTGGCGCACCGCGTCGGTGAGCCGTATGGTGCGCTGATTCTCGCCCTTGCGGTCACGGTGATTGAGGTGGCGCTGATTATTTCGATGATGCTGCAAGGCGATGACGATGGTGCCGAACATGCGACACTGACTCGCGACGCGATTTTCGCCACCATCATGATCGTCACCAACGGTGTGATCGGCCTAAGCCTGCTACTCGGCGGGCTACGCCATCACACGCAGAGCTTTCGCGTCGAGGGCGCGGCTCCGGCGCTGGCGGTGCTGATTGCGCTTTCCGTATTAACCTTGGTGCTACCGCGCTTTACGACCAGCACGCCCGATGCAACCTACACTACCACTCAACTGGCCTTTGATGCCGTCGTTTCGCTGACGCTGTGGTCGGTGTTCATTTTCAGCCAAACCGTGCGCCACCGTGCAGACTTTCTTCCGGTGTACGCGTCCGAACCTCAGATACATAAGGTTGCACATGGCACAACGCATGAACGCCCTGGCATGCGCGCTGCACTGGCGAGTCTTGCGCTGCTGCTCGTCGCCCTGATCGCCGTGGTTGGCCTGGCGGAAGCGTTGGCACCGAGCGTGGAACAGGCGGTGGACACGTTGGGGCTACCAAAGGCGGTGATCGGTATTGTAATCGCTATGCTGGTGTTGCTGCCGGAAACCCTGACCGCGATTCGCGCCGCCATCAACAACCGTCTGCAAACCAGCATCAACCTTGCCTTGGGCTCTGGACTGGCCAGCATCGGCCTGACCATTCCCGTGGTGGCAGTGACCGCCATGGTACTAGGCTTACCACTGGAGTTAGGGCTGGACGCCAAGGGCATGGTGCTGCTGACGCTGAGCTTCATCGTCGCCATACTCACCTTGCTCACCGGGCGTTCCACCATCATGCAGGGCGCGGTGCACCTGGTAATTTTTGCTGCCTTTCTGTTCCTTTCCATCGTGCCCTAACAGGCGGCTGAAATGAGTATTTTAGCCGCCTGTTAGGGCACGATTATATTAATTAGGACTTACGCAAAATGCCGTTTTTACTCCCTCCCCCTTGACGGGGGAGGGTTGGGGAGAGGGTGGGGAAGCTGGCAAAAGTCTATGTTTTAGCGAGTGCTTCAGCCCCCTCTCCCCAACCCTCTCCCACGAGGGGAGAGGGGGCTAAATCCAGGCTTTGCGTAAGTCCTATTAATGACCGTTACCATGACCGTTACCATGGCCTTTTCCATGGTCATTATTGTGATCATTGCCATTGCCACGGTAATTATCATGATCATTGTCATGATAATTTCTATCACGCTGATACTCTTGGTAACGAGGAACATATTCGCGGCTATACCAACTGTCCTTCACAAAATAGACCTGCTCACCGCAAGCATTATATTCGTGACAATGCTTTTTCCAATGTTTTGCATGCCCCGGTGGTACACGCAAATAAATAGGCGGGCGCCTAACCTGAACACGCTCAATAATCACTGGTTGCGCATAAAGGATTCGCGGCTGCGGATATCCATTTATATCAATCCGGCCATAATAACCAGGTTGACCAATAGTTATTGAAACACCAACGTCAACAGCATATACAGATGTACACGCAGCAAGCATGGCTGCCGCAAAAAAGAAACGTTTCATCGTATACCCCTAGAGAACTATTGATTTATTCCATCCATAAAAAACATCTTGATTAGATATTTCGATGTAAAGACTGGAAAAACCACAACAAACCAAGAAGTTACACATTACTGTCCAACTTGATTACCAATAACACCACCCACCGCTGCACCACCAACTGTACCCAACGCGCCACCGCCGGTAAGAACTGCACCACCCACGGCACCCACCCCAGCACCGATGGCCGTATTTTTATCTCTTTGTGTCATATCGGCGCACGCGCTTAAACTGAGCAACAACGTCGCAATAACTGCACCGACTGCAAATACAGAAATTTTTTTCATGACAGATCCTCATTGTTAACAACATTTAAAGCGGATTCGTCATAAATGCGCAGCTACGCCTTCTCATCAACCGCGCATTCGATCTGAATCCAACGACCACCCCATAGAACCCAAGTTTTGATGCAAATCGTTCGACTCACACAAAAATGCTGAGCCCTAGAAAACGGGATCAAGCACGATCAGTTGGCCGGCTGAACAATAACCGTGGTATCCCCACCTGTACCAGTGCTACCCTTTGCGCCTGTACGACCTGCCGCACCCTTACTACCAGTAGCACCTGTATCGCCAGTAGCGCCAGTAGCGCCCGTGGCTCCAGTCTCGCCGGTATAGCCCGTACTTCCTGTCGCCCCCGTTTCTCCAGTGTAGCCTGTATTTCCGGTATTGCCCGTTGCTCCTGTCTGCCCTGTATAGCCAGTGTTACCCGTATTGCCTGTCGGCCCCTGAGGACCCGCAGGGCCAGTACAACCGATAACGCCGAATGCCAAAGCCAGTACAACTGGCAAAATTAAGTTTTTCATTGGATTTTTCCTACCTGAAATTAAGATGAAAAAGTAAACACCTTCAATTTGAAGAGGCTACTTCAACCTAATGCACGACCGCCTTCGCGACAAGCATCACGTTTTTCAATATAAACTCTTGTCCCATTAATTTATGTGCGCTAACCCACATAGGTAGCTATTTATGCAATAAATAAAGGCATCAATTAACAAGGTGTTCGCAGATTGATTTAACCATGCTTAATACAAAATTACGTTAGGCCACAATAAAGACGAGGACAGGTTGACGCTGAGCTGGCTTAGCACAGGGCATGCAGATAAAATCAGCAACGCAGCCAATTAAGCGTCTGCCTAGGGAACGACGGGCTCACCAGACAAACAACACAACCATCTGATTAGCATGGATTTTTGCGTTACAGGCCGCTCACAGGAAGAAATTGTCGTCTAGATTTAAGCTCAGACCGCACGTGGGTTTGGCTCGAATTTGCCAAACTTTCAAAGCGTACTGCGCAAGTAATGCATACCGCCTTATATTTTTTTAAACCTAAAACATGGTGCAATGATGGTTAAAAAAAATAACCCAAATAAACAGGCATCGCAGGATAATGCCATGTCGGACGAGCACAACCCCTGTCAAAATCATCTCCTCAATGCTTTCCCAAAAGTGGTCTATGAACGCCTACTGCCATCCCTAGAGTTGGTCGCCATGCCCTTGGGTAAAGTTTTATATGAATCTGGCGATACCCAACAATATGTTTACTTCCCAACGGACTCCATTATCTCGTTGTTGTATGTCATGGAAAATGGCGCCTCAGCAGAAATTGCAGTCGTTGGCAATGATGGGCTGATAGGAATTTCTTTATTTATGGGTGGTGACAGCGTTACCAACCGTGCCGTGGTGCAGAGTGCCGGTTATGCTTATCAACTTCCTGGAAAACAAATCAAAGAAGAATTTCATCGGCATGGTGATTTATTAACCCTGGTGCTGCGTTACACTCAAACATTATTTACACAAATGGCACAGACAGCGGTGTGTAATCGTCATCATTCGATAGATCAACAGTTATGTCGCTGGCTTCTGTTGTCGTTGGATCGGTTAAATGGCACAGAATTGGTGATGACACAAGAATTGATTGCCAATATGCTCGGCGTGCGGCGCGAGGGTGTCACCGAGGCCGCTGGAAAACTACAAAAACTGGGGATTATTGAATATCAACGCGGCAAAATAACTGTTCTTGACCGCCCAAGGTTAGAACAGCATAGCTGCGAGTGTTACGCCGTAGTTAAAAAAGAAACCGATAGACTCCTGCCTTATCCAGATTCAAAATCATCGCCGTACACTTAAAGCTAGTGATAACACGCAAATTCATTAATTATTAAGGCGGATATGCAACGCATATCCGCCCTATAAACTCAACTCAGAAGATCTTCAGGGTTATGTTTTCACATTTTCCTGAATGACCACATCAATCATGCGTGAGTTTTTTGGCATTTACACTTTTTACGCCCTGCACATTTTGTGCAAGCTCAATAGCCAAGGCACGTTCAGCACCACTTTGTACTTTACCGGTTAGGGTAACGACGCCATTTTTAGTTTCCACCGAAATGTTGTTACTGTGAACGTTACTGGAATACATGAGGGTGGAGTTAACCTTGGTGGTCACCCACGCATCCGAGATGGCTTTTCCAGCATCTTTCATGGCATCTTCGACCTTATCACCCGTGGACGGCTTGGCTTCTTTAACTACCAGCTGATTGTCTACGGAAACAACACCGCGTGTATTCATTGCCAAATTTTGCGCTGCATCTTTGGCCGCTTTGCTTGCCGCCGTACCTTGCAAAGTCACTTTGCCTGATTTGGTGGTTACTTCGGTAGTCAATCCACTGGCGTACTTACTCCAGAGCAATTTGGACTTGATGGTTGAAGTAATGCCCGCATCATCCATCGCCTCGCCATAGCTGCGTGAGGTTGATTGCGCCGGTGCGACATAATCAGCGTTCACCACAATCTGGTTATCCACTTCTTTAATGCCATCCACACCCAGCGCAATTTGCTTCGCCAAGTCTTTATTGACGCCCTCATCCACCGTTCCAGTCAACGTGGCTTTGCCATTTTGCACTGAAACTTTCAAATCGTTGGCGCGCAAATAAGGACTCAGGGCGTAAGTTGTCCAGATTTGAGTTTCCTGGCGCACATCGTTCATGTTTTGCGATACGGTATCTTCGGCATATGCACCACCCGCGAATGTTCCTAAAGCGAGCGCCATGGAAATCGCGAGGGTAGACGCGCGTAAAATTTTACGAGTCTGGGTCATGTGGTTTTCTCGGTTTGGAATGCTTAAGCCATGCTCATGGGAAAAGACCCCATAATGCAATGCATAGTTGGTCATATTGATACATATCAACATGACCCGTATGTTTTGAAAAACGTCTTAGAAATTATGCTTATCCATAAAATCCTTAACTTGGCTGTGCGCTTCATCTTTTGTGATCGCATAACGCTCCTGAACCAAACCAGTAAGCTTGTCTTGCTGACCTTCAATTTGCAGAAGCTCATCTTCAGTCAGTTTGCCCCAGGCAACTTTGGCATCGCCAACTTTTTGCTTCCACTGGGCTTTGATTTGATCGGTATTAAGCAGACTCATGATAGTTTCCTTTTGTGTGTAGGTGAATGTTTCGCCATGTAATGCGTTTGGCATATTGGCTCGTTTGAGTTCCGAATCACTCATGAAATCATCATCAACAAAATCTGATTCAGATTCGGATCGTTTTTCTGAAGCACCGCCCATCCCCGATTGAGCATCTTTAATGTCATCTTGGGTCAATTTACTTTCAGCTAGATTATTCATCTTCGCCTCCGTGTGCCGATTTTGCGTAATTGCTTACCGACAGACCCACTCTGAGCCATCAAAACCCCTTCGTCTGTACGCTGGCACACGCAGGATGACTAATATAGTTCACGCCTATTCTGTGGGCTAACGCACAGAATAGGGTCAATTTTTTGAGCTATAATCCTAAGGTCAACATTTACATAGAGGATATAGCCATGCTTGAAACAATTGCGATTGTATTGATTATTCTTTGGGCTCTCGGTCTGGTCTCGTCATATAGCATGGGTGGTTTTATCCATGTTTTATTAGTGATCGCGTTGATTGTTATCGTGCTTCGGGTTCTTCAGGGGCGCCGAATTTAAGCGGTTGTGGTGCTTGGTTGACTCTTGTATTTATTTTGTCATTTAAATTTCATGAAAAATTCAACCCACGTTGCTGCAATCTATCGCGGCCTTCGATGATGATTTAGAATCAAAATCCGTATTTTGATATGCAAGAGGACTTCTGCCATGATCCGTCTGCGTCTGTCCCTAGAATTAAATTACCAAGTCCTTGAGCCAGGCTCCGACTTTATTTTTAATATTCACGCCGCGCATACCGAACGCCAAATTGTGCTGGACGAGTTGTTGACGCTGAACCAAAACCTGCAAACGACGGTGGAAACCGACCCTACCACCGGCAACCGCTACCTGCGCCTGCGGGCGGCACCGGGTGCCTTGCAGGTACGCTACAGCGCCACCGTCGATCTGCTGCATTACGTTGCGCAACCCGGCCAGATTGCCGAAGTCCCTGTGGCCATGTTGCCGGCAGGTGTGCTTGGCTACATTTACCCCAGCCGCTACTGCCAGTCGGATCGGCTCTACAAATTGGCACGGCATGAGTTTGGTCAACTCACCCAAGGCTATTCTCGCGTGCAATTCATTCGCGATTGGGTGTTGCAGCGCACCACCTTTGCCATGAACACATCGAATTCAAATACTTCGGCCATCGACACACTGATCGACACCGCCGGGGTATGCCGCGATTTCGCTCATTTAATGATTGCGTTGTGCCGAGCGAGCAACATTCCTGCGCGATTTACCACCGGCATTGACTACGGTGCTGACCCTATTCTTGGCCCAACTGATTTCCATGCCTATGTGGAAGTCTATTTGGGTGGTCGCTGGTATATTTTCGACTCCTCGGGTACGGCGATACCCATGGGTTTTGTACGTTTCGGTACCGGGCGGGATGCAGCGGATGTCGCCTTCGCCACCATCTTCGGTAGTGTGATCTCGTCAGCGCCCATCATCAGCATCCAGGCCATTGCCGGGAGTGACGGTCAACTCAGGGTGCCCTACCACTGCAATGATGCGCTTTCAACCGACGGTTAAAGAAGGCCGCAAGAGGCGGGTTAAAGCCACCCGCTACGCCGCAACCAGCGGTGCAGTAACGTGCTGCCTGCCAGGGTGAGGAGCATCACCGACGGGTAACCAAATTTCCAATCCAGTTCCGGCATGTTCTGGAAATTCATGCCGTACATGCTGAATACCATGGTTGGCACGGCCAGAATCGCGCCCCAACCCGCCAGTTTGCGCACCACCACGCCCTGCCGATTAGCGCCCAGGGCAATGTGCAAATTCAACACCCCCATATGGGATTCACGCAAAAAATCCAGCCCGGTCAGAAGCTGGACGATATGATCGTGTACATCGCGAAAATAAGGGCGCATCAATTTGGGCACGCTTTGCCGATGCGCCCCGGCAATCAGCGAAAGAGTCATCTCCTCGACGGGAATCACGGCATGGCGCAGGCGAAGAATCAAACGTTTGAGCGCATACAAGTCCGTCAATACGCCTTGTTCACGCACATTATTGGAAATGACCTGGCGTTCCAGAGCATCCAGACGCTCTTCAAACGCGCCATGCCAAGGGGTGTAGTTGTCCACCACCTCATCCAGCACCGCATGCAGGGCATTGACCATACCGCGTCCGAGGCGCGCAGGCGCATGTTCAAAACGCCCCAGGGCATCGAAGTCACGCGCGTAACGCCCTAGATGCAGCAGCAGAATCACCCGCGCATCCAGAAACACATGCAGCTCACCCAAGGCAAAATCATGCCCGGTTCCATGCGTCACCACCGGGGTCAGCACCATGAAAAAGCTCTCGCGCTCTGCCTCGCCCACCACCGGTTCGTACACTTCGAACTTGGGGTGTTGCTCGGCCAAATGCACGTCCTCAATCGCCAACTCATGCACATGGAACAGGCTTTGCACCTGCTCAAGCACCAAGGGACTGGGCTGGCGTAGCTCCAGCCACAGAAAACCGCCGGGTTGCGCCAGCATGTCGGGAATCTGCGCCGCGCTGCATTCCGTGCGTCTGCCATCCTGTGACCAGGCCACACAGTTGACGATTGCATCATCAAAATCGCCCAAGGCATCCCCCATCAAGTGCATCCCCCGTCCTCCTCACCCAGCACTGCGTCGGTCATTATTGCATCGACCATCAAAGCCTGTGCCAGCAAGGCATCCAGCACATGCAAACGCTCACCAACACGCACCATCAGCGCACCACTGGAAGGTACACGCTCCTCGATACTTACGCTTGCGCCCGGCACCAGACCGCGTTCGGCCAAATAGCGCAGCTCCTCGGGCAGGCGCTCGGACAGGCGCGCCAGACGCAGGCTGACATGCAGCGGCGCATCGCATAGCGAGCACAGACGACGCGCATCATGCAGATCCTCATCCGGCGGCGGAATCGGCGATCCATGCGGATCGCTGACCGGCCGCCCCAAAACCTCCCACATGCGGTTGACCACACGGCTGGACACACAATGCTCCAGAATCTCCGCCTCGGCATCCACCTCGTCCCAGGTCAGCCCCAGCACCTGCACCAGAAACTGCTCCACAATCCGATGCTTGCGGATGGTTTCCACCGCCACCCGCCGCCCTTTGTCAGTCAGATGCACGCCCTGATACGGCACATGCTCGATCAAGCCTTCGGCAGCCAGCTTTTTCATCATGCCCGACACCGAGGGCGCGGCAACCCCCAAGCGCTCGGCCAAAGCCGAGGTGGACACCGCGCTCGTCGAATCACCCGCCAGTTTGTAAATGGTCTTCAGATAATCCTGAAGTGCGCGTGAACTCATAACTGCTCCAGACTCCATAGCGATAATGTATGAAAGCTATCACTATTTTGCATTTGACCGCATGACAATACTTGAGCTAGATTGCGCTAACTTTAAATTTAGCCGAGCCTAAAATGAACACTGTGTTACTGAACGAGCCCCCAGCCGACACCTCACGCCCCCTGCGCCGTCCCTTCTGGTTCTTCCTCGGCCCGGCCTTTCTGGTCTCGGTCGGCTACATGGATCCCGGCAACTGGGCAACCTCGCTTGAAGCTGGCAGCCGCTATGGTTATGCCCTGCTCTGGGTAGTCACCATGGCCAGCGGCATTGCCATTCTGATGCAGCTTTTGGCCGCCCGCCTGGGTGTCGCCACCGAGAAAGACCTGGCTCAGCTTATTGCAGAGCGCTACTCGGGTTGGCGCGCCAAGGGGCTGCTATCCACGGCAGCGCTGGCCATGATGGCCACCGACCTGGCCGAATTTCTCGGCGTGGCGATTGCGCTCAACCTGCTGTTTAGCATTCCCCTGCCCGTGGCCATTATTCTCACCGTATTCGATGTGCTGCTGATTTTGTGGCTGGAACGCTTCGGCTTTCGCTGGGTGGAAATGACCATCATCGCCTTCGTCGCCACCATTGGGCTGGGTTATGTGATTCAGATGTTCATCATTCAGCCCGACTTGGTGGCAATTGCCAGCAACGCCTTTATGCCAAACCTGAGCATTACCGACAGTACCGCCCTGTTTATCGCGCTTGGCATCATTGGCGCGACCGTGATGCCGCACAACATTTATTTGCATACTTCACAAGTCCTCACCCGCATTCAAGATTTCAACCACGACAAAGCGCGCGCCTACCGCATTCTGAAATGGGACACCCTCGGTGCGTTATTCGTCGCCTGGATGGTCAACTCGGCTATTCTGATTACCGCCGCAGCCGCCTTCCACGCCAAGGGTCTGCTGATTACCGACATCGATCAGGCCTACCATACCCTGGGACCGCTGTTTGGCAGTGCGGCGGCGCTCACCTTCGCCCTTGCCCTGCTCGCGGCGGGTATTGCCAGCTCGACTACAGCCACCATGGCCGGGCAGATCGTGTTCGAGCCCCTACTCGGACGCAAGGTGAACATGGCGCGCCTGCGCCTTGGCCTGCGCCTGTTGACCATGATTCCGGCCGTCATCGCCATCCTGCTGGCCGCCAAGCCTTTGAGCCTGTTGGTGCTCTCGCAAGTTATTCTCTCGATGCAGCTGCCCTTTACCCTGATTCCGCTCATCCTGATGGTCTCCAATCGCACCTTAATGGGTGATTTGGTCGCGCCGCGCTGGATGCTTGCACTGGCTTGGGTATGCGCCTTGCTTATCATCGGCCTGAATCTTTGGTTCCTCGCCAGCGATTTTTAACACCGTAGGGTGCGCCATGCGCACCAACCACATGTGACATGGTGCGCATGGCGCACCCTACAAAACCACATGCTCATGACGCAAGAAAATGCCCCTATTCTTTCATTCTCCGCTGACACGCGCCTTGCTTGCCTGCGCCCTACTCAACTGGACGCCACTCTACGCCGCAGTCACCCCACAGGAAGCCGACAGCGCGCCCACCGCCGCCAGCCGCCCGCCAGCACTGGATGACAGTCAGAGCGTTGCGCTCTATGGCCATATCGACACCGACCTTGTGAGCAATCTCAAAGGCGGCCTTAAAACCGGCAGCGGTGTGGAAAGCGTGGCGGTGGGCGGCGTAACCATGAGCGGTGATGTGCTGGGTCTGCAAGGCAGCACCTTCAACCTCTCCGCCATGGCGATTTACACCGACGATCTGAATGCGCGTTACATCGGCGCGATCACCAACCCCAGCAATATCGAAGGCGAAGTCACCCGCGTCGTGCTCGACACGGTTTACTGGCAGCAAGCTTGGCTTAAGCAAGCCAATCTGGGTTTCACCACGCGCCTGGGCATGTTTGACCTGAACTCCGAATTCATCAGCACCGCAAGCGCAGCGCAGCTTATCAACAGCTCGTTTGGCATGGATCCCTCCATGACCGAAAACTTTAGCGTGTCCACCTTCCCCAAAAATGGCAGCGGACTGGTCGCCACCCTGACCAATGCGGCTGACACGGACAGCGCGCCACTCGCGCTGAAAGTCGGCCTGTTCCAAGGTGATGTGGATACCCAAACTCGCCCCTTCAAGCAAGGACTGCTCAGTCTTGCCGAAGCGCAATGGCGCCCAGTTGAACACAGTGCGCTCAAACTCGGCGTGTGGGAAAAACATGGCAACGACTTGCCCAGCGTGCATGGCGCCTACCTGAGCGCCGAAGGACGCTTTTGGCAGCACGAGCACAGTGCTCTGGACGCATTTGTGCGTGCCAGCTATGCCGATGCCGCGCAGGACGCCAATGGCGAAACACACCCGAAAAACTACTGGGCAGCGGGCTTGAGCTGGGACGCGCCGCTGGCATCACGCGCGCATGACATCTTTACGCTAGGCTTTGGCGGCTTGCAGCTTGAGGGTGGCGAGCCATCCCAAGGCGGGCATGAACGCTTTTTTGAAATCAGCTATATCGCCCAGCTCAATCAACACCTTTACCTGCAACCCGACCTGCAATACATCCAAAGCCCGAGTGGTGAGCAGGCCGATGCCTGGGTCGGCATTTTGCGGCTGCATATCGAATAAGCCTCGCGGACGTTTGTGTAGGTACGAACTCATTCGCACGATGCGTGCGGATAAATCCGTAACGACACCGCGCCGGATTGCTCACAAAAATCCGGACATGAACACTTGAAAATTGCGCGCAAGACCAAGTATTTTTTATACCATCCTGAGCATTTGCCTAGGTTAAACTCGTACCCAATCAAACCCCATGCTGCTCACGGAGACTCCATGCCTGTCCGTATCTATGCACCTCTTGCGCTCGCCAGCCTTGCCATCCTGCTGCTTGGCCTGAGCGCCTACCCCGTTCACGCCAATACCGCCGCAGCGGGTGCCCCGCCTCCGCCCAAGGTCGGCGTGATTGAAGTTCAAGCCCAAAGCCTGCGCCAGAGCGTGGTGTTTCCCGCGCAGATTCGCGCCATCGAACAGGTCGAAGTGCGTCCCCAAGTCAGCGGCATGTTGCAAAGCGTCAACTTCCGCGATGGTGACCGGGTGGAAAAAGACCAGTTGATTTACACCATCGACAGCCGCCCCTTTGCCGCCGAAGTGGCCGCAGCCGAAGCGGCTGTAGCGCAGGCCGAGGCCTCCCTGCGCCTTGCCATCCGTGAGCAGGAGCGCGGCAAGGTTCTGGGGCAAACCCAAACCCTCTCGCGTGAAGCCATCGAACAGCGTGACACCGCCAGACAAGTGGCCGATGCCAATCTGCATGCCGCGCGAGCCCGCCTCACTTCGGCGCGCATCAATCTGGACTACACCCAGATCCGCGCCCCGATCAGCGGTTATATCGAGCGCACCCAAATGACCCCCGGCAACCTCGTCACCTCACCGCTGGGTAGCGGTACCACGCTGCTGACGACCATTACCCCGACCGACAGGCTGTACGTGTACTTCCAGATTGACGAAGCCACGCAGAACGGCTTTTCCGCCCAAAGCCCGAGCGCTCCCATGGGCGATGCGGTGCAAATCAGTATGCAAGGCGATAGCACGACCCAGGAACAGGCCAACATCGACTACCTCGCGCCCAGCTTCAACGCCAAAAGCGGCACCCGTCAGGCACGCGCCACGCTGGACAACAGCGCGCACCGCTTCGCACCCGGCCAGTTTGCGCATGTAAAAATGAACACTGCCCAAGTCTTCAACAACCCAGCGATTCCCGCCGCCGCGGTGGGCATGAACCAAAGTCGGCATTTTGTGATGATCGTGGATGCAGAAAACAGCGTGCAAATGCGCCCGGTCAAACTCGGCCCAGAGATCAACGGCCTGCGTCCGGTGTTGGAGGGTCTCAAAGGCGGTGAGCGCATCATTCTCGAAGGCTTGCAGCGCGCCCGGCCGGGCAGCAAAGTCACACCTGAACTCCTGGCCGCCAAGACGCAAAAGGATGAGTGCAAGGCCGACAATGCCCAGCCCCGACCCAGCGCGCCGCTGAATAGCTGCTTTTCGACGAATAAACCTTAAAAATATTAGCCACAGAGAACACAGAGGGCACAGAGAAAAATCCGCTCACCCTGAAATCGTCAGGGCTGGCCTAGAAGCTGGATTTAGCCCCCTCACCCCGCCCCACTCTACTTTTCCTCAGTGAACTCTGTGCCCTCTGTGGCTAAAAATTGATTTTATTAGGACAACAATCCCATGCGCTTTGCCAGCTTCTTCGTCGACCGCCCGATTTTCGCCATCGTCCTTTCGGCACTGGTGCTGATTGGAGGCTGGGTCTCGCTCAAGGGTTTGCCGATTGAGCAATACCCCGAAGTTGTGCCGCCGACCATCCAGGTTTCCACCCGCTATCCCGGCGCCAGCCCGCAAACCCTGTCGGAAACCGTGGCCGCGCCCATCGAACAGGAACTGGTGGGCATCGAACACCTGCTCTACATGTCTTCGCAGTCCACTGCCGACGGCTCAATGAGCCTGACCCTGACCTTTGAAATAGGCACGGATCTGGACATTGCGCAGATGCAGGTACAAGCCAAGGTGCAAAACGCCGAGCCGCGTTTGCCGGAAGAAGTGCGCCGGCAGGGCGTGGTCACGCGCAAGCAATCGCCAGATCTGATGCTGGTCATCCACCTTATTTCCCCGGATGAACGCTACGACTCGCTGTTCTTGGGCAACTACGCGGTGCTGAATATCCGCGACCAGCTCAAGCGTGTGGATGGCGTGGGTGACACACGGGTGTTCGGCTCGGACGAATACGCCATGCGCATCTGGCTCAACCCCGATCAACTCGCGGCGCGCAACCTGACGGCCAGCGATGTGGTCACGGCGATTCGCGCGCAAAACGTGCAGGTCGCCGCCGGTAGCGTCGGCCAGCCGCCGGGCGCGGCGGGCAGCACCTTCCAGCTCACCGTGACTTCGCAAAGCCGACTGCGCTCGGTTGAAGAGTTCAGCAATATCATTGTCCGTACCGAAACCGACGGAGCCATGGTGCGCCTGGGCGACGTGGCGCGTCTTGACCTGGGCGCGGCCAGCTACGCCCTGCGCTCCAAGCTGGACGGACAGGATGCAGTGGCGATTCCGATCTTTCTGCGCCCCGGCGCGAATGCGCTGTCTACTTCCGAGGCGGTGAAAAAGACCATTGAGCGTCTGAAGCAAAACTTCCCCGCAGGCGTGGACTACCGCATCGTGTACGACACCACCCAGTTCGTGCAGCAATCCATCGACGCGGTGATCCTGACGTTCTTCGAGGCGCTGCTGCTGGTGATTCTGGTGGTCATGCTGTTCCTGCAAACCTGGCGCGCGGCGATCATTCCGCTGATTGCCGTGCCGGTGTCAATTATCGGCACCTTCATTCTGCTGAATGCGCTCGGCTTCTCAATCAACACGCTCACCCTGTTCGGCATGGTGTTGGCGATCGGCATCGTGGTGGACGACGCCATCGTAGTGATCGAAAACGTCGAGCGCCATATCAGCGAAGGCATGGAGCCCAAAGCCGCCGCGCGCATGGCGATGGAAGAAGTCAGCGGGCCGATCATCGCCATCTCCCTGGTGCTGGCCGCCGTATTCATTCCCTCATCCTTCATCAGCGGCATCAATGGCGAGTTTTACCGCCAGTTCGGTCTGACCATCGCGGCAGCCACGCTGATTTCCGCCTTCAACTCGCTCACCCTCAGCCCGGCGCTGGCAGGCATGTTGCTCAAGCCACACGATGCCAAACCCGACCTGTTCACCCGCTTTATCAACCTGCTGTTCGGCTGGTTTTTCAAGCTGTTCAACCGCGCTTTCACCGCTTCCAGCCACGGCTATGAATGGGCGGTCAAACGCCTGATGCGCGTCAGCCTGATCGTGCTGCTGGTCTTCGGCGGATTGCTGTACCTGACCGGGCAAACTCTGATGAGCATTCCGGCGGGCTTTATCCCGCCGGGTGATCGTGGTTATCTGATCGGCGTGATCCAGTTGCCACCTGCCGCCTCGCTGGAACGCACCACCGCCGTGACCCAGGAAGCAGCCAGACTCATCGGCGAAACCCCTGGCGTGGCACATACCGTGGCCTTCCCCGGTCTGTCCATCGTCAGCTTCGGCCCGACCTCGAACGCCGCCACCATTTTCGTGCCGCTCAAGCCATTCAGCGAACGTGTGCCGTTGGGACAAAACGCCAACGCGATCGCCATGGAGATGCGCAAGCGTCTGGGCGTGATTGACGAAGCCTTTGTCGCCGTGTTCCCGCCGCCGCCGATTCGCGGCCTCGGCTCACTCGGTGGCTTCAAGCTGCAAGTGCAGGATCGCAGCGGTGTGGGGCTGGATGCGCTGGATGCTGCGGCCAAACAGGTGATGGCGGCAGGCAATGCCATGAGCAAGCAAACCCCCGGTGTGACCGCGCTGTTCACCAGCTTCCAGAACAATGTGCCGCAACTGCACACGGAGATCGACACCGAGCGCGCCCTGCTCAGCGGCATTCCCTTGCAGAACATCTACGACACCCTGCAAATCAACCTTGGCTCGCTGTATGTCAACGACTTCAACCTGTTTGGGCGCACCTATCAAGTCATTGCCCAAGCCGAAGGCGATTACCGTCTGGGCAAGGAGAGCATCGAACGCCTGCAAACCCGCAATAGCGAAGGCGCAATGGCGCCGCTTTCCGGCTTGGTGGAGACCCAGGAAATCACCGGTCCCGACCGCGTGGTGCGTTACAACACCTATCCGGCGATTGAAATCAATGGCTCGGCCACGCCGGGCACCAGCTCAGGCGAAGTGATCAACGTGATGGAAAAGCTCATGGCCGAGACGCTGCCGCCCGGCGTGGGTTATGAGTGGACGGAGCTGACCTATCTGCAAATCATTGCCGGCAACACCACCCTGCAAGTGTTCGCCCTGTCCGTGCTGGTGGTATTCCTGGTGCTGGCGGCGCTGTACGAGAGCTGGTCGCTGCCCTTCGCCATCATTCTCATCATGCCGATGGTGATTCTGTTCGCCATGCTCGGCGTGAAAATGACTGGCGGGGACAACAATATCCTCACCCAGGTCGCGCTGCTGGTGCTGATCGGACTGGCCAGCAAGAACGCCATCCTGCTGGTCGAATTTGCCAAGGTGCGCGAGGATCATGGCCTGAGCGCCATGGATGCGGCGCTGGAAGCCTGCCGCCTACGTCTACGCCCGATCATCATGACCTCGATCGCCTTTATTGCCGGGGTCGTGCCCCTGGTATTGGCGACCGGCGCAGGCGCGGAAATGCGTCAAGCTATCGGCACGCCCGTATTCTTCGGTATGCTTGGCGTAACCTTCTTCGGCCTGCTGCTCACGCCGGTGTTTTATTTACTGATACGCGGATTGGTCAAACGCAACCGCAACACCTTGGCAGACAGCTGAAATCGCTATTCCGGCGATCCATCTTCAACACAACGTCATGTATGAAAACAAGCTCAACCCTGCATCTAAAGCCGAATTACTACCTTATTTCCGTGCACATCAACGGCACAAAATACAATCTCGCCAATCACCAAACCCTCAGCCACTCCACCTACTCATGGAGCCCGGTCGATGAACACCTGGGACACGCGCCGGGTGCCGATATTTTCATCACACCCACACCCGCGCGCGACATGTTCAAACGCATCATGCGCCATATCGTAAAAAAGGAACCCCCTTTTTATACCCACAACCTGGATCCAGACAGCCTGTATCTTGAAGGGGTCTACATTCAGCATCGCAATCTGGATCCTGAACATCTGGAAACATCGGACGAACGCAAGGAACGCCTGCTCCTTCAGCTCGCCCGAGGTGCGTCCATCAATAAAGCAGACGCCGAGTTTTTGCAGCAGTTGCTGGGCTGACAATTGCTGGGCTGACTGAGGGGAAGCAATTACTGGGCAGCTTTCTCAATCGCCTTGCCGCCGCTTTGAACATCCTTGCCCACACCTTCCACGGTGTTACATGCGGCAAGCATTACGCTGACGACCAAAACGACTACGGCTGGAATAAATTTCATGCTGTTTCTCCTTTAAAAAACTGATTTGAAAATTTGGACTGAATACGTCGGATAGCAAATCTAACGCTTGTATCCAATAACAGCAACAACGCAAGGCTCAACACTAACCAAGCCACCCCAATCACCGCAAACAAATGGGGAGCCTGCATTAGACTGCTCATCAACGAATCTTGATAGTAAAAAAACCACGCGTGATCGGCAGGGAAAATTAACCTGTGCAGCGCGTAAAACACCGACTCAAAACCAAAAGCTGCCAACACTGCGCCCACCACGACCAATACGGCCGCGCTCCCCAGCAATAACACGCTCAGCGACGGTAAGCGCCATCCCTGTCCTGGCATAAGCCTTGGCAAGATCGCCAGCCAAGCCAGCCACAACAACGTCCCCACGGCACCCACGGCCATGCCGCCCGTGACCAGACGCGCCACATCCTGCAAATGCAGCACTTCATCACGCGTGAGCAAAAGCCCCAAAACCTTGCCCTGAGCATCGTGGTAACTCAGTTGCGCCAAGCCCGCACCTTGAAGGTGAATCGCATGACTAATCGCCGCGAAGTGCTGCATTTGCTGCCCCACATCGGCCACGGGGTAATCCTGTCTGCCAAAACGATTTTGCGGCACATACGTCTGCAAGGTTGCGCCTATATCCAGCCAGCCATAGGCCAGTGGGTAAAGGAAATCGAGCGCCGCCAGCGCCAGCCAAGCCAGCCACAGAGCGACAACCCATAACAGCACGCCGTATACACCACCCGCGAGGCTACGCATCATCATGACGCTAAGGCACGCGCATCAGGGTACTGGCACGATGCCGCGCCGCCAATTCGGCGTAGTACGTAGCTGAATAACCGAGGTATTCCAGCTCTTCCTCAGTCAATGTCCGCACCTTGCGCGCCGGTGCGCCCAGCCATAAAAAGCCGCTTTCCAGCACTTTTTTCGGCGGCACCACACTGCCCGCGCCAAGAATCACATTCGACTGCACCACCGCCTCATCCAGCACCAGTGAGCCCATGCCAATCAGGCAACGGCTCTCCAGCGTGCAGGCATGCAGCACCGCACGATGCCCAATCGTCACATCATCGCCCACCCACACCGGCGCCCCTTGCGTGTGAAAACGGCTGGCGTGAGTAACGTGGATGACCGTGCCATCCTGCACATTGCTTCGCGCACCAATATCAATACGATTAATATCCCCACGCAACACGGACGTCGGCCAGATCGAACTACCCTCCCCCAGCACCACCTGCCCGATCACCTCGGCGGAGTCATCGACCCAAGCGCTTGGCGCAAGCTGCGGTGTAAAATTTTCAAAACCTCGAATCGTCATGCGCGTGCATCATCCAAAAATCGCAAAACATGGATGATACAGCCATTCACCCCAGAAATACCGCCCACTAAAAACCCCTCACCATGCTCAACCGTCTCAAACTCTACGCTCAACTCACCCGTCTGGATAAACCCGTTGGCACCCTGCTTTTGCTCTGGCCCACGCTGTGGGCGCTATGGCTAGCCGCCGCCCCCGGCTCGCCTAGTCTGCTGAATCTTGGCGTATTTATCGCCGGGGTGGTCTTGATGCGCTCGGCGGGCTGCGCCATCAACGACTACGCCGACCGCCATATCGACCCGCATGTCGCCCGCACCTGCACCCGCCCGCTGGCCGCCGGATTGATTCAACCCTGGGAAGCCCTGGCTGTTTTTGCGGTATTAAGCCTGCTCGCCTTTGCGCTGGTGTTTTTACTCAACCCGCTCACCCAGCAACTCGCCGTCGTCGGCCTGCTGCTTGCCGCCAGCTACCCGTTCATGAAACGCATCCACGCCATGCCGCAACTGCATCTTGGCATTGCCTTCGCTTGGGCAGTCCCTATGGCCTACGCCGCGCAAAGCGGGCAATTCAACCTGACAGCCCTGCTGCTATTTCTCGCTACCGTCACCTGGACGATCGCTTACGACACCATGTACGCCCTCGCCGACCGCGAAGATGATCTGAAAATCGGCGTGAAATCCACCGCCATCCTGTTTGGCCGTTTTGATCGCCTGATTATCGGCCTGTTCCAATTGGCCACCTTGCTGATCCTGGCTCTTGTGGGCTGGATACACGATCTAGGCCTCAGCCATGGCCTTAGCCTGCTCGTCGCAGCGGGTTTAAGTCTTTGGCAACAATGGCTGATCCGCGACTACGACTCCGCTGCCTGCATCCGTGCCTTCAAGAATAATCAATGGCTGGGCGCAGTCGTCTTTATAGGCATAATTTTCTAGCCCGCTCTCAATCCCCCCGGCAGCTTCGAGCAAAATATCGGCCAGCAGGCGAATGGCCGGGCCGCTGCGTTCGGGCTGAACAAAAATCAGGAACAACGGCGCGCGACCAACCCTGCCCTCGCGCAAGGGCAGGATGCGCAAGCTGTCTGCGGCGAGCTGATCGTGGATCAAATGCGCTGGCAGCCAGGCAAATCCCAGCCCGGCGGCAACCATGCGTAGCGCGGTATCAATGCTGGTGACCGTCCAGCGTAGTGGCGCGCCAACCCAGCCGCCGTCACGCGGGCTGGCGCGACCCGAGTCCCGCACGGCGATTTGCTGAACCTGCATCAGATCGTCCGCCGTCAGTTCGCGCCCCAGACGATGCAGCGCGTGCTGCGGATGCGCAACGGCAACAAACTCCACCGCCATCAACCGGTCACCCAGCCACCCGGGCGGAACCGAACCACCAATCACCAGATCGGCCGTGCGCTGCAGGCAGGCATCGTCCGTGCCAGACAACACCTCCTCGCGCAACTGCACCCGAGTTTGCGGCGCACGTTCGGCAAAGCGCGCCAGCGCCTGCAGCAACACATCGGTGGGGAAAGCAGCATCGACCGCCAGCCCCACCTCCGGCTCCCAGCCCTGACGCAAAGTGGCGGCAAGCTCTTCCAGCGTGCGCGCCTTTGCCATCAACTCACGCGAGCGTTCGAGCAAGGTACGCCCCGCTTCGGTCAGGCGCGCCTTGCGCCCGTCGATGACCAGCAGTTCGAGGTTGAGCGCTTCTTGCAGGCGGGTCAGCGCGTAGCTGACCGAGGACTGGCTGCGGTGCAATTTTTCGGCGGCCTGCGCATAACCGCCGTGGTCGATCACCGCCTGCAACACGCGCCATTGCTCCAGTGTGGTTTTGGGATGCGGCATTGATCCAATAATCCGATGAATTAGACGCAATCATTGCGCTTTTTAATCGTCTTGTCGATCTATAGGCTCAGCCCATCACCTTTATTGCGGAGAACCGAACCATGAGCACCCTTCTTCAGATCAACACCAGCGCCCGCGCAGCGGGTCAGGCCAATCGACTGGCTGACGACTTCGTTCAGGCCTGGCACAGCCAGCATCCACAGGATCGCATCGTACTGCGCGACCTGACCCGGCAGCCCGTGCCGCATCTGGACGAACGCACCCTGAATGCCTTTTTTACTCCGCCAGAGCAGCGCGACGCCGACTTGCAAGCTGCCGTGTGCCTGTCGGATGAACTGATCGCCGAGATTCAGGCGGCGGATGTGATTGTGATTGGCGTGCCGATGTACAACTTCGGCATTCCATCCACCCTCAAAGCCTATTTCGACCATATCGCCCGCGCGGGCATCACCTTCCGTTACACCGCCAACGGACCGGAAGGACTGCTCAAGGGCAAGCGCGCCATCATCCTGGCCGCGCGCGGTGGCGTCTATAGCGGCACACCCCAAGATACGCAGAGCGCCTATCTACGCGATTTCCTCGCCTTCGTCGGCATTACCGAGGTGGAGTTCATCTATGCGGAAGGTCTGGCCATGGGGGACGAACAGGCAGCGCGCGCCAAGCACGCGGCACAGGCGTGCATCCAGCATCTGACTGCGGCGTAAGAGCGACATTCACGTAGGAGCGCCGTCGGAGGCGAGCCTCCTACGCCCAAATCCATGCAATCGTAGGGTGCGCCATGCGCACCGATCAGCTCAAGGTGCGCGCGGCGCAGCCTACGTCCGAGCAGACAATCACAGATAAAGCTGGCCGGTTCGAGCATCAACCTCGCGTTGCTGCTTGCAAAGTTTGGTAAAGAATCGGCACATTCACCTCGCCATCCGACAGCCATACCTCACCATCCTGAATGGTGAACGACAGGCGCATGGTGCGCGCGGCCATCGCCTCCAGCGCAGCCACCGAGGCATCATCCACCACGAACACGCTTAAATTATCCAGTTTGGCAAAGTCTTTGGCCGACTTATCCCACCAAATCGCCGCCGCACGCGCCGAATAGTTATACACAATCACCTGCCGCGCCCGTCCGCACGCCTTGCGCAAGCGGCGCTCATCCGGCTGACCAACCTCAATCCATAGATCAATTTCACCGGTCAAATCCTTCTTCCATAAATCCGGCTCGTCTTCTGCAGAAAGCCCGCGCGTAAAGTTCAACGCCTCGTCCGCGTGCAAAGCAAACGCCAACAAGCGCAACATCAAGCGCGTTTCATTTTCCGACGGATGCATAGCAAGGGTGAGCGCATGATTGGCGTAGTAGTGCCGATCCATATCGGAAATATCGAGTTCGGCTTTGTAAATCGTGGCGCTTAATGCCATAGAAAACGTCCTTTAATCAGTTACTTTCCCGCGCAAGGCCTTGATTTGGCCGTGCTTGGTTTTGCTGTCCATACGGCGGGTTTTCGCGGCGCGCGTGGGTTTGGTGGGTTTGCGCAGCTTGACCGGGCGGGTGAGGCTTTCGATCAAATCATGCAGGCGTTGCAGCGCATCGGCACGGTTTTTTTCCTGGCTATTGTGGCGCTGCGCCTTGATGACAATCATGCCGTCGCGGGTGATGCGCGCATCATTCGCAGCCAAAACGCGTTCCTTGGCCTCGTCCGGCAAGGATGAGGCACGCACATCAAAGCGCAAGTGCACCGCTGTCGAAACCTTGTTGACATTCTGCCCACCCGGCCCGCTGGCGCGAATGGCGGTGAATTCGACTTCGGATTCGGGGATGGTGAAATTCATGCCGCAAGTCGTTCCACGCGATTGACATGCGCCAGACGAGCGGCGAACGCCAGCACCGCCAGGATGTCTTCGCGCTCCAAGTCCGCGTAATCGGCCAGAATGTCTTCAATGGTCATGCCGCTGGAAAGCCACTCCAGTACGTTCTCCACGGGATAACGCAATCCGCGAATACAGGGCTTGCCGTGGCAAATCGCGGGATCCATCGTGATGCGCTCGTTCATTTATGATTCTCCAGCATTTATAAGGCACTAATCTTCACATGCTGCGCCTGCAGTTGCTCCAATGCGCTGGCAAACTCGCCTTCGCGCTTGCGCTCTTGTTCCACCACCGCAGGCGGGGCTTTGTCGGTGTAGGCGGTGTTGCTCAGCTTGGTACGGCAGCGCTCCAACTCCTTGCTCAAACGCTCGATTTCTTTGCTCAAACGTGCCAGTTCGGCGTCCTTGTCGATCAGACCCGCAAGCGGGATCATCACTTTCATCTCACCGACCAGGGCCACGGCCGATTCCGGCGCGCTGGCTGCATCGTCCAGCACGTCGATGCTCTCGATGCGTGCCAGCGAGGTGAGGAAGGCGCGGTTGTCATTCAACAGGCGCACGTCGTTGGCAGCGGCTTGGGTGACCAGCACCGGCAGCGGTTTGCCGGGGGCGATGTCCATGTCCGCACGAATTTTGCGCACGCCCAGGGTGAAGCTCTTGAGCCATTCGATGTCGGCCAGCGCGCCTGCGTCGATACGGCTCGCGTCCGGCTGCGGGAAGGGTTGCAGCATGATGGTGTCGCCCGCCTTGCCTGCCAGCGGCGCAGCCCGCTGCCAAATCTCTTCAGTAATGAACGGCATGATCGGATGCAACAAACGCAGCAGAGCTTCCAAGACCCGCACCAAGGTACGGCGTGTACCGCGCTGAGTCGCCTCATCACCGGTACGCAGTGCGGGCTTGGTCAGTTCCAGATACCAGTCGCAGTATTCATTCCAGGTGAATTCATACAGCTCCTGCGCGGCCAGATCGAAGCGGTAGCTGTCGAAATGGCGGATCACCTCGGCTTCGAGCATTTGCAGGCGGCTGATAATCCAGCGGTCGGCCAGCGTGAGCGTCACTTCGCCCGCAAGCCCGGTGTCTTGGCCTTCGCACTGCATCAGCACAAAGCGGCTGGCGTTCCACAGCTTGTTGCAGAAGTTTCGGTAGCCTTCCACACGCGCAAGATCAAAGCGAATATCGCGCCCGGTCGAGGCCAGTGCGGCAAAGGTAAAGCGCATCGCATCTGTGCCTAGGGCGGGAATGCCTTCCGGGAATTCCTTGCGCGTGTCCTTCTCGATTTTTTGCGCCATTTGCGGCTGCATCAGCCCGCTGGTGCGCTTCTGCACCAGACTTTCCAAGTCGATACCGTCAATCAAATCAATCGGGTCGAGCACGTTGCCCTTGGACTTGGACATTTTCTGACCTTGTGCATCGCGCACCAAACCGTGCACGTAGACCTCACGGAACGGCACCTCGCCCATGAAGTACTTGCCCATCATCACCATGCGCGCCACCCAGAAGAAGATGATGTCGAAGCCGGTGACCAGCACGCTGGTGGGGTAGAAGGTACTCAATTCCGGGGTCTTGCTCGGCCAGCCGAGGGTGGAGAACGGCCACAACGCCGACGAAAACCACGTATCCAGCACGTCATTGTCCTGGCTCAGCACGGTCGCGGCGGGCAAATTGAATTTACTGCGCGCTTCGGCCTCGTCACGGGCGACATACACATGGCCTTCCGCGTCATACCACGCCGGAATGCGATGTCCCCACCAGATCTGGCGGCTGATGCACCAGTCCTGGATATTGTTCAGCCACTGAAAATAGGTGTTTTCCCAGTTTTGCGGCACGAATTTGACACTGCCATCATGCACACAGGCCAGCGCCGGATCGGTAATCGCGGCCTTGCCGCCGGGGCGACCATCAGCCTGCACCTCGCGGGTTAAATCCACAAACCACTGGTCGGTCAACATCGGCTCGATCACCGCGCCAGTGCGGTCGCCGCGCGGCACCATCAACTTGTGCGGCTTGATCTCGCCCAGCAAACCAAGCTCCTTGAGGTCATGCACCACCACATCACGCGCTTCGTAACGGTCCAGACCACGGTATTTTTCCGGGCTGTTGTCGTTGATGCGCGCATCCTTGGTCAGCACGCAAATCATCGGCAAAGCGTGGCGCTGGCCAATCGCATAGTCATTGAAGTCATGTGCCGGGGTGATTTTCACGCAGCCGGTGCCAAAGGCCATATCGACGTAATCATCGGCAATAATCGGAATCTCGCGCCCGACCAGCGGAAGGGTAATCGTCTTGCCAATCAAATGCTTGTAGCGTTCATCTTCGGGATTCACCGCCACCGCCGTGTCGCCCAGCATGGTTTCCGGACGCGTGGTGGCCACGGTCAAATGCCCGCTGCCATCGCTGAGCGGATAGTGGAAATGCCACATCGAACCGGCTTCTTCTTCGCTCAAAACCTCCAGATCCGACACCGCCGTGTGCAACACCGGATCCCAGTTCACCAAGCGCTTGCCGCGATAAATCAGGCCGTCGTCATACAAGCGCACGAAGACTTCTTTCACCGCATCGGACAAGCCCTCGTCCATGGTGAAACGCTCACGCGACCAGTCCGGCGAAGCGCCCAGGCGACGCATCTGACGGGTGATCGTGCCGCCGGATTCGGCTTTCCATTCCCAAACCTTGTCGGTAAACGCCTCACGCCCCAAGTCATGCCGCGTCTTGCCCTGGGCGGCGAGTTGGCGCTCCACCACCATCTGCGTGGCGATGCCCGCGTGATCGGTGCCCGGCTGCCACAGCGTTTGCTCGCCTTTCATGCGGTGATAACGGGTCAGCGCATCCATGATCGTGTCCTGAAACGCATGCCCCATGTGCAGGCTGCCAGTCACATTCGGCGGCGGCAGCATGATGCAATACGCGGGCGCATCGGCTTGCAGCTTGGGTGCAAAATGTTGCGCCTGCTCCCAGGCGGCATACCAACGGGATTCAATCGCTCGGGGTTCGTAGGTCTTTTCCATGATGTTCGATTCGGTTGCGCTTTAAAGATGCGGCATTATAGCGGCATGCTGCGGCAGGGCGGCGTAACAGTTAACTTTCCGTGACGATTTGCGCATAGGCACTCATGTTTTCTTCCATAAAAGCCTACACCCCATACATTCTAGTTATCCTGCTCGCCATCATTGTCGAATGGGCGTTTGGCTGGGCGCGCCTGCTTGCGCCGTGGGCGGCGATTTCTTTAGGCGGTTTGGCGTTAGCGATTGCTTTGATGCTGGCTAGTTACATGCTGCGTGCCTGGCGGGTGGCCGATCATTTTGCCATTCGCCGCTCGTTCGGCGCGGTGCTATCGCTCAATCTGCAACACAACCTGTGGAACAATCTGCTGCCGATGCGTGCGGGTGAGCTGAGTTTTCCGCTGTTGATGCGACAAAAATTCGGAGTTGATCCGGCGTATGCCCTGGCGGGATTGTTCTGGATTCGGCTGGTGGATGCGCAGGTGCTGGCGGCTTTGGCATTGGCAAGTTTGTTGTGGCTGACGAGGATTGAGGCCTTGGCTTTGGGCTTGGTTTCGCTCGCGCTGCTGGCGCCGTTTGTGTTCTGGGCATTGCGCGGCTGGCTGGCGGCGCGGGTTGCCAACCTGCGCGAAGGCGCACTGCGCAAACTGTTGGACAAGGCGCTGAGTGGACTGCCGCGCGACAGCGCGCATTTTGCCAAGGGCGTGCTGCTCACCTGGGCAAATTGGTTGGTCAAACTGGCCGCGCTGGCTTGGGTGCTGCGCCAGTTTGTGCCAATCACCTGGTCGGGCGCGGGTCTGGGCGTGCTGGGCGGCGAAGTGACCTCCGTATTGCCGATTCATGCACCGGGCGGGTTTGGCACGTATGAGGCGGGAATGCTGGCTGCCTTGTTGCCGCAGGGGCTTGAGCTTGCGACAGCCACCACGGCGGCGATCAACACCCATCTGTTTTTACTGGGTTCCAGCCTGGCCTTTGGTCTGGTCGCCATGCTCTTCCCCGGCAAATCGGCTACCATGCGGCGATAATTTTTAGCCACAGAGGACACAGAGAACACAGAGGGGGCTTTACTCTTTACTTGTGCATTCTCTGTGCCCTCTGTGGTCTCTGTGGCTTAAAAAAAGTAGAAACACCATGACCGATCACCGCCTTTCCCTCGTCATTCCCATGTACAACGAGCAAGACAATGTCATGCCCATGCTGGCGCGTGTACATGAAGTTCTGGGCGACTATCCCATGCCGTGGGAGGTGTTGCTGGTCAACGACGGCAGCTCTGACGCCACCCTGGCCGCCATGCGCGAAGGGCAAGCGCAGTACGGTGAGCATGTGCGCGTGGTCGAACTACGGCGCAATTTTGGCCAGACCGCTGCCATGCAGGCAGGCATTGATCTGGCGCGTGGGGATGTGATTGCAACATTGGATGGCGATTTGCAGAACGATCCGGTAGATATTCCGCGCATGGTCAATCGTCTGCTGGATGAGGATTTGGACTTGGTGTCCGGCTGGCGCAAGAATCGCCAAGACGCGGTCATCATGCGCAAAATTCCCTCGCGTATTGCCAACCGGCTGATTCGCAAAATTACCGGCGTACAACTACATGACTACGGTTGCAGCCTGAAAGTCTTCCGCGCCGAAGTGGTGAAAAGCATTCGTTTATACGGCGAAATGCACCGATTTATTCCCGCGTGGTTGGCGACCTATACCGCGCCCAATCGCATTGCGGAAGAGGTCGTGTCGCATCACCCGCGTACACATGGCGTGTCCAAATACGGCATTTCGCGCACCTTCCGCGTGATTATCGACTTGCTGGTAGTGTTCTTTTTCATGCGCTTTTCAGCACGCCCTGGGCATTTTTTCGGCATGGTTGGCCTAGGATTGGGCGGGCTGGGAGGAGTTCTGATGACTTACATGCTGGTGCTCAAGCTTTTTGGCGAGAGCATTGGCACGCGTCCGCTGTTTTTCACCTCGATCCTGCTCATCCTGGTCGGCGTGCAAATGCTCACCACCGGGGTTCTGGCCGAAATGGTGTCGCGCGTGTATTTCGAATCCAAAGAGCGCAAGAGTTATATCGTGCGCAATAAAGATGCTTCACCTGAAAACGATGCCCTAGCATGGAAAAACGCTTAAATCCTGTGGCGGATTCGATCTTTATCGATGCCGCCGCCCGCCGTACCTACTGGGCGCTGGCTGCAGTGTTCGCCGCGCTGCTGGCGCTGGCTTGGCCACAGGGCAATAACGTCAATGCCTTCTTTTTTATCAATGGTTTGGGCGAAAGCATAGGCTTGGATGCTTCGCCGTTATGGATCAACTTCTGGGCAGGCATGAGCCTTTTGGCCGACACCCTGCCCGCCGTGGTTTTGCTGCTACCCCTGGTGTGGCGCAAGCCGGAGTTGGTGTGGGTCGCAGTTTTGGCAGGCATTGTGGCCACATTGATTGTGCATGACATCAAACCCGCCATGAACCTGGTGCGACCCGCCGGGGTGTATCCGGAAAACCTGCTGCACATTATCGGTCACACGCTGCACAGCAATGCCTTCCCCTCCGGCCATGCCACCACGGCGCTGGTCACCGCCGGGGTATTTGCACTGGCCTTGCGCCTGCCGTGGTGGGGCATCCTGCTGGCTGCAGGACTGGCACTGGTTCCAGCCCTGTCGCGTATTATCGTCGGCGCACATTGGCCGCAGGACATTCTGGCCGGCGCGTTGATCGGCTGGCTGGCGGCAGGACTAGGGATGCGCCTTATGCGCTGTTTCCCGCTGAACATCCGCTGGGGGCGTCCCATTCTTGCTCTGATACTGATTGTCTGCGCGGTGCAGACCGTCACGGGTGCTGTGGGGCATGTGGCGCGAGCGGAGTACGGTTTAAGAAAGTCAAAGGATTTGAGACATAACGCATCAACCGATGCCCTACAAGCAGTCAACCAACTTTGGAAGCAAGGAAGATGGCTAGAAGGAATAAATCAAGCGGCAGCGAGTGGGCCATCATTGGGCTAGCAATACTCGCCGCCTCACTGGCCGTTTTTCCTGCTAAGGCTTGGATGATTATTGGCATCTTCATCGGAATCGGGATTATCGTTTACGTCAATGTATTCTCCACATACTCGAAAAAGAAACCCCAACTTGGCACTCCTCCAAAAAATTCGCCAGCCTTTCGCGCATTCCTCACGCACCCAAAAAAGAATCCCCACTCACTCACAAACGCACAAATAATAGATTCAGCCGAGCCGCCATTGAGGCAATGGCCGTCACCATCCCCCACAAATCCAGCAATACGACCGACGACAGAAGTGATTGCCACAAACATCGTAGACACCCCACCTCGTTGCATTGAAGTCGAACCAACTTGTATCCCTGTAGCGAAACAGTCACCCCCACCAACAAGTTTCCTCATCCCGCCCGCTCCGCAAGGTTTCGGTGTCGCCAAGTGGATTCCCGCTGGCGAATCGATCACCATCGCAGGTACCGTAATATCAGGAGGGATGATCTACGTTGGCACATCCCTGTCCGCATCATCTGGAAACACGGATCCCTGGCTGATCAACCCATCTCTCTCAGTCACTGCACATGGTGACTACACCACAAGTGAAATAGGTTACTGGCTGAGCTATTCAGAAATATCGAGTAGCGCGCGCCGTGCCTATATTAATTGGCTATCGGGCGGCCGCTGTGATCCAAAAGCCGATGTTGGCTATGTTTTCCTGTTCTTCTACAGTCTAGAGAGGCGCGTGCTCATCGATGCGCCCACCAATTCGGCTGCCAAAGCGGATATTCCATTGATTGCAGCGGAGTTGCGCCGCCTGATCGGCATATATGGTGAACGCTCCCATTCTCTGAAGAGCTACGCCAGCGGATTACTGGAATGGCTAGAGCTGACAGACCATGCCGACGACCTTTACCTAAAACCAATCCCGAACCTGCCACAAACATATGAGCTCCCGATCTATTTACGGTTAGCTCTGGGACAAGCGGCGATTGCTGCTGCTCCTGTACCCGCCGCTCTTGCTTTGGAATGGGTAAAACACGATCCAACCATCCCTCTACGCACCCCGGCCATACGCTGCTCCAAGCAGTTCGAAGATCTCTTTCAACAAAAGTACAGCGAGGCTTTCGGTGCAGGACTCAAATTGCGGCGTAACCGCACCAAGCTCAAGTTTATCTACCACCCCGCATCCCCAGGCCTCTTGGGTAACGATAGCAAGCTCAGCTTCGGAGATGTGCCTGATGTGACAGCCGTGACGGGCCCATCAAAAAAGCTCCAGCTGATCGTGGAAGAAACCACCAAAGACTTGGAGTCATACAGTCGTTTCATTGGTAAGAAGCCTGAACTTGCCGATACGCTAGAAGCTTATCTACTCCTGCCGATCACGCTATGGCCAGAGTCAGCCAAGTTGGCAGTCGAATCACTTAAAGTGCTCATAGGCGGCGGTATGTTTCTGCTTCAGTACGAAGAGTTGCTTGGCAAGCTGGGGGCGCAGACAACACTGACTCGTGACAAGACCCAAGCTCCTGCACGTGCTTTGGAATCGGTCAATGTCGGTTTCGAACCCGATGTACTTGCAGGCTCAACGATGCCTAAGCTGGAGAGTAAAGTGGCGCTCTTTGCCTTGCCATCAGGCGAAGTGCATTCACGCACGACTCCCGCCTATCAGACCGCCCTGCTCACCCTTCAGCTTGCTTCAGCCGTGGCTGCCGCAGACGGTGAATTTAGTGCAAAAGAAATCCATCATCTGCGCGTCCAAGTGGAAAGCTGGTCTCAGCTCACACCGAACCACCAGCGTCGTCTCATGGCTCACTTGAGGCTTTTGATTGATGAACCAATGTCACTGACTGCGCTGAAAAAGAAGTTCGAGCCGCTCAGCCAGGATCAGAAAGAGACAATTGCCAGCTTTATGGCGACTGTTGCTCAGTCGGACGGCATGGTCTCGCCGGCTGAAATCAAGCTCCTAGAGAGACTGTACAAAACGCTCGGAATCGAGTCGAAGAAAGTCTTCAGTGACCTGCACGCAGTTGCCGCTGGCTTCACCCCAACAACAGCTAAGGCAGAGAAGATCAAGCAGGGTGGCTTTTCGCTCGACCCAACACGTATTGCTGAGCTTCAGCGGGATACGCAGCGAGTCTCCGCGCTTCTGTCGACCATCTTCACCGAGACCCAGGATGTGCCAGCCGTAGCCAGCGGAGAGCAGGATGAGACCGAGCCTGCGGCAGACGAGATGAAAGTGAACAACAGCATCCTGGGTATGGACGAGGCACATTCGGCTTTTGCCCGGCTCCTGCTCTCCCGTCCTCAGTGGAGCCTGGATGAGCTCGAAGATGCGGCTGCGGATCTTGATCTGATGCTCAATGGTGCTCTTGAGCAGCTTAACGAGGCTGCCTATGATGCCTACGACATTCCATTCACAGACGGTGATGACCTAGTCGATATCAATGCCGAGATCGTGGAGAAACTTGAAGCATGACCACACAGATCCGTCCTAAAGAGCGCGATGCCGTCCTTCAATCCCTGCGCGCCGGTGTTGTTCCGCGTTTGGGTCAGCACCTGATTCAAGTTGGCCGTACGCGAGAAATTGAAACTCTCGTAGGTGATATTGATCGCATTGCTGATGGCGGCTCCGCCTTCCGCGTTGTCATCGGCGAGTACGGTGCTGGCAAAACGTTCTTTCTCAATCTCATCCGCGCAATCGCCATGGAGAAGAAACTCGTCGTAGCGAGCGCCGACCTTAATCCGGATCGCCGCCTCCAGGCCAGCGGCGGCCAAGCTCGCTCGCTCTATGCCGAACTGATGCGCAATCTCTCCACCCGAACCAAACCAGACGGAGGCGCGCTGAGCGGCGTGGTTGAAAAGTTCATAGCGACGGCCAAAAGCGAAGCTCAGACCGCTGGAAAATCTACCGAGGTGGTCATTAGGGAGAAGCTCACTCACCTTACCGAACTGGTGAACGGCTACGACTTCGCCGATGTCCTAGCCGCCTACTGGAAAGGCTTTGAAGAAGGCAATGAAAAACTCAAGTCCGATGCCATCCGCTGGTTGCGGGGTGAGTTCGCGACCAAGACCGATGCTCGTCAAGCGCTCGGTGTGCGCAGTATCGTCGACGACGCCTCGGTTTACGATCAACTCAAGCTCATGGCTCGTTTCGTGCGATTGGCCGGCTACTCCGGTCTTTTGATCAGTCTCGATGAGCTGGTCAATCTCTACAAACTAGCCAACACCCAGGCTCGCAACGCCAACTACGAACAGATTCTTCGCATCCTGAACGACTCATTGCAGGGGGCGGCTGTTGGATTGGGCTTTGCACTCGGTGGCACCCCTGAGTTCCTACTCGACACACGTCGCGGCCTCTACAGTTACCCGGCTCTTCAAAGTCGACTGGCGCAAAATACTTTCGCATTGGGCGGGCTCGTGGACTTCAGTGGTCCCGTGGTAAGGCTATCCAGCCTTACCCCTGAAGATTTTTTCGTGCTGCTCCAGAAAATCCGGCATGTATACGCATCCGGTGATGAAGCCAAATATCCACTGCCAGACCAGGGCATCGTGAGCTTCATGGAGCACTGCTCCTCACGCATCGGTGATGCTTACTTCCGTACCCCTCGCACGACTATCACGGCGTTCATCAATTTGCTGGCTGTGCTGGAGCAAAATCCGGGCACTGACTGGCTCACCCTGCTTGGTGGCGTTGTCGTCAAGGCTGACGATGGCGGGGTCACTGACCTCGTGGTGGAGACGGAGGCAGATGAGGAGTTCGCTTCCTTCAAGCTATAAGTCGCACTGGCAGATAGCTCATCATGACGCACACCAGCTCCTCCTTCTTCCTGCTTGATGAACGCATTCAGCGCTTCATCTGGGCGGAGGGCTGGGAGTCACTGAGGGAGGCTCAGGAGGTGGCCATCCCGCCCATTCTCCAAGCCAAGCAGGATGTCATTGTGGCGGCCGCCACTGCGGCGGGCAAAACAGAGGCGGCGTTCCTGCCGGCTCTCACCCGCTTGCTCCAGATGGATCAAGGCGGGCTGATCGTCTACGTGAGCCCGTTAAAGGCGCTCATCAATGACCAGTTCGGTCGACTCGAACGTCTGTGTGAGCAACTCGATATCCCCGTTTGGCCATGGCACGGCGACATTTCCAGCTCTCGCAAAGCGAAATTTCTCGCCAAGCCCGAGGGTGTTCTACTGATCACGCCAGAGTCGCTTGAAGCGATGCTCTGCAACCGAGGGACTGCGGTTGCAGCCATCTTTGAACACTTGCTCTACATCATTATCGACGAGTTGCACGCATTCATCGGCGAGGAGCGCGGTAAGCAAGTACAGTCGCTTATGCATCGGATCGAGACTGCGATCAGCCGACGGGTAGCTCGAATAGGCCTATCCGCCACACTGGGGGATATGAGCCTCGCTGCCGAATACCTGCGTCAAAACAACGGCGAGCAGGTCATGATTATCCAATCGGACGACTCCGAAACAGAACTGCGCATCATGGTGAAGGGCTATGAGGAACCGGCAGCAATCCGTGTACCAACCTCACAACCACTTGAGCAGCCAGCGTTGAAAGAAAACCTGGAAGCTGAAGAAGATCAGCTCACAACGCCAAGGCTGATCAGCACCCACATTTTCAACGCGCTGCGAGGCTCGAACAACCTGATCTTCCCCAACTCTCGACGTGAGGTTGAGCGATACACCCATTTACTCGCTGAGCAAAGCGCCCATCTGGGCATACCGAATGAGTTTTACCCCCATCATGGCAACCTCTCCAAGGAAATTCGTGAGGAGACAGAACGCGCTCTCAAGCAAAACGAGCGCCCAGCAAGCGCAATCTGCACGAATACCCTTGAGCTTGGCATCGACATTGGCGCGGTAAAAAGCATCGCCCAGATCGGCACTCCACCATCAGTAGCAAGCCTGCGCCAACGCCTTGGTCGCTCAGGCCGACGCAAGGGTGAAGCAGCGATACTGCGTGGCTACTGCATCGAAAATGCACTCGCCCCGAAAGCCACGCTTGAGACGGAACTGCGCCTTGAGACAGTCAAGATGGCGGCCATGATTTCTCTGCTGTTGGAGGGCTGGTTCGAGCCCCCGAGAAGTTCGGGCGCACACTTTTCAACACTCATTCAGCAAATCCTGTCGAGCATTGCCCAGTATGGTGGCCTTAGGGTAGAGCAAATTTATAGTCTGCTCTGTTCACTGCGAGCACCTTTTTCCGTGGTATCGAAGAGTGACTTCGTGACGCTAATACGTGTCATGGGTAAACGAGAGCTACTAGTGCAGGACTCCTCCGGCGTACTTCTTCACGGCCAACTCGGAGAGAAATTCGTGAACCATTACACCTTTTATGCAGCCTTCCCCGATGAGGATGAGTACAGCATCATCGCGGGCGGAAACACGCTAGGCACACTGCCTGTTGACCAGCTTCTCATGCCTGGGCAACGCATTCTCTTCGCCGGAAAAACCTGGTTGGTTGAAGTGATCGACGAAGAGAAAAGAACCATCTACGTCAAGCGAGCCAGCACCAATCAGCCGCCACTTTTTAAGGGGGAAGGGGGTCGGACTCATACCAAGGTACGTCAGCGTATGCGTGAACTCCTTGCGTCCGCTGAACCACTGGTGTACTTGGACTCAGTTGCACACCGCTTTCTCAACGAGGGACGAGAAAATTATAACCAGCGCATGATGGCAACCACGATGCTACGGGATGCAGGCGACTCGGTGCGAGTGTTCACATGGCTTGGAGATGCGGGCAATGAGGCTCTAGCTTGTCTACTCACCTACCATGGCTTTCAGGCACTCCACCATGAGCTCGGCATCGAGGTGAAAAAAGCGCAAAATGTCGAAGCCGAGGATATTGCAGATGCGCTTCATGACATCGCACTGGACGACCCACCATCACCGGAAGAGCTACTCAAAGGCGTAAAGAACTTGGCGCGCGAGAAGTGGGACTGGGTGCTACCAGAGGATCTACTGGCTCGGAGTTACGCTAGCAGCCATCTGGATCTGGATGAGGCGTTAGGCTGGCTGCGAGGAGAATAGGGAATCCACGCTCCCTCCATCAGCCCCAGCACCAAAACACCTACGACTAGACCCGCCGCTGATCCAGCGCATTCTTCAACGCAATCAATAACGCCAGCGCAATAAACGCCCCCGGCGGCAAAATCGCCAGCAAAAAGCTGTAATTCTCCGGCATGACCTGCCAGGTCAAACCGCGCCCCCATTCGCCCAGCATCAGGTGCGCGTTGGCAAACAGGGTGCCCTGCCCCAAAAGCTCACGCAGCATCCCCAGCGCCAGCAACACCAAAGCGAATCCTAGCGCCAGCAACACCAAAGCGAATCCTGCACCCATCATCAAACCATCGAATGCAGCGCGCGCGACATCGTGCCGTGAAGCGAAACCTTCGGCGCGGGCGATAATGATGCAATTGGTGACGATCAGCGGCAAAAAGATACCCAAAACGAGGTATAAGCCATGCAACCAGGTGTTCATCGCCAACTCGATCGCTGTGACCACCGATGCAATGACAAGTACAAACACCGGCAGGCGTATTTCGGGGCGCACCCAGTGGCGGATCACCGACACCAGGGTATTGCTCACCACCAGGGTCAACAGTGTGGCGAGACCAAGGCCCAGCGCATTCACCGTGGTATTGGAAATCGCCAATAACGGGCATAAGCCCAGCACCTGCACCAGCGCCGGGTTATTGCGCCACAGGCCGTCGATGGCCAACTGGCGATAGCTCGGCCCGCTGTGCGCAGGTTTAATCGCTGACTCTGAGGCTAACTCTGGAGCCACCTCCGGCGTGGTCTCGGCTAGGCTGGTCATGGTTGCGCCTCCATAAGCTCGGTTTTGTACTGCTCAACATACAACAAGGCATGCTGCACCGCTTGCA
>NCGK01000023.1 GCA_002281735.1 Gammaproteobacteria bacterium 28-57-27
GTTCCCGTGCCCGACATGGCCATCGAAGGGTCGGCCTGTACGGGGCATCCTTGCCCCGACAGGCCTCAAACCGCATCCATGCGGTTTGACCCTCCGCTGTCCACGCTGGTCACGGCGCGGCCAAGGGGGAGGAAAACCTCGCCACTGGCTGCGCCCGTGCGCCAAACCTTTCAAAGAGCCAAACCCATGACCACAACCTGGTGGAACAGCAAACCACTACATCAACTCAACGCCGACGAGTGGGAAAGCCTGTGCGATGGCTGCGGCAAATGCTGCCTGCACAAACTCGAAGATGACGACGACGGCACGGTTTACACCACCGCTGTCGCCTGTGAACTGCTCGACTGTGCCACGGCGCAATGCCAGGACTATGCGCATCGGCAAACACATGTGCCAGAGTGCATGGTGCTGCGCCCAGAGGACGTGGACGCCTACACGTGGCTGCCGCGTAGCTGCGCTTACCGCCTGCGGGCGCAAAACCTGCCACTGCCCGATTGGCATCCTTTGGTCACCGGTGACAAAAACTCGACACGCACACGAGGCCACTCCGTGGCTGGACGCTGTCTTTCCGCGCGCCAGGTTCCGCCAGATGATTATCAAGAGCATGTAATTGAGTGGTACTAGCAGCCTGTCGGGCTTGAGACGATCTGGCTGCTAGCCCCGGCGCGGAAAGACTGTCAGCAGCAAAAATAACAACGCCGCAGCCACCACCATCGACGGCCCAGCGGGCGTATCCCACTGCATCGACGCGGCCAGCCCTAATCCCGTCGCCAACATCCCCACCAGTACCGCACCTGCCGCCATCTGCAACGGCGTGCGCGCCAAACGCCGCGCCGCCGCCGCCGGGATAATCAGCATCGACACGGTCAGCAAAATCCCCACCAGCTTCATGGCCAAGGCCACAAACACCGCCAGCACCAACATAAAGCCAAGGCGCAAGGCCATCACCCTACGCCCTTCGACCGCCGCCAGCGACTCATGCACCGTCATGGCCAGCAAGCCCTGCCACATCCCGGCCAAAAGCAACAGACCAAGCACGTCGGCAAGACCAATCCACACCAGCTCCATGGTGCTCAAGGCCAGAATATCGCCGAACAGATAGGCAAACAGATCCACGCGCACGTCTTCCATAAACGCCAGCAGCACCAAGCCAAGCGCCAGACTGCTATGCGCCAGCAAACCAAGCAAGGTGTCTTCGGCCAAGCCTTCCGCCGGGTGGCGACGCGCCAGAATCACCGCAATCGCTGCGCCCATCGCTGCCACGCCGATGATCGGATCGATATGCAGCAACAAACCCAAGCCCACGCCAAGAAAAGCCGAATGCGTCAAGGTTTCGCCGAAATACGCCATGCGCCGCCACACCACAAAACAACCCAAGGGGCCGGCCAGCAGAGCAACACCCACGCCCCCCAGCAAGGCGCGCAGCAAAAAATCCGGCATACCTAGCGTATGCGCCAGTGACTCAAGCATGGTTGCAGCCTCCCTTGCCATCGCAGAGCGGAATGTTCGACCCCGAGGTTGAAGCCGGGGCGATCACCACATTGCCATGCAGATCATGCACATGGTCATGATGGTGCTGATACACCGCAAAACCACGCAAATCAGTGCCGAACAAACGCAAATATTCAGGATGTTGACTGATCGCTTCCGGTGTCCCCACACAACACACATGCTGCTCCAGACACACCACCTGATCGGTCGCCGCCATCACCAAATGCAGATCATGCGACACCATCAGCACCCCACAACCGCTTTCGTCACGCAGCTGCGCAATCAAACGGTACAACTCCTGCTGTCCATGCACATCCAAACCCTGCGCAGGCTCATCCAGTACCAGCAACTGCGGCGAACGCAACAGCGCCCGCGCCAGCAACACCCGCTGCAACTCGCCGCCCGACAGGGTACGCAACGCCGCGTCCTGCAAATCCGGCACATCCAAACGCAGCAACACGGCACGCCGCTCCGCCACGCGGCTCTTACCCGCCAAGCGCAAAAACCCATCCACATCCATCGGCAAACTCGGCGGCACGGCAAAACGCTGCGGCACATAACCGATCACCAAACCTTCACGACGTTCGACCCGCCCGGCATCCGCAGCGATCAAACCCAATAACACCTGCACCAGCGTTGTTTTACCCGCACCATTCGGACCAACCAAGGTCACAATCTGCCCCGCGCGCAGGCTCAAACTCACCGTATTCAGCAAGCTCTTGCTGCCACGTCGCACACTTACCGCATCGGCACGAAGCAAAAAAGAAGCATCCACACCCGCACCCCAACCCAACTTTGTTATAAAGTAACCGCATTCTCTCATACGGCAGGACTTAATCATGCAGCACATCACCCGCAGCGCACTCACCCTTATCGCCATCCTCTTCAGCGCCCAGCTCAGCGCCGCGCCGAACGTGGTCACCAGCATCAAACCGATCAACGACCTGGTTCTCGCCGTGATGGACGGCGTGGGCGAACCCACCCGCCTGATCCCGCCCGGCAGCTCGCCACACACCTACGCCCTCAAACCCTCGGAACGCCAGGCCGCAGAACACGCCGACGTGCTGTTCTGGATCGGGCCGGAGGTTGAAACCTCGCTGGAAAAAGTCAGCCAAAACCTGCCCAAACAGGCGCGCGTCGTCACTCTCGCCGATTTGCCCGGCATGGAAAAGCTCCAAGCGCGCACCGGCGGCGATTGGGAAAGAAAGCGCCCAATGGCGCGCCAAGCCGACGCTCACGGCAAGCATGGCGACCACGATGAGCACAACCACCGTAGCACGCTGGATGGCCATATGTGGCTCTCCCCCGCCAATGCAGGCGTGATCGTGCGCGCCACCGCGCAAACCCTCAGCGAAATCGACCCGACCAACACCGCCAAATACCAAGCCAATGCCGAGCAAGCCCTAACTCGCCTGAGCCAACTCGACACCTCACTCAAACAACAGCTCGCCCCGGTGCAAAACAAGCCCTTTATCGTCTTTCATGACGCCTACCAGTATTTCGAACACGCCTACGACCTCCAAGCCGCCGGTTCGATCCTGGTCAGCCCCGATGCCATGGCCAGCGCCAAGCGCGTGAACGACATGCGCAACAAGATCAAAGCGCTAGGCGCCACCTGCGTATTCAGCGAGCCACAATTCGAACCCAAGCTGGTGCAAACCCTGGTCGAAGGCACACAGGCGCGCACCGGAGTGCTTGATCCGCTGGGCGCAAGCCTGCCCGGCGGTATGGATGGGTATGAGCAACTCATACAAAACCTGGCAAACAACCTGCTGCACTGCCTTCAGTAGGATTGATCGAAAACCTTGCGATTTTCGAGATACCTGAATGTATTGATCCGGCCAGCTTTATCCGTGATTGTCCGCCGGGTCGCAGGGTGCGCCATGCGCACCTTTTAGCCCATCAGTGCGCATGGCGCACTCTACGCTTTCATGGATTAATCTTGCCGAATCAATAGAGTACAGGCCAGCGGAATGAAAAATCCATCGAGCCTGCCCCCATCGCCACACTGTCAAACAACAGGCAAGCCCGAGCTGGTCGTCATAAGCCTCACCTTATCCAAACAATTAAAAAGACTGACTGGCTTATCAACACGCCTTCAAGCAACCTGAAGTTCCAATTTTGGTGCCAGGAGTTTGATGATGAGCGTAGTTAACAATATCGAACGTGAGCAAGCCTGGAACAGCGTTGAACGCATGTTCGCGGTCATTACATTCACCCCGGACGGAATCGTCACCGATGCTAATTCGGTGTTTCTCGATGCCATGGGTTACACACACGACCAAGTCGCGGGTCAGCATCACCGCACGTTTTGCGACAGTAAATTGGTGGAATCCAGCGAGTATCGTGCCTTCTGGGACGCGCTACGCAGTGGAAAAAGCCAACACGGCACCTTCCGTCGCCTACGCAAAGATGGCAGTGAAATCTTCCTTTACGCCGAATATGCCCCGTTGCTGAATGAGCAAGGCCAAGTCACCAAAGTGATCAAGGTCGCCCAGAACGTCTCACGCGTGGCCGAAAACCTGATCCGCCAACTCGGCATGAGCGAAAAACTCATTGGCCGCCTGATGACCCTTTAACGCTTTAAGCCACAACTCATGCGAGGAATACCAAATGCGCGCTGATATGTTGACATCCATTCTTGCTGAACTTAATGGCTCGTCTGCTGATATTGAGGCCTCGGCCATCGTCTCAACCGACGGCCTGATGATGGCCGCACTCTTGCCGGGAAATATGGATGAGGATCGCGTAGGCGCTATGAGTGCCGCCCTGCTTTCGCTTGGCGACCGCACAGCCAAAGAGCTTGCGCGCGGGAGCTTGGAGCAAGTTCTAATCAAAGGCGATAAGGGCTATATCCTGATGACCCATGCGGGCGAGGACGCAGTACTCACTGTCCTTGCCAAACCCCAAGCCAAACTCGGCCTGATTTTCCTCGACGTGAAGCGCGCCGCTGAATCGGTAGGCAAGGTCATCTAAGCCAAACGGAGTCTTCGCAATACCACGCTCCATGCACGTTCGTGCGCGTTTCTTATTGCGCTGCACTCAAGGCGTGCCGACACAATCGCCTTGGCTTCCTCTTCTGCCTAATGCATTCGATTGCGGAACAGCCAGCCGGCAAACGCAAGGGTGCTGAGGCCGATCACACCCAGCGGCCAGAACTGGTCGATCAGGCCGTCGAACGAGCTGCCTTCGAGGAACACGCTGCGCAGGATGACCATGAAATAGCGCAGCGGATTGATAAGGGTTAAGTCCTGCACCAAGGGCGGCATATTGGCGATGGGTGTAGCGAACCCTGACAAAATCACCGCAGGCACGAGGAATAAAAATACCCCAAGCACGGCTTGTTGCAGCGTGGCTGAGAGCGCGGAGATCATCAGCCCCACCCCGGTGGCCGAGAGCAGAAACAGGGCGATGCCGGTATACAACGTCAGCAGGCTGCCATGCAGCGGCACGGCAAAGACCGTCACCGCCAAGAGGATGATGGCCGTGGCTTCCAGCAGGCCGATCACCATTCCCGGTATAGCCTTGGCGACCAGTATTTCGAACGGTCGTAGCGGGGTGACGAGCAACTGGTCGAAAGTGCCTTGTTCGCGTTCACGCGCCACTGACAGGGCGGTGACCACCATGACTACCACCAGCATCAGCAGCCCGACAATCCCGGGGATAATGAACCAGCGGCTTTCCAGGTTGGGATTGAACCAGGCGCGTGTTTGCATGACCGAGGGCAAGGCAGGCAGGCCGTGGTCTTGTTGCCAGTCCGTGTTGAAATCCTGAACAATCGTGCTGGCATAACCCAGCGCAATGGCGGCGGTGTTGGAATTGCGCCCGTCGATAATGATTTGCACACTGGCGGGTCGATCGACCAGCAGGTGATGCTCAAAGCGCGGGCCGATATTCAGCACCATCAAGGCGTCCTGCTCATTGATGCGCTGCGGGATGTCGGCCTCACGTTCAATAGGCGCGGTCAGGGTGAAATGCTGTGAGCCGGTAAAGCGGGCGATCAGCGCTTGTGCCGCCTGGCTGCCATCCTGGTTGTAGACCGCAAGCGGCACATGGTTGAGGTCGAAGGTGGCGGCAAAACTGAAAACCAGCAATTGAAGCAGCGGCGGGATAATGATGACGAAGCGTGAGCGTGGGTCGCGCAGCAGCGCCTGAAATTCCTTGATGCTCAGTGCAATGATTCGTTGCCACATAGTATGTTTTCCAGCGCCTATTCCAGGTTTTTGCGGATGCGCCGCCGACTGGCGCCCAAAAACACTAGCGCTAGCGCCAGCATGGCCAGCGTGTTCGGCCAGATCACGCTGCCGACATCGCCCGCCAGAAACAGGGTGTGCAGAATCACTACGAAATAGCGCGCGGCGACAACATGGGTGAGCACTTGTAGCCAATCGGGCATGCTGCCGATGTCGAAGATGAAGCCGGAAAGCATGAACGCGGGCAGGAAGGTGGTGATGATGGCGACGAGGCTGGCGACAAACTGGTTGCGCGCGGTTACTGAAATCAGCAAGCCCATACCGAGTGCGGCCAGCAGAAACACCGACGAGGTGAGGAACAGCGTCCACACGCTGCCACGCAGCGGGACATCGAACAACCACAGCGCCATGGCGACGGAGAGCGCCATACCACCCATGCCAAGCACAAAATAAGGGATGAGTTTGCCAAGCAGCAATTCATTGATGCGCACCGGGGTGACCATCAGGGCTTCGAGCGTGCCGCGCTCCCACTCGCGCGCCATGACCAGTGCGGTGAGCAACGCGCCGATCAGGGTCATGATGACCGCGATCAGGCCAGGCACGAGATAATCCCGGCTGCGCAGTTCCGGGTTGAACCAGACGCGCGCCGCCATCTCCACGGGTTGATGCACCTCCTGCCCGAGGCTTTGACTGCGCTGTTGCAGCCAGCCTTGCCACGCGCTGCTGATGTAGCCCTGAATCAGGCGCGCCTGATTGGCGTTCACGCCGTTGACGATGAGCTGAACCGGTGCTTGATCGGTCGTGCTCAACAGTTTGGCGCTGAAATCACTGGGCAGATGCACAATGGCATCGACCTTGCGCGTCAATAGCCAGTCTTCCGCCATCGCCAGATTCGCGGCGGGATGCGTGACGAAATACGGCGAGTGCCCAAAGGCGGAAAACAACGCAGCGCTTTGTGCATCCGGCGCATCGGCGACCAGTGCGACAGGTATCAGTTTGGCATCCAGTGACACGCCATAACCGAACAAAAACAGCAAAATCACCGGCATCAAAAAGGCAATGGCGAGGCTGGACGGGTCGCGCAGGATTTGCAGGCTTTCCTTGCGGATCAGCCCGAACAAACGCATCCGCTGGCCGCCGCGCTCAGGCTTTTGCATGCGCTGCCTCCGCCGCCGGTCGGCTGATTAACTCGATGAAGGCTTCTTCCATCGTCGGGTTCGGCTTGTCCGCGCTGCTGGACTGGGCTCGCACGGCCTTTGGACTGCCTTCGGCGAGAATCGCGCCCTGGCTCATGATGACCAGGCGGTCGCAGTACTCGGCCTCGTCAAGGAAGTGCGTGGTAATCATGATGGTAACGCCGTGATCGGCCAGCTGGTTGATGCGTCGCCAGAACGCGCGGCGCTCAATGGGATCAACCCCAGAGGTCGGCTCATCCAGAAACAGAATGTCCGGCTCGTGCATCAGGGCGCAGGCCATGGCCAGACGCTGTTTAAAACCGAGCGGCAGCAGGCCGCAATTGCTGTCGCGATAAGCCGCAAGATCAAACTCGTCCAGCGCCCAGGCGATGCGTGTACGTTGGCGCTCACGGCTCAGGCCATAGGTGCGGGCGAAGAATTTGAGGTTTTGCGCCACGCTCAGCACCTCGTACAACGCGAACTTCTGCGACATATAGCCGATGCGGGCGCGCGCCCGAGCAGCGGCACGGCGCAAGTCCACTCCGGCGACGGAAAGCTGGCCGGAGCTGGCGGGCAACAGGCCGCACAACATACGGAAGGTGGTGGATTTCCCCGCGCCATTCGCGCCCAGCAAGCCGAAGATTTCGCCGCGCTCGACCTGAAAGCTGATCGCATCGACGGCGGTAAACGCGCCAAAGCGGCGGGTAAGTTCACGCACCTCGATGATGCTGGCCGGGCGGACATCATCCTGCGCCGGTGCGGCAGGCGACAGCTGGACAGTTTGCACACTCGCCTGGGAAGCCGGGGCAAGAGATTGCAGGCGTAGCACAAAAGCATCTTCAAAGCGCGGCTGCATTGCCGTCCAGATCACTTCGGGCAGCCCCGGCGGCGCGGTGTCGGCTTGCAGCAACACCCGCACCTGATCGCCGTCGATCACCGCATCGAGCACGGCGGGCGTAGCGCTCAGTTCGGCTTGCAGATTGCGCCGTCGCCCGTGTTCGCGGCGTGCGCCGAAAACCCGGCCTTGCAGCTGTTCGGTGAAACTTGCAGGCGTGCCTTGACCCAAAACCCGGCCTTCGTGCAACAAAATAACTTGCGCGCAGCGTTCGGCCTCATCCAGATAGGCGGTGGAAAGCAGCACGCTCATGCCTTCGTCAGCGACCAGCTGAAACACGATGGCCCACAACTCGCGGCGGGAAACGGGATCGACGCCGACGGTCGGCTCATCCAGCAACAACAGTCGCGGCGGGCGCACCAGCGTGCAGGCCAGACCGAGTTTCTGCTTCATGCCGCCGGAAAGTCGTCCGGCCAGCCGGTCAGTAAAGTCACCAAGCTTGGTCATCGCCAGCAGCTGCGCATAGCGCGCGGGTCGTTCAGGTCGCGGCAGACCCTGTAAATCGGCGTAGAGATCCAGGTTTTCCTGCACGCTCAAGTCTTCGTACAGCCCGAAGTGCTGCGGCATATAGCCGACGCGTGACTGCACTGCCAGCGGGTCGCTCAAGACATCCATGCCCAGCACGGAAAGCGAGCCGGAATCCGGGGTGAGCAGGCCAGCGATCAGGCGCATCAATGTGGTTTTGCCCGCGGCATCGGCGCCGATCAGGCCGGTCACCTGTCCCGGTTTGACCTGCAGCGACACGTCCGACACCGCATCGGTGCGTTTCGGCGGCTTGCCGAAGGACTTGCACAAACCTTGAGCGACGATGGCGAATGCCAACTCGTGTGGCTCGGTGTCAGGCGGCGTACTCATCGCGCGGCTTACTGCGCCGCGCCGCAGGGTGTTTCACCTCGCCCAACATTTTGGGTGACCGGCGCGGCGTGCAGGGGAATATCAACGCTCACCGGCATACCCAGACGAAGCTTGTCGCCGGGATTGCAGGCGTAGATCCGCGCCTGATAGACCAGATCGGTGCGCACGGTGGTGGACTCGACGGACTTGGGTGTGAATTCCGCTGTGGGCGAGATGTAGCCGACCCAGCCCTTGAAGGCGAGACCGGGGAAACTGTCACTGCGGATGCTGGCGGCCATGCCTTCATGAATGCGTCCAAGATCGGGCTCGTCGATGTAAACCCGCGCCCAGATGGGTTCAGTCAGCGCCAGCGCGAGCACCGGCTGCGCGGGCGAGGCCATATCGCCGGGTTCAAGGATGCGGTTGCGCACGATGCCGACGCTGGGTGCCTTGAGCACGGCATCATCCAGCGCAATTCTGGCGCTGTCGCGTTGCGCCTTGGCAGCAGCCACGGCGGCACGCGCCTGCTCGATATCCTCGATACGCGAGCCGATGACCGCCAACTTCAGCGAGGCCTGATCGGCCTTAAGCTGGCCTGCGGCGGCATCACGCGCCGCCAGTGCCGCGTCTCGTGTTTGCGGCGCACTCAACTTTTGTGCGGCCAAGGTTTGCTCGCGGCCAAAGGCGAGCTGTTTTTCGGTGTAGTTGGCAGTATCGGCGGCGACGATCGCCGACAGGCGTTCAATATCTTCCGGGCGCGAACCGGCGACCAGCTTGTCTAGCACCGCCTGATCCCCGGCCAAGGCGGCTTCGGCTGCGGCCAGCGCGGCCTCAAAGCGCCGGGTATCCAACTGTGCCAACACCTGCCCCGCCGCCACGCGATCCCCCGCCTGCACGGCGATTTGCACAATGCGCGCCGAGTCATTGAACGCCAGATTGACCTGCCGCAGGTCAATATTGCCGTAAAGCGTGAGCACCTGTGGGGCTTCGCGCGGTTGATGCTGCTGCCAATAAAAATAGCCGCCCACCGCAAGCGCGCCCAGCAGTACGAGCGGAAGCAGAATGCGCAGGCGGGATGTGGTCTGGGGTATAGCTTGAGACATGGCGTGACCTCCGGCCAAATGGCATCGGCTGCCCTGAGAACAGGTTCTGAGGAAAAATGCAGGGGCAGCGGCGCAGCGCCTTATTGCATCGAATGCAGGCCGATCATATTGCCTTCCGTATCCAGCGCCAATGCGATGAAGCCGAACTGCCCGATAGCGAATTTATCCCTGTAGATTTTGCCGCCAGATGCGCCGACCCTGGACGCCTCAAGCGCGCAATCCGCGCAGCTGAAATAGACCAGCGTGCTGTTGCCGCCCGAGGGTACGCCGGGGAACTTGACCAACGCGCCTGACGCGCCATAACCGCCTTCGCGCTGCATCGGAAACGCCCACATTTCCATGCCGGCGCTCTCCGCACTAGGCGCATCAAGCTTTGAAAGTTGAACAGCGAACACGGACTCATAGAACGCCTTGGCGCGCTCCATATCCTCGACATAAATCTCAAACCAACCGACGGGATTGCTCATGATCTGGCACCTCTGGAAGCGTATTGATTGCAGCTCTTCTCAATGACCGGGCATTGATGACGCGTTTTTGCGCATCCCTTGCGGATGCTACAACGCTGTCCGGCAAAGGGAAGAATAGCCCAATCGTGGCCTCACTGCGCACCCGCCATACGCTTGGCACGCAGCTGTGTCAGGCGCAGCAAGTTTGGCCGACTTCGCTCAGCGTGCTCGGGTATTTCTACCTGTTGGGTCATACCTATGGCGCTTGACTCGGATAACAGTATCTACGTGCCACGTGCTGATTTTTCGCCAGCTTTGCTCAATCAGCGACAGAAGACAACGGTTAGTATCGAGCATATCTTTATAAAACAACCTCAAAGCATTCGAGTTGTGGCGGCCCCAAGTAAATATCTTTTTTGCTGCCAGCACTTGCATGTGCTTTCCTGAATGCTTCGGATTTTGTCCATGCTTCGAAATCGTCGCGTGACTCCCATGTGGCGTGGGAAGAGAACAGCGTGAAATCATCGTTGCCTGGCCCTTGTAAAAGATGAAACTCCTTAAATCCAGGAACGGTATGGAGATATGAATCACGACCTTTCCATATATCAATAAAGTCTTGTTCGTAGCCCAGCTTTATTTTGAATCTGTTCATTGCGATAAACATCGTAACCTCGATTTGTCTTATGAATTTTGCAGTAATGTCGCTTAACATTAAGTTGGGAGGCTGACGCGGGCTGCTTCGCGGCAGTCCCGCTCGAACGTTAGGTTAGGCGTTTTAAGGGTTTGCACCGGGAAACCATTCAGTATGATTATCACCACCGCGCCCCCAATAGGTAACGCGCTTGCCGCGTAGAAAAGCGATATAACCTTGAACCCCGGCACTCATAGCGCGCTTGGTAAAGTCTTTGTAGTGCTGCCCATTTTGTTGGCTATCGAGAATTGCGGCCTTCAGTGCAGCAAGATCAAAATCTGCTGCGACAGACGGCAATCCCTCATAGTTGATTGGTGTTTTGATAACTTCTCCGGATGCACTGTAGTATGTTATTTGCAACGCAACATAATCAACATGGTAATACTCCACGCCTGTCTCAATTAATCTTCTGACGACCTCTGGAAAGGGAATACTGCCGTCAAGAGTGGCACGAGCAGCTTCAGCGACAACTTCAGATTTCATAGTAATCCTTCGATGTAAGAGTATTAACACCTAACGTTGTAGCTAAGGGGCGCGCCGAAGGCGCGTCCCAGCGACCGCAGGGAGCGAACTTGAACGTAGGGTTAGGCAGTTGGCTCCCTTTCTTGCTCTACTCTTGGCTTGATGTCAAAGGCCGCCCATAATTCTTCAAACATCGAAGATGTGAAATACGGAAGTTTTTGTTGTTTGCGGATTAAATCAAGAAAATGTTTGGCAACAACTGATGGATAGGCATCCGGCTCGTGCTCGACTAAGTTCGCTGCTAGGTTAAATGCTTCTGCGAGCGCACCGGTTAATGAGTTGCACTTAGATAACGGGATAACATAAGAACTATTGAATTGGCATATGACGTTTTTGTTTTCGATAGATACATGATCTCTTTGCCATTGAAGATAATCACACCAATCGTCGGGTCTTGTTATTTCGTAAGGATAACCACTCATCATTGTCATAGTGCACTCCGTACTAAGGGTGTTACTGCCTAACGTGGAGCTAAGGGGCTGCGCGCTTTTGCGCAGTCCCGCTTGAGCGTAGGGTTAGGCTTGGCATAGATCACGCTCTGTAGGTTTGCTTTGTGTACCACGAAAATGACCACTTAATAACGAAATAATAGATGGCCGAAAGGACGATAAAACCAACGGTAGCTGCAATAATAAATATTTTTGTAACCAATATTTTCTTGATTGCATCAACATCAGCGGGTGACATGAAGAAAACAAAGAAGGCAACGACTAGAAGTAGTGATACCAGCCAAACGCTTGCAAGTGCAAGCCGAGTATACAAACTATTTTCCTCTGCCGTTGGGAGGCGTCCTTGTTCTTTTGTGAATCGCCATGCCGCAACAAAACTGGATGCAATCGTAGCAGCGATGTTTAACCCAGCACCCCCACCGATTTTGAGCATCTCGGCGATTGTGCCAAGTGCTACCGTTAACAACAGATACGTAACTGCGAAAACTACGACATATTTTTTCATACGAACTCCCCTGTAAATTGATTAAGCCTAACGTTTGAATTCACCGGCCTGCGCGGCTTTTAGCACAGGTCCGGTGGAATGATGGGTTGGGCAAGAAATTGTTCATGGAATTTCGCGTGCCCTCAGAATTGCTTCGCTTTCATTTCGAGGAAGTATTTGAATCGAAGATCGTTCATTCCAAGCACCGCCATCAATTGTTCATTTGGGATAGCGAATTCAATGGTGAATGTTGTTGTCGGACCTCTGCCGTATTTCCCATGGGAAAGATGAGTGACATCGGGGTATGTCGCTCCATTTATCTCGACTGTCGTTGGCTTGGTCTTGCTGTATGTGGTGAGGAGTGACCATTCTTTGACACGACGAAAATCCCCTTCACCTCGAAATTGATAGTGATAGACGCCGAGTTGGTTGCCGGAAAAGAAGTATCGGATGCCGTCACCGATGTACTCGGTTCCTTCGCTTGAGAGCATGCGTTGCAGAAATGGAAAGAGAATTACCTCTCTCTTGGGAGGTTTCTTGTCTGCGTCTGAGACTGAAAAATGCCCTCCGCTACTAAAGTGAATAGAAAGTCGTGTCGCTTCAACCTAGCCATCTAAGATAAATGTCCCGTTGAGCACAAAATCAGAACTTGCCGGCTCAGACATACGCTCACTCCTAGACCCAACGTTAAATTAAGGGGCGCGCGCAGCGCGTCCCGCTTGAATGTGATGTTAGGCTCACTCAGTAACCTCAACGAATTTTCCAGTTTCCGGATCTCGCTCATATGCCGCACCAATTGGCTCAGAAAGAAACGGTACAATTTCTGGGTCATAGTTAGCAATCGTGTTTACATCATAAATTTCGAGATTTTTTGGATTATCGATGAAAACCTGAGATTCTTTTCCAGACATAAACCTCCACCCACTATCAATTTCGTTGTCAGGTGAATCTCGATACATGTAGCCAACCTTGCGACCATCCACGGTGATGTGATCAGAAGCGATACATGAACCCAATCCGGTAGCAACCGGATTAATTTCATTTTCCGCAAGTTTAAATTTCTTATGCATATTCGGTTACATAGGCCTAACGTCCGAGTTCAGGGGCGCGCCGCCGATAGGCGGAGCGTCCCCTGGAACGAAGTGTTAGAGCGCATCTTAGACCGCGACTACTCCACGCAAGCTGGCGGTACGGCGCTGCTTCTCTTGGCACGAACATAGTTACTCCTGGAGTACTCCCCACCCGTCCATGTATCCATCGTGCTGCGATACGCGCTGCGCCAGGCGTTGCTCGAACGCTGAAACGTTCTCGTAAGTCACGACCATGGATTTGACGACCATGAGCTCCATTCCGCCTCGTTCAGCAGGTTGCGTCTCGATAGCAACGACTGGATCGCCGCCGGTGCGGTCAGCGACAAACTGACGTGCAACGGTGTCCGCTTCCGCTTCAGTACGGAAGACGGCAAAGAACTCGACATCGTGTGGCACGGAGAAGTCAAAGCCACTGGCTTCCATGCGCCGAAGGACGTCGCCGTTTTCATCGTTGGGAAAGTGCATATGTGCTCCTATTGCTTTGCGCTCTAACTAGTAAAGTTGAGCACCGCATCAACAGGCGAGGGTATCGAGAGGGGTTTTAACTTTGCCACGGGCGAGTGCCTTGATAGAAGCCCAGGTTGATGGGTGTGCTCGAACGAACGTTAGTCCACGCGGCAAAGGGCGGTTTAAGGGCAGTAAAACCACCAACCTCAAAACACCGAATCTGTGCAACGTGATAATGCCGTGTGTATCAACGCAGTTGTACATCCGTGCTAAATCACGTTGCACTGAGTAGCATTTTTTGAGGCTTTTGGCAATTTCACGGGCTAAACCAAGAAGACTCACCTATCGTGGGGATTAACGTGTAATAGACACCTTCTCAGGTGTCTATATATTTGTAATATCGGTGCATACCACGTCTGGCTGCAATGTATATTATTGATTTTCATCAAAAAGCAAAAAAACACAAGGCATCACCATAAAACAAACCACACCGCCCTGATTTTTCACCAGCAACGCTCTACCAAAGGCAGAGCACACCGGCACTGCCAAGCGTAGCAGCACTTCTCACCATGCGCAGCAAGAAACCACAGCCCAGCAACCCGCTTTTACTACCCGTCTTCCTGTATTTATTTTCTGTCTTCAATGGGTAACGCTGTTCGGTTCACCACCCTCCGCAATACAAGGCTGGAATGCACCCCGGTCACGCCGGGGATGCGGGTGATGCGGTTGAGCAGCAGTTCCTGGAAGGCGTCCATGTCGCGCACCACGACCTTGAGCTGGTAGTCGGCCGACTGGCCGGTGATCAGCAGGCATTCCATGATTTCAGGAATATCCTCCAACAATATCGATTATGTTGCAGCAGCTTTTTGCCGTGAAGGGAGCATTACCAAGGTCACAGCTGCCAGCACAATCAGCCCACCCGTCACTTGGGCCAACGTAGGCAGCGAGCCCAGCATGCCACTAATCAGCATTGCAAACACGGGCACCAAGTTGAGAAATAACGCAGTGCGTCCGGCTCCAAGATACTGGATACCCATGCCCCAGAATAGATAGGCGAGCACCGTGCCACCAACCACCATGATGACCAGAGCCATTGCAGCGTGTGTGCCGGGGAGGACGAACGGTGCGTCACCGGCAAAAGCAACCGCCGTCAGCACCAACGCACCGGCAGTCATCATCAAGGCCGTGTTGCCAAGCGGCGAACTTTGGGGCATGAAACGACGGGTGGCGACGTTGTACAGCGCCCATGTCAGGTTGGCGCACAACATTAGAAGATCCCCCGTGGCCACTTGCAGGTGCGCCAGACGTGCCAGGTCGCCTTGCGAAATCACGACTGCCACGCCGAGCAACGCCACAGGGAGGGCGATAAGATGGCGCACCGAGACCCGTTCGCCCAGCAAGACCGCAGCAAGTAGCGCGGTCAACAACGGATTGGTCGCCATGATGAGCGCCCCACTGTCCGCCGATGTGCTTTGCATGGCTTGGAAGAAGAAGAGATTGAAACCAACCACGCCCAACACCCCTAACAGCAGGTAAATCGGAGCATGACGGCGCACCAACACGACAAGATCATCACCCTGCTGATAGGCAATAGCCAACATCAGCGCCGCGCCGAACAGAAATCGTAGAGCACCCGCCCAGGACGGAGGCAAATCAGCCAGCACCGGACCAGCCAACACAAAGTTGGCACCCCAGAAGAAAGCTGAAATCGCAAGCAACAGATAAACCCGATTGACCGGCATGACACCACCTCTTCAGCATGACCGGCTGCCAATGAAGATAATTCATTGGTTTTATTGTTTTTTCAATGGACAACAATAGATTCAAACCGACAAAAAACCCCGCCGTAGCGGGGTTTCTGCAATTTAACACAAGCTCAAAATCAAGCGTTGTGGTAATCCATAACCTTCTGCACTTCATTCTTTGAACCAAGAATGACCGGCACGCGCTGGTGCAGTTTGCTTGGTTTGATCGCCATGATGTGCTCGGTGCCGGTAATCGCCATACCGCCAGCTTGTTCGACGATCATCGCCATCGGATTGGCTTCGTACATCAAACGCAGCTTGCCACCTTGGGCGCGGATTTTGCTGTCGATGGGGTACATGAAAATACCACCACGGCAGAGAATACGATGCACGTCAGCCACCATGGAGGCAATCCAGCGCATGTTGTAGCGCTTGCCCAATGGGCCGGTTTCGCCAGCGATGCAGTCTGTTACGTATTTTTGTACCGGGGCATCCCAGAAGCGCTGGTTGGACATGTTGATGGCGAATTCAGCGGTGTCGGCTGGAATCTGCACGTTTTCCTTGGTCAACATGAATTCACCGATGTTTTTATCGAGGGTGAACATGTTCACGCCCTGACCGGTGGTCAGCACCATCATGGTGGACGGGCCGTAGATGCAGTAGCCTGCACACACTTGCTCGGTACCCGGCAACATGAAGTCGGCTTCGGATGGGTTCTCAACACCTTCTGGCGCGCGCAGCACGGAGAAAATGGTGCCAACGCTGACGTTTACGTCGATGTTGGACGAGCCATCCAGCGGGTCATAGACACACAAATACTTGCCGCGATGCGCGTTGGCAGGCAGGTGATACACCTCGTCCATTTCTTCCGATGCCAGGCCAGCCACTTGGCCGCCGCGCATCAAGGCGTTGGTGAATACGTCATTGGTAATAATGTCGAGCTTCTTCTGAGTTTCGCCTTGGATGTTTTCACTTTCCGCGCTACCCAAAACTCCGATCAAATCACCTTTATCCACATAGTGAGAAATCACCTTGCAGGCACTCAAAATGTCGTTCATTAACAAGGTGAACTCGCCGGTTGCACCAGCGTGAGCACGTTGGCTTTCGATCAGAAAATGGGTCAAGCTAGTGCCAATCTGCATGTGTAGAGTCCTCTCTGTAGTAAAAAACGCAATCGTTTAGTCATGTGACCTCGGCATGATAGCCCTGCGTTAACTCAGCGACAATCCAGAAGCCCCTTGCTTCCACCTTTCATTTTGAGGCGCGACCTATGGCACACAATATCCTTTACGCACAATCCGGCGGTGTGACCGCTGTCATCAACGCCAGCGCCTGCGGTGTGATCGAAACTGCGCGTCGTTTTCCGGGAAAATATGGCAAGGTTTTTGCGGCACAGGAAGGGATTCTCGGTGTGTTGCGCGAACAGTTGTATGACCTCTCTCACGAAGATCCAGCGCAGATCGCCATGTTGCGCCACACCCCCGGCGGCGCGTTTGGTTCGTGCCGCATGGATATTGGTTCGCCGGACACGCATCCTGAGCAATACGCACGCATTGTCGAGGTTTTCAAAGCGCATAACATCGGTACATTTTTCTACAACGGCGGTGGCGGCTCGATGCTGACAGCCGCCAAAGTGGCAAACTTTGCGCGTCATCACGGCCTCGACCTCACCGTGATCGGCGTTCCGAAAACCATCGACAACGATCTTCCACTGACCGACACCAGCCCTGGTTTTGGCTCGGTGGCCAAATATATTGCAACCAGCGTGCGCGAAGTGTCGCTGGATTTGGCCGCCATGTCCGGCACGTCTACCAAAGTGTTCATCCTTGAAGTCATGGGTCGGCACGCGGGCTGGTTGGCCGCCGCTGCGGGCTTGGCGTTTGAACAAGAAGACTCGCCCTTGCTGATTTTGCTGGCGGAAATCGACTTTGAACCGCAGCGTTTTATTGCTGCTCTGCATGAAAAAGTAGCCAAGCATGGCTGGTGCATTGTCGTCGCGGCGGAAGGCTTGATGTGTAACGGCAATTTCTGCACCCAAGCGGCGGAAAGCGAAATTTTCGGCCACGAGCAACTGGGCGGATTGGCACCGCTGCTGGCCAAACTGACCCGCGAGCAAGGCTACAAGACCCATTGGGCGGTATCGGATTACTTCCAACGCTCGGCGCGGCACCTTGCTTCACGTGTTGATGTCGAGCAGGCCTATGCCTGTGGCGCGGCGGCAGTCAGCTTTGCGCATGAAGGCAAAACGGATGTCATGGTCGCTATTCGCCGCACCTCGGACGTTCCGTATTTGTGGACGCTGGATGCCGTGCATCTCGATCAGGTCGCGGATATTGAACTCCCCGTACCCGCGGAATACATCCGTGAGGACGGTTATGGCATCACCCAAGCTGCGCGCCATTACATGCTGCCACTGATTCAGGGCGAAGACGCGCCACCCTTCCGTGATGGCTTGCCCGTGTTTGCCAAGCTCAAGCTGCGACACACCCCCGCCAAATTACCGCCATTCAGTGTTTAATGTCTGAGTTAATGCCAGAGGTTTAGTCCGTGCATGCTGAAAAGCTAGGACTTACGCAAAAGTGTCCCAGCAAGGCAAAGCGCCGAAGACAGTACACCGGGCGTAAGTCCTATAAGCACCGCGTACGAGGATGGGCTAGCCTCAAACGATAAAGCCTCTCACGCCACCTCAAGGAGTTTTGTCATGCACGATTTATCCACCTACACCGCCACCACCGGTCAAAGCCTCTGGCTGGACAATCTCTCGCGTGCGCATGTGTTTGAAGGCAAGCTCAAACATGCGATCGAACACTTGGGCATTCGCGGCGTGACCTCCAACCCGTCCATTCTGGACAAAGCTCTGCGCGAATCCCCCGCCTATTACCGTGCCGACTTGCGCAATCTGCGCTTGGATGACACCAATATCGAAACGATTTACGAGCTTTTGATTGCGCGTGACGTACAAATGGCCTGTGATCTTCTGACGCCCTTGTGGGAAGAAAGTCTAGGTCTTGATGGTTATGTGAGCTGGGAAGTATCCCCTGCACTGGCGCATGATGCCGATGCGACCGTGGCGGCTGCAGCGCGCTTGCGCCTACTCGCCGGGCGCGACAATTTGATGATTAAAGTCCCTGCCACAGAGGCGGGTGTGTATGCTTTCGAGGAACTGACCGCACGCGGTTACAAGGTCAATGTCACGCTGATTTTTGGTCTGGAACAACTGCGTGCCGTGTTTGAAGCGCATCTACGCGGTCTGCGCCGCTGGATGGCGCACAGCCACGACCCGCTGGCAGTGCGCAGCGTGGCCAGCGTGTTTTTAAGCCGCGTGGACACACTGGTGGACAATCAATTGAACGCGCTGGCCAGCGCTGCCAATGCCGACCAAGCCGACGTGTTGGCTTTGCGCGGCAAAGCGGCGCTCGCGCTCGCGTCTCAGTCGTATGCTTTGTACCAGTCGATTTACCACGGCGAAGCTTTTGCCGATCTGCGCGAACTGGGTGTACGTCCGCAAAATCTGTTGTGGGCCAGCACCGCCGCCAAAAATCCAGCCTACAGCGACCTGATTTACGTCGAGGATGTAATGCTGCCGGAAACCATCAATACCCTGCCGGATGCCACCTTGGCCGCTCTCGCCGACCATGCCGTGATCCAACACCGCACCCCGCCCTCAGCGTCAGCCGCACAAGCCCACTATGCACGCCTGGCATCCCTCGGCATTCACATGGACAAGGAGATTGCCGAAGGTTTGCAGAGCGACGGATTGCGCCTGTTCCAGCAAGGTTTCGACGCGCTGCTCGCACAAATTAATCAATAACGGACACCCACAAAAGGCCGCCGGAGCTTGGCTTCGGCGGCCTTTTTTATTGCGCGCATATCCATCTTCACGGCCTCAGACCCGCCTTGCCACCAAGTTATCCACAACTTATCAGGTATATTGCAAACACAGCAATCCACAGCATGTAGTGCTTGACGACATCTTACGACACTATATGATGTGCCTCACTGACCCTTGGAGACGATGCGATGACCTTAGCCACTGCCGACGTGACCACCCCTGCTCACATTTCCACCACGCTTGACGACAACACGCTGCCCAACGCCGTTGGCGTGCGTACACCCGGCGAATTCCGCGTTACACGCCGCAATGGCAAGGCCACCACATTTGATCCCAGCAAGATTACCGTCGCCATCACCAAAGCCTTCCTCGCGGTCGAAGGCGGCACCGCTGCCGCCTCGCCACGCATCCATGAAACCGTGGCCGCACTGACCGAATCCGTGGTCGCCTCGCTGAAACGCCGTGCTCCCGGCGGTGGTTCGTTCTATATCGAAGACATCCAGGACCAAGTCGAACTGGCGCTGATGCGCGAAGGCCACCACAAGGTCGCCCGTGCCTACGTGCTCTACCGCGAAGCACGCGCGCGCGAACGTCAGGAAGAACAGGCACAGGCACAAACACAAGAAGCTGCCCCCACCCGCAGCTTGAGTGTCAACATGCTCGACGGCACGCTGCAACCACTGGACGTTGCCCGCCTGCGCACGCTGTGCGAAGAAGCCTGCGCTGGACTGGAAGGCACCGACGCCGTCACCGTGCTGGATGAAACCATCCGCAACCTCTACGACGGCGTTTCCGAAAAAGAACTCAGCACCTCGCTGGTGATGAGTGCGCGCACCCTGATTGAAACCGAGCCCAACTATTCCTACGTAGCCGCACGCTTGCTGATGGATCAGCTGCGCACCGAAACCCTAAGCTACCTGAAGCTCAGCCCCAACCACGCCACCCAAGCCGAAATCAGCACGCGCTACAGCGAAGCCTTCCGCGCCTGCATTCTCAAGGGCGTGGAGTGCGAACTGATCGACCCCACCCTGCGCAGCTATGATCTCGCCCGCCTCGGCGCGGCGCTGGACGCGAACCGCGACCTGCAATTCACCTACCTCGGTCTGCAAACCCTCTACGACCGCTACTTTATCCATCACAAGGGCAACCGTATCGAACTGCCGCAGGTGTTCTTTATGCGTGTAGCCATGGGCTTGGCGATCAACGAAATCGACCGCGAAACCCGTGCCATCGAGTTCTATCAACTGCTCTCCTCCTTCGACTTTATGAGCAGCACACCCACCCTGTTCAACTCCGGCACCCTGCGTCCGCAGCTTTCCAGCTGCTATCTGACCACTGTGCCCGACGACCTGGACGGCATTTTCAGCGCGATCAAAGACAACGCCATGCTCTCCAAATTTGCCGGCGGCCTCGGCAATGACTGGTCACGCGTGCGCGCCATGGGTTCACACATCAAAGGCACCAACGGCCAATCGCAAGGTGTGGTGCCCTTCCTCAAAGTCGCCAACGACACCGCCGTGGCGGTCAATCAGGGCGGCAAGCGCAAGGGCGCGATGTGCGCCTACCTCGAAACTTGGCACATGGACGTGGAAGAATTCCTCGACCTACGCAAAAACACCGGTGACGACCGCCGCCGTACCCACGACATGAACACCGCCAACTGGATTCCTGACCTGTTCATGCAGCGCGTGATGGAAGAAAAAGACTGGACACTGTTCTCGCCTGCCGATTGCCCCGACCTGCACGACCTGACCGGCCAAGCTTTCGCACAGCGCTATGCCGAATACGAGCGTATGGCCGACGAAGGCCGCCTCAACGTCTTCAAGCGCCTGCCTGCGGTACAAATGTGGCGCAAGATGCTCGGCATGTTGTTTGAAACCGGTCACCCGTGGATCACCTTCAAAGACCCCTGCAACCTGCGTTACACCAACCAGCACGTCGGCGTGGTGCATTCCTCCAACCTGTGCACCGAAATCACCCTGCACACCAATGACCACGAAATCGCCGTGTGCAACCTGGGCTCGATCAACCTTGCGCAGCATGTGGACGAAGACGGCCTCAACATGGAAAAGCTGGAGCGCACTACCAAGACCGCCATGCGTATGCTCGATAACGTGATCGACTACAACTTCTACGCCGTACCGCAGGCGCGCAATTCCAACCTGCGCCATCGCCCGGTGGGTCTCGGTATCATGGGTTTCCAGGATGCGTTGTACAAAGTCCAACTGCCTTATTCCTCGCAAGATGCGGTTTGGCCGCTACAGCAGCTATGAAGGCTCGCTGTGGAGCAAAGGCATCCTGCCGCTCGACTCCATCAACCTGCTCGAACAAGGGCGCGGCGGTTATCTGGAACAGGATCGCAGCCAGACCCTCGACTGGGCAGGCCTGCGCCAGCGCGTGAAAAAGCATGGGATGCGCAATTCCAATGTCATGGCGATTGCCCCCACCGCAACGATCTCCAACATCTGCGGCGTGAGCCAGTCGATTGAACCGACCTATCAGAACCTGTTCGTCAAATCGAACTTGTCCGGCGACTTTACCGTGGTCAACCCCTACCTGGCCGCCGATCTGAAAAAGCTCGGCCTGTGGGATGAAGTGATGGTGAATGACCTCAAATACTTCGACGGCAGCGTGCAACCCATCGACCGCGTGCCGGACAGCCTCAAGGCGCTGTACGCCACCGCGTTTGAAATCGACCCGCGCTGGTTGATCGAAGCCGGTTCACGTCGCCAGAAATGGATCGACCAAGCGCAGTCGCTCAACCTTTACATGGCGGAACCTTCCGGCCAAAAACTCGACAACCTGTACAAGATGGCCTGGATACGCGGCCTGAAAACCACCTACTACCTGCGCGCCATGGGTAAAACCCACATCGAAAAAACCACCCTCACCAAGCTCGACGGCAAACTGCGCGGCGTGGATACCAGTGCTCACGATGCGGCCAACGCAGCCAGTGTGAGCAGCGCAGCCAACGCAAGCAGCGCAGCGCCATCCATTGATGTGAGCGGACTCGCCATGCCCAAAGCCTGCTTGATTCTCGACCCGACCTGCGAAGCCTGCCAATAAAGCCTAATTCCCCTGCCCTCCTTTTTCATAAAGGGGGGCAAAATTTCGAGGACACGATTATGTTGAACTGGAACGACCCCCTTCCCGCCAGCAGCAAAGCTGCTCCCATACAGCCAAGATTCACCGATACGCCGATTACCCTATCCAGCGCGCATGGCGAAGAGCACGTCAATAAAACGGGTCTGGACGGCATCGAAACCGGTGCTGGCCGCGTCGATGTGTCTGAAAAGCGCATCATCAACGCCACCGCCGACGTGAACCAAATCATGCCGATGAAGTACACTTGGGCATGGGAAAAATACCTCGCCGCCTGCAACAACCACTGGATGCCGACCGAAGTCTCCATGCAGGCCGACATCGCCATGTGGAAAAGCCGCGACGGCCTCACCCCGGACGAGCGCGCCATGGTGCTGCGCAACCTGGGCTTCTTTGCCACCGCCGAAAGCCTGGTCGCCAACAACATCGTGCTGGCGATCTACAAAAACATCACCAACCCGGAATGCCGCCAGTACCTGCTGCGCCAAGCCTTTGAAGAAGCGATTCACACCCACACCTTCCAGTACATCGTTGACAGCCTCGGACTGTCCGAAGGCGAAGTGTTCAACATGTACCGCGAAGTGCCATCCATCACCGACAAGGACGCCTGGGCGCTCAAATACACCAAGGGGCTGATGGATGGACAATTCGACACCAGCACCACCGAAGGCGCGCAAAGCTTCCTGCGCGATTTGGTCGCATTTTACGTGGTGTTCGAAGGCATGTGGTTTTACACCGGTTTCGCGCAAATTCTCAGCCTGGGCCGTCGCAACAAGCTCACTGGCATCGCCGAGCAGTACCAGTACATCATGCGCGACGAGTCGATTCACCTGAATTTTGGCATCGACGTGATTAACACCATCCGCATCGAAAACCCGCACCTGTGGACCGCAGAATTCCAAAACGAAGTGCTGGGAATGCTACGCGAGGCCTGCGAGCTTGAAGTCGCTTACGCCCGCGACACCATGCCGAATGGTCTGCTCGGTCTGAATATCGAGATGTGCAACGAGTACATGCACTTCATTACCAACCGCCGTTGCGATCAGCTCGGCTTGCCGGAGTTATATGCCGGAGCGGGCAATCCGTTCCCATGGATGAGCGAAGTCATTGATTTGAAGAAGGAAAAAAACTTCTTTGAGACACGGGTGACGGAGTATCAGACGGGTGGGGCGTTGAGCTGGGATTGATTGGCTGCATTCTTTGCTGTTGGATTAACGTTAGCAATCGGAGAAAAATCATGGATCCTCTAACCGCAGCGAATGCACTCGCAACGCTTGTTGGCCTTCTTTCCAATTTCAAGGCTGAGCGCACAGGAACGGAGCTAACCGAGTTCACTACATGGCTTAAAGAAAGGCACTATCAAGAAGTCGCTACTGCTATTGAGCGAAATTCAACGCTGTCCAAAGAACTCTCGAATATCCTCGCAACAAACCATTCCCTGCTCGTCGAGCGCCTTTCACAACTCGATAGCCAGATTGCTCGACTTGCAAATCAATTCGATGGATTTGGTAGCCTTGCTAATGCGTTGAATTCGAAGGCTCCATTGTCTGAACAAGCCATGTCGGTTCTCAGACAACTTGTAAAGTCGGGCGCTGAATATTTCATGGAACGTAAAATGTATACAGAAGAACCCGATGAGTATTTCTTATTCGGAGGATCTGGTGGAAGAATCAAGTATGCAGACCGCCAGTTCATAAAAGATGATTTGGATTCGCTCGTGTCTGCTGGACTCATTCGGCAAGAGCTCACGACCCAAGGCGGCAAGAAGTTTTTTGTCAAGCGTGCAGCTGCAGAGTTCTTAGCGCAGCGTAATGCGCCGAATGGCAGCCCGGCTTGAGCATGGGAACGACACAAACCGCTACCATCAAAAGCGGCCAACCGGGGGCTATAATCTCGGGACGCGCCACCCTTTGAACACTCGCATGAACGAAATCGACCTAATCGAACGCATCACAGTCCAGCCCGACCAGTGCAATGGTCGTCCTTGCATTCGTGGTATGCGCATTCGTGTCAGCGACGTGCTTGGAATGCTGGCGAGTGGCATGGAAATCACTGAAATTCTGACCGACTACCCCTACCTGGAGCGTGACGACATCATGGCCGCGCTGCAATACGCCTCCCGCCAAGCCGATCATCCTGTGCTGCTCGCCGCCTGATGCGCTTTTCCTGATCCGGAAGCCGGAGCATCTGGGGATGGATGCAATCACCCACTCACTTCAGCTCCGTCACCCACACTCCCACGCTCATATTGGCTCCCGGAGCGCCGACAAACGTCCCTGCCACTGGCGGCACCGACTCGGGCAATCGCGCGACGGCCACGGCGATGTGTTCATGCCCAACAATCTTGCCGATGCTTGGGTCAAAGCCCTTCCACCCCGCGCCGGGCAGTAAGACCTCAGCCCAGGCATGGGTCGAACCAAAATTGCTCACCGAAGGCTGGGCATAGATGTAGCCGCTGACAAAGCGGGCGGCCAGGCCAAGATGACGCGCTGCTTCCATGAGCAGAAAGGCTGAGTCGCGGCAGGAGCCGCTGTTGCGCGTGAGCGTTTCCGCCACGCTTTGCACGCCGGGCTCCTCGCGCAGCTGATAGCTCAGCGTTTTAAAGATGTGAACACAGAGGCGTTGCAAAAGCGCGTAACTCTGGATGGGCTCGCCAGGTTTCCAAACCTGCGCCAACCAGTTCGCCAGCAAGCCGCTGTCCGTCTGTGGGTGAGGACTGATGTAGGGCGCAAGCACCATCTGGTCTTCGACGGTGTAGTTGAATGGGAAGTTGACGGCGTAATCTGCCACCAGAAAATCGAGCGGCGACTCGTTGAACTGCTGGATGATAACTTCGCTTTCAATGGCAAGCTTTTGGGTTGGCGTATTGAACGTGGCCGTGGCCACGGCGTTGTCTTCCGCGTCCCGCCGCCAGCGCAGAGTGGCCGGAGGAGTGATATTCAAGCTGAATGACTCAATGCGCAGCTCGTACCCCTCGCGCGGTCGCAGGCGCAGGGCGTGCGGCCCGAGCATGACCTCGCCAGAAAAGTTGTAGTAGGTACGGTGGACGATTTTATAGCGCTGCATGTTGGCTCCAATGCGCGACAGCCAGGTCGTGCGTCATCAGGTTGAAGTTGATTCGGATGCCGCTGCGGGGAGCTTGCGATACACCCAACCGCCCGCGTACAGCGAAACACCCAGCACCAGCAGCACACCCACGCGTAGCAACGGCGTGGTATCGGCCAAATCGAACAGCATGATTTTCAAGCCGGCCAGCAGGAATAGCAGCAAGGACGATTGCCCCAGCTGCCGGTCTCCGAGCTTGAATCCCGCCGCCAAGGCCAGGCTGGCAATCACCAGCCAGGCCACCGACACCAGCGCCTGAGTGTCGATCAGATGCGCAGCCGCCGTCATGGCAGAAACATGCGCCAGAATCAGCAGTGCCGGAGCCCAGCGTGCGTTATCCGCATCGCGCCGCAGCGTGAAATAGCTGAAATAACCCAGCGCCGGATACAGTATGAGCAGCAAAGCGCTGGCCGGAACATCGTCCATGTCGGCATTGAGCAAAATGCGCGCCACATTCACCAGCAGAATCAGGCCTGCAGCAAGAATAAACGGCCAGCCTGCCAGCACGCTCTCGCCATCCGAGCGCAGATTGAATAGCAGGCGCACGCCAAGAATCAAGCCCAGCCCGACCCACGGCGCAAAACCGTCGGGCAGCAAATTCATGTACACCGCGTGCACCAGCACCAGGGCGACGTAGGCGCTAACCAGACTGCGCGCCGCCGGGTTGTTGCTACCCAACCGCTCGCGTGCAAACAGATAGGCCGCCAGCAGGGCGGCGGCGGAAGCCAGCGCGATCCACGGAGCCAAGTCGGGCAAATGACGATCAAGCAGGTTGTATTGCAGCGCGTAAAACAGCAGCAAGGCGGGAAAGTGCAGCCCGGCTTCGCTATTGCTCATCGGCTGGCTGTTGCGCAATGAAAACAGCACCGCCGCGCCAAGGAAAATGGCGAACTGCAAACTCTGGAACAACAGCGCGCCCTGCCATTCCGTGCGCAGGTGTTTTTCAAACAGGAAGGAAAACACGATCAAGGCCAAATACATGGCCAAAAGGTAGACCGAGCGGCGTTGCAACTCGAGCGCGTAGAAGGAGAACGCCAGGCTCCACACACTGAAATAAATCACCAGACCGCTGATATCGCCGCGCAACTCGGGCAGGAAGATCGGCGCGGTGTAGCTGCCAAGCACGGCGAACAGGGCATACACCTCGCTGGCAAACAGCGCGCCCAGCCACAGCGCAAGCAGCGCCACGGCGACCACGCCGAACACGGCAGCCTCGCTGTCGATCAGGCCGTAATAAAGGTGCGCGCCATAGACTGTAGCGAACAGCACCACCACGCCCGCCGCTGGCAGGAGGGAGGCGTACTGGCGGTCAAGGCGCCGTAGCAGCAGGCCACCGACGATCAGCGCGCCGCCGCCGAAGGCCGCGAGACCAAGCTGACGCAGAGGTGTGAGCCAGCCGCTATCGATGCCGAGGCGGATCAGGTAAAGCGCAGCCAGCACCAAGGCGGTGGCACCGCTCCAGCCGAGCAAACGGGTGGCATCCAGTGAAGTGCTCGTGCGCGTAACCTTGGTTGGCGTGCCACTTGCGGATGCAGGTTTCCTCCCTGCATCCTGCAGGGCGGCAAAAGCCGACGACTTCGGTGCATGCGTGACCGCGGCGGTGGGCACGACCGGGGCGATGGGTGTTTCAGGAAGCGGCGCTGTGTCCGTGACCTCCTCGCCCAGATGCTGTTCAATTCGCGCCAGACGCGCTTCAATAGCGCTCAGACGCTGCATTAGCCGGTCATCAGTCATGCGGAAGACTCCAGAAAGGGTTGATTGAGATGGTTCATAGCACAAAATCACGCCAAACCAACATTCAAAAAACTGCAAGGACACGCTAAAAGTGAAAAAAGCCTTACAAACCATGACTCAACTGCAATCCGGCGCGCTTGCACAATCCAAGCGCCTGAGTCTGTCGGAAGGCTTGAGCGCGTTTCCACGCGAGATTTTCGAGCTCGCGGATAGTCTTGAATACTTGGACTTATCCGCCAATCAGCTGGATAGCCTGCCGGATGATTTCGGACGCCTGCACAAGCTCAAAATCCTGTTTTTATCCACCAACCGTTTCACCGAGCTGCCCAAGGTGCTGGCCGATTGCCCGGAACTGGAAATGATCGGTTTCAAGTCGAATGTTATTGCGCATATGCCTGAGCATGGTTTGCCGCCCAAACTGCGCTGGCTGATTTTGACCGATAACCGAATCGAAAAACTCCCGCACAGCATGGGGCAACTCACCCGACTGCAAAAGCTGATGCTGGCCGGTAACGCACTGACGCAGGTGCCGGACAGTCTGCAGCACTGCACCCAACTGGAATTGATCCGCCTTTCGGCCAATCGACTGACGCAGTTTCCACACCACCTGCTGCAGTTGCCGCGTCTGGCTTGGCTGGCCTTTGCGGGCAATCCATTTTGCGCCCTGCCTGCCGAACACACGGCGCGGCCTCGCGTGGCTTTGGATGATCTGCGCCTGCTTGAAGCGCTGGGACAGGGCGCGTCCGGGGTGATTTACCGCGCCGAATGGCGACGGCGTCCTGAGGGACTGGCTGACCCGGATGCCCAGATTGCGGTCAAACTGTTCAAGGGGCAAGTCACCAGCGACGGCTACGCCCAGGATGAAATGCAGGCCAGCCTTGATGCGGGGGCACATCCGAGCTTGGTCGCAGTGCTGGCCTCGATTGCCGATCACGGACAAACCGGACTGGTCATGCGCCTGATCCCCGCTGGATTCACCAACCTCGGACAGCCGCCCAGTTTGACCAGTTGCACCCGCGACACCTTTGCTGAAGGCGCGCAACGCCCGCTGACACAGCTGCTCGACATGGCTTGCAGCATGGCCGATGTGCTGGCGCATGTGCACGCGCGCGGTCTGAGTCATGGCGATGTCTATGCGCACAATATTCTTTGCGATAGCGATGGGCGGATTTTGTTTGGCGATTTTGGCGCGGCGGCGCGCTTCGATTATTTGCCCGAACCACAGCAACAGGCCATTCAGATGATTGAACTGCGTGCCTTTGGTCACCTGCTGGACGATATGTTGAGTCTCTGCGCAGATGGTGCGCAAAATCAGGCTACCTTCGATGCTTTGCGCCGGGTGCAGGTGCGGTGTGTGCTGGTAAATGCTGGGGCAAACGTTTCGGCAAATGCTTCGACCGCTTTGGATATGCGGGGTGTCAAGCAGGTACTGGACAGGCTACGCGCAGGCGTATGAGCTCATGCGGCATAGGTATGCGGAGCGTAAGAACCTGCTCACGATCTCGCTGACTGAATGAAAATCAAGGATGAGAGTACGTAGGTGCGAATTTATTCGCACAATTTAGGCGCGTTTGTGCGAATAAATTCGCACCTACAAAGCTTATTCGACACCAATTTGCATCCTCCAGCTAAGACCCTAAACAGACTCTAAAACACCACTCCCCCGCTCAATCACACTGCGTTTTATTGAAAGAAATGAACCTGATTGCGCCCTTGGTCTTTGGCTTGATACATCGCTATATCAGCCTGCTTGAGTATCTCCTCCTGAACGGACTCGTGATTAATGAACAGCACCGCGCCGATGCTCGACGTACAGTGATGCTCCACCGTGACCTCCGCACCACCCTCTCGCTTGCAAGCCAGCACATAGGGCTCGGCCAGCGCGGCGCGAATTTTTTCGGCCACGAGGCCAGCCTGCGCAAAAGAGCGCTCCTTATCTTCATCCAGCTCGCCAAGCATCACCACGAATTCATCGCCGCCGAAACGCGCGACCGTGTCACTTTCACGCACACAACAGACGAGGCGATGCGCCACCTCAATCAGAAGCAAATCGCCTACATCGTGTCCATACGCGTCATTGAGCGGCTTGAAGTTATCCAGATCAAGAAACAGCACCGCGCCATAACGGCCACTGCGTTTGCTGACGGCCATCGCCTGCTTTAGCCGATCGTTCAACAGGCGACGATTGGCAAGTTGCGTCAACGTGTCATGGAAAGCGAAGTTCCGAATCTGATCTTCCCTTTCCCGCAAGGCACGCGTGATCTTCTCGTTTTCCCGCAAGGTGGTTTCAAGTTCTTTGGTACGGACGCGCACCAGATTTTCCAGCGTGAGCGCGGTCTGAAACAGGTTGAAATCGGTGCCTTGAAGGCTTGTATTGCGCTCGGCGCGATTCATCAGCGCCTGAATGATTTTGTTCAAGCGCACGATTTCGGCGGCCTGCTTGTCGGGTTCGGATGGCGCAGGCTGCTCTGATGAGTCAGTCATTGCGCACGTCCTGGGCAGGATCCTCAGCTAATTCCGGAGCTGTGCCGATAGCGACCCCTGTAAGAGTCTGGTTGATGTGTACGCCGTGGAACTGTTCGCCGTAGGTACTGAAGCCGACCGTATTGTTGCGCTGAAAAATGGCTCCGACTTGATCCTTCGATCCATCTCTGGAAATTTCAAGATTACGCAGAATGCAGTCGCAACCGATGACAAGTTGCAGGGGGCCGATTTCGGCTCGAATCTGCTCAAAAGCCTGTTCGAGGTTGGGCACCAGACCGACGCCACGCGCCACCCTGAGCACCAGCCCCTCTTCAATGGCGCAAAAGAACACCAGACTGCCGTCAGGATTGGCCTTCTGGATCGAGCGCACATAGTCCGTGCCATCAACCATCACCACGACGGGCGACGACGCAAACCACAGAGAATTGAGATCCAGCACATTCACGCCCACGAGCCGAGCGTATTCCTCGGCGGCAGGCAAGCCGTTGATCTCCTTGACGATACGCTTGGCGGGGTCGGCTTCCGTAACCACCATCCGCTCACCAGCGGAAACGAAATGCTGCGTTTTGAATACTTTGAAAGGCAGTGAAGTTCGGATCAGGATGAGCGCGGCGCTGTCGGCATGAAAGCGTCCATCGCGATAAACAAGGGTTTGCTTGAGTCGCATGTCGTCGCCCGCCGAACCGCCAAATAGCATGATATCGCCCAATCCATACTGCAAGGCATGTGCCACCGACTCTTCGCGCATGGACAGACCATCGATCAGCAGCAGCGCGAAGCTGTTGCCAGGGCTGGTGTCTTCAGCCTTGCTTTCGAGACGCTGCAACAAGCCCTGGGCGAAGTCATGCCCCCTTGCGATATCGAACTGGCTCAACCGATCCAGCAACCCACTGACCGCCACGCAACAGCCCACGGAAAAACTCACCCCAGCCAGGCTGTGCTGGCGATAACCGTCCGGTCCGATTTCCCCCGCCGTGGTACAGCCTACGACTTGAACTCCGGCAAACAAGCGCCGCATTTCCTCTGCCAAAACATCAAGGTCGTATTCGCTGGAGCAAAAGAAAATCACCAACTCCATCTCAGGCTGTGACACCGCCGCATGAAACTCCTGCACCGCCTGACGAGCGTCCAGCGCACACGATTGCGCTCTGCGTATAGGTTGATCAGCCATAGAAATCACCTGTTATGTAAAAGGTTTCTTTTCCTCGGTCACTGCTTGCAAGCCATCCATGGTTTGCCTTAACCGGCGAGCGAAAAGTCATTTTCACTCGCCGTCCAAAACTCTATGCAACACTTTTGCCTAAGTTCTAGTAGATAGACCGCATTCAAGGAAAGTCCAAGCTATATCGGCATGATTCAACACAACCTCAAAAACCGAGGCCGCTACTTAAAAACCGAGGCACGGTAAAACTGAAACATCAGCCACACAAAAAACAATGGTAAAACAACGGTTTGTATAATAAACAACGCAGCCAGTCGGATGATGTGCTCCACCGTTGCATTGGCTTGGGTGGTGAGCTCATCCACTTGCTTTTTGATGTCGGTACTCTGTGACCAAAGGCGTTTGAGCTTCTGTGACAAATCCTCGTCAGCACTCACCACAGCTTCACCAGGAGCCAGTACTTTGATTTGTGCTTGGGCGTTTTCGTACTCGTTCGCCATAAGGAGTCGATAGGTCGCCTCACTGGCCACGGAGGCTATCGGCACAGCAAAAATCAAAAACATGAACCCTAGCGCCACTTTTTTCAGCCATGCCGGGGTATTGCGTTCACGCCAGATAAACCCGCCCCACACCAGCAGCACGAGGGTCAACAAGGCCGCCAGCGGCCACGCACCGACCAAGGTAATGAGCAGATGTTGCGCGGCAAAGGATAGGGTTGCCACCAGCATGATCGTCGAGAATTGCTCGACCAAATCATCCAGCGGATCAAGTACAGCGGCAGGATGCGCCGATACGCCAGCACCGACCTGGATACTGACCGAGGTACTCTGCGCCAAGCTAATCACGGCATTCAGCGCGCGCGCCGAGGCAAAGGTCACCAAAGCACGTTTAAGCCCCGAATCAACATAACTTTGCGCCATGACATCCAAAGGACGCAGCCACACCAGCGCTACGGCAAGCAGAAGAATCGCCAGTAGTAACCATTTGCGCTGAGAAGGCTGCATTTCAGAAGCCCATTTTGATCAAAAGTTTGATGCAACGGTTTGATGCAATAGGGGCTTAATGCAAATTTTTTGGCACACCACCCTGCTTGCCGCCGACCTCGACCCAGTAGTCGTAAATATCCAGCGCCGAGCCGCTAATCAGGTCGAGGAACTCTTCATAGTCTTCTTCGGAGTTCTGGATTTCGGCAAACTCCGGCATTTCACGCCCACCGCCCGCGATCATGGCGATCGGATCGACCAATTCACGATCGTCCGAGTCGATCAGGGGTTTCCATGCCTCCTCGCGCAACATCACGCCCTGCATAAAGCCCCAGCACCAACCATCCGGGGTCATCAGCTCGTTGTCATCCTCGTCCATTTCGATATTGAACATCGGTGCAATTTCGCCCTTTTTCAGGGTTTCGACGATGCGGGTATTCAAGGCAAGAATCAGCGCCAGTACGCGCTCCAGTTCCTGCGGTGTAGTAAATAGCGGCCCTTCGCCTTGCCAGATCACCGGCAGCCACTCGCTCGGAGGCACCAATACCGGCCCTGCGGCCAGCGCGGTCAGGAAGCCATCGATTTCGGACAGGGTCATGCTCTCTTCAGGCACATCTTCGGAGAACAGAAAGCTTTCAAGCTCTTCAACTTCAGCGTCGGTAATCGGGGCGGGGATGGCGCTCATGGGGGTGTCCTGTTCTTGGGTTAGGCGTTAGAAAAGATTAGTCGGCATCATAGCCGAGAATGGGCGCAAGCCAACGCTCGGTTTCGGCAATCGTCCAGCCTTTGCGCTTGGCGTAGTCGTCCACCTGGTCGCGGCCAATTTTGCCCACGCCAAAGTATTGCGCCTGCGGATGGGCGAAATACCAGCCCGATACGGCGGCAGTCGGGTACATGGCAAAGCTTTCGGTGATGTTCAGGCCGATGGCCTCGTCCGGCTTGAGCAGTTCCCACATGATGCCCTTCTCGGTGTGATCCGGGCAGGCCGGGTAGCCGGGTGCGGGGCGCACGCCGCGATAGGCTTCTTTAATCAGCTCGTCGTTCTCGTAATTTTCATTCGGCGCATAGCCCCAGAATTCCTTGCGCACGCGCTCGTGCATGCGCTCGGCGAAGGCTTCGGCCAGACGGTCGGCCAGCGCCTTGAGCATAATGGCTTGATAGTCGTCGTGATCGGCTTCAAATTCGGCGACTTTTGCATCAACACCTATTCCTGCTGTGACAGCGAAACCGCCCAGGTAATCCGGCACCGCAGTTTCTTTTGGCGCAATAAAGTCGGACAGACACAAATTCGGCTTGCCATGCTGACGCTCCATTTGTTGGCGGATATTGTGCAAGGTGCTCAATGTTTCGCCGCGTGAATCGTCGGTGTACAACTCAATATCATCAAAATTCACGCTATTCGCCGGCCAGAATCCAATCACTGCGGCGGCTTGTAGCCACTTCTCCGCGATGATTTTATCCAGCATGGCTTTGGCATCTTTCAGCAGCTTGCGTGCCTCCACGCCGACGACTTCATCGTCCAAAATTGCCGGGTAACGCCCGTGCAACTCCCAGGCCTGGAAAAACGGACTCCAGTCGATGCGCTCACGCAGGTCTTCGAGCGGGTAGTTCTCGAAGACTTTCGTGCCGAGGAAAGACGGCTTGGGCGGCAAATAGCCGGGGGTCGGGGTAGCGCAGCAGCCCGCCTGGCAGGTGGGTGCAAGATTCCCCACCCTCTCCCCCAGCCCCTCTCCCGTCAAGGGCGAGGGGGGCAAACCCGCAAAACCAAAATGCAGCTTGAGTCGGTTCTGTCGCGCTTGCTCCAGTGTCACGCGCTTACCTTCGCGCCGATTCGCCGCACGCTGCGCCGCCAACTCGACATACTCCGCACGCATATCCGCCGCGTACTGCACGCGATTCGCGCCCAGCAAATTGGCCGCCACACCCACCGCACGCGAAGCATCCACCACATACACCACCGGATGCTCGCACACCGGCGAAATTTTCACCGCCGTGTGGATTTTTGAAGTGGTCGCGCCGCCAATCATCAGCGGCAGATTCATCCCAAGACGCTGCATTTCCTTGGCCACATGCACCATCTCGTCCAACGACGGCGTAATCAGACCGGACAAACCAATAATGTCGCATTGCTGCTCGCGCGCCGTATCCAAAATCTTTTGCGCCGAGACCATCACCCCAAGGTCGATCACCTCAAAACCATTGCACTGCAACACCACGCCGACGATGTTTTTGCCGATGTCATGCACATCGCCCTTCACCGTGGCCATCAGTACCTTGCCCGCGCTGGTGGTCGCGCACTCGCCCTTGTCAGCTTCCATGTACGGCATCAGGTAGGCCACGGCCTTCTTCATCACGCGGGCAGATTTGACCACCTGTGGCAGGAACATCTTGCCTGCACCGAACAGATCGCCGACCACGTTCATGCCATCCATCAGCGGGCCTTCGATCACATGCAGCGGGCGCGCCACCGACAGACGCGCCGCCTCGGCATCTTCTTCGACGAAGCTATCAATCCCCTTGACCAGTGCATGTTCCAAACGCTTGGCCACCGGCCAGCTACGCCACTCAAGATCTTGTTTGACTTCGGCGACCGCACCATTACCACGGTATTTCTCGGCAATCTCCAACATGCGCTCGGTCGCATCGGGACGGCGGTCGAGCACAATATCTTCCACGCGTTCGCGCAGTTCGGCAGGCAGATCATCCACCATGGCAAGTTGCCCGGCATTCACAATCCCCATGGTCATGCCGGCACGAATCGCGTGGTACAAAAACACCGCGTGAATCGCCTCGCGCACCGGCTCGTTACCCCGGAAGCTGAACGACACATTCGACACACCGCCGGAAATCATCGCGTGCGGCAGATTCTGCTTAATCCACGCCGTAGCCTCGATAAAGTCCACCGCGTAGTGATTGTGTTCCTCAATCCCCGTGGCAATCGCAAAGATATTCGGGTCGAAGATAATGTCTTCCGCCGGATAACCGACCTTATCGACCAGCACGCGGTAGGAGCGCTCGCAAATCTGGCGCTTGCGTGCGGCAGTATCGGCCTGTCCATCTTCATCGAACGCCATCACCACCACCGCCGCGCCGTAGCGCCGTAGCAAGCGGGCATGCGCAATGAACTTCTCCTCGCCTTCTTTCAGCGAAATCGAGTTCACTATGCCCTTGCCCTGAATGCACTTCAGACCCGCCTCGATAATCTCCCACTTCGACGAGTCGAGCATGATCGGCACACGCGAAATATCCGGCTCGGCGGCGATCAGATTCAAAAAGCGCACCATCGCCTCCTGCCCGTCGATCATGCCCTCGTCCATATTGATGTCGATGATCGGCGCGCCGGACTCGACCTGCTGGCGCGCCACTTCCAGCGCAGTGTTGAAGTCGCCTTCCTTAATCAGACGGCGGAAACGCGCCGAACCGGTGACGTTGGTGCGCTCGCCCACGTTCACAAACATGCTTTCGGCGGTGATATTGAACGGCTCCAGCCCTGACAAACGGCAGGCGGGCACAGGCGCAGGCGGCACACGCGGCGCTTTGCCTGCCACGGCGTTGGCCATGGCGCGGATATGCTCCGGCGTGGTGCCGCAACAGCCGCCGACGATATTCAAAAAGCCCGCATCCGCCCATTCAGCGATATGCTTGGCCATCGGTTCCGGGTCGAGGTCGTACTCGCCCATCTCGTTCGGCAGACCGGCATTCGGATGCACCGAAACGTAAAACTCGGATACCCGCGCCATTTCTTCGACGTACTGGCGTAACAGATCCGGCCCCAGCGCGCAGTTCAGCCCCATGCTCAGCGGGCGCACATGGCGCAGGCTGTTGTAAAACGCTTCGGTGGTCTGGCCGGACAGCGTGCGTCCGGAGGCATCGGTAATCGTGCCGGAAATCATGATCGGTAGGCGGAAGCCGTCTTCGTCAAATACCTTCTCGACCGCAAACGCGGCGGCTTTGGCGTTCAAGGTGTCGAAAATGGTTTCGATCAGGATAATGTCTGCGCCGCCCTCGATCAGCCCGCGCGTGGATTCGACATAGGATTCGACCAGCGCGTCAAAGCTGGTATTGCGGAAACCGGGGTCATTCACGTCCGGCGAAATACTGGCGGTGCGATTCGTCGGCCCCAACACCCCGGCCACAAAACGCGGGCGCTCAGGCGTTTTTAGCGTCATCGCATCCGCCGCCTCACGCGCCAAACGCGCCGCCGCCACGTTGATTTCATACGCCAGCTCTTCCATGGCGTAATCCGCCATGGCAATGCGCGTGGCGTTAAAGCTGTTGGTCTCCAGAATATCCGCGCCCGCTTCCAGATAGGCCGTGTGAATGCCGTGAATAATCTGCGGCTGGGTCAACACCAGCAGGTCGTTATTGCCCTTGAGGTCATGCCCCCAATCCGCAAAGCGAACCCCGCGATACGCCGCCTCGTCGAGCTTATGGCGCTGGATCATCGTCCCCATCGCACCATCGAGAATGACAATGCGCTCGTTTAGGGCGGCGTGCAGGGCGGAAATGCGTTGGTCACGTGCTGAATCAGACATAATAAAAACCTTTAAGGATCAACGCGTTGAATACAACAAGCATACAAGGCGCGCAAAACAGGAAGTCGTGCATTCTAACAGCAAAGACACCAAGCCGATGACGTGTTAGCCCGTTGAACTCCAATGGCTTGTGAAGTCATTTTATTGATCCGGCCTGAATATGTTTTGCCTTGTAGGAGCGAACCTTGGGTCGCGAAGGCTGCTACCGCCCATCGCGACCCAAGGTTCGCTCCTACAAAAAGTTCAAACTTCACCGCACCGGATCAATAAACGCTTACCATGCAACCATGAATGAAATCAGATGACCGCCTAAGGCATTGAAACAATTGCACAAACCTGATGAACACACCTACTGAAAACGTCCAGATTCTGCGTGATGCGAACGGACACCCCGCCTTTGCCATCCTGCCCTTTGCCCAGTACCAAGCCCTGGTGCATGGCAAGGGCAAGTTCGAGCCAGGCATTCCCAATGCCGTGGTCAACGCGGTGTTCGAGCGAGAAATATCCACCATCGCCGCATGGCGCGAACACCTGCGCCTGACCCAAGCCAAAATCGCCGAACGCATGGGCATTTCCCAAGCCGCCTTTGCGCAAATGGAAACCGCCAAGCGCCCGCGCAAAGCCACGCTGGCAAAGATCGCCGCCGCAATGGGAATTAGCGTCGAGCAACTGGCTTGGTGAGTAGGTTGACTGACACAGGAAGCCCAAGATGCAGCCGTTGGGGTTCATACCTCACCCCAAGCGACGCGCTAATCCAATGAACGTATTGAGTTTCGGTTCGGATGCTGTGATGCTTTAAGCGGAGGTGATCACGCACCTGATCGAGCAGCTTCGGTGGCGGAGTACCGTTTTATTTCTGGATGTCCAAGGTTATCGGACATGGCTGACCTTACTGGACAAAGTAGGTTATAAAAATCGGTGTGTTACGACCTTAACAAGATTATCAGACGCGTCCAATAATCGCTTATTCCGCCACGTAGTGGCTATTTAATGTTAGCCAGTAAAATCAGATATGTACGAAGAACAGATACCAGCTCCCTTCATCCAACATGCCGCAGATATCCTAGCGGATACCAATAGTGGCTTAAGTGGTTCAGTCATTGTTAGAGTTACTTCCGCTTATGCGGTCGATTACGACGTATCCATACCTCATCCGTCGTATCCGTATGCTGCTCAAAACAAGCGATCTGCGCTATATGACAACCTAATGGCATTTTCCGGGTCGCAGCAGTATCGGATTATTAAAGAGCTTTGTGATCATCCTTCTTTCCCAATTGGCCCCAATTCTGAAAGAAAAGATCTGAAGATTAAGCTCATTACTAAATATTCTCGCCTCGATCAGAGAGATACTCCGTCTGAGGTAAACGAAAGGCTAGTTGAAGAAACAAAGCACTGGCTAGGCGGCTATCAAGGATCTTTGTCGCTCTATTCCCAAGCTTTAGAGAAGTACGAACATGCCTCGTTCCAGAGAAATCTAATCGATGATTTGCGCCTTTCGCTAGAAGGGCTGCTGAAGAAAATCTTCAATAACGATAAGTCACTCGAAAATCAGGTATCTTTTGTGGGCGCCTTCATTAAGGCAAGCGGGGGCTCCCCTGAATTATCGAACATGTTTGTGAAATTGCTTGATTATTATGTCAAGTACAACAATAGCTACGTCAAGCATAACGATGCGGTAAACGAAGAAGAAATCGAGTTCGTCCTGGAAATCACTTCTTCGTTTATGAAGCACTTCGTAAGAATGAATGCAAAAAATGGCCAACAAGCAAATGCACCCGTCGCTCAAACCCGTAGCTGAGGGTGTATCCCGGCGCACTCGGCTAGGGTCAGCAGCATGTCCATACTGAAGTCGCGCCATGCGCCCTTGAACAGCGCCGAAATGCGCGGTTGGGTGATGCCCAGTCTTTTTGCCGCTTCGCGCTGGGTCAGGCCGTCGGCTTCGATGCGTTCACGCAGGCGCAGCATCAGTTCAACGCGCATGGCCATGACCCGCGCTTCGGCGGGGTCAAAGCCAAGGTCGACAAATACATTGCCGCTGCTTTCGATCATGCGCATATTGCGCATATAGAGTAGCCGACGCGAATTCAGAAATAACGCCTCCTTGCGCAGATCAGGCCTTAGGCCTAAAGTTTACGAATGTAGGATTTTAGGAAAAGCATCATGTTACAAACCATGATTAAGACCGTAGGCATCAACGGCCAAATCTCATTGGGCAAAAGCTACGCAGGCAAAAAAGTGCTCATTGAAGAACAAGAACCCGGTGTGCTGTTGATTCGTACCGCCAAAGTTATTCCCGACAATGAAGCTTGGCTGCACCAGCCCGCCGTACTCGCGCCCCTGCAAGAGGCCATGGCGTGGGCGGTCGCGCATCCCGCGCAAGAGTCCAATCTTGAAACACTGGACGATGCCTTGAATGTCCAAGAGCATGGCTAACTCAATGGCTTGGGTAAAACTTGACCTGAATAACCCGCACTTCCAGCAAAGCCTTTTTGCCTTGGAAAAACAGGCACAATTCGAATGCCTGCGCACATTGAAAAAAATCAGCGGCATGACCTGGGTCATGGTGTATCAGGACAAGGGCTTGCGCTGGGAGAAAATCAGCAGCATCCAAGCTCCGGCAGGTATCGATCAGGTGTATTCGATCCGCATCACGCTGTCGGGCATCACACTGTCGGCAAGAGCACTGGTTTTCCGCGAAGGCGACTTCATGCGGTTTTTATGGGTTTCGCAAGACCATGATGGGGTTTATGGAAAGAAATAGTGGTTATGTCCCGCTTGGGGCATGGATACCCCAATGCAGTTCAATAACGCAACTTATTGAATTGCTGGGCTTCCTCCCGGACATATGCCGGGCGAAAGCCGCTGAATAACGCCAAGGATGGAGTTATTCGGTATCTCCATAAAACTTTGCGCACGGCCAAAATCATTTCAATACGAACATAAGATTAATCATCAAGCACCGACTCCCCCGACCGCTAGACTCGTGTCCAATGATTTTTGGATTCATCGGTACACCGCCATGCAAGTTTTCCGCGCCTTCGGCATGATGAGTTTTCTCGCTTTCGGACTGGCTGCATGTGGTGGCGATAGTTCGGTCACCGTCAATGGCTCGCTGTCCGTGAATAACGGCACCGATATCCAGATTGGCGAGAATGTCGCTCATGCCATTCCCGTGGCGCTAAACGGCAGCACCGATGTCAAAGCGCTTGCGGTCAATATCGCCTCTTCCGACCCCAGCATCGCCACGGTGTTTCCCAGGACTTGTTATCTTTCCAGCACGAGCGGACACCATTCCTGCCTGGTGTTTCTGCGTGGGAAAAATGATGGCAGCGTTTCAATCACCGCCTCTGCAACAGGCTATGCCAGCACCAGCAGCAAGGTTTCGGTCAGTGCTAGCGCAGCCGCCAAAGCCAGCTACCAAACCAGCGTCGAAGCAAGCAACCTGAGCACCATCAAGGCGACCACCCCGAATTACGGACAACTGCAGATCAGCTCGTTCCCCAGCGCCAATCCGGCCTCGACCAGCAATTTCACCATGACCGCACAGGCCGGCGATACCATCACGCTGGCGACCAGCATCACCGCTTTCGACACGCCGTTGAACGGCGTACCGATTTTTCTCAAAGTGAATGGCGGCGCAAGCATCGTCGGCAATGCGCAATGCAATGTGGACAGCAACTACGATGCCAGCCATTTCTGTCTGTACAAGGTCAAACTTCCCGGCACGCCCGGCACCGTCACCGCAACCGCCAGCGCCGTGGGCAATACCGCGAGCGACTTCAGTAACACACCGACCGTCACCATCACTGTGCAAAGCGCCCCGGTTGCCGGGCAAATCATTGTGCAAGGCACTGGCGCAGGCATCCCTTTGGGCATGTCGAGTCCGTTCTGGGTTGTGCTGCAGGACAGCTCGGGGGTGACATCCCCGGTCAACGTGACACTCTCCGGCAGCAGCGACCTGAGCATCAATCCGGGCATTTCAGGAAGCGCGCAAACCCAGTGCGTATTGAGCTCCGCCAATCCTGTGTGCGGCTTCGGCGTGCTGGGTAAGACCAATACGAATGCCAGCGACACGATTACTGCCACCACAAGCACCAGCGGCTATTCGATTGCCCCGCTTAATGTGGCCGTGGTTCCAGCCAATACCAGCAGCCGCAGCGTTACCTTCCAGAACAACGCGGCCAATGCTGTTTGGGTGGGCATTACCGGCGGCACCGCCGCGAGCTTCCTTACCAACCAGATGGTCGGCACATTCAATCCGCAAACCAATGGCGCGAATGTCACCTGCGGGCCGAGCAATTCGGCGGCGGCCTGCCCCACGGGCTCGACCTGCCAGCAAGGCGGTGCCAATCCAGGCAAGGACACGATTTACTACTGCTACTGGGATCAACCGGACACGATTTACTACTGCTACTGGGATCAACCTGTTCCCTCACACGGTTACCAGATTTCGTCTTCCTCACAACTGACCACCAGCATCAGCGTGTCGGATTCATCCTATGATCCGATCAGCGACATTATCTGGTCTGGCAATTTCTACCCGCGCCAAGGCTGTGTCACCCGCGGCGGCATCTTCAAATGCACCATCGCCGATTGCGGCAATGGCACCAGCAGCCAAGCCTGCGCAACAGGCACAGGCGGCTCGCCCGGCATTGCCACCCTCGCGGAAGTCACCCTGCAAGCGAACAACAATGACTATTACGATGTGTCGATCATCGGCGGCGCGAATGTCAAAACCACTTTTGGCCCCGATGCGTCGAGTTCACCACCCACCGCGAATGGCTACAGCTGCGGAACGGCTGGCTTGTCTTCTGCACAGAACGGACTGAGCGGCTCCGACTGGGATATGGTCACGCATATCGCAAGCAACCCAACCACAGGCTCAAGCAGCCCGTATAGCACCAGCAGCCAGACGGGTTCGGCATCATCCACCGCCTACTACCACTACATCCAATCGCCCTCCAGTGGACGGCTCGGGGCGGGCTGCGCCTCACAAGCCGATCCAGTGTCGTACTGCGAAGGGCTTAAAGTGTCAGGCATCGCCAACAGCCTGTACGTTTGCGGTTACGATCAGGCGGCAGTCAATAACGGCAGCACCTCCGACTATGTCACAAGCTGCGGCACGCATCTGGCCTGGCTCTCAGCCAACGCTGTGTTTGCGCTGAATACCGCCGCGACCAACAAAGCACCTTTCCCGTTTTCGACCACCTACAGCACCAGTGCAGCAGGCACAGTCAGCCTCTCCTCGCTGTATCTGTGCAACAACTCGACCAATAACAGCGGCTACGCGGTGGAAGATGCGTCAACCGCCTGCGGTTGCACCAACTGGGGGGATACGGGACTGAAAACCATCGGCGGGGATGTCAGCTTTATTGCGCCAATCGCCGCCCCGACCCAAGCCTGCTCGACCAACAACCAAGCCCATTCGATCTATTACTGGACGAAAAATGTCCTGCCCACCATCGCCTGGCTGAAACAGGCCTGCCCGACCTGCTACACCTATCCGTTCGACGATATGAGCTCCACCTTCCAGTGCGGCAATCAGAATCCGCCCACCGGCTTGAACTCCGTGGCCTATCTGATCCAGTACAACGGCAATATTCCA
>NCGK01000030.1 GCA_002281735.1 Gammaproteobacteria bacterium 28-57-27
ATAAAGGCGATGGTGCGCAGATACTCCAGCCCGAACGGCTCCAGCAGATAGTTTTGCGCCAGATGACTCAACACCGAGGAAAGCGTCAGCACAAAAGTGGTAGCCAAACCCATGCCCATGGCCGTTTCCAGCTTGCGCGACACACCCATAAACGGACACAGGCCAAGGAACTTCACCAACAGGAAGTTATTGACCAGCACCGTACTGATGAAAATAAGCAGGAATTCGGTCATAAAACTACGCTCAACGACCCTGAAAACCGAACATGACGGCGGATTTTACGCCAAAAGCGGCATAACCGATGCAGCCGTGACGATAACCGTACAAAGCCTGTTTTATGACTCGGCTAAATCGCTGGCAGCAAAAGCAAAACCCCATCTATCCCCGCCACCACGGCCTGCGCGCGCACCGATTCACGATCGCCGTCAAACACGAAACGCCGCGCCTTCGCCTGCTCACCCCGCCGCGCCCAGGCCAACCATACCGTGCCGACGGGTTTGTCGGGCGTCGCGCCACCCGGCCCGGCAATGCCACTGATCGCCACGCTGATATCTGCCAGGCTGTGCTCCAGCGCACCCTCCACCATGGCCAAAACGCTCGCCTCGCTTACTGCCCCATGGCTGCGCAATAAAGCCTCCGGAACACCCAGCATGTCCTGCTTGGCCTGATTGCTGTAGGTCACAAAACCGCGGTCGAACCATGCGGAACTGCCAGCAATATCCGTCACCGCCTTGGCCAACCAACCGCCTGTGCAGGACTCAGCCACCGCCAGCATCAGGCCTCGTGCCGCCATGGTCTCACCCAACTCACACGCCATAAGACCAATCGCATCGTCGTAACGCATACACTCCACCCTCGCCCACCGAGGCGGCTCCATGAATTCTACTCACAAAAAAGCCGGCAAAGCCGGCCTCTTTCGTCTCACACGCAATACGGCTTATTGTCCGCCGGACAACTCATGCACGTACACGGTCAGCATCTTGATTTCCACTGGGGTCAAGCGATTGGCAAAGCCGGGCATTTCACGCTGAATACCTTTGGAAACCACGCCCTCGATCATCGTGCGCTTGGCATCCACCGTAGACGCACCCACTACATCGATGTTCGACCAGGCCATGTCGGTCAGATTAGGCGCACCCAGCATGGGGTTACCCTTGCCATCCGCGCCGTGGCAGGCCGCGCACATAGCAAAACTCGCCTTGCCGCGTGAAGCTGAAGCTGCATCCACTTCAATACCGGAAAGACTCAGTACATGGTTGGACAGATCCGTCAGCGCCGCACCCTGAATGGTCGGGAAAGCAGGCATATTGCCCTTCAAACCCTTGTGGAGGTCGTTGCTGATGGTGGCGAATGAACCACCCCATAGCCATTCATTGTCCGCCAAGCTCGGATAGCTCGGCGCAAACGCCAACATGCTCGGATCAGCGACAATCTGTTCAAAGCTCGCGTTGCTCACCTTTTCGACAAACTCACGCTGGCGCACCGCCGAAGGACTGGTCTGCATTTCCTGAATAAACAGGTAACGCGAATTCCAAGGCACTTCCACCATTTTTCCATCCTGCTCAATGGTTAGTGTGGAAAGACCCGGAGTAAAGGTCTTAAACACTGGCCATGCGGGGTACATGATCCAGTAGACAATCGTGAATACGATGGTGGCGTAAAACGTCCACAACCACCAACGGGGCAGCGGATTATTGTATTCGCGCAAATCGCCATCCCACACATGCCCGGTAGTTTCAACCTGTGCGGGCTTTTTATCGCTTGAGAGCGCCATGATTAGTTATCTCCCTTATTTGATCCGGCCGAGGAGCCAGGAATCTTGTCGTGATCGTCAACAAATGGAATGTCTTTATAAGATTCAAGCCTGGCCTTGCGTTTTTTGCCGCTGTAGACGTAGAGCACGATCACGACGAAACTCGTGAAAAAGATCAGCAATGCCGTGATTTTGCTGTTGGTCAAATTCCCTAACCACATCCATAGATCAGACATTTACATTCACCTTTGATATGCCCTGAAGCCCATTCAAGCTCACAAACAACCGCATGAGGCTATCAGCGGAAACTTGCAAAATAACCCTGGTCGTACTTTTTGAAGTCAACCAGCGTACCCAGCATTTGCAAGTAAGCCACCATCGCATCCATTTCAGTAATCCGCTCTTTGTCACCGTCCCAATTGCGGCCTTTAGCTTCCGCTTCGAGCGTGGCTTTGCCGTTCGGAATATGCAGCTTATCGGCCATCGGCTGGCCAAAGTTGGTCACGTTGGCTTGATACTCTTCTGCCGTCAGTGAGTAAGGCACGCCGGTGGCCTTGAGCGCCTTCATGCGATTCTCGATGTCGCTGTACATGAGCTCATTTTTTAGCAACCAAGGATAGGGAGGCATAATGGACTCAGGCACCAGAGCCTGCGGCTTCACCAAGTGCTGGGTTTGCCACTGGTCGGAATACTTCTCACCCAAGCGAGCGATATCCGGCCCAGTGCGCTTGGAACCCCACTGGAAGGGATGGTCGTACTTGGACTCTGCCGCCAGTGAATAGTGACCATAACGCAGATACTCATCACGGAACGGACGAATCATCTGTGAGTGGCAGGCATAGCAGCCTTCACGGATATACAGATCGCGTCCACGCAACTCCAGCGGCGTATAAGGACGCACGCCCTTCACTTCTTCCACGGTGTCCTTGATGTGGAACAAGGGCACGATCTCAACCAATCCACCGATACTGATGACCGTCAAGGTAAGAACAATCAGTAAACCGGCATTAATTTCTACGCTTTCATGCTTCATTCGATTCTCTCCTATCAGCGAGCGACAGCGGCAGAGCCGGCAGTCACATCAACTTCAACACTGCGCTTGGCACCGGCAATGGTCATGTACACGTTGTAAACCATCAGGATGATGCCGGCGAGGAAGAACATGCCACCAATCGCACGCACCACGTAGGGCAGGTGCATGAAGGTCACGGTTTCGATGAAGGTGTAACCCAGGTTGCCGTACTCATCGAAGGCACGCAGCATCAAGCCTTGACCAATGCCCGCCACCCACAAGGAAGAGATGTAAAGCACGATACCGATGGTCGCCAACCAGAAGTGGACGTAGATCAGCTTGGTGCTGTGCATGCCCTTGGCCACGCCCCACAAACGCGGGATCAGGTGATAGAACGAACCGAAGGTAATCATCGCCACCCAACCGAGTGCGCCGGAATGCACGTGACCCACTGTCCAGTCGGTGTAGTGCGACAGCGCGTTGACGCTCTTGAGTGACATCAGCGGACCTTCAAAGGTCGACATACCGTAGAAGGACAGCGCGGTAATCATGAACAGAATGATCGGATCGGTACGCAGCTTGTCCCACGCGCCAGACAGGGTCATCACACCGTTAATCATGCCGCCCCATGAAGGCAACAACAGCAGGATGGAGAAGGTCGCCGCCAGAGTTGAAGTCCAGTCAGGAATAGCCGTCCAGTGCAAGTGGTGAGTACCGACCCACATATACAGGAAAGACAGCGCCCAGAAATGCACGATGGACAAACGATAGGAGTAGATCGGACGACCCGCCTGCTTGGGCACGAAGTAGTACATCATGCCGAGGAAGGCTGCGGTGAGGAAGAAGCCTACCGCGTTGTGACCGTACCACCACTGGGTCATCGCATCCTGCACGCCAGAGAACAGGCTGTAGGACTCAAGGCTGGTGAACGACACCGGCACCGCCAGGTTGTTGAAGATGTGCAACAAGGCTGTAGCGAGGATGAAGGCCATGAAGAACCAGTTCGCCACATAGATATGCGGCTGCGAACGCTTCACGAGGGTCATGGTGTACACGAGGAAGTAAGTCACCCACACCACGGCGATAGCAATATCCAGCGGCCACACGAACTCAGCGTATTCGCGACCTTGGGTAAAGCCGAGCATGTACAGGATCACACCCGCACCCACGCCAACCTGCCAGCCCCAGAAGGTGAACTCAGCCAACCAGCGACCGCCCCACAGGCGCGCCTGACAGGTGCGTTGCACGATGTAATAAGACGTTGCAAACAGGGCGCTACCGCCAAAACCAAAAATCACCAGCGTGGTATGCACCGGACGCAGACGTCCGAAAGTGATTTCCGCCACATCAAAGTTCAAAAACGGCCACGCCAGCTCACTGGCAATCCACACACCGGCAAACATCCCCAACACGCCCCAAACGAGCGACATGATGGCGAATTTTTTGACGATATCGTAGTTGTATTGCTCTACCGCAGCGGTTTTTCCCGCCATCGAACCGGCTTTGGCGCCTGCCATCGTGCCGGCTGTTGTACTCATTGTCATCGCATGACCCTCCAGGTTTTAGACCGACAGAACTCAGGCACAAGAAAACGGAAACCGATCCCCGCCCTAATCCGTTGCGCGCATGGTACTGCAACGTTAGGAATCGCTAAAGTTCACTCCTTTTCCGGGCAAAAGTCTAGGAGATTCGTGTAATCCCATGTTTTACATGGTCTTTTCAAACACACCCTTAATTAAACGACACCATACATAAAAAAGTTTGATTACTTTTTCGTGCGTCCAAGCAGGGCGTGCAAGGGAACTTTCACCTCACCGGCTGCATCCGCGTAAAAACGCCCGGCCTCGCCACCCCAGGCCAGACCGTGCACCACCTCATAGGTCACCGGCAATAACCCGTCCTCGCCGCGCTTATCCTCATACGCCTCACGCACGCGCTGCAAACGTGTCTTGGTCGTTAAACCGCGCGAACGACCCTGCGTACTATTCTGCGCACCGATACCTTTCAGGCTGCGCATAATCGTGTCCACGTCGGGATAACGCAGCATCGTGCGCTCAACATCCATCACCGGATCACGCAGTCCGACCCGCAACAGCGCATCGCCCACATCGTGCATATCCAAAAACATATTCACATGCGCGTACTGGCCATCATCCGCACTGCGCCAAGCTGCGCGCAACTCTTTCAAGGTGTCTGGCCCCAGCGTGGAAAACATGAACACGCCCCCCGGCTTGAGCACCCGCCGAGCCTCGCTGAACGTCGCAGCAAGATCATTACCCCATTGCACGCTCAGACTGGAAAACAGCAGATCGACACTCGCATCGCGCAAGGGCAAGCGTTCCATATCGCCACACAACCACAAGGGTTTGCGCACCCAGGGGCGCCAGCGGCTCGCCTCCTGCAACATGCCACTGGAAAAATCCAGCCCCACCACCCGCGCACGTGGATAGCGCTGACGTAACACCCGTATGGCTTCCCCCGAACC
>NCGK01000031.1 GCA_002281735.1 Gammaproteobacteria bacterium 28-57-27
GCCGCCCAACACTGCAACAACCCCTTGCAGGGCACGCTGCGCGTCGGACTAATCTACACCATCGGCCCGTATCTTTTGCCCTACATCATCCCCGCGCTGCATCAACGCGCCCCGCTCATGCCGCTGCTGATCGAAGAGGGCTTGACCGCCGAACTGTCCGCACGGCTGCAATTCGGCGAACTCGATGTGATCGTGATTTCCGAGCCGTTCGCTGCGCAAGGCGTCATGACCCAAGCGGTCTACGACGAAGATTTTGTGGTCGCCATGCCGCCCGAACACCCCTGGAGCCGCGAAAAACGCCTCTCCCCCGCACGCCTTGCCGAAGGTGAACTGCTACTGCTCGGTCAAGGTCACTGCTTCCGCGACCAAGTGCTGCAAATGTGCCCGGACTGCAACCGCAGTGCCAACCTCAGCGGGCTCCAGCGCACGCTGGAAGGCGGCTCGCTGGAAACCATCCGCCACATGGTCGCCTCGGGTCTGGGGGTCACGGTGTTGCCATGCAGCTCCGTCGAACAAAGCTTTGATCGTGGCCGCCTGATCTACCGCCATTTTATCAAGCCGGTACCGACACGCCGCGTCATCCTGGCCTGGCGCAAAAGCTTCCCGCGCGTCGAAGCGATTGAAGCCCTGCGTCAAACCATCCTGGCCATCCAGCATCCTTGCCTGCAACTCCTGCCGCATGCCGAAGCACATGACTAGGGCGCACGATTTCAAGCCTCAATCGGCATGACTTCTTCGGCCTGCAAACCCTTGCGCCCCTGCGCGATTACAAACGCCACGCGCTGCCCCTCAAACAAGGCACGATGTCCTTCGCCCAAAATGGAACGGTAATGCACGAAAATTTCCGCGCCCGTATCGCGCAGGATAAAACCATATCCTTTGCCTGCGTCGAACCATTTAACCGTGCCCATCTCCTGCAAACCCACGTCATCCGACGACTGCACGCCAAGCGAGGTGCGCGGCGCATAGTCGCGCTCAAACACACCCTCCCACGCCCCGCTGACCCAGCTCACCAACAGGGTAGCCAGCAAAAAAATTACACTTAAAACCAGATAAACCTGCCATTGAATCGGGCTGACCGATAACAGCGGAAGCACCGCCAAGGGTGCCAGAGCCGACAGGCCAACACTGACCAATAAAGAACGCACTAAGATTTTTTGCTTCATGGTGTACCGTAACAAAGTTGAATGTTGAAAATAAACGCCCTAAAAACCACGCCCCGCCCTCTCGCTGCGCACTAAAAACGCGCACATCAACATAGAGCACGGCAATCGGCGATTGTTACACAATTGTCGATGGCAGGTGAATGCAATATGACGCCCCCCAACTCAAGGATTCCATTCATGACACGACTCACACCCTCATTACCCACGACCCAAAACAGCGCATGGATCAGCGAAACCATCCCCCACATGGGCGCGGCTTTCAGCCTGAAAACCACGCAAAAGCTGGATGAAATCCAGAGCCCGTTCCAGAACATCGCCATCTACGCCACCGAACACTGGGGCAATCTGATGGTGATCGACGACGCCTTCATGCTCACCAGCCTGGAAAACTTCGTCTACCACGAAATGCTGAGCCACCCTGCGCTCTTCACCCACCCCACCCCCAAAGATGTGGTCATTATCGGCGGCGGCGACTGCGGCACCCTGAGCGAGGTTTTAAAGCATCCGGGCGTGGAAAACGTGACCCAAATCGACATCGACGAGCAGGTCACGCGCATGGCGGAGAAATGGTTTCCCGAACTGTGCGCGCGCAACGCCGACCCACGCGCCGAACTGCGCTTTGACGACGGCATCAAATTCATGCGCGAAGCCGCTGATGCCAGCGCCGACATCATCATCGTAGACTCCACCGACCCCATCGGCCCCGGCGAAGGACTGTTCGGCGCCGCCTTTATCGCCGACTGCTACCGCGTACTGCGCACAGGCGGCATTATGGTCAGCCAGAGCGAATCGCCGTTTTACCACATGGACGTGCTGCAAAACGTGCACCGCGCCATGCTACACGCAGGCTTCGCCGACCGCCGAGCCCTGCTCTTCCCGCAGCCGGTCTATCCTGGTGGCTCGATCACCTGCACCCTGGCGCGCAAGGACGCGAATCTCAACAGCTTCCGCACAGACGATGCCCTCAACAAAACCTTCCCCACCCGCTACTACAACGCAGGCACCCACCAAGGCGCGCTCACCCCGCCGGAGTTTGTACGCGAGGCATTGAGCATTATCTAGCAACAGAAAAAAACAACGGCATCTCCTGTATAATCAGCCTCTTGCATTTCCTGCCTGATGATGAACCATGCTCTACCCTGAAAAATTCGATGTGATTGTGATTGGCGGCGGCCATGCGGGCACTGAGGCTGCGCTGGCTGCTGCGCGCACCGGCGCAAAAACACTCCTGCTCACTCACAACATCGAAACGGTGGGCGCGATGAGCTGTAACCCGGCCATCGGCGGCATCGGCAAGGGGCATCTGGTCAAGGAAATTGACGCGCTGGATGGCGCGATGGCGCGGGCGACGGATCGCGGCGGCATCCAGTTTCGCACGCTGAATGCGCGTAAGGGTCCGGCGGTACGCGCCACCCGTGCGCAGGCCGACCGCAATCTGTACCGCCTTGCCATCCGCGACATGGTGGAGCATCAGCCGGATCTTCACGTTTTTCAGCAAACCGCCGATGATTTGATGGTTGAAGGCGAGCATGTGGCGGGGGTGGTGACGAACACGGGCATCCGCTTTGCCGCCTCCAGCGTGGTGTTGACGGCAGGTACCTTTCTGGGCGGAAAAATCCATGTCGGCATGGACAACTACGCCGGTGGACGCATGGGCGACCCGCCCTCGATTGCACTGGCACAGCGTTTGCGTGAGCTGCTTCCGCGCGTCGATCGTCTGAAAACCGGCACCCCGGCACGCATCGACAGCCGTTCGCTCAATCTTGCGGTGATGGAAGAACAGAAGGGTGACGAGCCACGCCCGGTGTTCTCGTTTATGGGCAATCGTGCCGAGCACCCGCGCCAGGTAAGCTGCTACATCACCTATACCAACGAGCGCACCCACGAGATCATCCGTGGTGGGCTGGATCGCTCGCCGATGTACGCCGGGGTGATTGAGGGTATCGGCCCGCGTTATTGCCCATCGATTGAAGACAAGATCGTGCGCTTTGCCGACAAGGATCGGCATCAAGTGTTTGTCGAGCCAGAAAGCCTGACTTCGACCGAAATCTATCCCAACGGCATTTCCACCTCGCTACCGTTCGATGTGCAACTG
>NCGK01000032.1 GCA_002281735.1 Gammaproteobacteria bacterium 28-57-27
CGTGGCAGCCACGGCGATGAGAATTGCCGCCATGATGGCCTGAGCAACTACGGCGCCAATGGCCGTGTCCCACCGTGCGGCTGTGAGATGATGCGGTTTTAGACCTTTATCCACCACCGCTGACTGTTGATAGAAAATCATCCATGGCATGATCACGGCACCAATGTTGGCTGCCACTAAATAGAGATAACCATGGTCGGACAGTGGCATGCTGGCAAGTCCGTGGAGCACTGCTGCCGGATCCGGGTGAGACACCACCGCGACGTAGACAAAGGCCAGTTCAAACAGACCAATGGCCACCGCAACGCGCTCCACTGAGCGGTATGACCCGGAAATCACCACCGTAAGCAAGAATCCCAGCGTAGCGAATACACTGACCCAGATGGGTATGCCGTAGAGCGCGCCGACGCCGGCGATGCCGCTCATTTCGGTAATCAGCGCACCAAGGCAGGACACCAACAATGTGGACACCGACAACCAGGCCCAGCCCTGACCGAAGTGTTGCTTTATAAGTTCACCATGGCCGCGGCCGGTGAGTAGGCCCAGGCGCAAAGTGAGTTCCTGCACCAGATACAGAATCGGGATCAACAATAATTGCAGGGCCAACAGCTTGTATCCCCATTGGGCACCACTCTGTGCTGCGGTAATTACGCTACCGGCATCCGTATCAGCCAGCATCACAACGAGGCCAGGCCCGGCCACAGCAAAGAAAGTGGCCAAGCGAGCGCGTGACGGCCTGGCAATTGTTTTTAACATGTCAAAACTCACTTGGGTTGCACTGACCAGTTGAATCCATCGATGATTCTAGGTGCGGATGCGATCAGACGGGGAATATGAGAGCGTACGACCGGCCAAGAGTGCCCCGTTGTGGATCTGCGCATGATCTGAAGCCACCATTCAGATCTAGGCTCGGACATGACGGTAGCCACAAAAGTCTGGGTAGTTCAAATAGTATTCGAAGGACCGGTAGTCAATGGTGATCGTGTGGCTCGTGCATGATAAACGGCAACACCTCGGAGTCGCCCTCGTTCCGCAACCTTAACTCGGCTATGAATTCGTGCGGTTCGGCCGGTGCGGCCCTACTTTGAAACTGAGTGGCATTTGAGACATCCGACAGCGAAAGCACCTCGGTATGAACTGGATGGTTGTCACGGAAAATAACGACCTCAGCATGAAGATTCGGCAGCTTATGTGTTGCTGTGAAGCGCATCCGTTCTCCCGCAGAGGTATCAACGATCTCAATGCAGCCTTCAGCAAGCTTGCCACATACAGTAACCGGGGTTGGTGCGGCATGACCATGCTGATGGGTGCTGCTCAATCCCATCCTGTCCCCATCTGCATCGCCGCTTGTGTTTGTGCACGTATCGAATGATCTAATGCGGATGTGTGCTGACTTCAACGCGGGTATGTGGCCCATAAGCTCATGCTCTACGGCCGCAGCGACAGCGTCGGCCTGAGACACAGTAGTATCGCCAGCCACCATGATGTCCAGTTCCGCGACCAGTCGATGACCCAGCCAGCGAGCACGAGTATCGAGCACTATGCGTACCCCAGGCACATGTTCGGCGGCATGCCGTATTTCATCAATCACCTGCGGCTCTATGCCATCTAGCATGCGGGTGAATATTGCCTTCGCCGATTGCCAAACAATGCCAAAAATAACAAGAGTAATCAGTAGCCCGATGATCGGGTCAGCCAGTGGAAATCCGAACCACACGCCTACTGCCCCGACTACGACCGCCAAGCTTGTAAGCCCATCGGTGCGTGCGTGATAGCCATCGGCAATGAGCGCAGCACTGTTGATCTCGCGGCCAACACGGATACGAAATATGGCCACCACCTCATTACCAACGAAGCCGGCCAGACCCGCCGCCGCTACCCACATAAGCTGCTGAATCGGCTGAGGATGAAGCAAATGGTTGATCGCTTCATAACCCGCGATGATCGCGCTGAAAAGGATGATGATCACAATCGCGACCCCGGCCAGATCCTCTACGCGCCCTAGACCGTAAGTGAAACGGGAGCTCGCTCCCCGCCGAACCAAGCGGAATGCGATCCATAGAGGGATTGCGGTTGCGGCATCGCCGACATTGTGGATTGTATCGGCGAGCAGCGCCACGCTACCTGACAGCAGCACGACCACGATTTGAAACAAAGCGGTGGTTGCAAGAATCACGAAGGACCACTTGATCGCCCAAATCCCGCGCTCAGTCGTAGCAATGGTTGGATCTATCACACCATGGGTGTGCCCGTGATCTCCAGTCTCTCCATCATGTGTATGCCCATGTGCGCGATCACCACCTTCCGATTGATCAAAACCCAGCCATATGAGGGCTGTTTTAAAGGCTGAGGATGATGTTTTCATAAGTACTTAGTGATTTCCTTGAATTCATTGATTGACGCTTGCGCTTGCTGAGGGTCCGTACCGACGGCAATTTCAAGACAATGGTCGATGTGATCATGCACCAAGATTTTTTTGGCTTTGCTGACGGCGCTTTCAACGGCTTGGAGTTGCTGTGCAATGTCCAGGCAGCCGCGTCCCTCCTCAAGCATAGTAATGATGCCTTTGAGGTGGCCATCCGCCCGTTTTAGCCGTTTGATGATGTCTGGGTGCGAGGTGTGTGCTGTCATGCGCGCATCCTATCCTGGGGCATAGGATATATCAATCAAAATGGCTCATAGGTTATGCGTTAGATAAAACGATTCGACACGGAAATAGCGACGTTACCCCGAATTTGAGTAGCACAGGCATTTAGAGTCCAATCCCATGAAGCAAGGAGATTGGATGTGAAGAAACGCTACAGTGAAGAACAGATCAGAGTCGGAAAACGCCCGACTGAAGAAGCTGCTGGCCGAGGCGCTGCTGGAGAACGAAGTGACGAAGGAAGTCCTTCGAAAAAAGTGGTGACCGCACCGGCGCGCCGGGAGGTGGTGCGGCTCATGAAACAGCGCGGGATGAGCGAGCGGCACGCACTGCGGGTGGTCGGGATGAGCGCCTCGGCATTGCGCTACGTGCCCCGGCCGGACGGTAACATCGAGCTGCGCCAGCAGATCGTGGATATGGCGCAGCGGTACCGCCGTTATGGCGCGCCAATGATCTACCTCAAGTTGCGTCAGGCCGGACAGCGAGTCAATCACAAACGCGTGGAGCGCCTGTACGCCGAGGAGAAGCTGCAGGTGCGCCGACGCCGGCGCAAGAAGATCCCGCCGGCGGATCGACAGCCCCTGATCCGGCCGGGCGCGGCCAATGAGGTCTGGTCGATGGACTTTGTCTTCGACCGTATCGCCTCAGGTCGTGCGCTCAAGTGCCTGGCGATTGTGGATGATGCCACGCACGAGGCGGTGGCCGTGATCCCGGCGCATGCGATCGGTGGCGACCACCTGGTGCGGCTGCTGGACGAGGTCTGTGCGATCCGCGGCAGACCATCGATCATCCGGACGGACAATGGCAAGGAATTTACCGGCCGGGCCATGCTGACCTGGGCGCATCGCCACGGCATCGCCCTACGTCTGATCGAACCGGGCAAGCCCAACCAGAATGCCTACATCGAATCCTTCAATGGACGGCTACGCGACGAATGCCTCAACGAGCACTGGTTCGTCAGCCTCAACCATGCCCGGGTAATCATCCGCACATGGGCCCGTGAGTACAACGAGGAAAGACCGAAGAGAGCACTCGGTGGGCTGACGCCCGCCCAATATACCAAGCAGCTTGCTGCAAAGGCGGTTACATTTGAGCCTGGACTCTAAAGCGAACCGCTACTCAACATGGGGTACCGTCGATAGGGTTGGTATAAGGAGTTACGAAAACAATGGGAAAGTTGGACATCCTGGAGATAAACGGTCAACAGGAAAACTACAAGACACTTGTAAAAGCATCATTACGTGTCAAACGTTGACGGGCTGCTTGGTGGAGGGAAGCGGACGTTATAGATCCCGAATCCAAAGGTCTGCTTCGGCCGAAAAGCAGACCATTGGGCACCTCGAATAACCCGAGGTTTTCAATGAATCCCGGCGCGCAATGATGACAGCGACCGAATTCTGTTCAATCTCTCAGGCAAAACACCGCTTTTCC
>NCGK01000024.1 GCA_002281735.1 Gammaproteobacteria bacterium 28-57-27
GGTCAGGGCTGCGGTCAATGTGGTCTTGCCGTGGTCAACGTGACCAATGGTTCCGACGTTGACGTGCGTCTTATTACGCTCAAATTTACTCTTGGCCATGTTCTTAAAACCTCAAAATTTAGTAAAAAAATTAACCTTTTACGCTTTTAATGACCGCTTCGGTCACGTTGCGTGGAGCTTCTAAATACTTCGTGAACACCATCGAATAGCTGGCGCGACCTTGCGTTGCTGAGCGCAAGTCAGTGGCATAGCCGAACATCTCTGAAAGTGGCACTTCGGTTTTGATCTTCTTGATCCCACCAAAGCCATCTTCCATGCCAAGAACCATACCGCGACGACGGTTAATGTCACCGATCACGTCACCCATGTAATCCTCAGGAGTTTCGACCTCGACCGCCATGATCGGCTCAAGCAATACTGGCTTGGCCTTGGCTGCGCCTTCCTTGACACCCATGGAGCCGGCAATTTTGAACGCCATTTCGTTCGAGTCAACATCATGGTAGGAGCCGTCGAACAACGTAACCTTGACATCCACCACGGGGAAGCCAGCGATAACTCCGTTTTTCAACGCTTCTTCGCAGCCCTTGCTAACCGCAGGGATATACTCACGTGGAACCGTACCACCGACAATAGCGTTGATGAACTCAAAGCCCTTGCCTTCTTCGTTTGGCTCAATCTTCAACCACACATGACCATACTGACCGCGACCACCGGACTGACGGACGAACTTGCCTTCCTGCTCAACCGTGCCACGAATGGTTTCACGGTAGGCGACTTGTGGCTTGCCGGTGTTGGCTTCAACCTTGAACTCACGCTTCATGCGATCAACGATGATCTCAAGATGCAGTTCACCCATGCCTGAAATAATGGTTTGACCCGTTTCTTCATCGGTATGCACACGGAAAGAAGGATCTTCACCGGCCAGCTTAGAGAGGGCGATACCCATTTTCTCTTGGTCAGGCTTGGTCTTCGGCTCAACAGCAATCGAAATCACTGGCTCTGGGAATACCATGCGCTCAAGCACGATGACATTCGCTTGGTCGCACAGCGTGTCGCCGGTCGTGACGTTCTTCAAACCCACGGCAGCTGCAATATCACCGGCACGAACTTCTTTGATTTCTTCGCGCGAGTTGGCGTGCATCTGCACCAAGCGGCCAATACGCTCACGGCTCTGCTTAACCGAGTTGTATACGCCGTCGCCCGTATTCAACACACCCGAATACACACGAATAAAGGTCAAGGTACCGACAAAGGGGTCGGTCATGATCTTAAAGGCCAAGGCCGCGAACGGCTGATCGTCGGAAGCATGACATTCCGTCGGCTCACCATTCTCAAGCTCACCTTTGATCGCGGGTACGTCAGTCGGAGCAGGCAAGAAGTCAACCACGGCATCCAACATGCGTTGCACGCCCTTGTTTTTGAAGGCCGAACCACATAACGCAGGAATGATTTCATTCTTCAAGGTGCGGGTACGTAGGCCGAATTGAATTTCTTCATTGCTCAGCTCATTGCCTTCGAGATACTTCTCCATCAGCTCTTCACTGGCTTCCGCCGCCGCCTCGACCATCATCTCACGATATTTTTCGCATTCCGCCTGCATTTCTGCAGGAATCGGACGCACATCGTAGGTCATGCCCTTGTCTGCTTCGTTCCAGTAAATCGCGTGCATTTTCAGCAAGTCGACCACGCCCTGGAAGGTTTCTTCCGCGCCAATCGGCAACACCACAGGCACTGGGTTCGCACCCAAACGCGCCTTGAGCTGCTCCATAACACGCAAGAAGTTAGCCCCCGCACGATCCATCTTGTTGACGAAAGCAATGCGTGGAACTTTATATTTGTTGGCCTGGCGCCACACGGTTTCTGATTGTGGCTGCACACCACCCACCGCACACAGAACGAATACCGTACCATCCAGCACGCGCAAGGAACGCTCAACTTCAATCGTGAAGTCAACGTGCCCAGGGGTGTCGATCACATTGAAGCGGTGCTGCGCATACTGCTTGTCCATGCCGCTCCAGAAGGTGGTAATCGCAGCGGAGGTGATAGTGATACCACGCTCCTGCTCTTGCTCCATCCAGTCGGTTGTCGCCGCACCTTCATGCACTTCACCGATCTTATGTGAAAGACCGGTGTAGAACAGAATACGCTCAGACGTTGTTGTCTTGCCGGCATCAATGTGAGCCATGATGCCAAAGTTACGATATAGCTCTAGCGGTGTTGAACGCGCCATAAAATCAGACCTCGTGCCATTTACTTAGAAACAGGGTTACCAACGGAAATGTGCAAAGGCCTTGTTAGCCTCGGCCATGCGGTGCGTGTCTTCACGCTTCTTCACGGCCGAACCGCGATTTTCAGCGGCATCCATCAACTCACCCGCCAAACGGTTCTTCATATCTTTTTCGCCACGCTTACGCGCCGCATCGATAATCCAACGCATGGCCAGTGAAGTACGGCGCACCGGACGCACTTCAACCGGCACCTGGTAGTTTGCACCACCGACGCGGCGAGACTTCACTTCGACCGCCGGAGCAACGTTATCCAGCGCGCGATTGACCAGATCAACCGCATCAGGCTTGCCTTTGGACAGCATGGTGTCAATCGCACCATACATAATGCCTTCAGCAACTGACTTTTTACCGTCGAGCATAATCATGTTCACGAACTTGGTGAGCATGGTGTTGTGATATTTGGGGTCAGGCAGAACCTGACGCACCGGGACTTCACGTCTTCTTGGCATTTCAACGTACCTTGGAAAAAATTATTTCTTCGGGCGCTTGGCGCCGTACTTGGAGCGACCCTGACGGCGCTTGGATACACCCTGGCAGTCCAAAGAACCGCGCACGATGTGATAACGCACACCTGGCAAATCCTTCACACGACCCCCGCGAATAAGCACAACGCTGTGCTCTTGCAGGTTGTGGCCTTCACCACCGATGTAGCCAATCACTTCAAAGCCATTGGTAAGACGAACTTTTGCAACTTTACGCAGTGCTGAGTTCGGTTTTTTCGGCGTGGTGGTGTAGACACGTGTACACACACCACGACGCTGGGGGCAAGCCTGCATTGCAGGAACTTTGGACTTCTCGGTCAATTGCTCCCGAGGCTTGCGCACCAGCTGATTAACTGTCGCCATTAAAAATTACTCCAACCAAAAATTATGCAAAGCAGGCGTAAAGCCGCATTGAAAGGGTGCGCATTCTAGGGCGCATACACATCCTTGTCAATGTCAATATCACGCTTCACTCTCTGCCGTTGAATTGGGTTCAGATTCGTTGCTATGCACTGCATCGACTCCGAAACCGCCCAGACCCAGTGCGGCTTCGGCACTTTGACGCTGCGCACGACGGTGTTGGTGATGAGCCAAACCCGTACCTGCGGGGATCAAGCGTCCTACAATCACGTTTTCCTTCAAACCACGCAATGGGTCGGTCGCGCCGCGCACCGAGGACTCGGTGAGTACGCGCGTTGTTTCCTGGAACGAAGCCGCAGAAACAAAGGATTCGGTGACCAACGAGGCCTTCGTAATACCAAGCAGCATCGGCTGGTAGTGCGCAGGCATTTTTCCTTTTTCCATCAGATGGCGGTTTTCTTCCATCAAGCGCGCCTTGTCCACCTGATCGCCAAGAATGTAGTTTGAATCACCGACTTCACTGATCTCGACCTTGCGCAACATTTGACGCACGATCAGCTCAATGTGTTTGTCGTTGATTTTTACACCTTGCAAACGGTAAACGTCCTGAACTTCCTTACTCAGATAGGAAGACATGGCTTCAACACCACGCAGGCGCAGGATGTCATGCGGGCTGAGTTCACCATCGACGATGACCTCACCACGGTTGACATGCTCGCCCTCGAACACGTTGACCTGGCGCCATTTTGGAATCAGCTCTTCATGGGTGTCGCCGCCTTCCATCGTAATCACGATACGTTGCTTGCCCTTGGTTTCCTTACCAAAGCTGATGATGCCGCTGACTTCCGCCAAAATGGCCGTTTCCTTCGGCTTACGTGCTTCAAACAAGTCAGCCACACGCGGCAGACCACCGGTAATGTCACGTGTCTTGGAGCTTTCTTGCGGGATACGTGCCACGAAGTCACCCACATCCACACGGTCGCCATCATTCAAGCTGACAATGGCGCGAGCTGGCATGAAGTAGTTGGCAGGCAAATCGGTACCCGCAAGCTTCAGGTCTTTACCGTGCTCATCCACCAGCTTCACAATGGGGCGCAACTCCTTGGCTGAACCGGCACGTTGTTTCGGATCGGTGATTTCCTTGGAGGACAGACCCGTAATGTCGTCCACCTGTGAGTTAACCGTCACACCTTCAACAAAGTCGATGAAACGTACATAACCCGCCACTTCGGTCACGATCGGATGGGTGTGCGGATCCCACACCGCCATGGTGCTGCCAGCCGCCACATGCTCGCCTTCCTTGACGCGAATAACCGCACCGTAGGGAATTTTGTAACGCTCACGCTCACGACCGTGATCGTCCACCACGCCGATTTCACCTGAGCGCGACACAGCCACCAGGAAGCCATCGCGGTTGGTAATCATCTTCACGTTGTGGAAGCGTGCGGCACCTGCGCTCTTGTTTTCTACGCTACTGATCGCAGCCGAGCGCGAGGCCGCACCACCAATGTGGAAGGTACGCATGGTGAGCTGGGTTCCCGGCTCACCAATCGATTGCGCCGCCATGACACCAACGGCCTCACCCACGTTGACCAGGTGGCCACGCGCCAGATCACGACCGTAGCACTTGGCACAGACACCGTAACGCGCTTCGCAGCTGATGGTTGAGCGCACCCATACTTCATCTACGCCAGCGGCTTCAATTTTGCGTACCAGCGCTTCATCCAGCAGGGTGTTGGCAGGAATCAAGGTGGTGTTACCGCCCGGCAACAGCACATCCTTGGAGGCGACGCGCCCCAAAATGCGATCTGCCAGCGGTTCAACCACATCCCCGCCTTCAATCATCGGGGTCATGCGCAATCCATCGTTATGGGTTCCGCAATCGTCGATGGTAATCACCATATCCTGCGCCACGTCCACCAAGCGACGGGTCAGATATCCGGAGTTAGCTGTTTTCAGCGCGGTATCCGCCAAGCCCTTACGCGCACCGTGGGTGGAAATAAAGTACTGAATCACGTTCAGACCTTCGCGGAAGTTGGCGGTAATCGGTGTTTCAATGATCGAGCCGTCTGGCTTGGCCATCAATCCACGCATACCTGCCAGCTGACGAATCTGTGCCACCGAGCCCCGCGCACCCGAATCGGCCATCATGTAAATGGCATTGAAGGAGTTTTGGGTGACTTCATTGCCCTTGGCATCAATCACCTGCTCCACGCTCAGGCCGCTCATCATCGCCTTGGTGAGTTGATCGTTGGCACGCGACCAAATGTCGACCACCTTGTTGTAACGCTCGCCCTGGGTGACCAGACCGTCGTTGTATTGCTTTTGAATGCCGCGAACTTCAGTTTCAGCTTCAGCCAGAATCGCGGGCTTTTGCTCAGGAACACGCATGTCATCCGAGCAAATCGAAATACCCGAGCGCGCTGCGAAGCGGAAGCCGGTGTACATCAACTGGTCAGCGAATACGACGGTTTCTTTCAAGCCCAGGTGGCGATACACGTAATTCAGCAATCCTGAGATCGCCTTCTTGCCCATGTCGCGATTGACCAGCTCATAAGGCACGCCCGCAGGGACTACGCGATACAGCAACGCGCGCCCTACCGAGGTTTCGATCAATGAACGCACCGGCACCAAGTCACCTGCTTCATTGCGCTTGTGCTCCGTAATGCGCACCTTGACCCGCGTACCGAGCTGCACTTGATCCGTGTCGTAAGCGCGTTGCACTTCGTCCAGATCAGCCAGCACCAAGCCCTCACCCTTGCCGTTCGTACGCGCACGGGTCATGTAATAAATACCCAGCACGATATCCTGCGACGGCACGATGATCGGGTCACCGTTGGCTGGCGAGAGCACGTTGTTGGTGGACATCATCAGCGTGCGGGCTTCGAGCTGCGCTTCCAGTGACAACGGTACGTGTACCGCCATCTGGTCGCCGTCGAAGTCGGCGTTGAACGCCGAGCACACCAGCGGGTGCAACTGAATCGCCTTACCTTCGATCAGGATCGGCTCAAACGCCTGGATACCCAAACGGTGCAGGGTCGGCGCACGGTTGAGCATGACCGGATGCTCGCGGATTACTTCATCCAATACGTCCCAAACTTCCGGGCCTTCACGCTCAACCAGCTTCTTGGCCGCTTTGATGGTGGTTGCCAAGCCGCGACGCACCAGCTTGGAGAAGATAAACGGCTTAAACAATTCCAGTGCCATCTTCTTCGGCAAACCGCATTGATGCAGACGCAGGGTTGGTCCCACCACGATCACCGAACGACCGGAGTAGTCCACACGCTTACCGAGCAAGTTCTGACGGAAACGGCCTTGCTTGCCTTTAATCATGTCGGCCAGCGACTTCAGCGGACGCTTGTTGTTGCCGGTAATGGCACGACCACGGCGACCGTTATCCAGCAGCGCATCCACGGATTCCTGCAACATGCGCTTTTCGTTGCGCACGATGATGTCCGGCGCGTTCAGCTCAAGCAGGCGCTTGAGGCGGTTGTTACGGTTAATCACGCGACGGTACAGATCGTTCAGATCCGAAGTCGCAAAGCGACCACCATCCAACGGCACCAGCGGACGCAGATCGGGCGGCAACACCGGCAGCACGGTCAGAATCATCCACTCCGGCTTGTTGCCGGACTCGACAAAGGACTCGATCAGCTTGAGACGCTTGGAAATGCGCTTGATCTTGGTTTCGGAGCCGGTCTCGCCCAGCTCTTCACGCAGGCGCACCGCCTCTTCTTTCAGGTTGCGCTTGGCCAGAATACCGTACAGCGCTTCGGCACCCATGCGTGCTTCAAACTCATCACCGTACTGATCCATGGCATCGAGATATTCGTCATCATTGAGCAACTGGCCTTTTTGCAACGGAGTCAGACCCGGCTCAGTCACCATGAAGGATTCAAAGTACAACACTTTTTCAATGTCACGCAGGGTCATGTCCAGCATCAAACCAATGCGCGAAGGCAGCGACTTGAGGAACCAGATATGCGCACAGGGTGCGGCCAGTTCGATATGCCCCATACGCTCGCGGCGCACCTTGGACAGAGTAACTTCCACGCCGCATTTTTCGCACACCACACCGCGGTGCTTCAAACGCTTGTACTTACCGCACAGGCATTCGTAATCCTTCACCGGACCAAAAATTTTGGCGCAGAAGAGGCCGTCACGCTCCGGCTTGAAGGTACGGTAGTTAATGGTTTCGGGCTTTTTAACCTCACCAAACGACCATGAGCGAATCATGTCCGGTGATGGCAAGGAAACCTTGATAAAGTCAAAATCATCTTCCGCAGCTTGCGGCTTCATCAAACTAAGTAATTCTTTCATAACGTATTCTCACCAATGCAACCAAAACGCAGTTGAGGCGGCGCGCTTTATTGCGCGCCCGTATATTCAGCAAAACGGTTTAGTTGTCTTGTTCCAGTTCGATATTCAGACCCAAAGAGCGGATTTCACGCAACAGCACGTTGAACGACTCCGGCATACTCGCTTCCATGTGATGGTTACCATCCACGATGTTCTTGTACATCTTGTTACGGCCATTCACGTCGTCCGACTTCACGGTCAGCATTTCCTGCAAGGTGTACGCGGCGCCATAAGCTTCCAGCGCCCATACTTCCATCTCTCCGAAACGCTGGCCGCCAAACTGCGCCTTACCACCCAGCGGTTGCTGCGTGACCAAGCTGTATGGGCCGGTGGAACGGGCATGCATCTTGTCATCTACCAAGTGGTTGAGCTTGAGCATGTACATGTAACCCACGGTGGTGGTGCGCTCGAATGGCATGCCAGTGCGACCATCGTAAAGCTGCATCTGACCGCTTTCCGGACGACCGGCAAGCTGCAACATGCGCTTGATTTCGGCTTCATTGGCACCCTCGAATACCGGGGTCGCCATCGGGATGCCTTTGCGCAGGTTTTGCGCCAGCGTGATGAGCTCGTCATCGCTCAGCGCATCCAGATCGACTTCTTTATCACCACGGTGGTTATAAACCAGCTCCAGGAAGGCGCGAATCTCACTAAGCTGTTTTTCACGCTCCAGTTGCAGCATGTCGTTGATCTTGTCACCCAAGCCACGCGCTGCCCAACCAAGGTGAACTTCAAGAATCTGCCCGATGTTCATCCGCGATGGAACGCCCAGTGGGTTCAGGCACACGTCAACGGCCTTGCCATCTTCCATGTAAGGCATGTCTTCTTCAGGCACGATCATCGAGACCACACCCTTGTTCCCGTGACGACCCGCCATCTTGTCACCCGGCTGGATGCGACGCTTGACCGCCACATACACCTTGACCATTTTCAGCACGCCTGGTGCCAGATCATCGCCCTGCTGGATCTTGGTCTTTTTGTCGGCAAACTGACGATCAGCTTCCTTGCGTTGCTCGTCGAGCTGGGTTTTGAAGGTTTCAAGCTCAGCGGCAGCATCATCATTGGCCAGGCGAATATCAAACCATTGCTCGCGCTTGATTTTGGCCAGCCCGGCTGGAGTAATTTTCTTACCCGCCTCGATGCCAGCACCACCGTCAGCCACCTTACCCAGCAACATGCTTTCCACACGTTGGAAGATGTCGTTTTCGATAATGCGCATGCGGTCTTTGATGTTTTTACGCACCTGATCGAGGTCGGCTTCTTCAATCGCCTTGGCACGCGCATCTTTTTCTACGCCATCACGAGTGAACACGCGCACGTCGATAACCGTACCTTCCATACCGGCAGACACCCGCAACGAGGTGTCTTTCACATCGGAGGCTTTTTCACCGAAGATCGCACGCAACAGCTTCTCTTCCGGAGTGAGTTGCGACTCGCCCTTGGGTGTGACCTTGCCGACCAGAATATCGCCGGGACGCACTTCCGCACCGACATACACCACACCCGACTCGTCCAGCTTGTTGAGCAAGCTTTCGGCCACGTTCGGAATATCGGCGGTGATGTCCTCAGGCCCAAGCTTGGTGTCACGCGCCACGCAGGTCAGCTCTTCAATATGAATCGAAGTAAAGCGATCTTCCTTCAGCACACGCTCGGACAACAAGATGGAGTCTTCGAAGTTGTAGCCGTTCCACGGCATAAACGCGACCAGCATGTTTTGACCGATGGCCAGCTCACCCAAGTCCACCGAGGCTCCGTCGGCCAGAACATCACCCTTGGCAATCACTTCGCCATCACTCACGATGGGGCGCTGATTCATACAGGTGTTCTGGTTGGAGCGGGTGTATTTGGTCAGATTGTAAATATCCACACCAATTTCACCGGACACGGTTTCCTCGTCATTCACGCGCACCACAATACGGGTTGCGTCCACGCGTTCGACCACACCACCACGCCGCGCCACCACGGACGCGCCGGAATCCACCGCCACCACGCGCTCCATCCCGGTGCCCACCAGCGGCTTATCTGCACGCAAACAAGGCACGGCCTGACGCTGCATGTTCGCACCCATCAAGGCGCGGTTGGCATCGTCGTGCTCAAGGAAAGGGATCAAGGACGCCGCCACCGATACCACCTGCTTGGGTGAAATATCCATGTATTGAACTTGTTGCGGCGGGGTCAATGGGAAGTCACCAGCCTGACGACAGGCCACCAGCTCATCCAGAAGATTGCCTTGTGCATCCAGACGGGCGTTGGCCTGCGCGATCAAATACTGCCCTTCCTCAATCGCCGAGAGGTAGTCCACGTCATCCGTGGCACGCCCATCGACCACACGGCGGTAAGGCGTTTCCAGGAAACCGTAATGGTTGGTACGCGCATACACCGCCAGCGAGTTGATCAGACCAATGTTTGGACCTTCCGGTGTTTCAATCGGGCAAACACGACCGTAATGCGTCGGGTGAACGTCGCGCACTTCAAAGCCCGCACGTTCACGCGTCAAGCCGCCTGGGCCGAGCGCAGAAATACGACGCTTGTGGGTCACTTCCGACAGCGGATTGTTCTGATCCATAAACTGCGAAAGCTGCGATGAACCAAAGAACTCCTTGATTGATGCCGCTACTGGTTTGGCGTTAATCAAATCCTGCGGCATCAAACCTTCGCTTTCTGCCAGCGCCAGACGATCTTTCACCGCACGCTCGACACGTACCAAGCCGATGCGGAACACGTTTTCAGCCATCTCACCCACCGAGCGAATACGACGATTCCCCAAGTGGTCGATGTCATCCACCGTGCCGTTGCCGTTACGAATACCGATCAACACCTTGATGACTTCAAGGATGTCTTCTTTGCACAAAATGCCCGCGCCGGTCACCTCTTCACGGCCAACACGGCGGTTGAACTTCATGCGCCCCACGGCTGAAAGATCATAACGATCTTCAGAGAAAAACAGACTGTTAAACAAGGTTTCAGCTGAGTCCTTGGTCGGCGGCTCGCCTGGACGCATCATGCGATAGATTTCAATCAACGCCTCCAGAGGCGAGGTCGAAGAATCCACACGCATGGTGGTAGAAATGAATGGGCCGTGATCCACTTCATTGAAATAAATCGTGCGCAACTCGTGAATACCCGCTTCGCGCATATTCGCCAGCAGCTCGGGCGTGACCAGATCATTGGCACTCGCCAACAACTCGCCGCTACGCGTATCAACCACATCGTGCGCCAGGGTTTGACCCAACAAGAACTCCACCGGCGCAACTTGTGCACCGACTTCGGCTTTCTTGAGCTCACGCAAATGCTTGGAAGTGACACGACGCCCAGCTTCGACCAACACCGTTTCGTCAACTTTAATATCGAATGGCGCGTTTTCGCCTTTCAGACGATCAATCACCAAATCCACTTTCACTTCAGTCGCAGACAGCAAAGTGAACTGTGTGGTTTCGAAGAACGTCGCCAGCATTTCCTCATTGGTCATGCCCATGGCACGCATGATGATCGTCACCGGCAGCTTGCGGCGGCGGTCGATACGCGCATAAACGATGTCCTTATGATCGAACTCGAAGTCCAACCACGAGCCACGGTAAGGAATAATGCGCGCAGAGAACAAAATCTTGCCGGACGAGTGGGTTTTACCGCGATCTGAATCGAAAAACACGCCCGGCGAACGGTGCAACTGAGACACCACAACCCGCTCGGTTCCGTTGATAACAAAGGTTCCGGTATCGGTCATGAGCGGAAGCTCACCCATGTAAACTTCTTGCTCGCGCACATCCTTGATGCTCGGACTGCCTGCCGGAGCTTCACGGTTGTGGATCATCAAGCGCATTTTGACACGCAGAGGCGCAGCATAGGTCAGTCCACGAATCTGGCACTCTTTGACATCAAACGCAGGCTCACCCAAACGGAAGCTCACATAATCAATCGATGCACTGCCCGAGTGGCTGGACAAAGGAAAAACCGAACTCAGTGCCGCGTGCAGACCTAATGCATTAGGGTTCTTGTCATCATGATGCAAAAACTCACGATAGGAATTAACCTGTGTCGCGAGTAGATTGGGGATTCCAAGAATGGAAATGCGCTTACCGAAATCCTTACGGATACGCTTCTTCTCGGTGATAGAGTACGACATCGATTACCTCTGCGTTCACAGTTTCGTATGGGGTTTCGAAATGACGAAGGCCATACAACCCTCGTCACGGATGTTTCTTGAAATGTCTCGCTGAAGCGCCCTATTCAGGAGCTGGCAACGACTGACTTATTTCAGCGCGCAACGTTAAAGCGCCCTTCCAAAAGCCATTCACATCAAGCCATTACAACAAACGTCCAAGATTGCAAATTCAAGGAAGCAAAAAAGGCCGGCGGCATAAAGCCACCAGCCATCGACCTGCCCATACTCAAGGTATGTTCAGGTACTGCATTTGAATTACTTGATTTCGACCTTAGCGCCGGCGTCTTCAAGCTTCTTCTTCAGTGCTTCAGCGTCAGCCTTAGCGATGCCTTCCTTGACGGTGACAGGCGCGCTTTCAACCAAGTCCTTGGCTTCTTTCAAGCCCAGACCGGTGACTTCACGCACAGCCTTGATCACGCCGACCTTGTTGTCGCCGAAGCTGGCCATAACGACATCAAACTCGGTCTTTTCTTCGACCACAGCTGCCGCAGCAGCAGGGCCTGCTGCTACAGCCACAGTGGCCGCAGCGGCAGACACGCCGAATTTTTCTTCCATCGCAGAGATCAGATCAACGATCTCAAGGACGGTCATATTGGAGATAGCCTCAAGGATATCTTCTTTGTTCATTGCCATGGTTGTAACCTACGAAATCTAAAAGATTGATAAAAAAGCTGAAAGTATTAAGCCGCTTCCTTTTGATCGCGAATGGCTGCGACAGTACGCACCAGCTTGCCCGGAACCTCGTTGAGGGTACGAACGAACTTGGCGACTGGCGCCTGCATAACCGACATGAGCATGCTAATTGCTTGGTCACGGGTTGGCAGACTGGCCACACGATCAATTTCAGATGCAGCGATAAGCTGACCGCCGAGCGCAACAAGCTTCACATTCAGCTTGTCATTCTCTTTGGCTGCATCGCGCATCAGGCGTGCCGCTGCACCGGGATCGTCCATCGAAAATGCAAGCACGAGGGGACCGACCATCCCTTCAGACATGCACTCGAAGCTCGTTCCACGCACAGCAATACGCGCAAGAGTGTTCTTGACCACGCGCAAGTAAACGCCTTCTTGACGGGCTTTTACACGCAACGCGGTCAATTTCTCGACCGTAATGCCGCGATACTCTGCCGCAATGGCAGAGTGCGCAACGGCGGCAACTTCAGCTACTTCAGCGACGACAACTTGTTTCTGTTCGAACGTCAGTGCCATTGAAATAACCTATTCAATGCGCAGCCCCCAGATTTAATAGCCTTGGGACTACGCTTCGCCTCTAATCAGGGCGCGAACGCCCTGTCCTTTACGGAATCACACCAGGCACAATCCTGGGGCTTACCGTCTACGCAGGACATTAAGTGCATGAACCATGCACACCTGCGGTCTTGGACGCAACCAAAGCACCTTGGTCAATGACCTATGGAACCTTGGGAGCCCAAACAAACGCGGGGCGAAAGCAAGCCTTCGCCCCGACCTAAACCTTATGCCGCGCTCGACAAAGAAGATTGATCGACAACAACACCAGAACCCATGGTTGTGGACACGGTGATGCGCTTCACATAAATACCCTTGGCACCCGAAGGCTTGGCGCGATTCAAATCGCTCATCAAAGCATTCAAGTTTTCCAGCAGGGCATCTTCGTCAAAACTGACCTTGCCCAAGGTGCAATGAATGATACCGGCCTTGTCAGTACGGTAACGCACCTGACCCGCCTTGGCATTTTTCACTGCAGTGGACACGTCCATGGTAACGGTACCGACCTTCGGGTTAGGCATCAGACCGCGCGGACCAAGAATCTGACCCAACTGACCCACCACACGCATCGCGTCCGGCGTTGCAATCACCACGTCAAAATTCATCTCACCTTTTTTGATGCTGTCTGCCAAATCGTCAAAACCAACAATTTCAGCGCCCGCAGCTTTCGCTGCTTCGGCATTCGCGCCTTGAGCAAATACGGCAACGCGCACAATCTTGCCCGTACCACGCGGCAACACCGTTGAACCACGCACCACTTGATCAGAACGACGTGGATCTACGCCCAGATTAACCGCCACATCAACGGCCTCGACAAACTTGGCGGTCGCCAATTCTTTCAACAAAGAAAAAGCTTCTTTAATTGGGTAGCTGCGATTTGAATCAATTTTTTCACGCGCCAACTGTTGACGCTTAGTGAGCTTCGCCATTACACGCCCTCCACATTCAGACCGATACTGCGCGCGCTACCTGCGATGGTGCGCACTGCGGCATCCATATCAGCTGCTGTCAAATCTGGCATCTTGGCCTTGGCAATTTCTTCCAGCTGCGCACGAGTGATCGTGCCCACTTTCTTGGTATTCGGATTACTTGAACCACTCTTCAAACCCATCGCCTTCTTAATCAAAACAGAAGCGGGCGGGGTTTTGGTGATAAAGGTAAAGCTTTTATCGCTGTAAACTGTAATAACAACGGGCAAAGGCAAACCGGGCTCAACACCTTGAGTCGCCGCATTAAACTCCTTACAGAAGCCCATGATATTCACACCATGCTGACCCAATGCTGGGCCGATGGGCGGACTCGGATTAGCCTGACAGGCTTTAACCTGCAACTTAATATACGCCGTGACTTTCTTAGCCATTTTTCACTCTCACTTGGGTCAAACGCCTGACGGCTCCCCGCTATTGTTAATGCCGCTTCATTCCATCCCTGGAACAAACCAGCTCACTTCATTGCAACACGGAGCTGCAATGACTTCACAAAATCAGACCTTTTCGACCTGACCAAATTCAAGCTCCACCGGGGTGGAGCGCCCAAAAATACTGACCGCCACATGCAGGCGACTCTTTTCATAATCCACCGATTCAACCACGCCATTAAAGTCGTTAAACGGACCTTCATTAATACGCACGGTTTCACCGACTTCAAACAAGAATTTCGGACGCGGCTTCTCAACCCCTTCACGCATCCGATCCAGAATAACTGCCGCCTCACGCTCGCTAATCGGCGCAGGGCGATCAGCCTTACCACCAATAAAGCCCAGCACGCGCGGAATTGAGCGCACCAAGTGCCAGGCTTCGTCGGTCATATCAATCTGCAAAAGCACATAACCGGGGAAGAACTTCCGATCACTGCGGCGACGCACGCCATCTTTGACTTCAACCACTTCTTCAGATGGCACGAGAATTTCACCAAAGGAATCCTGCAAGCCATCGCGCTCAATGCGCTCTTCGAGCGCACGCTTGACCGTGTTTTCAAATTGAGAAAAAACCTGAACCACATACCAGCGCATGGCCATACTTTAAGCCCCCTGCCCAGTAATCATTTGCACACCCCAAAACAGGAGCGAATCAACCAACCATAAAAACAGACCGATCAAGAACACCAATACCAGCACGATCAAGGTGATCTGAATGGTTTCCTGACGCGTCGGCCACACCACCTTACGCAGTTCAACACGCGACTCGCGCGAAAACGACATCAGGCGCTGACCCAATTCAGTCCACAACACCAACCCCACCGCAACACCGACCACTGCAAACATGGCAATAACACGCCAAGTCAGAGCAACCTGCTCAAACCAGTAAAAACCAAACATCCCCGCAGCAAGCACCACGAGGGCGAGAGTGAGCTTTACAGTATCAAGTGAGGACGTGGGGGCTGTAGTCTTGGAGACCATCGGTGACTGCTTTTCTTTAAATGTGAGGAGGGATGCACCCGCCATCGAATATGGCAGGGCAGGAGGGAATCGAACCCCCAACCTACGGTTTTGGAGACCGTCGCTCTGCCAATTGAGCTACTGCCCTAAAACTTTTGCACTCTATATGCACACTAACAACAAGGCGCGGAATCCTAGTGGATTACGCGCCTAATTGCAAGCACCTAATCTAACTTTGCACTGCAACTACGCAGCAACATCATTACTTAGACAAGGATCTTGGCAACAACACCTGCGCCGACAGTACGACCGCCTTCGCGAATCGCGAAGCGCAGGCCTTCTTCCATCGCAATGGGGTTGATCAGGGTG
>NCGK01000005.1 GCA_002281735.1 Gammaproteobacteria bacterium 28-57-27
GACGAAAACGCCGGGCTGAAGGAAAGCGACGGCATTCACGTCGTGCCCGTCACCTCGCATGTGGGTCGCATCAGCGCACCGATTATCTTCACCATCCCGTTGCAGCTTCTGGCCTACCACGTCGCCGTGCTGCGCGGCACGGATGTCGACAAGCCACGCAACTTGGCCAAATCGGTCACGGTGGAATAGCTGTGCTAATGTTCCGGTACGGTGAAGTTTGAACTTTTTGTAGGAGCGAACCTTGGGTCGCGATGGGCGGCAGCAGCCTTCGCGACCCAAGGTTCGCTCCTACAAGGCAAAACATCTTCAAGCCGGATCAATGATGCTCCGCGTCACGACAAACACACGAGACAAGCACATGGGCAACCCACAAGCGATCGAAAAAATCAGCATTGAAGACTACCTGAGCGGCGAGCCCTACGCCGACCTCAAGCAAGAATACATTGACGGTCAGGTGTATGCCATGGCCGGTGCAAGTGAGCGGCATAACCGTATTGCCCTCAACATCGCCGTCCAACTACGTAACGCAACGCGCGGCACGCCCTGCGGCGCGTTCATGTCGGACATGAAGTTCAAGCACGCCGACTTCAACATTTTCTACTACCCCGATGTGATGCTGGTTTGCGATACCAGCGACAACGACGCTTACGCCAAGCAGCGCCCCTGCCTGATCGTCGAAGTCCTCTCGCCCAGCACCGCCACCATCGACCGGCGCGAAAAGTGGCACACTTACCGCAATACGCCCAGCCTGCGTTATTACCTGCTGGTCAACCCCGATGCCCCCATCGTCGATATCTACAGCCGCACCCAGGACGATGGCTGGCTGCGCAGCACGCTGGAACGCGACGACAGCTTCACTATCGACTGCCCGCCGATCAAGACCACATTGACGCTGGATGCCATCTACGAAGATGTGGACATTATCCCCTTGGCCTGAGTGCCATAGCCTTAGCCACATCAAAGGCTTAGAATGCGCGTCCCCTAATTTTATAGCGACTGGCTAACCTCCATGACCCGCACCACGACCACCGAAACCACGCCAAGCGCCGCCCCAAAAAAGCTCTATATCAAAACCTGGGGCTGCCAGATGAACGAGTACGACAGCCAGAAAATGGGTGACGTGCTTGATGCCTACGCCGGCATGACCCAAGTCGAAACCGCCGAAGAAGCTGACGTGATTCTGCTCAACACCTGCTCCATCCGCGAAAAGGCGCAGGAAAAAGTCTTCTCCCAGCTCGGCCAATGGAAAGAGCTCAAACGCCACAAGCCCGACCTGCTCATCGGTGTCGGCGGCTGCGTCGCCAGCCAGGAAGGTGCGGCGATTCGTGAACGCGCCCCATTTGTTGATCTGGTCTTCGGCCCGCAAACCCTGCACCGCCTGCCGGAGATGCTGCGCGACGTACGCAGCAGCGGCAAATCCGTAGTCGATATTTCCTTCCCCGAAATCGAGAAATTCGACAACCTGCCCGAACCGCGAGCGGAAGGCGCGACCGCCTTTGTCTCCATCATGGAAGGCTGCTCCAAATACTGCACCTTCTGCGTCGTGCCCTACACCCGTGGCGAAGAAGTTTCGCGTCCGTTCGATGACGTTCTCGCCGAAGTCGCTCAACTTGCCGCGCAAGGCGTGCGCGAAGTCAACCTGCTCGGCCAGAACGTCAATTCATATCGCGGCGCAATGCACGACGGCGGCCTGGCCGATCTCGCCCTGCTGATCGAATACGTCGCCGCCATCGACGGCATCGAACGCATCCGCTTCACCACCTCGCACCCGGTTGAGTTCACCGACCGCCTGATCGAGGCCTACCGCAACGTGCCCAAACTGGCCAGCTTCCTGCACCTGCCGGTGCAATCCGGCTCCGACCGCATTCTTGCCGCCATGAAACGCGGCCACACCGCCATCGAATACAAATCCAAAATTCGCAAACTACGCGAAGCGCGCCCGGATATTTGCCTGTCTTCGGACTTCATCATCGGCTTCCCCGGCGAAACCGAAGCCGACTTTGAAGCCACCATGAAGCTCATCCGTGACATCGGTTTTGACCAATCCTACAGTTTCGTTTTCAGCGCCCGCCCCGGCACACCCGCAGCCAGCATGGAAGACGACACGCCGCTTGAAGTCAAAAAAGAACGCCTGCAACGCCTGCAAGACCTGATTAGCCGCCAAGCGCGCGCCATCAGCGATGCCATGCTCGGCGGCATACAGCGCATTCTCGTCGAAGGCGCGTCCACCAAAGACGCCAGTGAGCTTAAAGGCCGCACCGAAAACAACCGCGTGGTGAATTTCAAAGGTGATGCCGCCCTCACCGGCCAGTTTGTCGATGTGCGCATCACCGAAGTTCGCCCCAATTCGCTGCGCGGCGAACTGATTTAAGCCAGAAGCAACGTGCCGCAGCCCGTAGGAGCGAACCTTGGGTCGTGAAAGTCGCCACATCAATCGCGACCCAAGGTTCGCTCCTACAAAAAACGTCACTACCATGAAAACACAGCTTTTTGACGAAAATCCCGCAGACAACCGCGTCAGCCTTACGCGCAACCTGGAACAGGAAAACCCCAGCCCCGCGCAGGCGGCTTTTAACAAACTGCTGCAACAGATTGAAAAAAAGCGTGCGCAAATCACCGAGTGGCAGAGCACCATCAGCAACTTCCAGCAAAAATACACCCTCGACCTGCTGCCGATCCTGCAAGCCAAAAACAAGCTCAAAACCGCCTTCGTGCTGCGTCTTGATGAACTCTACGACATCAGGGATATCAGCAGGCGCGAGCGCGAGCGCCTAGGCGACATGATTCTTGAGTTCGCAAGCGACCTGCTTGCGCAAGAAAACAACCCGCAGCTGGAGGACATTTGCGCCAAATACCAACCACAGGATACAAACCCCAAACACACCGAACGCCAAGCCGAAATTCTCGCCGCCATGAAAGCCGAGTTTATGGAAATGACCGGTGTGGACTTGGGCGACGAAGCCAACGACATGAGCTTCGACGAGTTCATGCAATTCGCACATGAACACCTCAACGAGCGCTATGCCGCCGAAGAGCGCGCCCGCCAAGAGCGCAACGAGCAACGGCAGGCCAAGCGCAAAAAAACAGCCAAACAGATCGCCAAAGAGCAAAAAGAAGCCGAAGACGCACAGGACATCAAACTCTCCGTGCGCGAGATTTACCGCAAACTGGTCAGCAACCTGCACCCCGACCGCGAAAGCGACCCGCAGCAACGCGCGCGCAAAACCGAACTCATGCAGCGAGTCAATCAAGCCTATGAAAAAAACAACCTGCTGCAACTGCTTGAATTACAAATCGAACTCGACCACATCGACCCCGCAAGCCTGAGCAACCTGAGCGAAGAACGCCTGCAGCGCTACACCAAAACCCTCAAACAGCAACTCAGCGAACTCAACGCCGAAAAAACCCAGCTTGAAATGGAGTTCAGAGCACGCTTTTCCATCCACCCAAGCGATCTTGGCTACAACGCCTCCCCCGCCAGCGTCATGCGCCTGCTGGCGCAGGACATCGCCGCCCACCAAAACGAGCTGCATCGCATGAAATACGAGCTTGATGAAATTAAGGATGCGCAAAGCGTCAAAATATGGCTAAAAACCATGCGCTATCGCGACGCGTACTAGAGCGTTAAGTTAGCTGAACATACAACTAAACAATTCAGCATGCTCCAGTCACTATAGGGCGCTACAACTTGGGCACTGCCCCGACTGCCAGCCCACGCACACGAAACAAACCGCATAAAGCACCGTCTGATTTACCCCAACCGCCCATCAATCTCCGCCAGCGCATCACCTATTGCTTGGTATTCTTCCCTCGATACGCCTTCTGCTGCCGCAATCGCCTGCCATTGTCGGGTGACTGATCGCACGTGTTCCAGCATGTCCCGCCAGCGTTTGATCCCGCAGTTTTCTGCGACGTGCTGAATGTCTTGCAGACGTGGATTGCCGCTGCCTGCAATGTCGGTGGTGTGTTGGTTGTTGAGTCCGCTGCTGAAAGTCAGATCGAATGCCGGTGACAGTTCCCAGCCGTGGGCGCGGCGGATGAAGGCAAAGTTTTTGGCGTGATCGTCCTTGTTGTGGGTGAGGACGTTGAACAGCATCAGACGGAAGGCTTTTTCGGCTTCCGCTACGCTGCGGGTAATGTTGTGAGTGGCATTGATGACGGTTTCGTAGCCAATACAGGGCAGACGATGGCTGGCGTAAATGTAGCCCGACAGACTGAGGACGTGATGCCGCGTATTGCCTTCGCGGTCAAAACGACGCACGGCAAAAAACTCATCCGCGAGCGCGCCCTTTCCGACCCGTAGCAAACGGCATTCCGGCATTGCCAGCCCTGCCTGTTGCGCCATGCGTGCGTAGGCCAACTCGATGCGCCCCATGTCAGGTGAATCTTCCCGCGCCCGAAACTTAACCATCCAGTGTGCGTAACCCGGCGGCAATGACCGGAAACCAGACAGGCACGCATCCGCCTGATCGGATAAGGCGACAGTCACTTTGGGGCGTGCCCCACCGGGAGAACCGCCCTGCACCTGCAATTGCTGCAACACCTCCGGCGTTTCCCCCTGCAATAACTGTTCGGCAGAGTGCGCCAGTTGTGCAATATCCACGGTTTCCGTCATGGCTGCGGAGGAGATTTCCGGCTCATACTCCAGCGCGCCCATTGCGCGAGAACCGATGTACGCCAGCCGATCCAGCGGGGTGATTTCATGCGCTTGCCAACCCGTTTGCTGACGGAATGCCCGATCCATCAGCAATGAGCCCCAACCATCCGGCAAGGAGTCGTAAAAAACACCGTGCAAACCACCAAATTCCTGTGGCTCTGAGGAAAGCTGTGGCGCGGCCTGAAACGGTAGTGTGCCGGGTGAGAGGTCAAACCCCGTCTTGAGCCAAGCGGGGTCATACTGAAAATAGATCCGCCCCCGCGCATCTGTTCCCAGTTCACCCACCGTCGTATCGGCGATGTGCACCCGCAACCGTGCGATGTGCTTCATAAGCGCCCCCGTTGGCGCGATGTGGTTTGCAGGTCGGCGATGGTTTGCGGCGGCTTTTCCGCAAACAGGCGATTGAAGTCATCCATGCGATTTAGGGCGAACGCGAGTTTCAGCAGGCTGTGGAAACTGATCTGCCCTGTGGTTTCAAAGCGTTTGATGCTGGCTTCGGCAACGCCAGATTTCTCTGCCAAAGTGCGCCGCGTCAGGTTTTCCGCCAAGCGTTGCGCTTTGGCTTGGGTGGCAATGGTTTTCAGCAGAGCGTCGGGCGTTTTGAAAGTAATGGGCATTATTTTACCCTATAAAAGCGTAAAAAGGCATTTATAGGGTATTATAGTATCTATTGACTTAAGGTGCCTCATTGCATTGAAACACAGGCATATCTGCTGACTGAAACCTTGTGCAAGTGGCTTTACACCCGCGCCGAGAGCTTTTCCACAGTCGTTTCAGGAATTCAAGGGCGATTTACGCGCCGCCTCACCCAACACACCCTCCTCGCCTTCAAGCCTCGCGATCAGCACCGCGCCGACCGAGTCGGAGAACACATTCACCGTGGTGCGGCTCATGTCGAGCAAGCGATCCACCACCAGGATCAGGCCTAGCGCTTCAAGCGGCAGCCCAAGGCTGGTCAGTATCAGCGTGATGGCGACCAGGCTGGCGGCGGGGATGCCTGCCACGCCGACTGAGGTCATCAAGGCCAGCATCAGGACGCTGAACTGTTGCACCATGCTGAGTTCCACGCCGTAAAGCTGAGCGATGAACAGCACCACCACGCCTTCGTACAACGCAGTTCCATCCATGTTCACCGTCGCGCCCAGCGGCAGAACAAAGCTAGCGGTGCGGTTGGACACGCCCGCGCCTTTTTCCACACATTCAATGGTCACCGGCAGGGTGGCGGCGCTGGAGGCGGTGGAAAACGCGGTCAGCAAGGCGGGCGTCATGGCGCGGTAGTGGCGCAGCGGGCTGACGCCGGCGAGCAGGCGCAGAACCAGCGGCAGGGTAACCAGCATGTGAAAACCGAGCGCGAGGATGACAGTGAGCATAAAGCCCGCCATTGGGCGCATGGCGTCGAGTCCAGAGGCGGCGACCACCTTGGCGACCAGGGCGAATACGCCGATGGGCGCAAAGAACAGGACGAAATCGGTCATGCGCAACATCACCTGATATACGCCTTGCCAGAACGCGCGCTGCACTTCGGCGGCGCCTTTTTCAATGCGCGTCATGAACAGGCCGTACAGCAGGCTGAAGGTAATCAGCCCGAGCATTTGCCCATCAGCTGCGGCCTGGATGATGTTTGGCGGGAAAAACTGATGCAGCATCCCGGCCAGATCACCCATACCGCGCCCTTCGACGGCCTTGCTCACCGCTTCGACGCTGCCGCTCGGCGGCACAAAGCCGGATATCACCCCCGGCTGGATGAGATTCACGAACAGCAGCCCAGTAAGGATGGCCAGCATACTGGTGGCGAAGTAGTAGATTAGCGTTTTCAGACCAAGCCGCCCCAGCCCGCCACTGTCGCTGGCCGAACCGATGCCGCTGATAATCGCGGCGACCACCAGCGGCACCACCAGCATTTTGAGGGCGTTGAGGAACAGATCGCCCACGAAGACGTACACATCGTAGAGGCGCAAGCCGAAGATATTGGCCTCCATGCCGCCCAGCCAGCCTGCCAGGACGGCCAGCGCAATCGACAGCAAAATCATGCGCACCGAAACCGGCATGGCTGCGCTCGCGCCGGTGCCATGCGGCGAATTACTGGGTGTCGGCTCCATCATGATTCTCCTCGGAGTATGTCAAATTCCCTGTGCGCAATGCTCAATCACCAGCCACAATCCTCTCCACCGCTTCAAGCACGTTCAGTGCCATGCACGCTCCAGCGGGCAGCCTGCGCTCGTCACCCGCGTGGTACTTGCCTGTCTGCACCAGCGTGGCCTGCAAGCCAGCCTCATGCGCCCCGCGCACATCGCTTTCGACATCATCCCCGATCATGCGCACGCTTGCCAACGGTACGCCCAAACACTCCACGGCGTGGTGGAAAAACGTCGCACCCGGCTTGCCCATCTGCACCGCCTCGCAGCCTGCGGCAGCCTCCAGCAGGCGCACAAACGGGCCAGCATCCATGAACAGCTCGCCGCCCTCGCGGAAGTAACGGCTACCAGACAGGGAGAGCAGCGGCGCGCCGCGCATCAATAGGCGGAAGGCGGCATTAAGCGCGGCATAACTGAACCCATCGCCCGCATCACCGACCACCACGGCATTCGGCTGGGCTTCATCCACCGTCGCAAAATCGGCGCGCAGCCCCGGATGTACCAGCAGCATGGGTCGATGTTGTTCACGCGCCAACCATGCCTGCGCCAACACGGATGGAGTCAAAAGCTGATCCTGACGCACGGTGAGCCCGGCGGCATCCAGCCGCGCCCACAACGCCGCCCGTGCAGCGCGAGTGGTATTGGTCAACAACAGAAATGGAAGATTGGCCGCACGCAGGCGCTCAAGCGCGTCCCGCGCACCCGGCAATGGCTCATCCCCATCCAGCAGCACCCCGCCGATGTCCAGCAACACAGCTTGCACACGCATCACCTGCCCCTCCCGATGCTCCAGCATCCTATTTGATTTTATAGGTCGATCAACACTCGACAGCAAGCAGAACCTTCCTTGAGGTTCGTGCTGTTATGATGCTTTTTGCACCAATGGGACTTACGCAAAAGTGTTCCAGCAAGGCAAAGCGCCGAAGACAGTACACCGCGAGTACGGCGAGGCGCTTGAACGCCGCTGGGGCGGTTTTGCGTCAGTCCGAACCAACCCATCTGCCCTGCAAGGGAGACACCATGAGCACCGAGATCTGGGAACTCTTGTCCTACATCGTGACCGTCATTGGCCTGCCGATGGCGTTGGCTTTCTTTATCTTTGAGCAGCGCAAGGAACGTTCCAATGAAGATGAGGCCATCTGGCTGCAATTGTCGGATGCGTATATCGACTTTCTGAAGGTGGTGATTGAAAACTCCGACCTGCAACTGCGCGTTAAAAGCGCCGTGCTCAATCTGAATAATGAACAACTTGAACGCAAGCGGGTGATTTTCGACATGCTGATTTCGCTGTTCGAACGTGCCTATCTTCTCGCCTATGAAGATGACATGGACGATAAACAGCGCCGCCGCTGGCACTCGTGGGAGGATTACATGCGCGAGTGGTGTCAACGCGAAGATTTCCGCACCCGCCTGCCGGAGCTGGTGTGCGGTGAAGACCCGGACTTTGCAGCCTATATCCTGCATCTGGCCCAGAATCCCAGCATTCAGGGCGACAGCACCGGGTCAGGATCAAACCCTAATTGAATCAGAGCGACCTTTTCGCTTCAGCCGTTCAAGTCCGACAGGCTGCTGGCAACACGCGGCGCTCCAGCCAGCGTGCGGCGAGAACAACCAGCGACACCAACAGCAAATAGACCAGTCCGGTGAGCAAATAGACCTTGAAGTACTGGAAGTTGCGCGCTGCCAATTCCTGCATCTGCGCGAAAAACTCGGTGTACTGAATCAGGAACACAATCGAGCTGTCCTTCAGGTTGAGAATCACCTGGTTGGTCAGACCGGGCATCGCCAAGCGTAGCGTCTGCGGCAAAGTGACCAGCCGGAATACCTGCAGCGTGCTGAAGCCTTGCGCGCGGGCAGCTTCCAGCTCACTGGCATCGATGCCGTTGTAGGCGCTCATCAGGTAACGCGCATTGTAGGCGGCGACGTTCATGGTGAAGCCGATCACCGCCACAGCCAGCGGCGAGAGGTGAATGCCCGTTTGTGGCAGGCCGTAGTACATCAAAAACAGCAGCACGATCAGCGGCGTGCCGATAAAGAAGGAGATGTAGCCCTCGGTGATACGCCGTACATGGCGGTTCGGGCTCAGTGCCTGGTAGAACACCAGAATGCCGCCGATCAGGCCGGTGACGGTGACGATGGCGAAGAGCAGCAGCGTATTGCCAAGCCCGCCGAGGATTTGTGGCCAGTACTCGAACACATCCTGAAAGAAGCTGAGCCAGCCGGTCATACTGCGCCTTTCATGCGGCAGAGTGCTCGTGGGCGAAAAAGTCGCGGATACGCGGGTCGGCGTGCGCACCGAAAATCTCCGCGACCGTGCCTTCGGCGCGCACCACGCCTTCGTCCAGGAACATCACCCGATCAGCAATGGACTTGGCCAGAAATGGGTCATGGGTGACGCAAAGCATGGTCACATTGTCGAGCTGGAGCTGCTTGATGACGCTGACCACTTCACGCGACATCAGCGGATCCAGCGCCGAAGTCGGCTCGTCGAAGAACAGTACCGCCGGATCCATGGCCAGTGCGCGCGCAATCGCCACGCGCTGTTTCTGGCCGCCGGAGAGCTGCGCCGGATATTGATCGGCGTGCTCGGCCATATTCATGCGCCCCAGCTCGTGCATGGCCTTGGCATGTGCCTCGCGCACGCTCATGCCGCGCAGTTTGCGCAAGGCAAGGGTCACGTTGTGCAGAGCACTGAGATGGCGGTAGAGCGCAAATTGCTGGAACACGAAGCCGATCTGCTGGCGCAGGGCGCGCACATCCGTACCCGGCTGCAGAACATCCTTGCCACGGAAGATCACCTGCCCGGACGAGGGTTCGATCAGGCGGTTGAGGCAGCGCAACAGGGTGGATTTGCCACAGCCCGAAGGCCCCATGATGACCTTGAGCTGCCCCTCGGCCAGATCGAGATCGACACCGCGCAGAATCGTCTTGTCATCGAATGACTTGGTTAGTTGGCGGACTTGGAGTAACACGTTCACCTCAGAGCCGCTTGAATCCCGGCACGCTGAAGCGGCGTTCAACCGCTTTCATCAATGCCAGCATGAGTTGGTAAATCGCGAAATACAGCAGGCCGATGGCCAGGTAGATTTCCAGACCGCGCAGCGTGGTCGAAGCCAGCGCCAGCGCCTGTTTCATAATGTCCGGGATGCCCACGGTGTAGGCAAAGGGCGAATATTTGAGCACTGTGGTGAACTCGTTGAGCATCCCCGGCACCGAGAAACGCAGCATCTGCGGCACCTCGATGGCAAACAGAATCTGGCTGCGGCTCATGCCCATCGCCTCGGCGGCCATGATTTCGCTCTCGTCCACCGCATCAAGCGCGCCGCGAAACACTTCGGCCAGATAGGCACCGGCAATCAGGCCAAGACTGAGCATCATCGACACCAGCGGCGGCACGCTCAGGCCGATGCCCGGTAAACCGAAGAAAACGATGAACAACAGCACCAGCACCGGGATACCGCGAAAAATATAGGTGTAAACAGCCAGTACCCGATTGAGCGGCTTGATACGCAAGCGCCCGAGCAAGGCCACCAGTAATCCGCTGACCACGGCGGTGGCAATGCAGGCCACGGTGACCAGCACGGTATAGCCCGCCCCCGACGCCAGCAGGCTGAACATTTGCAGGAAACTCATGCCAATCAGTCCGTGCGGCGCGCTGGCGACAAAATTACTTCAGCCACTTGTCGATAATGGCCTGACGCTTCTCCGTCCCCAACTCGGTCAGGTAGAGGTCAAAATCCTCACGCAGCTTCGAACCCTTGGGAAAAGCGAAGCCGAAGCGGTCGAAGCCGGTGAACACATAGCTGTCTTGCAGGGGCATTTTTTTGCGGTACACCGTGGCCACGGTGCCATCCACAAAGGCCAGGTCGATATTGCCGTTCTGCAAGTCGGCCAGAACCTCGTTGTAGCTCGGATAGAGCTTGACCTTGTCGAGCGAGTAAACACCCTTGGGCTCCAGATCCTTCTTGATGAAGTCGGTGTAGGCCATACCGCGCGGGTAACCGATGGTGTATTGCTTCATCTCGCTCAGGTCGGTGAACTTGATATTGCGCTGTGTCAGGCTCATCAAATTCCAGGTGTTTTCCATGTAAGGCTGAGAGAAATCCATGACTTCCTTGCGCTTGTCGGTGATGGAAATACCCGAAAAGGCGACATCCGCCTGCTTGCTAATCACCGCACCGAGCATACCCTGCCAGTCGTAGGCGGTGATCTTCAGCGTACAGCCGCGCGCCTGGCAATAGCCCTCAAAAAGCTCCAGATCAAGGCCGGTGGTCTTGCCGTTGTCCTCATACAAATTCGGCGGCGAGGCAGGGGACACCGCCACACGAATTTCCTTCGCCGACTGCGGCTGCGAACAGCCCGTAAGAAACAGCAAACACGCCAACAAGCCGCCGATCCAGGTTTTCATGCTGAAGTCCAAAAATGAGTGTGTGAATCAAATACTGCGGGGCATTGTAGCAACGCCTGTTGCGTTCTGTATCGGCCTGAAGTGGCGGATGTTGTGGGTAACGGTTGAATTTTTCCCCACCCCGCTCCATGATGCCGAACACCTTTTACGCACAAGCAAGCACTTGAGTACATCTATTCAGACTCGATCTTTCGTCCTTGCCCCCGAGGACAATCTGCGTCTCGCCAATCTTTGCGGCCAGCTTGATGGTCATTTGCGCATGCTGGAGCGACGGCTCGGCGTAGAAATCAATAACCGTGGCTTCAATTTTCAGGTCATTGGGTCAGGGGATGCCGTCACGGTGGCCGTGAACGTATTACACGCGCTGTATACCCAAACCGAACGTGGCGTGTTGACCTCCAGTGCCGTGCATCTTGCCTTGGCGGAAAGCGGCTTTGGCGACACTGAAAATGCGCCACAGGAAGACCCGGAGCCGGAAACCTTCAGCATCCGCACGCCACGCATCACCATCAAGGGGCGCGGTGCCAATCAGGCACGTTACTTGCGTGACATCAAGAGCCACGACCTGAGTTTTGGCATTGGCCCGGCGGGTACCGGCAAGACTTATCTTGCGGTGGCGGCAGCAGTGGAAGCGCTGGAAAACGAGGAGGTGCGGCGTATTTTACTGGTACGCCCGGCGGTGGAAGCCGGTGAGCGGCTCGGTTTTTTGCCCGGCGATATGGCACAAAAAATCGACCCCTATTTGCGTCCGATGTACGACGCTTTGTATGAAATGTTGGGTTTTGAACGCGTAATGAAGCTGATTGAGCGCAATGTAATTGAAGTTGCACCCTTGGCCTTTATGCGTGGTCGCACGCTGAACGAGGCTTTTATTATTCTGGACGAGGCGCAGAACACCTCGGTGGAGCAGATGAAAATGTTCCTCACGCGCATTGGTTTTGGCTCGCGTGCGGTAGTGACCGGCGATGTCACGCAAATCGACCTGCCGCGTGCGCAAATGTCGGGTTTGCGCCATGCGATTGAAATTATTAAAGACGTTGAAGGCGTGAGTTTTACTTTTTTCCAGATGCGCGACGTGGTGCGTCATCCGCTGGTGAAGCGCATCGTGGCTGCGTATGAAAAAGCCGATGTACATGGTTAATGATGGTAGAAGACATGCTTGATTTAGACATTCAATATCCCGATGACGCGGACGGCAACGAAGCTGCTTTCGATCCGATGTCCAATCTGCCCTCGCCCGCGCAATTCACGCACTGGATCGCAGAGACCGTGGGCACTGTGCCTACGGCGATGACCCTGCGCCTTGCACTCCTGCACGAAGCCGCGCAGCTCAATATGAAGTTTCGCGGTAAGGATTACGCCACCAATGTGCTGTCCTTTCCGCTGGAATTTCCCGAAGAAACGGGGATTCCATACATCGGTGATATTGTGATTTGCCCCGATGTCGTGGCGCGTGAAGCCGCCGAACAGCACAAGCCGCTGCTGGCGCATTACGCGCACCTCACTGTGCATGGCACGCTACACTTGCTCGGCTACGACCATGAAACCGAAGACGATGCGGATGAAATGGAAACGCTAGAGACACAAATCCTTGCCACACTTGGCTTCCCTGACCCATATCAGCCCACTGAAGAGTAACCGGATTGACCTATGGAAGAGCCTTCCCCGAGTACCACCAGCCCGTCACCCTCACCGCGTGGCTGGCTGGATAAACTGGTTCAACTGATCGCGGGTGAACCGCGTAACCGCGAAGACCTGATCGAAACCCTGGAAACCGCCCAAGAGCGTGGCCTGCTCGATCATGGTGCGCTATCCATGATTGAAGGCGTGCTGGAGCTGCATGAGCTGCGCGCGCGGGATTTGATGATTCCACGCGGACAAATGGCCGTGCTTGAGCACACCATGAATTTTGATGAACTCCTGCAGCGCATGCTCGAATCCGGCCATTCGCGCTACCCGGTGATCGGCGAAGATCGTGATGAGGTCTTGGGCTTGCTTCTGGTCAAAGACCTGTTGCACCTGATCCCCAAAACCCGTAGCGATGAGCAGGAGGAGGATGCTCTGGCCGGGTTTGATGTTGCCCCCTACCTGCGCCCGGCCTTGTTTGTGCCGGAAAGCAAGCGCATTGACGCGCTGTTGGCCGAGTTACGCGCTTCACGCAACCACATGGCGCTGGTGATCGACGAGTACGGCGGCATTGCTGGTTTGGTGACGATTGAAGACATTCTGGAAGAAATTGTCGGCGCGATTGATGACGAACACGATGTAGCTGAGGATGTGCTGATTCGCGCGGCTGGCAATGATCGTTACATCGTGCACGCGCTCACCCCGATTGAAGAATTCAACGCAGCCACCGGTGCACACTTGTCGGATCACGACTTCGATACCATCGGCGGTCTGGTCACCCACGCCATTGGCCATCTACCGCAACGCGATGAGGTCATTGAGCTCAATGGCTTCAAATTCCGCGTGATTAGCGCTGATCGACGCAGATTGCACCGAATGCGCGTGACCCGCCTTGGCGCGCACACGCAGCAGCCTGAAAGCTGACATGCCCTATAGCCTGTGGCTTGCCCGCGTCGCCGCCATCGCGCTCGGCGCGGCACTGCCCTTGGCTTTTGCGCCTTTTGATCTGTGGTGGATCGCGCCAATCAGTCTGGCCGGGTTGTTCGGATTGTGGCGAGATGCCAGCCCGCGTGAGGCCTGGCATCTCGGCTATGCCTTCGGCCTCGGCATGTTTAGCGTCGGCGTAAGCTGGATTTTCGTCTCCATGCACCACTTCGGCGAGGCCATTGTGCCGGTGGCGGGGCTGATTACCTTTGTTTTTGCCGCCGTAATGGCCGTGTTCCCCGCCTTGGCGGGTTATTTGGCCGCACGCCTGAGTCCCGAACATAGCGCTGCACGCATCCTGATTGCCATGCCACTGGCCTGGATGCTGCTGGAGCTCATTCGCGGCGAGTTTCTGGGCGGTTTCCCCTGGCTCAATCTGGGCGCCAGCCAAATCAATAGCGCGCTGGCCGGTTATGGCCCGGTTTTCGGTGAATACGGCATGAGTTTGGCCGTGGTCATGACGGCCGCCTTGCTCGTGATGCTGTTCAGCCGCCGCGCTTGGTGGCTCACAACACTCACCCTGTTTACCGGCCTCGCGCTCTGGCTTGGAGGCAGCACCCTGCGCAATATCGACTGGGTTGAAGCCGCCGGGGAGCCCATCAGCGTGGCGATTGTGCAAGGCAATGTGGAACAGTCACGCAAATTCGATCCGCAGATTTTCCAGGCCACGCTGGATTTGTACCGTAACCTCACCGACACTCAGGCTGCCGATGCAAAACTGGTGGTGTGGCCGGAAACCGCCGTGCCGGATACCGTCGAGCAGGCAGCACCGTTTTTGATCGAGATGCAGGACACCGCGCGTGCGCGTGGCCAGCAGATTGTGGCAGGCGTGTTCGATCAAGATCAGGCGGGGAATTATTACAATGCCCTACTCACCCTGCCCGTCGAGGGTGGCCGCTATTACAAACGCCATCTGGTGCCTTTTGGCGAATACCTGCCGCTGCGCTTTTTGATCGAGCCGTTTCGCGGCCTGATTCAGGTGCCCATGTCGGATCTAACCTCAGGCCGCGACGATCAGCCCTTGCTGCAACTGGCCGGGCACCCGGTCGGCGCCTCCATCTGTTACGAAGCCACCTTGGCGCGCAAGATCAATACCGCCCTGCCCGAAGCGGCGTTTTTGCTTAACGCCAGTAACGATGCCTGGTTTGGCGACTCGCTGGCGCCGCATCAACACCAGCAAATCGCCGCCATGCGTTGCCTGGAAAGCGGGCGCTGGATGGTGCGCGCCACCAATACCGGTATTTCCGCGCTGATTGATCCGCAAGGCCAAGTTGTGGCGCGCACGCCGCAGTTTGCACAGGCTGTGCTGCGCGGCCAGATCACGCCCATGCAGGGCAGCACGCCGTTTGTGCTCTGGGGGGCGTGGCCTATCTGGATTTTGAGCATCTTCGGCCTGCTCGCGCTCGCTCTTGCGACTTACATAACCGCCGAGCGCAGACGGCGGTAAACCTCGCCCTTGCAGATCGGACAGGCAAGCAAGGCATTCTCCCCGCCTTCGAAGTGTTGCAACTCACCACAGCCAACACACTCATACGCCCCCGCATCGACCACATCGCCTGCGTGCAAAAGCTGCGCCATCTGCTCGGCCCACATTTCTTTCAGGCGCATCAAGTCGCGCGTGGTCGGGTCGGCGGCCAGCAACATGCACTCCACTGCCCGATGCTCGGCAAACAGCAGGTCAGTCTCGACCCAGTCCTCGAACTCCTCCTCCGCCGCCACCAGCGTTTGCGAAAGCTCATCCACCTCACGGCGCAAGGTCGTCGCCAGATCATCGGCCTCCTCATGCGTGAGCTCCCGTGCAGCCATGACCCACTCACGCGCCTTCATCAGCGCGTTATCGAGCGATTGGCGCACGCCACGCTCCCCTTGCATCAGGTCAACCACGCGCTCACTCATCGCGTTATAGGCTTCACGCAATCGCCCCTGAAAACGGCTGGCCATATCATCTCCCCCTGATCTCATTCTTACGCCCTTCGAGTAAAGCACATTCTGCTTCGTTCATTTGGTATCCTTGCGCGACTTTTTATCTGACGACTTTTTATATCCCATGCCTGTGACCATGCACGACCACTACGATTTCAAATCCATCGAACAAGACGCCCAACAGGATTGGGACCATGGCGCGCTATTCAACGCCACAGAAGATGGGGCCAAGGAAAAATTCTACTGCCTTGCCATGTTCCCCTACCCCAGCGGCAAGCTGCACATGGGGCATGTGCGCAACTACACCATTGCCGATGTGATCGCGCGTTATCAACGCATGTTGGGCAAAAACGTCATGCAGCCGATGGGCTGGGACGCCTTCGGCCTGCCGGCGGAAAACGCGGCGCTGGCGAATAACGTCGCCCCGGCGGCTTGGACGCTATCGAACATCGACTACATGCGCGGCCAGCTCAAGGCGTTGGGTTTCGGCTACGACTGGTCACGCGAGCTGACCACCTGTTTGCCGGACTACTACCGCTGGGAGCAATGGCTATTCACCCGTCTGGTCAAAAAAGGGCTGGCCTACAAAAAAACCGCCGTGGTCAACTGGGATCCGATTGATCAGACCGTGCTGGCGAATGAACAGGTGATCGACGGACGCGGCTGGCGCTCCGGAGCGCTGGTCGAGCGGCGCGAAATTCCACAATGGTCGTTGCGCATTACCGATTACGCCGAACAACTGCTCAACGACCTGGACACGCTCGACGGCTGGCCAGAGCAGGTGCGTGCCATGCAGGCCAACTGGATCGGGCGTTCGGTGGGTGTGGAACTCCATTTCGCCATTGAGAGGGAAATTGAAGGCGCTGAAGCGCTGACCGTCTACACCACCCGCCCGGATACTTTGATGGGCGTGTCGTATGTGGCCGTCGCCTCACAGCACCCGCTGGCCAAGCAGGCTGCCGAAAGCAATACCGAACTGGCCGCCTTTATCGAAGAATGCCGCCATACCAAGGTCGCAGAAGCAGATATGGCGACCCTGGAGAAGAAAGGTCTGCCGCTGGGTATTGACGCGATTCACCCGATCACTGGCGAGAAAGTGCCCGTGTGGACGGCGAATTTCGTGTTGATGGAATACGGCACCGGTGCGGTGATGGCCGTACCCGCGCATGACCAGCGTGATTTTGAATTTGCGCTGAAATATAAATTACCAATAAGGCCTGTCATTGCGCCCCTTAGCTGGAAAGCGCATCTTAATTGCCCAATTCAGGCTATCGAGCATATTCAGTTAATGTGGACTGATGGCATACCTAAGTTGCTGAATATGGAGTCTGGTTCTGTACTGAATTGGGACACATGGAACGATGTATTTGCTGAAAAGGGCGTTTGCGTCCATTCCGGCACATATGTAAGCCACCCCATTCTTCGCCAACAGATTTCCCGTGCATTTGACGGTCTAGATTTTTTCCGTGCCTTCGATGAAATCACTGCCCACCTCGAAGCTCACGGCAAGGGTCATAAAAAGATCAATTACCGCCTGCGCGACTGGGGCGTTTCGCGCCAGCGTTACTGGGGTTGTCCGATTCCGGTTATCAACTGCCCCACTTGCGGCGCGGTTCCCGTCCCGGAAGATCAGCTCCCCGTGGTACTGCCGACCGATGTGGAAATGAATGGCCCGCAATCGCCGATCAAATCCATGCGCGAGTTCATCGACACCACCTGCCCGGTATGCGGCGGCAAGGCCGAGCGCGAGACCGATACCTTCGACACCTTCTTCGAGTCGAGCTGGTACTACGCGCGCTACACCTCGCCCGGCAACGACAGCGCCATGCTGGACGAACGCGCCAACTACTGGCTGCCGGTCGATCAATATGTTGGCGGAGTGGAACATGCCGTGCTGCATCTTTTGTATGCGCGTTTCTTCCACAAACTGCTGCGCGACGAAGGTCTGGTCGCGGGTGATGAACCGTTCAAGCGCCTGCTCACCCAGGGCATGGTGGTGGCCGACACCTACTACCGCGAAGATGCCATCGGCAAAAAGACCTGGTACAACCCGGCGGATGTCACGCCCGAACTGGACGACAAGGCGCGCATTATCGGAGCCAAGCTGATCGAGGACGGCTTGCCGGTGATGGTCGGCGGCACGGAAAAAATGTCGAAGTCGAAAAACAACGGTGTCGATCCGCAAGCCATGATCGACCGCTACGGCGCGGACACCGTGCGTCTGTTCATGATGTTCGCCGCCCCGCCCGATCAAATGCTCGAATGGTCGGATTCAGGCGTGGAAGGCGCGCACCGTTTCCTCAAGCGCTTATGGCGCATGGTGTTTGAGCATGTAGCACGTGCGAATGAATTCGCACCTACGCACGACGCAAACCCTGTAGGTGCGAATTTATTCGCACAGCACGACCTCGAACCGGCGCAAAAAGCCGCCCGCCGCAAGCTGCACGAAACCATCCAGAAAGTCAGCGACGACCTTGGCCGCCGCCAGACCTTCAATACCGCCATTGCTGCGGTGATGGAGCTGCTCAACGAACTGGGCAAACTGGATGACAGCCCCGCCAGCTACACGATCAGGCACGAAGCCTATCTTGCCGTCACCCGCCTGCTTGCCCCCATCGTGCCGCATATCGCCGAAGCTTTGTGGCGTGCTCTAGGTCAACAAGGCATGGTGGCAACCGCCCCTTGGCCATTGGTCGATGAATCAGCCTTGGTGCGCGATTCAATCGACTTGGTGGTACAAGTGAACGGCAAACTGCGCGGCCAATTCAGTGTGGCGGCGGATGCCTCACGCGAGGTCATCGAACAGGCGGCACTGGCCGATGAAAAGGTGCAGCAATTCATCGAAGGCAAGGCGGTGAAGAAAATCATCGTCGTACCCGGTCGACTCATCAATATCGTGGTGGCCTGAATATGACGCGCCGCCGCGTTTTAATCGGCCTGCTCAGCCTTGGCCTACTACCCCTCGGCCTCGCTGCCTGCGGCTTTCAGCCACGCGGCAGCCAGACACTACCGCCGGAACTGCGTCGCGTCAGCCTGGCCGGTTCGCAACCGAGCGGCCTGACGCAAACCCTGGAACGCCTACTGCGTGAAAATGGCGCAGAAATCGTTAACAGCACACCCCGCCCCGCCGACACCTTGCTCATTCGCCTGAGCGCCGTATCCATCCAGCGCCGCGAAGCGCTGATCGACCGTCAGGCCAATGTGCGCCAGATCGAGTTGATCCAGCGCGCCCAACTGAATGTCAGCCGTGCCGATGGACAGGTCATCATCACGCAGGAGCCTTTTGAGGCGGTGCGCAGCGCCAGCTACAACCCGCTGTCGCTGCTGGCGCAAGGTGAAGAACAACAACGCCTGCAACGCGAACTGGACGAGCAGATGGCGCAGACCATCCTCGCCCGCCTAAAAAGCGCAGTCAGGAACAGCGCTGACTTGCGCAGCAAGCCCGAAGGGGATCGGACAGGGATGTCCGATATCCGCTCACGTTTGGTTCAGACCACACCCGCAGCATGAAAACCCGCTCATGAAAGTCCGCGCCGACCAATACGCCCGCAGCCTGGAGCGTGAGCTGCCCGGCGCCTTCCTGATGAGTGGCGAAGAGCCGCGACAAAAACAGGAAGCGCTCGATCTGGTCTTGCGTCTGGCGCGTGCGCAAGGTTTTGAAGAACGCCTGCGCTATGAAATCGACCTGTCTTTCGACTGGTCGCAACTGATGAATGAATGGAATGCGCCCTCGCTGTTCGCCCCGCGCCGCGTGTTCGACCTGCGCTTGAACAACCTGCGCCTGAGCAAGGATGCCAACGCTTGGCTAATCGCCGCCGCCAGCGCCCGCCAAAGCGACAACCTGCTGTTGCTCAGCGTGGGCAAGCTGGAAGCCGCGCAGAAAAAATCCGCCTGGGTGCAAGCCTTCGAGCAACACGGCCTGTGGCTGGAGGTGTGGCCGCTCAAGGATGGCGAACTGCTGGCCTGGATGGAGCGCCGCCTGCGTGCACAAGGATTGTCTGCCGAACACGAAGCGCTGCAACTGTTGGGCGAACATGTCGAAGGCAACCTGCTCGCCGCCGCCCAAGAGATCGACAAACTCAGCCTGCTGTTCCCCAAGGACACGCGCCTGAACAGCGAAATCATCCTCAGCAGCGTCGCCAATTCCAGCCGCCACACGGTGTTTGAAATCGGCGAAGCGATTGTACAAAGCGATGTTCAACGTGCCCTGCGCGTGCTGCATGGTCTGCAAAACGAAGGCGAGGAGCCGATCCTGATTGCCTGGGCGATCACCCGCGAGATCCGCCTGCTGGCCGACCTGGCCTACCGACTGGAGCACGGCGAAAACCCGGCGCAGGCGCAAAAAGCCCTGCGCATCCGCGATGCACAGATGCGCCACTACACCGGCAAAGCCCGCGCTGGCAGCCGCCGCTGGCAAAGCCTGCTGCTGGATGCCGCGCAGTTCGACCGCATTGTCAAAGGCGTCGCCCCGGCAGGTTCGCCCCGTCCCTGGCCGGCACTGACCGCGCTCATGCTGAAAGCGTGTCGGCCTGCGGGCTAAGGCGCGGCGGCAACTGCGCTACTCCTTGCTGCGCAGCAGCCGGGAATACTCGGATTTGAACTGCGCCCGTCGGTCTTTTTCAATCTCGATGCTGGTGGAAAACTCGCGTTTACTTGAGGTGATTTGCGCGCTGATGGCCTTTTTTTCCTTGGAAAGTGCTTGGGCATACGCCGCACGTAACTCGGCATCCACGCGATCTCGTTCACGCATGAGGCTGATGATCGTCTCGTCTGAATCCGCAATGCGCCGCCCAAGCAGCAGCAAACGGTAATCGCGATCCATACGTTTGGATGCTGCGATCATTGCCGTCTGGTTCTGGACTTGCAGAGCCTGATCTTCGGGCGAAGACCGAAAAACCTCCGGGGTCACCACGACTGCGTCCGCCGCACATGGCTGTTGACTGAAAATGGTCTTGCCGTCGGTGACGCACTTGTAAATCTCGGCGTGAGCTGCCACGGCCAGTAACATGGCGATCAGCATGATGAAAATACGCATAGCCCCCTCGTAAATGTTCGAATCACTCGGCTGAATGTAGCGTACGCCAATGCCAATCCGGCACGCTGTCAGAATTCACCCCCTGCTGACCTCGGGCAGGGCTTGACAGCCAGATACTGTTCCCTTGATTAACGGCGGCAAGATGCTATAACCCAACAAATTGTTTTTTTGGATTTTTCAATAATGCTCAATCGCTTACTCATATCTGCATTGTCAAAGGCCGCGCCAGGCTCAGCCCGCCCATGACCGCCCCTGAGCGCGCGCTGATACTCAACTGTCCCCAATGAAACACCTCCTGCGCCTACTGCCCATCGCCCCCCTCGCCCTCGGACTAAGCGCCTGCAGCGAGTACCCATCGGACTGGCCTGCTGTGAATAAGCCGCTGTTCAGCGCCTGCCCAGACATTCAGGGAACTTACGCACTGACCACGCCTAGCGGCGGCAATATTGCCCCTGTTCTGCATCAAAGCCCGATATTTCGCTCCATATTCACGCAAAAACCCGGACGCTGGCCATGGGAAAGCATGACCATCGAAGGCGACATCAACACAGGCTTCGTCGTCACCTTGGCACGTTCGCCACAGACCTTGGATGCGTGGCGTGAATACTTTTTCGCCCAAGGCAGAAAAAACTACTACCGCAATCAATACAACACCATGCACGCGGCACAAACCCGTTGGCGCGGCAGCTTCGCGCAGATGAGTGACGACGAATACGCCGCTAATCTTGCCGAGCTTTTTATCACCGCCACCCAGCGTTACGAGCTCACGCGCGGCACACATTACGAATGCAGCAACGGCTGGATCAAAAGCGAACGTTGGAAGCACGATCCCGGCCCCGATCGCAGCCGCCCGGAGCCGGATCAACTCGATGGCCACATGCAGTTTGGCCAAGACCATGCGGGCAACCTCGTGGTTGAGTCCATCTTTCAGCAGGCCGAGCAGTTAAACCTCTGGTGCGGCGATGGCTGCAAAGGCATCCCGCTGGGCACATGGACACGGCATCGCTGGACGCAGCTCAACAAAACCACCCCGGCGCATGATGGCAAATTTCCCCGCCCGTGGACGGGTGCCTTCGTTATCGAGCACCCCCACATGCTCGACCCCAGTTCCAAGCCCGAACAACTGACCAAGCTGCGTGAAAAAATTATGCCGTTACTGGCCGAGGGTGTTCACCTCAGCGCCTTGCAAGTCACCCAAGGCGGCTTTGGCTATGAAGGCGTGCGCGCCACACTGACCAGCAGCACAACCGATGCACTCCGACGCACCCGCGTCGCCTTGCAACAAGCACATCTCAACACCAATAAACTGGGCGTGAATGGCAACCAAGAAGTCGAAGCGCTGCAACGGCTGCCCGATGGCTCTTACGAGCTATGGTTATGGTTGAGCATGGCCTATGTTCTAAACTAGGACTTACGCAAAAGTGCTCCAGCAAGGCAAAGCGACGAAGACAGTACACCGAGTACGGCGAGGCGCTTGAACGCCGCTGGAGCGGTTTTGCGTAAGTCCTATAAATAATTAAGCGCTCAGTTCCAGTTGGGTGGCGAAATAATCACTATAAGACTGAGTATGGCAGCCAAGACGCCAGGAACGGCCAGGATGGCCAAAAGCACGCTGGCAATGAGATCTTTCCCGCGGGCTCGCAGCGTGTAACTGCCGAGGAGCAGTGCGGCGAGTGCCGTCAATATGACTAGCCAAAGCCCCAAGTTGAACGACGAAACCGAGCCGTCGATAAGGCCAATGACGAAAAAATAGATGAAAATTGCGGCAACGATTACGTCTATACCCCACAAAACCCAAAACAACACGCCCTGACCTCCTGGCTAATTCCTGAGCCGATTTTTGCACGCCATCGAACAGGACCGCATCTACACCACCAAGCTTTTCAGTGTCCGCGTTAACGCGACAAAGCATCGCGGGCGCATTTCTGCGACAATCCCCCCTCACATCTCCCCACTATCTTGTCATTTTGATCGTTCATGGAAAATCTTATTCACACTCTGGGGCAACAAGCCCGCGCCGCTGCCCGCCACACAGCGCGCGCCGAAACCGCCACCAAGAACAAGGCACTTGAGGCCATTGCCCAAGCCCTGCTGGATGGCGCGGACGAACTGCTCGCCGCCAACACCCGTGACTTGGATGCGGGCAAGGCCGCAGGACTGGATGCGTCCATGCTTGATCGCCTGACTATCGACCCAGCGCGCATCGCTGCCATGGCCGAGGGCGTACGCCAGATCATCGCCCTGCCCGACCCGGTGGGCGCGATTTCCGATATGACCTACCGCTCGTCCGGCATCCAGCTAGGCAAAATGCGCGTGCCCATCGGCGTGATCGGCATCATCTACGAGTCGCGCCCGAATGTAACCGTCGATGCGGCCACGCTGTGCCTGAAGTCCGGCAACGCGGTGATTCTGCGTGGCGGCTCGGAAGCGGCACACTCCAATCGCGCGCTTGCAGCCTGCATTCAAAGCGGCCTGCGCAAGGCGGGCTTGCCGGAAACCGCCGTGCAGGTGATTCCGACCACCGACCGTGAAGCCGTCGGTGCCATGTTGCGCGCACGCGGCCTGATTGATGTGATTATCCCGCGCGGCGGCAAGGGTTTGATCGAGCGCGTGGCCAGCGAAAGCCTGATTCCAGTCATCAAGCACCTCGACGGCATCTGCCATGTGTACATCGACGACACGGCCGATATTCAAAAAGCGCTGAAAGTCGCCATCAATGCCAAGACCCACCGCTACGGCGTATGCAATGCGATGGAAACCCTGCTGGTGGCTGAAGCGATTGCCGACGACATCCTGCCCGCACTGGCCGCCAGTTTCTTGGCCAAAGGAGTCGAGCTACGCGGCTGCGGACGCACGCGCGCGATTCTCAGCGACGTGGAGATCAAAACTGCCACCGAAGAAGACTGGAGCACCGAATACCTCGCACCCATTTTGTCGATCAAAGTCGTCGATGATCTGGACATGGCGATTGAGCACATCGAAACCTACGGCTCGCATCATACCGATGCGATTGTGAGCGAAGACATTACCCGCGCGCGCCGCTTTTTGCGCGAAGTGGACTCCAGCAGCGTGATGGTCAACGCCTCCACCCGCTTCGCCGATGGCTTTGAATACGGCTTGGGTGCGGAAATCGGCATCTCAACCGACAAGCTGCACGCACGCGGCCCAGTCGGACTGGAAGGCTTGACCACGCAAAAATGGATTGTGCTAGGGGATGGGCATATTCGTGGTTAAAGGTCGTTGCGCTTGATCGGCATTCTGGGCGGCACCTTCGACCCGATTCACCTCGGTCATCTACGTTTGGCTGAAGAAGTACGCGAGGCGCTGGCGCTGGAACAGGTGCGCTTTGTTCCAGCCTTTCAACCGCCGCATCGGCGCATGCCCATGGCATCGGCGGCACATCGTTTGGCCATGGTGCGCCAGGCCGTGCAGGATAATCCGCATTTTATGGTGGACACCCGTGAATACACACGCGGCGGCGCATCGTGGATGGTGGATACCTGCGCCTCGTTACGCGGCGAGCAGGGGGAACGCCCCTTGGTGCTGATGATGGGCATGGATGCGTTTAACGGCTTCACCCGCTGGCGCGCGTGGGAGCAGATTCTGGGGTTGGTGCATCTGGCGATTGCCACCCGCCCCGGTGCGCGCGCCGAGGATGAGGCAGCTGAACTTCTCGCCGAGCGTAGTTGTCCACCGGCGCAGCTTGCATCTGCCGCAGTGGGGCGCATTGTCGAAGTCCCCATTACCGCGCTGGATATTTCCGCCACACATATCCGCGAACTGAGCGCCTGCGGGCGCAGTACACGCTATCTTCTACCCAAGCCGGTGCAGGAATACCTCACCGAACATTCACTTTATTAATCTTTACCAACGAGAACCTCATGGAACTAGAACCCCTACGCGACCTTATCGTCACTGCCCTTGAAGACCTGAAAGGCGAAAACATCCAGGTTATGGATGTACGTGGCCGCTGCTCATTTACCGATCTGATGGTATTTGCCTCCGGCACCTCCGACCGGCATGTCAAATCACTGGCCGGCAATGTCGAAGACAAAGTGCGCACCGCTGGCGTACGCCCGCTGGGCGTGGAAGGCAACGACCAGTCCCAGGCCAACTGGGTGCTGGTTGATCTGGGTGAGATTGTGATTCACGTCATGCTGCCGGAAACCCGCGAGTACTATCAGCTGGAAAAACTCTGGGCGATGGGCGGTGAACACGCCCGCAGCGCCTAGTTTCTACGCCAGCTGCGCGCATGAAAATCCACCTCGTCGCCATCGGCGAGAAAATGCCTGCCTGGGTCGTCGCGGGCTTTGAGGAATACGCACGCCGTTTGCCACGTGAATGTAGCCTCGTGCTGCGCGAGTTGCCTTTGGCGACGCGTGGAAAAACCGGCGACCCACTCAAGTGGAAGCGCGAGGAGGCTGAACTTATTCGCGCTGCGCTGCCTAAGGGTGCGTACCTTGTCGCGCTGGATGTGTTGGGCAAGGCGTGGGACACCCCGGAGTTATCGCGCCGCATGGGCGCATGGATGCAGGAACATAGCGACGTGGTCTTGTTGGTCGGAGGCCCCGATGGACTGGACGACACCCTGCTCAGTGAAGCCCATGCGCGCTGGTCACTTTCGCCCCTGACCTTTCCGCATCCGCTGGTGCGCGTGCTGCTCGCCGAGCAGATTTATCGCGCTTGGAGCCTGCTGAATAATCATCCCTATCACCGGGCGTAAATCCTTTTTAGCCACAGATATCAAAACAGAGATCACAGAGGACAGCGAGCATGAGTACCCGACCCGTGAACGAAGAGCCTACCCCCTCTGTGCTCTCTGTGTCCTCTGTGGCTAAAAAATCCTAATGACCCGCCTGATACTCGCCTCGACCTCCCCGCGCCGCGCCGAATTGCTCAAGCAGATCGGCGTAAATTTTGTGCAATGCGCGGTGGACATCGACGAATCACCGCATCCTGGCGAAATCGCAGCACAAACCGCGTTACGTCTGGCGCGTGGCAAGGCTGAGGCGGGGCGCGTGTTGGCTGTAAACGCTCAGCCCATCCTGGCAGCCGATACGCTGGTGAGCATCAACAGCGAAGCCCTGGGCAAGCCGTGTGACCGCGAGGAAGGGTTGAGCATGCTGCGCCGCCTGTCCGGGCAGCAGCACGAGGTTTACACTGCTGTGGCGCTGATTCATGCCGGTGAGATGCAGGCATTTTTATCCGTTAGCCATGTCAGCTTTCGCCCGTTACTCGAAGACGAAATCCTCGCCTATTGGGACAGCGGTGAACCGCTGGACAAAGCCGGAAGCTATGCCATTCAAGGCCGCGCTGCCGCCTTTATCACCCGTATCGAGGGCAGTTATTCTGGCATCATGGGCTTGCCGCTATTTGAAACCGCCGAGCTATTGCGTCACGCTGGCATACCGATCTGGGAGACAGGGATAGCATGAGCGAAGAAATCCTGATCAACGTCACCCCACAAGAAACGCGCATCGCCTTTGTGGAAAACGGCGTATTGCAGGAAATCGCCATTGAACGCCAACGCAATCGTGGCATGGTGAGCAATATTTACAAAGGTCGCGTCAGCCGCGTGCTGCCCGGCATGGAAGCCGCGTTTATCGACATCGGCCTGGAGCGTGCGGCTTTTCTGCACGCCTCCGATCTGGATCTCACCCCGGAAGAAAAACAGACCGGGGTGGAAATCACCCCGCCACAGATTCAGGAGATTCTGCGTTCCGGGCAGGAATTGCTGGTGCAAGTCATCAAAGACCCGCTCGGCACCAAGGGTGCGCGTCTGACCTCGGAAATCACCATCCCCAGCCGCTATCTGGTATATCTGCCCAGCGGGCGCAATATCGGCGTGTCCAGCCGCATTGAGTCCGCCGAGGAGCGCGCCCGCCTCAAAACCGTGTTGCAGGCTGCGCTGGCCGAACACGCGATTCCCGGCGGTTTTATCGTGCGTACCGCCGCCGAGGGTGCCAGCGACATCAACCTCGTGCGCGACATGCTGTTTTTACACAAGCTATGGAAAGACATTGCCGAGCGCGCCCAACCTGCCGCCGCCGGCCGACTGGTGCATGAAGACCTGCCGATCGTGCTGCGCACCCTGCGCGATCTGGTCGGCGAAGACGTGGAAAAAGTGCGCATCGACTCACGCGAAACCTACCATCGCGCCGCGCATTTTGCCGAGCGCATGGAACCGGAGCTGTTGCCGCTGTTGGAGCATTACACCGGCGAGCGTCCGATTTTCGAGCTGTACAACGTCGAAGAAGAAATCCAGCGCGCGCTGGAGCGCAAGGTACCACTCAAATCCGGCGGCTATCTGGTGGTCGATCAGACCGAAGCCATGACCACGGTGGATGTCAACACCGGCGGCTACGTCGGCCATCGCACGCTGGAAGAAACCATTTTCAAAACCAACCTGGAAGCCGCGCAAGCCATTGCGCGCCAGCTGCGCCTGCGCAACCTGGGCGGCATTATCATTCTCGATTTTATCGACATGCACGAAGCGGAGCATCGTGTGCAGGTATCCGCCGCTCTGCAAAAGGCGCTGGAGCGCGACCACGCCAAAACCAAGGTCTGCGCCGTCTCCGGCCTGGGGCTGATCGAGATGACACGCAAGCGCACGCGCGAGAGTCTGGAGCACATCCTGTGCGAAACCTGCCCCACCTGTGGCGGGCGCGGCAGCATCAAGACGCCAGAAACCGTGTGCTACGAAGTCTTCCGCGAAATTCTGCGCCTGGCGCGCCAGTACAAGGCCAAACAGATGTTGGTGCTTGCCGCGCAAAGCGTGACTGATCGTCTGCTGGATGAAGAGTCCACCGCATTGGCTGAGTTGCAGGCCTTTACCGGCGTGCCGGTGCGCTTGCAGGTGGAGGCGCTGTACACGCCCGAACAGTACGACATCGTGCTGATGTAGGCTAACCCGAATGTTTCATAAATTGCACACGCCCTCGCTTGTCTCTTGTCCGTACAAGGAATTTTCCTCAATCGACCGTATAGCCCGATACGGCGCTCTTTCGAAAAATCCCTTGTACGAACAATATCCTGCGCGATCATCGCGCGAATTTACGAAACATTCGGGTTAGGAATGCAGCCGCTTAGCCTCATCACCGTCCCATTGCGCTTTGCGCGACGTGTGTTGCTGCCGCTCTTGGGCATGCTGATTATCCTGCTCGCCGTGTTGTTGAGCGTGGCACGGCTGGCTCTGCCGCTGTTTGATGAACAAGCGCGCAGCTTGGTTGAGCGCGCCGCATTGGAACGCGGCTTGGCACTTGAGGTCGAGCGCCTGAGCCTGGACTGGGAAGGGCTGGGGCCTCGTCTGAGCCTGCATAACACACGTATTCAGGGACGCGACGCGGACGATGCGCCGCTGCAACTGCAAACCCTCAGCCTGCACTTTGATCTGCCGCAAAGCCTGATCAGCGGGCGGCTGCAATTCGGCACGCTGGAAATCAGCGGCCTGGTGCTGCGCCTGCAGCGCGACAAGGACGCACGCTGGAGCCTGAGCAGCATTGATCCGCGTGCGTCTGCAACAAGCGACTCGACCGGAGCCGACACAGAGACCCGTTGGCCCGCGTGGATGGGTATGGCACAACGCGTCGTGTTGCATCAGGGGCAGCTGCATGTCGTCGATGCCATCAGCGGTCTTGCGCTCAGCATCAACCAGGTGGACGCCGTGTTCGCGCAAGGCACGAATGCACAAGGACAACAGGAGCAACGCTTTGCGCTCAAAATGCAGTTACCCAAATCGCTCGGCGACATGGTTGAATTGCGCGCACGATTGCAAGGGTCGCTTGCCGATCTAAGCCGTCCCAGCGGCGAGCTATGGCTGGATACCCCCCAACTCAAACTGCCCGGCTGGCGCGCCCTGTTCACCAGCCTGCCGAATGGTGATCTGGCGCTGCCCGTGGCGCTGAGCGATCTGCCCCAACTCAAGACCGGCGAGCTGGGGGGGCAAACCTGGTTAAACCTGCACCACGGCGCGGTCATCGACGTACAATCCAGCCTGGATTTGAGTGATGTATCCGTCAAGCGACCGCAGCTCATTCCTGAGCGCGACCAGCCACCGGTCACTGCGCCAAACTCACTGGCCAGCCACATCAATATTCACCTGCGCCACAGTGACACCCGATGGACACTGGATCTGGACACCACGCCGCAGGCAAGCAACGCTCCTGATAACGTCCCCGGCAACGCATTGTGGGAGAAGCTTGGCGCACTGACGCCGCGGGAGCGTGTTGATGCCTCGGCCAAAACGGTGACCAGCGCATTGGCCGATACAAAAGTGCAGCGCTTTTCCATGCGCCGCGAAGGCGATGCGCTGGCGCTTGCCGCCAAAGACATCGACCTTGGCCTACTGCGTCCCTGGCTGATCGCCACCCCCATTCTGCCAGAGGAGATGCGCCGCACCCTGCAACGCCACCGCCCGCTCGGCATGGTGCAGGACATGAGCCTGCATCTGGACTTGCAGCCCGAACCACTGCATGCGCAAGGATCCCTGCGCGTGACCGACCTAGGCTGGCAGGGCACAGACAGCCTGCCTGGGATGACGGGGCTCGACGCACAAATCTGGCTGGATGGTTCACGCAGCCTGGTACGCCTTGCCAGCGAGGACATCAGCATTGACAGCGCAGGCCATGTGCGCGAACGCCTGCGCTTCAAGCAGCTGCAAGGGGATGTCGCCGTATTCTGGCTTAGCGGCGACAGCGCCCAGCCGCGCACCAAATTCGCGACTAGACAACTGAAACTCACCAACCCTGATCTTGAACTTCAGCTTGCGCTACGCCTCGATCTACCGCAAAAAGGCAGCGCGCTAATTGATGCCCAAGGCAGCTTGGACAAGGTTCATACCGGGCGCATTCCGGCCTATCTTCCGGTCAAGGTTCTGGAAAAAGATGCGCTGACCTGGCTCGACCTTGCGCTGGAAAACAGCCAGGGCTACGTTCCCCATGCCGCCATTCGCCTGCAAGGCGCGCTGGATCAGTTCCCTTACTTTTTGAACAACAGCGGGCAATTCAGCGTACTGGTGGATTTTGAACACCTGAACCTGAATTACGCACCCATCCCCGCACCCGGCTGGAAGCCAGCAGAAAAGATGTATGGCCAACTCATCTTTTTCAACCATGGCCTGAGCGGAACCATCCAGCGCGGGCAAATCCAAGGCGTCATGCTCGACGAAGGCACGCTTGCCATCCCCGACTTTGACCATCCACGCCTTGCACTTGGCCTCAAATTGCACGGCGCCAGCGAACAGATGCTGGATGTACTCAAGCATAGCCCGCTGTTCAAAAGCCCCAAGGATTTGGATGCCATCCAACTCAGCGGTGCCGCCAAACTTGAACTCAACATGGGGATACGCCTTGACCCGCGTGATCAGATTCCAGACCGGGTGGAGGGTTGGTACAAGCCGCAGCAGGCACGCCTGCAAACCCTTGGCCTCGACTTCACCCGGCTCAATGGCGATCTGCATTTTGTGAACCTCGACTTTGACAGCCAAAACCTGCGCGCCGAACTGAAGAAAAATCCCGCGCACATTCGTGTCAGCAGTCATTTAAGCTCCAATACCCCCGCCGAGAACCGCGGCTACCACATCGAACTGGACACAGAAGCACAGCTAAGTGACTGGCTACAACCCGCGCCCAGCATCCTTACACGGCTCCCCGGACGCTTTCCCCTGCACGCCAAGCTGGTGCTGAGTCCCGACCCGCTGAATATGCCGAACATGCGGCTTGATCTGAGCAGCGACCTGAGCGGCCTGAGCATCAACTTCCCCGCCCCGTTGCACAAAACCGCGCCTGAAACACGCCCCACCGAGACACAGCTGAGCTTCAAAAACGAGCAGATTGAACTTATCAGCCTGCGTCAACCCGACCTGCTCGAAGGCCAATTCAGGCTTGGCGGGCAACGCATCAGCGCGGGAGCCATTCACATGGGCAAAGACAACTATGGCAAGGCGCAAGAACTCAAAGCCAATGAGTTACGCCTCAGCGGCACGCTGGACAGCTTTAACGTGGATGAATGGATAAGCGCTCTGGGTCAGAACAAGGGTCAAAACAAGGGCGATAACGACGGACAAGAAAACGACTTTCTCCCGCCCACCTTGCGCATTAGCAGTAAAATCAATCAATTGCACGCCTTGGGCAGCCAGTGGGACAACGTACCCATTGAAGGCACACACAATGCGAAAGGCTGGAATATCGAGCTGGATGCACCACGCATCAGTGGGCAGATCATTATCCCTGCCCAAGCCACGCCAGAAACCCCCGTAGACATCAAGCTCAGTCGCCTGATGTTTCCTGAAGCACCGCCTCAGGATAACCCAACGCCCACGCCCCTTTTTGAACCTAGCCCGTTAGACCCCGGCAGCCTGCCCCCGCTGCATTTAAGCATCGGCGAACTTGGCTATGGTGACATCAAACTGCGCGAGATCGACCTGCGCGCCAAACCGCAGGCAGCTTCCGCCAGCTCCAAAGGCGAAAGCGCGTGGCTCATCAACCCGCTAAGCGCCAAGAGCACCAGCCTCAGCCTGCAAGGCCAAGCGGCTTGGCGGCGCACCGCCGAAGGGCATCCGCACAGTAGACTAGAGCTTGCCTTTAGCAGCGACAACGTCGGTGCGGCACTGACCGGACTGGGTGCCAAACACGCCCTGCGCAAGGGGATACTGGACGACACGCGCCTCAGCCTCAGTTGGCCGGGCGGGCTGCAACAGTTTGACTGGGCGCGCGCCCACGGCCAAGGCCAGATGCACATCCTCGACGGCGAAATCGACAAGGTCGAGCTCGGTGCTGGGCGCGTGTTAGGTCTGATTAGCCTTACCGAGTTGCCGCGTCGCCTGATGCTCGACTTCGGTGATGTGTTCGGCAATGGCCTACACTTTGAACGCCTGGACAGCGAAATGACACTTAACGATGGCAAACTCCACTCCACACGTTTTGAACTGCTGAGCAGCGCGCTCAAGCTCAAAGTCAGCGGTTTCAGCAATATGCTCGACCAAAGCCTGCACTACCAGATGGTCGCCACCCCCTCGTTGGGCAATGTGCTCCCCATCGTCGGCACGGTGGCGGGCGGCCCGATTATTGGCGGCGCGACCTTCGTGGCGCAAAAGCTGTTCGAGCTGGCCGGCGGAAGTTTTGTCACCCTGAATTATCAAATTGGTGGCACCTGGGACAACCCGATCATCGAACGCGGCCAAGCCCCCGAAGCCCTGCCCCCTGAAACCTTGGGCAACACAACGGAACCCACACCACCATGATGCCCCGCGCCGCCGTGATTCAGATGAAGTCCAGCCCGGATGTAGCCAATAATCTTGCCTGGGCGAATGGCTTGCTTGCCCAAGCCGCCAGGCGTGGCGCGCAACTGGCCGTGCTGCCGGAAAACTTCGCCTGCATGACGCCCCACGCCGAGCAACTGCACGGGATTGCCGAGGATTTTGGCTGCGGCCCGATTCAAGAGGCACTGGCGCGTATGGCGCAACGGCATGGCCTATGGCTGGTCGGCGGCAGCGTGCCCCTGCGTAATCAACCGCGCAACGGCGACACTCGCTTGAGCAACGCCTGTCTGGTATTCGACGATCACGGCGTATTGCAACGCCGCTACGACAAAATCCACCTCTTCGATGTCAGCGTGCCGGGTGGTGAAACACACCAGGAGTCGGCGCACTTTGCCTCCGGCCATGAAGTCATCGTCATCAACAGCCCGGTGGGGCGACTCGGCCTTGCCGTGTGCTACGACCTGCGCTTTCCCGAACTGTTTCGCCAGATGCTGGCGCAAAATGTAGAGGTGATCGCCCTGCCCGCTGCATTCACCTATACCAGCGGGCAGGCACACTGGGACGTTCTGCTGCGCGCCCGCGCCATTGAAAACCAATGCTTTGTTCTCGCCGCTGCGCAAAGTGGCGAGCATTTTCCCGGCCGTATAACCTTCGGTCACAGCCAGATTATCGACCCGTGGGGCAAGGTTCTGCATGAATATACCCACGACTGGGGACTGGCGATTGCATCCCTGGATCATGAGCAGCAACGCGCTTTGCGCGAGAGCTTCCCGGTACTGAGTCATCGTCGAATAGACTGTTAGGCTGTTAGAATCGCTCCATGCTTAGTTTCCAATCGCTTGTTTTACTTATCGCCCTCGCCAGCGCCGCCATGTTCGCCTGGAACAATTGGCGTGCGCGCGAACATGCCGAACGCCTTGCGCGCGAAACCTGCAAACGCATGGGGCTGCAATTTCTGGACGATAGCGTTGGCCTGAAAACCTGGCGCATCGTGCGTGATGCAGACCCACGCACGGGCTTGCGCAAGTGGGCGATTCGTCGTGTATTCCAGTTTGAATTCAGCCGTCAGGGCAGTGACCGCTGGCCAGCTGAGCTGATACTACTCAGCGGCCGTCTGCTGGGTGTCGAGTTCAACCTGGTCAGCGACAACCCCGCCATCACGCCGCCGGTCGTCCCACGCCAAGCTGCGCCACAAGACACCCCGGCCAGCCGCCCACATGACGAAAACAAGGTCATTCCCTTCAAAAAACCACCGCAACCCTGAGTTCAATTTCCGGATCCAAACCTGAGTCACAACACCGATGAAACGTATCCTAATCCTGCTTGGTCTGAGCTTTTTCCTTGCCGCCTGTTCCGGTAAACCCAGCGTGAGCGAGCTGGAAAAGCTGGTCGCCATCGAGCTCAAGGCCAACACACCGCAAGCGATTTTCAGCATCGAAAACTTCAAGAAAATCGACGGCTTGCAGCAAGATGCACAGCACTACAGCGCCGATGTCAGCTATGAATTGGTGTTCAACAAAAGCCTGCAAGACATCGCCACCCAAGCACAACAAGCCCCCGGCGGCGCATTGGACAAACTCGGCGCAGGAATGAACCTAGTGTCACTCACTTTGCTCTATGGCGACTTTAAAGTGGGCGATCGCCTGCCACGCCAGCAAACGCTCAATTTAGTGAAAAGCGAAAATGGCTGGCGCTTGGCGCGGGAGTGAATCCAGAATTATTAGCCACAGAGGGCACAGAGCTTAAAATCTGGGCGTTCCTCCCTTGGCTTTCCTCTGTGGGCTCTGTGGCTAAAGTTTCTTCACCACGCGCATCTAAAGCGCTCAACTAAAGCACTGCTCCGGCTGCGGAAACGCCCCCGCGCGGACATCCGCGATAAACGCGCGTATCGCCAAAGCTGGTGCACCGTGGATTTGCGCATAGTCCAACGCAAAACGTGGCGGCTGCGCGCTTAAACCCAGCACATCGGTACTGACCAGCACTTGACCATCGCACTGCGCACCTGCGCCGATGCCGATCACCGGGATGTGCAGTTCCTTGCTGATGAGTTCAGCCAGCGTGGCCGGAATGCACTCCAGAATCAGCGTATCCGCCCCGGCCTGTTGCAAGGCCAGCGCATCGTGCAACATGGCCTCCGCCGCGCTGGCCTCGCGCCCCTGCACCTTGTAGCCGCCCAACTTGTGCACCGACTGCGGGGTCAGCCCAAGATGCGCACAGACCGGAATGCCCTGCACGGTCAGCGCCTGCACCACAGCCACCTGCGCCGCGCCGCCCTCCAGCTTGACCATCTGCGCGCCACCTTCCTTCATCAGGCGCGCCGCGCTGTGCAAGGCTTGCTCGACGCTGGCGTAACTCATGAACGGCAAATCCACCAACAGCAACGGCTGCCGCGCCTGCGTCTGCGCCATGCCGCGCGCCACGCAACGGCTGTGATAAATCATCTCATCCAGTGTCACTGGCAAGGTGGTGTCGTGTCCTTGCACCACCATCCCCAGCGAGTCGCCCACCAGAATCATGTCCACGCCCGCCTCGGTCATGACACGCGCCAGCGAGGCATCGTAGGCGGTCAGACAGGTAATACGCTCGCCGCGCCGCTTCATCGCTGCCAGCGTGGTGACGGACACCGGACGTTGTCTATTGCTCATGGCTTAAGCTCCTCACTCTACATCAGCGGAAAACAGACATCGGCCGCCCGCGCCGCCAGTAAATCGTTCAAAGCGCCCTGCCCCGGAATATCCAGCATTGGCGCAAGCTCCGCCAGGGGACGCAACACAAAGGCTCGCGTGGCAATTCCCGGATGCGGCAATTTGAGCGTCTCGCTGTCCACCTGCCAATCGGCATACAGCAAAAGATCGAGATCAATAATGCGCTCGCCCCAGTGCCGGGTGCGTACTCGCCCCTGCGCCCGCTCGATGTCTTGCAGCGCCGCAAGCAGTTGCAAGGGTGACAACAAGGTTTCCAGCTCGACCACCGCATTCACATAATCCGGCTGATCGAGCGGCCCCAAGGGCGGACTGGCGTACAGCCGCGATTGGCGCAACAACTGAGATTGCGGCAACCCGGCCAGCGCTTCAATCGCATGTTTAACCTGTGCGATGGGGTCGTCAAGATTACTACCCAAGCCGATATAGGCGCGCAATGAACTCAAATCGGCACTCAAACCGCTGGCGGCGGACATGCTGGAGCTTCGGGGTCGTGTTCAAGCGCTGCGGCATTGCCCGCGTCGCCATCCACCACGACGGGTGGCGCAACATCGGCCTCAACAGCAACCTCGGCGGAAACTTGTTCAGTGTCGTGGGTTGCTTCTGGTTCAGCTTCAGGTACAGCGTCCGCCTCGTTAGCTGGCAGTGAAGGCATTTCAGGCATGACTTCGGCGGGTGCTGCATCCGAGGGTCTATCCAAGGGCACATCCAGCGGCGCGTCAGGTGATGGGGCATCAGGCGACTCGGACACGAGCTGGGAGGGCTCTTGCTCGACATCCTGCCCGTCCAGTACCACGCTGCTCAGAGGCATTTCAGGCGGCTCATCTGCAGGCACCACCGCTTCAGGCTGCGCATCGTCCGCCTCAACCTCGGCATAGCCCGCATCGGCGGACTCGGACTCGGACTCGGACTCGGACTCATGCTCATGCTCATGCTCATGCTCATGCTCATGCTCATGCTCATGCTCATGCTCGATATTTTCGGCTTCGCCATCCGTCTCTTCAACCGCTACGGCGCTTTCTGCACCCTTGCGCCGACGCGAAGAACGGCGGCGCTTGCTGCGCCCCTTGTCACCCACACCCAAAACCTGTTGTTCGTCCGCGCCGGATTCAACGAACGCCTGCCACCATGCGGCATCTTCCACCGCCTGCGGCTCGCCGACCTGCGCGCGCAGCAGCAGAAAATCATAGGCCGCACGGAAGCGCGGATGACCATGCAAACTGGCCACACCACGTCCCTGATGCACCACAAAGCGCACCTGCATTTCCCAGATTTCGCGGATCAGCAACTGCAAATGACGTGGAATGGACACATGCGGCTGCATCAGCTGCATGACGTCATCACCCGCCTGTTGCAGCAGCATGGCCTCCGGCTGTCCGGCGTGCGCATGTGCCTGCGCCTGCATCACCACCACCGGCCACAACAAGGCGGCAAACAGGAAGGCGGTGGACAGCGGCAAGCCTTCGGCCACGCGGCGGTCGGTATTGCTCAGTGCCGCATACAAAAACGCCCACGCCGCACCATCATCCTCAACCTGGCTCAAAGCCTCGTGCAGCGGTGGCATCAGCCAGCGCAACAGATCCAGGCGCACCAGTTCATTGAGCGAGGCCGCGCCGTGGCCGGTGTGGAACAGCTTGATGCACTCATCAATCAAGCGCGCCGGAGGAATGCCCGCCAGCAAGGACGAGAGCTCGGCGATAGGCTTTTCTGTATCGTCATGCAGCTTAAAGCCCAATTTGGCGGCAAAGCGCGCCGCACGCAGCATACGCACCGGGTCTTCACGGTAGCGCGTTTCAGGGTCGCCGAGCAGGCGCAGCACGCCGTCGCGCAAGTCCTGCATCCCGCCCACATGATCGAGCACGGAAAAATCCGCAATGTCGTAATACAGCGCATTCACCGTGAAGTCGCGGCGCGGTACATCGTCTTCAATCGTGCCATAGACGTTATCACGCAGCAGGCGACCGCTCTCGTCAGCCTGCCGCCCTGGCTCATCCTCGCCCGATGCGCGGAAGGTCGCCACTTCCACCACATCACGCCCAAACAGCACATGCGCCAGGCGGAAACGACGACCGATCAAACGGCAATTACGGAACAAGCGCCGCACCTGCTCGGGTGTGGCATCGGTGGCAATATCAAAATCTTTCGGTGCACGCCCCAGCAACACATCACGCACGCCGCCGCCGACCAGCAAGGCGCGGAAACCGGACTCATGCAGGCGATACAACACGCTCAGCGCATTCTTGCTGATGTCCTTGCGTGAAACGCGGTGCTGGTCACGCGGGATGGCAAATGGCGAAGGCACATAATCGGCGGGCGGAACCCAAGGCTCGCGCTCGCTGAAAGGCGCATCGGCAACCGGCTGGCTGGCTTCGGCGCTATCGGCGCTATCGGCGCTATCGGCGCTATCGGCGCTATCGGCGCTATCGGCGCTATCAGCGCTATCAGCGCTATCAGCGCTATCGGCGGCAACCTCAATCTCCGGCGTGTCAAGCTGCATCTCTTCGATCGGTTCGGGCTGCACGCTGGCATCCTCAGGCATCACATCAGCCATCACAAGCGCGGCAGGCTCCATCTCGGCGGGCGGATTCGCGGGCACCTCATTGGACTCAACCTCATTGGACTCGGCCTCATTAGGCTCGGTCGCATGGGACGCAGCCTCATCTGAATTGAGCTCAACGGGCTCAGCCTCATTGGATTCAAACTCAGTGGGTTCAAACGCACTGGGCTCGACCTCAACAGGCTCGGACACAGCAAACACTACAGGGGGAATCGTCTCAACCGACTCGGCGGCGGACTCAACAGGCAAATCGTGGGATTCAGAAACCATCGTTAAAACAACATGAATAAGGTGAGTGTCGTGCAGTACCCATCCACGACTCAAAAAACAGGCGGCTGGCTTCGTATCCAGCCCAAGGACTCGATCCTTGAGGTTGCCCGTTATGGGCTCAGCCCAGCTTCAACACTTGGTGCGTTGCAGAAAACACTCGCTCTAAACGCACCACTAAAAAATTGAGGGAGCTGATATGAGAACCTCGTCCTCATCAAGCTCCAGCAAAGCGACCAGCGCTTGCAAATCATTCACCTGTGCACAGGGCGGCACGAGATGTGGCGGCCAGTCCACTGCATGGCGATTGAGCCACACCGCACGCACACCCGCGCGTTGCGCCCCCAAAACATCGTGTTCGGGATGGTCGCCCACATGCAGCATGCTTTCAGCCAATGCACCCAAATCCGCCAGTGCCGCGTGAAACATCGCAGGGTCAGGCTTCGCTGCGCCCACCCTGGCCGAGTTCACGGACGCGCTAAAGTACCGCGTCAAGCCAATCCGTTCAATACATGCGTTGCCATTCGACAGGGCGACCAAGGTATAACGCCGCGCCAAACGCGCCAAAACGCTTTCAACGTCCGGAAAAAGCTCCACCGTATTGCGCTCGGCAAAGAAAACCGCAAAGGCATCTTCGGCGAAGTCGTCAGCATAACCCGCCTGTCGCCCCAAATGGCGCAGAAAGGTTTTGCGCATCTGAGTCAGATCATGCTTCTCCTGCGGCCTTGCGTGCATAAAGTCCAGGCAAGCTTCGTGCAACGTCTGCGGCGTATGCCCTTCGGTGATGCGTGGGTAACGTGCCTCAAGCCAGGCAAACAGCACGCGATTGGCGCGGGTAATGACCGGATCAATCGCCCACAGCGTGTCGTCCAGATCAAAACTGATGACACGAATATCCCTCAACCCCGTCATGCTGCAGCCACCTCATCCAGCACACCCGCCGCCTGCACCAAGCTGCGCGTGTAGGCTTCACGCGGGTGTTTCAACAAGGCCAAGGTCTCGCCCTGCTCCACCACCCGCCCGTCGCGCAGCACCATCACCCGATGCGCCATGGCACGAATCACGCGCAAATCGTGCGAAATCAGCACATAACTCAGGCCATGTCGGCGTTGCAGGTCTTGCAGCAAGCTCAACACCTGTTTTTGCACCGACACATCCAGCGCGCTGGTCGGCTCATCCAGCACAATCAGGCGCGGGCGCAACACCAGCGCGCGCGCAATCGCAATGCGCTGGCGTTGCCCGCCGGAAAACTCATGCGGATAACGCCACAGCATCTCCGCACTCAAACCGACCTCCTCCAACGCCTCCACCACCCGTGCCTGGCGCGCCTCGGCGCTCAGTTCCGGCTCATGCACCTGCAAACCTTCGCCCACAATCGCCGCAACACTCATGCGCGGTGAAAGCGAGGCAAACGGATCCTGAAACACGATCTGCGCCATGCGCCGCGCCGTGCGCAGGGGTTTGGCATCCAGCCCGTGCCAGTCCTGCCCGGCAATGCGCACCTCACCCTCGCCAGGGGTCAGGCGCAACAGCACATGCGCCAACGTGGTCTTGCCCGAACCCGACTCACCGACCACCCCCAAGGTTTCCCCCGCGCGCAAGCTCAGGTTCACATTGTGCAAAGTGACGATGGGTGTGGCACGTTTAAACCAACCGCCATCCTGCCCGGCACGCACACAACCCACGGCCTGCGCCTCCAGCACGGGTGCCGCCTCCGCCGCAGGCACAGCCACCAAATCACGCACCGGCGCACTCTCCAGCAGCAGACGGGTGTAGGCATGTTCGGGATGCGCAAACACCGCCTCCACTGAGCCGCGTTCGACCACCTCGCCATGCCGCATCACCACCACATCTTCGGCAAAACGGCGCACCAGCGGCAGATCATGCGTAATCATCAACACCGCCAGCCCCATTTCACGCTGCAAATCCGCCAGCAATTCCAGAATCTGTGCCTGCACGGTCACATCCAGCGCCGTGGTCGGCTCATCGGCAATCAGCAAACGCGGACGACAGGCCAGCGCCATGGCAATCATCACGCGTTGGCGCTGGCCACCGGAAAGCTGATGCGGCAGCGCATCCACCCGCCGTTGTGGTTCACGAATGCCGGTACGCTCCAAAAGCTCGATGGCACGACTGCGCGCCTGCGCCTTGCTCATCCCCTCATGCACAATCAGCGTCTCGGCAATCTGCTTGCCGATAGGATGCAGTGGGTTGAGCGCGCTCATCGGCTCCTGAAAAATCATGCCGATTTCGCGCCCACGAATCGCGCGCATTTTGTTCTCGGGCAAACCGAGCAACGATTGCCCGTTAAACATCACCTCGCCACGATGCAGACGCGCCAGCTGCGGATCGAGCAAACGCAAAATCGCCAGCGCCGTGACCGATTTACCCGACCCCGACTCCCCCACCAGCGCCACCCGCCCGCCGGCGGGAACATCAAAACTCACCCCGCGCAAAACCTCGCGCTCGCTCGTCCCCGTCACCGAAGGCAGCGCAAAGCTCAAATGCAGATTCTTGACGCTTAAAAGTGGGGAGTTGATGTTCATGAGATTTACCCCCCGCTCCCGCAAGCGGGAGAGGGGCTGGGGGTGAGGGCTGACGAATGAGACGAATGCTCAACCGCTGGAACTAAAATCGGCTCAGGGCGCAAACTTACACCAAAGCGCGCCTGCACGCTCTGCATAACCTGCTCAGCCAACGCCCACAATTCCGCGCCGCTGGCCACGCCATGATTGACCAACACCAAAGCGTGTTTGTCATACACCCCGGCATCGCCCTGCCGCTGCCCTTTCCAGCCGCATTGTTCAATCAACCACGCCGCCGACAGCTTGACCTGACCATCCGCCACTTCCCACATCGGCATCATCGGCCACTGTTCACGCAAGATCGCCGCCTGTTCACTGCTGATGATGGGATTCTGAAAAAAACTCCCCACACTGCCCGGCTGATCGGCCTCAAGCCCCGGCAACTTACCCCGCCGCACGCTGCAAATCGCATCGGAAACCGCGTGCGGGGTTAGCGCCGCGTTCCCCAATGCCTCCCTAACCCCCGGATAATCCAGCTTGGGCACAAAGGTCTTGGGCAGTTTGAGCAACACCGAGGTAATCAGATACCGCCCGGGTTCCTGCTTGAAACGGCTGTCACGATAGGCAAAACGACAGTCCTCCGCCGTCATGACACCCGCTTCGCCTGTGGTCATATCCACCACATCCACCGCCGCACAGCGCTCCGCCAACTCCACCCCATAGGCACCGATGTTTTGCACCGGCGCTGCGCCGACTGTGCCCGGAATCAAGGATAGGTTTTCCAAACCTGCCCAGCCCTGTTCGACGGTGTGGCGCACCAGGTCATGCCAGTTCTCACCCGCCGCCACCGCCAAAAAACGCTGCGTGTCACTCTCCCCCAACAACTCGATCCCCTTGAGGGCGACATGCAGCACCACACCGGGGAAGTCATCGCGCAGCAGAACATTGCTGCCGCCGCCCAGAATCAGACGTGGCAGTTTGTGCAAGCGCGTATCGGCAAGAAAAACGGGAATATCCTCCAACGTTTCCAGCGTGACGAAATAACGCGCCCCCACATCGACGCGAAAGGTATTGAACGCAAGCAGTGAGGCATTTTCAGTAATGAGCATACAAACCCGTTTAGCCACAGAGGGCACAGAGGTCACGGAGTTGGAGAAGAAACTCTCTGTGTGCTCTGTGATCTCTGTGGCTAAAAATTGTTTTCACTCCGGCCGCATATGCGGGAACAACAACACATCCCGGATCGACGGCGAGTCGGTCAACAGCATCACTAGGCGGTCGATGCCAATACCCTCGCCTGCAGTCGGCGGTAAACCATGCTCCAGCGCACGAATATAATCCGCGTCAAAGTGCATGGCTTCATCATCGCCCGCGTCTTTATCCGCCACTTGCTGCATAAAACGCTCGGCCTGGTCTTCCGCGTCGTTCAACTCGGAGAAACCGTTGGCAATCTCGCGCCCGCCAATAAAGAATTCGAAGCGATCCGTCACCATTGGATTCGTATCATTGCGCCTTGCAAGAGGCGAAACTTCTGCCGGGTATTCGGTAATAAAGGTCGGGTTTTTCAGTTGATGCTCGGCGGTGTGCTCGAAAATTTCGATCTGCACTTTACCCAGACCGTAACTATCTTTGAGTTTAATGCCTAGCTTGCTAGCCAAGGCACGGCAGCGCACGTCGTCATCCAGATCGTCCATGCTTACGCTATCGTTGAAACGAAGAATCGCCTCTTTAACGGTCATGCGCTCAAATCTCGTACCAAAATCATACACCTCGCCCTGATAGGGCACTTCGGTTTTACCCAAAATATGCAAAGCAAGGCCGCGCAATAATTCTTCGGTTAAATCCATCAAATCATTATGATCAGCATACGCCTGATAAAACTCAATCATCGTAAACTCAGGATTATGCCGCGTAGACAAACCCTCGTTACGGAAATTGCGGTTAATCTCATATACCCGCTCAAAACCACCCACCACCAGACGCTTCAGGTATAACTCCGGCGCAATACGCAGGAATAACTCCATATCCAGCGTATTGTGAAAGGTGACAAACGGCTTGGCCGCTGCGCCGCCGGGAATAACGTGCATCATCGGCGTTTCAACTTCCAGGAACTGGCGCGCATCCAGAAAGTCGCGAATATATTTAATGGCCTTGGTTCGGATGCGGAAAGTTTCTCGCACCGGCTCATTCATAATCAAATCCACATAACGTTGACGATAACGCTGCTCGGTATCGGTCAGTCCGTGAAATTTATCCGGCAAGGGGCGCAGCGATTTGGTTAATAAACGCGCACTATCGGCATGAATGGATAATTCACCCTTATTGGTGCGAAATAAACGCCCGTCCACGCCAATAATGTCGCCGATATCCCAGGTTTTGAAATCATCATAGGCCGCGCCCATATCATTCTGGGTGATATAGCACTGAATGCGCCCGGACATATCCAGCACCGACACAAAACTCGCCTTGCCCATAATGCGCTTGGCCATTACCCGCCCGGCCACAATCGCGCGCACGGGAGGATTGGCCTCAAACCACTCCTTATCCTTCTCGCCATATTCGGCGTGCAATTCACCCGCCACTACATTGCGGCGGAAATCGCTGGGAAAGGCAATCCCCTGCTCGCGGATACGCGCCAGCTTGGTGCGACGCTCGGCAATCAGGTGGCTCTCGGAGAGGTTGGCATCAACCATCGGGGTGTCGTGTTCAGACATTTAATTTCAAATTCCGGTAAAAAGAAGATCAATAGCGGCAAGGATGTCCGCCCGAAAAGCTGCCGCGTTGCCGACAGGCGCACCGAGCGGCGCACGCGGAATGGCAGCCATCAGCTGAGTGGCACACGCCCAGCTTTCACCCGCATGGATGATGCGCGGCTGGAAACGAGGGTGAACTTTTTGCACATTCGCTGGCGCGGTGAGCGGTATGACCACAACGCTACGCATCTCATTAAATAGATCGCACTGCACGGCCATAACATAAGGAAACGACGTCCGGTCGCGCCCATCGTTGCAATAGATGTCGAACTGAGCCATTTAGAACAGTCTCAATCCATCACCAAAAACACCATGCGTATCGACAAATTCATTGTAAGCCTGGATGGACTCGGCCAAATCCTCGCGCAATTGGCGCTCCTTCTCGGCTCGAACGAGCTCTGCCAAACGCTCTTCCGCCGCGCGCGAAACATTCAACTTGAACTCTCGCGCCTGTCGCAACAAATCGCTGTTGATGGAAAGATTGGTCGATTGTTTGGCTGCGCGCTCGTCATAGATGACTATTCCCATGACCTCATTCCTCATGCACATAAATCATGCGCATGATAATAACTTACAGCCCGCTCTTCAGACTAGCCTCAATAAACGGATCCAGGTCACCATCCAACACGGCTTGCGTGTTGCCGGTTTCGTAGCCGGTGCGTAAATCCTTGATGCGCGACTGATCCAACACATACGAGCGAATCTGATTGCCCCAGGACACGTCCGACTTGGTGTCTTCCAACGCCTGCGCCACCGCATTACGCTTTTGCACTTCCAGCTCGTACAGTTTGGCTTTAAGCATCTTCATCGCCGTTTCGCGGTTTTGAATCTGCGAACGCTGCGTCTGGCAAGCCACCACCACCCCGGTCGGGATATGCGTAAAACGCACGGCGGATTCGGTACGGTTGACGTGCTGTCCGCCCGCACCGGAGGCGCGATACACATCCACCTTCAGATCCGCCGGATTGACCTCAATCGTAAAGCTATCGTCCACCTCAGGCGCAACGAATACCGAAGAAAACGAGGTATGACGACGGTTTCCGGAATCAAACGGCGACTTGCGCACCAGACGATGCACGCCGGTTTCGGTACGCAGCCAGCCGTAAGCATATTCGCCTTCCACGCGAATCGAGGCCGACTTGATCCCCGCCACATCGCCATCGGAGACTTCGAGAATTTCGGTCTTGAAGCCGCGTTTTTCCGCCCAGCGCAGGTACATGCGGAAAATCATGCTCGCCCAGTCTTGCGCCTCGGTGCCGCCCGCGCCCGCCTGAATATCCAGGAAGGCGTTGCTGGCATCGGCTTCGCCGGAGAACATGCGGCGGAATTCGAGTTTTTCCACCTTGACTCGCTGCGTGGCCACTTCGTCGGCAATCGACGCTACCGTGGCTTCGTCATCTTCCTCCGCCGCCATCTGCAACAACTCGGCGGCATCGCCCAAACCGGCATCCAGATCAGTCAGCGTATGCACCACCGCTTCCAAAGCCGAGCGCTCCTTGCTCAAGGCTTGCGCGGTTTCCGGGTTATTCCACAGCGCGGGGTCTTCCAGCTCCCTTAAAACTTCTTCCAGACGCTCAGCTTTGAGATCGTAGTCAAAGATACCCCCTCAGAGCGCCAGCGCGCTCTTGCAGGTCTTTGATTTCATTCAGGATGGGATTAATTTCTAACATTATATTTTCTAGCCACCGAGTTCACAGAGCACACAGAGAATGGAGAGCGGACATAAGTCAGGCACCGAGGCTTATCTCTGTGTGCTCTGTGTCCTCTGTGGCTTGCATTCAAAAATTCAACCAAACGTACACTGATATTCCGCTGTACCGTCCACAACTTCAATATCAAAAAAACCGTTTTCCGGCACATTAAACGCGCTGCCTACGGCCATGTCCTGCCATCCAGCTTCACCGACATTGACGCGGCACTGGCCTGCGGTAATCTCCATCAATTCCGGTGCTTGCACATTAAAACGGAAGCTGCCGGGGAAAATGACACCCAAGGTCGCCTTCTGCCCGTTCGGCAGGGTGAAGCCGTGACTGACCACCTTGCCATCAAAATACAGATTGGCCTTACGATTCAAACTGACATTATCCAGCTGCATGATCGAACCCCGATAAAAATTAAAACACGGAAGACTAGCCTGTTTGCCCTCTCACCGCTAGAGTGTGCGCCCATGAATACACTCAAACGACTTCTCGCTTTTCTGCTACTGCTGCCCTTCACCCAGGCCGGATGCGCCGCCGACTTGACCGCCTATGCCCGTTTGCCGGCCGAAGTTGAAGACACATTGGCGGCAAATCAGTCTTCCCCAACGACCCTGAGCATCTGGGTACAGGCGGTAGACAACGACAAACCCTTGCTGAGTTGGAATGCCGACCGAGCGCAAAACCCAGCCTCAGTCATGAAGCTGGTGACCACCGCTGCGGCACTCGACATTCTCGGCCCGGGCTACACCTGGCCCACGGAGGCTTACACCAGCAAGCCCGTGGTCAATGGCGTGCTCAAGGGCGATTTGATCCTCAAAGGCTACGGCAACCCCATGTTTTTCACCGAAGACCTGGCGGCGCTCATCCAGGATCTGCGCAGCCAAGGGCTGCAGACGATTCAAGGCGACCTGATCCTCGATAACAGTTTTTTCAGCCTACCGCCCGAAGACCCGGCCGCCTTTGACGGCGCGCCCTACAAACCCTACAACGCCCTGCCGGACGCGCTTTTGCTCAATCAACGCGCCACCCGCTTCCTGATCGCCCCCGACCCCGTCAGCAGTCGCCTGAATATCCAAAGCGAGCTACCCATCCCCGGTATGCGCATTGAAAACAGCGTCAAAGCCTCGAAAAAAGCGGGCTGCGGCGAGCCCGCCATGCGCGTCAAACCCACGCCGACCGAGACGGTGATCGAATTTAGCGGCAACTTCGCCCCAAGCTGTGGCGAAAAAGATATGTACCGCGTGGTTGTACCGCCCGAAAACATGCTCCTGGGCGCATTCCGCAGCATGTGGGCTCAACAAGGCGGCAGTTTTAACGGCAACGTGCGCGTCGCCCCCACGCCCGCCAAAGCGGCACTGTTCTACACCTATCAATCACGCCCACTGGCCGACATCATCATCCCGATGAACAAACTCAGCAGCAATGTCATGGCACGCCAACTACTGCTCTCTGTGGCCGCCAAAAAACTCGGCGCACCGGCCACCCCGGAAAAAGGGGTGCGAGCCGTTGATCTTTGGCTGGAAGAAAACCAAATGCGCTGGCCGGGCTTTGTGCTTGGCAACGGCTCCGGTCTGTCACGCGAAGCCCGCATCAGCGCCCGCCAGCTCGGTGATTTACTGATGCACGTCTACCGCAGCCCCACCATGCTGGAATTTTCCGCCTCGCTGCCGATCGTCGGCATTGATGGCACCGTACGCAAACGCCTGAAGAATGAAGACATTCAAGGCCGAGCGCAGCTTAAAACCGGCACACTCAACGGCACCCGCGCCATCGCAGGCTTCATGTATTCGCGCAACGGCCAGGCCTATGCCGTCGCCGTGCTGCAAAACGAACCCGGCGTACACTTGGGCGTAGGCAGCAAGGTGCAGGATGCCTTGCTGCAATGGGTGTACGAGCAACCGTAATCAGCCGTTGATGCAAATAACCCCACACTTGTCATAATTTTTGCCCACCCCGGCGTTTAGAATCCGCGCTCGTTTTTCCCGAAACCAACGCGAGTATCAAAATGTCCACCGTATTTCAGCGTCTAAGTCTTCTGCTTGCCGTGAGCGCCGTCATCGCACTCCCCCTCACCGCCCAAGCCGCCGCTTCACGCAGCACCTGGGTCACGCAAAACATCTACAGCTTCAACCACCCCTACGCCGCCCAGCTGCCGCAAGAGTTGTCCACAAAAATGGACAAGATGAGCGTCGGCCCCTTCGCGTTCTATCGCGGCACCGCCCACCTGTTCTACCAGGACGTAAAAACCCGCTCCTCCGCCTACACCGACAGCACGACCGCCAAAGTCTGGCTGGAAGGCGATATGCACCTGCAAAACGTCGGTGCCATCAAGGATGCCAGCGGCAACAAGGTATTCGATGTCAGCGACTTCGACGAAGGCTACTGGGGCCCGTACACCTGGGACGTATGGCGCATGGCGGTCAGCATCCTGCTCGCCGCCAAGGAACAAGGCATTTCCTCCAGCGACCGCGACGCTCTGGTGGATAATTTCGTCGAATCCTACCTCGACAAAATGGACGAATTCAGCGGCAACGACGGTGAAAAATCCTACCGTCTGACCACCGGCAACACCGCGGGCGAGGTCGAAAACACTATCCAGGCGCTGGACAGCAAATCGCGCAGCAAACTGCTCGACAAATACAGCAGCATCGTCAGCGGCGCGCGCAAATTCCTCAACGCCAGCGACCTGCAAGTGCTCAGCACCACCAGCTACAACGCCATCAACACCGCCATGAGCAGCTACATCAGCTCCATCGCCTCCTCCAAGCGCTACGCCACCAGCTACTACAAACTCAAGGACGCACGCCTGAAACTCGGCTCCGGTGTCGGCAGCCTCGGGCGCTACCGCTACTACCTGCTGATCGAAGGCCCGAGCACCTCGACCAGCGACGACGTGATCCTCGAAATGAAGCAAAGCGTCAGCAGCAGCGTCGCCATCGCCGCCGGCAGCCTGATGCCCGCCACCGCCTACAGCTCGCACCAAGGCAAGCGCATCGCCCTCACCCTCAAAGCCCAAACACTGAGCGCCGATGTTCTCACCGGCTGGACGACCGTTTCCGGCGTGAACTACTTCCTGCGCGAGAAATCGCCGTTCCAGGAAGACTTCGACTACACCGCCCTGACCAGCTACAGCGAGTGGATGGACGCCACCGACACCTTCGGCAAGGTCGTGGCCAAGATTCACGCGATCTCTGACAAGGATTACGACACGGCGCTGATTGCCAGCGGCGCGGACAAAGCCATCAGCGACATCACCAACGGCAAGCACGACCAGTTCCGCGCCGAAGTACGCAGCTTCGCCAAGGACTACGCCACCCAGGTGGAATACGACTACGCCTCCTTCCGCAGCGCGTATCTGGCGGGTCAGACGTTGTATTGATTCGTAGCGCTCCGAATACCAAGCCCCGGCATAGCCCGGGGCTTTTTTGTGGTGTTGATGGCTGTTTTTTTCGCTTGGTGAGTGCGCTTCGCCAGTTCACAGACTAAAATTGCGGAACATCACCGTCTTATCGAACCTGTCCGATAAGACTTTTACGCCGACATTTGTCGGATAATTCACGTTAACGCGATTCACACTATCCCATGAACACACAACCGACAGATCGCTTACAACAAATCGCTACGGTAGTCGCCATCGCCCTTGGTATCTGGGGCGCGGGCTTGAGCACGTACCAAGAATTGAGAACTCGTGAAAAGGAGAAGCCAACCATCTACACTCAACTTACGGTTTCGCGCCCAGATTATGTCGAGAACGCTAAATCACGTCCAGCCACTTTCACGGTGAAGGTTCACAACTCCGGTCAAACGCCAATCACGCTCCGCCCCGCAGTTTCCTTTATTGCCTATAACCCTGCGTCGGACTTCTCGAACACATTCAAAGGGCAGTTCGCCTCGGAAGCTACCTACTCTCTGCCGAAGACACTACAACCCGGGGAACAAGCAGCCGCTACTGCAACGGCTGCTGAGTCTGATCCTGTATTTGGCCCCAACATTCAATATGCGGTGCTAGTCCAAGCAACCGATAACCAACTCTATTTCGCCGAGAACATCGCAGAGCCAATTAAGACCGCTGAGGCCTTTGAGGCATTACAGAGGTATGTCAAATACCAAGCAAAGGTGGAGTTTGAAAGCAAGCCCGCAGTCACCCTATCGCGCTAACCCATCGTTGCAGGGGACGGCTCCGCCTATCGGCGGCGCGCCCCTAAACTCAGACGTTAGAGCAACCCCAAAATGATCCCGACCCAAATTCTTGAGCACGCCGTAACAGTCAAACTAAAAGACTATGACGACATGGAGCTGATTTTGCTCAAAGGGCACTTGATCCTTGAGCAAATGCTTAATCAAATACTTATTGCTCATGGCCTGGACATTAAACGCATTGAGAGCATGAGGCTAATGTATGGAAAAACACTTGAACTGGTTGCAGCCTTAAATAGCCAGCACTTAAAAAGCGAATACCAGCACCTGAAGAAAATAAATCAAATAAGAAATAGCATTGCCCACAAGCTATTCCCTGAAAATTATGATGTTGATTTGAAAGAATGGTCATGCTTGGTTCTTGGACATACACCAAAAACCATAAACACAAAAAGAACATATAAAATCCATGTCATTAAAGCGTTTTCATTTCTAGCGGGTAAATTGCAAAGTATGGCAGACGACATAGCATCTGCAAAGCCCGCGTAGATACTGTCATCCAACACAAGCCAAACCCAATGGTGTCAAACTCGACTCATTAGGTAAGACCACATGATTGATCTTGATAACAAAGTAATACTCGTTTCCAAAAGAATGATCGATAACCACGGGCATGAAACATTTGATACTTTCTTTGGCAAGGTAAAATTTTTTAACGAAAACACCGTCGTTGTTACCCGACCCTCGGGCGAAGATGAATCGCTGCCATATGGCGAACAGCTCTACGAGATTGCTGAAGAAGGTTTTTATGAACTAGACGATGGCAGCACATGCGAAAACCCTGATTTCATCGCCGAGTTTGCTGTATATCAAAGCCAGGAAGCGCGTGAAAAATATGGAAAATAACCGTGGACATCAGTTACCGGGTTGATGCGGCACAATCAAGCCCTGAAGTAGGGTGCGCCGCGCGCACCGATGGGTGAAACTATTGATTCGGCACTTAAATACCACGATAACCGTTCGCTCTGAGCCTGTCGAAGAGCCTTTGTGCGGGGCTTCGACAGGCTCAGCCCGAACGGTTAATCACGAATAATTCGTGCCGAATCTATAAAACCACGTAACACGCCACATAAAGGTGACTCATGCTGTTGACGATTACTAGCACGATGGCATCAGCCCCGGATCTGGGCTACCTCCTGCACAAGAACCCGCTCCATGCGCAGGTGTTCAACCTTGGCTTCGGCAAGGCGCATGTTTTCTACCCGGTGGTTGAGCCCGAGCGCTGCACGGCTGCCCTGCTGATTGAGATTGATCCGATCGGGCTGGTGCGTGGTCGGCAAGGCCCTCCCGGCGAGGGGCGCACCCTTGAGCAGTACGTCAATGATCGACCCTACGTTGGCTCGTCGTTCCTGAGCGTGGCGCTGGCCGATGTATTCGGCACCGCGCTCGCGGGACGCAGCAAGGAGAGGCCGGAACTGGCGGCGCAAGAGATCCCGCTCGAAGCGCGCCTCTCGGTTCTTCCATGCCGTGGTGGCGAAGCCTTCCTGCGGCGTCTGTTCGAGCCGCTCGGCTACGCGGTGATGGCTGAGCGACACGCGCTCGACGAGCAGAACCCGGACTGGGGAGCGAGCCGCTACTTTACCGTCACGCTCACAGGCAGCAAGCGGCTCGGCGATTTGCTCACGCACCTCTACGTGCTCGTTCCCGTCCTTGACGACGACAAACACTACTGGGTCGGCGACGACGAGGTCGAAAAGCTGGTGCGCCACGGCGAGGGCTGGCTTGCAACGCATCCTGAGCGCGAGCTGATCGCGCGGCGCTATCTGAAACAACAGCGCAGTCTGGCTCGCCAGGCGCTTGAGCAAATCATGGCCGAGGAGCAGCCCGCCGCCGACGAGGTTCAGGCGGATCATGCTCAGGAAGAAGCAGAGATTGAGACGCGCATCAGCTTGAACGAACAACGCATCGGCACGGTCATCGCGGCGCTCAAGCAGAGTGGTGCCAAGCGGGTTCTGGATCTCGGCTGCGGCGAGGGACAGCTTTTGCGCGCGCTGCTCAAGGAGAAGCTCTTCGACGAAATCGTGGGGGTCGATGTCTCCCACCGGGCGCTCGAAATCAGCCGTGATCGACTCCGACTTGAGCAGATGTCCGAGAAGCAGCAGGAGCGCATCAAGCTGTTCCAGAGCTCGCTGGTGTATCGGGACAAGCGGCTCGCCGGATACGATGCTGCGGCCGTCATCGAGGTGATCGAGCACCTTGAGCCGTCGCGGCTGGCGGCGTTCGAACGAAGCATCTTCGAGTTCGCCTGTCCGGGCACGGTCATCGTGACCACGCCCAATGCCGAGTACAACGTGAAGTTCGAGAACCTGCCTGCGGGGCGCTTCCGCCACCAGGATCACCGTTTCGAGTGGTCCAGGGCGGAATTCGAAGCATGGGCAAAAGGCATCGCCGCGCGCTTTCGCTACAACGTTCGCTTCGTCGCCGTGGGTCAGGAAGACGCTGTGCTCGGTTCCCCAACCCAAATGGCGGTATTCGCACGATGAAAATTACCGTTCCCGAACTCGCGCTGGTCGTGCTCATCGGCCCTTCCGGCGCGGGCAAGTCGACCTTCGCCCAAAAGCACTTCAAGTCCACCGAGGTGCTTTCGTCTGATGTCTGCCGTGGACTGGTCAGCGACGACCAGAACAACCAGGCCGCCACCAACGATGCCTTCGAGGTGCTGCATTTTATCGCGGCGAAACGTCTCGCCGCAGGCAAGCTCACGGTAATTGATGCAACGAACGTGCAGCCCGAGGCAAGGAAACCTCTCGTGGCGCTTGCGCGCCAGTACCACTGCTTGCCAGTCGCAATCGTCTTCGACCTGCCCGAAAATATCTGCCACGAGCGCAACAAGACGCGACCGGATCGCCATTTCGGCCCTCACGTCATCCGACAGCAGGCGCAGCAGATGCGTCGTTCGATCCGCGGACTGGCGCGCGAAGGCTTTCGCCACATCTTCACGCTGTCATCCCTCGACGAGGTCGAAGGGGTGAGCATCGAACGCCAGCCGCTGTGGAACAATCGGCGCGGCGAGCACGGCCCGTTCGACATCATCGGCGATATTCATGGCTGCCGTGCCGAGCTGGAAACCCTGCTCGCGCGGCTGGGCTACGACGCGAGCACCCACCAGCATCCGGACGGGCGCAAAGTCATCTTCCTTGGCGATTTGGTCGATCGGGGGCCGGACATCCCCGGCGTTCTGCGCATCGTCATGCCGATGGTCGAGGCCGGAAGCGCGCTCTGTGTTCCCGGCAATCACGAGATGAAGCTGCTGCGCAAACTGCGCGGCAAGAACGTGCAGATCACGCACGGGCTCGCGGAGTCGCTGGCTCAACTCGAACGCGAGCCACCGGAGTTCGTCAACGCGGTGACGGACTTCATGGATGACCTGGTCTCGCATTACGTGCTGGACGATGGCAAGCTCGTGGTCGCACACGCTGGCATGAAGGAGTCGATGCAAGGGCGCGGCTCCGGCAAGGTGCGCGACTTTGCGCTGTACGGCGAAACCACCGGAGAGACCGATGAATTTGGCCTCCCCGTCCGCTACAACTGGGCCGCCGAGTATCGGGGACGCGCCATGGTGGTGTACGGGCACACGCCGGTTCCCGAACCCGAATGGCTGAACGGCACCTTGAACATCGACACCGGCTGCGTGTTCGGCGGTCGCCTCACCGCGCTGCGCTACCCGGAGAAAGAGCTGGTCTCCGTGCCAGCCGAACGAATATGGTCCCAGCCTGCCAAGCCGTTCCTCGATCAGAGCGCCCAAGCGTCGGCCATGACGGCGCAGCAGGACGATGACGAGGTGCTCGACCTGGACGATGTGCTCGGCAAGCGCATCGTGACCACGCGCCTGCATCACACCATCACCGTGCGCGAAGAGAACGCCACCACCGCGCTGGAAGTGATGAGTCGTTTTGCGGCGAATCCGAAGTGGCTGATCTACCTGCCGCCGACCATGTCGCCGACTGACACCGCGCCGGACGGCGATCTGCTCGAACATCCCGCGCAAGCCTTCGCCTACTACCGACAGCAGGGCATCCCCAAGGTGATTTGCGAAGAAAAGCACATGGGATCGCGCGCCGTGATTATCGTGTGCCGCGATGCCAGCGTCGCCCGCACGCGCTTCGGCATCGTCGAAAACGAAGATGGCATCATCTACACCCGCACCGGTCGCCGCTTCTTCGATGACGACGCGCTGGAGAAGGCGCTGCTCGCCCGGATCCGCCGCGCTGCCGACCAAGCCGGGCTCTGGGACGAGCTGGCCACCGACTGGATGTGCCTGGACTGCGAACTGATGCCATGGTCGGCCAAGGCGCAAGAGCTGCTCAAAACCCAGTACGCCGCCGTCGGCGCGGCCTCCCGCGCGGCGCTGGGTGAGGCGGTTTCCGCACTGGAACGTGCACTTGCGCGCGGTGCCGACGTGGGCTCACTGCTGAAGCACACCCAGGATCGCGCGCAGCTTGCCGAGCGCTACACCGAGGCGTACCGCAGATACTGCTGGTCAGTGACCTCGCTCGACGACCTGCGCGTCGCGCCGTTCCATCTGCTGGCCAGCGAAGGCAAGATTCACATCGATCAGAGCAACCTGTGGCACATGGAAACGCTCTCCAAGCTGAGTGCTGGCGGCGACCCGCTGCTGATGGCAACGGCGTACCGGCTCGTCGACGTGACCGATTCCGCGTCAGAAGCTGAAGGCGTTTGCTGGTGGGAGGAACTGACGGCTCGCGGCGGAGAGGGCATGGTGGTCAAGCCACTGGAGTTCGTCTCCCGTGGCCGACGCGGCATCGCGCAACCCGCCGTCAAGTGCCGTGGCGCCGAGTATCTGCGCATCATCTACGGCATGGAGTACACGCTGGCCGAGAACCTTGAGCGCCTGCGTTCGCGCGGTCTGTCGGTGAAGCGCTCCCTCGCCCTCAGAGAGTTCGCACTGGGCATCGAAGGCCTGGAGCGCTTCGTCCGCAAGGAGCCGCTCCGCCGCGTGCACGAGTGCGTGTTCGCCGTCCTCGCGCTGGAAAGCGAGCCGGTGGATCCCCGCCTATAATGTCGGCAGTGTTTGTTTCTTGATGGTCGATGAAGCGTGTCTTCTGGGGATGCGCCACCCAGGTGGAATACGACTACGCCTCCTTCCGCAGTGCGTATCTGGCGGGTCAGACGTTGTATTGATTCTCAGTGCTCTGAATAACAAGCCCCGGCATAGACCGGGGCTTTTTTGTGGTGTTAGCGGCTGATTTTTTTCGCTTGATGAGTACGCTTCGCCAGTTCACCGACTAGAATTGCGGAACATCACCGTCTTATCGGTCTTGTCTGATAGGACCTTTACGCCGACATTTGCCGGATAACTCACGTTAGGCGTGTATAAAAAAGCCCACTGAGTGCGGGCTTCTGTTGGTTTGGTATATCTGAAATCAAGACTGAGAAATTAGGTCATCGGCGGCAGGATTCGTTTCATATTGGTCTTTAATCAAAGCTCGGGCTTGCTTTGAAGTAATGGTGACTTTAGTTTTCGAATCTTGGTAGAGTTTCGAATAACCCTCGACATCCCTTGTCGTGTATGTTTGATAATTTGGGCTATTTTTTGACATTTGTAGTGCAATGACATCTGAATCAACACCCTCTTCACGCATTCTTCCGGCGCGCTCAATAACCGAGCCCGCACGGGAAGCAGGGCTTGAAACTTTTTCGATCGTGTCAATGACATTATTGGCAATATTTTCTAGCTTTAACATGTTGAAACCTCATGGATGAAAATCAAGAAGCAGTTACGGTGGCTCTTTTGAGGGAGCGCCATTTATTTTTGGGGTCAAATACAAGAACTTCAACTCTGGCGAGGAAAATTCTTGGACTCCTGCTGCCTAACATGGCGCTCAAGCCGACCCGCTTCCGCTACGCTCCAGCGGTCGGCTTAGCTCTACGTTATGTACCAATGAAATCGTCCAATAGGAGCTGTCAGTGACTAACTTCATAGCGATAAAAATTCACTACGATCATCGTAAGTCAATTCCACCACACCTCAAATACTCAAAGCCTCCATCGGCAAAAGAGTACGACGCATATCTAAAGATCTATCGAGAAGAGGATGTCGGTGGCAATGGTTTTCATGAGTGCCTGAACTACTCCATACCAGAAAACGGCAATGTTCAAATGTACTTGCCGCCGACGTGCATTCCTGGCCGGAACCGCATTGATGAAGAGTTCGTAATATTTTCGTTTACATATAAAACAGACCGAGAGATGCCATCCTGCATTGTTGGGGTTCATGCTGGAGCTGCTGTACTGAAGAAACCAAAGAAGCGAAAAGAAATCGAAACAATTGATGGCATTAAAGAGCCACTTATCTATCGTGTAGAAGCCCCGCAGAACCTGGTAACCCTATTTACTCCGCCGATCGATTATGACTTCCACGATGGAACCTACACGCCAAGGCTCAAGACTTGGGGCAATGGACTGCGAAACATAGAAGAAATTCATGCAAAAAACATAATCGCTGAGGCATTGCGAAGCGCAACCAAGGAAATATCAAGCGCAAAGTTATCAAAACGAGTAGTGCTGGAGCGACAGATTGATGTTCTCAACGAAATTAACAGCCGTTATTTTTCCGCAGCTTCATTAAATACTTCAAAACCTCCAAAAACCAATACGACTGGTGGCATTAGCCCACCAGATCAGGAGTTAGGATTTTTGGGCGAAAAGTATGTATATGAGCACGAGGTCGCGCATGCTGAGAAAATCGGGGCGTTAGCAAGTGATGTTGAGTGGATTTCCCAGTCCGTTCCCCAGTCACCGTTTGACATTAAGTCAGTTAGAAAAATTGATGGGAAGTTCATTGACCACTATATTGAGGTAAAATCTAGCCGGGCTGAGGATGAATCGAATATCTATGTTTCTTCGGGGCAAATTGAGTTTTTCAAGAATAATGAAGACTGCAGTTCATTTGTCTTTGCTAGCTTTGACCGCTGTGGATCTCTCAAGAACATCAGATACCTTTCCCTGTCGGTTCTACTGAATGAATTTGATCTCTCGCCAATTAAGTTCAAACTTCAGAAACGTTATGTTGACGCATAACCATTCGCTGCTGGCGCGATGCCCCTGACGGCATCGCCTTATACACATTTCTGTAACCCTTTGATTTCATTGATAGGCCGTATACGACTGTTACGAGACCTTGCGAAGCCTTGGGGTCAGACTCGATTGAGGGAATTCCGCCCTGAAAAATCACAAAACGGAACATCGGAAACAGCCCGCGTGGCGCAGTTTTTCCCCAGCAGGAACAAATGGATTAAGCGCCGCCACCCCAAGCGCATTGAAGTCCGCCACGTTTCTTGTGGCGAAGATGCGGCCACACATTTTTCTCGTCACCGCATCCGCTTAACCATGTGGCGCTTTACCCGCTCGGGCTCGATCATGTCGGTACGCGCCTGCTTGGAAAGCAGCAACTGCTTCAAGGACGGGCGCATAAACTCAGCCAGCGGCTGGCTGGAACGCATCTCGCGCAAAGCCGACACGGCCAGCGCCGCGTCCTCAGCATCTTCCAAATAGCGCAGCAACGCCTCGCGCACCACGTCGCTTTTTTTCATGCTGTGTTCGGCGGCGTACAGCTCCACCCATTGCTCAAGCCCTGCATCAAGCCGCACGGTTAACATCGTTGCACCCCATATGTTTCATTGTCATACGCGCGAGTTCCGCGCCCTAACGATGTCAAGCCGTCTCCGCCTGCTCGACCATCAACCACGTCACTCAACGGCTAACGTCATTCTCAATCAGCAGGCGGACATAGCGCGTATAGGGTATGCCTTTGGCGGCAGCTTTGCGCTTGACCGCATCCAGAAGATTCCTGGGCAGGCGCATATTCAAGGCGGCGGATTTCGCCTCAAACTCGAAGTTCATGGGCTTGAAACCTGAAAGATCGAACTCGGAGAGGTCGGCCGTGGCAACGAACTCTTCCGCTGCGGCATCGCTAGGGATGGATGGCATGGGCTGTTGTGTGTGATTTTTCATAGTGGTCAATCTCTTTTTGGTGCATGTAGCGGGCACTGATGGGGCGGAGCAAGTTTTTGCCGTCGATGATGCGCAACATGAAGGCCATAAACACATAGCGCCCAGCTTCTGTTTTTCCAATGGCTCGCATGCGCGGTTCATCGGGGTGCGGATCCGGCATCACGGCAGGCTTGCCCATTAAAACCTGTTCGATTTCTTCGCGGGAAACGCCATGCTTGCCGCACTTCGGCCAGTTGCCATCATCCCAATCAAAGCCGGATATGTTCATGTCTTGAATATACACTCTTGTGTAGACATATGCGGTATCAAGCCGTCTCCGCCTGCTCCACCATCAACCGCAAGCGCCGGTTGCCGCTCACATCCAGCCGGTAGGCCACGCGCCAGTGCTCGCCCGATTCGGCAACTTGATACCCATGCGCACAAGGCAGAAGCTCAACAAATCCTCGGCAGCGGGTCATCTTCCAGTTCTTGCACCATGCGCTCACCCAACTCCGTTGCCAGCACCAGTCCGTGCGGCGCGGAAACCACGCACCCAATGCGCGCGGCCTCTTGCCCCTCCGCCAGCCCGCGCCATGCCTCCAGCACGGCATCCGCCTGGGCGTGATCGACCACCGCGACCACGCGCCCCTCACAAGCGAGGAACAGCGGGTCGAAGCCTAGCAATTCGCACACCCCGGCCACGGCCTGGCGCACGGGGATCGCCGATTCGCTCAGGCGCACCCCTAATCCGGTCGCGGCGGCGATTTCGTGCATCACCGTCGCCAAGCCACCGCGCGTGGGGTCGCGCATGAAGCGCAGGCCATCGAAGCGCATGGCCGCCTCCGCCAGCGGCAGCACGCTCGCCGAGTCCGAGCGCAGCCCCCCGCGCAGGCCGAATTGCTCGCGCGCCAGCATCACCGCCGCGCCATGATCGCCCACCGCGCCGCTGACCAGTACGGCGTCGCCGGGGCGGATGGCGGCCATGCCAAGCGCCGGGCCCGGCCATGCCTCGCCGATAGCGCTGAGCGTCAGGTAGATGCCGCCACCCTCGCCCCGCCGCACCACCTTGGTGTCCCCGGCCACCACGCGCACCCCGCAGGCTCGCGCGGCTGCCGCCAGATCCATGACGATGCGCTCCAGCAACGCCAGCTCCAGACCTTCTTCCAGCAGCACTGCCACGCTCAGGTAGCGCGCCCGCGCCCCGCTGACGGCAAGATCGTTGACCACCCCATGCACCGCCAGACTGCCGATACTGCCCCCCGGAAACTCCAGCGGCTGCACGGTAAAACCGTCGGTGGTAAACATCAGCCGTCCGCTGGGCCAGGCCAGTTCGGCGGCATCGCGCTCGGTGTCCAGCGCGGGATTGCCGAGATGGCGCGCGAAGATGCCCTCGATCAGCTCACGCATCAGCCGCCCGCCGTTGCCATGCGCCAAGGTGATACGTTCTGAACTCATACGGAACACTCCATGAAATGCGCTTCGACCAGTTGACCGAAGGCCAGCCCCGCATCATTGACCGGCACGCGCGCGGGGGAAAAAACCTGTAGCCCGACCCGCGCCGCCTCGGCATGGATCGTCTCGACCAGCAGGCGATTTTGCATCACACCGCCGCTCAGACCGACCCGCGCCACGCCCAGCTCGCGCGCCAAGCATACCGCCGCGCGCGCCAAGCTGGCATGGAAACAGGCCGCGCGTTCGGCCAGTGGACACCGAACGTCTAACAACACATCGAGCAAGGGCATCCAATCGAGCCGCAAGATGTCCTCCTGCCGCCACGCCAGTTCCAGCGGATGCACGTCTGCCCCATGCCCGGCGGCGACAGTTTCCAGACGCATGGCCGCCTCGCCCTCGTAACTGGCGCTATAACTATTGATTCGTCCAGCTTTATCCGCGATTGTAGGTCGGCATTCATGCCGACATGTCGGGCTAAAGCCCGACCTACATTCAAGACTAATTTGCGCCGGAGCTATAGCGCCATAACTAGCTCTGGGGCACAGACCAAGCAAGGCGGCGGCGGCATCGAACAGCCGCCCCATGGAACTGGTCAACGGAGCATTCAGCCCCCGAGCCCAAGCGGCATGCAGCAACTCGGTATCCATGCCCTCCGGCGCGCCGCCCCAGTCGCGCCCAGCTTCCCAGCACAGCCCGCACGCGCAACGCCAGGCCTCGCGCGCGGCGCGTTCGCCGCCCGGCAGACGGAACGGACGCAGACTGGCGACCCTGCGCCACTGCCCGGGATGTCCAAGCAGGGCTTCACCGCCCCACAGACCGCCATCCGCGCCGTAGCCAAGACCATCCCAGACAAGCACGAGCATGTCCTCCGGCGGCTTGCCATGCGCCATCCACGCCTCGGCGTACAGGGCGGAGGCGTGCGCCGCGTGATGCTGAACGGCGCGTTGCGGCAAGGCTTGGGCACGCGCCCAGCGGGTCGATACATACCCCGGATGGGCATCGTGGGCGATGCTCTCCGCCCGGCGCTCATAGCGCGCCTGCATGTTGACTACGCTGCTCTCGAAGCGCGCCAGCCCGCTAGTGCTATCCAGCTCGCCGACATGTGGCGAGAGCACGGCGCGCCGCCCCCAGCCCAACGCCACGGCGTTCTTCATCTGTCCGCCCGCCGCCAGCCAGACACGCTCGAACGCGAACGGCAGTTCGAGCTCCAGCGGCGCATCACCGCGCCCCAGCCGCAGTGGACGGACGCTGCCGCCAATGATCCGCAGCAGCGGGTCGTCCATCGGCCACAAAATGGGACGATCATGATGCAGGAAGGCATCGGCAATCCCCGTCAGCCGCCGCTCCGCCTCCTCCGGCGCACTGGCCAGCGGCTCGCCGGAACGATTGCCGGAGGTGGCGACCACGGCACCGCCGAAATCCGCCAGCAACAGATGATGCAGCGGGCTGGAGGGCAGCATGACGCCGATCTCGGCCAGCCCGGGCGCAATGAGCTCGGGCAAGCTGCGCGCCAAGCCGGCTGGGCGCAGCAGCACGATGGGTCGCGCGGACGAAGCCAACGCCCCGGCCGCGTTCGCATCCAGCACAAAATCGCGCCGCACAGCCTCCAATCCATCCGAACCGCCCCACGGAAACATCACGGCCAGCGGCTTGCTCGGGCGGTGCTTGCGCTCACGCAGGCGGCGAACGCCCGCCTCGTTGCGCGCATCACACAGCAATTGATAGCCGCTCACACCCTTGAGCGCGAGAATACCGCCCTCGCGCAGCACCTGCACGGCGGCGGCCAGACAGGCCGAATCGCCGTCGAGCCGCCCGCCATCCCGCAGCAACCACAGACGCGGCCCGCACGCCGGACAGGCAATGGATTCGGCATGAAAACGCCGATCCGACGGGTCGTGATACTCGCCCAGGCAGGCGGGACACGGCGCGAACCCGGCCATGCCCGAATGCGCACGCTCCCAGGGCAGGGAGGCCAGCAGGCTGACGCGCGGCCCGCACACGGCGCAGGTGATAAAGGGATAGCGATAACGCCGATCAGCCTGATCGCTCAACTCAGCCAGACAGTCCGGGCAGGGTGCGCAATCCGGCGGCAGATACCGCTCGCCGTCCTCGCCCGGCTGGGCGGGAAGGATGCCGAAACCCCGCCGTCCGCGCACTTCCACCGGCTCATGGCGCAGAGCGAGAATAATCGACCCCTCGGGCGGCGATTGCATCAGCCTGCACAGGAAAACGGCGACATCTTGCGCTGAACCCTCGACCACGCCCTCCACCCGCCCGCCGCGATTGACCACCTCCCCCGCCAGCCCCTGCTCATGCGCCAGCCGCGCCAGAAAGGGACGAAACCCCACCCCCTGCACCCGCCCGTCAATGTGAAAACGCCTGGCCTCGATCATGCCGCGCGCCGCACGCCCCCGCTCCAGGCAATGTGGCAAGCCCCCTCGTCCGACACCATGCACGGGCCGACCGGCGTGCGCGGGGTGCAGGCCGTGCCGTACAGCGGGCAATCCAGCGGGCGGACACGACCGAGCACCACCTCGGCGCAGGCGCAACCGGGCGGCATCTCGCCCGCCCGGCGGCGGACGGCCTCGGACATGGGGTAACGATGGCGCGCATCCAGACCGACCCATGCTTCCGGCAGGGCAAAACCGGATGCCGGAATCACGCCGATGCCACGCCAATTCGCATCCTCGGTGAGCAGCACCTCATCCAGCAGGCGGCGGGCGATCGGGTTGCCCTGCGGCCGCACCACCTCGGGGTAGCTGTTTTCCAGCGCGCAACGCGCCTCGACAATCTGCGTCAGCACCGCGTGCAAGGCCGCCAGAATCCCCTCGGCGCTAAAGCCCGCCACCGCGACCGGCAACGCATGTTTTTCCGCCACAAAGCGCCACTCCTCCGCGCCCATCACCGCCGCCACATGCCCCGGCGCGATCAACGCATCGAAGCCCGGCTTGCCCGAGTCGAGCAGCATGGCGACTGCGGGCCAGGTGCGGCGCGCGGCGAGCAAAATGGAAAGATTAGCGGGCAGCTGCCCCGAAGCCAGCATGGCCGCGACCGGCGCGGTGGTGGTCTCGAACCCGGCGGCAAGAAAAACCACCTGCCGCCCCGGATTCATGCGGGCGATCTCGACCACCTCCCGAGGTGTGGCGATGGCGCGGATATCCGCCCCGGCCGCGCTCGCCTCGACCAGCGAGCGTGGCTCGCCCTTCGGCACGTTGACCGGCACCCGCAGCAAATCACCAAAGGCCGCCAGGATAACGCCTGCGTCCAGCGCCAGGCGGATGGCATGGTGGATATCCTCCTCCGGGCAGACGCAAACCGGACAGCCAGGCCCCGCGATCAGCTCGATACCCTCGGGAAGTGCCGTGCGCAGACCGCTCAGGGTGATGGTGCGCTCATGGCCGCCACAGACGTTCATCACCCGTACCGGAGCGGGCAGCGTCAGGGCGCGGATGCGCTCCAGCCAGTGGGATGCCGTCGGTTTCATGCTATGACTCACACTCTGGCTCACGCCCTGACTCATGTCCTGGCTCACACTCTGAGCACGCCGAAATAAGGACGCGCAGCGACGAAGCGCGGGCGGCGCAGCGCGACGGACTCGGCACGCACCCAGTCCAGCCAACCCGCCATACCCTGCCCTTTTTTCGCCGACAGCGTCAGCAAAGACGCCTCGGTCGCCAGCCCGCGCAGGGCTGCCTCCGCACGCACGGGGTCAAAATCATCCATCACAGGCAGCAGATCAGCCTTGGTCAGCAGCACCAGATCGGCGGCGCGGAACATCACCGGATACTTGGCGGGCTTGTCGTCGCCCTCGGCCACCGACAGCAGCACCACGTTGCGCTGTTGACCCAGGTCGAAGCTGGCGGGGCAGACGAGGTTGCCGACGTTCTCGATAAACAGGATGTCGATGGCGGACAGATCCAAGTCATGCAGGGCATCATGCACCAGATGCGCATCAAGGTGGCAGGCCTGGCCGGTGCCGATCTGCACGGCGGGCACGCCATGCGCGGCAATGCGGCGGGCATCGTTGTCGGTGGCAAGATCGCCCACCAGCACGGCGCAGCGCAACTCACCCTTCAACGCCTCAACAGTAGCCTCCAGCAGCAGGGTCTTGCCCGCACCGGGCGAGGACATCAGATTCAGCGCCAGCACGCCGTGGCGTTCGAAATGCTCGCGGTTGTGCGCCGCCATGCGGTCGTTCTCGAACATCAGGTTTTCCAGCACGGGCACCGCGTGGCTCACCGCCCTGGTGTTCTGGTTGCCGGGGGTGATTGAACAGCCGCACGTTTCACACATCGTTTGCTTTCTCCAGATCAAGACTTACCAGCAACAACTCATCGCCCGCCACCAGGTGGGTATGCGCACTGGCGCACACCGGGCAAACCAAATGGTTCGCCGCCACCGCAGACTCGGCGCCGCAATCGTCGCAACGCACGCGCACCGGCACAACTTCAATCGACAGAACCGCCCCCTGCGCCAGGCTGCCCCGAGCAACCTCCGGAAAGGCGCGCGCCAGCAGATCGGGTTCGATGCCGGAGAGCGCGCCGATACGCAGGTTCACCCTCCGCACCACGCCGCTTGCCGCGTCCACGCCATGCGTGCGCGCCACGCGCTCCACCTGACGCAGCAAGGCGCGCGCCACCGACAGCTCATGCATCGCCATTCGTCATGTCACGCCCCATGGCCTGCCAAAGCGCCCAGGACTCGCCGGCCTGCACTGCGTCCACCTTCTGGATGGCATAACCGACATGAACCAAGACGAAATCACCTTCGGCCAGCGGCTGATCCGCAAGCAGAAACAGACTCACGTCGCGCTCGATGCCCTTGGCGCGACACACGGCCTGCTCGCCGTCGAGGCGAACAATTTTCATCGGGATGGCAAGACACATAACGTTATGCTTCATTCGTGGCTAGACTAGGACTGAATCTACACCATCCTCACCCATTCGATGAATATCAGGAGTCCCCATGCGCCACATTCTTCCTTGGCTTCTAGTCCTCGCCTCCCCCGTCGCCTTCGCCCACGGCGACCACCAGGGACACGGCGAGCTGCTTGACGGCCTGTTGCACCCGCTGCTTGGCCTTGACCACCTGCTCGTTGCCTTGGCTATCGGCCTATGGGTGGGGCGGCTCGCGGGCGACACACGCCCGCTCCGCGCCCCCTATCTTCTCGTTCTGGCACTCACTTTGACCATGCTGCTGGCCGCTTGGCTAGGAAACAGCATCCAGCTATCCGACGGGCTAAGCGCCCTGATCGAACCCGGTATCGCCGTATCACTGCTGGCTCTGGGTCTGCTGCTCGCCCGCCCCGCCGCCATGCCCCCGCTCATCGTGTTCGCCCTGCTACCTGTTCTGGTCGTCGCGCATGGTCTGGCTCATGGTACGGAGGGGTCGGTTGCGGCGGGCATGGCCTACCTCGCCGGGCTGGGCATCGTCACGTTCGGCCTGCATGCCCTGGGTCTGTGGCTGGCACCGCGCATGACACCGCTCCTCAACGGCGGTCTCAGCCTGCTGATGCTGGGCAGCGGCGCGTGGGCATTGCTCTAAACTCGTCCGCGAGCTGCTCGGCCAGTGTTTGCGCGGCGGTCTCCACCTCGGGCGATAGTCCGTCGCCTGCGAGTTCGCCCAGCTCAATGGTATGAATGTCCAGACGGGGCGGCAAGCTGCCCAGCGCCGCCGCCAGCCGCAGAGCATGAGCCACGCCGAAGCCGTGACTGGACGGGCTGTCGGGTATCCGCTCCAGCGCCTCGAACGCGATGCGGCGTAGAGTGCCCGCTGACTCGCCCGAACGGATGGCATCAATAATCACCGCGTGCTCGACACCTTCAAGCGCTGTTACCAGTCCTGGCCCCGGCCGATCCAGCGCGAGCAGCTCGACCCCGGGCGCCAGCCTGCCGCGCAATAGCTCGATCACCCGCCACCCCACCGCGTCGTCGCCGAACGGTGAGCCGATGCCGATGACGCGACGGATCACATCCTGGGCTCGCGCCGCACTGTCATATCGAGGAAATGGGTGGCGCAGGAAATGCAGGGGTCGTAATTGCGGATCACCGTCTCGGCGCGCAGGCGCAGGGCATCGTCGGTCTGGTCAAGACCGAAGGCGAGCAGGCTGCGGTGCAGATCTTCCTCGATGCGTGCCTGGTTCTGGCTGGTGGGCGGGACGATGCGGGCGGCGCGCACGATACCCGCATCGTCCACTTCGAAGCGGTGCCAGAGGATGCCGCGCGGAGCCTCTGTCGCACCGAAGCCCACTCCGGCACGCGGCTGAACGGCGACATGCGGCGTATCGGGGCGCACATAAGCCTCCAGCAGGCGGATCGCTTCAATGATGGCGACATGAATTTCCACCGTGCGCGCCAGCAGGCTGTGGAACATATTGCGGCTGGGGAAGCGGATGCCGGTCGCATCCAGCAGGGCACGCGTGGCCTTGGGCAGCCGGTCAAGGTTGAGATTAAGCCGCGCCAGCGGGCCGACCAGGTAGGGCTGTCCGTCCAGCAACGAAAACAGGGCGGTGGATTGCGGGCGGTGCTCCTCGACAAAGTGCGCCTCGTAAGCGGAAACTTCGATGTCAAGGCCGGTATCGGTCACGATGCGCCCCTCAGCCAGCGGATAATCCACCGGATGACGCAGCGCCACGTTGATGAAATCCTGCGCGTCCTCGGGCATGGGCAGACTGGCAATCCAGCCGATCAGCGATTCAGCCTGCGGCAGGGCCTCGCGCAATGCGGTCAGCATGGCATCCACTTCGGCCTGCGTCGGGGCGTAATAAAAACCGCCCACACAGGCACCGACCGGATGCACCGAGCGCCCGCCGAGCAGGCGAATCAAGTCGTTGCCCAGACCTTGCAGGCGCAGGCCGCGCCGCACCGCCTCGGGATGCTCGGCCGCCATGCCGACCACGCTGTCGAAACCAAGAAAATCCGGCAGGGCGAGCAGGTGGATGTGCAAGGCATGGCTTTGCAGCCACTCGCCGCAGTAGAACACGCGCCGCATGGCTCGCACCCACGGCGCGGGTTCGATGCCCATGGCATTCTCCAGCGCCTGCACCGCCGTCATCTGGTAGGCGATCGGGCAAATGCCGCAGATGCGCGCCACGATATCCAGCACCTCGCTATATTGGCGACCCTCAAGAAATTTCTCGAAATAGCGCGGCGGCTCAAAGATATCGAGCGCAAGCTCCTCGATGCGCCCCGCCTCGATGCGCAGGCGCAACGAGCCCTCGCCCTCCACGCGGGTCATGGCGGGAACATGAATGGATACTGTGCGCTCAGTCATTGGCGATCCCCATTTGCAAACCCGGGTTGATAGTGTTTGAGCCCTTCGGCATGGAAGGCCGGAGCCTGGCTGTTGATGAACAGGAAGCGACGAGCGACATCAGCGGGTGGCAGACCCAGCCCCTCCAGACGCTGCGCCAGCGCGGAGGTATTAGCCTGCTCAGCCGGGCCGAAGCAGGCATAGCAATCGCGCCCGAAACGTGGACACAACGCCCCGCAACCCGTGCGCGTCACGGGTCCCATGCAGGGCTTGTCATGCGCGACCATGACACAGACGACGTTCTGGCGTTTGCATTCCATGCACACCTTGTCGCGCTCATCCAACGGGTTGACGCCGAACAGCAACTGGCGCACGGCGGCCAGCACCTGACGGCCATTGACCGGGCAACCCCACAGCTCGAAATCGACACGCACGTGCGCGCGCACCGGCTCGGCATGGGCGAGGGTGCGGATGAACTCGGGTCGCGCGTAGATCGCCTGTTTCCAGTCCTCGTTACTCTCATCCAGGTTACGCAGCGCCTGCAGCCCGCCCGAAGTGGCGCAGGCACCCAGAGTAACCAGTAGGCGGCTCTTGGCGCGCACCTTGCGAATGCGTTCGGCTTCATCGGCGGTGGAGATGCTGCCCTCGACGAAGGCAATATCCACCTCCGCCTCCTCATCGGCCAGACCCGCCTCCAGGAAATGACGAATATCGACCAGCCCGCTCAGGGTCAGCAGATCCTCGCCCGCGTTCAGGAAGGCCAGTTGGCAACCGTCGCAGGAGGAAAACTTGTGTACGGCAACACTTGGTTTGGACATGTCAGAACCCCTTTACAGCGAGCAGCTCGCGGATCTCCGGCCAAGCGAACACAGGGCCATCACGACACACAAAGTGCGCACCGAACTGGCAATGGCCGCAATGCCCCACCGCGCACTGCATGTTGCGCTCCATGCTCAGGTAGATGTTTTCTGCGGCCAGTCCGCGCTGATGCAGACCCTCGGCCGAGCCGCGCATCATGCCCTCAGGCCCGCAAAGCATCGCCAGACTGCGCGCCGCATCGAATTCGATGCGATCAAACAATGCAGTCACCAGACCGACATGACCACCCCAGCCCGGCGCGGCAACATCGGCCGCGAGCAAAACCTGAACCTCGGGCTGCTGGCTCCAGAGCGCGTACTGCGCGCGCCAGATCAGGTCATCGGCATGTTTCACGCCTTGCAGAATGGTCAGGCGTCCGTAGCGTTCCCGATGGCTGAGGATGTGATGAATAATCGACACGGCGGGCGCGCAGCCCAAGCCGCCAGTCACCACCACCACATCCCGCCCCTCCGCCTCGCGTAGCGGCCAACCGCGACCGAAGGGCCCACGCAGGCCGATGCGCTCGCCCACACGCAAACCCGCCATGCCGTGCGTCACCCGCCCTACGGCACGCAGGGTATGCGTTAGCGACTCGCCGTCGCCCGCCACGATGGAGATGGGAACCTCGCCCACCCCGTACAGGTAGAGCATGTTGAATTGCCCCGCATCGAAAGCATAGGGTGCGTCGTCGGTCAGGCGCATTTTCAGGGTGAATACCGTCGGCGTCTCTTGGATGCGTTCGACAATCTCGGCCTCGCGCGGCAGATAGGCGTTCATACCTTGCCCTCCTCTATCGCATCCCCTGTCTTATCCTCGGCCTCATCCTTGAGCGGGGCGCAGATGGCCTGCGCCTCCTCGGTCAGGTCGATGCCGACCGGACACCAGGTGAGGCAGCGCCCGCAGCCCACGCAGCCGCTGCGCCCGTACTGGTCGTGCCAGCTACCCAGCTTGTGGGTCATCCATTGACGGTAGCGCTGACCGGTTTCCGCACGAATGACGATGCCGTGGATATATGAATGCCCCTCGGTAAAGCAGGAGTCCCATTGCCGCACATGCTCGCTGGATGTGGCGTCGAGCGCGGGCACGTCCTGCTCGGCGTGGCAGAAGCAGGTCGGGCAAACGCTGGTGCAGTTGCCGCAGGACAAACAACGTGCAGCCACCTCGTCCCAACGTGCGTGATCAAGCCGCGCAAACAACGTATCGCGCAGATTACCCTCCGGCAGACGGCGGGTCTGACGCGCCGCTGCGCCTTCGATCTCTGCGGCGGCCAGCTGCCTTTGCGCCTCGGATGAGGCTTGCAGAGGAAGTCTGCGAGCAATGCGCTCGCCGCGCTCGCTGCCGACCTCGACCAGATAGCCCTCATCCAGCTCGCTCAAGGCAAGATCAAAGCCGCGTTCCGCTCGCGGGCCATCACCGGTCGAGGCACAAAAACAGGTGTCCGCCGGGTGGGTGCAATGCACCGCGACGATGAGCAAGCCCTCGCGGCGCGCAGCGTAGTAAGGGTCGGGTATTGAACCGAGGAAATGACGATCTTGCAGCTCAAGCGCGGCAAGATCGCAGGCGCGCACGCCAATGATGGCCAACGGCGCATCCGGCATGGCAGGCTCACTGAAGGCCAGCTCCCCGCCATCCTCGCGATTCACACGCCAGAGGGATTCGCGCGGTCGAAACAGGTGCGGCTTGAGCGCCTGCGGGCCGTTGGCCCAGGCAAAGTAGCGCGGAGACTCCTGATGTTCGAGACGATAACGCCCCGGACTCTGCACATCCCCCCAACCGCCCGGCAATTCGTCGACGGCGCGCAGGTCTTCGTAGAAAATAGCCCCATCCCGCAGGCGCGGCCCCAATACCCGGAAACCATCACCGCTGATGATATTGAGCATCTGCTGTAGATCGCTGCGAAGCAGAAAGTTGGCGTGTTGCATGGTATTTAAAAGCTCATTGAAGCCTTGGACTTAGAACCTGTTTACGATCTCGCTGAACGAGCGCAATCCGAGCGTGTAGGTGCGAATTTATTCGCACAATTCGGGATCGGTTGTGCGAATAAATTCGCACCTACAAAGCACCCCCCAAGATCGTAAACAGGTTCTCAGACCAGATTAGCCTACGATGCACAGAAATGCAGAAAAAAAGCCTGCAGTGCAAAACCGTGCGACAAGGCGTGGCTCAATCCGCCCGCATGGGCTCTGCCTGCTCCACCATCAACTGCAAGCGGCGGTTGCCGCGAAATTCATTCACATCCAGGCGGTAAGCCACGCGCCAATGCTCGCTCTGTGGCAGCTCATCGGCCTGCACATTGAACATCACCGCCTCGAATGCCGCACCGCCCGCTCGATGCTCCAGGCTCAATTTCCAGTGATTACCCGCCGCCCCCATCGGGCGTTTTTCCAGCACACGAAATACATCATCGAACACGGGTTCCGGCATATGTTGCCCCCACGGTTGGGCATAACGCAGCACTTCGGCCAACTCCAAAGTCATTTCGGCCGGTTCGAGCGCGCCATCGGTCAACAGCACGCCTTGCCAATCCTCCTCCGCCACCTTGCGCCGCACCACCTCATCAAACGCCACCGCGAAATCGGTGAAATGCGCTTGCGCCATTTGCAAACCAGCCGCCATGGCGTGACCGCCAAAACGCTGGATCATGCCGGGGTTGAGCGCGTCCACTTCTTCCAGCGCGTCGCGCAAGTGCAAACCTGGAATCGAACGCGCCGAACCCTTGATGCCGCCCGCACCGTCCGGTGCAAAGGCGATCACCGGACGATGCAGGCGTTCCTTGATACGCGAAGCGAGGATGCCGATCACGCCCTGATGCCAGTCGGCGTCGAACAGGCACACCCCGCGCGGCATATCCTCGGCTCTCAGGCGTGCGTTTAATTGCTGCAAAATCACCAGCGCCTGCTGCTGCATTTCGGCCTCGACTGTCTGGCGTTGTGCATTGAGTTGGTGCAGTTCTTCAGCCAAACGCCGCGCCACTTCCGGCGTATCGGCCAACAGGCATTGAATGCCGATCGACATATCTTCCATGCGCCCAGCAGCATTCAAACGCGGGCCGACCCCAAAGCCCAGATCACTCGCCACCACACGGCGGAAATCGCGCCCACTGACCGCCAGCAGCGACAAAATCCCCGGCACGGCCTGCCCGGCGCGCATCCGCTTCAAACCCTGTTCAACCAGCACACGGTTGTTTTGATCCAGCGGCACCACGTCCGCCACCGTGCCCAGCGCCACCAAATCGAGATAGCGTGCCAGATTCGGTGCTGCCATGCCCATGCGCTCGAACCAGCCGCGTTTCGACAATTCAGCACGCAGTGCCGAGAGCACATAAAACGCCACGCCCACGCCCGCCAGATGTTTGCTGGGAAAGTCATCGCCCGCCACATTCGGATTGACCAGCGCGTCGGCCTGCGGCAATTCCGCCCCCGCCAAATGATGATCGGTCACCACCACGCGTATTCCCATGGCTTTGGCCGCCGCAACTCCCGCCAAGGCGGTGGTGCCGTTGTCCACCGTCATCAACACATCGGCCTGCCAATGCGCTTCGGAGGCGACAATTTCCGGGGTCAGGCCATAGCCATCCTCAAAGCGATTCGGCACGCGGTAGCGCACTTCTTTGGCGCCGAAGGCCTTGAGCACGCGCACCGACAGTGCGGTGCTGGTCGCGCCATCCGCGTCGAAATCGCCCACAATCAAAATGCGCTGGCCGCCTTCCACCGCATCCGCCAGCACACCCGCCGCCTGCGCAATGCCGGACAGCGCACCCGGCGGGTGCAAGCGGGACATAGCCAGATCAATCTGCTCGGGCGCATCCACGCCGCGCGCCGCCAACAGCCGCGCCAGCAAAGGCGGCACACCGGGCAGATTCACTTGCGCCACGGCCTCGCGCCGACGAATTACACGCTGGGCGCGCATAGGTTCTCCAAGTTTTTGGCTCTGCGCCAGATACGCCAGCGTTGCGTGGGCTTGCATGAAAAACGCGCCGCGCCGGTGTCCATCTGCAATGTGGAGATGCGTCCCTGCGCCAGCGCGCGCCGCAAGGGCGCAAACCAACGCGCCTCCAGCCCTTCCAGCGTGGCTTGCCAGTCGTCGTAATCGCTATCCTGCCAAGGCTGCACAAGGTCCTCCAATATAATCAATGCCTTGCCCTGCATATCGGCGCATTCGTCAAACGTTTCCGGCAGATCATGTACGGGCAAACCTGCTGCCAGCGCCAAGCCACGGGCTAGGGGGTGATTGGCATAGACCGCAGTAAATTGCGTGGGCGAAAACTCCCCTCTCCCATTGCGGGAGAGGGGCTGGGGGAGAGGGGGCGGAGCGTTGCAACAAGGTGCCTGCGGCGCATATTGCCGCCCCCTCTCCCCAGCCCTCCCCCGCGAGGGGGGAGGGGGCACATCCAGAGCAGCAACACTGCCCGCCCCCCAAGGCCACAGACTATTGATAATCGGCAGACCACGCGCCTCGCGCGCCGCATTCACGGGGTGCGCGAACAGCAGCATCTGCGCCTCGGTCAGATCCGCCAACCAGCGCCGCGCATCCTTGCCCTGCGGCTTGAACACCCCGGCATCACGCCCCAAGGCTTGCGATAAGGGCGTGGTGTGCAACTCGAATGGCTTATCAGTGGGCTGCTCATCAAGACACACATACCAACGTTCCGGCACGGCCACCACGATGCGCCAGCCGCGCGCGCTGAAATGCTGCTCCAGCGCCTGCGCCAGTGTATTGGCTTCGTCCAGACTCAAGTGCAGGGACGTGCCGCCCATGACCAGCGCATCGGTCATGCCGAGTTTGAGATGCACCGGGTCAAGGCGCAGCACCAGACCGTCCGGGCGCACACCATGTTCACCCCACAACCCCAGCGCACCCCAGGGCAAGTCCTCCGCCTCGACACCCAATGTCTGACTCAAGGCCCGCGCCAGCGCATCTTCAAACGCCAAAGCCGACTGCGCCGCACGATCCGCGCGCGTCAACAGACCTTGCAATGCCGGGACATGCGGCGCGGGCAGGGATGAGTGCGGCTCTTCGCCGCGCCAAGGCGCGCATAGGCCGGGCACAAACAGGGTTAGCTCAGCCTTCACAAGCGATGACCCAAACCCTCGACCACCCATACCTCATGCGCCCGGCGTAGAGATAAAAAGCTCGCGTAATCCACACGGATGCGGCTCAAAGCCTGCGGCGGCGCGTCCAGCGCAATCGCCAACGCCGCACGCATCACCACCGCATGACACACCACCAATACCCGCTGTCCGGCCAACGTGCCCGAAAGCTCATCCAGCGCGGCGCGCACCCGTTGCATAAAGTCCAGCACCGGCTCAGCGCCCTGCGGCATCCCGCGCACAATGTCACGCTTGTACGCGGTATAGGCCTCAGCCTGCCCGTGCTTGACCTCCTCGTGGCTCAAACCTTCCCACGCACCCAGACCAATTTCGCGCAAACGCGGCTCGATCAACAGCGGCAATCCAGCCTGCGTCGCATAGCTTTGCGCAAACACGCGGCAACGCTGCAACGGCGAAGTCACCACGACATCCCACGCACAATCCTGAGTGCCAGCCTCAACCGCCAGCCACATGGCTGCCGCGCCCTCGTCGGTGAGCGGATCATCCACGCCATCGCCGCGATAACGCAAACCACCCACGGGCTCGCCGTGGCGCAAAAAATCAAAACGTGGCATCAATGAATCCAGTTGCCCAAGGTCAGCAAGGCCACCATCGCCACGATGATAATAATGGCGCGCAACACCAGGCCGCGTGCAGCACGCACAATGCTGGCATCCGCCTCAATGTCGCCCGCCTCGCTGATTTCGGTCGTCACATTGTAGTTTTCGGTGCACAAGGCGGCACGCCCCACCCGCAGCAACACATCACGATTGCCCCGCTCCAACTCATCTGCCCGGCACAGTGCCTCGCCATGCGCCGCATCCACCGACACCTGATCGCGCTGCCGCCAGGCATTCAAACCTTCTTCAAAACTGCCCGAAAGCGTGTACATCGCCGCCAGCACATAGGCCGGAATCCACTCCATCGCCGCGCGCAAAAGGCGCGCCGCCGCGCACAAGGCACCATTTTCTGCCCGTGCCTCAATATGCACCGTCAAGCGATACAGCACCGCACCCACCGGCCCGAGCAGCACAAACCACATGATCGGCGCAACCCAGCGCTCATTGGCCTGCAACAGCAAGGCATCGGCGACTGCACGCACTTCTTCCTCAACGCTTTCCGGTGCCGAACCGCCCAGAATATGCTCCGCCTGATGGCGCGCCAGCCCGTCTTCGCCTTTCTCGCGCGCGGCCACATAGGCATCCACTGCCGGATCGAGACTGCCCGGACGCAGGGCAAAAAACAGCACCACCGCGCCAAACGCCAGCTCCAGAAACCCCCACAGCGCGCCATACAACAGGCACTGCGCCAACACTGCCAAGACCGCCCACGGCGCCAGCAAAACCAGCAGCGCCACCCAACCCGACACCGACGCACGCGTGCGAATCAGCTCGAAATAAGCATCAAACCACGCCAGCGAACGCCGCTCCGCTAACTGCGGCGCAAGACGCTCAGCAAACAAAGCCAGCAAAATTGCTAGAAGAAGCATAGGAAACTCCCCTTAAATAAAGCGTAAAAGCGTGCCGGAATGGGTGGAGCCGGTGTGCTCCAAAACTTAGGCAGAGATTAACATCAAGCGAGCTGCATTGAGGCTGTCATGTGCAGAAACACCCGTACTCGCAAGCATTCTCTGCAAGCGCTGCCACTCAAAGCTCGCCCCCGGATCGGTCTTGCGCCCCGGCGCAATGTCCGCATGTCCAGCAATGGCGCGCAATGAGGGATAGGCCGTGTGCAACGCTGCGATCACCTCCGCCAGCGCGGCATACTGCGCCTCGGTGTACGGAATCTCATCCGTACCCTCCAGCTCGATACCGATGGAAAAATCATTGCAGCCTGCGCGCCCCACAAATGAAGACACCCCCGCGTGCCAGGCGCGCAGACCAAAAGGAACGTATTGTGTTACCGCACCATCGCGCCGAATCAGCAGATGCGCCGAGACACGCAAATGCGCAATCGCGGCAAAATACGGATGCGCGCTTGCATCCAGGTGCCCGAGAAACAAGTCATCAATCCACGCCCCCCCGAACTCCCCCGGCGGCAGGCTGATGCCATGTACCACGATTAATTCGGGTTCCACATCCTGTGATCGGGCATCGCAATGGGGTGAGGGTAAAAAGCGTGCCCCCGCCAACTGCCCATTAGCCTTATCTATGCCCCATGCCAATACCTGCATCATTTCGCAATTCCAAGAAAAAGCGCCAAGCAACGCTCAACCTCGATCAGCGTGTCTGTCTCGATATGACCGAATGATTCACCCAACTTGTCGCGTTTGACGGTCACGGCCTTATCCACCATCACCTGCGAAGGCTTTTGCAAACCGTTGCGGACGCTGGGCTGTAGCGTGACACGCAACAAAGGCGCATCGACCAACATACTGGTCAAGGGCAACACCGTGACGCTGGCGTGCTCGGCAAATAAATCCGCCTGTATGACCAAGGCGGGTCTGGGCTTGCCGGAATCCCCCTGCATGGCAATGGTGACGACATCGCCACGCATCACTCGACCCAACCCTCCACATCGGCCAGAGCATCATCCATGAGGTGCTGCAAATCACTAGCGACCGCATCTGCCTCCTCTGCTTGGGCAACGATCCTGGATTGGCGACGGCACTCTTGCACAAAATCAGGTCGCCGCGTGTCCGGCACCCAAATTTGCACCGGGCGCAACCCCGCCTGGCGCAAGGCCGCGCGATGCTTCTGCACGCGCGCATTGACATGAACATTTCCCACGCGAAGCTCCTCCGGCGATATCGTTGCATGAAACGTTAACAGCGCGACGCGTTACATGCAACGACGCACCAAAGACGGCTACCGCCCCAACAGCGCAAAAATCCTCGCCCGCACCTCAGCAAGCTCGGCATGGGTTGCCTGACCCTTGCGTGTTGCCTGATGCGCCTCTTCAACCAGCACGCCGATATCCGCGCCAAGTGGCGGCTGCGCGTGCGTTATCTGCTGGTCGATGAAGTGCAGGACACCAACGCGGCACAGCACGCCCTGCTGCGCCATCTGTTGGATGTGAGCCCCCATCTACCGCCGTGGGCGACGATCACCAGTCGGTGTCGCCTGGCGCGGCGCGCGACCAGAAAAGCTCAAGCTTTTGAGCGAGGAGGATCTCATGCTCAAACTGATCAAGCTGGAGCAAAACGACTCAATCAAACTCGCTCACACGCACAGCGTGTCAAATCATAAAAGCCGTTTCATCCAGCTTTTTCAGCACCTCGTTCACCTTCGCCTTATCGTTATCAACCAGACAGACCAAGCCCGCCCAACTGCACACCGAGCGCGTCGCGCCGCGAATGACCCAGCCACGCAGCGGCGTCCACTCCGTTTCCCCTGGCGTAAGCTTGAGCATGGCAAACACATCCGCCATCCCCTGCAGCATGCGTTTATGGTCATAGGCAAAGCGTCCGAGCTGCTCAGCGCTCGCCTGATCCAGAGCTCCGTGAAACTGCATCAGCTCAGCCTGCGCGTTATCCTTGAACTGCACCACCGCGATGACACCGGAGATTTCGAGTATATTTTTGAGCATTTCAATTCTCCAATTCGGACAAGACGCGTTGCGCGGTCTCGTAATCGGCACCCTCGTTATCAAGCACGAAGGCGTGAGAACTCCCCGCCACGACCGAAAGATTGACACCCACAAAGACAAAACTCTCAACCGGATAAAACCCGGCAATGCCACTCACACCCTCCCAGCCGCGCATTTCCATATTGGCAATCGCCTTATTGGCTACACAGACATGCCCCAGCAAATCCAAAGTGCTTTCATCAAGCCGCCCGGCGTCGGTGGTGACGCTGCTCAGACGCTGCCCCTCGGCCGAAAAAACAAAATAAGCCAGTGCACCCGGCACGCGTGCAAGAATATGCTCATTCATGATAGTTCTCCGCTTAGATTCAGATCAGTACATCGGGAGCATCGGCCTGACGCTCAAGCATCAAGCTCAACACCGGGTTAAGCGACGTTTTGTGGTGATCGAAAATGCAAAAGGCATTCGACACCACGCAAATGGTTCGCTCAGTGCCGCGAACAGCCAAACCCTTCCCCCCTTCAAGCCCACACTCCCCAACGCCCGGAGAGCACACCGTAGTGAACATTTTCAGGATGTCGCCCTGCATCCGCACCGCCTCAAGCGTGGCACGTGCCGCCTTGGCAAGAATATCCGCCTCCACATCGCTCATCAGTCCGCGATACGTGTTCTGATCGCCCCGGTAGGTAAACCCACCCGCGGCCATCACGCCCGGAAGCTCCATAAGTTCATCAATAAGACTGTAATTAATCGTCATGGCTACCTTCTCCTCACTGGATCGAGTAGCTTCGATACTAGACCAAAACCAACTCACTGTTACTCATTCTTTTTACTGACAAATCAACATGTTTTATAACCTCAACCCCGCGCAACGCGCCGCCGTCACCCACACCCAAGGGCCGCTCCTGGTTCTGGCGGGAGCAGGCTCGGGCAAAACCCGCGTCATTACCACCAAGATTGCCCATCTGGTGCGCACGCTCAGCGTTCCGGCGCGGCATATTTACGCGGTCACGTTCACCAACAAGGCCGCCAAGGAAATGCAGGCGCGGGTCGGCAATATGCTTTCGTCCGACGAACGGCGCGGGCTGCATGTCTCTACCTTTCACACCCTGGGTCTGACCATTCTCAAACACGAGTTTGCCGCAGCGGGACTACGACGTGGTTTTTCCATTCTCGACAGCGAAGACCAGCTTTCCATGCTGCGCGAGTTATCCAAACTGCCCGACAAAGCCCAGATCGAAGAACTGCGCCAGCGCATCAGTCGCTGGAAAAATGACGGCATCAGCGCCGAACAGGCCGCTTCCAGCGCCGTGGATGATGACGAACAACACGCCGCCCGCCTGTTCACCGCCTATGAACGCCAACTGCGCGCCAGCAATGCGCTGGACTTCGACGACCTGATCGCCCTGCCCGTGCGCCTTTTCAATCAGCACGCCGAGATCCGCGCCAAATGGCGGCTGCGTGTGCGTTATCTGCTGGTGGACGAAGTGCAGGACACCAACGCGGCACAATACGCCCTGTTGCGCCATCTGCTGGATGTTTCTGCCAACTTGACCGCTGTGGGCGACGACCACCAATCGGTGTACGCTTGGCGCGGTGCACGCCCGGAAAACCTCAAACTACTGGGCGAAGACTACCCCACGCTCAAACTGATCAAACTTGAGCAGAACTACCGCTCAGTCAACACCATCCTCAAAGCCGCCAACGCCCTGATTCAACACAACAGCCAACAGTTCGAGAAAAACCTGTGGAGCGCGCTCGGTGAAGGCGAAGCGCTGCGCGCTATTCACTGCGCCGATGGCGACGACGAAGCCCTGCGTGTGGCAGTCGAAATCCTGCAACACAAATTCAAACAGCGCACAAAGTTTGCCGACTACGCCGTGCTGTATCGTGGCAATCACCAAGCGCGCGTACTGGAAGGCGCATTGCGCCAACATGCCATTCCTTACCACATCACCGGTGGGCAATCGTTTTTCGACCGCTCCGAAATCCGCGACTTATCCGCTTATGTGCGCCTGCTTGCCAATCCGGACGACGACACCGCGTTTTTGCGCGTGGTCAACACCCCGCGCCGCGAAATTGGCGCCAGCACGCTGGAAAAGCTCGGCCTGTATGCGCAAAACCGCAGCCTGCCGCTGATTGCCGCCAGCCGCGAACTCGGTCTGGCGCAGCAACTGGGCGAACGCGCCTATGAACGCCTGCAACATTTCAGCACCTGGCTCGACCGCCTGCGTGAGGCCAGCGACCATGCCCCACTGGCGGGCATTCGCCAACTGATTAGCGACATTGGCTATGAAGACTGGCTGAAAGACACCTCCGACACACCCAAACAGGCTGAACGCCGCTGGCAAAATGTGAATGACTGGCTCGAATGGCTGGACAAAGTCGCCAACGGCGAAGAGAGCATGGACATTCAGGCGCTGGCCGCCCGCGCCAGCCTGATGGGGATTCTGGAGCGCCAAAACGAAGACGAAGCGGGCGACCAAGTGCGCCTGATGACCCTGCACGCCGCCAAGGGGCTGGAGTTCCCGCATGTATTCATTATCGGCATGGAAGAAGAACTACTGCCGCACCGCGAAAGCCTGGATGAAGAAAAACTGGAAGAAGAGCGCCGTCTGGCCTACGTCGGTATCACCCGCGCGCAACAAAGCTTGATCTTCACCCTGACCAAAAAGCGCAAACGCTACGGCGAGTGGGTGGACTCCGAGCCAAGCCGCTTTCTGGCCGAGATTCCGCCGGAGCTACTGCAATGGGAAGGCCGCAACGACAGCCGCGACCCGGAAGAAAAAAAGAGCAAAGGCCGGGCACAGCTCGAAGGATTGAAAGCCTTACTTGGCGGCTGATGAACTCATTCGGGTTTACAATGCTCGACTTGTTTTTTGTTTGTTCAGGAATTTAATCACCATGCACGCTCACATCACCCCTATTCGCCGCGCTCTGCTTTCTGTGTCTGACAAAAGCGGCCTGCTCGAATTTGCTCGCTTTTTGACTGCGCAAAATATCGAGCTACTTTCCACCGGCGGCACGGCCAAAATGCTGCGCGAGGCGGGTTTGGCGGTCAAAGACGTATCCGACTACACCGGTTTCCCGGAAATGATGGACGGGCGCGTGAAAACCCTGCACCCGAAAGTGCATGGTGGAATTCTTGGGCGACGCGGCACGGATGATGCGGTGATGGCCGAACATGGCATTCAGCCGATTGACCTGGTGGTGGTCAATCTTTACCCCTTCGCCGCCGCGACCGCCAAGGCCGATTGCAGCTACGCAGACGCGGTGGAAAACATCGACATCGGCGGGCCGACCATGGTACGCGCCGCCGCCAAAAATCATGCGGACGTGAGCATTGTGGTCAACCCGTCCGACTACGCGCGCGTGCAGGCCGAAATGGAGTCCCACGGCGGCGTGAGCGCGGCAACCCGACTGGATTTGGCGGTGCGCGCCTATGAGCACACCGCCGCTTACGACGGCATGATCGCCAACTACTTTGGAGCGCGCGTAGGTGATGCCAGCTTCACGCAGCCCGCCGATTTTCCGCGCACGTTTAACCTGCAACTCGAAAAGCGCATGGGCTTACGCTATGGCGAAAACCCGCACCAGCGCGCAGCGTTTTATGTCGAACACGCTGCGCCGAGCGGCAGTATGGCTCGCGCCACCCAGCTGCAGGGCAAGGAGCTGTCCTACAACAATATTGCCGATACCGATGCGGCGCTGGAGTGCGTCAAGCAGTTCACGGCACCGGCCTGCGTGATCGTCAAACACGCCAATCCCTGCGGCGTCGCGGTGGCCGACACCATTCTTGCCGCGTATGAACGCGCCTATCTGACGGACACCGAGTCCGCGTTCGGCGGCATTATCGCCTTCAACCGCCCTCTGGATGCTGCCACCGCGCAGGCGATTGTCGAACGGCAGTTCGTCGAAGTGATTATTGCCCCGGAGGCCAGTGAGGACGCGCTAGCCATCACTGCCGCCAAGAAAAACGTGCGTGTACTCATCTGTGGCGCGCTGGGCACAGACCTGCCCCGCCTTGACTACAAACGCGTGACTGGAGGGCTTTTGGTGCAAGACGCCGATGTATCCGTGCTGCATGAAACCCGCGTGGTCAGTCAGCGTGCGCCGACGGAAACGGAAATGCGTGACATGCTGTTTGCCTGGAACGTAGCCAAGTTCGTCAAATCCAACGCGATTGTTTATGCCAAAGATGCAGCGACCATTGGCGTGGGCGCCGGGCAAATGAGTCGCATAAACTCGGCGCGTATTGCCGCGATCAAGGCCGAACATGCCGGCTTGGTGGTCACCGGCGCAGTGATGGCCAGCGATGCCTTCTTCCCCTTCCGCGACGGCATCGACAACGCCGCCGCCAATGGCATCACCGCCGTGATTCATCCGGGTGGCTCCATGCGCGACGAAGAAGTGATTGCTGCCGCCAATGAACACGGCATGGCGATGGTGTTTACCGGAATGCGGCATTTCCGCCACTGATTGCAGCAACGGCATCAACAAAAAGCCCCGGCATGAGAACCGGGGCTTTTTATGTGGGAACGATTGAAAGTTATTGATCCAGAATATCGATGCCTGAACCGTAGGCGCACACTAAAACTCTGTGCCCTCCATGTCCTCTGTGGCTAAAAATGGCTTTAACGCGCTTTGAGCGTGTCCATCAAATCAATCATGAACTCCGTGTCCTCCTGATTGACCTCAGCCCAACCTTCAAACCCCAAAGACTCAAGCACACCCGACCCTTTCTCGATCTGAGGCATACGCAGCATCAGGTTCTGAATGTCTTCCGCACTATCCATCAAGCGCGGCCCCACCAAAAGCACATGCTGAATATCGGAAATCTGGCTGGTCACCAAAGGGCGCAACTGCTTGCGCACTGTGTTCGACAGGCCATCCCATGCGTCTTTCAAGAAAAAGCCCACATCGGCACTCCCCTTGAGCAAGGCTTTTGCCACCAGCACATAACCATCGACCACAATCGACTGTACGTTATTGGCGTTCAAATCCGCAGGTTCGAGCATAATCATGCCCACCAAATGAATATCCGGGTCATCCGTACTCGCTACACGCGCATTCGGCTGTAAATCCTCAACCCGCTGTACCGCGCTCTCCACAGGCACGGCCACGACACACTCATCTGCCACGCCCATTGGATGCACCACGGCGCGAAACCCCTTTTCACGCACCAGCATCGACGCGTCATACGGATTGGCGTAAATCAAATCCACCGCATCCTGACGAATCGCTTCGCGCTGGGCATCAAAGCTGTCGTACATTTCCAGATGGAAATGCAACCCCAAATTACGCTGCAACCATGTGTTGTAGATATACCAGCCGGAAATATGTTCTGGTGTGAAATCCGGGCTCACCGTGAGTTGATAAATTGTTTCCATGCTCATGCCTCCGGCCCATCCCAGTGCGAACCTTCTTGCGCTTTAAGCTGCTGATACAACGCAATCGACTCACGAATCTTCGTGCGTGACGGCTTACGGCGCACCGAGGTATAGCCCACAACCCTGCCATCGCGCACATTGGGAATCACAGTGGCATACACCCAATAAAACTTACCGTCACCGCGCAAATTTTTGACATAACCATGCCATATTCTTCCAGCTTCGATATCATCCCAGAGACTTTTGAAAGCCACACCGGGCATATCGGGGTGGCGCAAGATACTATGCTCCGCACCAATCAAGGCTTCACGAGAATGCCCCGACATTTCCACAAACGACTGGTTACAGTGCGTAATAATTCCGCGTGTGTCGGTACGCGAAACAATCAACTTGCCATCGGGGTAAGGAACCTCCTCATCCGTCACCAAAACTTTACGCGCACCAAAGCCATAAAGATTGATGTGATACTCACGAAACTCACCCGCAACAGCCGCCGGCTGCATATCTCTTAACATCATGCACTCTCCAGCACAGGAGTACTGTGCAACACACGCCATCGCCCTTCGTAGGGCAGATAAGCGTAGCGCATCCACCCTACGCGCAGCTTGTAGGCGTGAAGGTTCGCGCCTACAGGATTTCTAAGCCTTAGATCACTTTACCGACAGATTCAGCAGCACGCTTCACATCCAGGAAAATCAATCCAAGCTTGGCCTGCGGCTTGGCCAGCACGGTCAATACGGCATCTTCACCCGCATGAGTCATCAGGATATAACCCTTATCACCTTTGATAAGCACCTGCTCCAAGCCGCCACGCGCCAGTTCTTTGGCCGTGCGATCGCCCAAGGACAACAGAGCGGCGCTCATGGCGCCCACACGGTCTTCGTCCATGGTGCTTGGCAACAGCGCTGCCATCATCAAACCATCAGTCGAAACCACAGCAGAGGCTTCAATATCCGCCGAAGAACCATTCAGTTCCGCCAAAATCGAGGTCAACATATCCGCGCGCATAATCTTTTCTCCTTATCAACAAATCACTGTAAAAACAACGCACCAAAATTCAGAACCGACACCCAAGCATTACCACGTCTCACGACAGGTGATACCCGCCGCATGATATTCCGAGCTAACATGCAGCGTCGTAGTTTTTCTCCCGGTCACGGCTTCAACCGCGCCATCGATCAGGCCAAAACCAAAATTGCACAACGCGTGTTTCCCTGCTTCGATTCCACGCTCCTGCAACACCAGGCCGATTTTGCATCCTGTAAGCTCGGCGGCCTGCCCTGCAAGCCCGATGTCATCCATGAACTCCTTGTCCTGAAAAAATTTGGCAATCAAGACACGCGCCTCAGCCTCGCTACCTGAGCCGTGACTCGCTCCAAGACGCTTGCCCAACTGCTTGCCAGCATAGCGAAACACACTAATCATTTCCACTTCCTGCGCAATATCCGCCAATAGGGCGATGATCTCGCGCGTGTCCATAGCGCACCGTTTCGCTTCATTCGTACTCACTGGGATACCTCTTCGCTATCAAAATGGTGAATACAAACATAAATAAAATAAAAGTCAACTACGCAAAGCGCGTATCACCTCCAGCTCACCCGAATCGACAGGCAGCAACCCCTGCATGGACAGTTCGGCAAGAATCGCACCACCACGCTCGGATTGCGCCATATCCAACAGGGTTTGGCGCACGCGACTAAAGTACGCGACATGCTGCGGCGCGAGCATAAAACAGTGGTACACGGAGTGCTCTTGGGTCTCGCCCAACACCTTGAGCTGCTTGCGGCTTAACCCGCTCATCCCGGCGTAAAAATCCTTGTAGAGGATGCCAAAACGCACATCCCCACGATAAATCGACTGCACCACAGCCATCCATGTTGCTACAGGTTTGAGTTCGGCGGGTTTCACGTCCTGACGCGCCAGCGACTGCAAGGCAACTTGCGTCACCAACATGCTAGTGACCGTCGCCACGCTGGACTGGTGCATATCCGCGAGCTCGGCATCACATTCGGCGCAGGTGACGCATACCGCCTCGTCGTAGAGATTTCCGGCGCGCACCAAGGGAATAAAACCATGTTTGTCAGCCAGCAACAGCGCGTGCTGCGGATTGGCATACACCAGATCAGCTGCAGCCATACCCGACTGAAATTCTGCAAAATCAAGGCTTTGCTGAAAGCGCACCGAGACAGGACTCCCTCCCAGCTCGCCAAGATTCTGACTCAGATATTGCGCAAAAACGAACCAGCGCTCAGGATTTTTCGCCGTGTCGTGCGGGCACACCATCATGCTCCAATGATTCATTGAGGCTCCTCCATGTTGGGGCTTGAGACTGTTGTAGACTCAGGCCAAGCGTAGCCCAGAGCACCCCGCAAAAACACTCATTCCACGCACCACTCAGCACAGAGTTTTTCGATGCCTTATCAGTTTGTGTTTTCATGACGCGCTGGCGCGATCCGACAGGCGCGCGCGATTAGGCGACAGGTGCTCCACCATAACGCCGGAACAGCAGCCATACCAAATCCAGCATGGCGGGCTGATCCAGCCTGGGTGTGCCGCTGATAATCAGCACAAAACGGTGCTTACCGATAAATAGTGGCCAGAAGCCCATATTACTCATGCCGCCGGCATTAATCAGCGCCCAGGCACTGCTGCGCATCCCGAGATGCCCTTCCAGCAGGGCAAAGTGACGCGAGTGCAAGGATCCAAGATCGGCTGACAACCCCGCTAATTCCTCAGCGGTTTCGTGATGGAAGCCATGGCAGCCAAGATAGAAACCCTGCTCGTCGGCCAGCAAAGCCTTTCCGTCACCTGCAAGCTCGGCAAGAATCGGTGGCAGACTGGACTCAAGACTTTCGGTGGATTGCCTGCGGGTCGACTTCAGACCATGCACCAACCCTAAGGATTGCAGACGATAGACATGCTCTAGTGCGGCCTGTACATCGCTCAGACCAGTCATCTCCGTCAGCAAGGCAGGTTCGAAGGCAGGGAACTCGGCATACGCCAACAAGCGGCTCAAGCTGGCTCGCGCGGGTTCCTGTGTGACACTGGAGACAGCAAAGTAAGCTCCTGCCGGGGTCGGAGCAACAAACAGCCCACGCTCGAATTCATATTCATTCATTCGTTTTTACTCCTGGGTCAATCGAAAACAGCAAAGCCTGAACCAATAAGGAAACATCCTGCTTTTCACGCGCATCTACCTCAAAAATAGGTACCATGAAACCCAGGGTTTCGACATGCGCCCTGTAGCGATCCAGTCCTGGATGGGGATTTTCATCCATACGTGTCACGCCGATCACCAACTGGGTTTTTTCAATAAATTCCCGGAAGGCATTCACATAAAACGACATATCCTGGAACGGGTTGGTGCGTGTATTGTCGAGCATCAAGACCAGACCCAGACCACCCTCGGTGAGAATATCCCACATGAAATCGAAACGCTCCTGCCCCGGTGTTCCATATAGATGCACCCGCTCACCGCCATCAAGCTTCAGCAGACCATAATCCATCGCCACCGTGGTCTGTGGCTTGCGTTTTTTGGTCATGTCCGTGGCTTCTTCATCTGTCGTGAGCACAGGAATATCGCTCAATGACTTGATCGCTGTTGTTTTGCCTGCACCAACAGGTCCTGCAAATATGATTTTGTGCTGAGCCACACTTGTATTCCTTAAATGTTCAATTCATCAAATTGCCACAACCAACGGGTTGCAACCTAGCCAAAGCCGAGCTTTTTAAGCAGACTTCCAAACAGACCGCGTTTTTCATTTTTAACCGGCTTCGCAGAAACATCAGCCACCGAGCCCGAGATGGTTTCGCTGGATTTCTGCAACTCAACCAGACCAAACGACTGGCATGCTGTGTAGAAAGAAAACACGAAGCGGTAAGGTACATCCAGTTTTCGCGCCGTTTCCAACAGGCCACTCGGTTGGGTCGCCCACAGAGCGGAAATACGCATACTGTGTGGCACACTCATCAGACGCGGGATATTCGGCCAGCCCCGCAAGCGCACGGGAGCTGTCAAGGAGGTGCCCACAGGGACACGTCCGCGCGAACTCCACAGGGATATTTTCCACAGCATATTGTCCAGACGACGCAGGCGAGGATCTTCCGATGCCCCGATTTTCTTGGGCTCCTGGTCAATCAACCCGACGGAAACGGGGGAGGCATCCATTGACCTTGCGCACACTGCACGCAAGAAAGGCTCGGGCATGGGTGTGGAGACAAAATTGACGGCTGCACCTACATACAGAGGATAAGGACCCAAACCTTCGATTCTGGCAACCCCGGCCTCGGCACTGAGCTTCAGTGCCTGACGGTAGACTCCGAGCAAGGTCAACTCCGGGTTGAAGAACAATTCTTCCCGTCCTTTCGGATCGGTGTACGCCGAGTCCAGAAGGTTACCGCAACAGTTTTGCGCCCTTTCATCCATGTCCTCCCCCATCAACTGCGCAGCAGGCGCTGTCGTGGTCGGAGCCGCCTCCAACGCATCTGAAGACTGATGCGGCTTGGCATCCTCCCTGCCCCCCACGGTAGAGGGTCGAGCGGACGCGACGGGTGTCGGTGGTTTGACTTCGGGGAGCTTGACGGGTGCGGCCGGCGGGTTTTTCAGCGCATCCCTGGCCTTGGCCACGGCGGCGGAAAAATGCTCAGCCTGCACGGGCTTGCAAACCCAAAAAGCATTGTTGAGATGCTTTTCCGTCACCGAAAGCACGACCACCGGCCCGTGGAATTTGCGCCGCAGATCCAACCAAAGACGAGGGCTTTCGACTCCATCCAGATCAATGATAACGACCTCGTGCGTCCCATTTGTCACAATTTGACAACTTCCGCGCGCAGGTCCTTCGAGAAACATCGTAAACAACTGCAAAGCCCGCTCGTTCATGCCAACGATACTGACTTTGAGTTCAGTGTCAGTTTTTTTTCTTGTGAACATTCAATTCCATACCTTTAGCAAAAGCATCTGACCCTTCGCGCCACAACGCTTCCCGAGGCATTTTCAAAACTTTAGATCGCGACAACTCAGAAAAACTCGGGCTTTTGCATCCATGCCACGGGAAGGCGATTGAAGGTGAGCTGAAGCTGCTCGCACATTCCATGCCAACGTGCCTCTTCACGCAGAGTGCGATAAAGCCCCAACAGCAGTTCAGCTTCGGGCTCCTGATCCGGGTTCTGCAACAGCGCATTTTCCAGCAGTTCCACCGCATGTTCGAGCTGCCCGTACTCCAGCAAGGCGTTGGCCTGATCCATAATACCGACCGGACGACCCACATGATCGTTACTACGCTTGACCAGAGGAACACCGAGCACTTGCGACTCACGCAACAGCGAGCCCTTGACGCGCGTCACTTGCGGGTCATCCGCTGCCACACCCTGCTCAAGATGGCGTTGAAAGAACTCAAACGTAGCCGGGGCGAGAAACGGTTGCGCCAGCCGGATCATGCGCTGCTTGAGGGCGTGACCGTTCGATTGAAGAATAATGAGCAAGTCCAGCAGGGCACTGTAGAGAGCGGCACCATTGCCATCTTTGGCCAGAAGAAGGATGCGTCGCACATGCGCCCGCAAATCGGCAGGCGAGCTGAGAATCTTGTGCCCCAGACAACCCAACGCAGGCTCCTTGTCCACCAGGCGGAATAACAGGAGATCCGCGTGAGCCTCAATAAAAAGAAAAGGATCGACTGCAATGTCATTAAACGACAAATCCTTCTCCTCACCACGCACGCGCACCAAGGGAAGACTGGAACAGACCGGTTGACTCATCAAAAACCCCCTAATTTTGAACCTGCGCCAAACGCCCCCGGACAACACGATGGAGCAGCTTGGGTACACAACAGGCGCCCGCGCTGAGTATCGTTCACCCGTTGCGCTTATACAACTCAAAAACCATACAAAAACTCCGTCTTCAGCCAAGCATGAACGCGAAGACTAAAAAACAGGCTGATATAAATGCCCCGTGATTAGGGAAACGCTGATTTATTCAGTGTGTCCCGCTTGGGGCAGGATGCCCCAGCATGAACAAAGACGTGAGTCTTTGATTCATGAGAGCCATCGCGGACATGTGCCGCGATGAGCGAGCTGATTTATTCCATGGATGGAATAAATCAGCATCTACTTAGGGCAGTTGCACCAAGCTTGGTGCAACCCAACCCGCCTTGCGGTGTTCAACGACCACCGTGGTATACACCCCACCACGCACATTCCATTCGCCGGTGACGCGCATAAAGCGCGGATCAGTCACCGCCACCAGATCGCTCAGAATGCTGTTGGTCATGGCTTCGTGAAAGCCACCCTCCTCGCGGAATGACCACATATAAAGTTTGAGCGCCTTCAGCTCGACGCAGCGCTCATCGGCGATGTAGTCGATACGAATAGTGGCGAAATCCGGTTGCCCGGTGAGCGGGCACAGGCAGGTGAACTCCGGAATGCGGATGTGGATGGTAAAATCACGCTCCGGATTCGGATTCGGAAAGGTTTCAAGGTTTTTGGATGGACGTGTGGACATAGGTTTTCTCATCAGCGGTTTTCTAGTCAGCTATTTCAGCGTGATTCTGAAGTATAAGTCATGCGCCTAGCAACGCTGCGTCTTGCAGGCTTCAAGTCGTTTGTCGAGCCGACCGAGCTGCACTTTCCTTCTGAACTTGTGGGCATTGTCGGCCCCAACGGTTGCGGTAAATCCAATACGCTGGATGCCCTGCGCTGGGTGATGGGCGAGTCTTCAGCCAAAAACCTGCGCGGTCAATCCCTGGACGATGTGATTTTTGCCGGTAGCGGCCAGCGCAAACCCGTAGCGCAAGCTTCGGTGGAGCTGATATTTGAACATCACGGCGATGATTCGAGCACATTACAAGGCCCGTGGGCACGCTTTCGTGATCTGAGCATTCGCCGCGTGTCCACCCGCGACGGGCAGTCCAAGTACTTTCTCAATGGCACGCGCTGTCGGCGCAAAGATATTGCCGATCTGTTCCTCGGCACAGGTCTTGGGCGTGGCCATGGTGCGAGCTCGTCCACGCGCAGTTACGCCATTGTCGAACAGGGTCAGATCAACCGCCTGTTGGATGCCCGCCCGGAAGAACTGCGCGCCACACTGGAGGAGGCTGCGGGTATTTCGCGTTACAAAGAGCGTCGCCGCGAAACTGAAGTTTCCATCCAACACACCCGCGACAATCTTGTGCGCCTGAACGATGTGCGCGAAGAGCTAAGCCGCCAACTCGACAAGCTCGAACGCCAAGCCAAGGCCGCCGAGCGTTTCCGCCTATGGCAGGACGAAGCCGCGCAGCTCGACATCGCGCGCCATGCCCTGCAACTGCAACAGCTGCAAGCTGAACGCGAGCTTGAACTTGGCTTGCACGCCGCAGAAACCCTGCAACTGCACAGCGCACAACAGGCTCAACAGCTCTGTCTGAGCCAACTTGAGGCTTCCCGCACACACGATACTGACCTGCAAGCGCACTTGCACCAAGCTCAAGCGCAGGCTTACGCCCTCGCTGCCGAAGTCGCACAACTTGAGCAAGCACGTCGTCATGCGCTGGCTCAAGCCGAACAGATTGAGCGTGAATTGCAACAACTCGCGCACGAAACCGCCCAGCACGCACAGCACCACACCGACGCCCAAGCGCATTTGGCGCGACTTGGACACGACACCAAGTTGGCTGAAAGCGCGCTTCCGCCCCTGAGTGCGCAGCTCAAACATACCCAAGCCGAACTCGCTGCCGCCGAACAGCGCGCACAACAGACCCGTGAGGCCTTTGAGCGTCTGCAAACCCAAGCGCAAGAACCCGCACAACAATTGCGGGTCGAGCGCAGCCAGCTCAACCACGTCGAACAGCAGCAACGCATCCTGCAAGACCGCCTGCAACGCCTGCGCATTGCCCAGCTTGAAAGTGAAGCCCAAGTGCTGGAGCACGATTTGGATGCCGCGCGCGCCCTACATCGGGAAAGCAGCCAGCGTGTCAGCACGCTCGAAGCCGCCCAAGACAGCCACGGAGCCACGCTCGCCAGTGCGCGCCAAACGCTCGCCACCGCTGAAGCGCAGGTCGCCGCCTTGCAAGCCGAAGCCAACAGCATTGCCGCCGAACAGCGGGCTCTTAGTGCACTGGAACAGGCACAAAGCAATGAAACCGCCCCCGCATTGCGTGCCTGGCTCAAGCAACATGCTTTGCAAGACCAACGCGCCGCCCAGCATGTCCACGCCGCAACAGAATGGCTGCAAACACTCGATACAGTGCTTACCGACGCGCTGAATGCCGTGCCGGTTGAGTCGCTGGAGGCCTGGCTGTCTCGAGCCGACACGCAGGCAACCTACGGCTTATGGCTGGTTGAAAAGGATTGCACCGAAGGGGAGACAAATTCATCCAGCCTCCCTTGTTTAGAGCCGAAGCAGAGTCCGCATCAACCTGTGGGGCGGCCAAGTACAGCGCTGGATTTAGCTCCCTCTCCCCTCGCGGGAGAGGGCTGGGGAGAGGGGGCAACAGCCTCACATACGGCACAGACACTGCCCGCGTCACCACCCTCTCCCCAGCCCTCCCCCGTCAAGGGGGAGGGGGTAAAACACTCGTCCAGCGAAACCGCGAACAGGTTATTAAACGGCAGCTACGCCCGCGCCCTGCTCAACGGCCTGCGCCCCAGCTCCTCACTGACCACCGCCCTAGCACACCGTCACGAACTTAAGCCCGGCGAAGCCTGGCTCACCCCGCAGGGCGACCGAGTCAGCCGCCATCTATGGCAACGCCCGCCCGCATCCCAAGCCAACCACGGCGCACTGCAACGCCGCCAGCGCCTTGAGCAGCTTGCGCAGGAATTGACACAGCTGCACCCCAAGCAGCACGCGGCCAGCGAACAACGCAAGAGCGCGCAGCAAGCTCTCAGCATGCTCGAAGCCGAACACCACGCCCAGCAACGTGAACACCGCGAAACCCTGCGCCAACAGAACGATCTGGCACTGCGCAGCGAGCAACTGCGCCTGCGGCTCGAACAGGCGCAAAACCGCCTGCGCGGACAGCGCCGCGAGCACGAAGAGCTACATGAAGAATTGCGCCGTAACGAACAACGCTGCAACCAACACCAGCACCAAGTAGACAAACTTGAACGCAGCCTGCAAACGCACGAAACCGAACTCAAATCCGCACGCGCCGCGCGCGATCAGGCCGAGCAAGACAGCACACGCCTGCGCCTGGCGGTGCGTGAAGCCGAACGCGCCGAACACACGGCGCAATCTCGCCTGCATGCGCTGCAACACGAACACACGCTACGCCAACAAACGCTATCTCAACTTGAAGCGCAACGCGCGCAGCTTGGCGCACGCCACCAGGCTTTACTGGAACGCCAGAACGCAACCCTGGCGCCACAAGCCGAGCTTCAGGCTCAACTCGAACATCGCCGCACAGCCGAGCGCCAAGCCCATACCGCACTTGAACAGGCACGCAACGCACTGACTCAACATGCCGAGGCGACCCGTGCCCAACAGCACGCCTTGCTTGCCGCCGAAAAGCAGCGCGAACAGGCACGCAGTACTGTGGAAAACCGTCACCAGCGCCTGCACGCATTGGAACTGCGCACCGAAGTGCCCGCTGCCCGGCTGGCCAGCGTCGAACCCGCCAGCATCACTCACGCCCTTGATCTCGCCCGCGACCTCGACCTCAACGGCGTGCAAACCCGCCTGCACGACGCCCAAGCGCGCATTGCCCGCCTCGGCGCGGTCAATCTCGCCGCACTGGATGAGTATGCACAGGCACGCCAGCAACATGACCAGCTTGATGCGCAATTCGCCGACCTCAACGACGCGCTCGCCACGCTGGAAACCGCCATGCGCACCATGGATCAGGACACGCGTGGGCGCTTCCGCGAAACCTTTGAGGCGGTCAACGCCAAGCTGAGTGAAACCTTCCAACAACTGTTCGGCGGCGGTGAAGCACGGCTTGAATTGCAAGGCGACGTACCCGCATCGGAACACGACAATTCAACGCCCCCCAAGCAAGACCGCTGGCTGGATCGCGGCGTGGTACTCATGGCGCGTCCGCCCGGGAAAAAAATCAGCCACCTCCACCTGCTTTCCGGCGGTGAAAAGTCCCTGACCGCGATTGCCTTGGTATTTGCCATATTCCAGCTCAACCCTGCCCCGTTTTGTCTATTAGATGAAGTGGATGCGCCGCTGGATGAGGCTAATGTGGGGCGTTTTTGTGCTATGGTTCAGAGCATGTCAGCGCGGGTACAATTTATTTTTATCACCCATAATAAAACGACGATGGAGCTGGCACGGCACTTGATCGGTGTCACCATGCGCGAAGCCGGGGTATCGCGCATCGTCGAGGTCGACTTGGACGCTGCCGTAAAAATGCTGGAAGAAGACAATTAGGACTTACGCAAAAGTGTTCCAGCAAGGCAAAGCGCCGAAGACAGTACACTGAGTACGGCGAGGCGCTTGAACGCCGCTGGGGCGGTTTTGCGTAAACATGAGCTGGCTGCTTTGGATTTTGATCGGACTGGGTGCGGGATTCGTCGTACTTGGTCTGTACTACTTCAACTCAATGCGCCGCGCTGAGCGCAGCCCTTTCCCGCTGGATGACTCCCTGCGCAGCTCGCTCGGTGCCGACCCACTCGACGATCCATTGGCCGCTCCAAGCTCTTCCTCAGCGCCCAGTTCCACTCGCGAACCACGCCAGGAACCACGCATGGAGCCGCGCATTACAGCCTCCAGCGAATTCAACGAATTGGGTGTCGGCCCGGTACGCCTACGCCCGCAGGACGAAGCCGCAGCGGCACGCCTCGCTGCAGGACGACCACGTCACACCTCGCGTTTCAGCTACAAAAACGCCGGCGAAGATCCCCCCCTGCCCGGTGATGCGCGCAGTGACACGCGCCGCGAGCCGCATTTTGATACCGGCTTTGACTCCCACCTGGACGCAAACGAGAAGCACGCGAGCGCGGCTCAAAGAACCGCCGCACCGATCACACCCGCGCGCAACGAAACGTCGCAGCCAGCGCAAACCGAGCCCGCACCCCAGAGGCTAAACCAGCATGTTAGCAATTCCAGCCACGCCAGCGTCACCGAGCCTGATGAAACCAAGGACACGCAAACCACCACCCCAGATGTGATTCCGCTGTACCTTGTGACGCGCACGCCCAGCGGCTTCGCCGGAAGCGTCTTGCTACCGCTGTTCGCGCGGATGGGTTTTGAATTTGGTGAGTTGAACGTGTACCACTACGAAGATAAGCGAGGGCAGGTTCTCTTTAGCTTGATGAACGGCGTGGCGCCTGGAACCTTCGACCCAAGCACCCTGGCCGAGCAAAGCACACCCGCCCTTGCGCTGTTTCTGCGCCTACCGATTACACGCCAGCCCACCTTGGTTCTGGAGCAATTTCTTGACCTGGCCTACCACATGGCGGATGCGCTCAATGCCACCATGCTGGACGATCGCCGCGAAGAGCTGAGCACCGAATCGGTGGATCGAATGCGCGCCATCGTCATGGGTGACTAGCCGCGCCGCATGATTGTTCAGTCAGAAAACCGGTCACTCACACCACAAAAAAGCCGCTGGAACCTTCGTTCCAGCGGCTTTTTTCAGAGCACTTGGCAGGCTGCGGCTGAAATACTCGTTTCAGCCGCCGGTTATGCCGGAAGCATCAGTTCAGGACGTAGTACATCGTGTCCTTGTTCATGCCGTAAGACCAAGGCAGATTGGCATTCTTCCAACCGTTGACGGAGCGACGACCGTCCTTCGACATATCCCCTTCAAAACCATCGACGACGCTATACACCTTGGTATAGCCAGCCTTGGCCAATAGATTGGCCGAAACCGCACTGCGGTCGCCCGAGCGGCAGGTAAGAATGATTGTGCCATCCTTATCCATCGACTTCTTGCCGACAAGCTCTTCTACTGCAACGGTGAAGTTGCTGTTCAGGCTGTTGGCATAAACCTTTTTCTTCGCATCGTAGGCGGAAATATCATTGAGCTGATAGGGGATATTGGCATCCATCATGTCACCGAGGTTGCCTACGTACTGAGTTTCCTCCGGAGTACGCACGTCAATGAGCAGCACCTTGTCACCACCGGCCTTCTTCATTTCGTAGGCTTCCTTGGCGCTCAGGTAAAGCCCCAGCGTGGTGACCTTCTTCTCCGGAACCTTCGCCGGATCAACGTCACCCGCCAGCAACGGGGACACACCGAAACCACCCAAAACAGCCACCAAAGCAAAAGTCAGTACACTCTTCTTCATCGTTACTTGTCTCCATCAGATTGAAACGGCATCACAGGCCAAGGATACGCAAGCTGAAAAGGCCAACGCCGCAACAGTGTCCAATAGACCAGACTGATTTAACAATAAAAATTATGATGGTCTAATAAAGAGCCCGCTAAAAGGGGTAAGCAGGGTGTACACACCAAACAAAGCCACCAAACCACCCGCGAGGGCGCGCACCCAGCGTTGGCGCAAGAACCGTCCAAGCTGGGCGGCAAATACGCCCATCAACATCAGGTTCGGCAGCGTTCCCAAACCAAACCCCAGCAGCAACAACGCGCCCTGTTGCGGACTGCCGGAGGCCAGCGCCCAGATCAATACGCTGTACACCAGACCGCAAGGCAACCATCCCCAGACGAAACCCAGCATCAACGCCTGACGCGGTGATTTGACGGGCAAAAGCGTGCGCGCAAACGGCTCGATGCGCCGCCAAATAACCCCACCCGCCTGTTCCACTCGCGCCAGCCCCGTCCACCAACCCGCCAGATACAGACCCAGCATGACCATGAACAACCCGGCGATCACCTGCAAAACCTGCTGCGCTGCATTCAAGGCCACCAGACTCGCCGCCAGCCAGCCCAATCCGCCCATCAGTGCGCCAGCAACTACATAAGCACTGATGCGCGCGAGGTTGTAGGCCACAAGATACGGAAACACCTTGCCAGGAGACTGACGAATCTCAGCGGGCAAGCCAAAGGTCAACGCGCCCACAATGCCGCCACACATGCCAACGCAATGCACACCGCCCAACAAACCGACCAGGAACGCGGCCACAAACGAAGCTTCCGTTGGCATCTCACCTCCTCCCACAGATCATGTCGCAGCAATATACACCCAGCCGCACATAGCACCGTCACACTCCATCACATAGAATGCGCGGATGAATTTTTCTGTACCCATCCATAAATTGACTCAGCTCGTATCCGCACCCAAGCTGCAACGCCATTTGCGTCTTGCCTTGAGCGTGCTGCTGCTCGCTATTCTGATGAGCGTTTTGGCGCAATGGACATGGTTGCTTGTGCCAACAACCCAAGAGGGTGGAAGAACGGCGGATGCACGCCCACACCCCACAGGCTATACGCAGCAATCCGCCGCCAGCCCATTGCAATCCATCACCGTCGAGCGCCTTTGGGGCGCCTTACCGCCTGCCGCGCCCGCGCTCAGCGTGACGCAAGAAACGCGCCTGCCCTTGAGTCTGCGCGGAACGCTGAGCGGACTCGGCTTGGCATTGATCGAAACCAGTGGCAATACCAAGGTTTATCGTATCGGCGAGAACCTGCCTGGAAGCGTGCTACTCAAAGACGTACTGAATGACCACGTCCTGATTGAGCGCGCGGGCATCATCGAACGGCTGGCGCTGCCAAAACAGACATTGGGTAACCCCAATATGCGTCCAACGCACAACTCCACAGTGCTCGCCCCCTCGGTCAGCGCAGATCCACCCGCCAACCTTGGCAAGCTACTGCAACAATCCCCCGCCGAGCTGAGCAAGGAATTTCGCCTGAGTCCCGCCATGGAAGGCGGCAAGCTGCGCGGCTACCGTTTGCGCGCGCTGCGCAGCCCGGAAATGCTGCAGCGTGCGGGGCTGGAAGCCGACGATATTTTAATCAGTGTGAATGGGACTTCGCTCACCCAAGCCAACGACCTCCCCAAATTCATTAAAGAGCTGCGCACTGCCACCACGCTGGATGCGGTGGTGCTGCGCAATGGCAGCGAAATCCCGCTGCACCTTGACCTTAACGCCAACTGATATATGCCCCTCTCGGAACCTCGTATGCACCGCCCAACTCTCCGCCTCGCCCCCTTTCTATTGCTACCACTGGCACTCGCCCTGCCTGCCTTGCTCGGCGCTGCCAACGTCAATGAGACGGCAACACAAGCGCAGCTTAACGATGGCAAGGTCACGCTCAATCTACGCGATGCTGACCTGGATGCGCTGATCGCTACCGTGTCCGAGGCCACCGGCAAGAATTTTATTGTCGATCCGCGCGTCAAGGCCAAGGTCAATCTCATTTCCGCCAAGCCCATGTCGGCCGATGAGCTCTATAACGTGTTTCTATCCGTATTGCAGGTGCATGGTTTCGCTGCGGTGGACAAAGGCGGCGTCATCAAAATCGTGCCCGACGTGAACGCCAAGCAGGATGGAGTCGAGGTCGTGGCCAATATCGGCACAGCCGGGCGTGGTGCGGATGAAATCGTCACCGAAGTGGTCAAGCTGCGCCATGTGCAGGCTGCCCCGCTACTGACTGCATTGCGCCAACTCATGCCACAACAGGCTGCACTATCAGTCCATCCGGAGTCCAACAGCCTGATTTTGACCGACCGCGCAGGCAATGTGGCACGCATGAAGGACATCCTGTTGCGCGTCGATGTGACGGCCAGCGACGAGGTCGAAATTATCCGCCTCAAACACGCCTCCGCTACTGAAATCGTCAAAACACTGACCCAGTTGCGCAGCGGCTCACGCGGCACCCAGGCCAGTGCGGCACCCGGCAGCGACAGCAGCAATATGCCTGCCAGCTTCGCTGCCGACGAGCGCAGTAATAGCGTGCTGATCTCTGGAGACAAAACGGATCGCGCCAAGCTGCGTGCCGTGGTGATTTACCTCGACACGCCGTTGGAGCGCGCGGGCAACACCCAGGTGTTCTACCTCAAATATGCGCGCGCCAAAGATCTGGTGCCAATTTTGCAGGGCAGCAACCGTACCGTGGCGCGGGAGGGCAGCAGCAGCTCAGGAAGCTCCAGCGGGCTGAGCAGCTCAGCCAGCAGCCTGTCCGGCAGCACATCCTCAAGCAGCGTCAACTCCAGCACTGTAGGTCTCGGTGGTCGTCAGGATGCGGTGGTACTGGCTGACGACTCCACCAATGCGCTGATTATTACCGCGCCGCCGAATGTGATGCGCGAACTGGAATCCATCATCCAGCAACTCGATATTCGTCGCGCGCAGGTTCTGGTCGAGGCAATTATTGCCGAAGTGTCGGAAGACTTTGCCAAAAAGCTTGGCGTGCAAATGGTTTTTGCACCTGCCAGCGGCACTGGTGCGATAGGGCTGTCCACCTTTGGTGGCCTGCTTTCCAGCATCGCCAGCGCCACCGCCAGTAGCAGCAGCACAACGGCCGCTGCCACGGCTGCGGCTAGCACGCTTGGCGATGGCTTCCATATCGGCGTAGGCAATGTCGACGGTTCCGGCACCGATTTCGCCGTACTGATCTCGGCGCTGGCCGGCGACGCCAACAACAATATCCTCTCCACGCCCAGCCTGCTCACCATGGACAATCAGGAAGCCAGCATTGTGGTCGGGCAAAACGTGCCCATCGTGACCGGCTCCTACACCAACACCGGCAGCGGCAGCTCATCAACCTCGCCCTTTCAAACCGTCAGCCGCGAAGACATCGGCGTGAAGCTCAAGGTCAAACCGTCGATCAGCCCGGATGGCGCGGTGCGTTTGGAGCTGGATCAAGAAGTCTCCAGCATCGACCAACGCGCCACCAAAGACAGTTCATCCGGCCTGATTACCAGCAAGCGCAATGTAAAAACTTCGGTTTTGGCACAAGATGGCGACGTAGTGGTGCTGGGTGGCTTGATGGATGAAGCCGTGCAAGACAGCGTGTCCAAAGTGCCTTTGCTCGGCGATATTCCAGTGTTGGGCGTGCTGTTTTCACAAAAGGAAACCACCCGCACCAAGCGCAATTTGATGGTATTTATTCGCCCGATCATCATGCGTGACAACGTGGCCGCCTCACGTTACACCGCGAATAAATACAATGAATTCCGCGGCCAACAGATGCGCTTCTCGCAAAACCCGCTGGGCTTTGCCGTGCCAGGAGACTACCCCATGCTGCCGGAAAACCTGGGCTACAACATCAATATTCCGACGGCCACGTCTGCGAATGTGCTGCCCACGACAACACCCGCCCCTACGCCTAGTCCGACTGAATAATGCCAAATCTGCCCTACAGCTTTGCCAAACGGCACGGCATGATCGCCCAACGCGACAACGCGCCGCATACCGCCCCCGACGCACAGACGCTCCTGCTCCTGCATCGTCCAGGCCTCAAAGCTGCTGCCTTGGCCGAAGCGCGTCGCGCGCTGGGAAGCAGCTTTGCATTGCGTGAAATAAGCAACGAAGCCTTCGAGCAGCAACTCGCGCGCGCCTACCAGCGCGGCTCCTCTGATGCGATGGACACCCTCGGCGACTTGGGCGACTTCGATCTTTCGCGCGCCGCCAGCGCCTTGGGCGAACCTGCCGACCTGCTTGAAGCGCAAGATGACGCGCCGATTGTGCGCCTGATTAACGCCCTGCTCACCGAAGCCATTCGCGAAGATGCCTCCGACATTCACGTCGAAACCTTTGAAAACCGTCTGGTGGTGCGTTTTCGCGTCGATGGCCAATTGCGCGAGGTGCTGGAACCGCCGCGCGCCATTGCCAGCCTGATTACCTCGCGTCTGAAAGTCATGGCACAGCTCGATATTGCCGAAAAACGCCTGCCGCAAGACGGACGCATCGCCCTGCGTCTGGCGGGTCGTCCGGTAGACGTGCGCGTGTCCACCCTGCCCTCGGCGCACGGCGAACGCGTAGTGCTGCGCTTGTTGGACAAACAGGCCGGACGGCTGGATCTGGAAAAACTCGGCATGGAAGCGCAGACCCGCGCACGACTTGAGGCGCTGATTCACCGCCCGCATGGCATTTTGCTGGTCACCGGCCCCACCGGCTCGGGTAAAACCACCACTTTGTATTCCGCGCTGTCGCGCATCAACTCGCGTGACCGCAATATTCTCACCGTGGAAGACCCGATCGAATACGACCTCGACGGTGTGGGGCAAACCCAAGTCAACACCAAGGTCGATATGAGTTTTGCGCGTGGCCTGCGCGCCATTTTGCGTCAAGACCCGGATGTGGTCATGGTGGGTGAAATCCGCGACCTGGAAACGGCCGAAATCGCCGTGCAAGCCTCACTCACCGGACATCTGGTGCTCTCCACCCTGCACACCAACTCGGCCATCGGTGCGATTACCCGTCTGCGTGATATGGGTGTCGAGCCGTTTTTGCTCTCGTCGAGCTTGATCGGCGTGGTCTCGCAGCGCCTGGTGCGCCGCCTGCTGCCGGAATGCCGTGAAGCCTTTACCCCGGATGCGGCTGAATGCGCCTTGCTGGGGTTTGATCCATCCAAGCCGCCCACTTTGCACCGACCCAGCAGCCAAGGTGACTGCTTTGCCAAGGCCTACAGCGGACGCAACGGCATTCATGAGCTGATTACGGTGGATGCCACGCTGGCACGCATGATTCACGACGGCAGCAGCGAGGCGCAAATGGAAGCCTATGTGCGCCAATCCAGCCCCAGCCTGCGCGAAGACGGTCTGCGCAAAGTGATGCTAGGCGAAACCAGCCTGGACGAAGTCCTCCGCGTGACCGTAGAAGACAGCAGCACGCTTGAAGCCAAGTGAGGCCAAACGAGGAAAAGCCCATGCAAATTTTTTTGAACGGCGAAGCTCACAACCTCCCCGAGCACAGCAGCGTGGCTGATTTAATCGAGCAGCTCGGCCTGAGCGGACAACGCCTCGCCATTGAACTCAACGGCGACATTGCACCGCGCAGCCAACACGCGACGCTTGAGCTCAAGGACGGCGACAAGGTTGAAATTGTGAGGGCGATTGGTGGCGGTTGAGGTTTGTTGGACAGTCTCTACCGACTGCGCGAGAGTTTTTGCCCCCCTTTTGGGGTCGCCGTGAACGGAGTGCTGGAGGCAAGGTAAACAGGCCAAGGATGGCCTGTTTAGTCCCGTCGCAACAGGACGTTGCGTCGGGACGGCCTTGCCGGAGGCGCTTCGTTCACGGCTTGCCCGCAGGGCGACCCCACGGGGTGTGTTCTTTTGGTTACTTTTCTTGCACAAGTGTACGGACCGGACACCTAGGTGACAGGTGTGCGAAGACATGGTTGACGGATTATGTCCTTCCTTATGCCCTCAAGTCGATCTGCATCAGCTTGTGAT
>NCGK01000033.1 GCA_002281735.1 Gammaproteobacteria bacterium 28-57-27
GCACAGGTATCCACACGCTTGTACACCGGACGCACGCCGAGATCATGGCGGTGAGTACGCACACATTTTTCCGTATCCTCCAGCAAGCGCGCCAAACGACGGTCGGAAAAGCCCATGCGCTTGAGATCGCGCAGCTCGCGCGCATCGAAGCTCTCAATGTCACGGTCTTTGATGCTATTTTCAACCTGCACGATTTCTTCAAGCTGCAGCAAAAACCACGGATCAATGCGCGAGTGTTCGTGAATCTGCTCAAGACTAAAACCATGGCGGAAAGCATCCGCCACATACCAGATGCGATCCGCACCGGGCATGCGCATTTCCTGAATGATTTTGGACTGAATTTCATCGGCAGGCAGCGTGGCATCCACGATTTCATTCAGGCCATCCATCCCGGTTTCCAGGCCGCGCAAGGCTTTTTGCAACGACTCCTGGAAGGTGCGCCCCATGGCCATGACTTCGCCGACGGACTTCATTTGGGTGGTCAGGCGATCATTGGCACGCGGAAATTTTTCAAAGGTGAACCGCGGCACCTTGGTGACCACGTAGTCTATCGAAGGCTCAAATGAGGCCGGTGTCGCGCCGCCGGTAATGTCGTTACGCAGTTCATCCAGCGTATAGCCGACCGCCAGCTTGGCGGCGATTTTGGCAATCGGGAAGCCGGTCGCCTTGGAGGCCAGCGCGGAAGAACGAGACACACGCGGGTTCATCTCGATCACGATCATGTCGCCGTTGGCTGGATTGATGGCGAACTGCACGTTGGAGCCGCCAGTTTCCACGCCAATCTTGCGCAGCACCGCCAGCGAGGCGTTGCGCATGATCTGATATTCCTTGTCGGTCAGGGTCTGTGCCGGAGCCACGGTAATCGAGTCACCGGTGTGCACGCCCATCGGGTCGAAGTTTTCGATGGAGCACACGATGATCGCGTTATCGGCCTTATCGCGCACCACCTCCATCTCGTACTCTTTCCAACCGAGCACGGATTCCTCAACCAGCAGTTCGCGCGTGGGTGACAAGTCCAGACCACGCCGCACGATGTCTTCGTATTCTTCCCGGTTGTAAGCAATACCACCGCCAGTACCGCCCATAGTGAACGACGGGCGAATGATGACCGGATAACCGATCTGCGGTTGTACCTGCAGCGCCTCTTCCAGACTATGCACGATGAACGACTTCGGTGTACTCAGACCAATTTCGGTCATGGCTTCGCGGAAACGTTCACGGTCTTCTGCCATATCAATTGCATCGGCGGTAGCACCAATCAGCTCGACACCGAACTTTGTCAGAATACCTTCGCGATCAAGATCCAACGCGCAATTCAGCGCCGTTTGTCCACCCATGGTCGGCAAAACCGCATCGGGGCGCTCTTTTTCAATGATCTTGGCCACCGTCTGCCAGTCAATCGGCTCGATATAGGTCGCATCGGCCATCTCCGGGTCGGTCATGATGGTGGCCGGGTTGGAGTTGACCAGAATGACGCGATAACCCTCTTCACGCAGCGCTTTACAGGCTTGCGCACCGGAGTAATCGAACTCGCAGGCTTGACCAATAATGATCGGACCTGCGCCGATGATGAGAATGCTTTGAATGTCTGTACGTTTTGGCATGGCGGCTACTTTATATCTTTAGCCACAGAGGTCACAGAGTGCGCAGAGAAAAACCTCCCCTATCAACGCTGTGTTCTCTGTGTCCTCTGTGATCTCTGTGGCAAAAAAATCAACGGTTGTTTGCCTCTGGCAAAAAATTAACAATGCTCGCCTAGGGCAAAAAAATTAACGGTGCACACGCTGCTCTTTGGCCAGGCGCATCTCTTCGATGAACGGCGCAAACACCGGCGCGACATCATGCGGCCCGGGGCTGGCTTCAGGGTGTCCCTGAAAGCTGTACGCAGGTTTATCGGTCAGACGAATGCCTTGTAACGAGCCATCAAACAAGGATTTATGCGTTGCCAGCACATTAGCTGGCAAACTGGCTTCATCCACCGCAAAACCATGATTTTGGCTCGAAATCATCACCTTGCCGCTGCTCAAATCCTGTACCGGATGGTTGGCACCATGATGGCCAAACTTCATTTTCAAGGTACGCGCACCGCACGCCAAGCCGAGAATCTGATGACCCAGGCAGATGCCATACAAAGGTACTTCAGCTTCGAGCAATTCACGGGTGGCTTGAATCGCATAATCACAGGCCGCCGGATCGCC
>NCGK01000006.1 GCA_002281735.1 Gammaproteobacteria bacterium 28-57-27
AGCATCATTGCCACCGTCACCGATGCCAACGGCAAGACCGCCAGCGCCTCAGTGGCCATCACCGTGACGGCTACCGCAACAGCCAGTACCTTGCGTGTGGCTCTGACCACGGCAAGCGCCAACTTGAACACCAGCGAGGAAAGTATCCTTACTGCCTTGGTCACCAATGCGGATGGGTCGATTGCCTCGGGCAAGACTGTCCGCTTCGGCTTTGGAAGCAATTTGTCCGGAGCCAGCCTGTCTGCCACCAGTGCCATCAGTGCGGCAGATGGCAGCGCCAAGATTCGGTACACCGCCGGTGCCAAGTCAGGTACGGATACTGTTATTGCCAGCGTCACTGATGCCTCTGGAAAAACAGCCGAGTCCTCAGTTGCCATTACTGTGACTGCCGTACAGGCGGTGGTCGGTTCGGTGCGAATTCTTAGCTCGAACAACACTATTGGCACCAATGACGCACAAGGCGTTGATGTCATCATCGAGATCAAGAGCGCCAGCAATGTGCTAATGCCCAATGTCCCGGTCACACTGACCGCCGATCAGGGCAGCCTGCTGATCAGCAGCAACACCACCGATGCCAGTGGCACTATTACCGCCAAACTGACAACCTCCGGACTGTACAGCAATGGCACAATCACACTCAATGCGTCCGCCGGTGGAGTGAATGCGCAGGCACTCACCCTGAGCGTAACCGGTACCTCCGTTGCACTCAGCGGCCAAGGCGCGGCACGCGCAGGCGATGTAGTTCCCTACACCCTGACGCTCACCGACTCGGGCGACAAGCCGATTGCCAGCCAAGCGGTAAGCCTGAGCACAACCTCAGGCACACTCTCGGCCAGCAGTGTCATCACCGACTTTAGCGGTCAGGCGACCTTCACCCTCACCGCCGCTGCCGCTGCCACTATCACTGCTAACGTATTGAATGCTAGCAACAGCATTGCGTTGGCTGTGGCCGATACCAGCGTGACATTCACCGCGCCGAGCGGCGACTTTATCGCCATTGATACGCCCACAGCCGTGAGCGTAGAGGTCAAGGTGGGCGGTGTCCTTGCCCCCAATGTCAGCGTCGACTTTGCCAGCACACGCGGCACGCTCACAGCGACATCCGCGCTAACCAACGCCAACGGCATTGCCACCGTGACTGTCAACTCAAGCACTTCAGGCCCGGCCATCCTGAGCGCGACCTTCAATGGCGTGGTCGCCAACAAGGAAGCAACCTTTACCGCCTCGACTGCGAGCAAGATCGTGTTGCAGGCCGACCCCTCCGTGGTCAGTGTCAATGCCGCCACTACCCTGACCGCCATTGTGCGCGATGGCAACTACAACATCGTGGCCAACAAGAGCGTCAGCTTCAATATCATTAAGGACTCCTCGAACGGCAAGCTGTCCTCCACCACCGCCGTCACCGATGCCGATGGGCGCGCCCAGGTGATCTTTACCGCTGGTAGCACCTCGACCGCCAACAACGGTGTCGAAATACGCGCCATCGCCGACGGTATCAGTACCTCGGCCTTCCTGACCGTAGGTGGGGAATCACTGTTTGTGCGTATCGGTTCAGACCACTTGGTGGTGCATGAAACACCCAATCTGCGCAAGACCTTCAGTGTGCTGGTCACCGACAGTGCTGGCGCACCCGTTGAAGGCGCAACCTTGAGCATGCGCGCCCTGCCGGTCTATTTTCACAAGGGATTTTGGGCTAAGGGGTCTACATCGTGGGTTCAGAATTTTTATCCAGTTCCGCCTTTGAGCTGCACTACCGAGGACACCAATGGCAATGGAGTGCTAGACCCAGGCGAGGATACTAACGGCGATGGGAAGCTTCAAACCTGCCCGATTCCTGAGAATGGAACGTTTGCTTGCTACAGTGAGGATGTCGATCAAAGCGGTGTTCTTGGTGGCAATAACATAGACTACAACGGTAACGGTCTCCTTGACCCCGGTAATGTGGCGACCTTTAGTAGCACCAGCTTGGTCACTGACAGCACAGGCTTTGTCAGGGTAGACCTGATCTACCCCATGAGCTACGGCGCTTGGGTGACCGTCACGCTATCGGCCACGGCCAAAGTTGCGGGTAGCGAGGCATTGGCGGAGGCGACTTTTGTTCTTCCTGTGCTTGCTTCGCTGGTAAACGACCTTTCAGGGCCAGCGCCCTCGGCGAATCCGAGTCCTTGGGGCATTATGGGCATGTCAGGCAGTACTTACGGCCCTAGCATCTGTACTAATACCGATTAGTACCTTGCCTGATCCTTGACCCCAAAGCCCGGCTTAAAGCCGGGCTTTTTTATGGGCGCTCCTGCAAGGACCTTGGGGCATGAGGATCGCCCCCGCCCCCTTGGATTTTGTACGGTTTCGTAGGGTGGATAAGCGTAGCGCATCCACCGTGTCGCCCTCTGGTGGATGCGCTGAACGCGAAGCTGGCGCAAGCCCGCTTATCACCCTACAAATCCTTCACATCAACTCAAGCCGTGCACTACCCTGCTGGTGGATGCGCTGCGCTTATCCACCCTACTTGTCCACCTCACATGGTTATTCTGCGTTCATGCCGATGATTGAGTTAGGTTCGCTACATCCCCAATCCGGGGTATACCATCCACGCGCCACTGCGTTTCGAAAAGACGACCAGCGCCAATCTTTGGCGCATTGTGCGTAACCGTGTTTCACCGGGTTGTAATGAATGTAATCAAGATGCCGCCGCCAATCATCTTCGTCGCGGATCGCATGCTCCCAAAAACGTCGTTGCCAAAGAGATGCCCCATCTTGCGCATGCAGAGAGCGAGTACAGAATTTTTTGACCTCACGCCAACGCGATGAATAATCGGCATCGTCGGGTGGCAAACGCCAAATGCAATGCACATGCTCAGGAAGCACGACCATGGCATCAATGATAAATGGCCTTATTGCCATAGTGCTGCGTAACGCGCAGCGCAGTATCTCCACTGCGGGCATCATCCACAAATACGTGCTGCCGTCGGTACGTGACCAGCGTAAAGAAATAAACACCTCCCGGCACGTAAACACGTCGGTAGTTGCTCATTGGTGCTCCGTTGAATGGGCTAAAGGTGGATGCGCTTTGTGGTTTTGTGGCTTTAGTTTTGTAGGGTGGATAAGCGCAGCGCATCCACCGTGCCGCCTCTTGGTGGATGCGCTACGCTTATCCACCCTACAAATCTTGAGGGGGATTCACCAGCGCGTAAAACTTACCGTAGCTTTATCGCTGGCGTGGGTATGGCGACGTTCCAGGGTGATAAAGCTATATGCCGCGCTATTGGCTTCATCTGCCGGATGGTGCTCTTCGTGAATCACGCCCCAGTCGCGGCGGTTATACGCCGGGAAATGCGCATCACCTTCAAATATGCCATGCACCAAGGTGAGGTACATGCGATCCACGCGCGGCAGGCTCTGAAAGTAAATATCCGCACCGCCGACAATGAGAGCCTCGTGGGCATTCATGCCGCGCGCTGCATCCTTGGCCGCTTCAAGCGCATCGTTCAGGGTGTGCGTCAATATCACCTCGTCATGCAGTTGCACGCCGGTATCACGGCTCAGCACGATGGTGGTGCGCCCCGGCAGGGGGCGCCCGATGGAGGCGTAGGTTTTGCGCCCCATAATCATCGGTTTGCCCATGCTCAGGGCTTTGAAATGCTTCAGGTCGGCAGGCAGATGCCACGGCAGGGCGTTGTCTTTTCCGATCAGTTGTTGCCGATCCATCGCGGCAATGATGGCGTAGCGCATAACTTTAATCCGTGGGCGGGTTGCTCGGGAAACGGGAAGATGAAAACTTGAGCACCAGTACGGCAACGGTAAGCATCAAAATCGCACCGGTGAATGAAAGGATAACAAGGTTGTCCATTTCTTTAACATCCACCACAAGGATACGGGTAAGTGCCGTAATGGCAATGTAGATCAAATAGCGCACCGGCAGACGATGAGTGCGGAAATAAATGCCAACCATGGCAAGGATTTCGAGGTAGATGAATAGCAGCAGGATGTCTTTCAGCGTGGGCGCGGCGGCTCCAGAAAAAATATGGGTAAATTCGCCAAAAGCCGACCAGACGGTGGCAATGGCGATAACAAACAACATCATGTTGTGCAGGATGGCGGTAAGGGTATTTCCAGCACGATCCACGATGCGGCTGTTGTGAATACGACTATGGTTTTGTTCGCTCATGGGGATGCTCAATGATTATGTAGGTACTGCTGTGGCATTGTTATAAGCCATATTTATGACATGTTCAATGAAAGTGTGTACTCCCTCCCCTTGACGGGGGAGGGTCGGAGAGAGGGTGTGGCGCGGGCAGAGCCTATGCCTTGTGTGAAGCTGTAGCCCCCTCTCCCCCGCCCTCTCCCGCGAGGGGCGAGGGAGCCAAAACCTGACCACCACCGCCACTTATGCTTTATTGATCCGGCCAGCTTTATCCGTGATTGTAGGTCGGCATTCATGCCGACATGTCGGGCTAAAGCCCGACCTACGTTCAAGACGTGTCGTGCCGGATCAATAATCAGGAGTGCCAACAGATTATCAAACCGCAACCGCAGCCTTGATATGCGGATGCGATTGGTAGTTTTCCAAGCTGAAATCGTCAAAGCTAAAGGCAAAAATATCGTCAATCGCAGAATTCAGACGCATCGCGGGCAAGGCAAATGGTTCGCGCGCGAGTTGTAGTTCAACCTGCTCCAGATGGTTGTTGTACAAATGCGCATCGCCCAAGGTATGCACAAACTCACCCGGCTGTAATCCACACACTTGTGCCAACATCATGGTCAACAAGGCATAGCTGGCGATATTAAACGGCACGCCGAGGAAAATATCGGCGCTGCGCTGATAAAGCTGGCAGGAAAGCCGGCCTTCGGCCACATAAAATTGTACAAACGCATGGCAGGGCGGCAAGGCCATCTGTTCGATCTGGCCGACATTCCAGGCCGACACGATCAAACGCCGTGAGTCAGGATTGGCTTTGAGCTGCTGCACCAATTGGCTGATCTGGTCGATATGCCCGCCATCGGGCTTTGGCCATGCGCGCCACTGCACGCCGTACACCGGCCCCAGTTCGCCGTACTCATCTGCCCATTCGTCCCAAATGCTCACGCCATGTTCCTTGAGATAAGCGATATTGCTGTCGCCGCGCAAAAACCAGATCAGCTCATGAATGATGGATTTGAGATGCAGCTTTTTCGTCGTCACCAAGGGAAAACCCTGTGCCAAATCAAAGCGCATTTGATAGCCAAACACGCTGCGCGTGCCCGTGCCAGTGCGGTCAGATTTTTCGACCCCGTGGTCGCGCACATGGCGCATTAAGTCGAGGTATTGCTTCATTTGACCACCCTCCCCTCGCGTGCGTAGGCCATCCAGATAAATGCTAGGCCGATGAAAATCATCGGCAGTGACAAAATCATGCCCATGCTTAACCAGTTGCCGGCAATAAAGCCTAGATGCGCGTCCGGTTCGCGTACCTGCTCGACCAGAAAACGGAACAAGCCGTAGAGCAGCAGGAACAGGCCGGAAATCGCCATGCGCGGGCGCGGCTTGGAGGAAAACCACCACAGCAACGCAAACATGACCACACCTTCGAGCAAGGCTTCGTACAGCATGGATGGATGCCGCGCCAGTTGATCGACATGCGGAAACACCATGCCCCAAGGCAAATCGGTCGGCCTGCCCCATAGCTCGCCGTTAATAAAATTACCCAAACGTCCGGCCAAAAGCGCAGGCGGCACCAGTGGCGCAATAAAATCGGCCACGGTAAAGAAGTTACGCTGGGTTTTGTGCGCATACCAGGCCATGGCCAGAATCACGCCGATCAGCCCGCCGTGGAAGGACATGCCGCCCTCCCACACGCGCAGTAGCATCAGCGGGTCGGCCAAAAAACTCTGAAATTTGTAGAACAGCACATAGCCAATGCGCCCGCCCAAAATCACGCCCAGCGCGCCATAAAACAGAATATCACCGGGTTCTTCGCGCTTAAAACCTTTGGATTCGGCACGCAGCCGTCCCAAAAACCAGACCAGCGCAAAGCCAATCATGTACATCAGACCGTACCAATGCACCTTGAGCGGGCCAAGTTGCAGGGCAACGGGGTCGATATGCGGGTAAATGAGCATAAGTGCGCCTTTAAAAAACTACGTGTAGGTGCGAATTCATTCGCACAATTCAACGGCTTTGTGCGAATGAATTCGCACCTACATGGATCAAGTCGGCAAAATACGCGCAACCACGGCTTTCAGATAATCCGTTTCCGGAATCGCCGGATGCACCGGATGGTCGGCGGATTGATGACCAAATTCCAGAATCTGCATACTGCGATCGACATGCCGCGCTGCCGCCCACATCAGCTCGGGCAATTTTTCACGCTGAAGATGATGCGAGCATGAACATGAAATCAGAATCCCGTCACGCGCCATCACCTGCATCGCCATCTGGTTGACCCGGCGATAGGCTTCCAGCCCCGGTGTTACGTCCTTGCGTCGCTTGATAAACGCAGGCGGATCACAGATCACCACATCGAAGCGTTCACGTTCTTCACGCAGGCGTTTGAGCACTTCAAACACATCACCTTCGATGGTTTTCAGACCATCGCCTACCTCATTCAAATCCGCATTAACGCGGCATTGCGCCAAGGCCAGCGCCGAAGCATCGACGCACACCGCCTCACTCGCGCCATGCCGCAAGGCCTGCACGCCCCAACCGCCCATGTAGCTGAACAAATCCAGTACACGCTTGCCCTGCACATAGCGTGGCAAGCGGGCGCGGTTATCGGCCTGATCGTAAAACCAGCCGGTCTTTTGCCCATCCCAGGGGCGCACCATAAAACGCGCACCGTTTTCCAGCAGCTCGACATCCTGCGGAACCTCGCCAAAAGCCAGCTCAATGCCACGCTGCAAACCTTCAAGCTCACGGCTGGACGTGTCATTACGCAGCAAAATCCCCTGCGGCTTGAACACCTTGGCCAAGGCTTCGACCACCGCTTCGCGCACCGCATCCATGCCCGCCGTGGTGATCTGCGCGACCAAGACATCCCCATAACGATCCACCACCAGCCCCGGCAGGCCATCGGCCTCGCCATGCACCACGCGGTAATGCGGCGAAGAAAACAGGCGCTCACGCAGCGACAAGGCGATGTTCAGGCGATGAATCAGCAGCGAGCGATCCAGCGCGAGTTCCTCGCGGTTAAACACCCGCGCCGCAATCAACGAATGCGGATTGACATAGGCCATGCCCAGCACCTTGCCGCCATGTGCCAGCACCTGCACCTGCTGTCCCGGCGTGAAACCGGTCAGCGGAGTGGCCGTGGTATCGACCTCGTTGCTGTAAATCCAGGGATGCCCCAGGCGCAGGCGGCGGTCTTCGTTTTTCTTTAATTGCAGTATGGACACGGGTGATGACTCAATAAATGGCTCGTCATAATGGGCTGCATCATACCCCAGCCACCTTGACGTGTGTCATAGACGTCTGTCAGCTGCGCATAGTTTGTCACCAAGGCTTCACTACACTGTAACAATGAAGCAATGGACACACCCTAGGATGCGCCAATTCACTCACCCTAGTGTCATCCATGCTCACCACACTCCTGCAAGCCAATGACTGCCGCTACCGCGTGCAACTCGCCCTCAGCCTTGATGATGTGCAGCGCAGTCAACGCCTGCGTCACCAAGTCTTTGTGCAGGAAATGGGCGCACAAGCGCAGGTGGATGAACATGGGCTTGAGCACGATCACTACGATGCCTTTTGTCAGCATCTACTCGTGATCGACCAGCACAATGACCAACTGGTGGCCAGCACACGCATTCTCACCCGCGCTGCGGCGCAAGCGGCGGGTGGCTTTTACTCAGAAAACGAATTTGACCTCGCCATGCTCACGCGGCTGCATGGCGACGTGATGGAAATTGGTCGCACCTGTGTCCACCCAGAGCACCGCAACGGCTCTACTATCGGCATCCTCTGGCAGGGCCTGGCCGACTTCATGAACCAAAACCGCATCAGCCATCTGTTTGGCAGCGCCAGCATCCCGATGCAGGATGGCGGTCTGGCAGCGCGCAGCATCATGCAGGAGTTGCGCGGCGACTTTATGAGCAGCGACGAACTGCGCGTCACACCCAAGCTTGCGCTCCCCGAACTTGACACTGCTGCGTCAAGCAGCAAAAAGACGCGGATGCCGCCGCTGCTTAAAGCCTATATGCGCCTTGGCGCGCAAATTTGCGGCGAACCCTGCTGGGATCCAGCCTTTGCCTGTGCCGATATTTTCATATTGCTTGACGTACAGCATTTGCAAGCGCGTTATCATCGCCACTTCGTTCAACGTCAAATGCCCATCAGCACGCCCGAATCCCATGCCGACATCCCGCACAGCCAGGAACACCCCGCCCCCATACGTCGTCTGGCGTAAACAGCTCGCCCTGGGCACGCAGCTCCTGCTTGGGTTATTGCAAACTCCCTTTTACGGCTCGCCCTTTGCTCCGCGTGGCATCCACGCCGTGCGCCATTGGCATCGCAAAGCCTGTCGCGCTCTTGCGGTAGAGGTCAAAACGCATGGCGAAGCCCAACCCGGCGTGCTCTATATCTGCAATCACATTTCCTGGCTGGACATTCCCGTGCTGGGCAGCCAACTCCCTGGCGTGCGCTTCCTCTCCAAGTCCGAGGTGCGCACCTGGCCGCTGATCGGCTGGTTGGCCACGCGCGCCGGTAGCCTGTTTATCCAGCGCGGCCAAGCGCAGGACACCGTGCCGCAGATTGCGACCGCACTCAAACAAGGTCACAGTATCCTGATCTTTCCGGAAGGCACCACGACCAATGGTCTGAGCCTGCGCCGCTTCCACCCGCGCCTGCTGCAAGCGGCCTATGCAGCTAACGCAGCGATCCAACCCATCGCCCTGCGCTATCTGGATGCTCACGGCACACCGAACCCGCGCGTAGCCTATATCGACGACGACAGCTTTAACGACACCCTGCAACGCATTGTTCAGGAAAGCGGCCTATGTGCCGAGCTGCATTTTTTACCGGTCATTCACCCGGAAGACACACCGCGCAGCCAACTCGCCAACACCGCCCATGCGCGCATTGCCGAGGCTTTGCCGCACGTATCCCTGCCCCAGAAATAAGCCCCCTTGCCTCAAGCGACACACCCGTCGCCTGTGATAAAGTTGCGCGCATCTTTCTCCCTGATTATCGAGATTTGCCTATGTCATCTACACCCTCACGCCGTCGTTTCATGCAATCCGTGCCCGTTCTGGGTGCGCTGTTCGGGCTGGGCGCTGTGCAGGCGGCTGAACCGGTCAAGCCTGCTGCGGCACCGGCCAAGAAAGAACGCTTTCCCGGTGATCCGCCCGAGCATCATGTGGTGTATCAGATCAACCATGCCGAGTGGGAGTACCTTGAGCATATTCTTAACTCGATCAGCGCCATGTTGACCAAGTATGAAGACAATGTGGCGATTGCCGTGGTGGTGTTTGGCCCCGGCATCCATCTTTTGGCCAAACAACCCAAGCGCGATATTCCTGAGCTTTTGCGCCAGCGCGTCAAGGCTCAAGCCACCGATTATGGCGTGAAATACATTGCCTGCGGCAACACCATGAAGACCATCGGCTGGGAGAAAAAAGACATGCTCGATTTCGCCCAGATCGAAGAAGTCGGCGCTGCGGCGATTATGGAATTGCAAGAAAAAGGCTATGCCTACCTTGCGTGGTAATTGAGTTCACAACCATGCAAATCACTCTCACCCGCCCGGACGACTGGCATATCCATCTGCGTGATAACGCCATGCTCAAGGCCGTGGTGCCTGATGTAGCACGCGAATTCGCCCGCGCCATCGTCATGCCAAACCTGGTTCCACCGGTACTGACCACCGACGATGCCCGAGCCTACCGCGAGCGCATTCTGGCTGCCGTACCTGCGGGAATGCTCTTTGATCCGCTGATGACGTTGTACCTCACCGGACAGACCACACCCGCTGAAATCACCCGTGCCAAGCAAAGCGGCATCGTGCAGGCGGTCAAACTTTATCCTGCCGGAGCCACCACCAACTCCGACCGCGGCGTGACCGACATGCGTGCGGTGTATCCCGTGTTTGAGGCCATGCAGAAAGAAGGCATGGTGCTGTGCGTGCATGGCGAAGTTGTGGATGCGGACATTGATATTTTCGACCGTGAAAAGGTGTTTATCGAGCGTGTACTCGCGCCACTGCTGCGTGACTTTCCAGAATTGAAAGTCATCATGGAACACATCACCACCCGCGATGCAGCGGATTTTGTGACGGCCATGCCCGCCCATATCGGCGCGACCATCACCGCGCATCACCTGCTCTATAACCGCAACGCCATGCTGGTCGGCGGTATACGCCCGCATTTTTACTGCCTGCCCATTCTCAAGCGCGAAACCCATCGTCAAGCCTTGCTGGCTGCGGCCATCAGCGGCAATCCGAAGTTCTTTCTCGGCACCGACAGTGCGCCGCACCCCAAGGGCGCGAAAGAATCGAGTTGCGGTTGCGCCGGTTGCTATACCGCCCATGCCGCCATCGAACTGTATGCCGAAGCCTTTGAGCAAGCTGGCACGCTGGACAAACTGGAAGGTTTTGCCAGTCATTTCGGTGCCGATTTCTACAGTCTGCCGCGCAATACCGACCACATCACCCTGGTGAAAGAAGACTGGGCAGCACCCGCCGTGCTGGAAATAGAAGCAGGCGTTGAACTGGTTCCACTGCGCGCCGGCGAGACCTTGCGCTGGCGCATCCAATGAGCAGTCCGCAGGAGACCAAGGGAAAAAGCCTGATGGCCAGCCGCTTCCGGGGCTTTTTGCCGGTGGTAGTGGACATGGAAATGGGTGGTTTTGATTGCACCACCGATGCCGTGCTGGAAATCGGCGCGGTCATTCTTGGCTTTGATGAGGTGGGCAATCTCGGCACGGGCGAACGCATCGGCCTGCATGTCGCCGCGTTTCCGGGCGCACGCATTCTCGAAGAAGCCTTGAAGGTTAATAAAATCGACCCTTACAACCCCTTGCGCCATGCAGTGGAAGAGCGCGAAGCGCTGGATTTGCTGTTTGCGCCCATTCGGCGCGCCATGAAGGAAACCGGCTGCAAGCGCGCCGTGCTGGTCGGCCATAACGCGCATTTTGACTTAGGTTTTTTGAATGCCATGGTCACGCGCAGCGCGCACAAGAAAAACCCGTTCCACCCATTCACCGTGTTCGACACCGCCACCCTCGGCGGCCTCGCCTATGGGCAAACCGTGCTGGCCAAAGCCTGCAAGGAAGCCGGGCTGGACTTTGACGGCAAGCAAGCGCATGGCGCGCTGTACGATGCCGAAATGACAGCTCTGTTGTATTGCAGCATCGTGAATCTGTGGAGCACACAGATTCGCCCGGCGCTGGATTTTATGGAGCAATCCAGTCCAGCGCAACCTGCGCTGAGCGAATAACGGCGCGCTTTCAGCTTTATAGCTCTGGCACGACACGTCTTGGATGTAGGTTGGGCTTTAGCCCGACATGTCGGCATGAATGCCGACCTACAATCACGGATAAAGCTGGCCGCATCAATGGGTGGTTGTTTGGTTTGGCGCACTCGCCGCAGCCAGCGGCGCGGTTTGCCCCCCCTTGGGGTCGCCGTGAGCGGAGTGCCGTAGGCAGGGTGAACAGGCCATGGATGGCCTGTTCAGTCCCGTCGCGACAGGACGTCGCGTCGGGACGGCCTTGCCGTAGGTGCTTCGTTCACGGCTTGCCCGCAGGGCGACCCCTCGGGGGTGTGTTCTTTTGGTTACTTTTCTTGCACAAACAAGAAAAGTAACTCGCCCGTGGCCACCATCACTCGCTACGAAGTCTTTGCGTCAAGACGGGCGAAAAAGCCCACAAGCCGTTCTAGTGCGGTGGTCTTTTTCGCCCGTTTTTAAGACGAAGCTTCGTACAAAGCATGGTCGCAGCGGGCGAGTAACTTTCTTTGCTTGCACAAAGAAAGTCACCAAAGAAATGCACCCCAATGAAGCCGCCCTGCGGGCAAGCCGTGGACTGACCTGCTCCAGCCGGGTCGCCCCGACGCGACATCCATGTCGCGACGAGGCTAAATGCGCCATCCATGGGCATCTTCCCGTCCACCCGTGGCCGGGTAATATCCTTTGCGCACACCATCCTGCTCAAACCCCAAGGCACGATACAACCCCAGCGCAGGCGTGTTGGATGCTCGCACTTCCAGCAACATGCGCTGCATTTCGCGTGCAGCGCACTGCTGCATGACCCAAGACAACATGCCGCGCCCTACCCCCTGCCCTTGCCAAGCCGGGGCAGTGCACAGATTCAGCAGATGCGCCTCATCCAGCACCGCCTGTACCACGCTATAGGCCACCAGTTCGCCGCGTGACCATGCTGTCCAGCCCAAATGCCCGGCATGTAAACAGTCACGCAAAATACCTGCCGACCACGGATAGGGATAAGCTTGCTGCTCGATTTCAGCCATCGGCGCAATGTCGTCCTCGCGCCATTCGCGCAACTTTAAGCTTGAAAATAGGCTCATTGAAGGCTCATAAGAAATTTAGCCACAGAGGACACAGAGGGCGCAGAGAAAAATCCCCATAGCCAACGGCGAGACAGTCCATTCACCCCCTAGCTCTCTGTGTTCTCTGTGGCAAAAAAGATTTAGGGTAAACGCGCCACCGCGTCCTGCAAGGCCAGCCAAAGACGACGCTTGGAGGCAGGATTCGCCAACATGCTCGCCGGGCTGGGCAAATCCAGATCATTCAGACGCAGGCTGACCAATCCCGTAGCGTGTGCCGCCGCATCAAGCGCATGTTGCTCGATGTGCAGCCCCGCACGCAAACCATGCACGGCCTGAATAATACGTGCCAATAACTCCGCTTCGGCGGCGGTGTGTGTATCGGCGTAAATCAGCATATCCACACCCACGGACTCGGGCGCCTCCGGCGACGTGACCATGCTGTCGGGCACGCACACAGGTTCACTTGCAGAAATATCCAACGCCCCCGCGCCCGGAAAAACCTGCCCAGGCCGCGCCCGCCACAGCACGATGCCCAGCTCGGACAGCAAGGCTGCCCGTCGTTCGTGCGAAATGGCCTGCTGCATGGGCTTAAATATCGTCGCCCAGTTGCGGATGCTGGCGCTGCTCCGGCTGGCGCAAACGATTCAGCGCATTCAGATACGCCTTGGCCGAAGCAATCACGATATCGGTATCCGCGCCCTGACCATTAACAATGCGCCCGTCTTTTTCCACGCGCACCGTCACTTCGCCCTGCGCATCGGTGCCGCCGGTGATGTTGTTTACCGAGTAGAGAGTCAAGGCGCCATCGCTCTGCACAATGCTTTCAATGCCCTTAAACACTGCATCCACCGGGCCGCCGCCTGTAGCATCCACCGTGTACTCCACCCCATCCACATTCAGCACCAAATGCGCGTGGGGTGTTTCGCCTGTTTCGGAGCAAACCTTGAGAGCCACCAGACGCAAGGTTTCCTCGGCCTCCTCGACCACGCCGGATACCAAGGCTTGCAAATCTTCGTCAAAAATCTCGCGTTTTTTATCCGCCAGCTCCTTGAATTTGGCAAACGTGGCATTCAGCACTTCTTCGCTTTCAAGCTGGATGCCCAATTCCTGCAAACGGGTACGGAAGGCATTGCGCCCAGAGAGCTTGCCCAAAGTGAGCTTGTTCGCGCCCCAGCCCACGTCTTCTGCGCGCATGATTTCGTAGGTTTCGCGGTGCTTGAGCACACCGTCCTGATGAATGCCAGACTCATGCGCAAAGGCATTCGCGCCGACAATCGCCTTGTTCGGCTGCACCGGGTAGCCGGTAATGCTGGAGACCAGCTTGGAGGTTGGCACCAATTGGGTCGCATCAATGCCGGTTTCCACCGCGAAAGCATCGCGCCGCGTGCGCACCGCCATCACCACTTCCTCCAGCGAAGCATTACCTGCGCGCTCGCCGAGGCCGTTAATCGTACACTCGACCTGACGCGCGCCATTCGCCACGGCGGCCAAGGAATTGGCCACCGCCATGCCCAGATCGTTATGGCAATGCGTCGACCAGATCACCTTGTCACTATTCGGCACGCGTTCGATCAGCTCACGGAAACGCGCGCCCCATTGATCGGGCACGGCATAGCCGACGGTATCCGGCACGTTGAGCGTGGTCGCCCCAGCCTGAATCACCGCATCGAAAATGCGACAGAGGAAATCCATCTCCGAACGCACGGCATCTTCTGCCGAAAACTCCACGTCATCGGTGTATTCACGCGCCATTTTCACCGCCCGTACCGCCGCTTCGACCACCTGATCGGGCGACATGCGCAGCTTCTTTTCCATGTGAATGGGGCTGGTGGCAATAAAGGTGTGAATACGCCCGCGCGCTGCCGGACGAATCGCCTCACCCGCCGCACGAATATCCTTTTCGCTGGCACGCGCCAACGAGCATACGGTCGAGTCCTTGATCGTTTCGGCAATCGCCTTGATTGACTCAAAATCACCCAGGCTGGCGGCTGCAAAGCCAGCTTCGATCACATCCACCTTCATGCGCTCCAGTGCGCGTGCAATGCGGATTTTTTCATCACGGGTCATGGATGCGCCGGGGCTTTGTTCGCCATCACGCAAGGTGGTGTCAAAAATAATAAGTTGCTGGTTGCTCATGGCGTGATTCCTCAATATTCGGCACTACGACCCACCCAGATGCGCATGGGCACATGCACGTTGGCTGGGCAGGTCATCAATCAATTCGGTGGATACGTATTTTGAGGCCTCGTCAGGCGCAATACATTATCTGCCGCAAGGCAGCAGCAGCAGTCGCAGGGCTAGCAGATAGCCCCGGGAGCAAAAATCAGCGAACAGGCATGGGTAAGCGTTCATGGCTTGAATATAAAGGCATTCGGCCTGGCATATCAAGTATGTTTTTCAGTGGTAGGTTCTTTCGTAGGCGCAACGCGCCGCATACGACGCAGCAATAAATACAATGGAGCCGACAAGGCATACAACATAAAAACACCCCATAAGGTCAGGGCGAAATCACGCGCGGCCAAGGCAAAAGCCACAATCACCAGCGGCACGCTCAAATACGACACACGTTTACGCAAATCAAAACTCTTGAAGCTGTAATACGGCAAGCTACTCACCATTAACAAGCCCGCGCTCACCGTCACCACCCACGCCCACCCCGCAAAGGTGGCACTGTTAATGCCATGCTCCTCCCCTACCCACACCATACCCATCACCAAAGCCGCCGCCGCCGGGCTCGCTAACCCCACAAAGAAATTCTTGTCTGTGGTATCGACCTGCACATTGAAGCGCGCCAGACGAATGGCCGCACCCGCCACATACACAAATGCACCAATCCAGCCCCAGCGCCCATCAATGCCCGACAAAGCCCACAAATACACCACCAAAGCGGGGGCAACACCAAAGGCAATTACATCGGACAGCGAATCATATTGCACGCCAAAAGCGCTCTGGGTATTGGTCATGCGTGCCACACGCCCATCCAGCGCATCGAACACCATGGCCAAGAACACTGCCATGGCGGCCTGCTCAAACTTGCCTTGCGTCGCCGCGATAATGGCGTAAAAGCCGCAAAACAATCCAGCCGTGGTAAACAAATTAGGCAGCAGATAAATTGCCTTGCTGCGCGGATGATCGGGGTGTTCGCTGTCTTCGTGGTTCATGCTCATACCGCGTAATGGAATCGTTGCTGAAGTTTAACCCGGAATCATTTTTGCCACAGAGAGCACAGAGTTCATCGAGAAAAATACTGTCCCATGAGCCTCTGAGATTTTTCAAACAAGTTATTGATCCGGCCAGCTTTATCCGTGATTGTAGGTCGGCATTCATGCCGACATGTCGGGCTAAAGCCCGACCTACATTCAAGACGTGTCGTGCCGGAGCCTTGAGGATGCAATCAAATCATCAATCAGTTTTTGGTCTGATCAACAATCTTGTTTTTAGTAATCCACGGCATCATTTCACGCAATTTTCCGCCGGTGATTTCAATCGCGTGCTCAGCATTCTGGCGACGGCGTGCGGTCATGGATGGATAATTCAAACGGCCTTCCTGGATAAAGGTCTTGGCGTACTCGCCATTCTGGATGCGCTTGAGCGCATTACGCATGGCGGCACGCGATTCTTCGTTGATAACTTCAGGGCCGGTCACGTACTCGCCATACTCCGCGTTGTTGGAGATGGAATAGTTCATGTTGGCAATGCCGCCTTCGTACATCAAATCCACAATCAGCTTCAGCTCATGCAGGCACTCGAAATAGGCCATTTCTGGCGCATAACCGGCTTCAGTCAAGGTTTCAAAGCCCATTTTCACCAGTTCAACCGCACCACCGCACAGCACGGCTTGTTCGCCGAACAGGTCGGTTTCGGTTTCGTCCTTGAAGGTGGTTTCGATGATGCCGGTGCGACCGCCACCCACGCCAGAGGCGTAGGACAGCGCAGTGGCCTTGGCCGTGCCGGAAGCATCTTGATGCACGGCGACCAGGTCAGGCACACCGCCGCCGCGTACAAACTCAGAACGCACGGTGTGACCCGGTGCTTTCGGCGCGATCATGATGACATCCAAATCTTTGCGCGGCACGATTTGGTTGTAAAGAATGCTGAAACCATGCGCAAACGCCAAAGTCGCGCCTTGCTTCAGGTTAGGTTCAATATCGCAGACGTAGATGGCGGCTTGGTGCTCATCCGGGGTCAGCATCATGATCACATCTGCTGCCGCGACGGCTGCGGGAACATTCATCACGCTCAGACCTTCGTTTTGTGCCTTGATCGCAGAGGCAGAACCTTCACGCAGACCCACAATCACTTTCACGCCCGAATCACGCAGATTCAGCGCGTGGGCATGACCTTGTGAGCCGTAACCGATAATGGCCACGGTCTTGGCCTGGATGAGGGAAAGATCACAGTCTTTGTCGTAATACATTTGCATGAAAAAGCTCCTAGAAATACAAAAGTTAGCCACAGAGGGCACAGAGGGCACAGAGGGCACAGAGGGCACAGAGTACACAGGGGAAGAACGGGCTTCGCAAGTTATGGGTAGCGCTCAAGCAGACTAAAACCTACACGAACGCTATACAAAAACTCCGTGCCCTCTGTGGCAAAAAAATCAAAACGAAAATTAAACGGACATGCCACGTGAACCACGCGACAGACCCAACGCGCCGGTGCGCGCCATCTCGATCACCGGTATCGCGCCCACAGCGTCGACAAAGGCATCCAGACGTGCGCCGGGGCCAGTGATTTGCACCACATAACTTGAATCGGTCACGTCTAAAATCTGACCACGGAAAATTTCAGCCAAGCGGAAAATTTCATCGCGCTGCTCACCGCTGGCTTGCAGCTTGATGAGCATCAACTCACGTTCGATATGAGGCGCATCCTGAATGTCCTGCACCTTGACCACATCAATCAGCTTGTTCAGCTGCTTGATGATCTGTTCAATGATCTGATCGTCGCCACGAGTAACAATAGTCATGCGCGACAGGGTCGCATCGTGGGTCGGAGCCACCGTCAGCGATTCGATATTGTAACCGCGTGCAGAAAATAACCCGGCCACCCGAGAGAGGGCTCCGGCTTCGTTTTCCATCAGTAGGGAGATGATATGCCGCATGTCGTTACACCAAAATCATTTCATTAAGACCCGCGCCCGCCGGTACCATCGGATAGACGTTTTCGGTCGGGTCGGTACGGAAGTCCATAAACACCAGCCGATCCTTGAGTTTGAAGGCCTCAATCAGCGCACCTTCCACATCAGAAGGCTTGTCGATCAACATGCCCACATGCCCGTAGGCTTCAGCCAGCTTAACGAAATCCGGCAGTGCCTCCATGTAACTCATGGCGTAGCGGCCTGAATAAAAGAACTCCTGCCACTGGCGCACCATGCCAAGGTAGCGGTTATTCAGGCTAATCACCTTGATCGGAAGCTGATATTGCAAGGCGGTGGACAGTTCCTGAATATTCATCTGGATACTGCCTTCGCCAGTCACACAGGCCACTTCAGCGTCCGGATAAGCCATTTTCACCCCCAGCGCGGCGGGCAGGCCGAAGCCCATCGTGCCCAAGCCGCCGGAATTGATCCAGCGATTCGGCTTATCAAACGGGTAATACTGCGCCGCCCACATTTGATGCTGACCGACATCCGAGGTCACATAGGCGTCGCCGCCAGTGACTTCCCACAGCTTCTGCACCACGTATTGCGGCTTGATAACCTCGTCGCTCCACTTGTACTTCATGCACTCCAGGCCGCGCCATTCTTCGATTTGCGCCCACCACGCGGCGAGCGCTTCGGCATCCGGCGTGCGGCCTTCGTGCTCCATCATGCGCATCATTTCATTCAACACATCACCGACCTGACCGACGATGGGCACATCGACTTTGACGTTTTTGGAAATGGAAGCCGGATCCACGTCGATATGCACGATCTTCGCGGTCGGACAGAACTTGGCCAGATTCCCGGTCACACGGTCGTCAAAACGCGAGCCGACGGCAATCAGCACATCACAATGGTGCATGCCCATATTGGCTTCATAGGTGCCGTGCATCCCCAGCATACCAACGAACTGGCGATCAGATGCCGGGAAGGCGCCTAAGCCCATCAGCGTCTGTGTGATCGGGTAATTCAACATGTGCGCAAAGCGGGTGAGCTGCTCCGACGCACGCCCAAGAACCACACCGCCGCCGGTGTAGAGCATGGGACGCTTGGCGGAAAGAATCAGATCGACCGCTTTCTTGATCTGCCCGCTGTGCCCTTTCACCGTGGGGTTATAGGAGCGCAGCGCGACATCTTTCGGATATTCAAACGGGATCTTGATATTCGGATCAGTGACATCTTTGGGAATATCCACCAGTACCGGCCCCGGACGACCGGTACTGGCAATATAAAACGCCTTCTTGATGATCGCCGCCATATCGCGCACGTCCTTGATCAGGAAATTATGTTTCACGCAAGGGCGGGTAATGCCCACGCTATCCACTTCCTGAAAGGCATCGTTGCCGATCATGTGGGTCGGCACCTGCCCAGTGAATACCACCATGGGAATGGAGTCCATGTTCGCCGTGGCAATCCCGGTCACGGCATTGGTTGCACCAGGCCCTGAGGTGACCAGCACCACGCCCACGCGCCCGGTCGCGCGCGCATAGCCATCCGCCATGTGGGTCGCGCCCTGCTCATGCCGCACCAGCACATGCTTGACCTTGTCTTGCTGAAAGAACGCATCATAAATATGCAATACCGCGCCACCAGGATAACCAAAGACGACATCCACGCCTTCTTCCTGCAAACAACGGATGAAAATTTCTCCACCGGACAACAATTCCACGAACGGCGACTCCTTCAAAAAACGCAGATCGGCGCCTACTTGCGCCGTCTACTTATGCCAGGACGCAGCCCAACGCGCGACCCCGGCACTAAATAAACGAAAAGAGGCAACATTCTACGCATCCGTCACGGAACTGTCAGCTTTCCAGTACAGTGGAACTGAAAAGCCGCATCAACCCAAGGGCGACATCACCCCCTTGAGCATGAATCGATCAAGGGCTTTTGACGCCCACTGTTTCGCGCAGCACTTCACCAATCGCATCCGGCGAGTTTTGTAACTTAAAGAAACTTGCGCCTTCACCCAGCATAGGCAATTCAGGGAAGTACAACGCGGCACGATAGCGCATATGCAAGGCTTCAACCTTTTTGTCATTGACTAAAATTTCATAGGGCAAATAGCCCAAGCGGTTTCTACCACCTTGATCCAGCACAGCCATAATGACCCCGTCATCGGCATCCATATTGGTCTTTTTGGTGTTCAACGCAACGCCATACACCACCTGGCTTTTACCCGGAATTTCAACGCGGTAAACCTTGGTGACGCCCATTTTATTCGCCGCAAGCCCCGTTTCGACGGCCTTTTTGGCCTCTTCAAAGCTGGCAAACTCGCCAAGATCATATACATCGTCAAGATATTCCATGCCAATCGCATAGTGATACCCGCCAATATCACTGGCACTCATCACCCCGGCACCAAAAGGCTCGTTGCAACCCACAGCGGCTTCAAGCAACTTTTTCACCTCTTGCGCATTCCCGTTCATGTGATAGGCCGCCGCCAAGTATTCAGGATTGGTGCAGCTCACACTCACCTTGCCATCCTTCTCAAGCAGCGAAACACGCATTGCAACCCCATATGCGCTCCGCTCCCCCTTGGCAGCAGACTTTTTCAGTGCTTCATTGCTCACAGCAAGCACACGTGCAGAACCCATCGGCGCGTAATCAGCAATCATGGAAAAACCCGCTTCTTTTAGCTTGGCCTTAAGCTGGTCACTGACTTGTTTGACACTGCCTTCTTGCGCCGGTGCCGCGAGAAATGGCTTAAGGCCTTCTGCCGCCATCACAGAAAATGAGGGTGATGCCAACAGACCAGCCCCCATAATCAGCCCCATAATTGAATTGGATACTTTCATTATTTTTCTCCTCAACCACTGCAATAAAAAAAGAGCGGATGATTCCGCTCTTTTTGGGACAAAACTCAACACATCAAAATGGCCTGAGTCATTGTGCTACAGCCGCTCATGCCATGCTGACAATCACGGCCAAACGGCTTACTTAGAAGCTATAGGCATAGTTCAAACGCCACAGGGTCTGGCTATGCGACATTTCAATCGGCATGGTGGGGTTAGCCATGGTCTGCGTAACTTCAGGTGCGTAGGTAAAGGCAATCGCCAAACTGTTTGACTTGTCAATCTGCCAGCCCGCACCGAAGGTGAAGTGACTTTCAGTAATCGCAGGGAACAGTGGGTTCAGAGTGTTGTCCGGTATTGGATTCTTGCCGTAGTTGTAACCGATACGCAGAGCAACCGCCGGGTCGATCTTGTACTGTGCGCCGATCGAGTACACAGTCTGATCGTCCCAGTTTTGTGGCATGGTCTGGGTCGAAGTGCCATAGCCCGCAATCTCGGTGCTCATAGTGAAATCCTTCATGCTCTTGGACCACATCAGCTGCTTGATGTCTGCCGCAAACATGAGTTCAGGCGTAGCATTCCACGCCATGCCGATACCGAAAGTCTCCGGCCACTGGAAATCCACCACGGAGAAATTAGCCGGCATCGCGCCCGGGGTCATACCACCCGCGAACGGCATGACCGTGCCACTACCCTCCATATCACCGATATTGGTTTCGCTGTGATAGGTCGCACCCATAGAGAATTCTTTATTGAACGTGTAAACGGCGCCTAATTTGAAAGCGAAGCCACTACCTGACATTTCTCCGGTGAAGTCATTGTCATCACTGGCGTTGATGTAGCCGCCATTGCCCATTGAATCCATCTGCAGCATTTTCAGATCCAAGCTGCCCCAGACATAATCGACCTGTCCGGCAACAATCAATTCATCAGTGACCTGGTAGGCCAAGGGGAACATCACACGCCCAAAGCCCAGCTCAGAGCGTTGCTCCAAACCGGTGCCGCCCGAAAGGAAGCTGCTACCCGAGTACTCGGTACCCATACCACCTTGGGCAAAAACACCCACACCGTAGGTGAAAGAGCCATCCTTGCGAATGAAGGACATGGATGGCATCAGGTAAGAGTCACCACCCGAATCAGCGCTCATACCATAAGCGGGAATACTGGCATTCACATCAGGCTGCATCCAGGTCACACCGATACCGAAATTATTGCCTTCCTTGCGCAGCCCCAAGGTCGCCGGGTTACCCATCATGCCGGAGTTGCCGATGTCGTAAGCCATCATCGTTCCGCCCATGGCAGCAGATTTTGCACCATAACCCTCAAGGTTCATGCCATTCGTGGCATAAGCCGGGCTTGCCAGAATAGCGGCCACACCCATAGAAATCATCGAACGCTTCATAACCACCATCATGCCGTGTACTCCTTGGGGACAATACGCCCATTAGTTTTATCGATCATTAAACCTTTTCTCTATCACAGAGAATCCCTATTCAGGGAAGCGCAGCGGATTTTGCGCGCTTAGTTACAAAAGTTAAAGGCGCACTGTTAGCTAAATACAACACTACAACAACAAAAGTTGTTGATTTTTAATTGTTTTATCTGCGCATCAAAGGATTTCATAGGGCGCAAAAATGACAACATTATGCTTTTCATAGCTTTCTCGTTAATAGAGCTCACCCTAAAAGCATTAGAAAACACTAATAGATGAATCAAAACCGAAAAACTACATAATATTTCTTATGACCCTGTATATATATTTAGTGCCGCACCATAACTTACGCCACAAAAAAAAACCGGGAAACCCCGGTTTTAAAAGTAAACATCAAGCACAACCTATAGGCCAATAACCTACAGATGCTCCGGCAAATGGGCACGGATGTCCTCAAGCGAGTGCTTCGTCAGTTCCTTATCAATTTCTTTGACGATTTTCGCGTGCACGGCCTGATCCAAATCCTTGCGCAACAAGCCGAGGAAATGCGGTGCAGCAATCAAGTACAAACGCTCATAGTCCGCAAGGCCATGCTGCAAGGCCTCGGCGACCTGCTTCGCAAAACGGATCGCCTCCTCCTCTTTGGGGGAAACAATCTCCTCCATACCGAATTTACTCGGCATCCCCATAACACTGCTCATACCCGGCGCATCGCTCGCCATATCACTCGCGTGTTGCAACGATGCCGGATGACTCAGATCCATGATCTCAACCAGCACCTTCGTTTTTCCTTCAACATCAAATACGCGCGCACGCGCAGCATCAGCGACGACAACCCAAGTTTTCATGACTTTATCTCCTTAGTTCAAGTGCGTCTCTAGCCTACTCCAAGATTTGTCTCAATGCGAAAAACATAAAAAAGCCCCGCTCAAGGCGGGGCTAAGATCACGTCAAGGATCACATCCGGATAGACGAGCTATCCGAGCGGCATTACATCATGCCGCCCATGCCACCCATGTCACCGCCCGCAGGGGCTGGTGCATTCTTGCTTGGCAGCTCAGCCACCATACACTCGGTGGTCAGCAACAAACCAGCCACGGAGGCTGCGTTTTGCAGCGCAGAACGGGTCACCTTGGTTGGATCGAGAATACCCATTTCGATCATGTCACCGTATTCGCCTGTCGCTGCGTTGTAACCAAAGTTACCGCTGCCTTCTGAAACCTTGTTCAGAATGACTGAAGGCTCATCGCCCGCGTTGGTGACGATAATACGCAACGGCTCTTCCATCGCACGCAGTGCAATTTCGATACCAACGTTTTGATCGTGGTTGCTGCCCTTGAGGTCTTTGATGACGTTACGCGCACGCACCAGAGCCACGCCACCGCCAGGAACCACGCCTTCTTCAACCGCTGCACGGGTCGCGTGCAGGGCATCGTCAACGCGATCCTTCTTCTCTTTCATTTCCACTTCAGTGGCCGCACCGACCTTAATTACCGCAACACCGCCCGCCAGCTTGGCCACGCGCTCTTGCAGCTTCTCTTTGTCGTAGTCAGAGGTCGTGGTTTCGATTTGCGCACGAATCTGCGCCACACGACCTTCGATTTCTTCCTTCGCACCCGCACCATCAACCACGGTGGTGTGATCTTTGGTCACGACAACTTTCTTGGCTTGACCCAACTCGTTCAGAGTAATTTTTTCCAGGCTCAGGCCAACTTCTTCAGAAATCACCATACCGCCGGTCAATACCGCCAGGTCTTGCAGCATCGCCTTACGACGGTCGCCAAAGCCAGGAGCTTTGACCGCAGTCACTTTCAAAATGCCGCGCATGTTGTTGATGACCAAGGTCGCCAGCGCTTCGCCTTCGATGTCTTCGGCCACAATCAACAAGGGACGGCCAGTTTTCGCAACGGCTTCCAATGCAGGCAGCAAATCACGAATGTTGGAGATTTTCTTGTCGCACAGCAGGATGAATGGGTTGTCCAGCGCCGCCTGCATGTTTTGCTGGTCGTTGACGAAATATGGTGACAAATAGCCACGGTCGAATTGCATACCCTCAACAACATCCAGCTCGTTCTCCAAGCCCGAACCTTCTTCGACGGTAATCACACCTTCGGTGCTCACGCGCTTCATTGCATCAGCAATGATGGTGCCGATAGCATCATCAGAGTTGGCAGAAATGGTCGCCACTTGAGCAATCGCCTTGTCATCGGTGCAAGGCACAGACACCGCTTTCAGCTCGGCCACAGCAGCAATCACCGCCTTGTCGATGCCGCGCTTCAAATCCATTGGGTTCATGCCCGCAGCGACGGCTTTCATACCTTCACGCACAATGGCTTGCGCCAGCACAGTCGCAGTGGTGGTGCCGTCGCCAGCGATGTCAGCAGTCTGGGAAGCGACTTCTTTGACCATCTGTGCGCCCATGTTCTCGAACTTGTCTTCCAGTTCAATTTCCTTGGCCACGGATACACCGTCCTTGGTCACGGTTGGCGCGCCGTAGGACTTTTCCAGCACCACGTTACGGCCTTTCGGGCCGAGGGTGACTTTGACTGCGTTGGCAAGAATATTGATGCCGTTAACCATCTTGATGCGTGCATCAGCACCGAAACGAACGTCTTTAGCTCCCATGGGGAATCTCCTGAATTAAGTGTGTATTGAGTGTAAATGCGGGGAAATTATTCGATGACCGCAAGAATGTCGTCTTCGCCCATCATCAGCAGCTCTTCGCCATTGACCTTGACCTTGGTGCCTGCGTATTGGCCGAACAGGACTTGTTCACCGACTTTGACACCGATCGGACGGATCTCGCCTTTTTCATTGGACTTGCCTGGGCCGGCAGCAATGATTTCGCCACGGTTGGGCTTTTCAGCCGCACTGCCCGGCAGCACGATACCGCTGGCCGTAGTGAGTTCTTCTTCAACACGCTTAATCAACACGCGATCATGTAAAGGACGAATCTTCATGGTTGTATCTCCACCTGCTTTGGATTAGGGAACGAAATGCACCAAGAATTAGCACTCAGCACATTCGAGTGCTAAGCATAGGGCGACAAAAATGAATTTCAAGCCCTTGGCTAAATCGTTCTGTCTAAGTAGACGCTGATTTATTCCATCCATGGAATAAATCAGCTCGCTCATCGCGGCGCTTGTCCGCGATGGATCTCATGAATCAAAGACTTAGGTCTTTCATTCATGTTGGGGCATCCTGCCCCAAGCGGGAAACACTGAACAAATCAGCGTTTCCCTAAAAGCCGGGGTTTTTAAGCCGGAGCCGTGACGCTATCGCGCTCGAGTGCACGCAAGGCGCGGGCAAACAGATGATCGAAGTCACTATCCTGTCCTGCATCGAAGGCCACCGTGACCACACTCACGCCCAACGGCATCCCAAATGGCTTCTGGCCACTCAGCATGCGGCGGTAACGCTCACCAACCCCCGGCGCATCCACAGCAGCGCAGTAGGGCAAGGCCACCGCAAAACGCGCATCGCCCACTCGCGCCACAATATCGCTGGAACGCGCCACCAGGCGCATGGCACGTGCACAGTCGCTCAACACCTCATCCCCCGCATCAATACCGTATTGTGCCGACACGTCATCCACGCCAAGTATTTCCACCAGCACAAAACTGAACACCCCACGCGTGCGCCGCGCCGTCGCGAGGTATTTCTCGCTCATGTTGAACAACATGCGCCGATTGCACACGCCCGTTAACGCATCGCTCGACTCCAGCATCTTGATGCGTGCATGTTGCGCCTCCACGCGCATGGCCAGACGGTTGGCGATAATCAAATTGCGGGTGCGCACGATCAGCTCCTCTTCGAGCACCGGCTTGACCACATAATCGTTGACCCCAAGCCGAAACAGCTCACGCCGCCGCGCACGCTCATCAAACCCGGTCATCGCCAGAATCGGCAAGGCATACTCGGTGTACCCAGACTGACGCAAGTGACTCACCAAGGCCACGCCGCTCATTTCACCTTCAAGCACCAAATCGGTAATCAATAAGTCGTACTTTTTATGCTTCAGGCTTTCCAAGCCATCCTCCGCGCTGCGTTCCCAATCCACCATCAAGCCATGTTCCAGCAGCGTTTTGCGCACTACAAAAGCCACGGTGGTCGAATCTTCGACCAGCAACACCTGCTTGCCATAAATATGTTGGCCATGCGGCCCAACCCGCTCCGTGTCTCGGTTAACCAGATAGTGCGTCAAAATTTCCGGCGCGGTTGGCGCAAACACCTCGGTCACACCACATAAAAACAGCGACTCGACCTGCTGCGGCACATCGCTCTTGGATGACATCATCAAAATTGGCGCGCCATCAATCAGCGCTTCGCGCAAATCTTTAATCAACTGACACAGGCCGGGATTCGTCGCCGAGGCCGCGATACAGCACACCGTGACGCCAACCTCACCTGCCATCGCCACTGCATCGGCAAAATTAGGGCAGTCCAGCGATTGATAACCCGCTTGGCGGCACGCAGTACGCATAACATCCCGCGCCGCACGGTCAAGCGACACCAGGAGAGCGAATTGTTGATTACTCACTGGGAGCGCTTGCGAACCGACCACCAAATTTTTAGATGCTGTCACTTGAGAACCCCTTGCTGTTTTTATTTTTCACCGCGTGGAGAAGCATCGTACATTTTCTGCACAACCGAAATACGCGCCACGAAAAAAAAATTCCATGCTTTGCTGCATTGACGCAACACCACACACAAGCTACGGTTCTGGCCGTTGCAAGTCATCGGACATGTCTTTGAAGCTGCATTACGAAATATTGGGGCGCGGCGAGCCGCTTATCATTCTGCACGGCCTGTTTGGGTCATCGGCCAATTGGCGCTCCATCGCTGCGGGCCTGGCGAACCCTGAACACCCGCAGCATGGGCGTTGGCAGGTTGTCCTACCCGACTTGCGCAACCACGGCGCCTCGCCGCATAGCCCAACCCACCATTACACCGACATGGTCGGTGATGTTTTGGGGCTGATGGATACGCTCAAACTGGAGCGCGCACACATTCTGGGGCACTCGCTCGGTGGAAAAGCGGCCATGTTGCTCGCCAGCCGCGCAGCCGAACGTGTGCAAAGCCTCACCGTGGTGGACATCGCGCCGCGCGCCTATGCACCACTGCACCATGAATTTTTCGCGGCCATGAACGCCCTGCCACTGCACGGCCTACGTTCACGCATGGAAGCCAGTGCATGGATGAGCCGCCGCCTGCCGAACCCTGAAGTACGCGACTTCTTGCTCACCAACCTGGTGCGCGAGCGTTCGGGGCAGCTGCATTGGCGCATCAACCTGCCAACGTTGGAAATGGCCTACGACGACCTGAATGCCATGCCCTTTCTCGACCGCCTCTACGCCGGACCGGCGCTGTTTATTCGCGGCGGGCACTCCGACTACGTGCGCGACGCCGATCTCGGGCTGATCCGCGAAAGCTTTCCGCAAGCCTGCGTGATTAGCCTACCGCTGGCACATCACTGGCCGCACATTGAAACACCCGACGCATTCCTCAAGGCGCTACGGAGCTTTTTACACACGCAGCGTGAACATCTTCCTTGTGAGATTTGAACTACCGATTCTTGCGCAAAGCGCGCTGGGAGCCTTCAGCCAAATCAGCCTGCACTGGCCGGATGCACTGCCTACGCCTCTGCCGGGTGAGCGCTTGCAACTACACGACGGCGAAGTGCTCTACCCCATGCTTAACGCGCATCCAGGACGGCTTGAGGTTCTAAGCGCACGCGCTCACAGCGAGTCCCACCTTAAACTCGCCGCCGTCACGGGCGAGCACATCCATCTTTCACCCGATCAACCCGTCGTTATCCTTGCCGCAGGCATTGCTTTGGCCACACTGATTCAACTTTGCGCCACCCGGCGACAAGCTACGGCCAGCACGCTTGCCCTCTATCAAATGAGTGGGCAAATGAGCGGATCAATGTACGAGCCAGCACCTTTCCGCCCCCGACCCTCACGGTTTTTACTCGACGACATGCCCGCAGGCGTCATTGCCGCCATTCCACTGCTCGAAGACTGGGGCATTCCCTCGCGCCTTTGTACGCACGACGGCCTCGCCGGATGTTTTGAAGGCTCGTTGGATGAGCTTATCGCCCGACTCCCCCACCCACCGGAGCAGCAGCTTGTGCGTCTTGTGGACACACAATAAAAAAAGGCCGCATCCAGCGACCTTGTTTGTGTATCCGTGAGGAAAATTACGCCGTCAACATCGCGTAAAGTTCGTCTTTCAATGCCAGGCGCTGCTTCTTGAGCTCTTCAAGCGTCTCGTCAGCCACCGGTGACTCGTTGTTTTCCAACGCTTCGATGTTGTTGTTCACATCGTGATAGGCATCAAACTGCTTGGCAAAGTGCGCATTGTCCATCTTCATTTGATGAATGCTTTCTTTGTGCTCAGGAAACTCGTGGGCAAGATCATGATGATCGACGGTCATGGTGGACTCCTTCTGTCTAGTTATGAGATCAAAGCGGGCAGGTCGCGCACAGTACACCGCCCGCACGCGGCTTTCAATCTGCGAGACTACGTTCAAGCACTTCGCGCAGCTCCGGCGACACGCGATGATCCGCCAGCTCCACCAAGGTGCTGCGCATCAGTTCACGCCGATGCGCTTCGTAGTGACGCCACTGCTGGAATGCGCCCGCCATACGTGCAGCAATCTGCGGATTGAGCGCATCCAGCGCCAGCACCTGCTCGGCCACAAAGCGGTAGCCCGAACCATCCGGCGCGTGGAAGTTGACCGCATTGCCGCGCGCGAAACCGCCGATCAAGGCACGCGCCTTGTTGGGATTGCTCAGGCTGAACGCTGGATGCCGCAGCAAGGCCTGCACCTCAAGCAAGGTTCCGGGCAGCGGACTTGAAGCCTGGGTGCCAAACCATTTGTCCATCACCAAGGGTTCATGTGTCCACTGCTGTTCAAATGCGGCGAGAACATCCTTGCGATCCGCGCAATCGGTATGCGCCAGCGACAGCAGCGCCGCCAGCACATCGGTCATATTGTGTCCCACGCGGAACTGGTGCGTGGCCAGGGCGTGGTGCGCGCTGTTGTCCAGCGTCATCAAATAGGCCAGCGCCAGGTTTTTCAGGCGGCGGCGACCAATCGCCTCCTGCGTGGGCTGATAGGCTCCATCGTCCTGTTGCGTTTGATAGATGGTCAGCAGGCTTTCTTCCCAGGTTTCGGCCAAGGCACGGCGCAGGAACTGACGCGCCTGATGAATGGCCAGAGGATCCACACTGCCAGCCTGCTCGGCTTGCATTTGCTCCGCCAACAGGGCTTCGCTGGGCACCGTCAAAAGGTCAGCACGCATACGCGAACCAAGCTGGACATCATGCAGCGCATGGCCAAACGCCTGGCTCAAGCCCTCATCCAGCACCAATTCACGTTCGGCCTGCACATCGACCACCAGACGCAGCAAAATGCGCGTCATCAGGCGCTGCGCCGCCTCCCAGCGGTTAAAGTCATCGCCATCATGCGCCATCAAAAACGCCAAGGCGGCGTCGCTGTAATCGAACTCCAAACGCACCGGCGCAGAAAACCCGCGCAACAACGACGGAACCGGCGCATCAGCAATGCCTTCAAACACAAACGCCTGCTCATCCTGATTCAGCTCCAGCACCTGCGCCGCCACCGCCTCGCCTTGAGCATTCAGCAAAGCCATGTCCACCGGAATCAGCAAAGCCTGCTTCAGCGGCTGGCCGGGCGTGGGTGCGGTGTGCTGCTGCATGTGCAGGGTGTAGCGCTTCGCTTCGGCATCGTACTCGCCACGAGCGCGAATCTGCGGCGTACCGGCCTGCGCATACCAACGACGGAACTGGCTCAAGTCGCGCCCGGAGGCATCTTCCATGGCGCGCACGAACTCTTCGATGGTCACCGCCTGCCCATCATGACGCGAGAAATACAGGTCGCTGCCCTGACGGAAGGTCGGCCAACCGAGCAGGTTTTTCAACATGCGCACCACTTCCGCGCCCTTGTTGTACACCGTGCTGGTGTAGAAATTGCTGATCGCCTGATATTCCGCAGGCTGCACCGGATGCGCCAAGGGGCCGGTATCTTCGGCAAACTGCCAGGTGCGCAGGCTGTTGACATCGGCAATGCGCTTGGTGGCACGCGCGCCCATGTCGGCGGAAAACTCCTGATCGCGGAACACGGTAAAGCCTTCTTTCAGCGACAACTGGAACCAGTCGCGGCAGGTCACGCGGTCGCCTGACCAGTTGTGGAAGTATTCATGTGCCACCACGCTTTCGATGCCTTCGTAATCCAGATCGGTCGCCACCTCCGGACGCGCCAGCACATAACTGGCGTTGAAAATGTTCAAGCCCTTGTTTTCCATCGCCCCGGCATTGAAATCATCCACCGCCACGATCATGAAGCGTTCCAGATCGTACTCGCGCCCGTAGGTGTCTTCGTCCCAGTGCATGGCCTTATGCACCGATTGCATGGCGTGCCCCAGCTTATCCATATGGCGCGGCTCGGCATAAATTTCCAGCGCAACCGCTTTGCCGCTCATGGTGACAAAGTCCTCACGCAGCACGCCCAACTCACCCGCCACCAACGCAAACAGATAGCTCGCCTTGGGGAAGGGGTCGTGCCAGCTTGACTGCGTGCGTCCATCGTCCAGCACGCGCTCGCTGAGCAGATTGCCGTTCGACAACAACACGGGATACGTCGCCGCATCCGCAATCAAATGCGTGCTGTACACCGACAACACATCCGGGCGATCCAGGCTGTACATCATGCGGCGGAAACCTTCCGACTCACACTGCGTGACCAAAATGCCTCTGGAAACGTACAGCCCCATGCCGGTGGTATTCGCCAGCGGATGAATGCGCGTGCTCAGATTCAAAGTGAAACGCGCCGGAGGGGCAAGCAGGGTCAAACCCGCGTCGTGCAGCGTGTACTCACTGTCCGCCAGCGGCACACCATCCAGCGCAATGCGCACCAGCTCAAGGCATTCACCCTGAAGTTCCAGCGCCTGCTCGGCCTGCCCCACGCGCTCGAACTGCATGGCGGCGTGAACATAGCTTGCATCGGGGTCAAGCTCGAACGTCAGCTCAATCTGCGGAATGCGCCATGCAGGCGGCTGATAATCCACAAGGCGGGTCGTGTGAACGGAGGTACTCATGCGGCGTGACTCACAGCTGGAAAAAGTGGGCGTAAGTATAAGTCGTTAATTGAGCCACAGAGAGCACAGAGCACACGGAGGTGAAAAAACACGGCAGGGCGCGGGCGCATGGAGTGTAGGAGTGGATTCATCCGCGACACCATCATCACAACGGGCACGGCTTGAGGTCGGGGATAAATCCCCTCCTACATGATGAACAATCAACCCCCACAACACCGGTCAAGCCGGTTTTTATAGCAAGTAGCCGTGCTCAAAAGTAAATTCTTCATCAAGCTTTTTATCTCTGTGCCCTCTGTGTCCTCTGTGGCTAAAATTTTTGTGGCTAAAAAAATTCCAGACCCCACGTTTGCACCACCCGCCCCCGGCACTGATAATCGCCGCCCTTCTAATAAATACGACAATACCGCCATGTGGTTTCGCTCACTGACCCTCTTCCCGCTGAATGCCACCCTGCCCTTTGACTTAGACACACTGGAAACAGCACTCGCCGCCAAGCCCTTCCGCCCTTGCGGCACACTCGAACTGGCCAGCCACGGCTTTGAACCCGTGCTCGGCCACAAGGCGCAAGCTTATGTGCATGCCTTTGACGACGTATGGACCGTGCGCTGGGTGATGGAAGAAAAAAAGCTGCCCGGCGGCTATGTGCGCGACCAACTCAGCGACCAAATGCTTGAATTCGAGCAACGCGAAGGCCACGCCCCCGGCTCGAAAGAAAAGAAAGAACTGCGCGAAGGCATCGAACACGCACTTTTGCCGCGCCTGATTCCGCGCCGTCGTCGCTTGTTCGCCAGCATCGATAGCCAAAGCGGCTGGGTGATGGTCGATTCCGCTGCGGAAAAAAATGCCGAAGCGCTGATGAGCGCCGTGCGCGAAGCCACCGGCTCCCTCCCCGTCACCCGTTGGAAAACCAACAGCGACTGGGCGAGTTTAATGACCCAATGGCTGGAAACCCGCCAACTGCCCGACGGATTCGAACTGGATCAAACCTGCGAACTTACCGCACAGGATGATGAAGGTGGCACCGCCACCCTGCGCAAACACGACCTCACCTGTGATGAGGTCAAAGGCCACCTCGCCTCAGGCAAACAGGTCACCCGCCTTGGCCTGATCTGGCGAGAGCGCATGAGTTTTGTGCTCGACGCCAAAGGCATCCTACGCAGCCTGCGCCCCACCGACACCCTGGTCGAAAGCCTCGAACAAGCCGATAACGACGATGCCATGGCGCAAATGGATCAAACCCTGGCACTGCAAAACCTCACCTTGCGCGCCTTAATCGGCGACCTGAACAAAGCGCTTGGTGGCTTGGTGCAGCAGGGGTTGAACGCTGCGCCAATAACGACGACCACCACTGAGGCTACAGACGCACCGTTTTAGATTTTCGTAGGGTGCACCGTGCGCACCATTGAGCCCATCGGTGCGCACGGTGCACCCTACGCGGGCTGGATTACTTCAATCGAGTCTGAGCCTATTGACCCAGAGGTGCCGCTCAGTGGCTCTGGACGTATAACAACAGACACCCCAATATGGCCATCGGGGGATGAAACCCCAAACAAAAGCTGGCCATGGCGGCCTAGGCTCTACTTATGAATAGCGCTAAAAATGGGGGGATTACCATGTCAGCGGAGAACGAGAATACTGCAAAGCTCGCTGAGGTCGCTGCTACTGATTTATTTAGCGAGTTTTTTTGGGAGCGAACTGGTCCGACAAACCACGACTGGCCGTGTGAGGATCAAGAACGCCACGATGCAAAGACTCATCCTTGTGACGTGGTTTATTACTATGACGAGCCTTATTCGCCCATTAGAACTTACGTTCATTGCGACCTAAAGAGCTATGCCAAAGGCACCATTCGCCCGGCATCAGTCAAAGCCGCAGTTGAGAGCTTGGCAAAGCAAGTTGCTTGCGCCGACAAGAGCGATAGCTGGCGAGGGCTGCATGGACATGACCACGTAACTGCTTCGATTTGTGGATTGCTTTTCGTATATAACCATGATGGTGAGTACGAGGCCGATTTTCAGAAAAACCTCACTAGCATTAACCCAGAATCCTTGCATCTTCCAAGGAGGGCAAAACTGTTTGTACTGGGGCCAAAGGAGATTTATTGGCTTGATAACGTCCGCGATGAGATTCAAAGAATGCGAGGGAAGCGCCCCCCCGAACTTCCGTCACATGAATTTTGCTCATTTTTTCACCCTCAGTTGATTCGGCGTGCAAACCTTCAGGCACGAACGGCTAAGGCAGCAACACTCGAAATGCTCACCTCCCCGATCATAATATTGGAACATCGCGACCCTAAAGGGAGTGCCAAGCGCGGCGTTGTCGTCTTCTACTCCAGAAAAGGAGAGACGGCCGACGAATTCATGTATCTGATTGACACTCTCAGGAAGTATGAACTGCTGGACGACAACACTGCTGTCACAATCAAAACGCTGGGAGCTTCACCGATTTCGTCGCCAACATTCCAGCGTGCGCAGCAGCAATATATCGAAGGTATCAATGTTGATGCCGACAAGACCGATTTAGCCGGATACGTGAATGCAATCAAGTATGAGCCGATGAATAAAGTCAAGAGTACTTATTCTGCAATTGATTTGGGGACATGGTGATGACTGAATTTCTTGACCACCTCAGCGCAAACGACAATGACATTTACGATCTCCTCATTTCCGGAAAGCAGCGGTTAACCGCTTCTGTTCTCCGTGAGTTGGCACGGGATAGAGGCATTTTTTTCTCCCCGGAGGATAGCCGAGAAGAATTGGCAGATCACCTGTCTCTTCTGCCTCATGACTTTCACGACATCGCAGGAATTGTTCAGAAACGGGAGCCTCCCCATCGGCGGGAAAAAACCACGTTCATTCGATTGGGGACACCGCTCTCAGTCGAAGAGTTGAAGGAAGCGGCAAAGGCCTATGCTGATGTGGCTGGCGTAAATGAGAGGATTACGCACCGTCCCAAGGGGGGCACAGGCTTTGTCATCGACCTCATTTACGAGGAGTTCAACCATACCCGAACCAGGCTACTTCAACGTGAGCGCCACGAGGCTGAGATCGTATTCTTTGTTGAGAATGGTCAGACAGTAGTCAGATTTCCAGCTACTGACAAGGCAGAGCGAGTTGTAGCGGCCATCAAGGAAACCGTGGAGCAAAAGCGGAAAGAGAAAATTATTGAGGAAAAGATTGAGCTGACCGGCTTGACCACTCCGGCTCTGCGATCAAAGTTTTTTACTCGACTGATTTCGTCGCTACCCGGATATAAGCTCAAGAATGTAATGAGTTTAAAAGTTTCGTCACTTCAAAACAAAGACGAGGGCGAGGACGATAGCCTCGACTTGGAAGACGACTTAGAGAATGGCGCTGCACAGGAAATGTTTGCCGCTGTTGTTCATAGCATGGCTTTGTCGGGACATAATCTTGTTCAATCGCAGGAATACAGAGATTTGACAGAGCGAGGCTTCTTCATCACTGCGATCTCATGGCGATCCGAGCATGAACGCGACCCCAATGACATTATCCAATTTGATGCGGGCTTTGAAGATCGCAAGACTGGAACAGGGTTTAGATACCAGGCTCAAGGTGCTTTTCGTGCGCACAAAGGGACTCACAGGAAAACTATTGTTCACGTTACGGACTTAGAGAAGACCAAGCTATTTTCCCTTGTAGAAGCTACAGCCAAAAAGGTACTAGCTGACCTGCTGAAAGAAGCCTCAGATGAAGTGATTGGCGATTCCAAGGAATAACCATGAAAAGATTACGTTGGTACAAAGTTGAATGGCCATCTTCGATTAGGGAGCTTGCTAAGCGCATCAAATTGCGCATTTTTGATGATGAATCTGGGCATGGATTCTTAATCGACCGGGTGCGTGATGATTTTCTTGAGGCGCGCTACGTGGAGAGGGTTGAGTTCACTGATGTCGTTATCGACCCTTTTGGAAAGGAGTTAAAATTCGAACGTGTCGAATTTCGCAACACCCTATTTCGGGCTTCATCATCTTCACCGGGCTTAGAGCTGATTGATCCGCCTCGCAGCGTTCAGGCACTGATGAACCGCCTCTCAGAAGCGGTTGATTTTGAGGTGGCAATAACCCCTGCGGTGATTGATGTGTTGTCATGGTCTACGGTGCTCCAGAGTGCTGGTGGCGTGGTTGCGAGCGTTGACTCCTTGCAGATCGGAGCATTGGAGATTGAGCCCGGCATCGTAGCCAAAGTTCTCATCAAGGGGGACAGGGATGTACGCACGGCATGCGCCACACTTACCAGTGATCGCAAATTTGCGATTGAGAAGGTTCAGCTTCGACTTGCCCCCCCCTACCGAGGAACTATTGTGCTTTCGGCTACCGGGTCGGCTGCCTTAAGCTCTGAAGATTCAATTGAGGAGTTTTTGGTGCCGCTACGCGCAGCGTTGGCTGTCGTTATGCGGACATAGAAGCGGCATGCCTTACGTTTGTGCGCAAGTAGAACCAAAACGAACGACTCGTCGGGAATGAAGATTGGCAATATCGCGATTCGCAGCTGATCCTCTGGCAAGCTCTCCCGAGGTTTCGATGGTGAACCATTGGCGGCAATGCAAACATACAACTGACGCTCCAAAAAATTCATCCAGCCACCTCACAGCCCGCCATGACCAACAGCCTCGCATCAAACCCTGCTTGCATTCAGCCCTTCGACCACTAACATATGACCAGTCTAGTCAGAATTTCTGAGGGTAAGAACATGCAGACATGGCAGATGCAGGAAGCCAAGGCGCAGCTTTCCGAGCTGGTGAAGCGTGCGCGCAGTCAGCCGCAGGACATCACGCTCCACGGCAAATCGGTGGCCGTGGTGGTGTCGCGTGAGGCCTTTGATCGTTTGTCTCAATCACAAGGTAGCTTGGTGGAGTTCATGCGTCATTCGCCGCTTTACGGCGCTGATGAGCTGGTTTTCGAGCGCGAGCAAAGCCTTGGCCGCGACATTGAGCTATGAGCTATCTGATTGATACCAATGTCATTTCCGAGCTACGCCGAAAATCACCTGACTCCGGCGTGGTGGATTGGTTTTCTGTGCGCCCGTCCTCTGCGCTGTACTTGAGTGTATTGAGCCTGGGTGAAATTCGTAAGGGTGTCGAGGGTGTCACGGACGAGGCGCGCCGGTTGGCGTTGCTTGATTGGCTCGAAACCGACGTGCCGCGTTTTTTTACCGGTCGTTTGCTGGATATTGATGCGGCGGTCGCTGATCGTTGGGGACGCCTTCAGGCGATGGCAAAACGCCCTTTGCCTTCGATCGACAGTCTTTTGGCTGCCACGGCTCTTGAACACGACTTGATTCTGGTCACGCGCAATGTGCGCGATTTTGCGGGTTTGCCGGTGCAGATCGTTAATCCTTGGTCTAATCAATCATAGGGCTTACGCAAAACCGCCCCTGCTGTGAGTCAAGGGCATCTGGTCAGCCCTCAGCGTGATAACATCCTGTCATTACATTGGAGACTAACGCAATGCAAAAAGTGTTTCATACCCGTCAATTCAAAGCCGGAAACTCGCTCGCGGTACGCATCCCTGTGGGTATGGCTTTTCCTCATCAGACCAAGCTTGTCGTCACGCGCGAAGGTAATCGCATTATCGTGGAGCCCGAAGCGCCAAATCTTGGGCATCTTCCGGCGCTGTTCGCGGCTCTAGGTGCAGGTCAGAGCGGAGAGCGGCCTGAATTTGTTGAGGCCGAACGCGCATGGTGAAGCCGAGGTATTTGCTGGATACCAACATTTGCATCTATCTGATGAAGGCGCAGCCTGAGTCTCTCGTTGCGCGATTTGCACGTTGTCAGCCCGGGGAGATTGCGATCAGTTCAATCACATGGGCTGAGTTGTGTTGCGGCCTGGATGTACACAACAGCCAAGCCCAAATGACGGCACTATTGGGCACGTTAACGGCCAAAGAATTCGATATGGATGCTGCGGCTATGTTTGGCAGGCTTTCACAGCAGTTTCCCGCACGCAAAAGCAGTTTTGATCGGATGATTGCGGCGCATGCCTTGTCGTTAGGCTTGATTGTGGTGACGAATAACGCCGCTGATTTTGCAATGTATACGGATGCCGGTTTGGTCGTCGAAAACTGGACGCAGTAATCGTTGAATTGCAAGGCAATCCATAATCAAGCTGCCGCTTATTGATTTGGCACGCAAATAGTTTAAATAGGACTTACGCAACGATTGGATTTAGCCCCCTCTCCCCTCGCGGGAGAGGGTTGGGGAGAGGGGGAGCGGCCTCTGCTAAAACAAAGGCTTATGCCTACTTCCCCACCCTTTCCCCAACCCTCCCCCGTCAAGGGGGAGAGCGTAGCGAGGGGGCAGAGAAAATCCGTGTTCTGCGTAAGTCCTAGTATGTTTTGCCTTTGCGGTGAATCCTCCCCATAATCTCCGCATGAATAGCGGTGATTACAAATACATCTGGCAGGCCAGCGACTGGCCAAGCTGGCGCTACGACCTGGCGGCACTGGCTGTGCCACTGGCGGAAGTCAGTCGTGCCCAAGGGCTGCTGATGGGGCGTCTTGCCGATGTCGGCATGGCGCTGCGCGATCAGGCCAGTCTCGCGGCGCTGACCGAGGACGTGGTCAAGACCAGTGAAATCGAGGGTGAAACGCTCAATGTCGAATCCGTGCGTTCATCCATCGCCCGCCGCCTGGGTGTGGATATTGGCGCGCTGGCGGCGGTGGATCGTCATGTCGAGGGTGTGGTTGAGATGGTGCTTGATGCCAGCGTCAACTGCCACGCGCCCTTATCGCGCGAGCGTTTGTTTGGCTGGCACGCCGCGCTTTTTCCCACCGGCTATTCCGGGCTTGCCAAGATTAACGTCGGCGCTTGGCGTGACGATGCCAGCGGTTCGATGCAGGTGGTGTCTGGTTCCATGTCTGGTCCCATTGGTCGTCAGCGTGTGCATTTCGAGGCGCCGCCCACAGACGCTTTGGACGCCGAAACGCGCCTTTTTATCGACTGGGTCAACGATGCGCCCCACGAGCCGCCACTGATTAAGGCTGGGCTTGCTCATCTGTGGTTTGTCACCCTGCACCCATTCGACGATGGCAATGGCCGTATCGCGCGTGCCATCGGTGATTTATTGCTGGCGCGCGCCGATGGCAGCCCGCAGCGCTTTTACAGCCTGTCGGCGCAAATCCAGCGCGAGCGCACGGCCTACTACGACATTCTGGAGCGCACGCAGAAACAGTCGATGGATGTCACAGAATGGCTGGCCTGGTTTCTTGATGCCCTGCACCGCGCTGTCGATCAGGCGCAGCACAGGCTGGATGCGGTGTTGAGCAAAGCGCGCTTTTGGCAGCGTTGGGCTTTGATTCCGCTGAACGCACGGCAAGTGAAACTACTCAACCGGCTGCTCGACGGCTTCGAAGGCAAGCTTACCAGCGGCAAATGGGCGGCGATTGCCAAATGCTCGCCGGATACGGCGCTGCGCGACATCAGCGATTTATTGACGCGCGGTGTGCTGCGCAAAACGGATGCGGGCGGGCGCAGCACGAGCTATGAGCTGAACAATCCGGCCAAGCCGGATCAATAGCTACCAACACGAGCATATTAAAGATGGATACACCCGCCAGCACCACACAAATCAGCATCATCATTCCGACGCTCAACGAAGAAGCCTATTTGCCCACTCTGCTCGACTCGCTCAAAGCACAGACTTTTCGCGACTTTGAAATCATTGTGGCGGATGCCAACTCGACGGATCGCACATGCGAGATTGCTCAAGAATACGGCGCGCGCGTCGTCCAGGGCGGTATGCCGGCCGTTGGTCGCAACAACGGCGCACTCGAGGCGCGTGGCGAATTCCTGTTCTTCTTCGATGCCGACGTTCGTCTACCACCCGACTTTCTGGAACGGGCTCTTGCAGAGCTCGACGAACGTTTCATTGATTTGGCCACCTGCGAGTTTTTGCCCAACTCTGACCTCAAGCTTGACCAGATCCTGTTTCGTCTCGCCAATCTGACGGTTAAGTTGTACCAATCCCTGAGTCCACGCGCCGCCGGTTTTTGCATCTTTATCACGCGCCGCCTCTTCCGCCGTGTGGGCGGCTTCGACGAATCACTCAAACTGGCCGAGGATCATGACTTGGTGCAGCGTGCCTCCGCGTTTCGCCCCCTTGAGGTATTGAGTGATGCAAAGCTTCATGTGAGCGTGCGCAGACTGGAGAAAGAGGGGCGTTTTGCGCTGGTGCAGAAATACATGCAGGTGGAAGCGCATCTCTTCTTCAAAGGTGCCATACGCGAAGACATTGTGGACTACGATTTCGCCAACTTCGATGAACAAAAAGACCGAGATCGCCTGCTTGATCGCATTGAATCGACGATCATTGAGCTTGATCGCAAGCTGGAGCAGTCTCGCAGAGCACGCGGAGAGAAACAGGGCGGCGACGAATTCATGGAGAAATGGAAGGACGGCTTCAGCGCCATGATGATTGCTCTCGCGGAGCTGACAAAGCCGAAGTAAGGACGATCACACCCGTCTCGCAGCATCACCGTTGTATTGGCGCTGTATCCTGCAACGGAAGAAGGTGGCCACGCGGGATCAGAAAATAATGTAGGCGTAGCCTTCCTGTTGCAGCTCGATCATGCGCGTGTAGGCGTCAAACACAATTGTGACATCGGGCAACAGCATCTCTTGTGTCCAGCCATAGCCTCTCAAGGTGACGTTGCACACCTCCACCTTGACGCCGAGTGCATTCAAGTCGTGGATAATCTTCGCATTGGTATTGACCGCGAATGGGTCGCTCTGCGTCGTTTGAAATGCCTCATCCTTCAGCGCCCAATAGGCCGTTGGCCCGTGTAAGACGATGTGAATATCCAGCTTGGACGGCTCAACGCCCTGTTTTTTGTACGACTCGATCAAGCCGCGCACGTAATACAGTGTCTTGCCTATCCCGGCTTGCCATTGGTCATTGCGCGCATCGTAAACCGCCTTGATGCCTTGTTTATTTTGAATTTGCATAACCGGGCGCTTCGACGACTCCTCCACAGAAGCGGCTTGGCTGACGTTCGCCGCCAACAGCGCCAGCGTTACGAATCCCGCGATTAAAAATCTGTGCATCACCCACCTCCCACGTGAATTGGTTTGAGTTACCTTGGGACGTGTTTCGTGAACATGAGTCCCAAATGGAGTGTAGGACTATTCACAGAGCAACACGCGCGAACTATCGCGCGGAATGAAAGAGCGTCAATAATCAGCATTATCCGCCTAGCTGTAGAGTGCGCCATGCGCACCTTTTAATCCAAGACTTACGCAAAAACCTGGATTTAGCCCCCTCGCCCCCTGAAGTTATTGATCCGGCCAAGTGAAGATTGAACTTGCAGGTCGGGCTTTAGCCCGACATGTCGGCCTGAAGGCCGACCTACAGTTAAAACAAAATCTGGCTGTATCAATAGTGGGGGGGGGAGAGCTGGGTGAGGGGCGAATAGCTTGATAACACATTGAATGACGTCATCGAAGCACCCTCACCCTGACCCTCTCCCGCTTGCGGGAGAGGGAGTGAAAACCCGCTTTTGCGTAAGCTCTATAACCCATTGGTGCGCATGGCGCACCCTACGATTTCATGGATTCATCGTGCTGCCTCCGGGCATGAGCGAAGTGCAGGCCAAGTCGCCATAAACCATACCCCAGTACCACCGCCAGCGGTATCGCCGCCGTCCATGCTGTATGACTGACGCTGATGCCATCCCGACCGGAGAGCACGGCATTCAACCAGGGCAGAAATACAGCGATACCGAGATACAGCACCGGGGCAGCAAGCACAGTGCGGCTGCCGACCAACTGCAAGCTCAGGGCACCGAAATACACGCCGATGCCGATCAGTCGGTGGCTATCGGCATCCGCGAGCCCTGTGATGCGAGCCAGGTCATCCTGACCATGCGCGATGAGCAGGATGCGCACGGCGTTGGCGACCAGGGTTGTCAACCAAGCCGCGCCGAAGGCATACAGCGCAAGCGATGTGTTGAATGGTCGCTCGCGCCAGCGCCATAAATAACCGAGCCAAGAGGCAAGGAGGAAATTGCCGCCCGCGCAGGCTTTGACGATGACAAGTCCTGCATTTGCATCCAGCCACTCGCCCGAGGCCAGCGGCGCAAAAGTGAAGCCGCCGATGGCGTTCAGCAGCGCGGCCAGTGGCCAGAGCAGCCATTGCAATTGGCTTGTCCCGGCCAAGGCGTAAAATTCCTTGAAGGCCAGAGCGAGCAGCAGAATCAGGCTCCAGCGCAACACCGACCGGCTCATCATCCCCGCCCCCGACATCCCCATGCGCGGGCTGACGGGGTTGCCGCCCGCGCAGAGGCTGCGGCTGCCGCATGGCTCAGCGCCAGTCATGGCTTTGCTTCCGCAGCAGGCGCTCACTCGCAAACAATGCCGCCAGCACCAGCAGTAACCAGAACATATCCGGTTCGGGTACCGCACGCGCTACGGCGAGTTCGGATACGCCCTGAGGCAATGGCAAAGCCTGCTGGATCTCATCCGCCTCACCGCTTGGATTGACCGGCTCGTCATCAACCGCGACAAAGGAGGTGTAGCGGGTCAGCAGCGAATAGCGCAGGCCAAGCTGAGTGATTTCATCACGATGATTGTCAACCTCCGAGCCCTGCTGATCGGAGATGCGCATCAGCCGTTGCCGCGCCCAAAGCACGGGCAGTAGTTCGGCCTGATTCTGACTGCCTAGCCCTGCCAGCGGCATACTGGTTCGGTAGGCACCCGAGGCGCTGGTGCCGGTCATTTCCAGCGCGGCTGCGGGTTGGGCATTGCGGTATTTGCCAAAAATCACGATGGGTCGTTCGGACAGCATGAGCGGGATGGCGGACGGCTCGGTGTCGTACAGCTCGACGCCCTCGCCTTGCAGCTTGATGTTGCTCAGCACAGGGGAGTCCACATAGCGGCGGAAGCGTTCGCCAATGCCCGGGGCTTCGCTCGGACTGCTGATAACGAACGGTTCGCCATCGCCCGCCTTGGCCATGTTTTCGATCAAATGGCGGTTGACGGCTGTGCCAATGCCGAAGGCAAACAGATTGGTCGAGTTCAGATTCTGTTTAATCAGGTCATAGGCTTGGCGCTCGACATCGACATAGCCGTCGGTCACCACCACGATGCTGCGCGCGGTGTCCGGCGTGCGCGGCATGGCGAACGCCGTTTGCAGCGCGGGCAGCAGCTCGGTGCCACCGCCGCCCTGGAAGGTCTGCATCATGTGCATGGCCTGTTGCAGGTTTTCCGCCGTGGCCGCCAGCGGCGTTGGCGACAGCATCTGCGAGCCGCCCGAGAAGAACAGGATATTGAAGCTTTCATGCGGCTTGAGGCTGCTCAGCAGTTCACTCATCACCTTGCGTGCGGTGTCGAGCGGAAAGCCATGCATGGAGCCGGACACATCGACCACGAACTGGTATTCACGGCGCATCACTTGCTCGGCGCTCACACGCTTGGGCGGCTGCGCCATCATCAGGAAATAGTTCTCGCCGTTCTCGCTGTAGGTCATCAGGCCGGAGTTGATCTGCTCGCCCTGCAAACGAAAGCGCAGGATGAAGTCGCGATTGCCGGGCTGGGTCTCGGATGGGTCAAGATGGATGGCAGCGGCCTTGTCATCCTGCCAAGCGGTGGTGATTTTGTGTTGCAGTGAACGCAGGTCGCTAAGCGGAATCGGGCTGGCGATACGGACTTGAATATCGGTCTTGATCTGGGCGGGATTGGAGCCATCGGCGCGGTCTTTGGCATAGGGATTGGCGACCCACTGCGCATCCGGCGCGGCCTGAACCGGGTCGCCGCCATAACGCGGGCCGACCACGCTCGGGTAAACCATTTCGTAAACGCCCTGATCCGGCAGCAGCAGTTCGCTGTATTGCAGGGTCAGTTCGACTTCGTCGCCCGGCATGATATTGGCCACGTTCATCATGAACACGTTCGGCCGCTTCTGGTCGAGCAAGGCGGCATGTTTGCCAGCCTGCTTGGCCGCCTCAAAAATCTTTGCGGCCTCCTCCTTTTCCTTGATGGTGGCTTTGACGATGCGCTCGCCGATTTTCATGCTCAGACCCTGCACGGCGGCGCGGGTGGAGCCAGGGAAGACGTAGCGCGCATTAATTGGCCGCGAACCCGCATTGCTGTAATGCTGGGTCACCGTAACCCGTGCGATTGGCCCGTCGATGACGATATCGGCCGTGCTCGACTTGAGCGGCAGGCGATCCGTCAGCGGGTCGCCGTCCGGAATCCACACGCGCGGCGCAAGGCTACGCTCGCAGTCGGCGCAGTCCGCGTCGGCGAAGGCATGGGCGGTGGAGAAAAACAGAACACAGGCAAGCAGGAATAACAGTCCCCGTTTCATGATGGCACCTCGTTGGTTGGTTGAACGTGGTGCCAGCTTAGGAATGGTGTGTGGGGACTTTATGAGGTGGATGTGTGGATTGGGTGTGGAATGCGCGGATGAGGCGGCTTGATGAAGTTTGAATTGTTACCCAACATCTTGGGCGTAGGAGGCTCGTCCTGAGCTGATGTTTTCGCGACGATGGCATCGCGCCGAGACGGCGCTCCTACACGGAGCGAAAGTTTAGACTTGAACTGGCCGGATCAATCTTGTGCCCCTCGTCCAGCCAAGGCAATTCACCACTATCGTCTTTGAGTTCAACACCGGAGTATTTGCGCCGCAACGATTCCTGAATCAGATAACCAATCTTGTGTGCCGCCTGGGCATAGGACATCCCTGCGGCATGAATATTGGAGACGCAATTCCGCTCACTGTCCATGCGCCCGAGTTTCGGCTGAAAAGTGAGGTAAGCACCCAGGCTATCCGGCGAGCTTAGACCCGGCCGCTCACCGATGAGCACCAGTACCAGATCGGCCTTGAGCGCCGCGCCGATTTCATCGCCAATGGCCACGCGCGCTTGCGTGGCAAGCACGACAGGAACGTTCGACCAGTCCACGTGGATGCGTTGCTGCAAATGCTGCAGCAGGGGCAAGGCATGATTTTCCGGCGCAAAGGCTGATAAGCCGTCGGCCACGACGATAGTCAGCGTACAGGCCTGATTTTTGGCCTGATTTTGTTGCAACTGCGGCAGGCTATCGGCATGCAAGCGGCGACCCAAATCGGGACGCAGCAGGTAGGTCTGGCGGTCAGGGGCGTTGCTGCGTGCGTGCAAAACACGGTATCCCGCCGCTTCAATGCGCTGGCTTAAACTCTGGACATCCATGGGGTGGTGCACCGCGTCCCGCGCTTTGGCATGAGCGAGTCCAAAGCGCAGGACTTCGTCCGTGGGCAGACTTGCTCCGGCGCGACCCAGCGCAATGCGCGCCTTGGTATGGCGACGCAGTTCCTCCCAGGGATTGGGTTGGACCAGTGCTTTCATAAGGAGCGCTTTCATAAGGATTGAGGCAGATGAGGTAGCTGGCTCAGCAACGCATGACCCACACCCACCGGATTGATTACACCGGATTCATCGGCAATCCCCATTTTCAGCAGCCAGGCGTCGAACTCCGGTGCGCGTTTCAGACCCAGCACCTGGCGAAGATACAGCGCGTCATGGAAGGAGGTACTCTGATAGTTGAGCATGATGTCATCCGCCCCGGGGATGCCCATGATGAAGGTCACGCCCGCCACGCCGAGCAGCGTCATCAAGTCATCCATGTCGTTCTGGTCCACTTCGGCATGATTGGTGTAGCAAATATCACAGCCCATCGGCAAACCCAGTAATTTGCCGCAAAAATGATCTTCGAGACCGGCACGGGTGATTTGTTTGCCGTCGTACAGGTATTCCGGCCCGATAAAGCCCACCACCGTATTCACCAACAGCGGACGGAACTCGCGCGCCACGGCATAGGCGCGTGCTTCGCAGGTTTGCTGATCGACACCGTGATGGGCATTCGCCGAGAGCGCGCTGCCCTGCCCGGTCTCGAAATACATGACGTTGTCCCCCAGCGTCCCCCGCTTGAGCGACAGCGCGGCTTCATGGGCTTCTCTCAGTATCCCGAGATTGATGCCAAAACCTGCATTGGCCTGTTCGGTACCCGCAATCGACTGAAACACCAGATCAATCGGCGCACCCTGTTCGATGGCCTGAATCTGGTTGGTCACGTGGGTGAGAACGCAACTTTGCGTCGGGATGGCAAACTTTTCGCGCACCTCGTCCAACATACGCCACAACTGCGTTAACGTGGACAGCGCGTCGCTCGCGGGATTGATGCCGATCACCGCATCGCCCGATCCATACAGCAAGCCATCCACCATACTGGCCGCAACGCCGCGAAGATCATCAGTCGGGTGATTGGGTTGCAGACGCACCGATAAATGGCCGGGCAGGCCGATGGTATTGCGAAACTGCGTGACCACACGGCACTTACGCGCCACCAGAATCAAATCCTGATTGCGCATCAGTTTAGAAACCGCCGCCGCCATTTCTGGTGTGATGCTAGCGACCACCGCAGCCAGCATGTCGCTATCGGTGCTCCCGAGCAAAAGCCAGTTACGAAAATCACCCACGGTTAGATGACTGATCGGCGCAAACGCCAACGCATCATGTCGATCCAAGATCAAGCGCGTGACTTCATCAGATTCGTAGGGTATGAGCGCTTCATCCAGAAAGCGACGCAGCGGCACTTCGGCCAGTAGCATTTGTGCCGCCATCCGCTCTTCATGCGAAGTTGCCGCCAACCCCGCCAAGGCATCGCCGGAGCGAAAGGGACTGGCACAGGCCATCAAGGTCTTCAAATCAGCAAAATGGTGCACATGCCCGCCCAGCGTCATCTGAAATGCCATGATTTTTCCTGTGTCGCCTAAAAGATAAGACCGGTTTACGATCTTTTTCGAGCATAAAAAGCCTTGCCAAACGACACCGTAGGTGCGAATTCATTCGCACAAACGCGCCTGAATTGTGCGAATGAATTCGCACCTACCCAATTTTGCCCCACGGACTGAACCCGTTCAGCGAAATCGTAAACAGGTTCTTACACTTTACCGCTCAACAACGCATCGGCAGGCGCACGCTCACGCTGGGATGCTGTGAACAAGAAATAGGTATAACCGGTGGCCATAAAGCCCAAAAAGATCAAACCAATCACCGGATTAAACCATGCCATGGACACCAGGCAAACGATAGCCAGCGCCAGAGCAATGCCCGGAACAAGCGGAAAACCGGGCGCCATGAAAGGCCGATGCAATGCCGGTTCCGTCTAGCGATTCGACAGCGCAGAGGAAGGCGAGCAGCTTCGCCGGTAATAATGGCTTCACCAGTTCGCAGCACGGGCAAGCTATCGACAATGCCCGAAAGGTTATCAGGTAGCGTGCCTTGAACTTTACCTCGATCCGCCGCGTTGGAAAGCCGCAAGGCAATGAATGTACCGCACTGCGACAAGATCGTCTCATCAACTTCTGATGGGCGCTGACTGACAATCATTGCGCCGATGCCGAACTTGCGCCCTTCCTTGACGATCCTCTGCACGATGTCACGCGCCGGACCACCGCCCTCCTTTGAGAGATAGCGGTGCGCCTCTTCCATGACAACAAGCATGGGGCGGTGAATGCCACCCTCGCTCTTCTCGCGCCCCCAGAACAAGCCTTCATAAATGATCTTGAGAATGGCCGCAATCAATTGCGCAAGTACGGCACTTGGTATGCCTGAGAGGTCCAAAATGGTTATGGGCTTCCCATGGCCAAGCCAAGTACTCAACAAATCCGGCAGGTCTTTTTCGGTACTGCCATCGAGCTTGGGCTCCCACGCGCCCGGATGCAGCAAGAAGTCATAGCGTCGATCGAGAAGACGTGACCGCATCTGATCCAACGGCCGCCGGATGCTGAGAACACCAATGTTGTTGATGAACGGCGCGGTTGACCCCAAGCCATTTGGCTTGTATTTGGGTGCCTTCAATGTTTCCGCATCGCCCGCCTCTATGAGCGCAGGCTTGGTCTTGGCCGAGTCTTCCCAGGTTTTGATCTCCGGGTCGACCAGCTCAAACCACAGCTTCTTCAGATTGAACGGAACAGGGCTGTCTGCCGTCATCGACGTAACGTCCAACCCGGCAAACGACACCGCGTTGGCGAGAGTCATCTTGTAGTCCAGAACCTTGTCGAGGATCTGGCTCATGGCTTTGTCGTCGAGCTTCCCCATCAGGAAGGTCAGCAGGTCAGCGGGGTCAAGTGCCCAGAATGGGATGTGCAACGGTTCTTCACCATCACTGGGGTTGACCCGAAAAACTGTTGCGATGGATTGCAGGGCGCGGCTGTACTCACCATGGACATCGAGCAGCAGAACACTCGCGCTGGGAAATCCCCCTTGGGCCTCGCCGGTTTCCCCCATGACGATTGATCGCAGCAGGCTCGCGACCGTGGTCGATTTCCCCGAGCCCGTTGAACCAAGCACTGCGCTGTGTCGTGTGACCAGCTTATCAAGGTCGATACGAACTGAGATGCCTTCAGCGTTGGCCAAGCGGCCAATGACAACTTGTCCACCGTCAGCCGAACCGTAGATGACAGCCAAGTCTTCTTCGGTAACCAAGTGCACTTCATCGTTGACACTTGGGTATTGGCTGATCCCACGTTCGAAGGATGAACCGACGATCTCGCCCACCAGTTGGATCGTCATCCAGCGGTCGCCGCGATCATTGGGCTCGCGCGCGGCCTCTGGCGTCGCGTTCGCTCCAACCTCCGCAACGATGCCGTAAAGATCGTGATAACCCTGTGGGATGCGCACGAAACTGCCTACTTGGCCGATACGGTAGCTCTTGCCGCCGATGATGGCGATGCCGGAGGCCACGCTTGGCGACTGCCGGATACTGACGGTCGCGCCGGTCACGGCACCCACGTGCCCCAATAAGGTTGGCTTCGAGTTCATGCAACACCAGCCGGTGGCACTGCCGCTGCGTCTTCGGGCGTGTGGGCGGCCATTGCAGTCGATGACTCCGTCGCCGGTGGTGACGAAGGGAAATGCTGTGCAGCGCGTGATGAGGCGAAGAACCGCGCGAGCCGGTCGAAGCGGCCAAGTTGAAATTGCGCGGCCCCGCTTTTCTCATCGATGCCCCAATAGGTGGCTCGAATGGCACCCCAGTCGCGAGTCGGCATGTCGCCCGGCATCCACGGTGCTGCAATTCCATTGATCATGGCCTTGTCCGGGGAGTACAAGCTCATGTTGGCGCGGCGCCCAGCAATGTCGCGGGCGTGGACTTCTTGTTCGAGCGGCTTGAACTGAAACGCGAACACGCTGGCCGACGGATTCGCGGCCAGGCATTCGTCAATCCGCGCGGAAATGTGCGCATCGGCGAAGGAAAACCCGGTCGCAATCAGCAGCGTGTCGGGCGTCATCAGAAATGCACGCAGCCTGTCGAAGAGTGCCGCATACGGTGCCTTCTGCGTCTGGTCGTATTTCAGATGCTCGGGGAACACCAGGTGCGTCGCATTGGCATGGCCGGTGCGTACCACCTCGCCTCTTGCATTGGCGACCCAGCCGAGCGAACCATGCAGCTTCCACAAGCGCGTCCAACGCGCTGGCAGATCATTGCTCGCCACTGAAGACGGATCGAAGAAAGGTTCGCTGGCACCACTGAAGCCATCGAAAAATGGGACGCGGGTGCGCTCCAGCGCTTGCTCGAACAGCAGGTCGTAGTTGGTGGTGAAAATTTCCACGGGGTGTTCACGCCCCGTGCCGCTGATCCACGTCACGAACTCGGTGTACGGCGAAGGGCCGTCGTAAAGGGGCTTGTTGACGATGGTGCCGATCTGCTCGCAGATCGCGTCGCTCAGCTTCTTGTACCCTTCCCCGTCGAGGTCATGGACCTTCGTCTTGCCAATGACGCCGGCCAAGCTGCGCACCCGCGACAGGATCGTTTCGATGTTCGGGGTGTCAAGCTCGGCCCGTACGGCGTCCAAGGTCTTGCCGTAGTCGGCTTTCAGCGCTTCCATCACCATGTCGGTGAGGCCTGCTACCGCAGGAATCAGCGGCTTGTCGCTACCGGGAGGGAAGATGCCGGCCGGCGCACCCGCCCCGACCAAAAGGCCGATCCGCTTGCGTCCCTGGGCAATGATCTGCCTCAGACTGGCCATGTATTGGTCAGGATTGTGAACACTAATAGTCATCGTGTCTCCCCTTCTCGCCCGAACTTTACATGCCTGATTACTTTAGAGTTATGTTACCTGCTTATAAGGCATTTTTCTCCCAACCTCGCGCACAATGGATGCACGATCAACAGAGATGCGAGCAAGCGCTCAGGAGGGTTACAACCCCGTAGTCAATGTCACGAGCCCCCAGTCTAGCGTTCAGCATATGCTGTGATAACGACCCGCGCTGATCGTTGATACCGAAATGTGCCTGATTTATTGAACTGATTTCAGGGGAACCTGCCCACCAGCGTTTTTATCCACTGGCAAGCTCAAACAAGCCTCCGCCCCGCCCTGTGGGTGATTACACAGCGAAATACTGCCGCCGTGCAGGCGGGCGACTTCCTGCACCGGGTTGAGGCCAAGGCTGCTGCTGCTGCTGCGTGCGTGGGTGGGTTGGGTGGGTAGTCCTATCCCCAGTGAGTTAGGTTGGGCGCGGGTGGAGCCCGCAGATTAACCACTTGGAACACAACAGGTTTTTGTTGTGCACATTGTTATGCCCCTTGTCTTACATTCCGCTTTAGTAGTCGTGTTCCTGGCATACTCGACACACCAATAATTTCCCGTTCGGTAAATTATCTCAAACTTCGCACCTGCAAGAACAAAACATTCCCGATTGGGACATATAGCTTGCACAGCAACGGGCTCTGAACAATAATTTCCCGAACGGGACATAGAACTGACCATGACAACCATTCGTTCACCGCAACAACTCGGCGCAGCTCTTCGTGCCGCCCGCAAGCAATTGAGGCTGACTCAACCTCAGTTGGCCTTGGCGGCGGGCGTTGGGGTGCGTTTTATTGTCGATCTCGAAGCGGGCAAGCCCACGGTACGACTTGTAAACATCCTGCGGGTCATCGATGCCTTGGGTGGCGAGATCCTGTTAAGCGGATTGCCGTCCGCCGCTGAAGGCCACAGCAAGGACGATGACCATGGCGCATGAGTTGGATGTCTGGTTATTTGCCGATCGCATTGGCACCTTGGCGCTGATCGAGGGACGGCTGAGTTTTTGCTACGCCCAAGCCTGGCTGGCAAAGCCGAACGCTGTTGCATTATCCACCTCGCTGCCCTTGCAAGCGGAGCCGTTCGACGACCATAAAACCCGCCCCTTCTTCGCTGGCCTGTTGCCGGAAGGACAGATGCGCCGCCTGATCGCGCAGCAGTTTCAGGTATCCAGGCAGAATGACTTTGCGTTGCTGGATCATATTGGTGGTGAGTGCGCCGGGGCGGTGACCTTCCTCGAACCTGAGCAGGTGTTGCCTGCGCCTACCCAGCGTGATGACGTTCAATGGCTGAGTGATGAGGATGTCGTCGCTATCTTGGACGAATTGCCGCGTCGCCCCATGTTGGCGGGCAACGTTGGACTACGGCTTTCCTTGGCGGGTGCCCAAGATAAACTGCCGGTGATTTTCGATGGTGGCCGCCTGGGGCTACCTCGCAATGGCACGCCCAGTTCCCACATTTTGAAGCCAGCCATCCATGCCGTTGAGGATAGCGTGATCAACGAGGGCTTTTGCATGGCGCTGGCTGAGGCCATGCAGCTCAAGCCGGCAAAGTCCAAAATCCACGCCGTCTTGCATCGCACGTTCTTGCTGGTTGAGCGTTACGACCGAATCGTAGATGCCCAAGGGAAGCGGCTGCGCCTGCATCAAGAGGATTTCTGCCAGGCATTGGCTGTGGTGCCCGAAATGAAATACCAAAACGAAGGAGGCCCCAATCTGGCGCAATGTTTCGAGCTGGTACGCCGTGTGACGCGCCCCAGTGCGCCGCAGATCCTGCGCTTGCTCGACTATGTAATTTTCAACGCACTGATCGGCAATCATGATGCGCACGCCAAGAATTTCTCACTGCTGTATACGGGCGAGACACCCGTGCTGGCTCCGCTCTATGACACGCTCTCGACAGCGGTATATCCAACACTCACCTCCAAGATGGCGATGAAGATCGGCAGTAAGTACAAGTTCAGCGAAATTCAGCTGCGGCACTGGGATCAATTTGCCGAGAGCACCGGGCTTGCCAAGGCTCAGACTAAAAGACGCATTCTGGAGTTGGCGAAGAATCTCCCGCCGACTGCGCGCAAACTTCAGTCCGATTCCGGGCGCGGCTTTGGTAACAATGCAGTGGTTGAGCGCATCATTGCCTTGATTGAACAACGCTGTGCACTGACGATTCGGCGGCTCAGTAACTTGAGGACAGACGGCGAAGCCGCCATTGATCCGTCGACTTAACTCACGCAGGAGTTACGCAAAATTTGGATTTAACCCCCTCGCCTCTCCGGGGAGAGGGTTGGCGTGAGGGGCGGCAAGTTCTGCTGAAGCGTAGTCTTACGCCGTCATAACCACCCTCACCCCAGCCCTCTCCCGCTTGCGGGAGAGGACGTAAAACCTGTCGTGTGTGCAAGTCCTGGAATTTAATTCACAAGAGCACAGCGCCCGCGCTTTTATCCGCTGGCAAGCTCAAACAAGCCTCCGCGCCACCCTGTGGATGATTGTGCAGCGCAATGCTGCCACCGTGCAGGCGGGCGACTTCTTGTACCAGGTTGAGGCCAAGGCCGCTGCTGCGTTCGCCGCTGTCGGGGCGAGGCACGGAATAGAAGCGTTCGAACAGGCGCGGCTGGGCGTAGTCGGGAATGCCCGCGCCGTGGTCGCGCAGGCGTAGCCGGACGTGGTCGCCTTCTGTTTCGAGGTGAATTTCAAGCACGCTGCCGCGCGGGCTGAAGTCGGCGGCGTTGTCGAGCAGGTTGGCGACCGCCTGGCGTAGTAGAAAACGGCTGCCGGAGACCTTGGCCGGAGCCAGCGTGGTTTCCACCTGCAGCGCCTTGTTGGTCAGCCGTGCGGCGCGAGTAGCGATCACGTCACGAATCAGGTCGTCGAGAACAATATCCTCGCGTTCGTCCAGCCGACCTCGATTTTCGGCGCGTGCCAGATTGAGCACGCCTTCGACGATGCGTTGCAGACGAGCGGTTTCGGCGGCGATATTGCCCTCCAAACGGGCGCGGCGTTCTGGGTCGCGTTCGTCCGGCAGCAGTTCGATTGCGCCGTGGATGGCTGCGATGGGGCTTTTCAGTTCATGCGCCAGCAGTTGCGAGACCTTTTCGACATGCGCCTTGCCGTCCAGTTCGGCGCGCAGGTGCTCCAGCGCCTGAGCCAGACGGCGTAGCTCGCTGCGGCCTTCGATCGGGATGCGGTCACGCTGGCCGGCGGCCACTTCGTTGGCGTAATCGACCAATCGGCGCAGACCGCGCGTCATCCAGTAAGAAAAACCCAGCGCCAACAACAAGGCCAAGGCGAATAACCAGAGCGCCGATTCCCATGCTTTGGCTCGGGTCAGGTCGATGAAGCTCTGGAACGAACTTGCGGGCTTCCCCACCGACAGTACGCCGACGATCTGACCTGCGTGCAGGATGGGCGCGGCCACGTACATGACGCTACTGCTGCCGTCGGCCTCGTTTTCCAGCGTGGTGCGCGCACCGTATTGGCCGCTCAGCGTGAGGCGAACATCCCGCCAGATGGAATAGTCCTTGCCGATGTCGAGGCCACGGCTGTCGTACACCACCCTGCCATTCTGGTCGGTGACATAGATGCGCAAATTCGGGTCGCTCTTGATCACGCCGTAGATCCGCGCTTCGAAGCGGCGTTTTTCATAGGCATGGAAGATTGCTTCAATGCCAAGCGTGCCTTGTTGGCCGCTCGCCGATTCCTGCGAGGCAACCTCGGCCAGCAGGTTGGCGGTCTGCACCAGGGTTTCCTCGACCGACTGGCGCACGCCCGGTACGAGTTGATCGGTAAACAGCTTCATTGCCAACAACACACCCAGCGCGGCAACCAGGGCGTAGCCGACGAAGAAGCGGATGAAGAAATTCACCTCGCATCCCGCGCCAGACTATAGCCCAGACCGCGATGGGTGCGGATCGGGTCGGCATCCGGCGCAAGCACGGCCAGTTTGGCGCGCAGACTCTTGATGTGGGTGTCGACCGAGCGCTCCAGGCTGGCTTCAGCAAGGCCGGAGGCATCCATCAATTCGGAACGGCTGAAGACTTTTTCCGGTCGGGCGGCCAGAGCCTTCAGCATCAGATATTCGGTGCGGCTCAGATCCAGCGTTTGAGCCTTGAAGCTGATGATGGCGCGCTCCTCGTCAACCTCGATACCGCCCGTTCCCGCTGTGGGCGCGGGCGGTGCAGACAGCGAGACACGTACAGGCTGCATACGGCGCAGAATGGTTTTAACGCGGGCGGCCAGTTCGCGTGGGCTGAACGGTTTTAGAACGTAGTCGTCGGCACCGATTTCCAGCCCCACCACGCGGTCAATCTCGTCTGAGCGGGCGGTAAGGAAAATGATCGGAATGTCGGAAAAGCCGCGCACGCTGCGGCACAACTCGAAGCCGTTGCCGTCGGGCAGGCCGACATCCAGAATCGCCAGGTCGTAACTATTGGCGCGCAATAGCGCCAGGCCGTCGGCGGCGAGGGTGACGTGACGACAGTCGATGCCCTCCCGCGCCAGAGCCAGAACCACGTTCTCGGCGATGGGGCGGTCGTCCTCGACCAACAGGATGGATGTGCTCATGCGCTCATTGCTCCGATCTCGGCTGGCGATGCCTCGCCCAGCCACAAGGCTGCGATGACGGGAATCATAGCGCCGGTAGCCGCTTGGTTGTGAACGTGTCGACCGGATGCCCAAATAAAAAAGGAACCCCGCAGGGTTCCTTGCCAGAGATTGCTGAATTTGTTTTATCCAAGACGCTCGCGGCGCAACACGCCGCTGACGACGCTCAGGCTCAGCCCACGATGTGATGCTTGCCCACAAGCTGTACCGAACTGGCCTTGGGGCCTTTTTCACCCTCGACCTCATCAAAACGCACTTCAGCACCTTGCGGCAAATCGTCAAACTCTGCGTTCAACAAGCTGTTGCGGTGGAAGTAAATCTCGCGTCCATCCGAGGTCAAAATCGTACCGGAATCTGGCGTGACCTCAACAACACGTCCGTGTGCGGGCACTTCATGCGCCTTCACTTCACCACGCATTTTGCCAACATAAGTTTCCAGTTGACGCTGTGCAGCCGCAAAAGCATCGCGCAGCGAGACATATAAATCCTCATGCGAGTGCTCATCATGCTTGTCGTGGCTGACGACGATCTCCTGCCCCGGCACCGTGATGTCGATATTAATGTCGTATAACTTGCCCTTGGTTTGGTTTTTGTGCGGCGCGGCGACGGTCACGCGCATGGATGTGATGCGGTCAAAATAGCGCTCCAATTTCATGGCCTTGTCACGGATCGCCGTTTCAATGGCCTCAGATGGCGGAATGTCCCTGAAGGTAATTTGCAGTGGAAGTCTCATCATCATCTCCTCGTCATGCCCGGACATCGGGCGAAGCTTGTTGTGAACGCCATGTGACATTGATACCACTAGACCTGATGAATGCCAAGTGCCGTTAACAACTGCTGCTCAATATGCCAAAGCCCAGTACGTCTCCCCTGATAGGAAAATGCGGCACGTTCCCGCATAATTCGGAAAGAAACCCATACCGCGATGGCAAGCAACTTGCATAAGCCACTGGGCATAACCAACTTAGCCTTTGAGATGTATTTGGAGTGTTTGCCGCATGACAACGAATTATCAGGACATGGATCCGCAAGAATCACAAGAATGGCTGGATGCACTCGCTGCGGTCATCGAGTTTGAAGGCAGTGAAAAAGCCCAACACCTGATCGCCTCGCTCATTGAGGCCGCACGCAAACACGGCATCGACACGCCCTACAGCGCCAACACTCCCTACATCAACACCATTACCAAAGAAGAACAGCCCGTCTATCCAGGTGACCTGCGCCTTGAACAACGCCTGCGCGCCCTGATTCGCTGGAACGCCATGGCGATGGTGGTCAAGGCCAACAAGGCGCATGACGGCATCGGCGGTCATATTGGTAGCTATGCCTCGTCGTCCACCTTGTACGAAGTCGGCTTCAACCATTTCTTCAAGGGTCCGGATCACTCCGAAGGGGCTGATATGGTGTTCTTCCAAGGACATATCGCCCCCGGTATTTACGCCCGCGCCTTCCTGGAAGGTCGTCTGGACGAAGAGCATTTGCTCAACTTCCGCCAAGAAGTCGATGGCAAGGGCATCGCTTCCTACCCCCACCCGTGGACGATGCGTGATTTTTGGCAATTCCCCACCGTTTCCATGGGCTTGGGACCATTGATGGCGATTTACCAGGCGCGCTTCATGAAATACATGGATGCGCGCGGCCTCGCTCCGGCCAACAGCCGCAAGGTTTGGGCGTTCTTGGGCGACGGTGAAATGGACGAACCCGAGTCCCTCGGCGCGATTGGCTTGGCGGTGCGCGAAGAACTCGACAACCTTATCTTCGTCATCAACTGCAACCTGCAACGCCTTGATGGCCCGGTGCGCGGCAATGGCAAGATCATCCAGGAACTTGAATCGAATTTCCGTGGCGTCGGCTGGAATGTGTACAAGGTGATCTGGGGCAGCGGCTGGGACAGCCTGCTGGAAAACGACCACTCCGGCAAGCTAATGCAACTCATGATGGAAACCGTGGACGGCGAATACCAGTCATTCAAGAGCAATAACGGTGCGCATGTACGCAAGCAATTCTTCGGCAAATATCCGGAAACGCTCAAACTGGTCGAGCACATGACCGACGACGAGATTTTCAATCTCACCCGTGGCGGCCACAGCCCGCGCAAACTCTATGCCGCCTACCAAGCCGCCAACGCGAGCAAGGGCAAGCCCACGGTCATCCTCGCCAAGACCATCAAAGGTTACGGCATGGGGCCATATGGTGAAGGCTCTATGGCCGTGCATTCACAGAAAAAGCTCGACCATGATGGTCTGAAGTATTTCCGCGACCGCTTCAGTGTGCCCATCTCCGACGAGCAGCTTGAGCATGAAATTCCGTTCTACCGTCCCACGGCAGACAGCGAAGTCATGCAATACATGCAAGCCCACCGCAAAGAGCTTGGTGGCTACTTGCCCAGCCGTCGCGATGCGGCACCATCTCTGCCCATCCCTGCGCTCAGTACATTCGAGAGCTTGTTGCAATCCACCGGCGACCGCGAAATGTCCACCACCATGGTGTTTGGCCGTCTGCTGGCACTGCTCCTGCGCGACAAGACCTTGGGCAAGCGCGTGGTACCGATCATCCCGGACGAGGCGCGCACCTTCGGCCTGGAAGGCCTGTTCCGCCAAGTCGGTATTTACGATCCGGCAGGCCAGCTCTACGAGCCGGTCGATTCCAATCAGGTCATGTGGTACAAGCAATGCGCCAATGGTCAGGTGCTACAAGAAGGCATCAACGAAGCCGGCTCGATGGCCAGCTGGATTGCCGCCGCCACCGCCTACGCCAACCACGGCGTGGCCATGATCCCGTTCTACATCTACTACTCGATGTTCGGCTATCAGCGCATCGGCGATCTGGCTTGGGCGGCGGGCGACATTCAGGCACGCGGCTTCCTTATCGGTGCCACCGCCGGACGCACCACGCTGGCAGGTGAGGGCTTACAACACCAGGACGGCCACAACCTGCTCGCCTTCGGACAGATTCCGAACTGCATCAGTTACGATCCTACCTTCGCCTATGAAATGACCGTGATTGTGCATGACGGCCTCAAGCGCATGTTCGAGAACCACGAGCATGTGTACTACTACGTTACCGCCATGAACGAAAACTACACCCATCCGGCCATGCCGGAAGGTGCCGAAGCCGGCATTCTCAAGGGGCTGTATAGCTCTTCGAAAAGCACCAGCAAGCACAAGGCACATGCACAATTGATGGGCGCTGGCACCATCCTGCGCGAAGTGATTGCCGCCGCCGCCATGCTTGAAGCCGAATGGGAGGTCAGCGTGGATGTGTGGTCGGCCACCAGCTTCAACCTGCTGCAGCGCGAGGGCGTGGATTGCGAGCGCTGGAACACCCGCCATCCCGAAGCCGAAGCACGCGTGCCCTATGCCACTCAAACGCTTGCTGCAACGCAAGGCCCCATCATTGCCGCCACCGACTATGTGCGCGCTGTGCCAGAACAAATTCGTGCCTACTTGCCCGGCAAGCGTTACGTCACCCTCGGCACCGACGGCTTTGGTCGCTCGGACACCCGCGAGGCGCTGCGCCGCTTCTTTGAAGTCGATCGCTGGAACATCGTGATCACCACACTCAAGGCATTGGCCGATGAGGGCATGCTTCCTGCCGGCAAGGTTTCTGAAGCCATCAAGAAATACGCTATTGATGCAGACAAGCCTAATCCGATGACTGTTTAAGAACACCTTTTAACGACTTCACAGAGGCATTAAAGCGTATGGGCATGCTGAAATTCATACTGCCGGATATCGGCAATTACAAAGATATTCCCGTGATTGAAATTCTTGTGAATGAGGGAGATACAGTTGACAAAGACCAGTCCATCCTGACCCTCGAGTCCGACAAGGCCACCATGGAAATCCCCGCACCGTTTGCCGGCGTGGTGCGTAATATCCAGGTCAAGCTGGAGCAGAAGATCAATCAAGGCGACTGGATTTGCGATATTGAAACTACGGCTGAGGCAGCGGCTTCCGCGCCCGCCGCAGTTGCGGAAGCACCTGCAGCTCCAGCTTCATCGGTAAACGAAGCACCCAAGCCCGCCCCTGCACCGCTAGCAGCGCCTCAGCAAGCGGCCCCGACTCCTACAGACAAGCCGGTCAACGCCCCCAGTCTTGGTGCGAAATACCACGCCTCACCCTCAGTGCGCGCCTATGCACGTCAGCTTGGGGTTGAGCTGCAACACGTGGTCGGCACCGGCGCCAACGGCCGCATCCAAACCACGGATGTCGAAGGCTATATCAAGGCAATCATGCAGGGCGACAAGCCCGCGCCCAAGGCTGCCGCCGAATCCGCAAGCACAGGTTCCGGCATTCCGCCGGTTCCGGTCATCGACTTCACACCTTTCGGCGCAACCGAACAGGTCGAACTTTCGCGCATCAAGAAACTCTCCGGCAAGCACCTCGCCGCCTGCTGGCTGAATATCCCGCATGTGACTCAGTTCGATGAGGCCGACATTACCGAGCTGGAAGACTTCCGTGCCAGTCTGAAAACCCGCGCTGAAAAAGCCGGGGTCAAAATGACACCGCTGCCCTTCGTGATGAAAGCCGTGGTGCAGGCACTCAAGGAATTCCCGCACTTCAATGCCTCCTTGAGCCCCGATAGCGGCAGCCTCGTGTTGAAAAAATACTTCAACCTTGGCGTTGCGGTCGATACACCCAATGGCTTAGTCGTGCCGGTGGTGCGCAATGTCGATCAGAAAGGCTTGTTTGAGCTGGCACGCGAGCTGGGCGAACTCAGCCAGCGCGCGCGTGATGGCAAGCTCTCGCCCACCGATATGTCCGGCGGCTGCTTCAGCATTTCCAGCCTCGGTGGCATTGGTGGCACGCAGTTCACCCCGATTGTGAACGCGCCCGAAGTCGCCATCCTCGGGCTGTCCAAGGCCAAAATGACACCAGTGTGGAACGGTGCGAGCTTTGAGCCGCGCCTGATCCTGCCGTTCTCGGTGTCGTATGACCACCGTGTCATCGACGGCGCACAAGGCGTACGATTCACCACACGTTTGAGCCAGTTACTGCGCGATTTGCGCGAAATGCTGATTTAAGGGAGCACGATCATGGCCACAATTGAAACCATCCTGCTGCCCGATGTCGGCAATTTCGACCAGATTCCGGTGATTGAAATCCTCGCTCAACCGGGCGAGGCGATTGAGAAAGACCAGTCTTTACTCACACTGGAAACCGACAAGGCCACCATGGAAATCCCCGCGCCCATGGCGGGTGTTCTGGTGGAATGGTTGGTCAAGCTCGGTGACAAACTCAGCAAGGGCATGCCGATTGCGACGTTTGAACTGGCCGGCGCAAGTGCGAGCACTTCCGCAGCGCAAGCCAGCGCAGCCCCCACCGTTGCCGTGGCGCCTGAAAAAGCACCCGTCGCGGTTACTGAGGAGGTCAAGCTACCCACTGCCGACATCACTTGCGATGTTCTCGTCCTCGGCGCGGGCCCCGGCGGCTATACCGCAGCCTTCCGCGCGGCTGACCTGGGTAAAAATGTCGTCCTTATCGAAAAAGAGCCGGTTCTCGGCGGCGTATGCCTGAATGTCGGCTGCATCCCTTCCAAAGCCTTGCTACATGTATCGCAAGTGATGAACGAAACCCGCGAGATGTCCGAACATGGCGTCACCTTTGCTGAACCGGCTGTGGATCTCGACAAACTGCGTGGCTTCAAAAACAGCGTAATCAAAAAGCTGACCGGCGGCCTGGTGCAACTGGCCAAGCAGCGCAAGGTACAGGTGGTGACTGGCGAAGGCCGCTTCACCTCGCCACATAGTGTGGCCGTGACCAGCGCTGACGGCGTAAAAACGATCGCTTTTGAGCACGCCATTATCGCAGCGGGTTCACGTCCGGTGCATCTGCCCTTCATTCCGCACGATGACCCGCGCGTGATCGACTCCACCGGCGCGCTTGAACTGGCTGACATTCCCAAGCGCATGCTGGTGATTGGCGGTGGCATTATCGGGCTGGAAATGGCGCAGGTTTACGACGCACTGGGTACCAAAATCACCATCGTTGAACTGGCGGACAACATCGTTCCCGGTGCCGATAAAGACATCGTCATGCCGCTGCTTAAGCGCATCAAAAAGCGTTACGAAAACATCTTCCTTGGTGCCAAAGTCACCGCGGTCAAAGCCACGCCAGAAGGCTTGGTGGTTAACTTTGAAGGCAAAGGCGCCCCCGAGTCCGACATCTTCGACAAGGTGCTGGTCGCGGTCGGACGCATCCCCAATGGCAAGCTGATTGACGCTGACAAGGCTGGTGTGGAGGTCAACGAACGCGGCTTTATCCCCGCCGATGCGCGCCTGCGCACCAATGTGGCGCATATCCACGCCATTGGCGACATCATCGGCCAGCCGATGTTGGCGCACAAAGCCGTACATGAAGGCAAGGTCGCCGCCGAAGTCATCAGCGGCATGGCCTCCGCCTTCACGCCGATCAGCATCCCCGGCGTGGCCTACACTGACCCCGAAATCGCTTGGGTGGGCAAAACCGAAGACGAGCTCAAGCGCGACGGCGTGGCGTATGAAAAAGGCGCATTTCCGTGGATGGCCTCTGGACGCTCGCTTTCCATCGGACGTGACGAAGGTATGACCAAGGCGCTGTTCTGCGCCGAAACCCACCGTTTGCTCGGCGTGGGCATCGTCGGCACCAATGCGGGCGAGTTGATTGCCGAGGCCACCTTGGCGCTGGAAATGGGCGCGGACATGACCGACATCGGTCTGACCATCCATCCGCATCCCACGCTTTCAGAAACCCTGGGGCTGGCTGCGGAAATGGCCGAGGGCACCATTACCGACCTGCTGCCGCCGAAAAAGCGAGGCTAATCCACGCCCATGGATCTACTCGCCCTAGGAACCTATGCCCTGCTTGGAATCTTTGCCGGACTGATGGCCGGGATGCTCGGTATTGGCGGCGGTTTGATTATCGTGCCGATTCTGCTCTGGCTATTCTCGCTGCAAGGCAATGTTCCCGTCGATATCATGATGCAGGTCGCAGTTGGTACCTCACTGGCCACCATCATTCTCACCTCCATCGGTTCGGTTTGGACTCATCATCTAAAAGGCGCGGTGGACTGGGATATTGTGCGTCTCATGCTGCTGGGGCTGCTCATCGGTTCAGTGTCCGGTTCTTATCTTGCACACCACATACCGAGCGACCTGCTGAAAAGGATTTTTGGCGCGCTGGAAATTCTTATTGCCATCAATATGGCTTTTGGCCGCCCGCCCGCCGCGTCGCGTCATCTCCCCGGCTTGCCGGGCATGACGCTTGCGGGGATTGTGGTCGGCGCCATCAGCTCGCTGATGGGTATGGGCGGCGGCGCTGTCTCCACACCATTCTTCGTATGGTGCAATACCGCCATGCAGCGTGCCATCGCGACTTCGGCGGCTCTCGGCTTGCCCGCAGCCATCGCGGGCACGGCGGCTTATGTTCTCACTGGGCTCAGCATACCGAACCTGCCAGCGATGAGCTTGGGCTATGTGTATCTTCCCGCTTGGCTGAGCATCGGTGTCATGAGCATTGTATTTGCCGTGTTTGGGGCGAAGTTAACGCATATCTTGCCGGTCAGCGTGCTGAAAAAAGTCTTCGCCCTGCTCTTGCTCGTATTGGGCATCAAAATGTTGTTGTTTTGAGATGCGTGAAAGTATTTTTCTGGTTGGCCCGATGGGCGCGGGCAAGTCCACCAGCGGACGCTTGCTGGCACGCACACTGGGCATGCGATTTATCGACAGCGATAAAATCATCGAGCAACGCACGGGTGCCAGTATTCCGTTGATTTTTGAAGTCGAAGGCGAAGCCGGTTTTCGTCAACGCGAGAAAGCGGTGATTGATGAGCTCAGCCAACTGCACGGCATCGTGCTTGCCACAGGTGGCGGTTCGGTTTTAATGCCCGAAAACCGCGAAGCACTGCATAATCGCGGCATTGTGGTCTATCTTTTCGCTTCGGTGGATCACCAAGTGGAACGCACAGCGCACGACCAAAATCGTCCGCTGTTGCAAACCGCTGATCGGCGTGGCACTTTGCAAAACCTGATGCAGATTCGTGACCCGCTGTATCGGCAAACCGCCCATCTGGTAATTGAAACCGATCGACTGATTCCAAAATTTGTCGTGCAGCGCATCTTGCGCGGTTTACACATGGACACTAATCAAGGCCGCTGACGCGAGTTAATACCCGATATCATGACCGGAAAGGACATTTATGCAGACATTGCACGTTGACCTTGGCGAGCGCAGTTACCCCATCCACATTGGACAGGGTCTGCTTGATAACAGCGCCCTATTACGTGAAGCCATTGTCGGCAGCAGCGCGCTCGTCGTCACCAACAACACGGTCGCCCCGCTGTACCGTCAAAAGCTCGACGCCGCACTAACAGGTTTGAAAAGCGCCACTGTCGTATTGCCCGATGGCGAGGCCTACAAATCCATTGCCAGTCTGCAAACTATCTGGGATGCGCTTATCGAAGGGCGTTTTGATCGCAACACCACGCTGATTGCCCTTGGTGGTGGCGTGATCGGCGACATCACCGGCTTCGCAGCGGCCAGCTACCAGCGCGGCGTGAATTTCATCCAGATTCCCACCACCCTGCTCTCGCAGGTGGACTCCTCGGTGGGCGGTAAAACCGGCATCAACCACCCCGGCGGCAAAAATATGCTCGGTGCATTCTGGCAGCCGCAAGTGGTGATTGCCGACACCGACACACTAAATACCCTGCCCGACCGCGAGCTGTCCGCAGGCCTGGCCGAAGTCATTAAATACGGGCTGATTTATGACGAGGCTTTTTTGAGCTGGATTGAAGCCAATATCGAAGCCCTGCGCGCCCGCGACCCGCAAGCCTTGGCCTATGCCATCCGCCGCTCCTGTGAAATCAAGGCTGAAGTGGTCTCGCAGGATGAACGCGAAACCGGGCTGCGCGCCATCCTGAACCTCGGCCACACCTTCGGTCATGCGATTGAAAATGCCCAAGGCTATGGCAACTGGCTGCACGGCGAAGCCGTGGGCACTGGCATGTGCATGGCGGCGCGCCTGTCAGAACTCGAAGGCTGCATCAGCGCTGCCGACGTGGCTCGCACTCGCCACATCATCCAGCGCGCGGGACTGCCCACCCACGCGCCTGCAAATATGAGCTTGGAACAGTTCACCCACCTCATGGGCATCGACAAAAAAGTACTCGACGGAAAAATGCGCCTTATTCTGCTTAACCATATTGGCGAAGCCGCCGTGCGTGCGGACTTTTCTACCGATCATTTGCAACAATGCCTTGCCGAATTCACCACATCCCCCACCCATGCCGAAACCCAAGCTGCGGAGAACTCGTAAATGTCTAGCCAGGATGCGCACGCGACCGCCCCTCTCGACCCTCTGATGGATGCCTCGTTCAGCGAGCCCTCCATGCAGGAGCGGGTGGAACTGATTACCCACCTGTTACGCCACAGTGATCGCCTGTTCACCATCATGAGCGACGATGCCACCGTGTTGAATGGCTTTAGCCACAAACTCACGCGCCACGACACCCAAGGGCTGCACTACGCCGAGGTTTATCCCAGCGCGGGCATGGATGCTGAAGACATTGTGATGCACCTTGCGCGCGCTTGGGGCGTAGAGGTTGATTTTGGCGAGACCGCCATGAACGCCCTATTCCAACGTCTACCCGCCATGCTAACCGAGCCGCGTCGCGCCGTAGCAATTATTCACCTTGCGGACACTCTACCGCCGATGATTCTGGACGGACTGATTGGCTTTGTGCAGCGCCTTGATGAACTTCTCGACGGGCGGGTGCGCCTGATACTCACCGGCTCGTCGCTGCTCACTCAACGCATCGCCCCGATGCAAGCCTTGGGCGATGCTGGGCAAGTCTACGCCCTGCATCTGCAACCGCTTGCGTCTACGCCTATATCAGAGGGCTTTGTGAGCGCAGCAGCGGCAGCCGTGCTTGATCCGAGCGAAACCACACCCAACCCTCCGCCCCGCGTGAGCTCTAGCGCATCTAGCCATGCAGGCAGCTCAAACACCGCGCGCGGCTTAATCTTTGGTGGCCTAGGTGTGTCCTTGCTCCTGGCCGTCGTGGTTGCCATGATTCTGCGCCCCGACGCACCCGAAACGCCCAAAGACACCACCGTCAGCATCCCGCTCAATCCCTCTCCACCCGAAACGCAATCCGAGCCAGCACCCGTTGCCGAGACGTCACCAGCTGCTGTTGAGCCCGTTGTGCAGAGCACGGCGGCTGCAATGCCCGTACCAGAAGCCGCCGCTATTGCGCAAACCGCACCTACCGCTCCCGCGCCAGCCACCTCGACCACGCAGCCGAATGCTACTCAACCGAGCGTTTACGCCCCGGTTCCGCCCAAGGCCGTCGAAGCCAAGTTAGTTGAAGCCCCTCACGTCGCCAAGGCAGAGACCTCCCCCGCAGTCGTTGTCAAACCTGTCCAAGCGACGCCAGTCAAAGCAGAAACCAAAGCCAAGGCAACAACACAGAGCAGCGAGCGCTTTGCCGCAAGCAACGCTTCGCAATATGTTTTGCAAATCATCACGTTTGGATCAACCAAGGCAGTAAACGCCTACATCAAAACACATGACTTAGAAGACTGCCAAAGCTTCCATCAACAACGCGACGGCAAAGAGCTTTTTAGTCTAACCTGCGGCCTCTACCCTAATCGCGAAGCTGCACTGGCCGCGCAAAGCAAACTACCGACGGGCGTGAGTGCGGCCAAGCCCTATCCCCGCCAAGTGGCCGATATACGCAAGGTCATGCTGCCTTAACTGTCACGAACTCAAGCCCATAAAATCAAGCCAATACAAGAGCTTCAAGTCCTTGGCCTTGTTCAGTACCTGCCGGGGGGCTAAAATGCGCGCCCTTTTGCATTTTTTATGGATTGGGTGTGCGCCAACCCATTGATTTCTCACACACTCGAATCGGCATGAAAACTGCATAATGAACTCGGCGCGCCTCGCGCATACCGACACCCTATCCACAAACCGATAAGCCACCGCCATGAACATGCTGCCCGAAAACGCCACCCACGGCTTGTACTCTCCCACCTTTGAACGCGACAACTGTGGTTTTGGCCTGATTGCACAAATGGACGACCAACCCAGTCACTGGCTGGTGCAAACGGCCATTGAGTCGCTGGCACGCATGACGCATCGCGGCGGGATTTCGGCGGATGGAAAGTCAGGTGATGGCTGCGGTTTGCTGCTCAAAAAGCCCGATGCCTTTATGCGCGCCGAAGCGGCTCGACTGGGCTTCGCGCTGAATGCGCTGTACGCCGTGGGCGTGGTATTCATGAGCCAGGACGAGGCGCTCGCGGCGCGAGCGCGTGCAGTGCTTGAGCAGGAAGTACGCGCCCAAGGCTTGGACTTTGTGGGATGGCGCGTGTTGCCCACCGACCCAACCCAGCTCGGCAGCCAATCCTTGCAAAAACTTCCCGTGATCGAACATGCCTTCGTGAACGCACCAGACGGTATGGACGCGCACCTATTTGACACCAAGCTCTACATTGCGCGCCGCCGCACTGAAAAGCAGCTTGAACAGGATCGTGTGTTCTACATCCCTACCTTGTCCAGCCAGGTGCTGTCATACAAGGGTCTGATGATGCCTGCCGACCTGCCGCGCTTTTACCTTGATCTACAAGATGAGAGTCTGGCCACCTCGCAATGCGTGTTCCATCAACGCTTCTCTACCAATACCTTCCCGGAGTGGCGCTTGGCGCAGCCGTTCCGCTATCTCGCCCACAACGGCGAGATCAACACCATTCACGCCAACCGCAACTGGGCGCGCGCACGCGCTTACACTATGGAAACCCCGCTGATCCCCAACATGGAGGATGTGCGCCCACTGGTGACCGAAACCGGCTCCGACTCCATGAGCATGGACAATATGCTGGAAGCGCTGATTGCCGGTGGCATTGACATGCTGCGCGCCATACGCCTGATGGTGCCCCCCGCGTGGCAGAACATTGAGCACATGGATGCCGACCTGCGCGCTTTCTACGCCTACCACTCCATGCACATGGAACCCTGGGATGGCCCTGCAGGCATGGTCATGACCGACGGGCGTTTTGTCGCCTGCGGCATGGATCGCAACGGCCTGCGCCCGGCGCGTTGGGTGATTACCAAAGATCGCCACATCACCCTCGCCTCGGAAATCGGCGTATGGGATTACGCCCCCGAAGACGTGCTACGCAAAGGCCGCGTCAAGCCGGGTCAAGTCATTGCTGTAGACACCACGACTGGCGAGTTGATGATGCCGGACGATGTGGATGCCATGCTGAAAAACCGCCAGCCCTACCGTCAGTGGCTCAAGCAGTATTCGCGCCGTCTGAGTTCTGGGCTGGAAGCCGATGTCCTGGCCGCCACACCACTGGATGACGCAGAGCTCGCCGTCTATGAAAAGATGTTCCAGGTCACCTTTGAAGAGCGTGACCAGATTTTGCGTGTTTTGGCTGAGTCCGGCCAAGAAGCCATTGGCTCGATGGGCGACGACACGCCGATGGCGGTCTTGTCCAAAATCGAGCGTTCGCCGTACGACTACTTCCGCCAGCAATTTGCCCAGGTCACCAACCCGCCGATTGACCCGCTGCGTGAAACTATCGTCATGTCGCTGGAAACCAGCATTGGCCAAGAGCGCAATTTGTTTGAAGAAACCGCTGAACACGCGCATCGCCTGCTGCTGGAATCACCGATATTGACCGAAGGCAAATTCAACGCACTCATGGCGGTTGAGGATGCCGCCTTTGCCAGCACCGTCATTCAGCTCAACCGCCCGGAAAGTGAAGATCTGGAAACCTCGATTCGTGCCGTGTGTGACGAAGCTGTCGCGGCCGTGCGTGCCGGTAACGTGCTCATTACCCTGTCAGATCTATGCATTGAGCAAGGACAACTCCCGATACATGCCCTGCTTGCAACCGGTGCCGTGCATCATCGCCTGATTGAGGAAGGTCTGCGCAGCCGCGCCAATCTCATTATCGAGACCGCCACCGCGCGCGACCCACATCATTTCGCCTGCCTGATTGGCTACGGTGCCACCGCCGTTTACCCGTATCTGGCTTTTGAGAGCATTGCCGGTTTGCAGCGCACGGGCGAGATGAAAGCGGGCCTGAGCTCTGCCAAAATGACCGCCAACTTCGTCAAAGGCATCGACAAGGGTTTGATGAAAATCCTGTCCAAAATGGGCATTTCCACCATTGCCAGCTATCGCGGCTCGCAATTGTTCGAAATCATTGGCTTGGCCGACCAGGTGGTGGAACTGTGCTTCAAAGCCACCACCAGCCGCCTGAAAGGTGCGGACTTCGACGACTTGCAAGCCGATCAGGCCAACCTTGCAGCTGAAGCATGGAACCCGCGCAAACAACCACGTCAGGGTGGCCTGCTCAAATTCATCCACGGCGGCGAGTACCACGCCTACAACCCGGATGTGGTGCAAACCCTGCAACAAGCGGTCAACAGCGGCGATTATGCCACCTGGAAACTCTACGCCGACCATGTGGACAGCCGCCCGGTGGCCACGCTGCGCGATTTGTTCAAGTTGCGTGCGACCACCTCGATTGCACTGGACGATGTCGAAGCACTGGAAACCATCGTCAAACGCTTCGACTCAGCCGGCATGTCGCTGGGCGCGCTTTCGCCCGAAGCGCACGAAACGATCGCCGAGGCCATGAACCGGCTGGGCGGGCGCTCCAACTCCGGCGAAGGCGGCGAAGACCCGGCGCGCTATGGCACGCTCAAAATGTCCAAAATCAAGCAAATTGCTTCAGGGCGTTTTGGCGTCACCCCGCATTACCTGGTGAATGCCGAAGTGCTGCAAATCAAGGTCGCCCAAGGCGCCAAGCCGGGCGAAGGCGGCCAATTACCTGGCGATAAAGTCAACGAATACATTGGCAAACTGCGTTATGCCCGCCCTGGCGTGGCCTTGATTTCGCCACCACCGCACCACGACATCTACTCGATTGAAGATCTTGCGCAGCTGATTTTCGACCTCAAGCAAGTCAATCCGCAGGCCCTGGTCTCGGTCAAGCTAGTGGCCGAACCCGGCGTAGGCACCATTGCTGCAGGTGTGGCCAAGGCTTATGCCGACCTGATTACCATTTCCGGCTACGACGGCGGCACAGGCGCCTCCCCGCTCACCTCGGTCAAATATGCTGGCTCACCGTTCGAGCTGGGGCTGTCCGAAGCGCATCAAACCCTGCGTGCCAACGACTTGCGCGACAAAGTGCGTTTGCAAGGCGACGGCGGCATGAAAACCGGCCTGGACGTGATTAAAGCAGCAATTTTGGGTGCGGAAAGCTTCGGCTTCGGCACCGGCCCGATGATTGCCATGGGCTGCAAATTCCTGCGCATCTGCCACCTGAACAACTGTGCCACCGGCGTGGCCACGCAAAACAATGTGTTGCGCATGCAGCACTTCAAAGGCGACGTCGAAAAGGTCATGCACTACTTCAAGTTCATTGCCATGGAAGTGCGCGAATACCTCGCCCTGCTTGGCCTTGCGCGCATGGAAGACTTGATTGGTCGCACCGACCTTTTGGAAATCCTGCCCGGCGAAACCGCCAAACAACAGAAACTCGACCTGTCGCCGATCCTGTCCGACGGCGGCCTCGCCGACACCAAACCGTTGTGCTGCGCCATGCCGCACAACAACCCGTATGACAAAGGCTTGCTGGCCGAACGCATGGTGGAAGCCACCTTATCCGCGATTGAAAACAAATCCGGCGGCAGCTTCAGCTTTGCCGTGCGCAACACCGACCGTTCGATTGGCGCACGCCTGTCCGGCGAAATCGCGCGTCGCCACGGCAACCTTGGCATGGACGATGCGCCGATCACCCTCAAGCTCAAGGGCACGATTGGGCAGAGTTTTGGCGTGTGGAACGCAGGTGGCCTGCACATGGACCTGGAAGGTGATGCCAACGATTACGTCGGCAAAGGCATGGCAGGCGGCAAACTCACCTTGCGTCAGCCACTGTGCTCCAACCTGCCCACCCACGACACACCGATCATCGGCAACACCTGCCTGTACGGCGCCACCGGCGGCAAACTGTTTGCGGCGGGTACGGCGGGCGAGCGCTTCGCAGTACGCAACTCCGGCGCGTTCGCCGTCATCGAAGGCTGCGGCGACCACGGCTGTGAATACATGACCGGCGGCATCGTCACCATATTGGGACGCACCGGCGTGAACTTCGGCGCGGGCATGACCGGTGGTTTTGCCTATGTGATCGACGAAGAAAACAACTTTGTTGATCGCTACAACCACGAGTTGATCGACATTCACCGTCTGATTCCCTCGCAGATGGAAGCACATCGCCAGCATCTGCATAGCATTCTTGAAGCCCATGTCGCAGAAACCGGCAGCCCGCGCGCGCGCGCGATCCTGGACAACTTTGACCAATGGCTCGGCAAGTTCTGGCTGGTCAAGCCCAAGGCCGCCGACATTAGCCAGTTATTAACCACGCTGGCGGCAGCGGCTTGAGCACGGCCAAGTTTTAGCCACAGAGAGCACAGAACTCACCGAGAAAATCATTTCGCATCTGCACATGACTGGAGCGAAAAGCCCCTCTCCCGCCTGCGGGAGAGGGGTTGGGGTGAGGGAGGGCAAAGCCGGTTGGGGTAAGCATAGCTGCGAAGGTGCGGTTGTAACCCTCCGAATGAAGCGGCCTCCTGCGTCACACGCGACGGATCATACGACGGGTTTCGACCCGTCCTGCGCACCGCATGGAAAGAAGCCTCACCATCTTTTTCTCTGAGCACTCTGTGTTCTCTGTGGCTAATCTTTTTAGGGGCTATATTCGCGTCCATGTCCCGTATTCCACAAAGCTTCATCGACGACCTCGTCACCCGCGCCGACATTGTTGACGTGGTGGGAAGCCGTGTACCGCTGAAGAAAAAGGGCAAGGAGTACACCGCCTGCTGCCCCTTCCACCACGAAAAATCGCCCTCCTTTTTCGTCAGCCCGGAAAAGCAGTTTTATCACTGCTTTGGCTGTGGCGCGCATGGCACGGTGCTTAGCTTTTTAATGGCGCATGATCGTCTCGACTTTGTGGAAGCCATCGAAACCCTAGCCGGACAAATGGGCATGGAGGTTCCGCGCGAAGGCGGCAACACGCCTAGCGAAAACCCACACGCACCGTTATTAGCCATCCTGGAAGAGTGCTCCAAGTATTATCAAGGCGAACTCAAACGCACACCCAAAGCGATTGATTACCTTAAACAGCGCGGGGTCAGCGGCGAAGTCGCGGCCCTGTTTGGTCTGGGCTATGCCCCCGCCGGATACGACACACTGGAACGCGTACTCAACGCCAATGACGGCACCCGCGACCAGCTCAAGCGCGCGGGCATGTTGAGCGAGGGTGAACAAGGCCGCCTGTATGACCGCTTCCGTGAGCGCATCATGTTCCCCATCCGTGATCGTCGCGGGCGGGTGATTGCCTTCGGCGGACGGGTACTCAACGATGACAAACCCAAGTATCTGAACTCACCCGAAACCCCACTCTTCCACAAAGGCGCGGGGCTATACGGCCTGTATGAAGCGCGCAAAGCCCTCGGTCGCCCCGAACGCCTGCTGGTGGTGGAAGGCTACATGGACGTGGTCATGCTGGCGCAACATGGTGTACGTGAAGCGGTCGCCACACTGGGCACGGCGGTGACCCGCGAGCAGGTGGATTTGATGTACCGCAACACGGCGCAGGTCATTTATTGTTTTGACGGTGATGAAGCCGGACGACGCGCGGCTTGGCGAGCGCTCGAATCCACCCTGCCGCAGCTACGCGACGGCTTGGATGCGCGCTTCATGTTTCTGCCCGATGGCGAGGATCCTGACAGCCTGGTGCGTCAGGAAGGCGCAGAGGCTTTTCGCAAGCGGATTCAGGCCGATGCGGTCAGTTTCGATCATTTTCTGCTCAGCGAACTGGAGCAACAAACCGAACACGATGGCAGTCCGGCGGCGCGCGCCAAACTCAAATCCCTCGCCCAGCCGCTGATCCAGCTCATGCCGGAAAGCACACTAAAAGACCTGGTGTTCGATGCGCTGGCCAAGCAAATCGGTACCCGCGTCTCTCGCCTGCAAAACACCCCGCGCAACGCAGAACCTGCGGAAAGAAGACGCATACCGCCCCCCTCCTCATCCAGCAACACACGCCACAGCGCCATCCGCAAAGCCATACTCTACCTGCTTTACCATCCCGAACTCGCCGGCGAACATGAGCTTGATCCGGCTTGGGCGCACAGCACAACTCCCGGCTTCGCCCTGCTGTCAGAGCTGGTCAATACGTTGCGTGCGCAACCGATGCCGCTCGGCATCCTACTTGAACGTTACCGCGACAGCCCACACCTTAAAACCCTGGACGCACTCGCTTGCTTACCTGCGCCGCAGGATAGCGAGGATGAGCTGGTACGACAGAACATGTGGCACGACATGCTCAACCACCTTGCGGCAGCGTATACCCGTGACCGGCTGCGTGAACTCACCAGCAAGTCATTCGATCAGTTGCAAAAAGATGAACGTCAAGAACTTCTGCGTCTAAGTGCAATCAAAGCAACATCGTGAAAATTTTGTCTTCACTTGCTATAATCCCAAGTCCACCTATTTGAAGCTGCACCATGTCTGACGATCCCAAGTCCAGCATTAAAGACCTTATTGCCCGAGGCAAGGAACAAGGTTACCTGACCTACGCCGAAATCAACGACACTCTGCCCGAAGGCATGGTCGAAGCCGATCAGATGGAAGACATCATCGGCATGATTAATGACATGGGTATCCGCGTCTTTGAAACCGCGCCCGATGCCGATGAACTCACGCTCTCCGACAATGCCCCTGCACCGGATGAAGATGCTGCCGAAGAAGCCGCCGCCGCACTGACCTCGACCGTCGATGACGTAGTTGGTCGCACCACCGACCCGGTACGCATGTACATGCGCGAAATGGGCACGGTGGATTTGTTGACCCGTGAAGGCGAAATTGTCATTGCCAAGCGCATTGAAGCAGGCCTGCGCGAAATGCTCTGCGCACTCGCCATGCACCCGCCTGCCATCACTGAACTGCTGAGTGATTTTGATCGCTTTGAAGCCGGTGAGGCACGCATTGTGGACATTGTCGTCGGCTTCGCACCTCCAGAAGAAGAAATCCCGCTCGAAATCGCCTTAGTCAGCGAAGAAGTCGAGCCTGATGAAGCCATCGAAGAGGTCGTGGACGAAGTCGAAGAAGAAGTTGATGCCGAACCGGCTGGACTGGATATCGAAGCCGTACGCGTCCACATGGCAGCCATGCGTGATCTGCACACCCGCAGACTCGCGGGTGAAAGCGTGAATGAAGAACTCGAAGCCAACCTGCTCGGCATCAAACTTAATCCGCTTTTGACTGAACGCCTGGTCAAAAACTTGCGCGGCGCCGTCGAGCGCGTGCGCAAACTTGAACGCGACGTGCTCGAAGTCTGCGTTAACCAGGGCGGTATGCCACGCGATTACTTCATTAAAGCCTTCCCCGGCAATGAAACCAACGCCGCATGGTTGAATGAAGCCTGTGCGAACAAGGCCTTTGGCACACAAATCCAAGCCCTTAGCACCGATATTGAGCGCCTGCAAAAGCGCCTTAGCTACCTTGAGCGCGACAACAGCCTAAGCGTACGCCAACTTAAAGACATCAACCGTCACATGCTGGTTGGTGAAGCCAAGGCACGTCGAGCCAAAAAGGACATGGTCGAAGCCAACCTGCGCCTCGTGATCTCGATTGCCAAAAAGTACACCAATCGCGGCCTGCAATTCCTTGATTTAATTCAGGAAGGTAACATCGGCCTGATGAAAGCCGTGGATAAATTTGAATACCGTCGTGGTTACAAATTCTCCACCTACGCCACTTGGTGGATTCGTCAGGCCATCACCCGCTCAATTGCTGACCAAGCGCGTACCATCCGTATTCCGGTGCACATGATTGAGACCATCAACAAACTCAACCGTGTCTCGCGCCAGATGTTGCAAGAAATGGGACGCGACCCAAGCCCGGAAGAATTGGCAGAACGCATGGCCATGCCGGAAGACAAGGTGCGCAAGGTGATGAAAATTGCCAAGGAACCCATTTCGATGGAGACACCGATTGGTGATGATGAAGACTCACATCTGGGTGACTTTATCGAAGACACCAGCGTCATCTCGCCGCTGGATGCCGCCACTAACGAAGGTTTGGCCGAGGCTGTGCGCGATGTGATGGCCAGCCTCACCCCGCGTGAAGCCAAGGTGTTGCGTATGCGCTTCGGCATCGACATGAACACCGATCACACCCTTGAGGAAGTCGGCAAACAGTTCGACGTCACCCGTGAACGTATCCGCCAAATCGAAGCCAAGGCGCTACGCAAGCTGCGCCACCCTTCGCGCTCCGAACTGCTGCGCAGCTTCCTCGAAGCCGAGCGCTAGCAGCCAGCCGAAAAATCCTTTCGGGCCCATAGCACAACGGTTAGTGCAGAGGACTCATAATCCTTTGGTTGCAGGTTCGAATCCCGCTGGGCCCACCATATAAAACAAGGACTTAGGCAATTTTTACATCCTAGTAAATCTTGTTTTTGTCCATAATTTGTCCACCTTTTTTGAGTGTCCACCTACTGCCCAAACACGCGGCTTTTTTGCTGCCTACATCTCTGACCATATAAGCCCCTTCTCGCCGTCGTTCTCGGTCGCGGGATTCACGGTCGCCCGGCGCGCCCAAAAGTCCAAGGGGGGGTACCTTCGGGGGGTTCCCTTTGACTTTTGGGCGCGCCGGGCGAATGATTCCGCTACAGAACGAAGGACGACGGCGCTAGGGGTAGCCCCTTTGAGCCAGAGAGGGAGGGAGCATCTACAGCGCGCCGAACCTTGCTTTAGCCTGCATGGATGCAGGCCGGCTTAGGCACATGGAATCTGTGCCGAATTGGCCGGGAGGCCATGCCCGTGCATTCTGTGCGTAGTGATGCGGGTTGATCTGCTTAAACAGTGGCCGGGGCTACTGCTCTATATTGCTAAACCGGATTTTTGTTTTTCATGCTGAGCGGGTTGAGTCGCGTTGCTTCTTCCAAGTGCTCCGGCGCCAGATGCGCGTAACGCATGGTCATTTGCAAGGATTGATGCCCTAGGATTTTTTGCAAGGTGAGGATGTTTCCCCCGTTCTGCATGAAGTGGCTTGCGAACGTGTGCCGTAGTACATGCGTCATTTGCCCCTCTGCCAGCTCGTAGGAGCAATTTTTCACTGCTGCCCTGAACGTGTTGTAGGAGGGCGCAAAAAGCCTCCCATATGACTTCTGGATGCTCTCGAACAGCTCTTGGGTGATAGGGACGCTTCGCACCTTCCCGCTTTTCGTTTCACCGAAGGTGACGCGATAAGCACTCACATTTTCCGCCCTGAGCGTTTCGGCTTCGCTCCATCTTGCACCGGTAGCCAAGCAAACCCGCGCCACTTTCCCCGCGTCCGGGTTCTTCCCGCTGTCCAGAATGCCTAGCAATTCATCTATCTGCCCATGGGTTAAAAACCCCATATCGCGCTCGTCAACTTTCAGCTTTCTGATTAGGCTTATTGGATTGTCTTTTTTCCATTGTCCCATTCTTCGCAACTCATTAAACATCGCCCTTAAATAGGCCAAGTCATGATTAGCGGTATTCTCTCCAACTGACTCAAGGCGCTTTGCTCGAAAATCTGCAAACATGGTTGCATCAAACTCAAACCCCCTTGGGTCGCCCATTGATTGAATAATGAATTGCAAGCGGCTTTCTCGGTTCTTGCCATCCTTGAGCGTTATTCCGTGCTGGGTGTACCATAGGAAAGCAAGATCAGATAAGCGGCGCATGTCCTTCTTCTCGCCCTGCCATGGTTCCCCTGCTTGGGCTTTCTGTCTCGCATAGGCTTCATAGCGCAATGCTTCCGCCTTCGTCTTGAATGACTTCCGCACACGCTTCCCGTGCGCTCCTTCCGGTCGTATATCGACTAGCCAGCCGTTATCCTTCTTCTCAATTCCCACGCTTACGCCCTCCGTCAAGATGTCCCGCCAGTCACACACCGACGTAGCGAGGTACAAGCGTAGGAGGCGAGTGACCGGCGGGCTTGTTAGATAGACGTTCCTGTAACACGTCTAATCAAACAGAGCTAAGTGCGGTCATATCTACACACTACGCCACACACAGCCAAAACATAATATGTTTCAACATCTTTAAGTACATGCAGCTATCCACCACTCTTAGCCACACAATAACACAGCAATTCAAAACATAATATCTTTTAACATGACATGTTGTTTTTAATCACTTCTTAAGTAGTTGTGTTTTTTCTTGCTTAGGTTCATCATGCTCGCATGGCAAAATTAGCACTAAACAAGACTGACAAAGAGGAGTTCGTTCAACTCCTTGTTGATGCTGGCTATCCAATTTCAGCGGCTAGGCAGGCCGTGTACAGTTGGACGAAAGAGGAAGGTTTGGAGTATCTCCGGCAGCTTCGCAAAACTGGCGGCTTTGCTTATAAGACTTTTAACCAATTCCTATTGAGTTTACCCACTAATATTCCGCAACAACAAGAAAATGAAAAACCCATGTCCCAGGTAACCACGCCACAATCTAACAAGGAAACTATTCGTCAACCTGTTTCACCTATAGAGCAAAATCCTATTAAAAGGAAAAAACAAGGGGTTTCCGTGGCGATTGACCCGGATATTAGAGAGCAACTTGAGGCTATTGCAGAACGTGAAGATTTAACCCTTTCGATAGTTATCCGAAAGGCTCTTAGGTTTTATCTCAATGCGAGGATTCAGAATGACAACTAGCGCCCAACTTTTATCTATCGGCTACTTGGTGGAGGATTACCACGCCGTCCGTATGCTTCTGCTCAAGGCCGGTGATGATTCGATTGCCCCTGAGGTCGCCGTGTGGATGGCGCGGCTGAATACAGAACTATGTGAACTTCAAGCCAGCATGGTGAAGTCCTATACCGTACAGCATGACCTAGACCCTGATTCCGACTTCATCGCAAGTGTCCAAAATCTGTCCACTCGTGTGTGTAAAACAGTGGATTTAACGCCCGATAACGTCGTGCAACTATTTGAAAAACATAACAAAGTGGTCTAGTGTGTCGCCAATATCAAGACTCATAATCCTTTGGTTGCAGGTTCGAATCCCGCTGGGCCCACCATATAAAACAAAGACTTGCATAAGTTTCCTTTGTCTCTGTTTTCAGATTTTGTCAACAAAGTGTCAACGGTGATCTTATGCTTCGTCTTGCTCTTTTTGTTTTTCTTTTAGGATTTCCCTCTTTTACTTTTTATAACTTTTATTCTTCTTCTCCTCGTATGCGGCCAAGTCCTGAAGCTTATAAGGCTGCTCAGGCTGCTGCTGAGCGTGCAAAGGCTCTAGCTAAACCAAGATGGGAAATTACTCATCCTGGGTCAAAGACTGATTGCCTTCGTGTCTCTGGTGGTGTTCTTGATCCTGTTTTTGTTCGCTGTCATTATGGTTTTTGTGAATTAGTCACTTACACTTTTGATGGTCATCGGGTTGTTCATGAAGAACATCCTTTGCCTTTATATATGTTTCCGAAGGATTGAGTTTTACTGCATTATCCTTTGGTTGCAGGTTCGAATCCCGCTGGGCCCACCATCTACCTATTCAGCCCACTTTTACGAGTGGGCTTTTTTTTATGTCGGAGTTAACAACCCGTTAAGGCTTGGCATCCGCGTCGTGATTGCCAAGTACCATGACGCCGTCGGCTTCAACACGTGCACCACGCGGCAGGCTGGCCACACCAACAGCGGCGCGTGCCGGGTAAGGCTGGTGAAAATACTCCGCCATGATGCTATTCACCGCAGCAAAATTGGCAAGATCAGTCAAATACACATTGAGTTTAGCGATGTCATTCAACGAACCGCCCGCCGCTTCGCATACTGCGCGCATGTTTTGAAATACTTGATGAATTTCTACTTCAATACTGTCTTGCACCATTTGCATACTGGCTGGGTGCAGGGCAATTTGTCCGGAAATGTACACCGTGTCACCCACGCGCACGGCTTGTGAATAGGTACCAATCGCCTGAGGAGCTTGGGTGGTTTGAATGGTGGTGCGGTTCATTTTCAATATTTCCTAAGGTTAATGTTGAATGACATGACAGAAGACGGATGGAAAAATCACGCACCAATCATGAGCGCCTCATGTGCGCCAAACTTTGAGCACGCCCTGATCCCGCTTTAAGCGCCGGATGATTTGGGCAAGCTGAAGGCGGTTGCTGACGCGCAAGAGGAAGGTGATGACAGTCACGTTTTGATCGCGGTCGTCAAAACTGACGTTATCAATATCCGCGCCGGTTTCCGCAATCGTGCCCGCCATGCGCGCCAAACCACCGCGTAAATTCTTGGCATTCAAGGCAATTTCAGCCTGGTAATCACCGCTGACATCGCTCGCCCACTCGACGGGCATAAGATTTTCAGGACGCGAGGCAAGCTCAACCGCGTTGCCGCACTGCCGCCGATGCACGACAACACCGCGCCCTGTGCTGACAAAACCGATGATCGGATCACCGGGAATCGGATGGCAGCACTTGGCAAAACTCACCACCAAGCCTTCGGAACCACGCAGGATCAACGGGGCGTTATTCAAACCAGGCCGCGAGCCCTTCTCGCCCTCGCCCATTTTAGCGGTCAAGCACAAGGCCACCAGTGCAGCCATGCGATTACCCAAGCCTATTTCACGCAGCAGCTCATTTAAGGTCGTTTGATATTGATCTTGTACGCAATGCATCACGCGCTCGGCATCAATATCAGCCAAAGCGATCTGATGGGTTTCCAGTGCTTTATCAAGTAGGCGCGCGCCCAATTGCACCGCTTCATCCGCATGCAAGCCTTTAAGGAAAGTGCGAATATGCGTGCGCGCCTTGGCGGTGACCGCAAAACTCAACCAATTTGGGCTGGGTGCAGTTCCTGGCGCGGTGATGATTTCAATGGTTTGACCATTGCGCAACACGCTGGAAAGAGGCGCAAATTGGCGGTCAATTTTGCAGGCTACGCAACTATTACCCACATCGGTATGCACCGCGTAAGCAAAATCAATGGGGGTTGAGCGACGGGGCAATTCCATGATCTCGCCCATTGGCGTAAAGACGTACACCTCATCAGGGAACAAATCGCCTTTGACGCTTTCCAAGAATTCCTGCGGATTGCCCGCCTGGCGTTGAATATCCAGCAGCTCGCGTAGCCAATCACGCGCACGGGCTTGCGTTGCGCCGGTGCCATCGCCCTTGGCCTTGTACAACCAATGAGCGGCAATCCCGCTCTCCGCGAACTGGTGCATTTCGCGGGTGCGAATTTGTACTTCCAGAGGGATGCCGTGCGGCCCAAACAGCACCGTATGCAGCGATTGGTAGCCGTTGGCTTTGGGGATGGCGATATAGTCCTTAAAGCGCCCAGGCAACGGCTTGTAGAGGTTATGCGCCAAGCCGAGCAGTCGATACACATTGTCTACGCTATCAGTCACGATGCGCACCGCAAAGACATCAAACACCTCCTCAAAGGACACGTGTTTTTGCACCATCTTGCGGTAAATGCTGTACAGCCGCTTCTCGCGCGTCTGCACCTCAGCCTGCATGCCCTCATCCTCAAGACGCGCATTGAAGGCATCCTCGATCGTGCGCATGACCTCGCGCCGGTTTCCACGCACCTTGCGCAAAGCCTGTTCGAGCACACAATAACGCATCGGATACATCGCTTGAAAACCAAGTGCTTCCAACTCGTGACGCAAGCTGTTTAGACCCAGGCGATTGGCGATCGGCGTGTAAATCTCCAGCGTTTCGCGCGCAATCCGCCGCCGCTTATCCGGGCGCATCACTCCGAGGGTACGCATATTGTGCAAACGATCGGCCAACTTGATGAGGATGACGCGCACATCCTCGACCATCGCCATCATCATTTTGCGAAAATTGGCCGCCTGTTGCTCGGCCTTGGATTTAAAACGAATCTGGTCAAGCTTGCTCACGCCCTCGACCAGATGCGCCACCTCCGCACCATATTCGGCAAGAATATATTCATGCCCGGTCGGCGTGTCTTCGATCACATCATGCAGCAAGGCTGCAATGATGGTTTTTTCATCCATGCGCAACCCAGCCAAAATGCCCGCCACGGCAACCGGGTGAGTGATATACGGCTCACCTGAAACGCGCGTCTGTCCCTCATGCGCATGCGCGGCAAACACATAAGCCTGAGCAATGCGCTCGGTGCTGGGCGCATCAAGATACTCCACCAACAGACGCTCAAGGGGCGCAAAAATAGCATCCCCCGCAGCCGGCACACTCGGTATGCCCGCTGCGGGGGATGAAAGTTCTGACATGGCAGACTCAAGCGGCTCGGCGCTCATCAGCTAAACTCCGACAACCTTAAACCGGACAAGTGGCTTAAACGTCGTCGCTGCTGGCCGCGCGGCGCGGCGCGGGGGCTTCGTCCTCATCACCACGGAATTCGTTGAGTTCATCGCGAATTTCAAAATCCGCAATGCGCGTGCGCACAGGCTGGTGCACATGCACTTCGTCCAGCACCGCTTGCGTGACCTTGCCAGCAGCAATTTCGCGCAAAGCAATGACGGTGGGCTTGTCATCTTCCGGATCAACCAGTGGCTGAGCACCGGCCTCAATCTGGCGAGCGCGCTTGGCGGCCATGATGACCAGCTGGAAGCGGTTACCCACATCCTTCAGGCAATCTTCAATTGTTACGCGTGCCATATATCTTCTCCCGTCGTCAATTCATTTGAACCGCGCATTGTATAGAAGATGCGGGGCATTAAGCCAGCAAGTCTTTGATTAGCCTTGTGTGGCGTACCGCTGAGCGCTCTCGGCGTGAACGATTCGCACGAAAAATGCACGCTAGCTCACGCAAAGCCTCTTCAAATACGTCGTTAATCACCAAAAAATCGAACTCGGCATAGTGTTGCATCTCGGTGCTGGCATCACGCATCCGCCGCGCAATGATTTGGTCATCATCCTGCCCCCGCCCACGCAAACGGCTTTCCAGCACTTCACGCGCCGGCGGCAAAATAAAAATCCCCAGCGCTTCGGGAAACGCGGCACGCACCTGCTGCGCGCCTTGCCAATCAATTTCCAGAATCACATCCTGCCCGGCGGCGAGATTGACCTCGACCGAACTTTTAGCCGTGCCATAAAAATTGTCAAACACACGCGCATGCTCAAGGAATTCACCCTCCGCCACCATGCGCTCAAAATGCGCATGATCGACAAAGTGGTAATGCAGCCCTTCTTCTTCACCTGGGCGGGCAGCGCGCGTCGTGTGCGACACTGACACCGCAATCCCCGTTAAATGTTCATGCAAGGCTTTGACCAGGCTGGTTTTCCCAGCCCCAGAGGGCGCTGCGATAATGTAAAGCTGTCCGCGCATACTGCTTCCCAATACTTAAAAATCGAAACTTAAAAACAAACTCTAATACGTGACACGGGTCGCGCCATCATGGCTCTGCATCACCCGCACACGATCCCCCGGCCGAAACGCCACATCCGTAGCCTGTACCACGGTTACATCCGCCCCACTATCCAAGCGCACGATTAGCTCAATACCTTCCTGCCTTGGCGACAACATCCCCACCATCGTCTGCGTTAGACCCTCCGCAGAAGCCTTGCCGCCAGCGCTGCGTGCATAAGGCTGTTTCTTATCCATCATCGTGACTTCGCGCACCGCCTCGACCCGCCCCATATTGACGCTCTTGCTCGCTTGCGCCGGCACATCTTTTTTAACCACAGCCTGCTCGTCACGCACCGGGGCTTCCGTGGCACACCCCGCAAGTAAAGACAGACACAGCAATACACCCGCGGCGCGAAAATCACAGCTTACAAAGCGCATATCGTCCACCTACGATCACATCATGGTCCAAGTATACCGGAGCCATGGACTCCGGCTCACATCTCAGACACAAAGCCTCGCGAAGGAAACTCTGATTGAATCCATGAATGAACTCAATCAGCCCGGTACGCACCCGTGCTGCCTCCCGCATTTCAATAACTTGCGCCATTGACGCGGCAGGGCATCCCTGCCGCACACGGGAAGCCCTGATTCAATCAGAGCTTCCCTAATTGTATTCTTGGCAGGTTTTAGCGCAGAATGCGTGGAATTGTGTACGGCTAGATGAATATGACGGCACTCAACGTCTTCGAACACCCCCTCAATGAGCGTATGCGCGCATTTTTTCGCGTCAGCGAGCTATTTCATCGTGCGCAGCATTTCCTTTCGGCGGCCACTGAGTACGATGCTCAAGCCGCCGTTTTGACGCTATTGGAATTAAGCGAAGTCACAGGACGCTTTGACCTCAAGCGCGAACTGATGAAAGAACTTGAGCGTCAAAATGCTAGCTTGAGCGCCCTACAACAGGCTCCTGGCGTCGATGCGCGCAAGCTCGCTGATGTCCTGGATCAACAAAAAGCTTTGATTCACCGTCTGCATGATATCAACGGCCCGATTGGCGCCACCATTAAAAACCACGAGTTTCTCGCCGCTATTCAGCAGCGCAGCAAGATTTCTGGCGGCCTGTGCGAATTTGATTTGCCCATGCTGCATTATTGGCTACGCTTGCCTGCCGATGTGCGCCGCGACATGCTCATCATCTGGCTGAGTCCTTTTGCGTTGGTCAACGAGGGTATTGAACTCATCCTCGCCTTGGTGCGCGAAAGCGCTGTTCCAGTTGCACATCGAGCCGAGGGTGGCTTTTATCAACAAGCACTCGCGCCCACATCGCCCGCGCAAATGTTGCGTGTCATCCTCCCCGAAGATGTGAGCTATTTCCCTGAAGTTAGCGCCGGAAAGCAGCGTTTCTCTATTCGCTTCCTTGAACTTGAGCTCGATTCCGACGAAGGCCGCACGCGCCAAAGCAGCGAAAATATTGACTTCAAACTTGCCAGTTGCTCCCTATGAATGCCTCTTCACACTCCGTAGACGATACCGACACTGCCGCCAAGTCTAGTTTTCTACTCAAACGACGCGCCCACAACCTGATGATCTTTGAATTGCACAACCCCAATATCGTGCAGCTCGCTTTACGCCTGAAAGATCACATGTCGCAAGCGCCGAATTTGTTCAAAAACACGCCCACAGTGCTTGATCTTGCACCGCTCGAAGACGGCTTCAAAGTCATCGACTTTCCTGCCCTGACCAGCCTTTTGGACAACCACGGCCTCACCATTGTCGGTATTAGCGGGGGCACTGACGCCCAGCGTATCGCTGCCGCACGCGCCCGACTTGCGCTTTTCTCTTCAGCAGGCCATGCACCGCCCACCGAGCCACAGGCCAACCCCGCACAAGCCGAAGCACCCGCCGCCACGCCTGAAGTCAGTCCAAACGAAAAACCCATCGAAGTCGCCCCCGCGTGCGCCAGCAATATCGCCGACGATACCGCCAGCAACATAGTATTACGCCAAACAGTGCGTGCTGGGCAGCAAGTGTACGCACGTGGCGGCGATTTAATCGTTGAAGCCTCGGTGAATGAAGGTTCGGAAGTTATCGCCGATGGCGACATTCATATTTATGGCACCCTGCGCGGGCGTGCGCTTGCCGGCGCACGTGGGCGCAAGGATGCCCGCATTTGGTGTCACAACCTTGATGCCGAACTGGTGTCGATCAATGGCATTTACCGTACCCGCGACAGCATTGAGCCGGACTTGATCGGCAAAGCCGCTGTCATCGAAATCCAGCAGGAAAAGCTCATTATCCGCCCCCTCGGCTAGATTGCACCGGTAGCGTTTTTTTATTTTTTCAACTTGCAACATGAGGATTCCAGTGTGTCTAAAATTCTCGTCGTAACATCCGGCAAAGGCGGCGTGGGTAAAACCACCACCAGCGCCTCAATTGCCACGGGTCTTGCCCTGCGCGGCCACAAAGTTGCCGTGATCGACTTCGATGTCGGTTTGCGCAACCTCGACCTCATCATGGGTGTCGAGCGCCGCGTGGTGTATGACTTCGTGAACGTGGTGCAGGGCGAAGCCAACTTGACACAAGCCTTGATTAAGGACAAACGCATCGAAAACCTGTTTGTGCTGGCGGCCTCGCAAACCAAGGACAAAGATGCGCTCACCGAAGAAGGCGTGAAAAAAGTGCTGGACGGGCTGAAGAGCGATGGTTTCGATTACATCGTCTGCGACTCACCCGCAGGCATCGAAAAGGGCGCGCAACTGGCGATGTACTTCGCCGATGAAGCTATCGTTGTTTCCAACCCAGAAGTATCCTCGGTGCGAGATGCCGACCGTATGCTGGGGCTGCTGGCCAGCAAATCGCATCGCGCAGTCAACAATATGCCCAGCATCAAGCAACATCTTTTGGTCACACGCTACTCACCGGCGCGCGCCGAAATCGGTGAGATGATGAGCATTGAAGACATGATGGAGATTCTGGCCGTACCGCTACTCGGTGTGATTCCGGAATCACCCGCCGTGCTTAACGCATCCAACTCTGGACAGCCCGTGATCCTCGATCAGGAATCGGACGCGGGTCAGGCGTATGCTGATGCAATTGCCCGTTTGCTTGGCGAGGAACGCCCCTTGCGCTTCCTTACTGTGAATAAAAAAGGCTTCTTCAGCCGTCTTTTTGGGAATTAAATCATGGGCTTGCTCAATTTCTTCCGTGGCAAAAAAGAAAACACCGCCAAGCTCGCCAAAGAGCGCCTGCAGATCATTATCGCGCACGAGCGCGCGCAAAATCGCCCTAGTCACGAGTTTTTGCCCAAGCTTGAAAAAGAGCTTCTGGACGTAATTCGTCGCTATGTGCAAATCGCTGACGATGCGGTCAAGGTTAAACTCGACCGTGATGGTGACGTGGATGTGCTGGAGCTGAACATTGTTCTGCCGGATCAAGTCGCCAAAGAATAATCGCTTCGACTTGACTGAAAGGCCGATTTAGCCACAGAGAACACAGAGATTTATGAGGAGCAAGCACGCCCCTCGGTGAACGCTGTATTCTTTAGTGGCTTACTTAATTTATGGCTTGCGTGCCAAAGCCTCGCCCAATAAGCCGCCTTGTCCTTTCACAAAACCAAGATACAAAGCCGCAAACTCCGGTACCACCGATGCGTTGGCCACCGGCAACGCCAGCAAAGCGTGTCGATAAGCGTGTACGCGCGGCAAATCCTCACACGGCAATGCTGTGACTCCTGACGATTCAAGCAGCTCAAGCCGCATAAAAATCGGCAACATGGCGCAATCCACGATACCAAAGCCCCGCGCATCCCCCGCAAAGACCTGCACAGGCTCTGGCAAAGCCTGTTCCAGCACAGATAGTGACTGACACAATGCAGCACGCGCCTGTTCAACGCTGGCAACGTCTTTCGCGGTGACCCAATTCCACATTGCGGCCAACAAACCATCCGCCACCGCCACAAAGCCGCGCTGACGCGCACGCTCCAAAGGGTCTTGCGGCATCACGGCCAGCGTAAACGCTTCATCCAGAAACTCATTGATGACCTGCGACTCAAACACCACAGCCACATCATGCCCAGCATCGTCCTTTACCCGCAGCAAAGGCACCTTGCCCAAGGGAGATAAACTTGCCAGCCACTCCGGCGGCTCTTTGGGGTTCAGATAGGTCACCGTATGTGGGATATTTTTAACGTGCAGCATCAGACTGACACGCTGCACAAATGGACATATCTTGAAACCAAGCAACTCAAGTTTCATCTTGTAGGCACCTCATCAAATCATGCAATGAAAGAAACCATGTCAACCCACATCCCAGCTCCAAGCTGGCAACGCCTCGACACATGGCTTTGGGCTGCGCGCTTTTACAAAACCCGCAGCCTTGCCAAAGAAGCCATTGAAGGCGGCAAAATCAAGCTCAATGACTATGCTGCCAAAGCCGCCTCACGCGTCAAGCCGGATGACACCCTGCACATCAGCCATGCCGGTGAGATGTGGTGCATTCACGTTCTCGGCTTAAACGAAAAACGCCGCCCAGCCCCCGAGGCAGAGGCACTCTACATGGAAGATGCCACAAGCAGAGCACGCCGACTGCACGAACAGGAGTTGCGCAAGCTCAACAGCATTGAAAGCAGCCACCAGCGTCCCAACAGCCACGCCCGCGAACTACTGCGCCGCTTGCGTGGAAAAACTTAACGATTGCGCAAATTGCGCTTCATTTCTATGACCAGGTTTGCTTCAAGACCCTCAAGGGTTTTCAGACGAGTATCGGCCGCATTGCCCAACCACTCAATCACCTCAGCGCGCTTCTTGGCGAAATAGTCCAGAATAAAACGTTCAGAAATCAACATATATTCAATCGCTTGCTTGGGATCAGTCTGCACAAATGGATTGCGTGCAATTTTCTTCGCGGCAGCTTCCTGTTGCTCACAAAACGCATTCAGCAAGAAGAACAGGTTAAGACGCGCCGAGCGTAGGTGATTCTGCCCAGCGTCTGAACTGCCATACAAACTGGCATCCACAATCACATCCAACCAACGAATAAGCTGCGACTCCGCCATTACCCATTCTTCATTCATCACGCGCTGATACAAATCGCTGATTTGTTGGCGCAAAAATTCTTCTTTCTTACGCGAAGCCCAAGGAAGCAGGCGCGCCATCCAGTTACTTGGCGACTTAATCTGCGCCTCAAGATGCGCGAGCTCTTCAAACAAAGCAGCGCGCACTTTATCAGCTTCGCTAATCTGTGTGCGCTTCTCCGCCATATCGGCAGCAGAAACCTCAAGCTGCAACACGAGGTACTCACCCAAACTTTGATCGACCTTGTTTGACACGGCACGTATGCCATCCAGCGCTTGGCGCAAACGATCGGCAAACCCACCCGGATTCTGCAAGGTCTGTATCAAGACCACTTCGGCGCGTGCCTGACGTGCGCGTTCGGCTTGCAGTTCACGCACTTCTTCCCGCAGCGTCAACATGGATTGCGCCATCGAGTGGTGCGAAATTTTTTCATTCCGCCAGCGATCCAAGGTGGGCTTCAGATCCTCCATGCGATGTTGCAAACGTGAAATCGCAATATCCGCCTCATAGCCGCGTGCCTTATCCATCGCCTGAAGTACGGTCGCACCCAAAACCTGATCCATGCGTTGCGCAGCACGCAATTCCGCCTGACTGGCCGCAAAGGCCATTTTTTCCAACACAGCGCGCATTGGCGCCGGCGCATTGCGAATCAACTGCGTCGGGATGGTTTCCGGCATGATGTCCAGCGGCAACTTGGCTATTTCAGCCGGCGAAAGCTCCCGCACCATGGCGGTAAATTCTTCAAGGTTTAAGCGTTGACTCATTGCACGGTAGCCTCAGGAAAATTAAAACTCAGTCCGACAGGTTCAGTATATGCGCGCAGAAAAATTATGTTTGGGTGCTTGCAATCACCAAAGCATTGCGGATGGCATCGGATACTGACACACCATCACGCCAGTTGGCACGTGTTACCAAACCTTGAAGATGGTGCATCGCTTCATCCAAGGCCGCAATGCGTTCGAGATGCCCCAGTTCATACTGCGGGATGGCGCGTGACCAACGTTGCACATGCGTCATCAACGGTGCCGCACGCAGCCCAAGAATCGGCTCAAGATCAGCCAATACTCGCGCCACAATCGCCGCATCATCCCACGCGCCGACCTCCTCATGCCGCCGCCCGCCAATAAACACCGTCAGCAGTACCTGCCCATCGGGCGCGCGTCCGGGAAACAGCGTGCTGGAAAACAGTGCGCCCAAGGTGGTCACGCGCTCCTTGGCCGGAATCAGCACACCAAAGCCATCCAGCGCATGCGCCACATCCTCGCGCCTGAAGCCCAAGGCCACCGACATCACAGGCGGGTAGGGAATCTCGCGTAGCGGCTGCACGCGCACACCTAAAAATGGCTCAAGCAGAGCAGCACACACCTCAGCGGGCACGGCCAACACCACCTTCTGCGCTACAAACGCCCCTTGCGAAGTATTCACCTGCCAGCCGTCATGCGTGTGCTGCAAGCCCTGCACGCGTGTATCCAGATGCAGCGCATCACCCAAGCGCGCCGCCAGCGCATCAATCAACTGCCCCAAGCCGCGATCGAACGAGAACATATGCCCCACAGGCGTGGTCTGCACTTCGGCCTTGCGCGCCTTAAAGGCTTTTTTCAGCGCGCCAAGAATCAGCGAACCATGCTCGCGCTCAAGCGCATACACCTTGGCCGTGGCCGCCCGCACGGAAAGTCGCGCCGGATCACCGGCATAGACACCGGACACAAACGGATCTATCGCCCAATCGAGAAATTCCTGCCCCAAGCGGCGACGCACAAACTCGGCCACGCTTTCTTCCTGCGCCGCCCGCCCGATAAACGGCTCAGCCAACAAACGGAATTTCGCGGCAGGCGAAAACAGTGGCGTGGTCAAAAAAGCTGGCGGCGATCCGGGCAGCGGCACTGCACGACCATCGCGCACCACATAACGCCGATTAGCGGCGGGATTCGCCTCACGCAGCTCAGCGCGCAAACCCAAACCATCAATCAAGGCGGCAATCGCTGGATCATTGTCCAGCAAGGTATTCGGCCCCGCCTCCAGCAAAAAGCCCTCGTGCGTGAGGGTTTGCACATTGCCTCCGGCTCGCCCGCTCGCTTCCAGCACCGCCACACGATGTCCCTGCTGTTGCAGGAAAAACGCCGTACTCAAGCCTGAAATGCCCGCACCAATCACCAGCGTCTGTATGTTATCAGTCACATTGAGTCCCCTATTGCCCCAAACTTGCGCCTGAACAGCATCGCTCCCCACTGCGCCCAAGCCAAACCGCCCAACACCAGCAGCGTGCCCAACATGGCCGTCTGCGACAAAACTTCGCCCTCAAACCACCAACCCAACCACAACGCCAATACCGGCGCGAGCAAAGTGACCAAGCCCATCAGCGACGCAGGCAAATGCCGCAAGGCAAAGAAAAACAGCATAAAGCCGAACACTGAACCAAACACCGCCAGATACACAATCGCACCCCAGGCGCGCTCACTCACATCATTGGGCCAAAGCTCAGGCGCAAACACCAACCAGACCACAAGATACAGCACTGCCGACACCCACAGCGCGCCGACGCTGGTGACACTTCCCGAAATCGGCGCATTGATTTTTTTCACCAGCACCGTGCTCAGCGCATGAATAAATGCGCTGCACAGCATCACCATCACCGCCCAAGCACCGACGCCCTCCAGGCTGATCTGTTCATGAAAAATCAGCCCCAGCCCGGCAAACGCCAACAGCAAGCCACCTAGCCAGTAAGCATTAAGCGTGCGCTCACCCAAAACCCAAGCCGCCAACAGGCTGGTAAACAGCGGGGCGGTGCCGAATAGCACCGACACCATGCCACTGGCCAAATGCTGCGCCGCCCAATACGTACCGAACATGCCGCCAAAAATCGCCAGACTGCCTGCCGCATACGCCATCAGCGCACGTGGCGCAAACGAGATGCGCTGCCCCAGCAACCACAACACCGGCAAGGCCACCAGTGCCCCCAGCACCATGCGCGCGGTCACACCAAACAGAAAACCGCCCTCCGCCCCACTCCATTGAATGCCCAGCGGCGTGGTCGCCCAAATCAGCACCACCGCTGCATAGGCAAAACCCAGGCGGGCATGAGTTGGTGACGTCACGACGTGAACAACCCGTTCAGGCGATCCACAACGACTTCACATTGGTAAACGCTTTCAAGCCATGTACACCGAGCTCACGTCCCAAGCCCGACACCTTGCAGCCACCAAAGGGCAGGCGTGGATCCGACTTCACCATGCCATTCACAAAGGCTGCGCCACACTCCAAGGCACGTGCCAGCGCCTCACCGCGCACCACATCGCGCGTCCACACACTGCCACCAAGCCCAAAGCGGCTGCTATTCGCCAAATGCAGCGCATGGATATCATCCTGCGCTTCAATAATCGCCGCCACCGGGCCAAAAATCTCTTCATCAAACGCCGCCATACCGGGGCGCACATCGGTCAGCACACACGCCTGCATGGCGGCAAAGCTGCCGGGCATGCTCACACCGCCCTGCACCAAGCGCGCACCATCTCGCACGCTCGCCTGCACCTGCGCCAGCACCTGTTGGCGCAAGTCAGGCCGCGCCAGCGGGCCAATCTCGGTTGTTTCATCCACCGGATCACCCACGCGCAAGGCGGCCACACGCGCGGCCAAGCCTTGAGCAAACGCCTCGGTCAACGACGCATGCACAATGAAGCGTTTGGCCGCGATACAACTTTGACCATTGTTCTGAAAACGTGAGCGCAGCGCATCGTCCAGCGCCAGCTCCAAATCAGCATCTTCCAGCACCAGAAACGCATCCGAACCGCCCAGCTCCATCACCAGCGGCTTCAAGGCCGCCCCTGCCAGAGCGGCCACCTGCCGCCCGGCACTCTCGCTTCCGGTCAGCGTGACGCCGTGTACGCGCGCATCATCAATCAAACCCGGCACCACTTCACTGCCTACCAGCAGCGTGCTAAACACACCCTCAGGCGCGCCTGCATCGCGGAACAGCGCATCCAGCGCCACAGCACATTGCGGCACATTCGACGCGTGTTTGAGTAAAAAGGTATTCCCTGCCATCACAATCGGTGCAGCCGCACGCAGCACCTGCCAGAAGGGGAAGTTCCACGGCATGATGCCTAGTACCGTGCCTAGCGGCTCATAAATCACCCGACTGGAACGTGCATCCGAGACGACAAGCTCATCTGCCAGCATCTGCGCGCCTTGCTCGGCGTAAAACTCGCACACCCAAGCGCACTTCAGCACCTCGCCACGCCCCTCGCGCATCGGTTTACCCATTTCCAACGCCATCAGACGGGCATACATCCCTTCACGTTCACGCAACAGACGCGCTACTTCGTGCAGCAACGCGGCGCGCGGTGCGAACCCCGCCTCACGCCAGACAGGAGCCATGCGCGCATTGAGTGACAGCGCGCGCTCAACCTCCTGCGCAGTGTGCTTTGCAAGGCGTGCCAAAACTTCGCCATTAAACGGATTGATTGAAGCCAACGTCATGATGAATCCCTCCGGCCTTGCGGCCATCCTTCAAGCAAAACTCAACTGAACTTCCGCTCCCGCCGCAAATGCCAACCAGCTCGCCATGCCAGCCAACTCCACGCCTGCCACCACATCATTCTGCGTCAAACCCTGCGCCGCCAATGAAGCCGAACACGCCACCAAGCTCACACCACTCTCTATGCACATGGAGCGCAAGGCCAAAGGCTCGGGCATCGCACCTGGTAGCACATTGATCTCACCATGTAATTGGCCATGAATCAGCGGCTGCTCACGCAACAAATCCAAACCTGAAAACGCATAAAACAATTTGCATTCAAAACCCATCGCCGCCGCCGTCGCTGCCATCATCCACGGTGCATAAGCCGCTTCAGGTGTCGCGCGGGTAATCAACAAGGCCATGCGTTTGCTCACGTCGCGTCCTCCCTCTTTTTCAGATACAGCACACACAGGCCTTCCGAAACTTCGGCCTGCAATAAAACATGCCCCGTAGCCTCAGCGTACGCCGCAAAATCACGTGGCGCAGCCGCATCCGTAGCGAGCACGCGCAACACCCGCCCCCCCGCCAGAGGAGCCAAAGCCTGCTTGGTTCTCAGCAAAGGCAGAGGGCACGGCAAGCCGCGTGAGTCCAATTCAGCATCGAAGTTCAACATCATAACAACTGACTATCGGCATCAGGCCGCACCATCGGTAAACGTTCCGCCGACCAAGCCATAATGCCATTCGACAGGTTCACGCTAGACTCAATGCCCTGACGCGCCAGAAACATGCACGCCTGTGCCGAGCGCGCCCCGCTTTGACAATACACCACCACTTTGTCATGCCCTTTGAGCTTATCAACGTGCAGCGGCAACAAATGCAAAGGCAACAACTTCGCTCCCGGGATAATCCCGTAAGCCGTCTCACCCGGCGTGCGCACATCCAGCAAAAGGAATTTTTCATTCTCCAACCAAGTCGAAAGCTCACGCGCATCGACATGCTTTATTGCAACCATCGGCTTACCATCCTCACTAAACTATTCAAAAATAACCACGACACGCTCATGATCGCACTTAAACACCCAGCTCCCCACCTAGCGCTCATGCTTATGCTTGCGCTTGTCAGTCCCTCCGTGTGGAGCGACCCCTACGCCAAACTCCCCGACATGGGCGAAGCCATCGACCGCGACATCACCACCCAGGAAGAGCTGGTGATGGGTCTGGGGTTTTACAAGGCACTGCGCCAACAAGCGACCCTGATCGAAAATCCTATGCTTAACTACTACATCCAATCCCTGGGCCAACGTCTCGCCTCGGCCAGCGGTTGGCAAGCCTACCCGTTTCACTTCAGTATCATCAAGGACGATGAAATCAACGCCTTCGCCGCCCCCGGCGGTTATATCAGCATTTTTAGCGGCCTGATGCTGCGCACCGAAAACGAAAACGAGCTCACTGGCGTCATGGCGCACGAAATGGCACACGTCACCCAACGCCACATTGCACGCATGATCGTTGGGCGTGGCAGCATCGACCTCACCACTCTCGCTGCTGTAGCCGCCGCTCTGGTCATCGGAGCTGCCTCAGGCTCATCGGATGCCGGCATGGCTGCCGCAAGCCTGGGCATGGCCGGCGTCATGCAACAACAAATCAACTTCACCCGTGAAAATGAATACGAAGCTGACCGCATTGGCATCAAAATCCTCGCCGATGCCCAGTTCGACCCCAGCGGCATGGTCAGTTTCTTTGACAAGCTCAACCGCCAGGAAGCCGATGGATTCTACGCCCACAACGAACTGCTGCGTACCCACCCCGTCACCACCAACCGCATCGCCGAAGCCAGCAATCGCGCCAGCTTGGAGCGCCCCGGAAAAATCCTCAACACCCCTGACTACGCCTACGCCAAAGCCACCCTCGCCGCTGAACTTACCGCCCAACCGCTGGTAAGCGCCTCGCTGCTGGCAAAAACAGATAGCAAAAACACCCCGGCAGTGAGTCGTTACAACTATGCCCTCCTGCTGGCTCGCGCCGGCCAAGGCCAAGCCGCCCTCGATATTCTTAACGCGCTCTACGCCAAAAACCCGGAAAACCTCTGGATCGGCATCGCCCTCGCCGATACCCAGCACCAGTTAAAGCACGATCAGGCGGCCAGCCAAACCCTACAAAAACAGCTTACTTACTATCCCGATCACCCTGTGCTCAGCCTGAAACTCGCACAACTTTGGATGGAGGATGACCCCGAACGTGCCTACCCCTTCCTGCGCCAAGCCCTGCGCAACGCACCACACAACGATGCCCTGCTCGGTGCGCTAGCTGAAGCGGCGGAGCGCACCAATCGCCCCATCGAACATCACGAGGCTTTGGGCATGTACTTCATGGCGCAGCAACGCCTGCCCGAGGCGCTCTCGGAATTTGAAACGGCACGCGCATTCACCCAACAAAGCCCCCAAGGCGACGCGCTCATTGCTCGCCAACGTCTGGATGCACAAATCAAACTCGTCGAAGTGCAAATCCTCGCCGTGCGCGAGCGCAAAAAAGAGAAGGGCATGTAGGTATATGCAGGATTTCTAATAAAACCCACGACAATAACCAAATAAAAAAAACTTCATTGCCTCAAAAACCGAAGCGACTATGCTTACCAACGGAGTATGAACCGCAAGTACACGACCAAGAGCACAGTGTGCTGAAACACCAGCCCCAAGTGCCGTCAATGTGCCAAACGGCCAACAATTTAACCGAGGACACACCATGCAGAACTTCGCTCTAGGCACCCCCCGCCACCTCGCATTTGCATTGCTTGCAGGAAGCCTTGCACTTAGCGGCTACGCCCTTGCCGCTGATGAAAAAGCACCCGCCAAAGAACTGACCGGCAAAGAACTGGCATTTGATGCGTCCAAAGGCAACTGCCTTGCCTGCCACATGATTGTTGGTGGCGACCAGCCCGGCACCATGGGACCGCCCCTTATTGCGATGAAAGCGCGCTATCCAGACCGTCAGGCTCTGTTTGAAGTGGTATGGGATCCTCGCCACAAATTCCCCAATACCGCCATGCCACCGATTGGTGCCTACGGCATTCTGAGTAAGGATGAAGTCAATAAAGTTGTGGACTTTATCTACGGCCTTTAAGCCAGCACGGATTCTAAACAGAGGCCAAATAGAGGATTAATGACGATGAAAAAGACAATCACTACAGCGGCAATGCTCGCACTTATGCTTGGCGCCCCAGTACTTCAGGCCGCCGATGCGCCCGCCACTGCCGAAGCCCAGGCTAAAGAGTTCCGTGATTTCACCTACAAGCGTTTTCCAGACATCAAGCCCGCCGATTACATCTATGGCGTGTATGCCCTGAACGAGGATTATCGCTCACAGTTTGATGCCATGAACGAATTCCCGCCCTACGATGGTGCCATCGCCCAAGGTAAGGAACTGTGGACCAAACCGCTGGCCAACGGAAAATCCCTGCAAGACTGCTTGGGTCAAGCCAAGGGCTTGCGCGCCATGTATCCTTTCTTTGATAGCGCCACCAATAAAGTGCGCGTGCTTGAGGCGGATGTTATTCAATGTGCCCAAGCTTACGGCGATGACAAAATCAAAGCCAAGAGCAAGGAAATCAAGAATATTTCCGCCTACCTTTCCAGTGAATCACGCGGCTTGAAAGTCGACGTCAGCGTGCCCAACGACAAAGCACTCGCCGCCTTTGAAGATGGCAGAACCCGCTTCTACCAAAAGACCGGGCAACTCAACCTGTCTTGCGCGGATTGCCACCAGTACCACTCTGGGCAACGAGCTCGCTCGGAAACCCTGAGCCCCTCCATCGGCAAGACCGCGCACTTTCCATCATGGCGTTTAAAGGCTGACGGCCTGGTTCCCCTCCATGAGCGTCTGTCCGGCTGTGTAAAAGACACCCGCGCCAAACCTTATGCGCTCTATGGCTCAGAGTTCAGCAATCTGGAGTATTTCTTGGCCTATATCGACAATGGTCTGGTCATTACCGGCCCAGCTGTGCGCAAGTAACTCCTGTTACCCATTCAAGAACCGGCACAGCTTGCCGGTTTTTTTTTGTCCCCTATTCACCGTCAAAGCAAGCCTCATTATCGCGGCTTATCATTAAGGATAATTTTTTAGAGGCGCAGAGCTTGGGGCTTGTATATCATGTTCGGCTAATGCCTGACCCAGAACACGGTCTGGCATATCACTACAGTTTCAACAGCAGTGTTTAATTACGGAGTAACCTACGATGAGTCTTTCACGTCGCGAATTCATGCAAATGTTGGCAGTTGCCAGCGCCAGCGGCATCAGCTTGGGCACGGCACAAGCCGAAACCGGCACCCAGAAAGTTGCCACTACCGTGAAGTCCAATATGGCCTCTGCGGATATGTATGAAGTACCGAAGTTCGGCAACGTTCACATTCTGCACATGACCGATTGCCACGCGCAGTTGCGCCCAGTCTATTTCCGCGAGCCATCGGTCAACCTTGGCGTCGCCAGCATGAAAGGCAACGTGCCACACCTCGTGGGCGAAAAATTCCTCAAGCATTTCGGCGTGAAGGCCAATACACCCGAAGCCCATGCGTTCACCTACCTGGACTTTTCCGAAGCCGCACAAAAATACGGCAAGGTCGGCGGTTTTGCCCACCTTTCCACGCTAGTCAAGAAAATGAAGGCTTCCCGCCCAGGCGCAATCCTGCTGGACGGCGGCGACACGTGGCAGGGTACCGGCCTTGCGCTGTGGACCAATGCTCAAGTCATGATCGACGCTTCCAAAAAGCTCGGCGTGGACGTGATGACCGCCCACTGGGAATGCACCTACGGCGCAGATCGCATGGTGCAAGGCATCAAGGAACTTGAATCCAGCGGCATGGACTTCGTAGCCCAAAACATTTTCGACAAGGAAATGGACGAGCGCGTGTTCAAACCCTACACCATGCGTGAAATGAACGGCGTTAAAGTCGCCATTATCGGTCAAGCCTTCCCCTACTCGCCCATCGCCAACCCCGCCTGGATGATCCCCAACTGGTCATACGGCATCCGTGACGACGACATGCAAAAAGTCGTTGACGACGTACGCAGCAAAGGTGCCCAAGCTGTGATCGTGCTATCGCACAACGGTATGGACGTGGACTTGAAGATGGCCAGCAAGGTGCGTGGCATTGATGCCATCATGGGCGGCCACACCCACGATGCGGTGCCTTACCCCACCACCGTCAAAAATTCAGGCGGCCAAACACTGGTCTGCAACGCGGGCTCCAACAGCAAGTTCCTTGGCGTGCTTGACTTGGATGTTAAAGGCGGCAAAGTTGCCGGCTTCCAGTACAAGCTCCTGCCCGTGTTCTCCAACTTTCTCGAAGCCGACAAGGACATGCAGGACTTCCTGGACAAAGCGCACGCTCAAACCATCAAGTTCCAAGGCAAAGAATTTGTCGCCAATGACAAGCTTAACAAAGTACTCGCCAAGAACGACACTTTGCTATTCCGTCGCGGCAACTTCTCCGGCACGTGGGATCAGCTGATTTGTGATGGCCTGATTGAAACCCAGAACTGCGAAATCTCCTTCTCACCCGGCGTGCGTTGGGGCACCTCACTGGTTCCAGGTCAAGACATTACCTATGAAGACATGATGACCGAGTGCGCGCTGACCTACCCGAATGTCACCGTGAACGAGTTCACCGGCGAGCGCATCAAGGAAATCCTCGAAGACGTGTGCGACAACATCTTCAACCCCGACCCGTTCTACCAGCAGGGCGGCGACATGGTACGCGTCGGTGGCTTGAAGTACGCCATTGCTCCAGGCGGCGAGTCCGGCAAGCGCATCAGCCAGATGACCCTCAACGGCAAGCCGCTGGATGCGAAAAAGAGCTACAAGGTAGCCGGTTGGGCATCTGTAGCCAAGCCGGGTGAAATCGCGGGCGATACCGGCAAGATGATCTGGGACGTGCTCGAAGAGTACTTGAGCGCCAAGAAGCACATCACCAAGGTCGAGCTGAACTCGCCGAAACTGATCGGCATGGAAGGCAACCCAGGCATCGCCTCAGCGTATCCCAAATGGTAATTCGCCCCTGACCCGCTAAAAACAGGTCAGACCGAGAACAGCCCCGCCCATGTGCGGGGCTTTTTTATGCGTCATTTATATCGTCACTGCACTTCCTCAGCGACCGCTATGGCTCGTCTGCTTTATAGCCGCCCACGGAAATCACGCAACGTAAAGCCCGACAGTGACGCATCCACACCCTTACCCAAGGCCATCACCTTAAAGCGCTCACCCATCTCGCCGGGCATCATCAAGGTCTTAAAGCCCTGCGCCAAACGCAAGCGATCCACCTCACGCTCTGCCGTCGCAAACGCCTGCTCATACACCTCGGCCAGCCCGCAACCCAGTAGAAAGTGCGCCTGCATGGTGTAGCCCAAAACATCCAAGCCGTTGGCCTGGGCGCAGCGCGCGACCCGGCTAAAGTCCACCCACGCCGTCATATCTTGCAACCCCGGATGGATCAGCGGGTCGTTGTGCGCATGATGACGCAAATGGCAACGCAGCGTCCCCATCCAACGCTCCGGCGCATACAACTCATGCGCCGCCGCGCCATAATCAAACAGCACGACCACGCCCTTTTTAAGCGCCTGAGCAAGCCCCATCACCCAGCCCGGAAGCTCAGGATGAAACTCCACGCGATAGCCCTCAGGGAAAGCCTCACCGCGCGCAGCCTCAAGCTCAGACAGCACCTCTAAATCAGCCTCACTCGCCGCCTGCTGCGCCCACACCAGCCCTTGCGAAGGGTTATCTAGCGCAAGGCACACCGCCAAGCGCACCGGCTTGGATGCTGTGATCTCCAGGATACGTACAGGCATGGCATCCAGCACCTCATTACCCAGCATCACGCCGACAAAATCTTGCGGCCAAGCCTCCAACCAAACCACCCGCTGCAAAAGATGTGGTGCGCTCTGTGCCAAACGCTCACGCTGCAGCGCACGCAAACTCGCAGACACCTCAAGAATCAGATAACGCGACGGTAAGCACTGCAAACGCTCCAATGCCAGCAACAACTCCACCACCAGCGCTCCCGAACCCGCACCAAACTCCAATACCTCAGCATCCTGCCCCAAGGATGCCAGCACCTCAGCCACTTGATGCGCCAACGTGCGTGCAAACAAAGGAGAAACTTCCGGCGCAGTGACAAAATCTCCCGCCGCACCGAATTTCGTCATCCCTGCCGCGTAATAACCCAAAGAAGGCGCATACAAGGCCAAACGCATGAACTCGGAAAAATCCAGCGAACCATCTGCCGCTGTACCCATGTGCTCCCGTAACATCGCAAGGACACACTCTCCATGCGCCAAAACCTCCGGCGCAAGCGCGGGCAAACCTTGCGCTGCGCTCGAACGCGTCTCTACACAACGCATCAACGCATACCCCGCTCAATCTGCACACCCACCCCCGCTGCCCCATCAATCGCCCCCGGCTTGGTCACGCGCACGCGCACCCACGGGCTATGAAACTCTTGCAGCACAATGGCGGCTATCTCCTCCGCCATGGTTTCCACCAGCAAAAACTGGCGCTCCCCCGCAAACTGGCGCATTCGATTCGAGACCGCCTCATAATCCAGAGCCAGCGCAATATCATCCGACGCGGCGGGTGGACGATTATCCCAAGCCATCTCCAAATCCAGCTCAACCACCTGCTTGGTCGCGCGCTCCCAGTCGTAAATCCCAATAATGGTTTCAATACACAACGCTTTGATAAATACCTTATCCATCAACACCTTTTCCTCAACGAATAAATGACACGACCACCGTGTGAGCAAAACACAGTCAAAACCCGTGTAACCACGCGCAAATTAGCTTGACACCCCAGCGTAAATCAATAAAATGGCACGCCACAAATGCCTAGGTGGCGGAATTGGTAGACGCACTAGTTTCAGGTATTAGCGAGTAACATCGTGGAGGTTCGAGTCCTCTCCTAGGCACCATTTTTAGAATACAAAAAACCCAGCCCATGCGCTGGGTTTTTTGTATTCTACGCACCCAACATCCATTTTTCTCGCCAAGTGTCATACCGAATAATGAGCAGGGTCGCTTGAGCTGAACATTCCTTGGCATAAAAAAGCCCACCATGAAAATGATGGGCTTAGATCAACGCAACACTAACTGACTAGCTTGTTACATCACTTGGACGGGCACGGCTTGTTCAAACCGATTGCACCGCCACAGTGAGCCATCAGTGGTTAGCTGGCTTTGCTTCGTTCCGACTAGTATCTCCAGAGACACCCACCACAGCCATACCCGTGACTTCAGGAGCACCCTTTGAACAGTCGTTCATGCAACGTACATTCTTAACGTCAGGACGCGGATCAGTGTAGTAATTGTCTTGTGAGGGCATTTTGGTAGCCTTCAATACGGACGCATCACACACCAATTTATCGTCTTTAACGATTTCAGCGATATACAACACATAACAGGTTGTCGCATAAGCTTCATCGTTGCTCAGGGATTGAGGTGCAAAGAACGGCATCGCACGGCGGATGTAATCATACAGCGTGGGCGCATGCCCCCACAGACTATTGATACCGCGCGCGCCTACGGTGTCTTCACCTTTTTGTGCAAGTTCACGAATATGCTCCACAGTCTCACCCAGCATCTTGGGGTAGCCCTTGGCACCTTCACCAAACTCGCCGTGGCACATGGCGCACTTGGCCTGGTAAATTTTCTCGCCGTCGCCGACGCTACCTTTACCTGGGGGCAGGCCATCACCATCGAAATGCACGCTGATATTCCAAGGAGCGATATCCTTCTCGCTAATGGGCTTACCAATGCCGTCCGTACCGGCTGCAAAGGACAACGACGATACCGCAAACAAAGCTGCCGCAAGGACAGACTTAACGAGTGCTGACTTAGAGACTTCTGAGTTGGACATTATGTACCTCTCCGTTCGCCTGAACCTTCCAGGTCTGGATTGAGTTCTTGTGATAGATGCCGCTGGTGCCGCGTTCATCAATTAATTGACGCAAAGTGGGTTGAACGTAACCTGTTTCGTCCATGGCACGGCTCATGACCAGAGCTTCTTTGCCATCCCATTCCCACGGCATAGTGAAGCGCGTAAAGCACTTGCTAAACACGGGATCAACCAACTTGGCTTCTTTCCAGGTTTTTCCGCCATCCACAGACACATCCACAGCCTTGACTTTGCCGCGCCCTGACCATGCCAGTCCACGAATCTCGTAGCTACCTTTGCCCGACATTTTCTTGTCTGGACAAGGGAAGGTCACAACAGAGTTGGTTTCGTTAACCAAGGTGTACTGACGGAAACGGCCATCTTTCATGCCATCCGTGTAGTGACGGGTTTCCTGATAGGTCACCAATGGCTTGTCAACAAACTTGATACGACGCAGCCACTTCACCGACATATTGGCTTCGCAGCCTGGCACGATCAAACGGATGGGATAGCCGTTTTCAGGACGCAGCGCTTCGCCGTTTTGGGCGTAGGCAACGATGATGTCCTTGTAGATAGTATTGGCATCAAAATCAGAAATCGGCTTGCCGAACTGGTCTTTTGCACCTGGCAGCGGAACTGAACGTTGCAACGCTGCACCATCGGCACCTTCACCAAAGAACCATGTGGCTTCTTTCTTCACTCCGACAGCTTTCATCAGATCGAGCAGGCTTACGCCGACCCATTCGGTGCATGAAACCATACCGTGAGTGAATTGCACCGAGTCCATCTGTACACCGTTCCACTCCATAGCACCGTTGGCGGGGCATTCGAGGAACCAGAAACCGGATTTCTGCGGGAAGCGCTTCAAATCTTCAATGGTGAAGATCATTGGCTTTTCTACGAGACCGTGAATAACCAGACGATGGGTGGACGGATCGATGTCCACCGCACCACCGTGGTGACGCTCAAAATGCAGACCACTTGGCGTAATGATGCCTTCAAGGTCTTGCAGCGGGGTAAAGCTGATCGACGCGATGGTATCCGGGGTCAACCATTCAACGTTACGACGCACGACGTGAGCTTCGAACTTGGAGGGCAGACCGTAAGGGATACTGACAACGCCGCGTCCCAAAATCTTGTTGGTTGGGGGAATAGCCAGTGGCTCAGCAGCTGCACGACCCGCAGCTGTTGCCGCAATCACGGCTCCACCTGCAACGGCCACGCTCTTGCGGAGGAACGAACGGCGAGTTTGATTGGCCTCAGCCTGCTCGTCGATGTTCACCGGCATGGTGATATTTTTTTCGGACATTGCTCACTCCTGCACGTTAGCAATTCTATGAATTGCGGGGGAATCCCGCGCCCACCTGCATCCCGGTTTGCACACCATTGGGACAACAGGCATGACATTAAGGCATCAACAATGACACCTACGGTCACAAGTCTGTACCCGCGCTATAGCGCGAGCAAATTGACTTGGCTTATTTGGCATAAAAAATACCACCAAAAGCCTCGTTCAATGGTCGCGCAGGATACCTTCACTTTTAAATATCAGCAATTGCTAATCTTTTAATGCCGCTTGAATCTGTATTTATCCCGTCTCAATTCGTGCGGCAAGTCCTTGGCGCATATTTCCTTGCCTCTCGCCATGCGGCATGATGCGACTTTCATTTCACGCAAGGTGCGTAACGATGGTGCGCGTACAAACACAGGACTTCGACCTTGGCTTGGAGATCAGCCAGCTTCGCGCCGACCAAAGCGACATCGGCGCGGTGGCGACCTTCCTGGGTACCGTGCGCGACATCAACCATGACGCCAGCATCAGCGGCATGGAGCTTGAGCACTACCCCGGCATGACTGAGCGCGCGCTGGAGGCAATTGAAACCCAGGCGCGCGAGCGCTGGCCACTTAACGGCGTGACGATCATCCACCGCGTCGGTGTACTACAACCCTGCGAACAGATCGTCATGGTGGCTGTCGCCAGCCGCCATCGTCATGCTGCTTTTGAGGCGTGTGAGTACATCATGGACTATCTGAAAACCCGCGCGCCCTTCTGGAAAAAAGAGGCCACGCCCGAGGGCGCGCATTGGGTGGATGCGCGTGAAAGCGATTTTGATGCCGCTGCGCGTTGGGGCAAGGCTTGAACATGCTGGATTTCGCCACGGCGCGACGCGTGCTGATTGAAGCGGCACGCCCCATTGAGCGCCCTGTGGCCTGTCGTCTGGATGATGGGCTGAACCGGGTTCTGGCCGACGATGTGCGAGCGCTGGCCGACTCGCCGCCCAGTGATGTGAGCACGTTAGACGGCTATGCCATCGCACGCACCGACCTTGCGCCCGAGGGTGAGACCTGTCTGCGGGTCACGCAACGCATTGTTGCAGGCGCGACCGGGCAGGCGCTACGCCCCGGCGAGGCAGCGCGCATTTTTACCGGTGCCACCATGCCCGCCGGTGCCGATGCCATCGTGGCGCAGGAGTCGGCGACGCGCCGCGACGATCAGGTTATGTTCAATGCACGCCCCGCCCCGTTTGAAGATGTACGCCGCCAAGGCGACGATTTCCATGCGGGTCAAACTCTGCTGACACGCGGCACACGCCTCCGTCCCGTGCATCTGGGGCTGCTTGCATCGGCTGGCATCAGCCAACTGATCGTGCAGGAGCCTTTGCGGGTCGCGCTACTGACTTCTGGGGACGAGGTTATTGCGCCCGGCCACCCCTTGCGCCCGGGCTGCATTTACAACGCCAACGCTGCGCTGTTGCACAGCCTGTTGCTACACATGGGCTGCCACATCAGTCATCAGGCGCACCTGCCCGATGATTTTGCCGCCACACGCCAAACCCTGGCGCAGCTCGCCGAGTCCTGCGATGTCATCCTGACCTCGGGCGGGGTTTCGGTCGGCGAGGAAGATCACATCAAGGCCGCCGTCGAATCGCTCGGACGCATTGACCTGTGGACGGTGCGCATGAAGCCGGGCAAGCCGCTCGCCTTCGGCCACCTCGGCGCAACGCCTTTCATTGGCCTGCCGGGCAACCCGGTGTCGGGATTCGCCACCTTTGTCCTGTTCGCCCGCCCCTTTCTGCTCAAGCGCATGGGCGCGCAGGTGCCTGATTTGCGCCCGCTAAGCTTTCCCGCCGCCTTCGGCACCACACGCACGAGCGCACGACGCGAGTTTGCACGCGGGCGCATCACCCCAGAGCAACGGATTGAGCTTTACAGCGATCAGGGTTCCGGCATTTTGAGCTCGCTCGCCTGGGCCGAGGTCTTGGTCGAGCTGCCCGAACAGACCCTGATTGAGCCGGGCGACGCGGTGAACGTGCATTTATTGAGTGAGTTACTGGCATGAATACAACGCCCGAAGATGACCTGAAAAACACACTGACCCATCTCGATGCCAGCGGCGCGGCACGCATGGTGGATGTAGGCGACAAGGAAGAAACCCATCGTGAGGCCAGTGCGCAAGCCATTGTGCGTATGCAGCCTGAAACCCTGGCGCTGATTACCGAAGGCAAGCACAAAAAAGGTGACGTGCTGGCCGTGGCGCGCGTGGCCGGCATTATGGCCGCCAAGCGCACCCCGGATCTGATACCACTGTGTCACCCGCTGTTGCTCACCAAGGTCGAAGTGGCGTTGCACCCTATACCCGCAGAAAACTGTATCCACATCATCGCTACCTGTGCTCTCAAAGGGCAAACCGGCGTGGAAATGGAAGCCTTGATGGCCGCCAGCACGGCGGCGTTAACGATTTACGACATGTGCAAGGCTGTCGATCGCGGCATGGTCATCGACCGCATCGGCGTTCTGGAAAAGAAAGGCGGCAAGAGTGGGCATTGGCAAATGCTGCCCGAAGGCGGCTTAACCCGGCGCGATTAAACCGTACTCACCGGGCGCTGAGCGGGTTCGGCATACCATTGATCCTTGGGTACAATTTTGACCGTATCCGGGTCACTCTCATAACTCGGCGTCATAATTTGCACACCATATTCATTAAAGGCATCTAGGACTTGCCGATTCAATTCAGTCAACAACGCCGGCATCTGCTGCGCCTTATCGCAAAAAACACACACCTCATAGGTCACATCAAAACTGTTTAGCGATTTTTGCCGCACAAACGATTTTGAACCGGGCTTTTTACCCTCGGTACGCGAAGCTGCCAACAACAACATCGACTCCACCTGACGCCAAGGGGTGTCGTAGCCAATTCCAACCGATGAGCTGACAATCACCCCATCGTGTTTGGCCATCGTGCTGTAATTCACGATCTCGCTATTTAAAATAATCGAGTTAGGAATCACGACCTCTTCGTTTTTGGGTGTCATCACGTGCGTCACCAGCAAGCGGCGTTCGGTCACATCCCCCAGCGTCTCGCCAACGCGGATGCGGTCACCAATCGCAAAGGCACGACGATACGCCATGCTGTAGCCCGCAATAACATTGGAAATAATCGACGATGAACCTATCGAAATCAGCACGCCCAGCAAAAGCGTCATACCCTTGAAGGCTTCGGACTGTGAACCAGGAATAAACGGGTAAGCCATAACCACAGCGAAGGCCAACACACCAAAACGCACCAGCTTATACGTTGGCCACGTCCACTCAGGATCAAAGTTCTTCAGCTGAAGGCGACCTTGGTCGATTGCTTCAAACGTCGTGCGAATCATTTTCAGCAAAAAACGGAACAACATGATGATGAGAAGCAAGGTAATCAGCTTGGGCAAGTACGCCAGGAACGCCTCCCCAGCACCGACCAACGGAGCCATCAAGGCATCATGCAGCACCACTCCCAACCCACGCGTCCATGGAAACATGGCCAATATTTCGCTCACGCCGAGCGAAATGATGGTCAACATCAACACCCCCACTGAGAACAACAGCAACGCTTCCCCCACCTGCCAGACTTGTTGCGCACGCACAATACTGCGCGATAGGCTCTCCAAAGCCGCAAGGCGCGCTTCAAGCCGGCGCTCCACAAAACTGGTAGACCACCTTCTGAACCGAATTAGCAGAAATATCAGCAAAGCCACGCCCAACGCTGTACCCAGCGCCAAAGCTGACTTGAAGAGCAGCGCCTGCAGTTGTCGCTCATCACGGTAGCGAATCATTGCGGCACGAATCGATTCGAGTGTCGCAGCTGCGAGGACATTTAGGTCAACCTCCTCGATTTTGGCATCCGCTGGCACCAGCGTGACCAACATCGTGTTCCCCGCGTAAAGAGCATCCATACCGTCCTTGGACACAATATGTAACGCGTCCGTGCTTATGCTGTGATCTGCCGCAGATCTCTCAATACGCCGACCAATGTCTGCTGCGCGTTTTTCTGCCGGCAACGATGAAATCCCACGCACCGAGAACAGGGTTACACCGTCCAAGGTAACTGGAGCGGTGACCATCAGAGGCTCATCGCCCGCATGTGCCTGTGCCGTCACTCCAAGAAAAAAAACAAGCACGAAAGCCAAAGCGAAGGCCCAAGACCCTATCAGGCGTGACATAAACATGGCGGGTGTAACTCTTGAATTGATGGCTGAGTCTATTTCGATAAATGCAAAACTTGCAACGCAATATTTACTTCGGTTATCGTTATACCCAACGAAACACAACGACTCCTGCACTTGAGCATGAAACGCACACCCATCGCTTGATGGTTCATGCTCATCCGAGTCTGGCGCAGGGGGTCACAAGCCCCCGCCGCCCAACCCATGAGCACGCGCATAAATATGATTGATTCAGCATCGTAAATTAGCGTTTTACAATAAAGTCACATTTGCTTATCGTTATAGTCGAGAAAACCTTACGAGACAGGAAGCAGAGTGCACACCTTGGTCGATCCTTTTGGTCGCAAAATCGAATACCTTCGCCTGTCGGTGACCGACCGTTGCGATTTGCGCTGCTTCTATTGCATGCCGGAAGGCTTCAAGGATTTTGAAGAACCTGCGCATTGGCTGACGTTTGACGAAATCGAGCGCGTCGTGGGTCTGATGAAGGAAATGGGCTTGCTACGCGTACGCATCACCGGCGGCGAGCCCTTGGTACGCAAGGATGTCGCCGTACTCGCGCGCCGCCTCAAACACGATGCGGGCATTGCAGACCTCTCTCTCTCCACCAACGCCACTCGCCTTGCCAAACAATCCAGAGCACTACGCGCCGCAGGTGTTGACCGGCTCAACATTAGCCTTGACACACTAAAACCCGAGCGCTTCAAAGACATTACCCAAGGCCGTTTGGATAAGGTCTTGGATGGCATTCTCACCGCCAAAGCAGATGGCTTTGACCCGATCAAAATCAATATGGTGGCGATGAAGGGGATCAACGACGATGAAGTCAGCGACATGCGGCCTTCTGCGTCGAACACGGTCTGACCTTGCGCATGATTGAAACCATGCCCATGGGCGATACTGGCCGCAATGCGATCGATCACTATCTTGATTTGCAGCTGGTTAAGAAAGAGCTTGCATCACGTTTCAATCTTATTCCCACCATTGACGGCTCCATCGACAGCGGATTGATTCACGGTGGCGGCCCAGCACGCTACATGCGCGTTGCCGGAACGGACACCCATATCGGCTTTATCACCCCGATTTCGCAGCACTTTTGTGAAAGTTGCAACCGTGTGCGGCTGTCAGTCGATGGCACGCTGTACATGTGCCTTGGCCAGGAGCACAACTTTCCCTTGCGCGATCTTTTGCGCAAGGGCATCCCGGATGATGAACTCAAAGCCGCCTTGGTCGCGGCCATCGGCCTCAAGCCGGAGCGCCATGAGTTCACCGAAAAACCGGGGCAAGTCATTCGCTTCATGTCGATGACTGGCGGCTAAATACCGGTCCGAATACCCACTGCTCAAACGTTGTCAGACAAAGCTATAATCGGCGCACCGACCTGAATGAGTCACCTCTTTGATGCGCCTTCCCTTCGTAAAAATGCACGGCCTTGGCAATGATTTTATTGTCCTGGATGGCGTGCGCCAAAACATCACATTAAGTAGCGAGCAGATACGCTTCCTCGCTGATCGGCACTTTGGTATCGGTTGCGATCAATTACTGCTGGTAGAACCCACACACAACCCCAATGCGCTGTTCCGTTACCGCATTTTTAACGCCGACGGCAGCGAGGTCGAACAATGTGGCAATGGCGCGCGTTGCTTCGCACGTTTTGTGCGCGACGAAGGCCTGACTGAAGCCAGTACCATTCCGGTTGAAACTGCCGCAGGCATCATCGTGCTGCATATCGAAAGCTGGGCGAACCGCGCCTCGATCCAGCCGACATCCCGTTTATCGCACCCGGTATCGCGACCGAGCGCTGCCTGGATTATGCGCTGGAGGTGCAGGGCACGACCCACCTTATCAGCGCGGTATCCATGGGTAACCCCCATGCAGTATTGCAAGTCGAGGATCTTGATCGAGCCCCCGTTAACGAACTTGGCTCACAGATTGAAAACCACCCGTATTTCCCCAAGCGTACCAACGTCGGCTTTATGCAGGTTCTGAGCAAAGACCACATTCGCCTGCGCGTATTTGAGCGCGGTGCAGGCGAAACCCTGGCTTGCGGCACGGGAGCCTGTGCCGCCGTGGTTGTCGGTCGGCTGCATGGCTGGCTGGACGAGCGCGTTCGCGTTGACCTGCCGGGCGGTCAACTCAATATCCAATGGCCTGGCGAGGGTCAGCCTGTCATGATGACCGGCCCCGCCAGCCGGGTTTTTAGCGGACATATCGATTTATGAGCACGTCACCAGCCAACCTTAAGCTGCATACCGACCACCCCGCCGACGCGCAGCATGAAGAAGCGCTGCACACCGAGCAGGTCAAGCAATTTTTGCAAGCGCATCCGGATTTTTTTCTCACCCACGAACACCTGCTCACCACCCTGCACCTGCCGCAAACCAATGACGGCACCCTGTCACTGGTTGATCGCCAAAACGAACTACTGCGCAACAAGCAAAGCACGCTGGAGCAAAAACTGCACGAGCTGCACAGCGAAGCGCAGGCCAATGAATATCGGGCGCTTCAGCTGCACCGCATGGCCGTCCACTTGGTCAGCGCAACCCAGCCTTGCCTGATGTTGGAAGCCCTGCGTGAACACCTTTGCCAGAGCTTTGATCTCTCCGCGGCCTTGCTCTACCTTGACCCCGATACCGCCACAGCACAAACAATTCACCGGCTGTGTCCGCAATTTGATTTTGAAAACAATATCGGCAGTGCGCTTACGGCGGCCTGGGCGTCGCTAAATCAAACCCAACAGGCACATATCCCACGCAGTAGCAACGAATTGCGCCAAATACTGCGCCGCCATAGCCTCCCAGAGACGGGCTCAAGCGCCATCATCCCGATCAATGCACTGCACTCGGACGAACGCTTGGGCATATTGCTGCTGGTCAAGCGCAACCCGCAAGGCTTTAACCCAGACATGGGCAAGCTCTTCCTTGAACTCGTGGGGGAACTGCTGGCTGCAAGCCTGATGCGCACCACGCTCTTCACAACCACGCCTAGCGCACATGATGGCGAGCCGTACTCCAGCGTGTGATATGAGCCAACTTGCAGCGGATGCCATACCACAACTTGCCGCCTTTCTTAGCGAGCTTGAAGCGCGCAACACCTCACCACACACCCGTGCGGCCTACCGTCGAGATATCAATGATCTGTGGGGCTTCCTAGTCACCGTACAACGCAATGCCTGGCAAGAGGTCAGCGCTGTAGATTTGAAACTCTGGTTAGCTAAACGCCATGCTCAAGGGCTCGCGCCACGCTCGCTAAGCCGCCGTTTAGCCGCCGCGCGCGCCATGTTCAAATACCTGCGACAACGCGAACTCATTACGTGCGACCCCAGCCAAGGCTTGCGCTTGCCGCGTGCCACCCGCCAGCTCCCCGCAGTGCTCGAAGCCGAAGCCATGCCGCAGCTGCTGGATCGTCCAAGCCAAGACCCACTGGAAATCCGCGACCTCGCCATGCTCGAACTCATGTACGGCTGCGGACTACGCTTGGCCGAAGTATGTGGGCTTGATCTGCACGATATTGACCTGAGCAATGCAGAAATACGCATTCTCGGCAAAGGCCAAAAAACCCGCATCAATCCGCTGGGGGATGCCTCTATCCGCGCACTGCGCCGCTGGCTAGCGCTACGCAGCGACTATGCCACTCCGACCGAAAGCGCCCTTTTTCTTAGCCAGCGTCGTAGCCGCATCAGCCCACGCAATGTTCAGGAACGCCTCAACCGCCTCGCACGCCACAACGGCTTAAGCGGCAAAGTGCATCCACATATGCTGCGCCATGCATGCGCCAGCCACTTTTTGCAAAACAGCAGCGATTTGCGCGCTGTGCAGGAATTGCTCGGCCACGAAAACCTGAGCACTACCCAAATCTACACCCACCTCGACTTCCAACATCTGGCCAAAACCTACGATGCTGCCCACCCGCGCGCACGTCGTAGCACGTCGTAGCACGTTTGTAATCGGACTATTTCCCGCCCGCCATAATCCAGCCCGTCAACGCGGCAAACACAAACAAAAAGCCAATCGGCACCACGCTAATAAAATACATCGCGAAATTATCCATCCCCATAAACATGGTCGTGAAGCCCGCAATCACCCCAAACAACGTCACCACAATCCCCACCACCAACGTCCACTTGAACATCCGATTCATTTTTTGCCTCACCAAAAATCGCACATGCTGGCATTCTGCCACGCCCTGATACACAAAGTCCTTCAATTGATCGAACCGATGCCTATCCAATTGACGAGACAACCTACGCATAACAAAAAAAGGTGGCCTTTTGAGCCACCTTTTTTATTGCTGATCCGGGTTTAGTTTTACTTTTTCACGCTGGGCACGGTGGGTGTGCTTGGCACTGTTGATACTGAGGGCTGCACCCTAATCAGAGGCGTCAGCTGCTCCATGGTTTTGGG